>NZ_JANFLR010000001.1:0-1393240 GCF_024385485.1 Arthrobacter sp. zg-Y1116 | reverse complement strand
GGAAACGGCCTGTTCAACCAATCAAAATAAATTGGTATCAATAAACTTGGCACACTATTGAGTTCTCAAACAACAGACGCAATCCGAAAATACTCGGGAAAACAATGTTTTCCTTTTCTTCTTCGCTGCAATGTTTTATATCTTATTCCATTCCGGCGTTATTTGCAATTCGCGGTTTCCCTTGTCGGGAGCCCGTGAAAGGCGTTTTCCGCCGTTCCGGACCCAGCATCAACCGGAGTCTTTTCCACCGGCCCCGCGAAGGGCGCGCACTGGTTGGACTCTGTTTTTTGTTGGGGTTTGGCCGCCATGCTCGGGCGCTTTTCCAGCGTCCCGGCCGCGGCGACTTAGAAAACTTTACACACGTTTGCCCCCAGCTGCAAATCGGATTCGGGGTGACTCCGGACACGCATTTCCCGCCCGATTCCGGCGTCGTTTCCGGCGCCTTCCCGCAGGCATCAGACGGCCGCCCGGCACGGGTTCCCACGGCAGGCCCCACCCTATCCGGGCGGAAGCAGGGCTTCTTCCAGGCCCGCCAGCCCGGAGGCCGCTGCCTCATCCGTGATGACAGTGACCCGCGGATGCAACTGGAGGATGGAGGCCGGGCAATCAACACCCACCGGTCCGGTCAGTGCCCGAGCCAGGATTCCTGCCTTATCCCCGCCGCGGACCAACAGCAGCAGGTGCCTGGCACGGCGGATGGTCCCCAGCCCCTGGGTAATGCAGAACTGCGGAACCTCCCCCGTGGAAGGGAAGAACCGGGCGTTGGCCCTCCGCGTGGTTTCGGACAAGCGCTGCACCCGGGTACGCGAATCCAAGGATGAGCCGGGCTCGTTGAAGGCCAAATGGCCGTTATGCCCGATCCCCAGCAGCTGAAGGTCCACTCCCCCGGCACTTTCCAGCCGGCGTTCGAAGGCTTCGGCCGCTTCGGCGGGGTCCTCCGCACTGCCGTCCGGAACGGACACACAGCGCGGATCCAATCCGAGGGGGCGTGTGACCTCCCTGTCTATAACGGCGGCATAGGACTGTTCACTGTCGGCCGGCAGTCCAACATACTCATCCAGGGCAAACGCCCGTACCCGGGACAGGTCCAGTTCATGCTCCGCCAGCGCCCGGTACACCGGCAGGGGCGAGGACCCCGTGGCGAGCCCAAGTACGGCATCCGGCCGGTCCCGAACCAGCACCTCTATAAAGGAGGCACCAAGCGCGCCCAGCCCGGCGGCGTCGGGAACCGTATATAGGGCGAGACTCAATGCGGCGCCCCGGGAACATCGCCGGCCCTATATAGAGCGGGAAAGTCGGGACTCGATGCGGGTTCGCTCGGCAGGTCCGGCAGCACGGGAAGCGCAGGGGCTGCTGTCCGGGCTGTCTCTACCTGCATAGCTGGGGAACGCTGCATGGGCACACTCCTGATCCGGCGGGTTTTCCAGTATGGCTCCGTACCCGCAGTATGGCTCTATACCCCGGAGATACACCCCGGATCCGCTGCGAGTCGAGGCCCGGAATTTTCGGGTAGACTGGTTCCCGGCCCCTCATGTGGTGTCATCCTGTGAACTCCCCCAGGACCGGAAGGTAGCAAGGGTAAGCGGGCTCTGGCAGGTGCATGGGGGGTCTTTAATTTTTTTGAGGAAGTGGAGTTTCCACCGTGCCTGCCGCCGGAGGAAAAACCGTCAGTGCCAACCGATAGGCTTCTATCTGTGAGTACAGCCCTTTACCGCCGCTACCGTCCCGAGAGTTTCGCAGACGTGATCGGCCAGGAGCACGTCACGGAGCCGCTGATGGCGGCCCTGCAAAAGAACCGCGTTAACCACGCGTACCTCTTCTCCGGCCCGCGCGGCTGCGGCAAAACCACCTCTGCGCGCATCCTTGCCCGCTGCCTGAACTGCGCCGAGGGCCCCACCCCGGTCCCCTGCGGCAAGTGCGACAGCTGCGTTGAACTGGCCCGCGACGGGTCCGGCAGCCTCGATGTCATCGAGATTGACGCGGCCAGCCACGGCGGCGTCGACGACGCCCGCGACCTCCGGGAGCGCGCCACCTTCGCCCCGGTCCGGGACCGCTACAAGATCTTCATCATCGACGAGGCCCACATGGTCACGTCCGCCGGCTTCAACGCCCTGCTGAAGATCGTGGAAGAGCCGCCGGAACACATCAAGTTCATCTTCGCCACCACGGAGCCGGACAAGGTCATTGGCACCATCCGGTCCCGCACGCACCACTACCCCTTCCGCCTCGTTCCGCCGGAGCCGCTGCTGGCTTACCTTGAAAAGCTCTGCGCGCAGGAGAACGTAGCGGTCGCCCCGGGCGTCCTTTCCCTGGTGATCCGCGCCGGCGGCGGGTCCGTGCGCGACACCCTTTCCGTCCTTGACCAGCTCATGGCCGGCGCCGGCCCCGACGGCCTGGACTACGAATTGGCCGTTTCGCTGCTGGGTTACACCCCGGTGTCGCTGCTCGACGACGTCGTCGACGCAGTTGCCGCCGCAGACGCAGCTACCGTATTCCGCGCCGTGGACCGTGTCATCCAGACCGGCCAGGATCCCCGCCGGTTTGTGGAAGACCTGCTGGAACGCTTCCGGGACCTGATCATCGTCAACGCCATGCCGGACAGCGCATCCACCGTGCTCCGCGGCATGCCGGAAGACCAGATCAACCGGATGCAGACCCAGGCCACCCAGCTGGGCAGCAGTGAACTATCCCGCGCCGCAGACATCACCAACACTGCCTTGACCGAGATGACCGGTGCCACGTCGCCGCGGCTGCACCTCGAACTGCTCTGCGCCCGTATTCTGCTTCCGGCCGCAGACCAGGCCGAACGCGGGACGGCCGCACGGGTGGACCGCTTGGAGCGCCGGCTCAGTTATGCAGGTGATCCCACCGAGGCCATGGGCCGCGCTGCAGCTGCAGCGTCTCCGGTGAACACCATTCCCGCGGCCGCACCCACGGCTTCGCAGGCAGCTGCTTCAGCTCCTGCGGTGGACGAAGCTCCGGCATCTCCCCGGGGAACCGACTTTGCGGCAACGCCCGCCCCGGATGCAGCAGCAACCCCTGCCGCACCGGCAGCCTCCAGCCAGGACAGCAAGCCCGCCGGAAGTTCCCTGGACTGGGGCGGCACGTGGTCCACCCCGGCGCAGGCGCCTTCCCCGGCGGATGCCCCTGCCGCTTCAAGCGCCGCGCCCGCAGCGGGATCCAACGGTTCCCGCCCTGCCGCTGGCGGACCGTCGCAGCCAGCGCAGTCGCAGCCCGCCCAGTCGCAGCCGGTGTCCCAGCCCGCGCAGTCGCAGCCGGCGCAGCAGGCACCGGCCCAGCAGGTCCAGCCTCAGCAGCGGCAGGCTCCGGCCGGCGGTCCCGCTTCGGCACCGGCCGGCGGAAGCGGGCAGATCGAGATGATCCGCCGTGCCTGGCCGGAAATCATGGATGCCCTGACCAGCATCCGCCGTGCCACCTGGCTGAACGTCAGCAAAAACTCCAGCCCGCGCGCCTTTGACGGCAAGGTTCTTGAACTTGCCTTCACCAACCCCGGCGCGGCCACCAACTTCAACCGCCCCGACCATTTGGAGAACCTGCGCAAGGCGATCCATCAGGTCCTGGCGCTGGACTGCCAGATCAATCCGATCCATGACAGCTCGGCGTCAGCGGGTGAGTCGGGCCCAAAAGCCGATAGCCGGCAAGCGCCGGCATCCGCACCGGCCGCCAAGGCACCGGTAGTTCAGGCACAACCGGCTCAGGCACGACCGGCGCAGGCGCCTGCAGCCCAAGCTCCGTCGGTGCAGGATGGTCGAAGCACCACGGCTGCCGCCGCTCCTTCCAGCGAAACCGCCAAGATGACCGGGGCTGCTGCCCCGGACTCGCGCGCAGCGTCGGCTCCGGGCCCGGATTCGGCCCCGAGGGCAACGGCGCCTGCGGCAGCGGCACCAGCACCGGCAGCGGAGCCAGCAACGCCAGCGAACCGTGCAGTTCCGACGCAGCAGGCTCAGGCCGTTGCAGCACCGGTGGCCGCACCCGAACCGGCGGCACCAGGCGCTCCGGTCAACGCGGCTACGGCTGCCCTCCGGCGCCGCGCCGGCAGTTCCAACGGCGGCGGAACTCCGTCCACCGGTCCGGGCCAGGCCGCCCGCGGAACCTCCGGCCGGAACGGCAGCTCCGGCGCACGAGCTGCAGGGCGCTCAGCCGGAAACCGTCCTTCCGATGAGCCCTGGCCGGACGAGCCGAGCGATCCATTCAACGACGCACCCGAAAGCAACGCCTGGGAAACCGCCGAAGCGCCCGTGGATGTGTACTCCGGCGGACACCTCTCGGACTCCGAATGGGCGAGTACCGATTGGGCCGGCACCGGGTCCACCACCCGACCGGCCGGCGGAAACTCCGCGGCGGACAGCCGGGCCGGCGGCGCACAGACCTCCCCGTCATCAGCCGTACCCGCGGGCGCCCCGCGGGCTGCGGCACCGGCGTCGGCACCGGCGTCGGCGTCGGCCGCCCCCGCCGGCTTGACCGCCCGGCCCGGAACCACGACGGCGCCGGGTCAGGACCGGGGTGCAGCAGCACCAGGCGTCCGGACATCCGTTCCGCCGACGACGATGTCCCCCGCCGCCCCTTCCGGCGGTGCTCCCAACCAGCCGCTGAGCCGTTACCAGAAGCTCCTCAATGAAGCTGCCCAGCGCGGCGGCGGAGCCCCCGTCCGGGGGAGCCGCCCAGTAGACTCGACCTACGTCGAAGATGTTCCCAGCGCGGATGACATCACGCTTGAGGATTCCGGTCTGGTGGGGCGTAAGGCGATCGAACGGATTCTGGGCGGGCGGCTGATCGAGGAACGCAGCCTGGACGGCCGCTGACCAGCGCTGGTCCCCCGTAAGACGCCCGCTCCGGGGCCCGCAGCATGCGGAATACTCCGGTAACAGCCAGCTATAAACGCAGTTCAACCCAGCAGAGAAGGTTACGTGTACGAAGGTGCCGTTCAGGAACTCATCGATGAACTAGGCCGTCTTCCCGGCGTCGGGCCCAAGTCCGCCCAGCGCATCGCGTTCCACATCCTCGAGTCCGATCCCGATGACATGAAGAAGCTGGCCACGGCCATTGTCACGGTCAAGGACCGGGTGAAGTTCTGCAGTGTCTGCGGCAACGTCACGGAGCAGGAAACCTGCACCATCTGCAGGGACCCGCGGCGGGATCCGACCATGATCTGCGTGGTCGAAGAGTCCAAGGACGTGATTGCGGTGGAGCGTACGCGGTCCTTCCGCGGCCGCTACCACGTGCTGGGCGGCGCCATCAATCCGATTGCCGGCATCGGTCCGGACCAGCTGCGCATCCGGGAGCTGCTCAGCCGGCTGTCGGATGAGCAGATCGCCGAAATCATCATCGCCACCGACCCGAACCTCGAGGGCGAAGCCACGGCTACTTATCTGGTGCGGATGCTCAAGACCCTGGGCATCAAGGTCACGCGCCTGGCCTCCGGCCTGCCCGTGGGCGGGGACCTGGAATACGCGGATGAAATCACCCTCGGCCGCGCCTTTGAGGGCCGTCGGAGCATGTCCTAAGCCAGGACGCTTCCATGGGCCGCTAGGCGATCCGTGTCCCGGCAGCGAGCCTGCGGACCGGCGTCCGCAGCTTGCGCCGGCCCAGGAAAACCAGCGCCGCAGCCAGCGCGGCCTGGAGCGTGAGCCCCAGCGGCCAGATCGGCGGCACGTCGGGTTGGCCGCCCTCCCGGACTTCGCCGTTGATGCACGGCGTGCTGAAGTCCGGTCCGGCCTGGGCCAGTCGCACCACTGTGCTGATCCCCTCCATCACTCCGCTGGCGGTGTATCCGTTTTCGTCCCGCTCCGACGTGACGGGAATCGAATCGGCCACCACCACGAAGGGGTTGACCGCAAGGATCCACGCGATTCGCTCCGTATGTGCCACGGACACGTCCATCAGCGGACCCGAACAGGTGTATTCCTCGGCGCCGTTTCCATCGTAGGAATAGGAGGCGGAACTGCTGACCTTAACGGTCTCCTCGGTCAGGAAGCCGCTCAACCCAAACGCGATCAGGGTGCCCAGCCCCAGCAGGGCCACCAGCATGTAGGTGACCACAATGGAGAACAGCGGACGGGCGGCCAGGGCGGAAACGCCCACCCCCACCGCGCAGACGATCCCCAGTTCCACGGCCAGCATAACGACCGCCACCACGGCGGAGAGCGGCTGGACACCGCCCAGGGCCAGGGCCCACAGCAGGAAGGGAATGCTGGCCACGAGGAACCCCATGGACGCCAGCCAGGACGCCAGCCACTTCCCGGCAAGGATCTGGCCGGGGCGCAGGAGGGTGACCTGCAGGATGGCCAGCGTTCCGGCTGCACGGTCGCCGTTGACGGCATTGGCTGAAAGCGCCGGTGCCAGCAGCAGTCCAAAGAACAGGATGAAGCCAACCATCAGCTCGTAAAGCACCGGGCCCTGCGGCCCCGAGGTGGCGGAGGAACTCAGCGCCGTCAGGGTGGCCACCAACCCGATCACCACAAACCAGACAACCAGCAGCACATACCAGCTGCGGGAGCGCAGCCGCTGCTTCATCTCCAGTGCGAAGACGGAACGCACCCCGCGCCAATAGCCGAGCGCCGGGGCATCAGGGGTAAGGGTCTGCGTACTCATCCGCGATCAGCGTCCAAACTCATGTAGGTCTCCTCCAAGGCACCGCCGGCCGGCGCAAAGGCCGTAACGGCGACGTCGGCCAGCACCAGGGACCGCAGCAGCTCGGCCGCGGCGGCGTCCCCCGCCAACCGGACCTGGACCTCCGGCCGGGCGGCGCCGCCCTGCTGGCGATATGGGATGCCGCGCTCGTCCACCTGCCGCAGCAGGGAACCGGTGTTCAGGGAGCGGATGGCGTACCAGCGTTCCTGCGCATCGGCGTCGGCCAGTGATTGGGTTTTCACCGTCTCGCCGCGGGCCACGAAGACCGCCCGATCCACCATTTCGTCCAGTTCCGAGAGCACGTGCGAAGACACCACCACGGTTTTGCCTTCGGCAGCGAGCCGGCGCAGCAGCACCCGCAGGTCCACCCGGGATCCCGGATCGAGCCCCGACGCCGGTTCATCCAGCAGCAGGACCGACGGGTCATGGATCAGCGCGCGGGCCAGGCTCAGCCGCTGCTGCTGGCCGCGGGAAAACACACGTGCCGGCTTGTCCGCGAAGTCGGTGAGATGAACGGTTTCCAGCAGCTCGGCCGTCCGCTGTCCGGCCAACGAGCGCTCCATACCGTAGAGGCCGCCCACCGTGACCAGGATTTCCCGCGCGGTCAGGGATCCCCAGGTGCCCAGGGTGTCCGGCATCCAGCCCATCCCCGCGCGCACCCGGCGCGGGTCCACCAACGGGTCGAAGCCGTTGATCCGCACCGATCCGGCGTCGGGGGCCAGCAGGGATGCCAGGATCAGCAGCAGGGTGGTCTTCCCGGAGCCGTTCGGACCGATCAATGCCGTGACCTCGCCGGCGGGCGCGGTGAAGTCCATGTTGCGGATCGCTGCGACATTTCCGAAGCTGCGCTGAATCCCTTCGGCGACCACGCCGGTGCCTGTGACGGCTCTCTTCCCCATGGCGCCCACCCTAGGGGCCGGGCGTCGTGCACTGCGCCCGGACTCGCCGGTGGGCCGCAGGTTACGCACGTGTATTTCGGGACTTCCCGACGGCGGCGATAGACTTTCTGGACGGACGTTGTGGGTAGTACCGCCCGCTTTCCGGGGAGAACAGTTCGAAGCCGCGCCGAAGATGCCGGGCACCAGCAACCACAATGAAACTTGAGAAAGTGTACGCATGAGCCTGATAGTGCAGAAATTCGGCGGTTCCTCCGTAGCGGACGCCGACGGCATCAAGCGCGTGGCGAAACGCGTGGTGGATACCCATGCCGCCGGAAACGAAGTGGTGGTTGTCGTCTCCGCCATGGGCGACAGCACCGATGAGCTGCTGGACCTGGCCGGCCAGATCACCACCCAGGGCAATGCCCGGGAAATGGACATGCTGCTCAGCGCCGGGGAACGTATCTCGATGGCGTTGCTGGCTATGGCCATTAACCAGCTCGGCGGCTCTGCCCAGTCCTTCACCGGCAGCCAGGCGGGCATGATCACCGATGCGATCCACGGCAAGGCCCGGATCATTGACGTGTCCCCGCACCGCATCAAGACCGCCATCGAGCGGGGCGATATCGCCATCGTGGCCGGCTTCCAGGGCGTCAGCCAGGACAGCCACGACATCACCACCCTTGGCCGCGGCGGTTCGGACACCACGGCGGTGGCCCTGGCCGCAGCTCTGGAAGCCGATGTCTGCGAGATCTACACCGACGTCGACGGCGTGTACACCGCCGATCCGCGGGTGGTTTCGAGCGCCCAGAAGATCGAGAAGATTTCCAGCGAGGAAATGCTGGAGTTGGCCGCTTCCGGTGCCAAGATCCTGCACCTGCGCTGCGTGGAATACGCCCGGCGCTTCGGCGTTCCCCTGCACGTCCGCTCATCCTTCAGTTCACACGAGGGAACCTGGGTTCTGCCCAGCCCCGATGACAAGATCAAGATTCAAGAGGGAGAACCCTTGGAACAGCCCATCATCTCCGGCGTTGCCCATGACCGTTCCGAAGCCAAGGTCACGGTGGTGGGTGTTCCGGACATCCCCGGCAAGGCCGCGGAAATCTTCGGCATCGTGGCGGGCGCCAACTCCAACATCGACATGATCGTGCAGAACGTTTCCACCCAGGGTTCGGGCCGGACGGACATCTCCTTCACGCTGCCCATCATTGACGGCAAGGAAGCCATCGACGCGCTCAACGCCGCCAAGGCCGAGGTCGGTTTCGACACCATCCACTACAACGAGCAGATCGGCAAGCTCTCCCTGATCGGCGCAGGCATGCGGTCTAACCCGGGCGTCTCGCACCGCTTCTTCGAAGCGCTGCACACCGCCGGGGTGAACATCGACATGATCTCCACCTCCGAGATCCGCATCTCCGTGGTCACCAGCGCCAAGCTGCTGGACACCGCAGTACGCGCGGTGCACGCGGCCTTCGGGCTCGACGGCGACAGCGAGGCCACGGTGTACGGCGGCACCGGGCGCTAGGGCCGCGGCGGCCTGACATCGGGCAGCAAAGAGGCCGGCACCCAGGCGGTGCCGGCCTCTGGCTATCCGGAGCGCATTCGGAGCTTATTCGGGCTTCCGCGAGACGATGTAGCTGCTTCCGTCCGGCCGGGTGACGGTTTCCCACATCGCCTTTTCCTGGGCCTGCTGCTCCTTGAGCAGCGCCTGGTTTTCCTCCGTCATCGGATGGTCCAGCGACCCCTGCTGCGCGGGTCCGAAGATCAGCCGCACCTTGCCCGTGGTCCGCATGAACCGGGTTACAAAGCTTTCCTTCTCAACCATGCTGCACCTTTCCGACGGGCATTACGCTCCTATCGTACTAACGATCAGGTTGGTATTTTCCGTCAACCAAGCCCTGCCTGAACCAGCGGATGACGGGCGTACCGCGAGGCAGGATAATGGAACGGTGATTGCTCCCGCCCACCCCACCGTCCTCAGCGAGGACCAATGGCTGCCGCGGCAGTCCGCGCACGAAGAACGCGTCCGGCCCTTCACCGAAGGATTCCTGGCACGGCGCTCGGCCGGGCGGAAGCACCCGGTGGAGGACTTCCTCTTCACCTACTACTCGCAGAAACCCGGCCAGCTGCTGCGCTGGCACCCGGGCGCCGGCGTCGTCCTCACCGGTCCGTCCGCACTCGAGCGCACCGGGTGGAAGTTCTACCGGACACTGACGGAAGCGGAACGGGACGCCGCGGGGATCGACGCCGGAACACCCGCCGTCACCGTGGACACCGATGGGTTCGCCGCGGTGCGCGGAGACGCCCTGGGGTTCACCACCATGCTGCTTTCCCGCACGGCCGCCCGGAAGCCGGTGCTCGGATGCTTCGGCATGCACGAGTGGGCCATGGCCTACAAGTCGGAGGACAACGGCATCCGGCACGATTACCTGCAGCTGCGGCTCGGTGCCGCCGGGACGGACGAACTGGTGGAACGCAGCAAGATCCGCTGCACCCACTTCGATGCCTTCCGGTTCTACACCCCGGAAGCAGTGCCCCTGAACGAGCTCAAACCCACCCGCGAGAACCAGCGCGACCTGGAACAGCCCGGCTGCCTGCACGCCAACATGGACCTGTACAAATGGGCCTACAAACTGGTGCCGCTGCTCCCCAGCGAGGTGGTTATGGACGCCTTCGAGCTGTCCTGGCGCATCCGGGAAATGGACATGTGCGCCTCCCCTTACGACCTGGCTGATTGGGGTTACACCCCGATTGCGGTGGAAACCCCTGCCGGCCGGGCGCAGTACGCAGCCGCACAACGCGGCTTCGCCGAGGAATCGCAGCAGTTGCGGGCGCGCATCCTGAGCCTGCTGGAACCCTTTGGAGGACAGCTATGCAGCCAGAACCGACCGGCCGGGTTATCCGCACCGGACCCGAGTCCTACGACCTGATTCTTCACCGCAGTTTTCCCGAACCGGCTGCGGCCGTCTGGCCCAGCTTCACCGACCCCGACCTGACGGCCCAGTGGTTCGGCCGCTGGGAAGGAACCCCGGGCAGGGGCGGCACCGTTGACCTGCAGTTGCTCTTCGAAGAGGGCCTGCCCTGGAGCCGGGTCCGGATAGCGGAGTGCGTCTCTCCGGAACTGCTGCGCCTGCTGGTGGAGGATGAATACGGCGGCTGGGACCTGGAGATCCGGCTCCGGGACGATCCGGCCGGCACCGCACTGGACTTCATCCACCATCTGGAGGACCCGCAGGCCGCTTCAAGCATCGGGCCGGGCTGGGAATACTATCTGGACCGGCTGCTGGCCGCCCGCAGCGGCGGCCCGGCGCCGGACTTCGAGGACTACTTCCCAAGCCAGGATGCCTACTTCGCGGCGCAGGCAGACGCTGCTGCGGATTCGACCGACCCTGCTTGACAGCGTTGGCTAGGCTGGTGGCTCCGCTACCAATGGAGGCCGAACAGTGCGCAACATTCGAGGAATAGCAGTAGTCCCCATGCTGCTGTGCTCCGCCGTCCTGTTGGCAGCCTGCGGCGCCGATTCCGGCCGTTCTCCGGATCCCGGGGAATCCACGGGCTCCCCCAGTGAGTCAACGACGGCGCCGGCCTCGCCTGTCGGTTCGCCCACACCGACCGGCTCCCCTACCCCCGCTCCCGGGACCGGCGGGACCGCCGCGGAGGCACCGGTCTCGCTGACCGTCGAGTTCAGTGCGGACGGAACGACGCCGAGCAGCACGTGGACGCTGCAGTGCGACGGCGCCGCGCCCCGGGAAGGCTCGACCGTACCGGATCCTGCCGGTGCCTGTGCCGTGCTCGCGGAACAGGGGGTGGCCGCCCTCGCGGAGCCGGCGGCGGGCTTGATGTGCACCCAGGAGATCCGCGGAATGCAGCGCGCACACGTCACCGGCATGGTCCGCGGCGAGGCCGTGGACACAACCTTCTCGCTGACTGACGGCTGCCAGATTTCACGCTGGGAACGGCTTACCGCCCTGCTGGGCCCCGCGGACGGCTCCCTCTAGTTACCGGCGCACGCTTTCTCGGCGGCCCAGGATCACCAACGTGCAAATGGGTCCCAGCACGGGGAATATCAGGCAGAAGACAAGCAGTCCAAGCCGCTCCCCGGCAGTGACTGCACTCGAGCGGGCCAGGCGGACGACGGCGACCACCAGCAGGATGATCAGGGCCGCGGAAATTCCGGTGACCAGGAACTCCCAGCCCGTCGGGATCAGGGGGTTCGCTCCGTTATTCATTGCCGTTTCCTTCCGTAGACACTGCCCGGTCGCGCTTGAGCCGCACGTAGACCTGCTTGCGGACCCGTGCCACAACGTCCCCTGAACCGTCGGTAACATCCACCGAGAACCACTCAAGTACCTTGTCGCCGCCGGCCGCGAGCTTGCGCAGCCGCCCGACGTCGGCCCGGTCCAGGGTGAAGCGGACGGTCAGCTCGCCCTTTCCCGGCTTCAGGAACTCAATCTCCGCGGCACGGTCCCAGACCACGTGGTCGCGGCCGAGGTGGTGGAGCAGCATCATCATCCAGAACGGGTCCGTCATCGCGAACAGGGAGCCGCCGAAATGCACGCCGGCCACGTTCTTGTTCCACCAGTAGGACCGCAGCCGCACAGAGACACCCAGGTATTCAGGGTCCAGTCGGGTGATCCGAATGCCGGTAAAGGCAAAGGGCGGCCACAGGTTCATTAGCCGGCGGACCGTGGCCGGGCTTGCTTGCAGGAGTCTCACGGGCCCACTCTAACCAGAGGTAATCCAGCTCACACAATGGCCCCCGACCCGACACCTCATGGCCTACTATTGAATAAGCATGCTTAGTATTCTCCCGGACAACGGAGTTCCGGACCGACTGAAAGCGCAAAAATGTCTATAGAAGCAAAGGACCAATACCTCTGGGCACGAGGGATCCTCGAGTCCGACGACGCCGACTACATGCACTGCGGCGAACCCATGCAGCCCCGGGACAGCCGGCAGCTCTCCATCTTCGAACCGATCACTGTGGAATCCATGCCGCAGGAACCGGTGGATGTACAGCTGGAAACCACCGTGCTCCGCTGCGTCTGCGGCTTCCAGCTGGAGATCCCGGCCTAGGGCCCGGAGTCGTCACCGTAACGCAGGTAACGCGGCTAGAATGGCAAGTGCAAGCTCGCGGAGCGCTGAATCAGCGTGAGACGGCAAGGTCCGCGGCCACCCATCTCGTTTAGAGGAGCTGCCGGATGCCCCGGATCGTTGTTGACGTTATGCCCAAGCCTGAAATCCTCGATCCGCAGGGCAAAGCCATTGCAGGGGCGCTCCCCCGCCTGGGACTGACCGGCTTCGCCGGAGTCCGCCAGGGCAAGCGCTTCGAGCTCACCGTAGACGGAGACGTCACCCCCGAAATCCTGGAGCAGGCCCGCACCGCCGCCGCCACGCTGCTCTCCAACCCCGTGATCGAAGACGTCACCCGCGTTGAAGTAATCCCGGAGGCCTGATCTTGAGTACCCCCCTGATCGGCGACTTTTCCGTTGCCCCCGAAAACGACGCGCTCCGCGCGGTCCGGGTGGGTGTCATCACCTTCCCCGGCACCCTGGATGACCGCGACGCCGCCCGCGCGGTAACCATCGCCGGCGGCACCGCCGTCGGGCTCTGGCACGCCGAAGCGAATCTGCAGTCAGTGGACGCCGTGATCATCCCCGGCGGGTTCTCCTACGGGGACTACCTGCGCGCCGGCGCGATTGCCCGCTTCGCACCGCTCATGGAAAAGGTAGTGGACGCCGCCGCCGGCGGCATGCCCGTACTGGGCATCTGCAACGGCTTCCAGATCCTCACCGAGGCGCACCTTCTGCCCGGTTCCATGATCAAGAACAACCACCTGAGGTTCTCCTGCGCGGACCAGCTGCTGCGGGTGGAAAACAACAGCACCGCCTGGACCTCCGCCTACGAACCCGGCGCCGGCATGGTGGTTCCGCTGAAAAACCAGGACGGACAGTACGTCGCGGATGAGAAGACGCTGGACGAGCTGGAAGGCGAAGGCCGGGTGGTCTTCCGCTACGACGGCGGGAACCCCAACGGGTCCCGCCGCGGCATCGCCGGCATTTCCAACGCCGCAGGGAACGTCGTCGGGCTGATGCCCCACCCCGAACACGCCGTCGAACCCGGCTTCGGCCCGGATTCCTCCGCCTACGGCGAGGTCGGCCTGGGCTACGGCACCGACGGGCTGCGCATCTTCAGCTCTGTACTCAACTCGCTCGTTGCCGGAGGCAAGTCATGACCGTTTCCCCCAGTGCTGCCGCTGAGCAGAAGAAGTTCCGCATCGACACCGTTGAGCACGCCGCCGCCACCCCGGACACGGAACTGCCCTGGGCCGAGCTCGGCTTGAAGGAAGACGAATTCCACCGTGTCGTGGAGATCCTGGGCCGCCGCCCCACCGCGGCGGAACTGGCCATGTACTCGGTGATGTGGTCCGAGCACTGCTCCTACAAGTCCTCCAAGGTGCACTTGAAGCAGTTCGGTGACAAGGTCACCGACAAAATGAAGGAACACCTGCTGGTGGGCATCGGCGAGAACGCCGGCGTCGTGGACATCGGTGAAGGCTGGGCCGTGACCTTCAAGGTCGAATCCCACAACCACCCGTCCTTCGTGGAGCCCTACCAGGGCGCCGCCACCGGCGTCGGCGGCATTGTCCGCGACATCATCTCCATGGGCGCCCGCCCGGTGGCCGTGATGGATCCGCTGCGCTTCGGTGCCATCGACCACCCGGACACTGCCCGCCTGGTGCACGGCATCGTCTCCGGCATCGGCGGCTACGGCAACTCCCTGGGCCTGCCGAACATCGGCGGGGAACTGGTCTTCGACTCCGTCTACCAAGGCAACCCGCTGGTCAATGCCCTGGCCGTGGGCGTAATGCGCCACGAGGACATCCGCCTGGCCAACGCGTCCGGCGCCGGCAACAAGGTGGTGCTCTTCGGCGCCCGCACCGGCGGCGACGGCATCGGCGGCGCGTCCGTGCTGGCCTCCGAATCCTTCGACGCGGACAAGCCCTCCAAGCGTCCCGCCGTCCAGGTGGGCGATCCGTTTGCGGAGAAGGTGCTCATCGAGTGCTGCCTGGAACTGTTCAAGTCCTCCGTGGTGGAGGGCATCCAGGACCTGGGCGCCGCCGGCATTTCCTGCGCGACGTCGGAACTCGCCTCCAACGGCGACGGCGGCATGCACGTGGAACTGACCAACGTGCTGCTGCGCGACCCCACCCTGACTCCGGGCGAGATCCTGATGTCCGAGTCCCAGGAACGCATGATGGCCGTGGTGACGTCGGAGAACGTGGAAGCGTTCGAGGCCATCATGGACAAGTGGAACGTGGAGTACTCCTGGCTCGGCGAGGTCACCGGCACCGGCCGGCTGATCATCGATTGGGACGGCGAAACCATTGTGGACGTGGATCCGCGCACGGTGGCGCATGAGGGACCGGTGTACCAGCGCCCCATGGCCCGCCCGGCCGCACAGGACAGCATCGAAGCCGACTCCTTCAACGCGGAACGGCCCTTCGGCAGCGCCGCGGTCAAGGACGCCATCCTGGAACTCATGGCCTCACCGAACATGTGCGACAAGTCCTGGGTCACCAACCAGTACGACCGCTATGTGCAGGGCAACACCGCCCTGGCCATGCCGGACGACGCCGGTGTGGTCCGCGTGGATGAAACCACCGGACTGGGCGTCGCGATTTCCACCGATGCCAACGGCCGCTACTCCTACCTCAACCCGTACGAGGGCGCGAAGCTGGCCCTGGCCGAGTCCTACCGCAACGTGTCCACCGCCGGCGCAAAGCCCCTGGCGGTCACCGACTGCCTGAACTTCGGCTCCCCGGAGGACCCCGAGGTCATGTGGCAGTTCGCCGAGTCCGTACGCGGACTGGCCGACGGCTGCCGCGAACTCGGCGTGCCCGTCACCGGCGGCAACGTCTCGCTCTACAACCAGACCGGCGGCGTCGCCATCCATCCCACCCCCGTGGTGGGCGTGCTGGGCGTGTTCGACGACGTCGCCCGGCGCACGCCGTCGGGCTGGCGGCAGGACGGCCAGGCCATTTACCTGATGGGCACCACGCAGGACGAGCTGGACGGTTCCGAATACGCGAACCTGCGCGGCCACCTGGGCGGGCAGCCGCCGAAGGTGGACCTGCAGGCGGAGAAGCTGCTCGGGGAACTGCTGGTCAATGCCTCCCGCGACGGAATGATCGACGCCGCGCATGACCTCTCCGAAGGCGGCCTCGCCGCCGCCCTGTCCGAAATGGCCCTGCGCTTCGGCGTCGGTGCTCGGATCGGCCTTGGCGAAGTCTGCGAACGCGACGGAGTGGACCTGTTCACCCTGCTGTTCTCCGAGTCCCAGGCCCGCGCCGTCGTCGCGGTGGCCCGCAGCGAAGAGGTCCGGTTCAAGGACATGTGCTCGGCGCGCGGCTTCGCTCATGCCCGGATCGGCGTGGTGGATACCGAAATCGGTGCCCTGGACTTCCAGAGCAACTTCACTCTGCCCCTCGATGAGCTGAAGGCTGCGCACGAAGGCACCCTGCCGAAGCATTTCGGCTAGTATCCCGCGGCCGCACGGGCCCGGCAGTTCATGGCCGGGCCCGTGTAGGCTCCAGCAGCCCACGACGTCCACCGGGCTATTCGGACTTCTCCTGGCGAACTCGTTTCGGATGCTCTTCGTACCTGTCGGGCACCAAACCAAGTAGTGCCCTCCGGGTCCGGGTGCGCCGAATGAAGCAAAACCCGAAAGTACGTGCAAAATTAGCTCGTGAGCATAATCCCCGAGAACCTGGCCGCAGACGCTGGCATTCCCACGCAGCGCCTGTCGCTGGACCTGATGACCGTGGCGGAAGTGGACGCCCTCATCATCCAGACGCGCCACCCGGACTGGGCGGAGGACTTCCCCCAGCCCACCGACTACGACGCCGCCCGCCAGTTCTTCGAGGCCGGATTGCTCGGTCCCGCTGCGGCAACGTTCGGCACCCGCCTGATCCGGGAAATATCCACCACGCTGGTGGTGGGAACCATCGGCTTCGCCGGCCTGCCGGATGAAGGCACGGTGGAAGTCAGCTACAACGTTGCACCCTCCCGCCAGGGACAGGGCTACGCCACTGAAGCGTTGGTGGCCCTGGCGCGGTTTGCGCTCACCCACCCGGAGGTGGACGCCATTATTGCGTACACGGAGCCGGGCAACGACGCGTCCCAATCCCTGCTCCTGAGCGCGGGCTTCATGCCGGAAGAGGAAAACGGCCTCACCCTGAAGTTCACCCTCCGGCGGGATCAGCTCCCGGAAGCCAGCCGGTAGGCTGCAGCAAAGTACCGGTTGGTGTAGAACTGCTGGACCCTCACGTTGACGGCGTTCGCGGCACCCACCAGCCGGTTGCCTGGCCGGCTGTAGGCGGCGATCCGGAAATACAACCGGCCCTCCTCGTCCAGTTCGGCATAAAAGCCTTCTTCGCCGCGCTCCGGGTGCCCTGCCAAGGTCCCGTAGCCAAAACCGCTGCGCTGCCCGCGGACCGGCGAGCCGTCGTCGTCGATCACCGCTTCCGCTGCCCAGATCACCCGGCACGGCGCGTAGTAGCGCACCCGCCAGAACCCGACCCCCGAAGCCATGTCGACACCGGGGGCGGCGCGGGGCGTGCCGGGGGGCACCGACAGCCCCGCCCGGCGATGCAGGTCCCAGTCCAGCAGCCCGTTGGTGAGGCGGAGGAACCCGGCCCGCGGATCGGCCACCTCCAGTTCTTCCTTGCGCAGCACCAGCCGGTAACCCGCCGGCCAGCGGTCCGTCATCGGCACCGGATAAGGCCGCTCGGTTAGCCCCTGCTCCGCGTAGGTGAAGCCGGTGTTGCCCCTCATCCGCCCGCCAGGCCCTTCCACTCGAGTGATTCCCGGTCCTTTCGCGGCAGCGACGCCACCACCAGGTCATAGGAGTCCTCCACCAGGTCCCGGATCATGCCGTGCGGCAGGCCGGAGGCAACTTCCACCTGGTTCCAGTGCGTCTTGTTCATGTGCCAGGCGCCCGTGATTTCCGGATGGGCGGCGCGCAGCTGGAGGGCCAGCTCAGGTTCGCACTTCAGGCTGATCATCAGGGGCTCGCCGGCGAGGGCGGTCAGGGCAAACATTTTCGCTTTGCCGCCGGCAGCCCGCACCTTGAACACCGAGGACTCCGGCCCGAAGGGGAAATCTTCAAACGCTCCGGGCAGGGACAGGCACAATCGTTTAAGCTCACCCGCATCCATGTGGAAAGCCTAACGCCGCCGTCCGTGCGGTGGCACTGCCGCAGCCCACGGGTGGCAGGATGGGAGGAACAGGTAGGAAAGCTGCGGGCATGCCGGCAGCGGAGCGAAGGACAAAACGGTTTGAAGCAGAACAACCGCAGTACCGACCCCGTCAGCCAGGCCGCCGAGCGCGCCGCCGATTCCACGGCCTTCGAGCGGTTCGCCCGGGTGGGCTACGTGGCAAGCGGGATCGTGCACATTGTCATCGGCGCGATCGCCCTGCAGATCAACGCCGGAGGATCCGGCAACGCGGATACCAGCGGAGCCGTAGCCGCTGTGGCCAAACAGCCCGCCGGGTACGTGCTCCTCTGGTTCTGCTTCCTCGGCTGCTACGCCCTGGCGCTGTTCCAGCTCAGCCGCATCTTCCTTGCCGGACACCGGCTGAAGGACAAGGAGCTCTGGAAGGACCGGGCCAGCAACGCCGGACAGGTGCTCGTTTACGGGGGTATCGGAACCATTTTCGCTTCGTTCGCCCTGGGCCGCGGCAGCAACGGCGGCAGCTCTTCCTCGGTCAGCTGGACCGCCCGCCTGCTGGCGGTACCAGCGGGCCAATGGATTCTGGGCCTCGCCGGACTGGTAGTGGTGGGGATCGGCGGCTACTTCATTTTCAAGGGCGCCACCCGCCGCTTCCGCCGGAACCTCACCGGCGTCCCCGGCGGGCTCTGGTCAAAGGCCGTGGACATCACCGGCGTGGCCGGCTTTATCGCCAAGGGAGTGTCGCTTGCCATCCTGGGGGTGCTGCTCACCCTGGCCGCCGTACAGGCGGACCCGGAAGAGTCCACCGGCCTCGACGGTGCGCTGCATACGCTGCGGGACCAGCCCTTCGGCGTGGTGGCGCTGGCAGCAGTGGGAATCGGCCTGATGCTCTACGGGCTGTACATGGGAATCATCCGCGCCCGGTTCGCCAAACTCTAGAGCCCGAAGCGCGGTGCTTCGATGACCGGGCAGGCGTCCATCACGACGTCGAGCCCTGCCGCTGCTGCACGCGCGGCTGCCGCTTCGTCCACCACGCCGAGCTGCATCCAGACAGCCTTGGCGCCCACTTCGATGGCCTGGTCCACAATGTCGCCCACGCGGGCGGAATTCACGAAGCAATCCACCACGTCGATGCTTCCCGGGATTTCGCTGAGCCGGCGGTATCCCTTGTTGCCGTGCACGTCATCGCCCTTCAGGCTCACGGGAATGATCTCCATGCCCAGATGGTCCTGGACAAAGCGTGAGACGCCGACGGCGGGGCGGAGCGGGTTATTGGACAAGCCCACGATCGCCCACCGGGCCGGTTTGTTCCGGAGCAACCGCTCCATTACCGCAGGGTCGTTGACGTGTGCGCTGCTGTCGCCGTTGAACTGGAACATCTGCCGTCCTTTGCTGAGCCCGAAGATTCGGCTTCAGCTTACGCCCGAGCCGGCTAGCCCAGGAAAGACTCGATGGCATCGGTCAGGGCCGCGTTGGGAACGCCGCCGCTATCCGATTCCAGCAGCAGGAACTCCCCGGAGTCCAAGGCGTCCGCGGTCTGCCGCGCCAGGTCCTGGGTATCCTCGCCGCTGCTGCTGCCGGCCATAACCAGAACGGGGATCCGGACACCGGCGAGGCCCTCGATCTCGGTCTGCAGGACCATCAGTTCGTCCTCCCCGTCAGCGAGGGACAGGGTGGGTTCCAGGGCCACCACCCGGCTGACCACCGTGGATTCCTCCGCGGCCCTTAGGGCCAGGAACGCCCCTTCATCAAACCCGTAAAGGTCGGTTGTTCCTCCCGCCACCTGGAGGACAGCCAGCAGGTCGTCAACGTCCGATTCCGCGGTGTATTCCTCGCCCATGCCGCTTTCCCCGATGCCCCGGCGGTCATAGGTGTAGACCGTGTGGTTTTTCGAGAGGGCGTCCGCCAGGACCACCGTCGCGGGGCTGCTGCGGTGCGCCAGCAGGGGTCCCACGATCGCCAACGGTGGGCCGCTGCCCTGCCGGGACCACGCAATGGGCGTTCCATCGGCGGACATCACGATTCCGGAGGCACCCGAAGCTGATTCCATGGCAGGCTCCTGCTGGTTGGGGGGTAGGAAGATGCAGGAGAGCTGACGAGCCCGCCTTAACGCACCGTGTTCCAAAATTAGGAGCCGACGGCGCGCGCGGTCAATGCCCGCGGCCTGCAGGTGCACGGAAGTGCCGCAGACGGCAGGACCGGCGACGGCGTGGAACATTTCCTTATGTGAACGGGGCGTACCTGACCGGGCTTGTCGGATCCGCGGATACGGCGTTTAGTAGTCCTTGACCATCCCGAGCGGCTGAGAGACCTGGATCGATGAAGCCGCAGCAACCCTGGTTGCCGCATTTCCTCCTTGAGAGGCGGCAATAACGAGGCTGGTGTCGCAGGAAGCCGTTATCCCGGCTCAGGACACTTTCCGTAGGGTGCTACTGCCAGGATCGATGGAGCGTTCCTATGACTGCAGTATTGCCCCCTTCCACGTCCACCCCGCCTACGCGCACCGGACAGCCCGCCCCCACCGGGGCGGCCCTGCCGGTTCGATTCGCCGGGCTCAGCCGCAGTTTCGGCACCGGCCCGGATGAAAACGTTGTCCTGCGGGACATTACCTTCGACATCCATCCCGGCGAGGTGCTGGCCATCCTCGGCCCCAGCGGCTGCGGCAAGTCCACGCTGCTGCGTGCAGCCGCCGGCCTTGATCTTCCGACGTCCGGCAGTGTCCTGATTGACGGCAGTACCGTCAACGGAATCGACGACCGCTGCGCCGTCGCCTTCCAGGAACCGCGGCTGCTGCCGTGGCAGACGCTGCAGGCCAACATTGCGATCGGACTCCCGAAGTCCGCGAGCGCCAGCCGGGGGAAGGCCAAGGTTGCCGAGCTCCTGGACCTGGTAGGCCTGTCCGCCTTCGCCAAGCACCGGCCGCGGGCGGTTTCCGGGGGGATGGCCCAGCGGACTTCCCTGGCCCGTGCCCTCGCCCGGGAACCCGGCGTTTTGCTGCTCGATGAACCCTTTGGCGCCCTGGACGCGCTGACCCGGCTGAAAATGCAGGACCTGCTGCTCACCCTGCACCGGGCCGCGCCTGCCACCGTGCTGCTGGTTACCCATGACGTAGATGAAGCCCTGCAGCTGGCGGACCGCATCATTGTCCTCGGCCCCGAGGACACTGCTCCCGGCGCCACCATCACCGAGGTTGTCACCGTCCCCGGCCGCCGGCCTCGGGACCGCGCCTCGGCGGAGCTGGCCCGAATGCGCGGCGAGCTCCTCGCCCTGCTCGGCGTAGACCGCCACTAGCCCTCCCGCGCCTCCCAGGCCTTCCGCAACGGGCACCGCCCTGTCCCGTCAGGGCAGGGCACCCCTCTGCCCTCTCCACACGCAAACCCTAACTGCGCTTTTGCGCACCCTCCTCCCTTAAGGAACCATCATGAACAGACGTTCCCACCTGTCCCATCTGTACCCCCTCCCCCGCCGGACGCCCCGCATACTCGCCGCCGTCGCAGCTGCCGCCGCGCTCACCCTCACCGGATGCGTTGCCGGGGAAGACACCACAGGCGCCTCCTCCGTAAAGGACGCCGACGGCGGGACGCTCACGCTCGACTTCGCCACGTATAACCCGCTGAGCCTGATCATCAAGGACCAGGGCTGGCTGGAGGATGCTTTGGCCGATGACGGGGTCACCGTGGAATGGGTCCAGTCCGCCGGCTCCAACAAGGCCAATGAGAACCTGCGTTCGGGTGCGATCGACGTCGGCTCCACCGCTGGTTCGGCCGCCTTGCTCAACCGGGCCAACGGCTCCCCGATCAAGGTGATTGACGTCTTCTCCCAGCCCGAATGGTCGGCCCTGGTGGTCGGTCCCGATTCAGGTATCAGCTCGGTAGCCGATCTGGCCGGTAAATCGGTGGCCGCAACCAAGGGCACCGATCCCTACTTCTTCCTGGTCCAGGCGCTGGACGAGGCGGGGCTGGCCCTCTCCGACATCACCGTGGAGCAGTTGCAGCATGCCGACGGCCGCGCTGCACTGGAGAACGGGTCGGTGGATGCCTGGGCCGGACTGGATCCGATCATGGCCGGAGCCGAGCAGAACGGTTCCCGGCTGGCCTACCGCAATCTGGACTTCAATACCTATGGGCTCCTCGCAGCGAACGAGTCCTTCCTGTCGGAAGACCCCGAGCAGGCGCAGGCCGTGGTCAACGCGTACGAAAAGGCTCGTGCCTGGGCAGCAGCAAATCCCGATGAAACCGCGCAGATCCTGGCCGACGTGGCCGGGCTGGACCCCGCCGTCGCCAAAACGGTGATCGGCGAGCGCAGCAACCTGGATGTGGATCCCGCACCCGGTGAAGCCCAGCGCAGCGTCCTGGCGAAGATCGGTCCCACCCTGGTGGAGACCGGTGACGTGGCCAGCCAGGAGCAGGTCGACGACGCCCTGGCCAGCCTCCTGGATGACTCCTATGTGCGGAACGCGGATCCGGACTCCCTCGGAGCCTCCTCATGAGCACCCCGGCCACATCCCCGGCCCCGGCCCGCACCCGCAAAGCCTCCCTTCGAACACCGGAAGCAGCTGCTAAGGCCGCCTGGCCGGACCGACCGATCCCCCGGCTCGGACTGGGCCTGTTCGTCCCGGTGCTGCTGCTCGCGGCCTGGCAGCTCACCTCAACCACCGGAGTCTTCAGCCCCGTGCAGCTTCCCTCCCCCGGCGCCGTGTACAACGCCGCGGCGGACCTGGTGCAGCGCGGCCAACTGGGCCTCCATATCGCCATCTCCACCCAGCGGGTGCTGACCGGCTTTGCCATCGGTTCCGCCCTGGGACTGATCCTTGGCGCCCTGCTGGGCCTGTCCCGGCTGGCCGATGCCCTGCTGGGCCCGGCCATCGGAGCCCTCCGGGCGGTTCCGTCCCTGGCGTGGGTACCGCTGCTGATCCTCTGGATGAAAATCGGCGAGGATTCCAAGATCACGCTGATCACCATCGGCGCGTTCTTTCCGGTCTTCACCACCGTTGCGCTGGCACTGCGCCACGTGGACCGGAACCTGGTGGAGGCAGCCCGCGCCTTCGGACTCCGCGGCGTGAAGCTGCTGGCCACCGTGCAGTTGCCGGCGGTGGTACCGGCCGTCTTCTCCGGCCTGCGGCTCGCGCTCGCCCAGTCCTGGCTGTTCCTGGTTGCGGCGGAACTGATTGCGTCCTCGATGGGACTCGGCTTCCTGCTGATGGACTCGCAGAACAACGGCCGGACCGACCGCATGTTCCTGGCCATCATCACCCTGGCCGTTATCGGCAAAGCCACCGATGCCCTGCTGGGAATCGCGGAGCGAAAGGCGGTCCGGAAATGGGCCTGACCCCTGTACCTGCCACCGTGGAAACCTCTCCGGAGCCCGTCACCGAAACCGAACGTATTGCCTTCTGGGAGGCCGCGGCCCGCCGCCTGCAGTGGGACGAACCCTGGCAGACTGCCCATACCTTCCACCGGCCGCAGCGGATCAGCGGCCCGGAAGTACCGGAAGCAGAGGCGGATTACACCGTTCCGAGTATCGAGTGGTTTGCCGGGGGCCGCCTGAATGCCGCCGTGAACTGCGTGGACCGGCACGTGGCAGCCGGGCACGGCAGCCGGGTTGCCCTGCACTTCGAGGGCGAACCCGGAGACCGCCGCTCCGTGACCTACGCCGAACTGCTGCAGCAGGTCTGCCGCGCCGCCAACGCCCTGCAGGCCCTGGGCGTAGGAGCCGGGGACCGGGTGGTGATCTACCTGCCGGTCCTCGTCGAGACCATTGTCATCACCCTGGCCTGCGCACGGATCGGGGCAGTGCACTCGCTGGTCTTCGGCGGGTTCTCCGCCGAGGCGCTGAAATTCCGCGTCCGGGACACCGGTGCGAAACTGCTGGTCACCACGGACGGCCAGTACCGACGCGGCCGCACCGTACCCGTGAAGGACAACGCGGATGCCGCCGTCGCCGGTGCCGACTCCGTTGAGCACGTCCTGGTGGTCCGCCGGACCGGATCTCCGGTCCGCTGGGTGCACGGCCGCGATGTGTGGTGGCACGAGAGCGTGGACACGGCGTCGGACATCCATGAAGCCGCCGCGTTCGACGCCGAGACGCCGCTGTTCATCATGTACACCTCCGGCACCACCGGCCGGCCGAAGGGCCTGGTCCACACCACCGGCGGCTACCTGACCCAGGCCGCACAGAGCTACGACTACCTCTTCAGCCATCCGGACCCCGCCCAGCGGTCAGCGGACGTGCACTGGTGCACCGCGGACCTGGCGTGGGTCACGGCGCACACCTATGAGATCTACGGACCGCTCGCCAACGGCGCCACCCAGGTGATCTTCGAAGGCACCCCGGACACCCCGCACCCGGGCCGGCACCTGGAAATCATCGAACGCTACGGGGTCACCAGCTACTACACCGCCCCCACCCTGGTGCGGTCCCTGATGGGGTGGTTTCCCGACGGCGTCCCGCCGCACTATGACCTCTCCTCGATCCGCCTGCTCGGCACCGTCGGCGAGGCCGTGAACCCGGAGGCCTGGCGCTGGTTCCGGGAGCAGTTCGGCCGGGGCGGGGTTCCGGTGCTGGATACCTGGTGGCAGTCCGAAACGGGTGCCGCCATCCTCACCCCGCGGCCCACCGACCGCACGTTCAAACCCGGCTGCGCCTCTCGCCCCATGCCCGGCGTCGGCACCCGGATAGTGGACGGCGACGGGGCCCCGGTCCCGCCGAATACCCCGGGCTTCATTGTGGTGGACCGGCCGGGACCCGGCATGGCCCGCACGGTTTGGGGCAACCCGCAGCGCTATCTGGAGTCCTACTGGCGGCAGTACGCACGGCAGGGATGGTTCCTGGCGGGCGACGGCGCCCGGTCCGACAACGACGGCGACACCTGGATCCTGGGGCGGGTGGACGACGTGCTGAATGTGTCCGGGCACCGGCTCTCCACCATCGAAATCGAATCTGCCCTGGTCTCCCACCCCTGGGTGGTCGAAGCCGGCGTCTGCCCGGTTGCCGATCCCCGCACCGGGCACGCGGTCGTTGCCTTCGTGGTGCTGACGGGGGCAGCGGAGGCCGCACGCGCCGGCGACGTGCTGCGGGCACACGTGGCCCGGGAGATCGGACCGATCGCCCGGCCCGCCGCCGTCGTCGTGGTTCCCGATGTGCCCAAGACGCGCTCCGGAAAGATCCTGCGCCGCCTGCTGTCCGAGCTGTTTGAGGGCGCACCTCTGGGCGACACCAGCAGCCTCCAGAACGAGCGGTGCATCGAGCCGATCAGGGCCGTTTGCGCGGCGCGGCGCGGAGGGACGGCCTAATGCTTTCTGGTCAGCGTGACCCGGTCCATCACCACGGAACCGCCCATTTCCTCCTGGACCCGCAGGAATTCGGTGGCCGAGACTTCCAGGACCATGGTCCCGGGGCGGGCCACCAGCAGTTCCTCGTGTCCGCCGTCCATCAGTTCCAGCAGCAGCTGGGTGGCCTCGGCCTGGGACATCGCCCCGGTGAAGGTGATCGTGTGGGTGGCTGCAGCACGCCGGTAGCCGGTTTCAATCACGATTACGTACTCGTCCATCGCCCGCCACCCTCGTTTCGGTCCGCCGCAGGTCCGTGCACCCTGCCGGCACCCGCCCTGCTCCCCATTGTTTGCCTGACGGCAACAATTCTTCAACGGTTCCCGCGTTTCCAGCCCTCCATACTCCCCAGGAAGGAGCACTCAGCATATGAGTGAACACCAATTCGGTTTCCGTACGCGTGCCCTGCACGCCGGCGGAACCCCCGATGCCCTGCACGGCGCGCGCGCCGTGCCCATCTACCAGTCGACCTCGTTTGTCTTCAAGGACACGGACGACGCCGCGAATCTGTTCTCGCTGCAGAAGTACGGCAGCATCTACTCACGGATCGGCAACCCCACGGTGGCGGCCTTCGAGGAACGCATCGCATCGCTGGAGGGCGGAATCGGGGCGGTGGCGACGGCGTCGGGCATGTCCGCGGAATTCATCACCTTCGCCGCGCTCTGCTCCGCCGGGGACCACATCGTGGCGTCGGCCCAGCTGTACGGCGGCACCTTCACCCAGCTGGACGTGACCCTGCGCCGGTTCGGGATTGACACCGCCTTTGTGGCCGGCACCGATCCGGCGGACTACGCCGCGGCCGTGCAGGAAAACACCAAGGCCGTCTACGCCGAGGTGGTGGCCAATCCCAGCGGCGAAGTGACGGACATCGAGGCCCTGGCCCGGGTGGCGCACGACGCCGGGGTGCCGCTGATCCTCGACGCCACCCTCAGCACCCCCTATCTGGTCCAGCCCTTCACCCACGGCGCGGACATCGTCATCCATTCCGCCACCAAGTTCCTGGGCGGACACGGCACCACCCTGGGCGGCGTCGTGGTGGAGAGCGGCCGGTTCGACTGGGGCAACGGTAAATTCCCGGCTATGACGGAACCGGTGCCCAGCTACGGAAACATCTCCTGGTGGGGGAATTTCGGCGAATACGGGTTCCTGACCAAGTTGCGCTCCGAACAGCTGAGGGACATCGGACCCTCCCTCAGCGCCACCTCGGCTTTTGCCCTCCTGCAGGGAGTGGAGACGCTGGCGCAGCGGCTGGATGAGCACCTGCGCAACGCCCAGGCGGTGGCTGAATGGCTGGACGCGGATCCCCGGGTGTCCTGGGTCAGTTACGCAGGGCTGCCCTCACATCCGCATTACGAGCGGGCCCGGAAGTATCTGCCCAAGGGACCCGGATCGGTATTCAGCTTCGGCGTCCGGGGCGGACGTGCCGCGGGGCAGGCGTTCATCGAGGCGCTCCAGCTGGCCTCGCATCTGGCGAACGTGGGCGATTCCCGCACGCTCGTGATCCATCCCGGGTCCACCACGCACCAACAGCTCTCGCCGGAGCAGCTTCGCAGTGCAGGAGTACCCGAGGACCTGATCCGGATTTCCGTGGGCCTCGAGGACCTGGAGGACATTCTCTGGGACCTGGACCAGGCATTGTCGGTGGCCTGCGGGGGCGCAGGCAGCCGGAAAGTTTCCACCGCCGCACCCGCCCTCGAGGAGGCCGCCCATGTCCGCTGACACCGCCGCACAACGTTCCTGGACTGGACCAACGGCGCCGGAACGGCTGGCGTTGCTGCGCTCGGCCGAATCCATCGCAATTGTCGGCGCGTCTGCCAAGGCCTCCCGGGCGTCCTACTTCGTTGCCACCTATCTGCTCTCCTCCTCGCGGTACCGGGTCTATTTCGTGAACCCGGCAGCGAAGGAGATCCTGGGCCGGCCGGTGTATCCCTCGCTGGCGGACCTCCCGGAGGTGCCGGACATTGTGGACGTGTTCCGCCGCCACGAGGACCTGCCCGCAGTGCTGGCCGAGGCCCGGACGGCCGGCGCGAAAACGCTGTGGCTGCAACTGGGATCCTGGCACGAGGAGGTGGCCCGGGACGCCGAACAATCCGGATTAAAGGTGGTGATGGACCGCTGCATCAAGATCGAGCATGCGCGCTTCCACGGCGGCTTGAACCTGGCCGGCTTTAATACCGGGGTGATCTCCGCCAAGCGGCAGCTGACCGCGCAGTGACCGGGCCGGCACTGAATTCCTAGCGGCCCCGGCCGGACTGGCCGTGGCCGTGGGAGTTGGACGCGCCTTTGCCCCGGCCATTTCCCGGGCCCGAGTCCTGGCGTGATGTTCCACGGTCACCGGCGGGATCCGCTCCGGCGCGCTTGGAGTCCTGTCCCCGGCCGGCGGCATTGGGGTTCCCGTGCAGGTCATCGCCGCGAGGCGGGTCCGGAACAACTGCTTTGCCGCCCCCAACGCCAGGAAGGGGAGGGTTGCCCGGCTCCACGCCCGGAGCGGGGACGATAGCCTGCTCCGGTTCCGGCTCGGGGACGGGCGCAGGTACCGGGACGGCTTCCACGACCGGGGCGGGCTCCGCCGCCGGAACATCAGCAGGGGGCAGCGGATCCGTGACGGGCTCCGGGGCAGCGGGCTCGGCTCGTTCCAGCGTGGGCGCTTCCGGCGTGAAGGTGACCTCGGGAGTCGGATCCGCCCGGATCAGGAGGTCAGGGTTGGCCGCCACGCCGCCTGCACCGACGGCCATGGCCCCGATCAGGGCTGCCCCGAGAATCACGCCGCGGCCGCGGCCGCGCCGGGGGCGAAGCGGGACAGGGGTCCCGGCAAACAGGGCAGCCAGCTCTCCGTCCGGTTCCGGCGCGGGCACGCGGGACTGCATGCGCAGCGCGAGCAGCTGCTCAACCAGGTCGGGGGACTCCTCTACGCCGGATTCCGCCAGGAGGCCGCGGACATGGAGCATGTCCTGCGCTTCAGGATGCTCGTTCATTGTCCGGTACCTCCTTCCGTTCGAGTTGGTTCTTGAGTACGCCCAGTGCGCGGCGCTGAAGCTGCTTGACCGCTCCGGCACTGCGTCCCATGATCTTCGCCGATTCATCAATGGAAAGATCAGCCACCACACGCAGCAGCAGGACTTCCTTTTGCTGCGCCGTGAGCCCTTCCAGCAGCGCTGCGGCTCCGGCATCGGTGCCGAGCACGCTTTCCTCGGCGGATTCTGTTTCACGGCGGTCCAGCTCCGGATCGAACACGGCCATCACCGGCTCGCGCTCGCGCCGTCGAACGTCGTCCACCATGCGGGCGTGGGCAACGGAGAAAGCGAAGGTTCGAGCGCCGCGGAGGCCTCCGTTAAGCGTGTCCAGCTTGGAGAACAGAGTCAGGAAGACTTCCTGCGTGAGTGCTTCTGGGTCGTCGCACCCCTTGGAGCGGAGGTAGCCGAGGATGCCGGGCGCGAAGTCGTCGTAGATTTCCCGCAAAGCCGCCGGTTTTCGGGCACGCGCATCACGGAGCGTTTGCTCGGTAAGCGGTGCAGGCACGGCGGATTCACTTTCCTGGGAAGCGGGAGTGGTCCAAATGCTACCGTGTCCGCCGCCGTAGGCATGCGTGCAACGGCCGCACCGATGCTCGTTGGGGGGATAAGCCTCGGCGCGGCCGTTACAAACAGGTAATCGCGAACGGGTAGGAAAAGGTTACGCACCTCGCGGAAAATCTTTTCAGCGCCGGCCTCCCGGGCCTAGTGCGCCTCCACAATCCGCGCATTTCCGGCAAAACGGCGGTTCTTCAACACCGGCAGGAACTGGCGGACGTCGTCGATCCGCTGACGGGTGACGTCCGCCGTCACTACCGCCTCACGCTCTTCCTCCAGCGCCGCCTGAGGCACTCCCATGGGGTCCAAAATGACGGAGTGGCCCACGGTATGCCGGCTGGATGTTCCCGCCGCGGCAACCCACAGCGTGTTCTCGATGGCACGGGCCTTGAGCAGGGTTTCCCAGTGGTCGATCTTGTGCTCGCCCTTGAACCAGGCCGCCGGCACAGCCAGCAGATCTGCGTCCAGGTCGGCGAGCGCCCTGGCCAGTTCCGGGAAGCGCAGATCATAGCAGGTCATGACGCCCACCCGGAGATCACCTACCTGCATAACCTTCACACCGCCGTCGCCCGGTTTGATCCGGGTGGATTCGGCGTAGGAGAACGCGTCGTAGAGATGCAGCTTGCGGTAGGTGTCCACAATCCGTCCGGTCGCATCGATGAGGACCAGGGTGTTGAAGGGCCGTTCCTCACCGCTGGACTCGTAGCCGCCGGCGATCACCGCGATTCCGAGCTCGGCGGCGAGCAGGGACAGCTGGGAGACGAAAGTGGTCCAGGAGGCGTCGACGGCGGCGGCCAGCGATCCTTCCACCTTGCCGATGCTGAACATGGATTCTTCGGGGAAGATGATCAGCTCGGACCCCTCGGCGCGGGCCTTGCCGGCCAGGGAGCGCATGGTGTCCAGGTTCTCCCGGACCTCACCGGCGGGGCTGAACTGACCGACGCTGACTAACACTTTCGACCACCTTCGTTTCGGGCTCGCTTGCCCCCAGCCTAGACCAGGTCCTCGAAGTGGAGGACGGGTTTCAGGACGCTTCCGCTCTTGGCTGCCGCGGCCGCCTCATTGATGTCCCGGAACGAGTACCGGGTGATCATCTTTTCCAGCGGGAACCGGCCCTGCTGCACCAGGTCCACCAGCGCCGGCAGGAACAGCTGCGGGTTGGAATCCCCCTCGGTAATTCCCAGGATCTGGCGCCCGTTGAGCATGAAGTTCACGTCCAGGCTCATGGTGCTGCCCGCGGCGGGTGCACCGATCAGTCCGAGCTTGCCCAGCGGTGCCAGCACCGAGGCGGCGGTTTCCGCCACCTTGACGCTGCCGGTGGTTTCCAAGGCGTGGGTGACGCCCTGGCCGCCGGTCAGTTCCATCAGCGCCTGGACGGCGTCGGTGTTCCCGGAGTTCACGACGTCGGTGGCCCCCAGTTCCCGGGCCAGTTCCAGCCGGGAATCCACCAGGTCCATAACGATAATGCGCGTGGCCGGGGACAGGGCGGCGGCCATTACGGCGGCCAGGCCTACGGGGCCGGCGCCGAACACGGCCAGAACGGATCCCGGCTCGGGCTTCAGGACGTTCAGCACGGCTCCGGCGCCGGTCTGGATGCCGCAGCCCAGCGGTGCCAGCAGGGATAGATCCGCGGCCGGATCCACCTTGGTTACGCCGCGTTCGTCCGCCAGGACCAGGTTGGAGAAGGAGGACTGGGCGAAGAAGTGCCCGTGCAGGTCGGTGCCGTTTTCCGAAAGGGTGGAGCTGCCGTCCGCGCGTTCCCCGCCGAGGAGGTTGCGGGACAGGAATTCAACGCAGTACGCAGGGTGGGCACTGCGGCAGTTGCGGCACACTCCGCAGCTGGTGAAGGTCAGCAGGACGTGGTCCCCGGGCTGCACCGAAGTCACGGCACTTCCCACGGCTTCCACCACGCCGGCACCTTCGTGGCCCAGGACACCGGGCAGCGGAAAAGGAATGTGGCCTGCCTGCACACCCAGGTCGGTGCCGCAGACTCCGCTGGCCACCACCCGGACCAGTACCTCGTCCGGACGGGGATCATCCAGCGTCACTTCTGCAAGTTCGAAGGGCTGGTTGGTGCCGCGCAGGACGGCGGCCGTAGCTGTGCTGGTCATGTCTGCCTTTCCCGGCCGGATCGGGACACCCGACACTATCTGCGGCGGCGTTCCGGCACGTCTTCACCCTACTCCCGCCCTAGACTTGGGCGGCATGGATGAAATCACCGCCCCCGTTGACCTCGGCTCACCTGCCGGGGTGCTCAATCCGGCCGCCGTGGGCTTTGCCCGCCGCGCCCGGCACCGTCCCGTGGTCCCCTCCGGCGCCAAAGGCGGCTGGCGGACCAAGCGCTGGGAGTACTGGGGCATCCTCACGCCCGAGCTCGCCGTCGGCCTGACCATTGCCCACCTGGATTACGCCTCCACCCTGCAGCTCTACGTATTCGAACGCGGCACGGGCCGGGAGACCAGCCTGGAGCCGCTGAAGATCCTGCCTTCCTACGCGGACGTCTCCCTGCCGGATACGCTGCCTCCGCTCACTGCCTTCGGTGCCTTTGGCGGTGCCGGCCTGCGTTTCCACGATGCCGACGGCGGCACCCGCCTGCAGGCCTCGTCGCCGCGGATCACCGCGGACCTGTTCGCCGAAGCGGACGGGGATGTCCTCGGCGTGGTGGTGCCGTGGTCAGCAAGCCGTTACCAGTACACGCTGAAGGACGTAGCCCGCCGGGTTTCGGGCACCGTCACCGTGGACGGGCGCGAGTATCCGGTCGGCGGAGAAGATTCGTTTGCCGTGCTGGACCGCGGCCGCGGACGCTGGCCGTACTCGCAGCGCTGGAACTGGGGGGTCGGCTCGGGCACGGTGGACGGCACCCGGCTGGGACTGCAGGTCGGCGGGAAGTGGACCGCCAACACGCCGGCCACGGAGAACGCCCTGATCGTGGACGGGCAGCTGCACCATTACGACGGCGAACTGGAGTTCGAGTACGACCTCGCCGATCCGGCGTCGACCTGGCGGGTGCATGGACCGTGGATCGACGCCACCCTCACCCCGTTCCACCGTCGCACCGCGGCAACGAACGCCGTCGTGATCAGCGCCCGGACCTGGCAGGCCTTCGGCACCTGGACCGGCGCTGCGCGCACCCCGGACGGCACCGAGTATTCCATGGACGGGCTGGGCGGCTGGATCGAGGAGGCCCGGAACCGCTGGTAGCCGGGCACCGACCGCACCGGTTCCGGCGCGGGAATCCGGCCGTTGACCGGTGTCCCGGCCCCTGTTAGCTTCGGGAATCATTTCCCTCGCCGGACAGGAGAACTCCATGGCCCTTGTCATCTCATCCATTGCCCTCGACGCGGCAGATCCGCCGCGGCTGGCGGAGTTCTGGACCCAGGCGCTGGGCTACCGGATTGCGGAAACCAACGACGCCGACGTCGTTTCGCTGGTTCGGGCTGACGGCAGGGCCGGTCCGGACATCGACATCATCCCCGTGCCCGAGAGTAAGACGGTCAAGAACCGACTGCACTTGGACCTGCGGGCAGCGCACGGCAGTACCCAGGACCAGGAAGTGGAACGGCTGCTCGCACTGGGCGCGGTCCGGACCGACGTGGGGCAGGGAACCGAGGTGGACTGGGTGGTGCTGGCCGATCCGGAGGGCAACGAGTTCTGCGTGCTGAGCCGCTCCGAAGCGGCTCCGGATCCGCAGGCCGCCCGGTAGGCACACGGAAGGCCCCCAGCCTCAAGGACTGCGGGGCCTTCCGTGCGTGGTGGCTTTACTCGTTGATGAGGTCCCGCACCACGATGGTCTGGTCGCGGTCCGGGCCCACGCCGATGGCGGAGAAGCGCGTGCCGGACATCTTTTCCAGTGCCAGCACGTAGTTCCGGGCGTTGTCCGGGAGGTCCTCAAGGGTCTTGGCCCCGGTGATGTCCTCGGTCCAGCCGTCAAAGTACTCGAAGATCGGCTTGGCGTGGTGGAAGTCGGTCTGCGTCATCGGCATCTCGTCGAACCGCACGCCGTCGACGTCGTAGGCCACGCACACCGGGATCTTCTCGATGCCGGTCAGGACATCCAGCTTGGTCACGAAGTAGTCCGTGAAGCCGTTGACGCGGGAAGCGTGGCGGGCCAGGACGGCGTCGTACCAGCCGCAGCGGCGCGGGCGGCCGGTGTTCACGCCGAACTCGCCGCCGGTCTTCTGCAGGTACAGGCCCATGTCATCAAACAGTTCGGTGGGGAACGGGCCGGCACCGACACGGGTGGTGTAGGCCTTGATGATGCCCACGGAACGGGTGATCCGGGTGGGGCCGATACCCGAGCCCACGGACGCGCCGCCCGCGGTCGGGTTGGAGGACGTGACGAACGGGTAGGTGCCGTGGTCCACGTCCAGGAACGTGGCCTGGCCGCCCTCCATGAGGATGACCTTGCCCTCGTCCAGGGCGGAGTTCAGCTCGTAGGTCGAGTCGATGACCATGGGACGCAGCCGGTCCGCGTAGGAGAGGAAGTACTGGACCACCTCTTCGGCGTCGATATCGCGGCGGTTGTAGACCTTCAGCAGCAGCTGGTTCTTCTGCTTCAGGGAGCCTTCGACCTTCTGGCGCAGGATGGACTCGTCAAAGATGTCCTGGACACGGATACCCAGCCGGGCCACCTTGTCCATGTAGGCCGGGCCGATGCCGCGTCCGGTGGTGCCGATGGCACGCTTGCCCAGGAAGCGCTCGGTGACCTTGTCCATCACCTGGTGGAACGGGGCCACCAGGTGCGCATTGGCGGAAATCCGGAGCTTGGACGTATCCGCACCGCGGGATTCGAGCCCGTCGATCTCGGCGAAGAGCGCCTCAAGGTTCACCACGCAGCCGTTGCCGATCACCGGAATCGCGTTGGGGCTGAGGATGCCTGCGGGCAGCAGCTTGAGTTCGTATTTTTCACCGCCGACGACGACGGTGTGGCCGGCATTGTTTCCGCCGTTGGGTTTGACGACGTAATCGACGCGGCCGCCGAGCAGGTCGGTGGCCTTACCTTTACCTTCGTCGCCCCACTGGGCGCCGACGATGACAATAGCTGGCATGGGATCCTCCCCCATTAGATACGGGACGGAGCTGCTTGGTTGCAGATCCGCTACCGTGCATGAGAACGCCCCTGAACCTGCGTCTCCTGCCTTACGGCGTACTTCGGCGCAAGTTGCGGGGCTCTTACCTGCCAAGTTTAGCCGATCATGCTGTTGCTCACTTGAAAATACGCTGCGGGGGCATCTATCTTCGGTGCTTCGCAGGTAGCGTGGCCGGATGGACCGATTCCGCGGCTACATTGCAGGGCTTGGTACTGCCTCCGGCACGAGGCTGGTGGTTGGGCACTGGCTCGACTCCCCGCTGGGCACTTTCACCGACGTGATGGCCGAGGACGACGCCGGCGTGCGGACGCTGCTGGCCCCGTCCGACGCAGCGGCCCGGTATATCGGCGAAACCTACAGTTTCGACCGGACCGTGGTGGCGCCCGTGGACGCAGTCCTTTCCCGAGAGGCGCTCCGGGTGGCCGCGGGACCCTTGCGGCTTGAGGTCGTGCTGGGGCCGGTGACCTTCCTGGGCCGGGTATTGGAGCATGTGCCGGGTCCGCTGGCCGTGGCTCCATGGTGGCTGCGGCTGATCAATCCCGTCGCCAAACTGCTGGCTCCGGGCGTGCAGACCGCCGGATCGGCGGGCGGCGGCCGGCGGGAGTTCTACGGCGTCCGGTCCATCCGATCGCTGGTGTCCGCTACTGCAGCGTGGGACGGCGCCGATCTGGGCGGGCTGCGCCCGGTCCAGCCGCCGGTGAACTTCGGCTTCAGTTCCGTTCCGGCTGCCCCGCGGATTGTTGCCGTCACCACCACCATCCTGCCCTGAGCTTGCGGGGCCGGGCCTCTCCCCGTCCCGGATCCCTGCGTTTGTCCGGGCTCCTGCGCTTTGTCCGGGCTCCTGCGCTTTGTCCGGATCCCTGCACTTTGTCCGGATCCCTGCGCCGCGCAGCGAGGGGATCCGGACAAACCGCAGGGATTGGGACATATCGGAGGGATTCGACGGGAGTTGACGCCATTCGATGCCAGCACGCTCACTGTCCGTCTCCGAAGCTGTTGCGTGAAGGCAACCTTTGCCCCGGCGAACTATTTCGGCTCTGCCGTGCCCAATTTCCTGCCCGGGGGAAGCGGGGCGATTGCCCGGATACCTACGCTTTCAGAGTCATCCACCCCCTGGATGCCCTTCTTTACTCAGAAAGCAGGGAATCAGATGAAAAAGACGACAGCCGGCCTCACGCTGGCGGCCATCACCGGATTCGGGCTCCTTTCGGCGACGCCGGCGCTGGCCGACGAACCAGCTCGCACCTATGCGGCGCCGTATCCGAACTGCACCGAGGCGGCAGCCGCCGGAGCGTACAACATTCCTTCCACCGATCCGGGCTATGGCCCACATCTTGACCGCAACATGAACGGCATCGGATGCGAGGATTCCTCCCGGCCCATGCCCCAGCCGCAGGGGCATCTGGACAGCGACGGGACCTGGATTCCGTCTTATGTGGAACAAATGCCCGCCCAGGTGGGCAGGGTGCCCGCAGGCGGCGCCAACACCGGAATCACGCAGGAGCCGGAGGAATCCGGCGCCGAAGGCCTTGCCCTTGGCGGCGGCCTGGTGCTCGCGGCGGCAGCAGGCGGCACCTTCATGGTGCGGCGGCGCCTCGCCGGCCAGGAATAAGCGGATCCCGGGGACCGGATCGAGATGAGGAAAACTCCGGGCGGCCGCCGCAGAAGCCTCGGTGCGGCTGCGGCGGCCGCACTTCTCCTCGCAGGGGCCGGCAGCGCCGGTCCCGTAAGCGTCCGTAACGCTGCAGCAACAGCCCTTGTCCCGGCTCCAACTGCCTCTGCACGGACCGCCCCGGAAACGGCCGTACCGGTACCCGCGCCGCCGTCGCCGTCGCCGTCGCTACCACCTGCCGCGGCGCCCTCCCCATCGAACGTCCAGAGCGCGGGACTGCCGGAATCCGCACCGGCGACGTTGCGCATCCCTTCGATCGGGGCGTCGTCGAGACTTATCCGCCTGGGCCTGGACGACGACGGCGCACTGCAGGTCCCTCCGGGCAAACCGGGTTCACCCGCCGGCTGGTACGAGCATTCCCCAACCCCGGGCGAAACGGGTCCGGCCGTGCTGCTTGGCCATGTGAATGCCGAGGGAGGTGGTCCCGGGATTTTCGCCAACCTCCGCCGGCTCTCCCCCGGCGACCGGATTGAGGTGGTCCGGGAAGACGGCAGCACGGCCGTTTTCACGGTGCTCAGCGGCGAGCAGTATCCCAAGGACAACTTCCCCACGTCACAGGTGTACGGCAACACTGCCGGGCCGGAACTCCGCCTGATTACCTGCGATGGCTACGATCCCAAAACTGGCCGCTTCGACGACAACTTCGTGGTGTACGCCGCGATGGTTCCCTGAAGCTGCGCTGCCGTCCTGCTGACCGGAAAAGTGCCCGGCATGAGGCATCGACTTTTTTGGCCGCGCTGACCTGCCTGCCGGAAGCCGGCCGAAAACCGCTCTAAATCAGAGTTCGATGCTACGGACCGGCTGGCGCAGAACCGTCCGTAGTTTCTCCGGAGCCGCCCGCCTCGGGTCGCTGAGGTACACCTCGTGGTGGTCGCCGTTGAAGGTCAGCCCTCGCTCGGGCATCCAGGAGCCGTGCAGCCGGGCCAGGACCGGACCCTCGTCGTCGTAGGGTCCGATGTACAGGATCTGCGCCGCGAGACCCTCCGTGAGCGTCAGCAACCGCACCTGGTCCAGCCCGGGAACCTTCTTCTTGGCGGCCACCGAAGCAACAGCCGCGTCCACCATTTCCGGAGTGATCCACTCCGGCTGCGCAATGAGCATGGTCCAGTCCCAGGAGCCCTTGTCGCGGCGGCTAAAGGCCTCCGGATCCTCGGCACGCCACAGACCTTCCAGCGGGCCGACCGTAAAGTCCGCCTCCAGCTCATCCTTCGAGGCGAACTTCAGTGAATACGCCACCGGATAGAGGCACTCGAGGGCCCGGGTGTATTCGGGCGAGGTGTTGGGGTCACCGTGCCCGTCGACGGCGAGGTAGTGCATGATCGGCACGTCCACCAACGTGAAGTCCCGGCCGCCGGGCGAATAGAGCTCGGGGTAGGAGCGTTTCAGGTCGAGCTTTTCCATGCGCTGTCCACCTTTCGAGCGGCTTTCCAGCGTAGGCGTGTGCACCCGGATACCGGGAGGCCCGGCCCCGCAAGGCCATCCCGGCAGGGCCAGAAAGGAACCGCAGGCGCCAGAACGGCGGCCCCCGGAAAACCGGGGAACCGCCGTCGTTGTGGTGAAGCCGAGGAGCCTACAGGCTCTCGATAGCTGCCTTGGCCTGCGGATCGGAATCGTCCAGGAACTTGCGGATCCGGTCCACTTCCTCGGTCTCCCCGATGGCCGCAGCCGCGCGGCCCAGCGCGTACAGCGAGCGCAGGAAACCGCGGTTGGGCACGTGCGACCACGGGATGGGGCCGACGCCGCGCCAGCCGGCACGGCGCAGGGAATCCAGCCCGCGGTGGTACCCCACCCGGGCGTAGGCGTAGGACTCGATGTTCCGGCCCTCCTCGAACGCCTCATCCGCGAGCGCGGCCCACACCTGCGAGGAAGTGGGGAACTGCGCTGCGAGGTCCACCGGTTCGTCACCGGCATCCATGCGGGCGACGACGTCGGTCTCCTCGGGGAGATAGGTGGCGTCGGGGCCGAGCAGGTTCTTGCGGAATTCGTCTGACATTAGAGTGCCTTGCCTGCCGATCCAAGATTCTGTGCTGCTTCCACCACGCGGGCGGCCATGCCCTTTTCGGCGGCTGCACCCCAGACGCGCGGATCGTACTGCTTCTTGTTGCCCACTTCGCCGTCCACCTTCAGCACGCCGTCGTAATTGCGCAGCATGTGGTCCGCCACCGGGCGGGTGTAGGCGTACTGGGTGTCGGTGTCGATGTTCATCTTGACGACGCCGTAGGAGACGGCGTCGGCGATCTCCTGGGCGGAGGAACCCGAGCCGCCGTGGAAGACCAGGTCGAACGGCCGGTCCTTGCCGATGGAGCCGCCCACCGCGTCCTGGATTTCCTTGAGGATTTCCGGACGCAGCTTCACGCCGCCGGGCTTGTACACGCCGTGGACGTTGCCGAAGGTCAGGGCAGTGATGTAGCGGCCCTTGCTGCCGTCGCCGAGGGCTTCGATGGTGGCCATGCCGTCCTGGACCGTGGTGTAGAGCTTGTCGTTGATGGCGTTCTCCACGCCGTCTTCTTCACCGCCGACGGTGCCGATCTCCACCTCGAGGATGATCTTGGCGGCCGCCGTGCGGGCCAGCAGTTCCTGGGCGATGCGCAGGTTGTCTTCAAGGGTCTCGGCCGAGCCGTCCCACATGTGCGAGTTGAAGATCGGGTCCTCGCCGCGCTTCACGGCAGCTTCGGAGGCGGCCAGCAGCGGCAGGACAAAGTCATCCAGCTTGTCCTTGGGGCAGTGGTCGGTGTGCAGCGCAATGTTCACGTTGTAGCTCTTGGCTACTTCCTTGGCGTAGGCAGCGAACGCGAGGGAACCGGCGACCATGTTCTTCACCGAGGCGCCGGACCAATAGGCCGCACCGCCGGTGGATACCTGCACAATGCCGTCCGAACCTGCTTCGGCGAAACCTGCGAGCGCGGCGTTGAGGGTCTGCGAGGAGGTGACGTTGACTGCCGGATACGCGAAGCCCCCTGCCTTGGCTCGGTCGATCATCTCGGCATAAATCTCCGGGGTTGCAATAGGCATGCTGACTCCAAGGTCGATACGGCAGGGCCTTCAGCCCTCGTTGGCTCCTTACATCCTAGCCACAAGTGTCCCTGCGGCATCAGGTACCGGCGCCGGATTACGACGCCGGTTTCCGGGGTGCGCTGCTAGCCCACCTTCTGGCCGAACACATGCCGGCGGATCCAGCCATGCATCGCGATGGCGGCGGCGGAGCCGGCGTTGATGGAACGGGTGGAGCCGAACTGGGCAATCGACAGGGTGGCGTCCGCTGCGGCGTGGACTTCCGGGCTCAGCCCGGGCCCCTCCTGGCCGAAGACCAGCACGCAGTTTTCCGGGAGTTCGTAGGTTTCCAGCGGCACCGAGTCCGGGAAGTTGTCGATTCCAATGATGTGCAGGCCTTCGCTGCGGGCCCACTGCACAAAGTCCTCAACGGTGGGGTGGTTGCGGATGTGCTGGTAGCGGTCGGTGACCATGGCACCGCGGCGGTTCCACCGGCGTCGTCCGATGATGTGCACTTCCTTCGCCATAAAGGCGTTGGCCGTGCGCACCACTGTGCCGATGTTGAAATCGTGCTGCCAGTTCTCGATGGCCACGTGGAACGGATGCCGCCGGGTGTCCAGGTCCGCCACGATCGCGTCATGCTTCCAGTAACGGTATTCGTCCACCACGTTGCGTGCGTCCCCGTTGGCCAGCAGTTCAGGATCCCAGTGATCCCCTTCCGGCAGCGGCCCCTCCCAGGGACCCACACCCACCTGGTGCAACGGTGCGGCGGCTTCATCTACGGTGTCATTGCTGACTTCTTCGGGGCTGTCTATCACCCTTCCAGCCTAAGGTGAAAGACTGGCAACGCCCGCTTCCGGCGCCTCCGGGACAGGTTCCAAGGCCGTGCGGCGCGCTGTAAGGCGAGGCAGTAATGCAGTATGCGAGAAATGGGAGACCGTGGGCGAAAACGAGAACATTGAATGCTGGCTGACGGACATGGACGGGGTCCTGGTTCACGAAAACCACCCCATCCCCGGTGCCGCTGAGCTGATTGAGCGCTGGGTCTCCACCTCCAAGCGGTTCCTGGTGCTGACCAACAACTCCATCTACACCCCGCGGGACCTTGCCGCACGCCTGCGTGCCTCGGGGCTGGAGGTGCCGGAAGAAAACCTCTGGACCTCCGCGCTGGCCACGGCAGAGTTCCTCAAGGACCAGGTGAAGAACTCCGGCACTCCGGGGCGCTGCTTCGTGGTGGGCGAGGCCGGACTGACGACGGCGCTGCACGAGGCAGGCATGATCCTCACCGACACCACTCCGGACTATGTGGTGCTGGGCGAGACCCGCACCTATTCCTTTGGCACCATCACGAAGGCGATCCGGCTCATCCTGGACGGCGCCCGTTTCATTGCCACCAACCCGGACGTCACGGGTCCTTCGCAGGAGGGACCGCTCCCGGCCACCGGCGCCATCGCCGCACTGATCACGGCGGCCACCAAGATGGAGCCCTACATTGTCGGCAAGCCGAACCCGATGATGTTCCGGTCCGCGATGCGCAAGATCGACGCCCACTCCGAAACCACGGCCATGATCGGCGACCGGATGGATACCGATATCGTGGCAGGCATCGAGGCGGGACTGCACACGGTGCTGGTGCTCAGCGGCATCACCCAGCGCGAGGACATCAACCGGTATCCGTTCCGGCCCACGCAGATCATGAACTCCGTCGCGGACCTGATCAACACCATCTGAGGACTCCCGGAACCTGGCCGGGCGGGGTTATTCCTCCGCCCGGAGACCTCCCGAGGGTCCTGGCGGGTCGAAGAGCCGCAGCACTTCCAGCACTATGTCCTCATAGACCGCGGGGTTCCACTGCGGGCTGGCGTGGGCCGGACGGGCTCCTTCGGTGACCAGCGAGCTGGTCAGCAGGTTCTCCGGGAACGCTGCCTCCCAGCCGGCCCGGGCCGTGCCGTAGTCCACCGTTTGGTCCTCCGGGTTTCCGATGAATGCCAGCTTCGTCCCGCCCAGCGATCCCGAAAACCGGGGAGCCGTGAAGTGGTAGATGTAGGAGGCCTGGGACTGGATGAGCCGGCTGGACGGGGCCAGCGGCGAAAGCTGTTCCAGGGTTTGTTCCGCGACCGTCCGCCAGGACCGTTCATTCCTGTGCAGCATGCGCTCCCCCAGTTCGTAACCGCCGCGCAGCCCGGTGGTGATCCGGTAGCCGTTGTCGTACAGGAACACCGCTCCCTTGAACATGGCCTGGTCGCGGACGGCATTCCGGCCCGACGGGCTGGAGTCCAGGACGATCAGGTCGACGGCGACGCCCCGGCTGGCCAGCCTGGCGGCCACCTGCACCGCCAGCATCCCGCCGAAGCTGTGCCCGTAGAAGTAGACACGCGTCAGCGAGTGTTCCCGGATGGATGCATGCACCGCCTCCAGGATTGCCGGGACCTTCAAACCCCTGTTGGAATACCCGATCCCGGCGAGCTGTCCCCGCGTGGCCAGGGCCGGGCGCAGGGAGCGCAGGAGCCAACCGGTTTCCTCCCAGCTGGTCTTGTAGCCGGGGAACAGGAACCACATGGCATGCGGAAACCGGCGTTCGGCGTCGTCGTCGGGCACGCGCAGGATTTCCAGCTCTTCACGGTAGTGCTGGACGCGGTCGGTGACCACAAGATCGGTGCTGAGCACAATCCCCGCCAGCGAACCGGCCAGGAAGCGGCGCCGGGATACCCGGTGCAGGTCTGCCGTGGTCCGAAGGAGTTCCCTCGAATCGGGAGGTGCCGGTTCCATCGAACCGGTGCCGCGGCGGTTGCTGCGGCTATCCGAGGCCGAGCTCATCCTTGCCGAACGCAAACAGATAGGGAACGCCGGCCTCGGCCTCGATGCGTTCCTTCGCTCCGGTGTCCCGGTCCACGATCACTGCCACGGCCACCACGTTGCCTCCGGCGTTGCGCACGCCCTCGACGGCGGTCAGCGCCGACCCGCCGGTAGTGGACGTGTCTTCCAGGACCACCACGTTTCGGCCGGCGACGTCGGGGCCTTCCACCTGGCGGCCCATGCCGTAGGACTTCTGTGCCTTGCGGACAACAAAGGCGTCCACGGCGCGGCCGGCTCGGGTGGCCGCATGCATAACGGCGGTGCCCACCGGGTCCGCGCCCATGGTCAGTCCGCCGGCGTTGGTGAACTCAATGCCCGCGCTGTCCAGCAGTTCCAGCATCACGTCACCGACCAGCACCGACGCTTCGTGCTGCAGCGTGACGCGGCGCAGGTCAATGTAGTAATCCGCCTCGGCGCCGGAGGAAAGCACCACTTTGCCGCGCACCACCGCCAGTTCCATGATCAGTTCGAGCAGCCGGGCGCGGGACGGGGCGATTGCGGGCGAAGTCATGGCTCAATCCTAGCTACGGGCACCGGCAGGACAGGGCTTTGGTCCCTTATGCGAATGTGGCGCCGGTCGATTCGGACAACCCGGGCCTGCGGCGGCGCAACTCGCGCGGCCTTTCCCGGGCACGGCGGGACCGTCGGATATAGGCTGTGATCCATGCGGAAACTACAAGCGGAAATCATTGCCGAACTGGGAGTTCAGCCCACCATTGATGCGGCCGCGGAAATCCGCCGCCGGGTGGACTTCCTCAAGGACTATCTGCACGCCTCACACTCCAAGGGGTACGTCCTGGGCATCAGCGGCGGCGTGGATTCCACGCTTGCGGGCAAGCTTGCCCAGCTGGCCGTGGACGAGCTGAAAGCCGAGGGCACCGACGCGGAGTTCATTGCCCTCCGACTGCCCTATCGGGTCCAGCATGACGAAGCGGACGCCCAGGCAGCGCTCGGGTTCATCGCGCCGTCCAAGTCCCTGGTCTACAACGTGGGACCGGCAGTGGACGGCTTCGAAGACGAATACGTGAAGATGACCGGCGAGAAAATCACCGACTTCAACAAGGGCAACATCAAGGCACGGGTACGCATGACCGCGCAGTACGCAGTGGCCGGCCAGCACAACCTGCTGGTGATCGGCACCGACCACGCCGCCGAGTCCGTCACGGGTTTCTTCACGAAGTTCGGCGACGGCGGCGCGGATCTCCTGCCCCTTTCCGGCCTGGACAAGCGCCAGAACCGGGCCCTGCTGGCCGAGCTGGGCGCCCCGGAAACGCTCATCGCCAAGGCGCCCACCGCGGATCTGCTGGATGACAAGCCCGGCCAGACCGACGAAACCGAATTGGGCCTGAGCTACGACACCATCGACGGCTATCTGGAAGGCGGGGACACGCCTGCCGAAGACGCCGAAAAGATCGAGGCACGCTTTGTGATGACCCGGCACAAACGCACCGTACCGGTCACCGTTTCCGACACCTGGTGGAAATAGCGTCAACTTCCGTGGCGTGCACCCTTCTAAGCGGGCGGTCCGTCCATACCGCCCGCTTACCCCGTGTGGCGCGGGGCGCAGTGTGGAGCCGGACGGGATTCGGTAACGTAGCAGTGTGAAGATAGCTACCTGGAACGTGAACTCCATCCGCGCCCGAGCCGACCGCATTGAGGCCTGGCTGCAGCGCTCCGACGTCGACGTCCTTGCCATTCAGGAAACCAAGGCGAAGGACGACAACTTCCCCTGGGAGCTGTTCGAAAAGAACGGTTACGAGGTGGCGCACTTCGGGCTGAGCCAGTGGAACGGTGTGGCCATCGCGTCCCGCGTGGGGCTCGACGACGTCGAACGCACCTTCCCGGACCAGCCGATGTTCGGCAAGACCGAAGAAACCACCGTGGCCGAGGCCCGCGCCATAGGTGCCACCTGCGGCGGCGTGCGGGTGTGGAGCCTGTACGTACCCAACGGCCGGGCCGTGGATGATCCGCACATGCCCTACAAGCTGCAATGGCTCAAGACGCTCAAGGACCACGCGGCGGAGTGGATCACCAAGGATCCGTCCCTGGAACTGGCCCTGATGGGTGACTGGAACATTGCCCCGGAAGATGACGATGTCTGGGACATCGACTGGTTCCGCGCCCAGAATGCCACGCACGTCACCGAACCCGAGCGGCAGGCCTTCAACGAGTTCCTTGACGCCGGGTTCACCGACGTCGTCCGGCCCTTCCATCCCGGCCCCGGCGTCTACACCTACTGGGACTACACCCAGCTGCGGTTCCCCAAGCGCCAGGGTATGCGCATCGATTTCGTCCTGGGCTCCCCGGCCCTGGCCAAGCGCGTGACCGGTGCCGTGATCGACCGGGAAGAACGCAAGGGCAAGGGCGCTTCGGACCACGCACCCGTGATTGTGGAACTGGACTAGCCGTGGCGCGGCATCCGCAGCAGTCGCTGTACCGCACCTTCCCGTTTGTCTCCTACCTCCGCGTCTACGAACCGCTGGACGCCTTTGATGACAGCCAGCAGCTGGCAATCATGGAGCAGCGCGCCCGCGGACGCCACGAAACCGAGGTCCTGGAACGCACCGACGCCGTCCGCCGGCTGGTCCGGGTGGTCTCGGACCCCTTCCCCCACAACGCCACGGACCTGGTCCGGGTGCTGCATTATCCGGCGCAGGAAGGGGTCACCAACCGGTTGTACTGCCCCAACCAGCTGGCCGTGCGCACTTCCCTGGCGGCGGAGTCCCTGGGCGAGTCCATCCGCGGCCCCCTGGTGGACGTGCTGGTCCCTGAAGTGGCCCGCGAGGCCCACGCGGCGCGGCTGGATCCGGATTCCTTTGCCGACTCGCTGGCGAAGCTCCACACCCGCTCCGCCACCTGGGGCGTGCCCTTCGGCTGGTTTGTCCTGCTGCACGAGGAGGACCACACCGAGGTGGTGGAGGATGACGGGCATGTCCAGACCGTCCGGCTCTCCGCGCCGGTGCTGCAGTGCATTGACCGGGCGCGTGCAGCCTCGGCAGCCTTGGCCATAGCCGCTCCGGAACTTGACCTGCTGGACGAGCTGGCCGAACTGACAGCCTGGCTGGAAGTCTTTGATCCGGACGCCGTGCTGGAGCTGGACTACGGCCCGGTGGCGGACCTCGTCTTCCCGGACGACTCCCCCTCCGATGTGCGGCTGGGGATCGAGTCCCTGGCCGACGGCGATATGACCGGCGCTGCCGCCGCGTACCGCCGGCTGGCGTCGCGGTGGATCCCCATCCGGCAGTTGGCCCGGGCCTCCTAGGCAGTCCTAGCGGACCCGGTCCTCCCGGCCGAAGCGCAGCCGGCGGCCGGCCTCCAGGCTCAGCAGCACCGGGGTCTGGTGTCCGAGGACGGTGTCCAGGGTTTCCACCAGCGCGGTGGCGTCGGCGGCAATCAGGTGCGGAGCGGCCCCCTGCCGCGGGGTAATCCGCACCCGCAGGGCGCTGCGCCCCTTCACGGAGTACGTGCTGACGGCGGAGGCGGCAACATCGGGGTTGTCCTGCAGGGCGGTGCGCAGGGCCTGCTCGGCCACGGTTCCGCTGATCGCGACCCGGCCGGGGGCGCCGTCGTCGTCGTACTCGGAGACAAGTGTTCCCGTCCGGCCGCCACCCTGGCCGGCCATCCACACCGCCATGAGCACGATGCCCAGGAAGCTAAGCACGGCAAGTGCGACCCAGATCCAGCTGCCGCCGCCCCCGGGCAGTGCCGTGGCGGAGAGCGCTGAGTCGATGGCCTGTCCGGCGTCGGCTGCAAACCTGTGCCAGACCTGCGCCGCGGCAGGCCAGACGGAAATAAGCACCAGCCCTCCGCCGATGCACATCAGCACGAACCCAAGAAGCCCAAGCAGGAAACGGTTCAGCGCGCGAGGTGTGGCGTTCACTGTCCAATCACCCCGGTTTCGGCAACCCGTACGCGGACCGCCGGCTGCGGGTCCAGCTTGGTCAGCAGCAACTCGTCCTCCACTGCGCCCCGCACCGCCTCGGCATCCACGGGAGTGCCCGACGTCGGGCGGATCTGCACCTCCACCAGTGTCCTTCCCACCGTTACGAGCACCTGCTGTGGCGTGACGTCAGCACGCATCCGGGCGCACCGGGCCAGCGATGCGGCCAGGACTTCGCCGTCCACAACGACGGCGGCACGCGGGTTGGGCAGCGCATAGCGGGCGCGGCGTCCGGGCAGCACGGCCGGCAGGAAGAACAGCAGGCCGGCAAGGAAAATCAGTGCACCGGATAATCCGAGGATCACCGGGTCCGTACCCGCGGGAAGATCCGCCAGCCACCGCCCGAAGGTAGGCGGATCGATCAGCCACGCCTCCTGGCCCAGCGCCTGGAGCACGGATTCCAGCAGCACATACGCGAAAAAGAGAATGCCAAGGACGGCCGCAAAGGACGACGCGGCGGTGCGGGCCGAATGGGTTTCCCGTCGAAGGATTCTGTTGGTTACGTCCAGGTCCGCCTGCTTCACTGCACCCGCCTTCCTTCCACCGGCAGCGCGCCGGTGATGCGGATGTCGACCCGGGAAAGCCGGGACCCGGTAAGGTCAGCCACCCGTCGGAGCAAAACAGGTTTGGCGGCGTGCGCCCGCTCCCAGACCGTCCCGCCGGCGCGCTGCAGCATGGCGGGCGTGAGGACCTGCAGCGGCGGCAGCGCAATGGGCAGGGATACCGAGAGCGCGAGCAGCCCGCGGTCATCGGTCCACTGCACGCGCACCTGCTGTGCCGGCACGCCGAAGTATTCGGCCGCGGCCGCCTTGGCGGTGCTGGTCAGCGCCTGGGTGCTGATCCGGTTATGCCCGGCCAGCACCGACCCGGTCTCCATCGCCGGCGGCGCGGTCATCCCGGCGGCGCTCACGAAGAGGAGCGGCGGCCGGTCAGCGCATCGGAAACGCTGCGGAAGTCGATCTTTCCTTCCGCAGCGCGGCCCAGCAGCGCTCCGACTGCAATGAACAGGGCGGTCAGCAGAAAGCCCCAAAAATCGAATATCAGTGCGGCGAAAGCCAGTACGGCCCCGATTGCCATTCCCACGACTGTTGGTTTCATTTCCCCTGCCTTAATACCTGCTCCACATAACCCGGTGCGTCCTGCGAGGAACGTGCTTTGAAGCCTATACCGCTTTCGCGCCGCCGACCTGTGCGGAACCGGTTGGCTCGGTGGGAAGCTGCACGTCCGAAATTTCCACGTTAACCTCCACCACGCGAAGGCCCACGAGTTTTTCCACGGCACCGTAGACCGCGGCACGGACATTGTTCGCAACTACCGTCAGGGCATTGCCGTAGACGGCGGTCAAACTGATATCGACGGCGACTTCGCGTTCGCCGACCTCCACGTGCACACCGGAGGTGGCGTTTGAGCCGCCGACGGCGTCGCGCACCGCACCGAGCGCCCGCCCCGAACTGTTGCCGAGGGTGAAGACGCCGGGAACCGCCCGGGCGGCAATTGCGGCAACCTTGGCCACCGCCTGCTCGCTGATGGAGTTCCGGCCGCCGATCACGGCGGCATCGCCGGTGCCCGTTACGGCGTGCGCCGGGCCTGCCGGTGCGGGGGCGGTTGGTGCCGCAGTGACGGGAGCGTTCGCTGATGTGTTCCGGGGCTCATCCATGGGATCAGCGTATCCCGGGAGCGGGACGTTTTGCAGGGCGCAGCAGCAGCCGCTGATCCGCGCCGGGGGGCCGGAGGGCCGCCTCCGCGGGGCAAAAAGAAAAACCCCGTCCTGTCTCCTGCGAGACAGCTACGGGGTTTTAGCTGGTGGCTCCGACCGGCGTCGATCCGGTGACCTTTCGATTTTCAGTCGAACGCTCTACCAACTGAGCTACAGAGCCTGGCATCATCAACCGATGATCACCGAGATCTTCCAAATCGCTTCAGAAAATCTGAGCGACCCTGACGGGACTTGAACCCGCGACCTCCGCCGTGACAGGGCGGCGCGCTAACCAGCTGCGCTACAGGGCCTTGCATTTCACGAGTGTAAACTCTACCAGATTCTCACCGGCTCATTTACCACTCCTGAGTACCCCCAACGGGATTCGAACCCGTGCCGCCGCCGTGAAAGGGCGGTGTCCTAGGCCGCTAGACGATGGGGGCCAACAGAACACACATGGAATGAAGCGGCTGGTGAACCAGTCGTTTCGCTCCGTTGTGGACTCTAAAACTATAGGGCTTATTTCCGGAATATCCAAAACGCTTCCGGTGAGGCCTGCGCCACTACAGTGGAGGGGTGCCAATCGAGATGAACCCGGACGAGTTCGACGCCTGTGTGGAAGCAGCCCTCGACTCCATTCCGGCGGACCTGTCCCGCGCCATGAACAACGTGGCGGTCTTCATCGAGGACGAGTATGAGCCGGGTCCGCACGAAGATCCGGACACGGAACTGCTGGGGGTCTATGAAGGGACCCCGCTGACCGAGCGGGATTCCTGGTGGGATGCGGGTTCCCTGCCGGACCGGATTGTGGTGTTCCGCGGACCCTTGCTGCGGATGTGCGACAGCCGGGAGGAAGTGGTGGACGAGGTCCGCATCACGGTCATCCACGAGGTGGCCCATCACTTCGGCATCAACGACGAACGGCTGCACGAACTGGGCTGGGGCTAGCCTTTAACCATGAGTGAACATCACGGGCACAGCCACGGGCTGGGCACAGTCACCGCTACCGGAAAGCACCGGCGGCGCCTCCTGATCGTTTTCCTCATCACCATCTCGGTGGTCCTGATCCAGGTTGCCGGTGCCCTGCTTTCCGGATCCCTGGCCCTGCTTGCCGACGCCGGCCACATGCTCTCCGACGCGGCCGGGGTTTCCATTGCGTTGTTCGCGGCATGGATTGCCGCCCGCCCGGCCACATCGCGGCGGACCTACGGCTACCAGCGGGCCGAAGTACTGGCCGCCCTGGCCAATGCCGTGCTGCTGATTGTGATTGCCGTAGTGATCTTCGTCGAGGCGGTCCGCCGCCTCGGCAGCGAGACCGACGTCGACACCGGGCTGATGCTGCCCTTCGCCGTCGTGGGCGGCCTGGCGAACCTCATTTCCCTGCTGGTGCTGCACGCCGGCCGCAAGGAATCCCTGAATGTGCGCGGCGCCTACCTGGAGGTGCTGGGGGACCTGCTGGGCTCGGCCGCCGTGGTGGTGTCCGCCGTCGTCATCATGACCACCGGCTATCAGCAGGCGGATACCTGGGCCTCCATCCTGATTGCCCTGATGATTGCCCCGCGGGCCTGGTCGCTGCTGCGGGAAGTGATCGACGTGCTCCTGGAAGCCACCCCGCAGGGCGTGGACGTGGGCATGATCCGCGACCACATTGTGTCGGTGGACGGGGTGTCGGACGCGCACGACATCCACATCTGGACCATCACCTCCGGGGTTCCGGTGTTCTCCGCACACGTGGTGCTGGAGGAGGAACACCTCACTCCGGACGGCCTGGACACCATCCTGGACCGGCTGACCAGATGCCTGAGCAGCCACTTCGACACCGAGCACTGCACCTTCCAGCTGGAGCCGGCCAGCCACGCCGTGCACGAAGGCCAGCAGCACGCCTGACCGCGTGCGGCCGGTTACTCGGCGATCATGGGGCCGAAGTTCGGCCGATCCAGCAGCCGGGGATCGTCATGGTCCGGCACCACCATCAGCGGCCCCTTTGCATGGTGCAGCACGCTCTGGCTGGTGGACCCCATCAGCATGCCGGCAAAGCCGCCGCGGCCGCGGGTGCCCAACACCAGGAGCTCGACCTTTGCGGTGCGTTCAATCAGGATCTCGCCCGGGGCCCCGTCCACCAGCTCAACGGTCATTTCCAGTCCGGGGAAGTGGCTCTGCAGCCAGTCCCGGCCGGCGTCGAGCTGTTCATGCAGCTCCGCATGCAGCGCCTCGATGTCCAGCGGGGCAGGCACCCAGGCCAGCGAGCCGGTGAACGGCGGCAACGCGCACAGAATACGCAGGGGCAGCCCCATGCTCTGCGCCTGTTCGGCCGCAACCAGTGATGCGGCACGGCCCTGTTCCGAACCGTCCACGCCGACGACGACGGCGCGGTGCACGGCGTCCGGATCCGGCGAGTTGGCCGGCGGCCGCACTCCCGAGTCGGGAAGCCGCCCGGCGGTCCGCAGCGGCACCACGACCGTGGGGCACTTCGCGTGTGCCGGGAGGGCGCTGGAGACCGAACCCAGCAGGCGCCCGACAAAACCGCCGCGGCCGCGTGATCCCACCACCATGAGGTCCGCGTCTTCGGAGAGCTCCAGCAGGACGGCGGCCGCATCTCCGGTCTCCACCCGCGGGATCACTTCCACCCCGTAGTGGCTGATCCGCTCCACGGCCTCGTCCAGCACCTGCCGGGCGCCGTCGCGGATCATTGCGTCATCAACAGTGGTGTAGCCGGCGTCCATGGAGGAAGCGGCGAAAATGGGCACGGTGTACGCCGTCACGACGTGCAGCGGACACTCCCGCCGCCGCGCCTCCCGGGCAGCCCAGAACAATGCGCAGATACTTTGGTCGGATCCATCCACACCGACGACGATGCCCGCAGGCCCGTCGGCACCGGCCCCTGCACCCCAGGTCGAATCAGTCATATGCCGCTCCCTCTGGTCCCCAACCGGCGTCATCCTCCGGCTGTCCTTGGCAGTAGCGTACCGCGCCGGGCAGCGGGCTACGCTACCGCAGCCGGGCAAGTGCCTATATGGTTCCGCCTCAGGACCGCAGCCTGTGGGGAGGTTCCAAAACCGTCGGAAGGAACGACTGCGTGGATTCTTTCCCGAACGCGCAAACCGGTTCCGCTGGGCAGAAGGAAACAGCGCACGAGGAAACGGCAACGGAGCTAACCGAGGCCGTGGTGATCGGCTGCGGACTCAGCGGGTTGGCAGTGGCCACCGAACTATGCCGGCAGGGGGTGGACTCGATAGTGGTCCACGGACCGGCGCCGGCTGCTGCCACCATCAGGGAGGCAGCGTCAGAGCCGGAGGTCTTCCCGGAACGGTTGGAACTGCTGCGCGTGCTGCACGCCTATGCTGCCAGCCACCGGCTGGACGTCCGGGAGGATTCCGCAGCGCAGGAAATGACCTTGGCTGCTTCCGCCGGCCTGCTTCCCTCGCCGGCGGCTGCCCCCGGCAAATGGGCCATCCGCACCGGCAGCAACCTGCTCCTGGCCGACTACGTGGTGCTCACCAGTTGCTCCAGATCGGATCTGCGGAAGCTGGCCCGGGCGCTGGGCGTGACCGCCGGACCGGAAGCAGTGGAGGCGTTGCGGGGAATCGGCGTGTACCTCGTCGGCGTGGGCGAGAACCTGCTGCCGTCCCTCCGCGGGCTCATGCGCCAAGCCAAGGCGGCCGGCGAGGCCATTGCGGACGCAGGGTCACCTGCCCCGCAAGGCCCTGCCCAGGGGTGAGCGTTAGTCCTCGCGCAGCCGCCGGCGCACAACCAGGGCAATCAGCACTGCCACGGCGAGAAGCACCACCGCTGCCGGTACGACCACCGACCACGGGGATCCGGCATCGGCGGACTGGTTCAGCACCGGGCTTTGGGTCGCTGCGGGCGGCAGGGGCGCAGCAGTAGACGGAGCGGCGGTGCCGGTGGCGGTTCCGGTGCCGCCACTGCCCGCCACCGTAAACCCGAATGTCCCCTCGATCGGGTGGGCATCCGAGGACACCACGCGCCACTGAACCGTGTAGCTTCCGGCGGGCGCTCCGGGGCGGAGCGGCTGGGTGGCGGTGTTGTCCAGGATCCGCACCTGGCCCTGGGCCCAGTCCGTTCCTTCCTCATCCAAAACCCGCACCTCGGAGCCGATGGCCGCCGGAACGTTTGAGAAGGTCAGCTCCACGGACTCCGGAGCCGTGTCCACCACTGCACCGTTGCCCGGAGTGCTGCCCGTGAGTTCATCGTGGGCAGCAGCAGGCGGGGCGGAGAGAAGCAGCCCCGCGCAGAGGGCCAGCAGGAAGGCAGCAGCCACAGCGGCGAAACCGGACTTGGAAAGGTAATTGCGCACAAGGTTCGTCACCGTTTCAGCCTAACCGCCAGTTCTTCGCGGCACTGCCGCGTGCCCGCGATAAGATCTAAATGCTGGATTCCCTCACCATCCCCACCACTGGTCAGTTCAGAGGACGCGTCATGCTCAAACAAGGTTCAAAGCTGGACCGTTACTTCGAAATCACCAAACGCGGTTCCTCCGTATCAGCCGAAATACGCGGCGGCTTGGCCACGTTTTTCGCCATGAGCTACATCGTGGTCCTTAACCCGCTGATTCTCGGCGGCGAGGACTCGATGGGCAACACCATGCCCGGCCCTGCAATTGCCGCGGGCACTGCCCTGGTGGCAGGCATCCTGACCCTGATTATGGGCATCTGGGCCAAGCACCCGTTCGCGATCGCCACGGGATTGGGCGTCAACGCCTTCGTAGCCGTGACTGTTGCCTCCAATGACGGATTGACCTGGCCGGATGTGATGGGCCTGGTAGTCATCGCGGGCCTGGCGATGGTGATCCTGGTGCTCACCGGATTCCGTACCGCCGTTTTCCGGGCAGTTCCGCCCAGCCTGAAAACCGCGATCGTGGTCGGCATCGGCCTGTTCGTAGCGCTGGTCGGCCTGGTCAACGCGGGCTTTGTCCGGCGCAATCCGGATGAGGCCGGCACTACTGTTCCGCTGGCCCTGGGCAACGGCGGCCAGTTGCTGGGGTGGCCCACGCTGGTGTTCGTGTTCGGCCTGCTGCTGACCATTGTGCTGATGTCCCGCAAGGTCCGGGGCGCAATCCTCATCGGCATCGTCGCCTCGACCGCTTTCGCCGTCATTGTCGAATGGTTGGCCGAACCGGGCAGCCAGGGTGCCGGAGTGGCTACCGGCTGGTCGCTGGTGACCCCGAGCATGCCGCAGTGGGCTGCTCCGGATCTCTCCCTGATCGGCGATGTCAGCCTCGTAGGGCCCTTCCAGACCCTGGGCGGAGTTGCCGCCTCGCTGCTGGTCTTCGTGATCCTGCTCAGCATCTTCTTCGACGCGATGGGCACCATGGTGGGCCTCGCCACCGAGGCCGGCAGCATCGACAAGGACGGCAACATCCCGCGCGTGGAGCGCGTCCTCCTGGTGGATGCCGCAGGTGCGGTGGCCGGCGGCGGTGCCGGTGTTTCCTCCAACCAGATTTTCGTGGAGTCCGGCGCCGGCATCGGTGAAGGTGCGCGCACCGGGCTCGCCTCCGTGGTGACCGGCCTGCTGTTCATCGTGGCCATGTTCCTGACTCCGCTGATCTACCTGGTGCCGTTCGAAGCCGTGGCCCCTGCCCTGGTGGTCGTGGGCTACCTGATGGTCTCCCAGGTGGGCAAGATCGACTGGAGCGACATCGGGTTGGCCCTGCCGTCCTTCCTCACCTTCACGCTGATGCCGTTCACGTACTCAATTGCTGACGGCCTGGGTGCCGGGTTCATCTCCTTCACCGTCATCCGCGTCTTCCAGGGCCGGGGCCGAGAGGTCCACCCCCTGATGTACGTGGTGGCAGCGGCATTCGCCCTGTTCTTCGGCATCGGCCCCATCAGGGAGCTGGCGGGGATCTAGGGAGCGATTCCACCCGGTACTGCCAAACACGAAGGGATCCGCGGCCGCGGATCCCTTCGTGTCTTAACCGGTTTCGGCACCGGCAACCGCATCAGCTATGCAGCAGGAAAACGCTCCCACACCCGGTGGTTCGCCAGGAGCGCGGTAACGCCGGAGGCAACCTCGGCGGCTCCGCCTACAACAACGCCGGGTGTTTCAGCGGGGATGCCGGCGGCCGCAAGGACCGAAGCGCCGTCCCCCCAGGCCCCGATGGCCTTGGCATGGCGGAAGGCTTCCGTCAGGAGCAGGGTGACCCTCGGGTCAAGGGAGGGGTGCCCGCCGGGATTGCCCGCCTTGGCATCCAAGCTGTCCACCGCATCCGGTGCCGCGGCACCCGAGGCCGCAACAACCACGGCATCGAATTCGGTGGAACGGGCCGTCAGGTAGGTCCGCTGGACAGTGATTTCAGCGCCCAGCTTGCCGCCGTGCGGTGCAATGACCAGCGGGACCATGCCCTCTGCATGGACAGCTGCCAGGACCTCGGAAACCGAGGCCAGGTCGGATGTTTCATCGGCGACAACACCGACCACCCGGCCCGCTACCGGCCAGGAGCCGCCGAGCTGGCTGAGGGCCGGGCTGGGGGCTGTGTCGGCAACGGCGAGGGCGGGAGCCGGGGCCGCCAGGCCCAGGCCGGCAGCCACGTCCTCGGCAAGGCGCTTGTCGATATTCGCAAGCGACTGGAGCTGGCGCAGCCGGATGTTCTCCTCATAGCACTTGCCCAGTTCAAACGTGTAGGCCTGAACCACATGGTCCTGCTCCACCGGCGTCAGGGAACGGAAGAACATCCGCGCCTGGCTGTAGTGGTCATCAAATGTCGCCGGATTCTCGCGCACCTTGCGGGCCGCGGGCACCTCGACAGGAACGTCGATGAAGGCACCCATGTCTGCTCCGGCCATGAACGGGCAGCCGCCGTCGAGGGAGTTGGGCTTATACGGCGCCACGCCGGAATGGTCCGCACTCTGGTGGAACCCGTCCCGGAGCATGTCGTTGACGGGTGCATGCGGGCGGTTGATGGGAATCTGGCTGAAGTTCGGGCCACCCAGCCGGGTCAGCTGGGTATCGATGTAGGAGAACAACCGGCCCTGCAGCAGCGGGTCATTGGTGACGTCGATGCCCGGCACCAGGTGTCCGGGGTGGAAGGCCACCTGTTCGGTTTCCGCGAAGTAATTCGTGGGGTTCGCGTTAAGCGTCATGGTGCCGATGACCTGGACGGGAGCCAGTTCCTCGGGGACGAGCTTCGTCGGGTCCAGCAGGTCGATGCCCTCGAACATTTCGTCTTCGGTGTCGGGGAAGACCTGGATGCCCAGGTCCCACTGCGGGAACGCGCCGGCTTCAATCGCATCTGCGAGGTCGCGCCGGTGGAAGTCCGGATCCATGCCGTTGATGATCTGCGCTTCTTCCCAGACCAGGGAGTGCACACCCTGCCGGGGCTTCCAGTGGAACTTCACCAGGGTGGTTTCGCCCTTGGCGTTGATCAGGCGGAAGGTGTGGACGCCGAAGCCCTCCATGGTGCGGTAGGACCGCGGGATGCCGCGGTCGGACATGTTCCACATGGTGTGATGCTGCGCTTCGGTGTGCAGCGAGACGAAGTCCCAGAAGGTGTCGTGGGCGCTCTGGGCCTGCGGAATTTCCCGGTCCGGGTGCGGCTTCCCGGCGTGGATCACGTCGGGGAACTTGATCGCATCCTGGATGAAGAACACCGGAATGTTGTTGCCGACCAGGTCATAGTTGCCCTCGGCGGTGTAGAACTTGGTGCTGAAACCGCGGGTGTCCCGGACCGTGTCCGCAGATCCGCGGGAGCCGAGCACGGTGGAGAAGCGCACAAAGACGGGGGTTTCCACGCCCTTGGCCAGGAAACCGGCCTGCGTGACTCCTTCGGCCGCGCCGTTGGCAGTAAACACGCCGTGGGCGGCAGCGCCGCGGGCGTGGACCACGCGCTCGGGAATGCGCTCGTGGTCGAAGTGGGTGATCTTTTCCCGCAGGTGGTGGTCCTGCAGAAGCACCGGGCCCCGGGGGCCGGCCTTCAGGGAGTGATCGGTGTCCCGCAACCGCGCACCCTGGGCAGTTGTGAGGAATTGTCCGCTCTGCGCGGTGGAGGCCTTCGGCGCCCCGGTGGCCACACCTGTGGCAGTCACGGTCTCCGGTCCATCCTGGTCCGGCTTGGGCGGCAGCGGTTCGCGCGGCTGCGTCGGTTCGGCCAGTTCCGGGGCCTGCGGCGCCGGGGCGCCCGGTACGGGCAGGTCGGGTTCGGATGTGCTCTTGCTGAACATGTAGCCTCCATCGTGGTTGGTCCAACCGCCGCCCGAAGGCCACGGTCATTCTCACCACCCTACTGAAGTAAGCATGCTGATTGTCAACGGAGCTGCCGGGCGGCCACCTTCGGCAGGTACTCCCCGTGGCGCTACCGGCGGGGGGCCGGGACCGGCTGTTCCGCGGGCACTTCCCGGACAGGATCGTCATGCAGTGGCCGGGAACCGGCCGCGAAGCTGCGCACTTTTGCGTCATCCCACAGGTGGGCCGGCACCGCTCCCCCCAGCAGGGTGCGGGGCAGGGACGGATCCTCCGCAAACGGGGTGTCGCTGCCGGCCAGGATGATATTGCCGTAACGACGGCCCTTCAGCATGGCCGGATCGGCTATCGCCGCGGTGTACTCAAACGCCGCACAGATGGTGGCGGCTTCGGCGCGGGCGCCGCGCAGGTCCGGGGTGTCACCGCAGTTCACCACGTAGACGCCGCCGGGAGCGAGCACCCGGGCCACGTGCGCGGTGAATTCCGCCGTCGTCAGCGGCACCGGTGTCTTGGCGCCGGCAAAGACATCGCGGATCACCAGGTCGCGGCTGTCCTCGTGCAGGGTCTCGGTGACTGCACGCGCCTCCCCCACCCGCAGCCGCAGCAGGGGTGCCCGGGGCAGGTCAAACCACCCGCGGACCAGCTCCGCCAGCCTGCCGTCCAGTTCCACGGCAACCTGCCGGGCACCGGGATAGACGGCGGCCAGGTACCGGGCCAGCGAACACGCCGCCGCTCCCAGGTGCAGGGCACGCAGCGAGGCGTCCGGACGCCAGCGGGATTCCACCAGGGCAACGATCCAGCGCATGTATTCGAAGTCCAGATGCCGCGGGTCGGCAAGGTCGATATGCGAACTGTGCACTCCGTTCACCATCAGGATCCAGCCGTCGGAACTGAAGGAGTCCGGAACCAGCTCGCACGTTCCCGTGTCGATCGGATAGGTGCCGGCCACCGGGCCGGTGCCGGCCACGGCGTCCACCGGATCCTTGCCGGGGCGCTTGCGCCCCATCAGTGCCTCACCATCCGGATTTCCACCATGCCGGTGCCGGCCCAGACCTGCGGCAGCTCCTTTGACGTTCCGTCTGCCACGAAGCCGTTGCGCCGGTAAAACGCCTGGGCACGCGCATTGTCCTCTAGCACCCAGACGTAAGCGGGTTCCTTGTCCACGGCCTGCTCCAGCAAGGCCTGCCCAACACCCTTTCCATACGCTTCGGCGAGGATGTAGATGGACCAAAGTTCCAGCGGAACGTCCGCGTCGCTGTCCCGTGCGGGACCGGCGGACGCGAAACCAAGGAGCCGGCCGTCTTCCGAGTGGGCCAGCCAGTTTCGAATAGCCGGCTCCATTGCCTGTTCGGCCAGGGCTGCCCGCCGGTGTTCGACGGCGGCGCTGCGGTCCGCTTCCCGGCGCCGGAACACCTCATCCCCCAGTACATGGGCGTAACTCTCCCGCCAGGACTGCAGATGGACGGACACGAAGTCCTCGGCGTCGCCGGGGAGGGCGCGCCGGATACTAAAGCTCATATCTCCAGCTTAAGTCGGCACCGGCTGCGTCCCTGACCGGGGAGCGTCACAGCACCACCGCCAGCGCAAACCCGTCCCACCCCTTGCTCCCCACTGTCTGGAGGGCCGTGGCGTCCAGCCGCGGATGCGAGCCCAGGATGTCCACGGCAGCGCGGGTGCCCTGCACCGCTTCGTCGCCCCCGGGGTCCAGGACAGTGCCGCCGCGAACCACGTTGTCCAGCACAATCACGCTCCCCGGCCGGGACAGTTTCACCGCCCACTCCAGGTAGGCGGGGTTGTTGACCTTGTCCGCGTCAATGAAAAACAGGTCGAACGGCTCCGCCTCGGCCAGATCCGGCAGGGTGTCCAGGGCTGCACCCACCCGAATGGTCACGCGGTCCATAAGCCCGGCCGCAGCCAGATTGGCGCGGGCCACCTCCGCATGGCGGGGTTCGTATTCACACGTGATGAGTTCGCCGTCGTCGGGCAGCGCCCGGGCGAGCCAGGCCGTGCTGAACCCGCCCAGGGTGCCGATCTCCAGGATCCGCCGGGCCCCCGAGATGCGGGCCAGCAGCATCAGGAACTTCCCCTGCGCGGCGGTTACCTCGATTGTCGGCAGCCCTGCGGCCCCGGTCGCAGCAACGATGGCCTTCAGTTGGTCATCCGGCCGCACCACGCGGCTGCTGAGGTACTCCTCGACCTGCTCCCACTGCGACATCCCCTGCTCCCGTTCCGCCGGTGCGTCCGGCCGCTGCGTGCCTAGGCGTGCCCGCTGTACTCGTCCAGGTCGCCGAGCGCCTTTTCCAGCCGTTCCACCTTGCCGGTCAATTCACCGGTGTGCCCCGGCCGGATATCCGCCTTGAGCACCAGCGACACCCGGCTGCCGTACTGGCCAACCGCTTCCGTGGCCCGGCGGATGACATCCATGACTTCGTCCCATTCGCCCTCAAGGGTGGTGAACATGGCGTCCGTGGAATTCGGCAGGCCGGATTCCCGGACGATTCGAACGGCGGCGGCCACGGCGTCGTGCACCGAGGCCGAAGGACCGGCGGCTGGGGTCTGCGGTCCGGTACCGGACGGAGCGACGGAAAAGGCTACAAGCATCTGCCCAGTGTGCCACTGCAGGCACCAAAAAACCCGCGCAGGCCGCCGGAGCAGCCTACGCGGGTTTGGAGGTTTCCCGGCGGACCGTTCGGCCCGCAGGGCTCAGACTGCCGTGTCCCGGCTTGCACCGGCGGCGGCCACGTCATGGAACTTCTCGTTGAGACGCGAATGCCGCTGCCCGTAGGCGAAGTACAGCAGGAAGCCGATGACCAGCCAGCCCGCGAAGTAGATCCAGGTCTCAACCGCCAGGTTGGTCATCAGGTACAGGCACAGCACCGCGGAAAGGACGGGGATCACCGGACCGAAGGGCACCCGGAAGGCCGGGCGCAGGTCCGGGCGCTTCTTCCGCAGCACCAGGATGCCCAGGCTGACCACCACGAACGCGGAGAGCGTGCCGATGTTGATCATTTCCTCGAGTACGTCCACCCGCGTGAACCCTGCCACCACGGCGACCAGGGCGCCGAGGATGATCTGCAGCCGGGCCGGTGTGGAGTGCTTGTCGCTGGTCCGGGAGAGCGAGCGGGGCAGCAGGCCGTCCCGGGACATCGCCAGCACCACGCGGGCCAGGCCCATCAGCAGCACCATGATCACCGTGGTCAGGCCAATCAGGGATCCGACGGCGATGACCGATGCCGCACCGGTGTTTCCCACGAGGGCAAAGGCCGTTGCGAGGTTGGGGTCTTCGGCTGCGGCCAGGTCGGTGTAGGGGACCATGCCGGTCAGGGCCAGGGAGACGCCGATGTAAAGCAGCGTGACCACGGCCAGGCCGGCGAAGATGCCCCGCGGAAGGGTCTTGCCCGGATCCTTGACCTCTTCGGCAGAGGTGGCCACGACGTCGAATCCGATGAAAGCGAAGAAAACGATGGCGGCACCGGCAAAGACACCGAACAATCCGTACTGCGCGGGGGCGGCACCGGTGAGGAAGGAGAACAGGGACTGCTGCAGGACCCCCGAGCTTCCATCAGTGGCGGTGGCGACCGGATCCGGAATAAACGGCGTGTAGTTCTCCGCCTTGATGTAGAAGAAACCGGCGACGATCACGAAGAGAACCACGCCCACCTTGATGATGGTGAAAACGTTGCTCACCTGGGCGGAAAGCTTGGTACCCATGACCAGCAGGAAGGTAAAGATTGCGACGATCAGGAACGGGCCCCAGGTCAGCGAAAGCACGCCCAGGTCCAGCGTGGCGGGTATGTCCCAGCCGATCAGCGCAAAGACCTCGCTGAGGTAGATGCCCCAGTACTTCGCGATCACTGCCGCTGCGGTGAACAGCTCCAGGATGAGGTTCCAGCCGATGATCCAGGCCACCAGCTCACCCATCGTGGCGTAGGTGAACACGTAGGCGGAGCCTGCCACCGGGATGGCCGTGGCGAACTCCGCGTAACACATGATGGCGAGCGCGCAGGTGATCGCCGCCAGCACGAACGAAAGGGTTACTGCCGGGCCGGAGAACTGCGCCGCAGCCCGGGCGCCTACCGAGAAGATGCCGGCGCCTACGGCCACCGCGACGCCCATGATCATGAGGTCCCAGGTGGTGAGTGAGCGCTTTAGCCGACGGCCGGGCTCGTCGGCATCCGCAAGGGAACTCTCGATGGGTTTTGTACGGAAGAGACTCACGTGGATCCTCGCCTTATCTGAGGGAAATCTAACCGATCAATCGTAGTCCGGGCGCCGTGCGGCTCTTATTTTAGTCTCACATGCTGAGACAAAGGATTCCAAAAAGCTGCGCTGCGGAACCGGCGCCGGGGCGCTGGCTGGCAAGTGCCGCTGCCTTTTGCGAGGATGGATATGACGTACGCCACTCGCTTGTCAGGGGCGGCTAACCCAGGTTTTATCCCGGCAACGAACGGACAAGCAGCTATGGCCCGTGGAATCTATGTAAGCGCCATGACGCCCGGATCCGGCAAGTCCCTGATCAGCCTGGGGCTGGCGGACATGCTCGGCCGGCACGCAGACCGGGTGGGCTTCTTCAGGCCGATTGTCGAGGGCGACAACCCGGCACAGGATCCCATGGTGGAGCTGATGCAGCGCCGCTTCAACCTGGGTCCGGCCACCTGCCGCGGCGGCCTGACCCGGACTCAGCTGCGTGCATTGCTGGTTGCCGGGGAGCGCGGCGAGGTTGATGCCCGCTGCCTGGCCGTCTACAGCGAAATCGCCGCAAACTGCGACGTCGTCATTGTCGAAGGCACCGATCTCTCCGGGCACGACGTCGCCCTGGAGTTCGATCTCAATGCCCGGCTGGCGAATGACCTGGGCACCGTCGTGCTCGCCGTCGTCAACGCCCAGGAAACCACTGCAGCGGAGACGGCCGACGCCGTCGACGTGGCACGCCGCCAATTGGCCGACGCGAAGTGCGACCTGCTGGCCGTGATGGTCAACCGGGCAGCGCCATCCGACGTCGAGGCCATCACCGCCGCCATCCGGCCCGGACAGAGCGGCCGGCCGGTCTACGTCATTCCCGAGCAGAGTGAAATCTCCCAGCCGTCGATCGCCGAAGTGCAGACGGCACTGCGGGCCCGCCAAGTGGCCGGCAGCGCCAACCTTGAACGCGACGTTTCCGCAGTCAAGGTTGCCGCCATGACCGTGGGGAACTTCATTCCCCAGCTTTCGGACGGGACCCTGGTGATTGTCCCGGCCGACCGCGCCGACGTTATGGTCGCCACCCTGGCATCGTCCTTCTCCTCGGACTTTCCCGTGGCCAGCGGCATGATCCTCACCGGCGGCATCGATGTGGAACCGGCCATCCTGGGGCTGCTGGCGTCGGCACCCTTTCCCGTCTTCGAAGTCGAAACGGACACCTATATCACTGCGCGCAGGGTCAGCAGGGTCCGGGGCGAGATCTCCAGCGGCAACCGGCGGAAGGTTGCCGCAGCCCTGGGCACCTGGTCCCGGCATGTGGATGAGGCCGAGTTGCTGGAACGCCTGGCGCTCCCCCGCCCTGCCACCACCACACCGCTGCGGTTCCTCAACGAGCTGATCGTGCGGGCCCGCACCAGCCGGCAGCGGATCGTGCTGCCGGAAGGACTGGACCTGCGGGTGCTGCAGGCCGCAGAGATCCTCAGCCGGCGGGACGTATGTGCACTGACGGTGCTGGGTCCGGAGGGCCAGATCCGTGAACTGGCAGCAAGCGAGGGCATTGACCTGTCCAACATCAACCTCATCAACCCGGCCACCAGTGCCCTGCGGGAGGAATTCGCCCGGGAATACGCCACTCTGCGCAAGCACAAGGGCGTATCCCTGGAAGACGCCAACGAACGTATGCTCCACGGGGCATATTTCGGCACCATGATGGTGCAGCTGGGCAGGGTGGACGGCATGGTCTCCGGCGCGGCCCACACCACCGCCAACACCATCCGGCCAGCACTGGAGTTCATCCGGACCCGGGAGGGAGTCAAGATCGTCTCCTCGGTGTTCCTGATGCTGCTGGAGGACCGCGTCCTGGTGTACGGCGACTGTGCCGTGAATCCGGACCCGGACGCCGAGCAGCTGGCGGACATCGCCCTCGCCTCCGCCGCCACCGCCGAGCAGTTCGGTGTCACCCCGCGGGTCGCCATGCTCTCCTACGCCACCGGCTCCTCCGGAAAGGGCGGCTCGGTGGAACGCGTCCGGCAGGCCACCGAGCTGGTCCGCCGGGCCCGCCCGGATCTCCCGGTGGAAGGACCCATCCAGTACGACGCCGCCGTCGATGCCTCCGTAGCGGCCTCCAAGGCACCCGGGTCCTCAGTGGCGGGACAGGCCACGGTATTCATCTTCCCCGACCTGAATACCGGAAATAACACCTACAAGGCCGTGCAGCAGTCCGCCGGAGCCGTGGCCGTGGGCCCGATCCTGCAGGGCCTGCGCAAACCAGTCAACGACCTCAGCCGCGGCTGCACCGTCGAGGACATCGTGAACACCGTGGCCATCACCGCAGTGCAGGCACAGGAGGATTAAATGCTGGTTCTTGTCATCAATTCCGGATCCTCTTCGCTGAAGTACCAGGTCCGGGAGACCGATACCCAGGAACTGCTGGCCAAGGGGATCATCGACCGGATCGGCGACGTGGTTCCGGACCACGCGTCCGCGCTGGAAGAACTCAGCAGCCGGCTCCGCGACGAGCTGGACGGACGCACAATCGACGCCGTGGGGCATCGGGTGGTGCACGGCGGGGAACGCTTCAGCGAACCCGTATTGGTCAACAACGAGATTGTCCGCTCGATAGAACGGCTCAGCCCACTGGCCCCGCTGCACAACCCCGCGAGCGCCATGGGTATCCGCGCCGTCCATGAAAAATGGCCGAAGATGCCGCAGGTGGCCGTCTTCGACACCGCTTTCCACCGCACCCTGCCCGAACACGCCTGGCGCTACGCACTGCCCGACAGCCTGTACCGGCGTCACGGCATCCGCCGCTACGGCTTCCACGGCACCAGCTACGCCTACGTCGCACCGGCGGCTGCACGCTTCCTGGGCATCGAGCCGTCAAAGTTCGACGGCGTGATCGCCCATCTGGGCAACGGCGCCTCGGTGGCGGCCATCAAGGACGGCAGGAGCATCGACACCTCCATGGGATTCACTCCCCTGGAGGGCCTGGTGATGGGCACCCGCAGCGGAGACGTTGACCCGTCGATCCTCGTTTTCCTGGCCCGGCAGGGGTACGACGCCGACACCCTGGACAACCTGCTCAACCGGGAATCGGGGCTGCGGGCCCTGGCCGGCGAGTCGGACATGCGCGGGATCGAGGAAGCGGCCGACAACGGCAATGAGCAGGCTCGGCTGGCCCTGACCGTGGCCGCCTACCGGCTGGCCAAGTACATCGGCGCCTACCACGTGGCCGTGGGCGGCGCGCAGGCCGTGGTCTTCACTGCCGGGATCGGCGAAAACGGCTGGCATTTCCGCCGGCTGGTGGTGGACCAGCTGGGCCCCCTCGGCATCCGGCTCGACCCCGAAGCCAATCTGGCACCCGGCAAGCAGGCCCGGCGGATCAGTACGCCCGACTCTGCCATTTCCGTCCTCGTGGTGCCCACCGACGAAGAGGAGGCCATTGCGGAGGCAACCGCCGCCGTCGTCGAACACCACAAGGAATCCGCAGCTACCTTTTGACGGTTTGCAACCGAAATCCGCTAAAAGGGGAAGAACGGCAGACAGCAGGACATCCGCGTTGGTACGGTTGCAGACCCGGTTAAGCAGCGGCCGGGGATACCTGTCGGCGTGGAGAAGACATGGAAAATCCGCTGCGTGTTCTGGTCCAGATAGATACGCGGAATGCAGCCGCCTCGATTGAAGTCCGTGGAGAACTCACGGGCGCCAGCTGCGAGACCCTGCTGAACATCCTCCAGCACACCGCCACCCTGGGCGCCGACATCTGCGTGAACCTCACGCGCACCGTCCGGATTGAGGCCGCCGCTTTGGAGGTGCTCGCCGGGGTCGCGGACGACGTCGAACGCTCAGCGCCTGCCAACCTGCAGCTGCGCGTGCATATCCAGCTTCCACCGGACGCCCTGCCCGGCCATCCGACCGCGGGCGGCCTCCTCCCGGGGAGCCGGGAAGCACTGGATAACGACACTGCACTGGCAATGATCCTGTGCCGGGATACCCGGGTCCTTGCCGGGGCCCGTGAGCCCGGACCCGGGGACGCCGCGATACCCGCCGGAACCGCACCTCAGTGGCGTGTCCTGCCGGGCCGCCGCCCCTAGCCCGCTCGCCGCGCACCCTCCCGCCCACCCGGAGGCAGCATTCTGCCCGAACAAACACCTGTTTTGTCAGTACGCTTATGAATTGACACAATGGAGTTAGTTCTTTCAACGCACTCAGAATGCAACTAGCAGGAGGTTCGCACGTGAAAGCAGTTACATGGCAGGGAAAAGAGTCCGTCAGCGTAGAGGTGGTTCCGGATCCGGTGATCCAGGAACCGACCGACGCCATCATCCGCGTCACTTCCACCGCCGTCTGCGGTTCGGACCTCCACCTGTACGCCGTCCTGATGCCGTACATGAAGCCGGGTGACATCCTCGGCCACGAGTCCATGGGCATCGTGGAAGAGGTCGGCTCGGCCGTCACCAACCTGAAGAAGGGCGACCGCGTGGTCATCCCCTTCCAGATTTCCTGCGGCAGCTGCTACATGTGCCGCCAGGGCCTGCAGACCCAGTGCGAGGTCACCCAGGTACGGGAAAAGGGAATGGGCGCCCAGCTGTTCGGCTTCTCGGAGCTCTACGGTTCCGTCCCGGGCGGCCAGGCTGAATACCTGCGCGTGCCGCATGCCGACTACGGCCCCATCAAGGTCGGCTCGGAACTGCCGGACCACCGCTACCTGTTCCTCTCCGACATCCTGCCCACCGCCTGGCAGGGCGTCCAGTACGCCAACGTGCCCGACGGCGGCACGCTCGCCGTCTACGGCCTGGGACCGGTGGGCCAGTTCGCTGCCCGTATCGGCACCCACCTCGGCTACCGCGTCATCGGCGTCGACCCCGTGGAGGAGCGCCGCAAGCTCGCCGGCCAGTACGGCGTCGAGGTCCTGGACCTGCACAAGGACATTGCCGACGAGCTGCGCGAAATGACCGACGGCCGCGGCCCCGACTCGGTGGTGGACGCCGTCGGCATGGAAGCCCACGGCTCCCCTGTCGGCAAGGCCGCCCAGACTGCTGTTGGCCTGCTGCCGGACAAGCTGGCCCAGAAGGCCATGGAAACCGCCGGAACGGACCGGCTCTCCGCCCTGCACGGCGCCCTCGACGCGGTGCGACGCGGCGGAACGGTCTCACTCAGCGGCGTGTACGGCGGCACGGCCAGCCCGATGCCGCTGATGAACATGTTCGACAAGCAGCTGAACCTGCGGATGGGCCAGTGCAACGTCAAGCGCTGGGTTGATGACCTGATGCCACTGGTCGAGGACTCCGCCGATCCGCTGGGCGTGACCAACCTGGTGACCCACCAGGCCAGCCTTGAGGACGCACCGGAGCTGTACGAGAAGTTCCAGAAGAAGGAAGACGGCTGCATCAAGGTTGTCTTCCAGCCCGGTATCCAGAACTAACCGACACCGGCTCTGCCGCAGAAAGCCAGGACCCGCCGCAAGGCCGCGGGTCCTGGCTTTCTGTGGTTAACCGCCCCGGCAGCCCGCCGGGGACGGGTACGCGGATGTAATTCGCACCACACACCCCTGTGGCCCTACACTCATTGAGGTTCTTCAAACGAACACCCGTTCGGCATGCGTACAAGCGTGGCCGGTCCCCCGCCCCCCAGAGCAAGTTAGGTAAGGCCCATGGAAATCAAGGAACGCATCGAAGCGGCTCCTATGAAGCGCATGCAGGTCGGCATTGTCGCCATCTGCGTCGCCCTGAACATGATCGACGGCTTTGACGTCCTGGTTATGGCTTTCAGCGCCAATTCGATCAGCGAGCACTGGGACCTCACCGGTGCCCAGTTGGGCATGCTGCTCTCCTCGGCCCTCTTCGGCATGGCGGTGGGATCCATCCTGGTGGCCCAGGTGGCGGACATCATCGGCCGGCAGAAAACCATCCTGATCTGTGCGCTGGTGATTTCGGCGGGGATGTTCGCCTCCGCGTTCGCTCCGACCTATGCAGTCCTCTTTGTGCTGCGCTTCATCACCGGACTGGCCATCGGCACCATGCAGGCGAGCCTCAACGTCTTCGTCTCCGAGTACTCCTCGGCCAAACGGCGTTCCACCGCGATCAGCTTCTACAGCGCCGGGCAGCCTATCGGCGGCATGCTGGGCGGCATCATTGCGGGCATCCTCATCGCGGCCTACAGCTGGCACGCGGCGTTCATTTTCGGCGGCATCATCACGCTGGCCATGATTCCGTTCATCCTGAAGCTGCTGCCCGAATCCCTGGACTACCTCATGACCAAGCGCCCGGCCGGCGCTCTGGAGAAGACCAACCGCATCCTGGCCCGTCTGGACCAGCCGCAGATCACCGAACTGCCCCTCATTCCCCAGGGCACGGCGCTGACTGTCGGCTCACGCTGGAAGTCCCTGTTCTCCGGCAAATACGCGGCGACCACGGTCTTCCTGTCCATCGCATTCATGATGCTGATGGCGAGCTTCTACTTCGCGAACTCCTGGACGCCCAAGCTGGTCGCTTCCAGCGGTTTCACGGCACAGGACGGCATCGACGCCGGCGTGCTCTTCAGCCTCGGCGCGATCATCGGTTCCATCGTCTTCGGACTGATCGCCGCCCGATTCGCCGTCAAGTGGGTCCTGGTCACGTTCTTTGTCCTCGCCGCAGGCGGCTTCGGCGTGTACGCGGTCTCCACCGGTGCACTGCCCACGGCCCTGCTGGCGGCGGCCCTGCTGGGCTTCCTGGTGAACGCAGGCATCGCCGGCATGTTCTCCATCGGTCCCGTGTACTACTCCTCGGACGTCCGCGCCACGGCGGTCGGGTTCATCACCGGCATGGGCCGGGTGGGTGCCATCATCTCCCCGATCGTGGCCGGTTCCCTGATCGACGGCGGCTGGGAACCCGGCAACCTTTACTTCCTCTTCATCATCCCGATGCTTGTGGGCGGCGGAGCGATCGCCTGCCTGCGCACCGGCCGGCGCAAGACGGCCGAGCCGGCCGCCCTCCGCAAGGACACCGTCCCGGCCTGACCGGGCACCGCGGTGCCGCACCGAAAGGCGCGGCACCCGGAACGTTGCCTAGGAACGCCCGATCCCCCGCGGTGGAAGCCGCCGGAGATCGGGCGTTGCCGTTTTCCCGTCAATCTCCAGGCGCAGGTAGGTGCAGAACGGCTGGCGTCGGCGGTCTGTGGGGGACCCGGGGTTCAGCAGGCGCATCCCTGCAGGTGTTACGGAGTCCCACGGGATGTGGCTGTGGCCGAAGACCAGCAGGTCCGTGTCCGGGAACTGGGCGTCCATCCGTTCTTCCCGCTTTGCGGCGGGACCTGTCTCATGCACGACGGCGAGCCGCACCTCTTCAACCACCGCCCGGGCCACCAGCGGCAGCCGGTTCCGCAGGTCGGCGCCGTCGTTGTTGCCGTAACAGGCGATCAGCCGCCGTGAGCGGGACTGGAGCTGGTCGAGCAGCTCCTCGTTCACCCAGTCACCGGCATGCACCACAATGTCGGCCGCTTCAATGTCCGCCCAGAGGACCTCGGGAAGCACTTTCGCCCGCTTGGGCAGATGGGTATCCGAAAGCAGGAGGAGCTTCGTCGACATCCGCTATTTCCGCAGGTTCCATGCCCAGAGGATCAACGGCAGCTGGAGCGGGAGCCGGACACTGTGGATCAGTTTCTCTTTGTCCCCGCCGCGGGGGCCGAAGGCACGCTGCAGGGCAGAGATATGCCCCGCAATGAAGGCAACATACATGGCCGCCGTCCCCGTTGCCGCCAGCCGCCGAGTAGCCGGCAACAGCAGTCCGGCGGCGGCCGCGAACTCAATGACTCCGCTGACGTGCGTCCACTGCCGCCGGGTCAGCACACCGAACTTCCCCTCGGTATCGGTGCTGATGCTGCGCGGAACCACCGCGTTGTAGAAGCGCGGGTTGCGGAAGTGGTTGACGGCGCTGGTGGTCAGCAGGGCCGCCATGGCAGCTGCTGAGAGCGTCTGTCGGTTCATCGGGTTCCTTCGGTTGTGGGGACGGCCGCCTGCCGGGATGGCGCGGTCGGCACTTGTGCCGCGACGGCAACGGCAATTGCATCGGCTGCTCGGACCAGGGCCAGGTGGGAAAACGCCTGCGGAAAGTTGCCGGCCATGGTGTTGTTTTCTGCATCATATTCCTCACTGAGCAGACCAAGCTCGTTGGCGTACCCCACCAGCTGGTCCATCAGCCGCCGGGCCTCGGCGAGCCGGCCCGAGTGGGCGTACTGTTCCACCAGCCAGAAGCTGCACGCCAGGAAGGGGTTCTCCCCCGCCGCCAGTCCGTCCACCCCGGTTTCGGTGGCATAGCGCAGCAGGAGTCCGGAGCCGTTGACCAGCTCCGACTCCAGCCGGGAAACCGTGCCCAGCATTTTTTCGTCGTCGTAGGCAACGAAACCCACGTGCGGCAGCTGGAGCAGGGCGGCGTCCACGGTGCCGCTGCCGTAGAACTGGGTGAAGGAGTTCAGGTCGGGATCCCAGCCGCGTTCCATCACTTCGTCGCGCAGTCCGTCCCGCAGCCCTTCCCAGACCTCCACCGGCCCGTCGAGGCCGTAGGTCCTGGCGGCCTTGGCCGCGCGGTCGAAGGCAGCCCACATCATGACGCGCGAGTGGGTGAAGTGCCGGGGCGTCCCGCGCATCTCCCAGATGCCGCGGTCCGGTTCCTCCAGGTGCTTTTCCAGGAAGGTCAGCAGCGCCCGCTGCAGCGGCCAGGAAAAGTGGTCCTCCGGCACGCCCCGGTCCCGCAGCCGGTCCAGGGCCACCATCACTTCGCCCACGACGTCGGCCTGGTACTGCCCCACGGCCCCGTTGCCGATGCGCACGGGTGCAGCTCCCGCATAACCGGGAAACTGCGGGAGGATCCGTTCCGGAAGTTCCCGGCCCCCGTCCACGGCATACATGATCTGCAGGTCCTCCGGATCTCCTGCCACGGCACGGAGGAGCCAGCTGCGCCACTGCAGGGCCTCGTCCTCGTACCCGTGGGTCAGCATGGCTTCGAGCGTCAGGGCGGCGTCCCGCAGCCAGCAGTACCGGTAGTCCCAGTTCCGGTCCCCTCCTGCCGCCTCGGGCAGTGAGGTGGTGGGAGCGGCGACAATCCCGCCGGTGTCCTCATGGGTCAGGGCACGCAGGACCAGCAGCGAACGCCGTACCGCGTGTTCATAGGGGACGTTCTGCGGGCACTGCCGGCCCCAGCCCTGCCAGTAGGCGACGGTCCGCTCCAAGGCCGCGTCAACGTTCTGCCGGGGCGGTACCGGCCGGTGCGAGGGGTACCACGTGAGTTCCAGGTCAACGCATTCCCCGGCCCGGACTTCAAAGCGCCCTACGTGGCGGTGGTTGTCCGCTTCGGGCAGGCTCGGCCCGCGCAGGACCAGGGCACCCGGGCCCGCGATGGCGGAAAGGTGTTCGCCGTCGTCGTCCCACCCCCGGAAAACCCAGGGAATGACCGTGCCGTAATCAAAGCGGATCTCCAGTTCCTGCCTCATGTCCACAGTGCCGCTCAGGCCCTCGATCCGGCGGGTAAGGGACGCCCGGCGGTCCTTCACCGGCATGAAGTCCGTGACCCGGACCGCTCCGGAGGGTGTCTGCCAATGGGTACGCAGCACGAAGGTGGACTCAACATACCCGCGGTGCGTTACGGTCGCTGCGGGATGTTCCGGCGCCAGCAGCCACCGGCCGTGGTCGCTGCTCCCGAGCAGCGCACCGAACACCGAGGGCGAATCGAACCGCGGCAGGCAGAGCCAGTCCATGCTGCCGGTCCGCGATATGAGGGCTCCGGTATGCAGGTCCGAAACCAGCGCATAATCCTCTATGGGGGATGCCATGGCACTACTCAACCACACGGTGCCGAAGCAGATGCCCCGGTTCGTAGCGCAGCTGCGGCAATCACTGATTAGATTGGGGTGGTCCCGCGCAGAAGTTCCTTGCAGCGGATCGGCAGCGGGACCGGCACTGGATTAGGGAGCGGTATTGAAACACGCGTCAACCTCGAAGATGTCCTTCTCAGTGAAGGAGGTACACGCGTGAGCGTGGTTGCCCAGCCCACCGACGAGCAGCGCGCCTATGCCCTGCGGCGCATGAAAATGCTGGCCACGGGCCTGCTGATCCTCCTGGCCGTGATCTTCCTGTTTTCCTTCGCGCTGCAGGACAGGTACCCCTGGCTGGAATACGTCCGCGCTGCGGCGGAGGGCGGCATGGTGGGCGCCCTTGCCGACTGGTTCGCGGTCACCGCCCTGTTCAAGCATCCGATGGGGGTGAAGATCCCGCACACAGCCATCATCCCGGAGAAGAAGGACCAGATCGGGGCGTCCCTGGGCCAGTTCGTGGAACAGAACTTCCTGGCCGAAGACATCATCCGGGCCAAGCTCGATTCCATGCAGGTTGCTGCGAAGGCAGGCACCTGGCTGGCGCGGCCCGAGGGAGCCGAACGCGTCGCCACCGAAGGTGCCGCAGCCATCCGCGGGGCCCTGAGGGTGCTCGACGACGACGCCGTCCGCGACGTCCTGGAATCCATGTTCCGCCGCCACGTGGTGGACCCGCAGTGGGGGCCGCCGGCCGGAAAGATGGCCCAGCGGATCTTCGAAGAGGGCCACCACCACCAGCTGGTCAACCTGATTGTGGACAGCCTGTCCGACTGGGTGCTGGCCAATCCTGAGGTGATCGGCCGGCTGGTAACCGAGCGTTCGCCGTCGTGGGTTCCCGCCTTCGTGGATGACCTGGTCGGCGAGCGCGTGCAGATCCAGGCCGAACGGTTCCTGATCGACGTGCAGGAAAACCCCAACCACCAGCTGCGAGTGGCCTTGGACAACTACCTCACCGGAGTGGCCCGGGACCTGCAGGAGGACCCCAAGACCATGGCCAAGGCCGATGCGGTGAAGGAGCAGGTCCTGGATGACCCGCGCGTGCGCGAATTGATGACCTCCACCTGGACCACCATCAAAAACGCGCTGATGACGGCCGCCGATGACCCGGACAGCGAACTCACGCGGAACTTCAAGTCCGCGCTTCAGGACTTCGGTACGCGCCTGATCAACGAGCCGGAGCTCGCGGCCAAGGTGAACGGCTACGTGGCGGACGCTGCGGGCTACCTGGTCCGCACGTACAGCAACGACATTGCCGCCGTCATTACCGAGACGGTGGAGAACTGGGATGCGCAGGAGACCTCGGAGAAGATCGAACTGCAGGTCGGCAAGGACCTGCAGTTCATCCGGATCAACGGCACCGTGGTTGGTTCGCTGGCCGGACTGGCGATCTTCACCATTGCTACGGCTGTATTCGGCTGATCCGGGTCCGGAGAAAAGGAACGCTTAGGACAGAAAGGCCCGCCGGCAAATGCCGGCGGGCCTTTCTCCGTCGAGGGACAGTTGCCCTAGGCGGACTTCTCCAGCTGGTCCAGTTCGCCTGCCAGCTGTCCGGGGATCGACGCCGGCGGTTCACCGAAGGCGGCCCGGGTCGCCTTGATAACGCCCTTGCCCATGGCACGGTTGCCCACGCCGCCGACGACGGCGCCCACACCCAGCGGCAGGGCACGTCCAAGCAGGGCGGTGCCCTGCTTGGCCATGACCCGCTTGAGGAACTGCTTGCGGATGCTGCCGCCCACCGAGCCCATCAGGCCGGAGGGCATGCTGCCCATGCTGCTGCCCCAGGCCTGTGCGGTTCCGCGTCCGGACAGGGACTGCATCATGGAGGTCCCTTCCTCGCCCAGCATGATGGCCATGACCATGGTCCGTGACTTCTCCGGATCGGCCAGCCGGACTCCGTGCAGTTCAGCCACCGACTGCGCGTACAGGGCTGTCGCCTCGAGGAACCCGACGGTCGCTGCGGCTGACAGGCCAAGTGCCGCGACGGTTCCCACGCCCGGAACCACGGCGGTGGCACCGATGGCCGCGCCGCCGCCGGTCACCACGTTGATGTAGTGCCGGTCCAGGATGCTGATCAGCTCGGCGGCATTGGCGGACGGGTTCTTGCGCTGCATCCTGCGGATGTTCGCCAGCACCAGCGGCCGCTGGACTTCCACGGCACGCTCGATGGCCTTCACAACCTGAGGCTTGGGCTTGCCGTCCGCGCCCATAGTGGCTCGTCCGGCCAGTTTGGCTGCGGGATTGAACTTACGTCGCTTCACAGAACTCTCCTCGGGGAAATCCGGTACAGGCTTCACGCCTGCGGTATTGCTCCAACACCAGCGGGTTTTACCTAAAGCAAAGGGCGGGGTCCGGCGGAATATTCCGCCGGGGCCCCGCCCTCTAAATCAACGCCGCGTCAGCGGCGCTTACGCGCTAATTAGGCGCGGTTGCCGCTCTTGCGGGTGACGAAGCCGTAGATCACGAGGACGACAATGGCGCCGACGATGGCAACGAGCCAGGTCTGGATGGACCAGAATTCTTCAAGACCGACGCCGAAGATGGCGCTGCCGATCCAGCCGCCCAGCAGAGCGCCGATGACACCCAGAACCAGAGTGGCGATCCAGCCGCCGCCCTGACGACCCGGGAGGATCATCTTTGCAATTGCACCTGCGATGAGACCAAGAATAAGGAACGCAATGAAACCCATGAGATTCTCCTTGCTATGTGAGTGACAGTGATTTGAAGCACGACCTTGTGAGCCACGCTTTCCTCCAGACTACTTGATCAGCAACCTTACGTCACAGTCCGGAGGGAATTCCCATTCAGCCGGGGGTGTGTTAGGTACCGCGGGTGTGCGCCCAATTCCAGCTATTGTCCCCTGGGGCGTGTCGGCGTTCCCTACGGCGTGTCGGGGACAAGGTATCGGCGAAGGAAAACCGCTACATCCGTCATTTCACGCGTACCTATGGAATGCCCCATTCCCGAATAGGTCCGTGCCGTCAGCGCCACATTCTCGTCAAGCCACTGCGCGGTGTAATCCACTGCGTCTGCATTAATAACCCAGTCCTCCCGGTCCCGCCCCCAAAAGAACGGCACCCTTACGGGCAGCGGTTCCGCGGCGGCGAGGAGTTCGTTGCGGGCAATAAAACCGGAAAGGCCGACGACGGCGCGGAAATCCTGCGGCCTCAGCCGCAGCAGCGTGCCGGCCATGGCCATGCCCTGGGAAAATCCCACCAGCGAGATGCCGGTGAATCCGTATTCCGTCCGGGTCCGGTCCAGCCAGGCCAGCAGCGAGAGGGCGGATTCCAGGACCTCGGCGGTGTCCGAGTTCAGGAGCGGATCCAGCAGGAACCACCCGCTGGCTCCGCCCACGTCCAACGGCCCCCGCACCGCGGCTCCGACAGCAGAAGGCGGCAGGGCAATGAAGAGCCGCTCCATTGCCTGCTCGCCGGATCCGTAGCCGTGCAGAAAGACCACCAGTTCGCGCCCCCGGCGCCGCTCCGCCGGCTCGGACCACGTTACGTTTTCCATCGGTTCAGCGTAGCGCTGCACGCCGTTTGCAGGCCGTCGGCGCGGCGCCGCCCGAGGGCCATTGCCACGGGTGGTGCGGCAAAAGTAGAGTCGCATTCAGCGCATATACGTGGCGATTGCCACAGATCGCGGGCGTGCATGTATCCGAGCAAAAGCCACCAAAAGCACCGGGAACCGCACCGGCAAGCCGTTCCCCACCTAACAGCGGCCGGCCCTGGCAGGCACGGCCTGGACGGATCCCCTTCATGATCCTCACCCTTACCGCCAATCCCAGCCTTGACCGCACCGTCCAACTTCCCGGGGTACTGGAGCGGGGAGCCGTCCAGCGCGCCGTTGCCGCGGGGGAAGAACCGGGCGGCAAAGGCGTCAACGTCTCCCGGGCCCTGACCGTCTCCGGCATCCGGTCCGTTGCCGTCCTTCCCGGCGCCGACACCGATCCCGTCATGGCCGGATTGCGGCAGGCGGGAGTCGAGTACTTGAACCTGCCCATCACGGCGCCGCTGCGCAGCAACATCACGCTCACGGAGCCGGACGGCACCACTACCAAGATCAATGCTCCCGGTCCGCCGCTGAAGCCGGTGGAGCAGGAAGCACTGATCTCCCTGCTGGTAGGGGCCTGCACCGCCAGTGACAGCGGCCCGGGTTCCTGGCTGGTGCTGGCCGGCTCCCTCCCCCCGGAAGTGCCGCCGGACTTTTACGCTTCGGTGGCCCACACTGTGAGGGACCGGCTGGGGGCCAAGGCACCGCGCATAGCCATCGACTCCTCCGGACCGCCGCTCATGGGCGCGCTGCTCCACGGAGCGGAGCCGGACCTGCTGAAACCCAATGCCGAGGAACTCTCCGAAGCCACGGGGTTTTCCTCCGAAGCGGCGCTGGAAGCAGACCCCCTGCTGGCGGCGCGGGCGGCGGGGATGCTGATTGAACGCGGCGTCGGCGCTGTCCTCGCCACTTTGGGCGCCAGGGGCGCACTGCTGGTCACCGCGCACGGAAGCTGGCTGGCCACCCGGCCACCCGTGCAGGCCCGCTCGACGGTTGGCGCAGGGGATTCGGCCCTGGCCGGGTACCTGCTTGCCGACGTCTCCGGTGCGGCGCCCCCGGACTGCCTACGGCAGGCCGTGGCCCACGGTGCCGCCGCTGCTTCCCTTCCCGGAACCACTGTCCCAGCCGTTACAGCCACTGATCCCGGAGCGGTAACGGTCACCACCCTCAACGGCACCCGGGGCACCCCCCGGGGAGCTGCCGCCGCAGGGAGCGCCACCGCTTCGCCGTCGTCGTCGTCGTCTTCGAAGGAGGAAAGCTGATGTCGGACCTCATTACGCCGGATCTGGTCACATTGGACGAGAACCTGGGCACGGACAAGACCGCTGTTATCGGCCATTTGGCCCGGGGCGTGGTGGCCGCGGGACGAGCCACCAACTACGAAGACCTCTACGCGGATGCGATGGCCCGTGAATCGAAGACCGCCACCGGCGTGCCCGGCGGCATTGCGATTCCGCACTGCCGATCCGCGGCGGTCACCCAACCGACGCTCGCCATGGCACGGATCCGCCCCGCAGTGGACTGGGGAGCGAAGGACGGCCCCGCCGACATCGTCTTTTTCATTGCGGCTCCGGAAGGAGCGGACCAGGAACACCTCCAGCTGCTCGCAAAGCTGGCCCGATCACTCATCCGCAAGGACTTCACCGCCTCCCTACGTTCGGCTACCTCGCCGGTGCAGATCGTGGAACTGGTCGACGGAGCCCTCGGACTCGGCCCGGCACCGGACAGCGCCGGAAGCGCCGCCGGTGCGGGCGGCGCCGCTGCGGCTGGTGCGGCCACCGGCGCGACTGCCGTGGGCAGCGACGCCGGCTCCCACGACGCCGGCTCCCGCAACGGGGGCTCCCGCGACGGGGGCCAAGCGGACGGAACCGGTGACGGCGGACATGGAGCCGACGCTCCTGCGTCCGCGGGCGGTACCGGGGCAACCCAAACCGACACCTCGAGGTCACGGCATCTGGTCGCCGTCACCGCGTGCCCCACCGGTATTGCGCACACCTACATGGCCGCTGATTCCCTCGCCGCGGCAGCTGCCGAGAGAGGCGTCGACCTGCAGGTGGAAACCCAGGGTTCCGCCAAATCCACTCCCCTGGACCCCTCGGTGATCCGCAACGCGGAAGCGGTGATCTTCGCCGTCGACGTCGATGTCCGGGACAAGGGGCGCTTCGCCGGGAAACCGCTGATCAGCGGACCCGTGAAACGCGGCATCGACGAACCGGGCGTGATGATCGACGAAGCCCTCAACGCAGTCAATGACCCGAATGCCCGGCGCGTGTCCGGAGGCGGCGGCGGGGAGGAGAACGAAGGCGGGTCCGGCTCCGGCGGCGAAGGCTTCGGCGGACAGCTCAAGCGGGCGCTGCTGACCGGCGTCAGCTACATGATTCCGTTTGTTGCCGGCGGCGGCCTGCTGATTGCCCTCGGCTTCCTCCTGGGCGGCTACGAGCTCGCCCTGTCGGTCGACGACGTTGCCAACGGAGACCGGATGCTGGACGGCACGTCCCTCCTGAATCCGCCGCCTGAAGGGATAATCGCCTATCTCGGGGCCGTGTTCTGGAAGATCGGCTCCCTGTCCATGGGCTTCCTGGTGCCTGCCCTGGCCGGCTACATTGCGTATGCCCTGGCCGACCGGCCCGGCATCGCACCGGGCTTCACTGCAGGCGCCGTGGCGGTGTTTATGGATGCCGGCTTCATCGGCGGCATCATCGGCGGCCTGCTGGCCGGTTACGCGGCCCGCTGGATCGGCGGCTGGAACGTTCCGTCGTGGATGCGGGGGCTGATGCCGGTGGTCATCATTCCGCTTTTGGCGTCGATCATAGCCTCCGGCCTGATGATGCTGGTCCTGGGCGGACCCATTGCTGCCTTGACCCTGGGACTGAATGACTGGCTGACCGGCCTCACCGGTGTGGCGGCCATCGGCCTGGGCATCATTCTCGGCCTGATGATGGGTTCCGATCTGGGTGGCCCGATCAACAAGGTGGCGTACGCGTTTGCCGTGGCCGGGCTTGGGGAAGGCAGCTTCGAGAACCAGGTGCCGTGGGAAATCATGGCAGCGGTCATGGCCGCCGGCATGGTCCCGCCGCTGGGCATGGCCTTTGCCTCCACGGTGCTGGCAAAGAACCAGTTCAGCATGGCCCTGCGCGAGAACGGAAAGGCTGCGTGGCTGCTGGGCGCGGCCTTCATTTCGGAGGGCGCCATCCCGTTTGCCGCTTCCGATTTCTTCCGGGTCATTCCCTCCACCATGCTGGGCGGTGCGGTGGCCGGTGCGATCTGCCTGGGCACCGGGGTAACCTCACAGGCACCGCACGGCGGTATCTTCGTGTTCTTCGCCATCGGCAACCTGCTGATGTTCATCGTCGCCATACTGGCCGGAGCAGCTGTTACCGGGTTCGTTTACGTGGCTTTGAAACGGTTCGTGAAGCCCCGGAAAAAGGTGGAGGAACCAGCAATTGCCTAAAGCACAGTCGATGAAGAGGAAGGCTTAGATGATGCGGACCATCCAGGGAATCGGAGTCAGTGCCGGACGCGTCCTCGGCCCCTCGCGCCGGATGCCGCCTCCGGTGCCCGAGCCTGACGCCGAGGCGAAACCCGCCCCGGGCAGCACGGTGGACGGGGAGAAAAGCCGCCTCAAGGATGCCGCTGAAGCAGTCCGGGGGGACCTTAAGCACCGGGCGGAAACCGCCTCGGGCGACGCGAAAGCCGTATTGGATGCCACCGCCATGATGGCTTCCGATCCCATGCTGCTCAAAGCGGCGGGCAAACACATCAACGCAGGCATGGCTACGGACCGGGCCATCTGGGAAGCGGGCATGGAGGTAGCCGCCATGCTCCAGAGCCTCGGCGGCTACATGGCTGAACGGACCCAGGACGTGCTGGATGTCCGCGCCCGGATTGTCGCCGAACTCAACGGACTGCCGGCACCCGGGATTCCGGCTTCCGATGTTCCCTTTATCCTCACGGCCGTGGAGCTGGCACCGGCCGACACCGCAACGCTGGACCCGGCAATGGTGATCGGCCTGGTCACCAGCGAGGGCGGCCCGCAGTCCCACACGGCAATCCTCGCCCGCTCCCTGGGCCTGCCCGCCGTGGTCGGAGCCCCCGGCGCGGACGAAGTTCCTGATGGAGCCGAGATCTATCTCGACGGCGCGGCCGGCACCGTGGTGGTGGAACCCGGGGCAGAGGAACGGGAGGCCGCGCACAAATACGCTGCACGCTCCGCACTTCCGGCGTTCAACGGCACGGGCTCAACCTCGGACGGGTACCTGGTGCCGTTGTTGGCCAACGTGGGGTCGGGGAAGGACGCCCGGGCCGCGGCAGAGGCAGGTGCCGAAGGAATCGGGCTGCTCCGCACGGAGTTCTGTTTCCTCGGCAGGGATACCGAACCCACCATCGAGGAACAGGTTGCCGCCTACGGTGCGGTGTTCGAAGCGTTCCCCGGCCGGAAGGTAGTGATCCGGACCCTCGACGCCGGCGCGGACAAGCCGCTCCCGTTCCTGACGGACGCAACGGAGCCCAACCCGGCGCTAGGGGTACGCGGATTCCGGACCGACCAGGCCACACCCGGTGTCCTTGCCCGCCAGCTCGAGGCTATTGCCGCTGCCGCCGGGGCCTCCACGGCGGATGTCTGGGTCATGGCACCGATGGTCTCCACCGCAGAGGAGGCCGCCGACTTCGCGGTGATGTGCGCCGGAGCCGGTCTCGGCATGCCCGGGGTGATGGTGGAGGTGCCGTCGGCGGCCATCATGTCCGAAGCCATCCTTTCGCGGGTGAGGTTTGCCAGCCTGGGCACCAATGACCTGACGCAGTACACCATGGCCTCGGACCGGCAGCTGGGTTCGCTGGCGTCGCTGAACGACCCGTGGCAGCCGGCTGTCCTGCAGTTGATTTCCGCCACCGTGGCCGGTGCGGCAAGGGCCACGGCACTGGACCCGGCTGCCGGCGCCAGGACCGTGGGTGTTTGTGGTGAGGCAGCCGCCGACCCCGCACTCGCCGTCGTCCTGGCCGGCATGGGGGTGAACACGCTGTCGATGACCCCCCGGGCGTTGTCCACCGTGGGGGCGGTCTTGGCCTCCGTGACCCATGACCAGGCGAAAGAGTTGTCCGCGAGGGCCCTGGCGGCACACTCCGCGGCCGAAGCGCGGACCATCGTCCGCAGCCGGCTGCCCATCCTCGAACAGCTCGGCCTGTAGGCGGGCAAGGCGGAACAAAAGCCAGCAGCTAAACCACGGAAGGAACGAAAAATGGCAGAACGCAAAGCCACAGTGGCCAGCAGGGTGGGACTCCATGCCCGGCCGGCATCGATCTTCGCGGAAGCGGCAGCGGCCCAGCCCGTCGACGTGACCATAGCGATGGAAGGGGAACCCGCCGAAGAGGCAATGGATGCCTCGAGCATGCTCTCCCTGATGAGCCTGGGTGCATCGCACGGAGATGTGGTGGTGCTCCGCTCGGACGGCGCGGGTGCGGAAACGGCCCTGGAGGAACTGGCCAAGATTCTCGAGACGGATCTGGATGCGACCTAGGCAGCCCGGGCAAGAGGCGGGGCGCCGATCCGTTCCATGATTGTCCCGCCTTTTGCCTTCAGCACCGGTTACTTCCGGAAATGACGAAGCCAGCGGCAGTGCCGCTGGCTTCGTTGCAACTTCACGCTGACCCCCCACAGGCAGCGGACGTTACATATTCATTATTCTGGCATACAAACATGAAATCGTGAACAACTTTACCTAATTGTCATCTTGTGTAGTAAGGAGTCAGCAGGCTTTGCTTTTCCTTCTTTTTTGAGGCGATACCGAAGAGGGCCACGGCAGCGAGCCCCGCCGTGAGAACAATGACCGAGGAATGCGGAAGGATATAGTCCCAAACACCGGTCTGCTGTCCGGTTACCCACAGCACCGACCAGATCAGGATCTCGGCAAGGGCAAACCCTATCAACGCCGATCCGACCCGCAGCAGGGCCGGCCGCCTCGCGGTCGCAGCAACCCGGAAAGCGGGGATGATCAGGCAGGCGGCTATATAGGCGGGATAGATCCGCCCGAGCACTGAGTAGGCCCAGACATGCTCCTGGTGCATATAGCCGTTGAGGCCCGGCGAAGAGACAGGCATTTCACACATGCTGAACAACACGGTGGTGGCGATGACGGTAGCAGCCAGCACTACGAGTCCGGGTAGCCCAAGAATGATTCGCCGCACCTGGGGGGCCCGGAAGGCTGCAGCGGCACTTCCGCCAATGAACGCTACAACTCCGTAGGTCGCATAACGGAGAATCAGGTTCGCATGGTTTGCTCCGCCCAGCAAAGCATCCACGGGAAGGTATATCGACGGAATGCTCAGCGCAACTCCGATGGTGGTAGCTGCGAGCCCCCAAAAGAGCATTGGATTGCGCCCCCGGATAGCCAGCGGCAGCCGAACCAGGGTAAAGACAGCCACAACGGCCAGCGCGCCAAACTGAATGGCGGAGGCTATATTCATCCCAGGTTCTCCAAGAGCGTTAGATCATTTTCCACATCGTGTTCAAACTTCCTTAGTTGCTTTCCCGCCCCGTCCAAGCGGTCCCGGGCCAGAAACAGGAGTTCGGAATCGGTGAGCGCAGCCAGAGCTTCCTGCTGGCCCTTCTGCGGCCAGCCGGCCTCCTCCGGCGTGACCAGCCCGGTGGCCACCAGGCCGCCCGGCAGCGAAGCGCCCGCAATCCGCGCAGCTTCCACGGCCAGCTCAGGTGCCAGCCGGGCCGCGGAAAGCTGGGCCGAAATATTCTGGGGTGCAACGCCGGTCCGGGCGCTAAGCTGCTGGCGCAGGTCCCCCGGGTCTACTGCCTCGAACCAGGAACGGATCGCGTTCCGGTGCGGATGCTTGGCAAGGTCGGGGCATTCCGGGGGTCCACTCTGGGTGGCCCTGGCCAGGATCATTTGCAGGATGCAGATGTAGGAAACCTGGCTGATGAGTTCCGCGGGGTTGGGCCGCCACGGCCCGCCGAGCAGATCGGAGTACTCCTCGAAGTCAGAAAGGGCCTCTACCGGATTTTTCCCGTACGCCCGGGCTACCCGGACCACGGTAATCTCCGCTACTTTGCCCCGGACAACCTGCTGGGCCAGGGTGGAGCGCTTGATCCCCGTCCGGCGGCAAACGTCCGCATTGGATTCACCCGGAGCCACTGCGGTGCGCCAATTTTGGAAAGCCTTGGCAGACACCGCCATTTTGGCCCCCCTCGATTGGATTTACCCGAACAAATGGAATTATACTGTTGGAACTGGCTTCCCCTTCTGCGTTCCCCCCATATGCAGAGCGGGAAGCCAGCTTCAATTAACGCGCGGCCTGCCGCTCCGGCTATTCCTGCGGCCAGGACACATGGTGGCTGTATTCCGGATGCTTGCCAAGGTACGCGGCCATATAGGAGCAGTACGGCTTGACCCGTCGCCCGCCGCTCACAATGTCCTCCACGGCGTAGCGGGCCAGACGTGATGAGTAGCCCTGATGCCGGAAATCCGGCTCCATTTCCGTGTGGGTCAAAGCGACGCCGTCCGGCTCCACCTGATAATCGGCCATACCCACGAGGGTGCCGTCCAGCCGCAGTTCGTACCGATTCAGCGCTTCATTGCGCGTGACGCTGATGTCTTTGCTAGTCATGGCCCGAGACTGCCACGCATTCCCACCGCGGTCCAGTCCCCGCCGTCAGGCCGCCCGCCCGCCGTCAACGGTCGCTTCCGCGCGTCGCAGCGAGTCTTCCAGCACGGTGACGGCTTCGGCGTAGGCAGCAGCCTCCGCCGCGGTTCCCTCTTCGGGGCGCAGCTGCTCGGCAACCTTCAGCGCCCGGATAAAGGTCCGCGTTTCCGGGGTGCGCAGGTCCAGCAACTGCGGGTTTTCCGCCGCGAGCCAGGGGTCCAGTTCATAGGCACTCCAGCGGGCCAGGACGTCCCGGTGCCGGGCGGCAGCGGCATTTACAACTGCCTCCAGCTGTTGGCGTTCGCGGTTCCGGCGACGACGGCGGTCCCGCCGCCCCACCCAAAGCGCCGCTGCGATACTGCCCGCCACCACAACGGCTCCGACGGCGGCCGATGCGGCCGACGTGGCAGCCAACACCCAGGCAGCGGTCAGGAGCACTCCCAGGAACGCGGAGAACCCGACCCAGAAGAGGTTTTCCCCGTCCCGGGTACCAAGCGCGCGGTCCACACCGGCAGACCCGGCCACCAGCACTGCCGCCAGCAGCAGCAGGGGCAGAACCGTTGAAGGATCCGTACCGGGCATATCCACCCTCCTGCGTATTGTCGTTTGCCTCCATTGCACCGAACCCGGCGGCAAAGGTCAATGCCGGCCCCGGCCGCCCGGCAAAACAGGCCCCGCGGGGCCACACCAAGTATGCTGACGGTTGGATTCGTTCCAACCAACCCATGAAACCCGCCGGAAAAGCACCCTGTAGTGCGTTGTAAGGAAAGCAATGAAGATTCCCGCCCCGAGAGGGCCCGTCAGCGCCACCTTGATTGACCTCCTCCAGAACCGCGGCGGAACAGGTCATGCCAACGCCTACGGTTCCTTGAACCTGCTGGTGGACGAAGCACTGGCTGCCACTGCGGACCTGTTCCGTGACGAAGACCTCCAGCTGGCCCTGTTCTGCCTGTACGAGCTGCATTACAGCGGACTGGACGGAGTTGAAGACGCGGCAGAGTGGGATCCCGAGCTGATCCGCGTGCGGGCACGGCTGGAGGCCGCCTTCGAGGATGTGCTGCGCCGTACGGTGCCCGTCCCCGAGCTGCCCGCACCGGAAAGCGAAGCCGTCGCGGAGACCCTCTTCCGCCTGGCAGCCGAAGACGACAGCCCCAGCGTCTCCCGGTTTATTGCCAGCAAGGCCAGCGTGGAACAGCTTCGCGAGTTCCTGATCCTGCGCTCGATCTACCAGCTGAAGGAAGCGGATCCGCACAGCTGGGCCATCCCGCGCCTTCCGGTGGGCCGCGCAAAGGCGGCGTTGGTCGAAATCCAGGCCGATGAGTACGGCGGCGGGCGGGTGGAGCGGATGCACTCGAAGCTGTTCGGCACCACCATGGAAGGCCTGGACCTGGATTCCGGCTACGGGTACTACATTGACCAGGTTCCCGCCCTGACCCTGGCATCCTCCAACGCCATGTCGCTTTTCGGACTGAACCGCCGGCTGCGCGGCGCCATTGCCGGGCACCTGGCGGCGTTCGAGATGACGTCCTCGATCCCCAACTCGTTCTACGCCCGCGGGTTCCGCCGGCACGGGTTCAGCGACGATGTCACCTACTACTTCGACGAACATGTGGAAGCGGATGCCGTGCACGAACAGATTGCCGCACGGGACCTGGCCGGAGGCTTGGCCGAGGCTGAACCCGATCTGCTCGCCGACGTCATTTTCGGCGCCGCAACTGTCCTGACCATCGATGCGATGCTCGGCGAAGACCAGCTGAATGCCTGGCAGGCGGGCGAATCCGCGCTGCTGCTTCCCCTGGTGAACGACGGCGGCAAGGCAGCGCTGGCCGCAACCGCAGCGGCCGACGGAGTAACCCCGTGACGGCTCCGGCGGCCGGCCCCGTAGATGAGAAGGACACCGCGCAGGACGCACTGACGGAGGCGAACGCCGAACAAGCGGACGTCCAGGCGGAGCAGGACGGCGCCGACGCCTGGAAGACACGGGAAGGAACCGCTCCCGCTTCGATCGTGGCCTGCCCCAACGGTCCCCTGCTGGTCCGCGGCGACTTTGAAATTGTCACGCCTGACGGGGTTCCGGTACCCCGTGACCGGGAAACCGTTGCCCTGTGCCGGTGCGGCGGTTCGGCCATCAAGCCGTACTGCGACGGCACCCACAAGCTGATGAAGTTCGATACCGCCCGCCGTCGTCCGGTTCCGGCACCGGCGCGCAAAGCGGCGGAAGAGGCGTAACCCGACGGTGCCGGATACAGGAATGGCTTGCCTTCATTGAAGGCAAGCCATTTCTGTTCGGTGCGCCCAGCAGGGCTCGAACCTGCGACCCACGACTTAAAAGGACGTTGCTCTACCAACTGAGCTATAGGCGCTCCACCGGCCCCGGCTTTTGACAGCGCGCGGACCGACTGTCCCACTTTATCGCACACCACACAGATCGTGGAAAACCCCGGTCTGGAGCACGGCAGGGTACCCCGGGGACCGCCTCGATTTCCGCGTAAGTGCCGGAGTATTCTTCCAGTATGAGTGAGTCCAATTCAACGCCGCGCCATCACAAGCCAAAGCCTCTTGCACCTGTGGACTTCGCCAATTTCCCCGGCGGTGCCGATCCGGCACGCGTTTCGGAGGCGGCCCATCTTGCCGCCCAGGCGCTGGTCCACCACGGCCGCGAGAGCACCGATCCGGAAGTCACCCGCCGGCTCGTGGAACTGACCGACCAGCAGGGGGTGGAAGCGGTGGCCGAGATGTGGGCTGAAAGCCCCGCCCGGTCCCTGCCCGGCGCCCTCTGGCGCCTGTATGCCCTCCGCGCGTCCATCCAGCGGAACCCGGAACGGATCGCCGCCTACTACGCCGCAGGCAAAGACGTTGCCCAGGTATCCAAGGTAGTCGCCGGAGTAGCCGAGCCCCTCGGAGCGGACGAAATGCGGGCCATGGCGGACACCATTCTTTCCGGTGCCTTCGAGGGTGACTTCGACGTCGCGCTGGAGCGTTTCGCCGCGTTCTGCCGCGTGGTGGCCCTCGGCCAGGCCAACCATGCCGATGCCTCGGAGGCCTCCAACGGGGACCGGGCCACCCTGCTGACCCGCAACGCGCGCCAACTGGTGCACACGGCCGAGGACCTGGAGCACTCGGCAGCCGCCTGGCGGCGCGGAGAGCTCGACTAGCCGTGCCGCGGCGGGCACAGTGTCAAGCCCCACGGTGTCAAGCCCCACAGTGGCGCTCCGCACAGTGCCGCCCCGGCCTGCAGGGCCATGTTGACATCACCGGCCGAGCGTAGAAAACTGAAATCGGTGTCGGACTGCGGAACCCCCGGGCTTCAACTCTGAGCCGCTTCGAGCGGCCTTCCGCCGAGAGGCGCTCCCGGTCCGGCACCGTTACTTTTCCCCAGCTGGTTCCCAGCGGGATTCTTTCGCGGGCGTCCCCGTAATTCCAGCCCCGCCATCGGATATTCTTGGGGCTGTGAGCACCCTTACCTCCCCGGCCGACGTTCGTCCAACGTGAAGCTTCAACTCTTCCCCCAAGAGAATGCCGGGCTTGAGCTGCTTTCCCGGATGGCGTCCCAACTGCTGCGCGGCACCAGCGTGCTGGCGGAGATCCTCGGAGCAGAACCGGAGGAATTCGACCGGCTGACCGAGCAGCTGCACCAGATCGATGCCGAAACCACCGATCTGCACTTTGCACTGATGACGCAGATGCGGACCAGCTTCATCAACCCGCTCCCCCGTGAAGACCTCTACGAGCTTTCCCTGCTCCTGATGTCCGCCATGGAGTGCCTGGACGCCTCAGCGGAAACCATTTCCCTCTACAAGCTCACAGGGGTGTCCCGCCGGGCTTCCGAGCAGCTGGAAGTCATCGGCCGCCAGGCTGAGCTGACCGCCGCCGCCATGCGCCGGCTGGCTTCGCTGGAGGACCTGGAAGAGTACTGGATCGAAATGCTCCGGCTGGCCCGGCGGGCCGAGCGGTCCCGGCGGATCTGGGTGGCGGAACTGATGCGCGAGTACAAGCCAATGGCCTATGCCCGGCACCGGGACCTTGCCGACCAGCTTTCGGGAACCTCGGCGCAGCTGCGCCTGGCGGCCACGTTCGTGGGCGGCGTCCTCGTCCGGGAATCCTAGGGTGGCCACCCTCCTCCTGGCCGGCGTCGTCCTGCTCGCCGGAGCCTATGCCTTCCTCAACGGCTTCCATGACGCCTCCAACTCGGTGGCCACCTCCGTCCGCACCCGGGCGCTGACCCCCACCGTGGCCATTCTGCTGGCCGCCGGCTTCAATCTCCTGGGTGCGTTGGTGAGCACCGCATTGGCCGTTGCGCTGACCGTCCGGTTTGTGGATCTCCCGGCCGGGCCAGAGGGCCTCGGCATCCTGATTGCCGGGCTGCTGGCGGCGTGCGGATGGGGGGTGTGGACCTGGTGGCGGCGGATGCCGTCGTCGTCCACGTCCGCCCTGGTGGGCGGGCTGGTGGGTTCCGGCGCGGCCTCAACCCTGGTGGGCGGGCACAACATAGCCGAGTCCTACCGGCTGATCTGGGAGCAGATAGCCCTGCCGCTGCTGCTGTCCCCCCTGATCGCCTTTGCACTGGCCTACCTGCTGGTTTTTCCGGCTACGTGGCTGATGCGTTACAGCTCTCCGCGCCGCGGGGACGCCGGAAACCGGATAGCGCAGTCCGTCTTCACCTCGGCTTTCTCCCTGGGGCACGGAATCCAGGACGGGCAACGGACCATGGCCGTGGTGGTGCTTGCACTGCTGGCCGCGGGGCAGACAATTGAAACCGACATTCCCCTCTGGGTGCAGCTCTTTGCGGCGCTGGCCCTGGCCGCCGGCACGCTCTTCGGCGGCTGGCGGATCACGCACACACTGGGGTACCGGCTGGTCCGGATGGACCCGCTGCGGGGCATGAGCGCCCAGGCGGTCAGCTCCGCGATGCTGTTCCTTGGTGCGCTCTGGCTGCACATTCCGCTCTCCAGCACCCAGACCATGACGTCCGCCATCGTCGGCGCCGGCACCAACCAGCGCTTTTCCACCGTCCGCTTCATCCCGCTGCGGGAAATCCTCGTCACCTGGCTGGTCACGGCGCCCATAACCGCGCTGCTCGCCGGGATCCTGCTGCTGGCCCTCAGTCCGCTCCTGTAACCGCTGCTTATCCGAAACGTCCGGAGACGTAGTCTTCCGTGGCCTGCTCGGCGGGGTTGCTGAAGATGACGGGAGTGTCGGCGTATTCGATCAGCCGGCCGGGCTTGCCGGTGCCGGCGATGTTGAAGAACGCCGTCTTGTCCGACACCCGCGCCGCCTGCTGCATGTTGTGGGTAACGATGACCACGGTGTAGTCGCTCTTGAGTTCCTCGATGAGGTCCTCGATGGCCAGCGTCGAGATGGGGTCCAGGGCGGAGCAGGGCTCGTCCATCAGGATCACCTCCGGCGACACCGCTATGGCGCGGGCTATGCACAGGCGCTGCTGCTGGCCGCCGGAGAGCCCGGAGCCCGGCTTGTCCAGGCGGTCACGGACCTCTTTCCAGAGGTTGGCGCCGGTCAGGGACTTTTCCACCAGGTCATCGGCGTCGGACTTCGAGATGCGCTTGTTGTTCAGTTTCACGCCTGCCAGCACATTGTCCCGGATGGACATGGTGGGGAACGGGTTGGGCCGCTGGAACACCATGCCCACGTGGCTGCGGACGGTCACCGGATCAACGCCCGGGCCGTAGAGGTTCTCCCCGTCCAGCAGAACTTCACCTTCGACACGTGCGCCGGGGAGTACCTCGTGCATCCGGTTCAGGGTGCGCAGGAAGGTGGATTTGCCGCAGCCGGAGGGGCCGATGAAGGCGGTCACGGAGCGGGGTTCAATGTTGATGTTGACGTCCTGGACGGCAAGGAAATTGCCGTAGTAGACATTCAAGTCTTTGACGTCGATGCGCTTGGACATGGTTTCCTTCTCGGTAAATCGCTGTACAGGGCTAGCGGGAGGTCCGGGGGGCGAAGATCCGGGCAATCAGGCGGGCGCCCAGGTTCAGCAGCATCACCATGATGATCAGGATCAGTGCTGCCGCCCAGGCCCGCTGGGTACTCGGATCTGTGTTGGTCGGGGAGGTGGGGCTCATCAACTGCCGGTAGATAAAGGTGGGCAGCGTGCTCATCCAGCCCGCAAACGCGTTGAAGTTGATGGTGTTGACGAAGCCGGCGGTGACCAGCAGGGGTGCCGTTTCCCCGATCACGCGGGCGATCGCCAAGGTGACGCCGGAGGCAATGCCGGAAATCGCTGTGGGCACCACTACCTTCAGGATGGTCCGCCACTTACGCACGCCCAGGGCGTAGGAAGCCTCGCGGAGCTCGTTGGGCACGATCTTGAGCATTTCCTCGGTGGAGCGGACCACCACCGGGATCATCAGCACGGAGAGGGCGACGGCGGCAACGAATCCGGTGCGGGTGCCCGGCCCGAAGACGAGCCCGAAGAACGCGGCGGCAAACAGGCCGGCCACAATCGAGGGGATACCGGTCATCACATCCACAAAGAACGTGATGGCCCGCGAAAGTGTTCCGCCCCGGCTGTATTCCACCAGGTAGACGGCGGCGAGCAGGCCCACGGGCACCGAAATGACCGTGGCCCAGAAGGTGATCAGCAGGGTGCCGACAATGCCGTGGTACGCGCCGCCCAGGACCGCTGTCCCGTTGTCCGTCGTGGCGTTGTCCACGGCGCCGGTCATGCCGCCCATGGAGGTGAGCAGGAAATCCGGGCTGAGGCCGGGCAGCCCGCGGACCAGGACGGTGAAGATCACCGATACCAGGGGCAGCAGCGCCAGCAGGAAGGCACCGCAGACCAGGTTCGTGGCGAGGCGGTCCACTGCATGCCGCCTGCCCTCCACGACCCAGGTGGCAACCGTGCCGCCGATGACGAAAAGCACGGCGGTGAAGATTGCGAAGGACGTGATTGAGAAGCCGATGAGGGCGGACAGTGCCGCCCCCAGGATCAAGGCAGCGGCCAGCACGACCCAAGGCGTATAGCGGGGCAGCCTGTTCTTGGTCAGCAGGGACCCGGGACGGCTGAGGGCGGAGGTTGTATCGAGCATCAGTTGGCTCCAGAGAATTCTTTGTGGCGGCTGATGATCCAGCGGGCAATGATGTTGACCGCCAGCGTGATCAGGAACAGCACGAGTCCTGCAGCGATCAGTTCCGAGAGCCGGAGCCCGAATGCTTCAGGGAAGTTCAGGGCGATCTCGGCGGCGATGGTCTGGTTGCCGGGCCGGATCAGGCTGGCGATCAGGCCGCCGGAGGAGAGCACCAGGGCCACGGCCATGGTTTCGCCCAGCGCACGTCCCAGCCCCAGCATGACGGCACTGACGACACCGGGACGGGCGAAGGGGAAAACGGCCATCCGGATCATTTCCCAGCGCGTGGCACCCATGGCCAGGGCCGCTTCCTCGTGCAGCTTGGGCGTCTGCAGGAAGATCTCCCGGGTAAGGGAGGTAATGATCGGCAGCACCATCACGGAAAGCACAATTCCGGCCGTGAGCATGGTTTTGCCGGTCTGGCTGGCGGGACCGGCGAATATCGGAATCCATCCGGCGTTTTCGGCCAGCCAGTTGTACGGACCCACCAGTGCCGGGGCCAGCACTGTCATGCCCCAGGCACCGTAGACCACCGACGGGATGGCCGCGAGCAGGTCCACCAGGTAGCCCAATCCCTGCGCGAGCCGCCGCGGGGCGTAGTGGGAGATGAACAGGGCGACGCCGATTCCCACCGGAGTGGCGATCAGCAGGGCGATTAGGGCGGCAATCACCGTTCCGATGACCAGTGGCAGGATGTACTGTCCGAACCCGCCGCCGCCGGAGATGTCCGCCGGATCGGCCATGAACGTGGGCAGCGCCTGCCACATCAGGAAAACGGCCACGCAGAACAGGACGAACAGGATCAGGCACCCGGCTGTCACCGTAATGCCGGAGAAAACCTTGTCTCCGGCACGGCCCGCGCCGCTTTCTCCCGTTATGGACTTGCTGGACACTACTCACCCTTCGAAATGCGTTGCGTGCAGACTCTTTTATCAGTGTAGGGACTCCGCCTCGGAGCGGCCCCTGCCCTCCCCGTGCCGAGGCCCGGGGAGGGCAGGATGGTGGTCGGGCTAGGAACGCACCTGGATGGACTCCAATGCGGTTTCGGCCTTGCTCCGCAGGCTCTCGGAGAGCGGCGCACTGCCCGCGGCGTCGGACGCGGCAGCCTGGCCTTCGTCGCTGACCACGTAGTCGCCGAACGCACGGACCAGGTCCACCGTCTGCTGGTCCTCATAGCTGGTGCAGAACACGTGGTAGCTCACCAGCACCACGGGGTAGGCACCCGATTCTGCCGTGTCGCGGTCCAGGTCCATGGCCATATCCGCTTCCGGACGACCCTCCCCTGTCACCGGGGTGGAGGATTCCACGGCGAGGGCGGCGGCGTCGGCGCTGAACGGCACGTAGGTATCGCCCACCTTGACGCTGACCTTGCCCAGGGAGCCGGCTGCCGACGCGTCGGCATAGGTGATGCCGCCCTCAGTGGAAGTCACCGTGGAAATAACGCCGCCGGTGCCGGAGGCGCTTTCCCCGTTCGGCAGCCCGGCCGGCCATTCACCTGATGCCTTATCCGTCCACTTTTCGGGTGCTGCTTCGGCCAGGTATTCGGTGAAGTTCTTGGTGGTGCCCGATTCGTCGCCGCGGTGTACCGCCGTGATGGCGGTGTCCGGCAACTCAACTCCTTCGTTCTGCGCGGCGATGGCCGGGTCATTCCACGTGGTGACCTCGCCGCGGAAGATCGCTGCGATGGTGTCTGCGTCGAGGTTCAGGTCCGTTATGCCGGGAAGGTTGAAGGCCACGGCGATCGGCGAGATGTAGACCGGCACGTGGATGGCGCCGTCGGGTCCGCAGACTTCGGCGGCCGCGGCGGTTTCCTCATCATCAAGGTAGGCGTCGGACCCGGCGAACTGGACGCCGCCGGCCAGCAGCGCTTCCCGGCCTGCGCCCGAGCCGTCCGGTGAATACTGCACCGATGCTTCCGGATTGGCTGCACCGAAGCCGGCGATCCAGGCCTGCATGGCCGCATCCTGGGAGGAGGCACCGGCACCGGAAAGCGTGCCCGTGACGGAACTTTCCGAACTCCCCGCAGTCGGGGCCGCGGAGGGTGCAGCGCTGTCCGTGCCGCAGGCGGCCAGGCTGAGTGCGGCAACAAGTGAAACTGAAAGTACGGATGCAGCGCGGTTCAAAACCTTCACTATCGTGTCCCTTTCGAGGGGTTTCATTCGGCGCGGGTGCGCCGGGAAGCTGATTGCGGAAAAGCAGTCGAGCACGCGGAACCTCCAGCACGTTCCTGTTCAAGGGTGGCGAAGCAAGGTGAACGGAAAGTTAACGCCCGCCGGGCAGCCGAAGAACATCCGTTGCCGCCGAATGTAACGCCGGATACAGGTTGCCCTCAGCTCCCCCTAGACTGGTTTCATGCCCCAACGCAGCTCCTTCGCCAAAAGCCGGGGTTTCCTGCAGAACCGGGCCCGCGTAGGGCTGCAGCGCAGCCGCAATTCCGTGGTGCCGGCCCTCCAAATGACCATCTGCGCCGTCGGAGCGTACGCCTTTGCCGAGTACGTGCTCGGGCACGAGGGCCCGTTGTTCGCCGCGACGGCCGCCCTGATTTCCCTGGGCTTCTCCCGGGAACCGCGGACCCGCCGGGTGCTGGAGGTGGGAATCGGCTGCACGCTGGGCATCACCATTGGCGAAATCCTGCTCACCCTGCTGGGCAACGGCCTGGCCCAGGCCGCCGTCGTCCTTTTCCTCTCGGTGATGCTGGCCCGCTTTCTGGACCGCGGCGTTATCTTCACTACCCAGCTGGGGCTGCAGTCCCTGCTGGTGGTGCTCCTGCCCGCCCCGGACGGCGGTGTGTTCACCCGCAGCGTGGACGCCATAGTGGGCGGCGTTTTTGCCCTCGTGGTGACCATGCTGGCGCCGCGGGATCCGCGCCGGGAACCGAAGTCCAACATCCGCGAGCTCCTGCACGAACTGTCTGCCGTGCTGCGCCAGTGTTCCGAAGCCATCGCCAAGAGCGATTCCACCATTGCCTGGCATGCGCTGGTCCGGGCCCGCAACACCCAGCCCCAGCTGGACACCCTGGCCCGCAGCGTCCGGGATGCACGGGAAGTCGCCCGGATTTCGCCCGCCTACCGGCGGTACCTAGCGGAACTGGGAGACCTGCGCGGTTCCATCGGCTATCTGGACCTGGCTGTCCGCAACAGCCGGGTTTTCGCCCGCCGGACGACGTCGGTCATTAACCATGCGTCGCTGGGTGACGAGGCCATCGAGAACGTGTCGGAGGTGCTGAACGAGACGGCCGATGCCGTGAATGTCCTGGCCCGCGCGCTGGGCGGCGGGGAAGGCCCGGACACCCGGCTCCGGCACCTTCGCCAGGCCCGCAACGAGCTGGCCGCGGTGGGGAGCCGCCTGCATCCGAAGTCGCTGGGCATCACGGATCTGCAGGGCGACGCGCTCATCATGCTTTTCCGCCCCCTCGTGGTGGACCTGCTGGAATCCACCGGACTCACCCACGAAGAGGCGGTTACCTACCTCTCGGAGGTCTGAGCCGGCCGGAAGAAAGTGTCAGTGCCGCGGGATAGCCTGATTCCATGGCAACAAAGACTGCACGGCCCAAGACCGCCAACTTCCGCTGCTCGGAGTGCGGCTGGACGACGGCCAAATGGGTTGGACGCTGCGGCGAGTGCCAGGCCTGGGGAACGGTGGAGGAATCCGGCGAAGTCCTGGCCCGGACCACCGCCGCCACCGTGGTTGCCCGGCCTGCCCTGCGGATCGGCGAGGTAGACGCCACCACTGCCGCGTACCAGGCCACCGGGGTAGGTGAACTGGACCGCGTCCTGGGTGGAGGCCTGGTTCCCGGTGCGGTGATCCTGCTGGCCGGGGAGCCCGGTGTGGGTAAGTCCACCCTGCTCCTCGACGTCGCCGCCCGCGTCGCCGGCCTGGGCCGCGATGTCCTGTACGTCACCGGGGAGGAATCCACGGCGCAGGTGAAACTGCGGGCCGAGCGCATCGGCGCCGTGTCGGAGAACCTCTATCTCAGTGCGGAAACGGACCTCAGCCAGGCACTGGGCCAGGTGGAGCAGGTCTCCCCCGGGCTGCTCATTGTCGACTCCGTCCAGACCCTGAGCAGTAGCGCCGTGGACGGCAGCGCCGGCGGCGTCAGCCAGGTCCGCGAGGTGGCCGCGTCTCTGATCAACGCTGCGAAGACCCGGAACATGACCACCCTGCTCGTCGGCCACGTCACCAAGGACGGCTCCATCGCCGGCCCCCGGCTGCTGGAGCACCTGGTGGACGTGGTGTGCCAGTTCGACGGCGACAGGCATTCGAGGCTTCGGCTGCTGCGTGCGGTCAAGAACCGCTACGGACCTACGGACGAGGTGGGCTGCTTCGACCTGACCGAAGACGGCATCGAAGGGCTCGCCGACCCCAGCGGACTCTTCGTCTCGCGTACCAAGGACCCGGTCTCAGGCACCTGCATCACAGTCACGCTGGAGGGCAAGCGGCCGTTGGTCGCCGAGGTCCAGTCCCTGGTCGCCGAAACCGGAAATGCCCAGGCCCGCCGCGCCACCAGCGGCGTTGATGCCTCCCGCGTAGCCATGCTCCTGGCGGTTCTGCAGCAGCGCGCCTCCATGAGCCTGGCCAAGGATGACAGTTACGTCTCCACCGTAGGCGGCGTGAAGCTTGGCGAGCCCGCCACGGACCTGGCAGTGGCGCTGGCGGTGGCGTCGGCGAAAATGAACAAACCGCTGCCGGCCCAGCTCATAGCCTTCGGCGAGGTCGGACTGGCCGGGGAGGTGCGTCCGGTGCCCGGTATCGCACGGCGGATCAACGAGGCCGAACGGCTCGGTTTCACGCACGCCGTCGTTCCGGCTTCCCCGAACGGACCGGGAAACGTCCCCTCCGGCTTCAAGGTCCGGGAGGTCTCCACGTTGGCCGAGGCCCTGGAGCTGCTCTTCTAGCACTGCCGCTTCCGAAGATCCCGGGGAGCCGCCGGTGAGCGGTACCACCGCAGCTGTCTCCAGCGGCCTGCAGGCGGGCCCGGTCCGGGACGTGCCGTGGTTCACGAGTTGGATGGTCTACCCGGATCTCCCACTAGTATAGGGACGGGCAAGCCTCAGCCCAGATCATCCAGGCCCCCGGGCCGGAAGGAAGTGACCATGGCCCGCAGTCCCGAAGACGCGCTTAAAGCAACCCTGGCGCGGGTCGCACCCGGGACCGAGCTCCGCGACGGACTCGAGCGCATCCTGAGGGGCCGCACCGGCGCCCTGATCGTCCTCGGCTTTGACCGCGCGGTGGACAGCATCTGCTCCGGCGGGTTTGATATCGGCATCGACTTCTCCCCCACCAGGCTGCGGGAGCTGGCCAAAATGGACGGCGCGATCGTCTGCGACCGCGACGCCGGGAACATCCTGCGCGCGGCGGTGCAGCTGGTCCCCGACCACACCATCGAAACGCATGAATCCGGCACCCGGCACCGGACCGCCGAACGCGTGGCCATCCAGACCGGCTTCCCCGTGATTTCGGTCAGCCAGTCCATGCGGATCATCCAGCTCTACGTCGGCGGACTCCGCCACGTCCTCGAAGGATCCGAGCCGGTCCTGGCGCGTGCCAACCAGGCACTGGCAACCCTCGAGCGCTACCGCGCCCGGCTGGACCAGGTCACCAATTCCCTCTCCGCCTTGGAAATCGAGGCAATGGTGACGGTCCGCGACGTAGCGGTCACGCTGCAGCGCCAGGAAATGGTCCGCCGCATTTCCGAGGAAATCTCGCAGTACGTCCTCGAACTCGGCGTTGACGGCCGCCTGCTGTCCCTCCAGTTGGAGGAACTGACCACCGGCCTCGGCCCGGGCAGCGAAATGATCCTGCGCGACTACGCGGACCTGAATGACGGAAAGCGCAACATCGAGGAACAGATCTCCACGCTGCAGAACATGAGCTCGTCCGAAATGGTGGACCTGGGCAAGATCGCCTCGGTGGTCGGTTTCCAGCCGGGCCAGGATTCGCTCGAAGCCGTAGTGCAGCCGCGCGGCTACCGGCTCCTGAGCAATATCAAGTCGGTTCCCCCCGCGGTATCCAACCGGTTGGTGGACCACTTCGGCGGCCTGCAGAACCTGATGGCCGCCAACATCGATGACCTGATGACCGTCGACGGCATCGGCGAGCAGCGTGCCCGCACCGTCCGGGAAGGCCTCTCCCGGATCGCGGAGACCAGCCTCCTCGACCGGTTCATGTAGACCTATTCCAGTTCGAAAACAGCCGTTTCGCTGGTGACTTCCCCGAGCCTGGCAGCGAACACGTAGTAGCCGGGGTTCGGGTTGGAAGCCACGGCAGCGCAGCCCGGAGCCGACCGGTTCCGGTCCCAGGTGAAGTTGGCTGTCTCGGATGCGCCCGGTTCCACCGTCTTGAGGTAGTCCTCGCCGCCGTCCTGGCAGTCAGTGGAAGAAAAAATCCGGTCCGAGCCGCTGGCTACCGAAAACTCCATCTGCGAAGTGCCCACGTTGATCTCGCAGGCGGATTTCCCCGTGTTCGTGACCGTCAGCGCCAGGATCGGTGTGGCACCGGCCGGGTAGACCTGGGCATCGGTGGCAGCAGTAACCAGCACGGACTCTGCGGGGCAGGCGGACTCCGACGGGGTCGCCGCGGGTTTCGGAGCCTTCGACGCTTTCGTCTCGGCCGCAGGCGTGGCGGCCGGCGCGGTAAGGACCGGAGAGGGGACGGTGGCGTCGGCTACGGGCTGTTTTTCCGGTGTCAAAGCGCCGATCACGCCGGCAACCGCGAACCCGAGTCCCACCAGGAGCAGCACCGCGAGGACGCCTGCAACCAGCCGCCGCCGGCGGTAGACGGCGGGGCTCGGACGGCGCGGACCGGGGCGTGGTCCGGCCGGCTGCTGTCTTCCCATCCCATCCATGGTTCAAGGCTAGGGATCAAGACAGCGATTACGAGGCGCACCACGCCGGTTAGTAGAGTATTGCTGGTCATATGCAAGGGAGTGCAGCATGGATTCACAGGTGGAAGACCTGCACCGCCGGATTACCGGGTGGTTCGCCGGTAATGCCCGCGAGTTGCCCTGGCGGGACGCCGGGCGCACGCCCTGGGGTGTTCTGGTCAGCGAAATCATGCTCCAGCAGACGCCGGTGGTACGGGTGCTGCCCGTCTGGACTGAATGGCTGCAGCGCTGGCCGACGCCGGCCGGGTTGGCTTCGGAGCCCAGCGGGGAAGCCGTCCGGGCCTGGGGCCGGCTGGGCTATCCCCGGCGGGCCCTGCGGCTGCACGCGGCGGCAAAGGCCATCGTCGAGGAGTTCGGCGGCGAGGTGCCGTCCACTTATCCGGAGCTGCTGCGGTTGCCGGGAGTGGGTGACTACACCGCCGCCGCTGTGGCTGCGTTTGCCTTCGGGCGGCGGGAAACGGTGGTGGACACCAATATCCGCCGGGTGCATGCCCGGGCAGTAACCGGGAACGCCTTGCCCTCACCGTCCCTTACCGCTGCCGAGATGCGGCTGGCCGCTTCCCTGCTGCCCCTCGACACCAGCGACTCCGTGGCCTGGAATGCCTCTGTCATGGAACTCGGCGCACTGGTCTGCACCGCCCGCAGCCCTCGATGCGGGGAGTGTCCGATCTTGGACCGCTGCGCCTGGGTGGCAGCGGGCAGGCCGGAGCCCCATTACACGGCCAAGGGCCAGGCCTGGGCCGGAACGGACCGGCAGGTCCGCGGTGCCATGATGGCGGTGCTGCGCTCCGCGGACGGCCCGGTCCGCCGGGAACTGCTCCTGCACGCGCCGGTGGACCTGGCCGGCCCGAGGCTGACGGCCGACGTGGATCCCCTGGGCGCCCTGCACCGGCTGCAGGCGCCGCAGGAGCAAATGGAGCGCGCTTTGGCCGGCCTGATCGCGGACCGGCTGGCGGCAGAAGACGCCTACGGAGTGTCGCTGCCGCTTTGACCGGCGGCGGGCTCAGATTTCTCCGAACCCGTTGCGCACCTGCTCGGCCACGAGTTCCACCGCCCGGGCCGCATCAGGTCCGGTGGCGGTGGCGCTGAGCGTTTCGCCGGGCCGCAGGCCCAGCGTCATAAGCATCATGACCGATTTGCCGTCCACGCCGTTGATGGTGATCTCTGCGTCCAGGTCCGCCAGCAGTTGCGCCAGGACTGAGGCCGGACGGGCATGCAGGCCCATCGGGTTTATCAGCGTCCAGGCCCCGCTGGCGGAGTCGGCCGCGGCCGGCGCCGGCTCCCCGGAGGCAGGCGGCTCCCCGGAGGCAGGCGGACCGCCGGCGGCTTCGGCGGAGGCTGGGCTGTCCGGGGTGTAGGACGCTCCGGCGGACTCCGCGGCAGCCGAAACCTCGGCAACGTTCCTTCCGGTCTGTGCCGCTACGGCTGCGGCCACTGTGCCCTCGACCAGCGGCGCGTTGGCCATGAGTACCCGCTGCTGCTGCTCCGGGTCGAGGAACTCCAGCGCCGATTCCGCCGTCATCACAGCGGATCCGAGGTCTGTCAGCAGGACCGCACCCTCGCCGGAGTCCGTCGCGGCAATACCGGCCATGATTTTTTCCAGGCTGGTGCCGATGCCGTCGTCGTCGGTGCCTCCTGCCGGGACTATCCGAACGTCTGCGGCCATCTGCGCCGCAAGCTCGCAGACGCCCTCGGCCAGCTTCCGGCTGTGCGAAACAACCACCAGGCCGACACTCACGCTGCCGTCTCCGCCGCCGAAACCGCTGCCTGCAGGATCAATGCCGTGGACGCGGCCCCGGGATCCAGGTGCCCCGCACTGCGCTCCCCCAAGTAGCTGGCCCGGCCCTTGCGGGCGACGAGCGGCTCGGTGCCGGCCAGCCCGGCGTCGGCCGCGTTCGCGGCCGCCGTCAGGATCTCCACCGGACCTGAACCTGCCGCCTGGGCCGTAACAGCGGCATCCACCGCGGGAGTCCAGGCATCGATCATGGTTTTGTCACCGGGTTCGGCCTTGCCGCGGGCGACAATTCCGTCCCGGGCAGCCGTCAGGACGGCCACCAGCTCGGCCGGTCCGAGGGCGGACGCGCTGCCCGCCGCGGTGGAGGCACGCAGGAATGCGGTCCCGTACAGCGGTCCTGCGGCGCCGCCCACCTTCGACATCAGGGTCATGGCGACTGTTTTGAACACCGCCCCGGGTGTCTCCGGCACGCCGTCGGCGTCCAGTTTCTCCACTACCGCACTGAATCCGCGCTCCATGTTCTCGCCGTGGTCGGCGTCGCCGATCTCCCGGTCCAGGGTGGTCAGCCGCTGGCGGTTCTCGCTCAGGGCGGCGGCGCTTAGGCGCATCCATTTATCCGCCCAGGCTGCGTCCAGTTCCATGCCTATACTCCCCACCGCAGGGCCGGGGTGTTCACCGGCGAGTCCCAGAGTTCCGTAAGTTCATCGTCCAGCCGCAGGACGGTCACTGATGCCCCTTGCATTTCCAGGGCGGTGATGTAATTGCCCACCAGGGAACGCTCCACCCGGGCACCTCTGTCTGCCAGGATCTGGGCCGCCCGGCGGTAGACAATGTACAGCTCGCTCAGCGGAGTGCCGCCCATGCCGTTCACGAAGAGCAGTACCCGCTCCCCGGAGGCCACCCCGAGGTCGCTGAGCACCGCTTCCATCAACTGGTCCGTAATGGAATCCGCCGTTGTCATTGCCACCCGGTGCCGCCCGGGTTCGCCGTGGATCCCTACACCCATTTCAATTTCGTCGTCGGCCAGGGTGAAGCTCGGCTCACCGGCATGAGGCACCGTACAGGGTGCCAGGGCAACACCCATGGACCGTACGTTCGCGTTTACGCGTTCGGCGATCTCCGCCACCTTGGCAAGGTCATCTCCGCGCTCCGCGGCGCCGCCGGCAATCCGCTCCAGCAGCACGGTCCCGGCCACACCGCGCCTTCCTGCCGTGTACGTCGAGTCTTCCACCGCGACGTCGTCATTCACTACGACTGTGCGGATGTCGATGCCTTCGACGCCGGCAAGTTCGGCAGCCGTCTCGAAGTTCAGGATGTCGCCGGTGTAGTTCTTCACCACGAGCAGGACGCCGGAGCCCGAGTCGCTTTTGACGATGGCCGGCAGGATCTGGTCCGGGGTGGGAGACGTGAAAACGGCTCCCGGTACGGCAGCGGTGAGCATGCCCGACCCCACATAGCCGCTGTGCAGCGGCTCATGGCCGCTGCCGCCGCCGGAGACCAGGCCTACCTTGCCCTGTACCGGAACGTCGCGCCGGAGGACGTAGTCCGGGTCCAGATGGATCTGGACCAGGTCGTGGTGGGCCAACCCGAAGCCTTCGAGTGATTCTGCCACCACCGAGCGGGGATTGTTGATGAGTTTCTTCATGACGCCGGGCTCCTTAGCGGTCGGACTGAGGAGCCCCGCGAGCACGCCAAGGCTCCCTCTCCCCCACCGACCCTACCCGCGCCGGAAGCAGTGCAACAGGGTGCCCGCGTGCCAGCCGCACCGGCAGCGCTCGAGAGTCCGAAAAGCCGCCCGGGCAGCAAAAAAGCGGGAGGGGCGAGCCCCTCCCGCTTTTGAATAAAGCCTTACTTGCCCTTGAAAGCGTCCTTGACGTTCTCTCCGGCGTCCTTCAGGCTCGACTTGGCCTGGTCGCCGTGGCCTTCGGCCTCCATGCGCTCGTTGCCGGTGGCCTTGCCTACGCCTTCCTTGACCTTGCCGCCAAGATTTTCGGCCTTGTTCTGCATCTTGTCATCTGCGCCCATTGCTGAACCCGCTTTCTGATCGTGGCCCGTGCAAACGCGAAACCGCTGCTGGTTCGCAACCGTTTACTGCTGCGTTCCACGGGACCGTTGATGATGCTAAGTATCCTGAGCTTATCCAGTTCCGAAGACAAAAGGCCAGCACGGCCCTCCCGGTTACTCTCTCTGCGAACGCGCCCCGGACGGCTGCCGGATCAGAACGAGCGGATCATCCGGGTGTTTCCCAGGGTGTTCGGTTTTACCCGGGCGAGGTCCAGGAACTCGGCAACACCCTCATCGGAGGAACGCAGCAGCTCGGAATAGACCTCCGGATCCACGGCGGATTGGTTGGCCATGACGGCGAATCCGTGCCGCTGGAAGAACTCCACTTCAAAGGTCAGGCAGAATACCCGCCGCACACCGATTTCCACCGCATCAGCGAGCAGCTGTTCCAGCAGGAGATGGCCGATGCCGCTGCCGCGCAGGGCGGGGTCCGCTGCCAGGGTGCGCACTTCGGCCAGGTCTTCCCACATCACGTGCAGTGCACCGCAGCCGACAATCCGCCCGTCAGCGTCCTCGGCGACCCGGAATTCCTGCAGTGCCTCGTAGTAGGCAACAGCCTCCTTGGCCACCAGGATCCGTTCCTCGGCCAGCGGCGCCACCAGGGCGCGGATGCCGGGAACATCGGAAGTGCGGGCGCGGCGGATGGTCATGGCGGATACGGAAGTCACCGGCCCAGTCTAGGACTGTCAGGGCAGCCGCACCCAAACTTCGTTTCGGCGTTCGACGCCGGAGGGCCGCCCTGCGAACGCCAAAGGACCCGGCGGGCTGCCTGCCCGCCGGGTCCTTTACCCGTGCATTGGTTGTACTGAGCGGCTGTTAGTCGCTGACGCCGGCTTCGATTGCCGGGGAAGCTTCCTCAATGGCCTTCGGAACGCCGCTGCCGACGAAGGTGAACTTCGCTTCGTCGCCTTCGCCCTCGACATCCACCGAGATGACTTCGCCGGGCTTCAGCTCGCCGAAGAGGATCTTCTCGGACAGCTGGTCCTCGATTTCGCGCTGGATGGTCCGGCGCAGCGGCCGGGCACCCATCGCGGGATCGTAGCCGCGCGTTGCCAGCAGCACCTTGGCGGCCGGGGTGAGCTCGATGCTCATACCCTTCTCGGCCAGGCGCTCACTCAGCCGGTTCAGGAACAGGTCCACAATCTGGACAATCTCGTCCTGGGTCAGCTGCGGGAAGACCACGGTGTCATCAACACGGTTGAGGAACTCGGGGCGGAAGTGCTGCTTCAGTTCTTCCGTCACCCGTGCCCGCATCCGGTCATAGCCGGTCTTGGTGTCCGTGCCGGACTGGAAGCCCGTCATGACGCCCTTGGAGATGTCCCGGGTACCAAGGTTGGTCGTCATGATGATGATGGTGTTCTTGAAGTCCACCATCCGGCCCTGGGCGTCGGTCAGGCGGCCGTCTTCGAGGATCTGCAGCAGCGAGTTGAAGAGGTCCGAGTGGGCCTTCTCCACTTCGTCGAACAGCACCACGGAGAACGGACGGCGGCGGACCTTTTCGGTCAGCTGCCCGCCTTCTTCGTAGCCCACGTATCCGGGAGGAGCACCAAACAGGCGCGAGACCGTGTGCTTCTCGGCGTACTCGGACATGTCCAGCGTGATGAGGGCGTCCTCGTCACCGAACAGGAACTCCGCAAGGGCCTTGGCAAGCTCGGTCTTACCGACGCCGGTGGGGCCGGCGAAGATGAACGAGCCGCCCGGACGCTTGGGGTCCTTCAGCCCGGCCCGCGTACGGCGCATGGCCTGCGAGATGGACTTGATGGCCTGGTCCTGGCCGATGACGCGCTTGTGCAGTTCGTCTTCCATCCGCAGCAGGCGGGTGGACTCTTCCTCGTTCAGCTTGACCACGGGGATGCCGGTGGAGTTGGCAAGCACCTCGGCGATGAGTTCCTCATCCACCTCGGCAATGTCATCCAGGCCGCCGGACTTCCACTGGCGTTCCTTCTCCGCACGCTGATCCTGGAGCTTCTGCTCCTTGTCGCGCAGGGAGGCGGCACCTTCGAAGTCCTGGGAGTCGATTGCGGACTCCTTTTCCATCTTCAGCGCCGAGATCCGCTCGTCGATTTCCTTCAGCTCCGGCGGAGCCGTCATCCGGCGGATCCGCAGGCGGGCGCCGGCCTCGTCGATCAGGTCGATTGCCTTGTCCGGCAGGAACCGGTCACTGATGTACCGCTCCGCCAGCGTTGCTGCTGAGGCAAGTGCGGCATCGGTGATGGAAACGCGGTGGTGCGCTTCGTAGCGGTCACGCAGGCCCTTGAGGATCTCGATGGCGTGTGCCACCGAGGGCTCGGCAACCTGGATCGGCTGGAAGCGGCGCTCCAGCGCGGCGTCCTTCTCGATGTGCTTGCGGTACTCGTCCAGCGTGGTGGCACCAATGGTCTGCAGCTCGCCCCGGGCCAGCATCGGCTTCAGGATCGAGGCTGCGTCAATGGCGCCTTCGGCGGCACCCGCACCCACAAGGGTGTGGATCTCGTCGATGAACAGGATGATGTCGCCGCGGGTGCGGATTTCCTTGAGGACCTTCTTCAGGCGTTCCTCAAAGTCGCCGCGGTAGCGGGAACCGGCAACCAGCGAACCGAGGTCCAAGGTGTAAAGCTGCTTGTCCTTCAGGGTCTCGGGCACGTCGCCGCGCACGATCGCCTGGGCCAGTCCCTCTACGACGGCGGTCTTGCCGACGCCGGGCTCGCCGATCAGGACAGGGTTGTTCTTGGTCCTGCGTGACAGCACCTGCATCACGCGTTCCATTTCATGCTCGCGCCCGATAACCGGGTCGAGCTTGGATTCACGCGCGGCCTGTGTGAGGTTGCGGCCGAACTGGTCCAGCACCACGGATCCGGCGGGCTGGCCTTCCTGCTGCTGGCCACCGGTGGAGACGGGCTCCTTGCCCTGGTAGCCGGAAAGCAGCTGGATGACCTGCTGGCGGACACGGTTCAGGTCAGCACCGAGCTTGACCAGCACCTGCGCGGCTACGCCTTCACCTTCACGGATCAGGCCGAGCAGGATGTGTTCGGTGCCGATGTAGTTATGGCCGAGCTGCAGGGCTTCACGGAGCGAAAGCTCCAGCACCTTCTTGGCGCGGGGGGTGAAGGGGATGTGGCCGGTCGGGGCCTGCTGGCCCTGACCGATAATCTCCTGCACCTGCTCGCGGACAGCACCAAGCGAGATGCCCAGGGATTCAAGGGCCTTAGCAGCGACACCTTCACCCTCATGAATGAGCCCAAGCAGAATATGCTCGGTGCCGATGTAGTTGTGGTTGAGCATGCGGGCCTCTTCTTGGGCAAGCACGACAACGCGACGGGCACGGTCGGTAAATCTTTCAAACATGAGGCACACTCCTAGCTAACGCGTAATTCGATGCTACGTGCCCCAGGGGTGCTTAAGGAGCTTGTTCGCCATGGGCGTGAGACCTAGGCGGTATGCCTAGGACTGCGCGGCCCGGTAGGCGTCGATGATCTCGCTGTTCACGCGGCCGCGCTCGGAAACCGTGTAGCCGTTCTTGCGGGCCCATTCGCGGATCTGTGCCGCTTCGTTGCTGCGGGCCGAGCCGGTGCCGCGCGGACGTCCGGTGCGGCCTCCGACCTTGCGGCCGGCATCCACATAGGGCTTCAGTGCATCGCGGAGAGTTTTCGCATTGTCTTTCGACAGATCAATCTCGTACTGTGACCCGTCCAAGGCAAACCGTACGGTCTCATCCGCACTTCCGCCGTCGACGTCATCCACGAGAATGATTTTTACCTTTTGCGCCATGACAGGCTCCTAAGCAGCTAAAAATGGGAAGACTAATTATGAGACCACTTAGAGTATGACGCAATTGGTAAAGCCCCGTCAAAGTACTTGGCTATTTATTCTCTTCTTCACTCGGTTTTTTCAAAGCTTCATGGTCTACACTCTGGTCAGCTTCCCGTTCTGCCTCGGCAAGGGCCTGCCGCTCCGACCGGTCCGAGTTAAGCAGGGCCCTCATCACGAAATAAAAGAGAGCTGCAACACAAATTGACGGCAGGAGGACTTCTACATATTCCATGGCTAACCCATTTCCGGCTTAAGGAGGGGAAACAGAATTGTTTCCCTGATTCCTGTATTCGTGAAAAGCATCACAAGGCGGTCAATTCCCAGACCGATGCCGCCCATGGGAGGGGCACCATATTCCAATGCCCGAAGGAAGTCCTCGTCCAGGGCCATGGCCTCGTCATCGCCGCCGGCCGCCAGCAGGGACTGCTCGGTGAGGCGTTCACGCTGGATAACCGGGTCAATCAATTCCGAGAAAGCCGTGCCGCGTTCCATGCCGCCGATGATGAGGTCCCAGGCTTCGATCAGGCGGGGGTCCTCGCGGTTAGGACGGGCGAGCGGCTGCGCGGACGGCGGGTAGTCGTACACGAAGGTCGGCTGCAGCAGCGTCGGCTCCACAATTTCGCCGAATAGTTCGATAACCAGCTTTTCCGCGTCCCACTTCGGATCCACCTTCACGCCGTGCTTTTCCGCAATATCGCGGAGCACGGCTGCGTCGGTGTCCGGGGTGATCTGTGTGCCCACCGCTTCGGACAGGCCGGGGTACACACTCAGCCAGCGCCACTCGCCGTCCAGGTCAATGGTGCCGGCCGCCGTTTCGATCTGCCGGCTGCCCATGAGGTCCGCACAGTGCAGGATGATTTCCTTCATCCGCTCGGCCATCACGAACTGGTCCGCGTAGGCCTCGTAGCATTCCAGCGTGGTGAATTCGGGGGAATGCGTGGAGTCCACGCCCTCGTTGCGGAAAATGCGGCCGATTTCGAACACCCGCTCGATCCCGCCGACCACTGCACGCTTGAGGTACAGCTCCGTGGCGATGCGCAGGGTCATCTTCTGGTCGAAAGCGTTCAGGTGCGTCTCGAACGGCCGGGCAGCGGCACCGCCGTGCACCAGCTGGAGCATGGGGGTTTCCACCTCCACATAGCCGTGTCCGTGCAGGGTGTCGCGGACTCCGCGGATAACCGCCGCGCGCTTGTAGACCATGTCCCGCGCTTCATCGCGGACCATCAGGTCCACATAGCGCTGGCGGACGCGGGTTTCCTCGCTCAGTCCGGCGTGCAGCACCGGCAGCGGGCGCAGCGCCTTGGAGGCCATCGACCAGGACTGCGCCATCACCGAGAGTTCCCCGCGGCGGGAGGAAATCACCTCTCCGCGGATAAAGACGATGTCGCCCAGGTCAACCAGCGACTTCCAGTCCGCCAGGGATTCCTCTCCGACGACGGCCAGGCTGAGCATGGCCTGCAGCCGGGTTCCGTTGCCTTCCTGCAGGGTGGCGAAGCAGAGCTTTCCGGTGTTGCGGATGAACACCACGCGGCCGGTGACGCCCACGGTCTCGCCGCTGGCTTCGTCGGCCTCGAGGTGGCCGAACTTTTCGCGTACTTCCTTGAGCGAGGCGGTGCGTTCCACCCCTACCGGGTAGGCCTCATCCCCCCGGTCGATGAGCCGCGCGCGCTTCTCGGCACGGATGCGCATCTGTTCGGAGGTGTCTGCGGCTTCGGGAACGGGGTTAGATGTGGTCACGGTTATTAAGTTTACAGAGCAAAGCACCGCTCCCGGTTCCTGCGCTCCGTGCACCCGCACCGGGTACGCACGGAGCGCAGGTACTTTTGCTACGGCAGCAGGGTGTTGTCGATCAGGCGGACCGGACCGACCCGTGCGGCCAGCAGTGCCAGCGCGGTTCCGGCCAGCGGTGCGCCGGCAGTATCCGTGAGCGGTTCAAGGGTCTGCGGGTCCACCACCTCGAAGTAGTCCAGTTCCACTCCGGGCTGCGACGAAACGAGTTCGACGGCGTCGGGCAGGTCCAGGGGCCGGCCCGACGCAGCGCGTTCCTTCAGCAGGTTCAACGCCCGGGACAGCACCAGTGCCGCCTGCCGCTGGCCGGCGTCGAGGAAGCGGTTCCGGCTGGATTCGGCGAGTCCGTCGGCCGCCCGGACAATCGGCACACCGGTGATCTCCACGTCGAAGTTGAGGTCCGCGACCATACGCCGGATCAGGGCCACCTGCTGGGCGTCCTTCTGCCCGAAGTAGGCCCGGAAGCGCGCCGGTACCGGCGGAGCTGCCAGGTGGAAAAGCTTGGCGACCACGGTCAGCACGCCGTCGAAGTGTCCCGGCCGGACGGCACCTTCCCAGCGGGTGCCCATGGTGCCGGCGCTCACGCGGACCAGCGGCGCTCCGCCGGGGTACATTTCGGCCTCTGACGGGGCGAAGACCAGGTCCACTCCGGCGCGGCCCAGGAGCTCGAGGTCCGCATCGAGGGTGCGGGGGTACCGCTCGAGGTCGGCCGGGTCGTCGAACTGCAGGGGATTGACGAACACCGAGGCGGTGACGACGTCGTTGTCCGCCCGGGCGGCACCCATCAGGGAGGCGTGCCCTTCGTGCAGGGCACCCATGGTGGGAACCAGCGCGAGGGAGGGAAGGCGGGCGGGGTTGGCTGCGGCCGCTTTTTGGAGCAGCTCCTCGGTGGCGGAGCGCAGTTCGGCGGCGGTGGTGACGAGGCGGGGGGTGTTCAACGCTGTCCTTCTATGGGGGTTCGTTCGGATGTTCAGGGTTCCTGCGGGTCCCGGAGGGCGGCCAGGATGGCTTCACCCTGCCGGGGGGTGAGCAGTCCGCGGTCAACGGCCCGGGAGGCCGTCGCGGCGGAGAGTGCGGCGTAGGCGGCGCGGAGGTCCTCCGCGCCTGCCTGGGCAAGGGCGCGGGTATGTGCGGATACGGTGCCGACGTCGCCCCGGGCCACCGGGCCGGTGAGGGCACCCTCGCCGGAGGCCAGCGCGTTTTCCAGCGACGCGCGCATGAGCGGCCCCAGGAGCCGGTCCGGATGTTCGACGCCGAGGCCTGCCAGCAGCTGCGTGGACTGAGAGGCCAGGGTGACCAGGTGGTTGGAGGCATGGGCGAGGGCCGCGTGGTAGAGCACGCGGTCCGCTTCGTCGATGACCACCGGTTCGGCACCCATCTCCACCACGAGTGCCTGGGCGATCGGCAGGACGGCGGCGGGGGCGCTGATGCCGAAGGAACAGTCCGCCAGACGGGTCAGGTCCAGGCTCATCCCGGTGAAGGTCATGGCCGGGTGCAGTGCCAGGGGAATGGCGCCCGCTGCCCGCGCCGGGGCAAGGATTTCCGTGCCGAACCGCCCGGAGGTGTGGGCTACCAACTGTCCCGCCTGCCAGGCGCCGGTTTTCGCCAGTCCGGAGACCAGCGGGCCCAGGGCATCGTCCGGAACGGCGAGCAGGACGAGTTCGGAGCGTTCCACGATGTCCGGAATCTCAAGGATCGGCACTCCGGGAAGCAGGTTTTCCGCCCGTTCGCGGCTGGCGTCGGACACCGCGGAAACCCCGACGACGGCGTGCTCGGCCGCGCGCAGGGCAGCACCGAGGACGGCACCGACCCGGCCGGCACCGATGACGCCGACTCCCAGCCGGCCGCGGCGCCGGCGTTCTTCGACGCTGGCTGAATCAGCGGTGTTCATGGGGAGGCTCCTCCTTGGAGACGGGTAGCGGCATCACCGGGGTGGGCGGCGGGTTGGCAGGGGTGGGCGACGGGCTGTCAGAGCTGGACGGCGGATTGGCAGAGGTGGGCGGCGGGGCGGTCGGCATCGGGGCCGGGGCGGCAGGCGCGGACTTCGCCAGGGACGGACCGGTTCCGCGCAGCCACTGTTCCGGGAGGTCCCGGCGGCGGGCGGTCCGGGCGCGCAGCGCCTGCTCGTGGAGCAGCTGCCGAGCGGTGTCCGCATCGATTTCCACCACTCGAGGGGAAACCGGGCCGGGTGTGGAGTGCAGGACCAGGTCTGCCAGGCGCAGGCGGCGGGCCACCGGGCCCTGCTCCAGGGCAAGGGACTGGGTCCTGCTGTGCGGAACCACCTGAAGCGACCGCCACAGGAATCCGTGCCGGGACAGGATCGCCGTCTCCGTGACGAGGTAGCCGTTCCGGCGCCGGGAAAGCGGGGACAGCCAGCGGGCACGCCGCGGTGAGACGGTGAAGCCCGCTGCCGGGCCGGTCCCGTTCATCCCTGCGGTGAACACTCCCACCGGATCCTCGGTACCGGGATCCGGGACAACCAGGGCCAGCATCTGCAGGACCTCTTCCGGGGTACCCGCGGGCAGCAGCCGGGTGCGCGCGGAGGATTCACTGTCGGCGCCGACTCCATACCCTGCAACGTTCACGGAGATCGAATACCAGCCGGTGATCCGCCACAGCGGCGGCTGCCGCACGGCCAGGGCCTGGATCCGGCCCGGCGGTACCGTCTGCGTGCGGGTGTCCAGCAGTCCGGAGCGGATGCGGATACCTTCCCGTGACACGGAGGCACGGAAGTTGAAGCCGGAACTGAACAGGCCCCAGTACGCACTGCCGAAACCGAAAATGATCGGGACCATGGCCGCAATGGAGGCGGCCTCGCCCGTGAGCGCCGTCAGGACAATTACTCCCGCAACGGCCAGGATCAGGAAGACGGTGGTCCCGGACAGCAGGACGGAGGCAATCACGCGTCCGGCCGACAGTGCCAGCACCTGCCGTTCTCCAGGCACTGTTGCCTCGCCGGCACCGTTGCCGCCGTCGGACTGTTTTTCGTCGAGGCCGGAGGCGTCCTCGAGGATCCGCGCCCGCAGCTGCTGTGCATCCGGCAGCCGAAGGAAAGCCAGGCGCACTGCCGACTCACCGGCGTCGGCTACCTCAAAGCGCAGTTCGGCCAGCCCGAAGATCCGTGCGAGCAGGGGTTGGACAATGTCGATGGCCTGCACCCGGTCCAGCCGTGCCTGGCGTTGGCGGCGCACCACCACACCCGAACGCACGCGGATGTGGTCATGGGTCAGCTGGTAGCGGGTAACCCACCAGGAGAGGAAGAAAGAGCCGGCGATCACCACCAGGGCGATCCCCAGGGCCAGTACCGTCCAGAACAGTGCCGTACCGGCGGGCAGGTCCATGCGGCCGTCGGTAAACCACGACTCAACCTGGTCCCTGCCCACGAAATAGGCGAGGGCGGCCAAGGCTATCCAACCGCGGACCAGCGGGGAAACCGGGTGCACCCTTTTCCACTCGGGTTCCGTCTCGATAACCGAATCGATGCCGGCGGTTTCGGGGTCCTTGCCCGGCCCCCGGGCGGCGCCGGCGGTCACAGCCCGGCCAGCTGCGCTTCGCCGCGGGCGGACAAATGCTCCCGCAGGCGGGCACCCTCGTCAGCCGGCAGTCCGGCAATGCCGGCGTTGGTGCCCGGGGCGGCGGTATGGAGTTTCAGCGTGCACAGCCCGAAGGCCCGTTCCAGGGGTCCCACTGCCACGTCCACGTACTGCATCCGGCCATAGGGAACCACCAGGGTGCGCTGGAAGAAGATGCCCCGTCGAAGCAGCAGGTCCTCGTTGCGTTCGGCGTAACCGAGGGCACGGACCTGGCGGGGAAGCAGGATCCCGCGCCACAGCAGGGTTACGGCAAAGAAGATGGGCAGCCCCCACGCCAGCCACGCCGGGTATCCGGGCCAGATTCCGGTGAGGCGCAGCACCAGCGGAAGGCCGGTCACCACCAGCGTGATTACAGTTTCAATGCCCCAGCTCAGCAGCCTCAGCCGCAGGTACTTCGGTGAGACGCGCTGCCACTGCACTGCTGCGGGGTCGATTGCCTCGCTAGGCATATTCTCCTCCATCCCCCGCTCCATCTCCGGAGCCGCCTCCTGGGCCGGGCTCGGACCCGGTGCCGTCCTTGTCCACAGGGGGCAGCTTACAGAACCGCTCGACGGTAAGCCCCGTGGCAATCATCAGGATCCCGCCTACGCTGACGGCGAGGGAGGACCAGGTGCCGGCGTGACCCGGCCGCAGCGACCACAGGGGCAGCTGGGTGAGGAAGATGGCGGCATGCCAGCCGAGCAGCAGGGCGCCGGCGTAGGCGAGTGCCTGCGCCAGGACAACGGTGCGGGCGGCGGCAATGGGGTCCAGCTCCCGGTCCCGCCGGCCGTTGCGCCAACTGCGCACCCGCAGCCCGAGGAAGAGGGTGGCGCCGGTCACCAAGATGATGGCCACCAACGCCACCGAGCTCAGCACGGGTGCGGGATAGCCGTTTTCCGACAGGAAGTAGTTCGCCGTCCAGCCCACAACGCCGGCAGCGAGGCCGATGACGGCCAGCCACCGATATTGGATGCTGCTCACGGGCTCATTCTCCTTCGAAGACTTCGAGTCCGGGGAGGTCCTCGGCACGGGCGGCCAGCTCGGCCACGGGCACTGAGTCCAGCCGGGCGTCGGGTTCCATCCAGGCCCAGGGCTGCAGGACAAAGGCCCTCACGGCGGCACGGGGGTGCGGAATGGTGAGGTCCTCATCGTCCAGCCGCAGGTCCCCGTACGTGATGATGTCGACGTCGAGGGTCCGCGGGCCCCAGCGGACAATGCGTTCGCGGTGGTGGCGTGCCTCGACGGCCTGGCAGTGCGCGAGCAGGGCGTGCGGTTCGAGTTCGGTTTCGATCGCCACCACGAGGTTGAGGTAGTCGGGCTGTTCAGGGCCGCCGACCGGACGTGTGCGGACCACGGGGGATACGGCGCTCAGCCCTACCTGCGGATGGTCGGCCAGGTCCGCTACCGCCGTGGAGAGGGTGTCCCGGCTTTCGCCGAGGTTGCTTCCAAGGGCAAGGACGCAATGGACCGCAGTCATGCGCGCTCCCGGTGGACGGTCACCGCGACGTCGCCGAATTCCACCGTGATCGGCGCCTTCGGCTTATGCACCGTGACCTCAACTGCGGCAAGGACGGAGAAGGAAGCCAAGACGGCGTCCGCAATCCGGCCCGCCAGCGCCTCGATCAGGTTCAGCGGTTCCCCGGTGATGATCTGCACTACGCGTTCGGCAACCTCGCCGTAATGCGCCGTCAGGGTCAGGTCATCCGTGGCCGCTGCCGGCCGCAGATCGGCAAACAGGACCAGATCCACAACGAAGGGCTGGCCGTCCCGCCGCTCGTGGGGGAAGACACCGTGGAAACCGGTGGCAGTGATGCCGCTCAGCGTGATCCGGTCCCGTGTTCCGGGGGCCGTTCCGGAAACTCCGGTGCTCAGCATCCGGCTACCCTTTCCATGCCGCGGCGACTTTTACGGCATCAAGGCTGGCCGGCACGTTGTGCACGCGCACGGCCCAGACGCCGGCGGACGCCGCCAGCGCAGTCACCGCGACCGTAGCGTTGTCGCGTTCCAGCGGCTGGGCCGCCTTCCCGTAGCTGGTGAGCAGCGAGCCAAGGAAACGCTTGCGGGATGCACCGATAAGGACGCGGTGGCCCAAGGCGTTGAGACGGTCGATTCCGCGCAGCAACTGCCAGTTGTGTTCGCCGTCCTTGGAGAAGCCCAGTCCGGGGTCGAGGATGATCTGTTCGGGGGCCGCACCGGCGGCGTAGAACCGGTCACGGACCTTCAGCATTTCCGCTGCCACCTCTTCGACCACATCGGCGTAGCTGGCGTTGGGGTCATTGCTGCGGACGTTGCCGCGGCTGTGCATAAGGATGTACGAGACCCCCGTACGGGCAACAAGCCCGGGCATCCCGGGATCGGTTTCGGTGCCGGACACGTCATTGATGATCGCGGCGCCGGCCTCAATCGCCTTTTCCGCCGTGGCCGCATTCATGGTGTCGATGCTGACGAGGGCTCCTGCACGGACCAGGGCCTCGACCACGGGCAGAACCCGCTCCTGCTCCGCTTCCGGGGAGACGCGGACGGAATCCGGCCGGGTGGATTCACCGCCGACGTCGATGATGTCGGCGCCTTCGTAGTGCATCTTCAGCCCCGCACGGATTGCCGCGTCGGTATCGGCGAATTGCCCGCCGTCGCTGAAGGAATCCGGCGTGACGTTGAGGACACCCATAACCAGGGTGCGGTCAGTGGGAAGGTCGGAAAGCCTGCGCGCCTTGCGGGTGGGCCGCAGTACGGGCAACGGAGAGGTTGCCGGTCCTGTGCCGGGTGCGGCAGCGAGTGAATCCATGGTGGTCCTATCGTCCTAGTATCAGGCTCATTGCTTCGGCCCGGGTTGCGGTCTCGCGCAGTTGGCCGCGCACCGCCGAGGTCACGGTCTTGGCGCCTGGCTTGCGCACCCCGCGCATCGACATGCACAGGTGCTCGCATTCAATAACCACTATGGCACCGCGGGGGGAAAGATTGGTCATCAGTGCGTCCACGATCTGGGTGGTCAACCGCTCCTGGACCTGGGGCCGCCGGGCGTAGATGTCTACCAGCCGGGCGAGCTTCGACAGGCCGGTCACCTTGCCCTCATGGGAGGGGATGTAGCCGATGTGCGCGGTGCCGTGGAACGGCACCAGATGGTGCTCGCAGGTGGAATAAAAGGGAATGTCCTTGACCAGGACCATTTCTTCGTGGTCCAGGTCAAAAGTGGTTGCCAGCAGGTCCGAGGGGCTCTGGTGCAGGCCGCTGAAGATCTCGGTATAGGACTTGGCCACCCGGCTGGGGGTTTCCCTTAAACCGTCGCGGTCCGGGTCCTCCCCGATCGCGAGGAGGATCTCCCGGACCGCCCGTTCAATCCTTGGCTGATCCACCGGGGAATCCGCTGCCGCTTCGGCGGTCAGTAGTTCATCATCGAAATCCGTCACTGGTCGATCCTATCGCGCCGGTACTTCGTTCCCCGGCTATGCCGGGCGGCCCCGCAGGGCCGCCCGGACCTACGCCTCGGGGGGCGTGCTGCCGTTGCTTCCGCTCCGGCCGGGATGGCTGCCGTTCCCGCTGCCCTTGGGCAGGCCATTGCTGGACACATCGAAGTCCTGCGGCAGGTCGGCGTCGGCAATCTGGTCCTGCGGAGCAACCGAGGCCGGATCCGGGGCACCGATTTCCTTGGCCTGGCGCCGTTCCTTCTGCGAGACCACCGGCGGCATGCTGTGGACGGGGCGAGTGGGCTTGGACAGCCAGACCTCGCGGACATCGCGCTTGCGCACATCGGAGAAGACCTCGGCGATCTCCGCCTGGTTCAGGGTTTCCCGCTCCAGCAGCTCCAACGCGAGCCGGTCGAGGACGTCGCGGTTCTCGGTGAGGATCTGGTACGCCTCGTCATGCGCGTTGTCCAGCAGGCGCCGAACCTCCTCGTCAACCACATAGGCCACCTGGTCGGAGTAGTTGCGTTCCTGGCCCATGTCCCGGCCCAGGAACGGCTCTCCGCCGCCGGAGCCGAGCTTGACCGAACCGATCCGCTCGCTCATGCCGTACTGGGTGACCATCTTCCGGGCCGTGGACGTGGCCTTTTCGATGTCGTTGGAGGCCCCGGTGGAGGGATCGTGGAAGACGATCTCTTCGGCGACGCGGCCGCCCATTGCGTAGGCGAGCTGGTCCAGGAGCTCGTTGCGCGTGATCGAGTACTTGTCGTCCTGCGGCAGGACCATGGTGTAGCCGAGTGCCCGGCCGCGCGGCAGGATGGTCACCTTGGTGACCGGGTCCGTGTTCCGCAGTGCCGCAGCCACCAGGGCGTGTCCGCCTTCGTGATAGGCGGTGATCTTGCGTTCCAGTTCCTTCATCACGCGGCTGCGCTTCTGCGGGCCGGCGATCACGCGGTCGATGGCCTCGTCCAGTGCGCGGTCGTCAATGAGGTCCGCATTGGAGCGGGCGGTCAGCAGCGCCGCTTCGTTGAGCACGTTGGCCAGGTCCGCACCGGTGAAGCCCGGCGTCTTGCGGGCAACGGTTTCGAGATCCACGCCGGGAGCCATCGGCTTGCCCTTGGCATGGACCTGCAGGATGTGCAGGCGGCCCTGCATGTCGGGTGCCTCGACGCCGATCTGGCGGTCGAAGCGGCCCGGACGCAGCAGTGCCGGGTCCAGGACGTCGGGCCGGTTGGTGGCAGCGATCAGGATGACGTTGGTGTTGCCGTCAAAACCGTCCATTTCCACCAGCAGCTGGTTCAGCGTCTGCTCGCGTTCGTCGTTTCCGCCGCCAACGCCGGCGCCGCGGTGGCGGCCGACGGCGTCGATCTCGTCCACGAAGATGATGGCAGGGGCGTTGGACTTGGCCTGCTCGAAGAGGTCGCGGACGCGGGAGGCACCCACACCTACGAACATTTCAACGAAGTCCGAGCCGGAGATCGAGTAGAACGGCACACCGGCCTCGCCGGCGACGGCACGGGCCAGCAGGGTCTTGCCGGTGCCGGGAGGGCCGTAAAGCAGCACGCCCTTGGGGATCTTTGCGCCCACGGCCTGGAACTTGCCCGGATCCTGCAGGAATTCCTTGATCTCGTGGAGCTCCTCGACGGCTTCGTCGGCGCCCGCGACGTCGTCGAAGGTTACCTGGGGCATGTCCTTGTTGGTCAGCTTGGCCTTGGACTTGCCGAACTTCATGACCTGGGAGCCGCCGCCCTGCATGCGGGACATCAGGAACCAGAAAATCAGGCCGATGATGATGAACGGCAGGAACAATCCGAGGAAGCTGGTGAACCAGTTGGTCTGCACCGGCTGGTCCGTGTAGTTTGCGCCGGAATCGTTGACCGCCTGGACTATTTCCTCGCCGCGCGCAGTGCTGAAGTAGAACTGGACGTCAGTGACGCCCTTGTCATCAACGCCGCTGTCATTCAATGTCAGGTCGACCCGCTGCTCGCCGTCATAGATCTTCGCCTGCGAGACTTTGTCCTGGTCGAGAAGCTCTATGCCTTCCTTGGTGTCCACTTGCGTGGCCCTGGTGGCAGTAAGGCTCGGCACAAGGATCAAAAGAGCGGCCAATGCCAGCGCGATCCAAATGACCGGCCCCTTGAAGAAGTTCTTGGATTTCATTCGTCGTCAGGGCTAATGCCCCGTCCCTCCTGGTCAACAACGCTGGTATGCGCGGAATTTACCTACTAGCTATACACCGTCCCTCAGAAGAACACGGTCAGGGGAAGGGATTAGTTCCCTCAGGGCGTAGAGCGTTGCATCCGTGACGGTCCCTTGTCGGGGACGGGGAGGAACGGGGCCGGAAACCGTTATTCGTAAACGTGCGGCGCGAGGGTGCCGATGAAGTCCAGGTTGCGGTACCGCTCTGCAAAGTCCAGGCCGAAACCGACCACGAACTCGTTTGGGATTTCATAACCGACATACTTAACGTCGATTTCCACCTTGGCTGCCTCCGGCTTGCGCAGCAGGGTGCAGATTTCCACGCTGGCCGGTCCGCGGGATTCCAGGTTGGTGCGCAGCCAGGAGAGCGTGAGGCCGGAGTCGATGATGTCCTCGACAATCAGCACGTGCTTGCCGAGCAGGTCCGTCTCAAGGTCCTTGAGGATGCGCACGACGCCGGAGGACTGCGTGCCGGAGCCGTAGGAGGACACTGCCATCCAGTCCATGGTGACGTGGCTGTGCAGGGCGCGGGAGAGGTCAGCCATAACCATCACGGCTCCCTTGAGCACGCCAACCAGCAGGACGTCGCGGCCGGCGTAGTCGCGGTCAATTTCGGCCGCCAGTTCATTGATCCGGGTTTGGATCTGTTCCTTGGTGTAGAGAACGTGCTTGAGATCTGACTGGACGTCGTGTGAATCCACGAATGACTCCCGGGTGCGAGGTGTTGCAGCTTTGGATTTTAGGTGCTGCTCTTTTTCCTAAACACAAGATTGCCATAGCTTGAGCCGCCGTGGTGAACCGTTTTAGCGCGCGGCTGGCGGTAGACACTGACTTTCCCCACCAGCTGGACGGGTCCCGCCGACCCGGTTCGCCGCAGCAGCGACTGGACCGCCGCGAGGCGCTCGTAGCTCGGCTGCGCACCGCCGAGTTCGAGCGCGGCGAGGGCCAATACGCGCTGGCGGACGGCAGGGGCAAGGTTCCGCAGCTGCTCTTCGGGCAGCAGCAGCTCCCCGGAATCCGGGACGTCACCGGCCGGACCGGCGACGCGCAGCTCCGCAAAGGCCTGCGCCGCGACGGCGTCCAGATAGTCGGCGTCGGCGGAGAGGATACGTGAGGAACGGAACAGGGCTTCGGCGATGCCGGGGCCCAGCTTTTCTTCCAGGAACGGCAGCACTTCGGTACGGACCCGGGACCGGGCGTACGCGGGATCCCGGTTGCTGGGATCGTGCCAGGGGTCCAGCCCGGCATGCTCGCAGATCTCGACCGTCTGTTCGCGGCGCAGGCCCAGGAAGGGCCGCAGGTATTTTCCGCGTACAGCGGGCATGCCGGCCAGGGACCGGGTGCCGGAACCGCGCATCAGGCCCAGCAGCACCTGCTCGGCCTGGTCGTCAAGGGTATGGCCAAGCAGGACGGCGTCGGCGTCCAGTTCCTCCACTGCGGCGTCCAGGGCGGCATAACGGACCGTGCGTGCCGCCGCTTCGGGCCCCATGCCGGAGGCCGGCACTTCCACTTTCCGCACGAGGACGGGTTCCAGGCCCATCCCTTCCAGCTTGCCCCGCGCAGAGGCGGCCACGTCTGCACTGCCCGGCTGCAGGGAGTGATCAACGACGACGGCGCCCACCCGGTAGTCCCCCCGCCGGGAGAAGAACGAGGCGGCCAGCGCCAGGGCAAGGGAGTCGGGCCCGCCGCTGCAGGCCACCAGGATCAGCGGCGGACGGTCTCCGCCCGGGGCCAGGCCGGCGTCGCGCAGGGTGTCACGGATGCTGTTCCGGGCATCCCCCAGCGTCGGAAGGAGCCGTTTGCGCACCCGCGGCACGGGCCGGGCGGCGGCATGTGCCGCGGTGTCCGCTGTGGAGGCGGTGTGGTTGGAGTTGTTGGAGTCGTTGGAGTTTTCGTCGAGCACGTGCGGTTACAGTCCCATCCGGGCAATCCATAGGTCTGCGGAGTGGATCTCCGCTTCGGTCGGGAGGTTTTCGGGGCGCTCCCACACCCGGTTGAAGCCTTCCATGCCCACCCGGTCGGTGACGGCGCGGACAAAGCGCGCGCCGTCGCTGTACTGGCGCATCTTGGCATCCAACCCCATGATCTGGCGGAAGAAGCGGTCAATCCAGGTGCGCTTGGCGCCGCGGTTGTTGAACCGCTGCCGGATGGTCTTGACGCTGGGCACGATGCTCGCATCCACGGCGTCCATCACCACGTTCGCGTGGCCTTCCAGAAGCGACATCACGGCCGTCAGGTGCGAGAGGCGTTCCTTGTCCTCCGGATCCTGCAGCAGGGAGAGCAGGTCCACGGACTTGTGCGGCACGCCGTCGGCGTCCACGCCGCCCTTGGGAGCTGCCAGCGCCTTCACGGCGGAGCCCAGCCGCTCGGAAATGGTCTGCGCCTTGTCCATCATGCCGTTGGAGAGCTGGCTGATCTGCTCCAGCATGTGCCCGCGCAGCCAGGGAGCGGCCGCGAACTGCACCCGGTGCGTCTGCTCGTGCAGGCAGACCCAGAGGCGGAAGTCCGCGGGTTCCACGTTCAGTTCGCGTTCCAGCGTGACGATGTTCGGGGCCACCAGCAGCAGCCGCCCGCCGGGTTTGCCGACACCGCCCAGCGCGGCGAAGGGATCGTACTGGCCCAGGACCTTGCTCGAGAGGAAGGCGAGGATAGTGCCCAGCTGCGCACCGGTCATGGTTCCGCCCAGTGCGGTGTTGGCGGCGGCCAGCTGTTCCGGCCGGGTTTCGGCCAGGTGCTGCAGGGCCGGGCCCATCAGCACCGAGAAGCTCTGCGAGTTGGCGCGGGCCCAGGATGCCCGGTCCACAATCAGCACGTCCGAATCCCGCAGGTCCCGGGCGGCGTCCAGGCCGGTGATGCGGTGGACGTGCGCAACGGAGGCGTCGGCGGCGGCCCGCAGGTCCGCCACGGCGTCACGGATCTCGCGGGCGGACATCTTCGGTCCGGGCGCCACCATGGCCGCAGCGGTGGAAGCGGCCAGGTCCCAGTTCACCAGGGACGGCGCCCCGCCGGCAGACGGGTGGGCGTCGGTATTTTGCCCTGCAGGGGCGGAAGGCGCGGGGACGGGGGTCGGACGGCTTCGCTCGTTGCTCTCCATTGCTCCATTCGACCACATTGGCTTCCGGCGCCACACCACCTCGGGGGAAGGAACCGTCCTTGTTTCGTCAGCGGCAGCCGCATCCGGCCAGCACCGCGGCGGCGGAATCCACCGCGTCCCGTGCCTGCTGGGTGTTTCCGTCCAGGCCGCTGGCTATGAAGGTGAAGGCCAGGACCCTGCCGTCGGCGTCGGCGGCGTACCCGGTCAGCGCGGTGACCGCCAGCAGGGTTCCCGTCTTGGCCCGCACAATTCCCGCCGCTCCGGAATCGGCGGTCTCGTCATACCGCCCGGCCAGCGTTCCGCTCAGGGCCGCAACGGGCAGCCCGCCCGCCACCGCGCGCAAATCGGGGTCGGTGGTGGTGAGGAGGATCCGCATCAGCGAGTTCAACTGCGAGGCGGACACTGAGGTTTCACCGGACAGGCCGCTGGTATCCCCGAGCACCATTGCTCCGGTGTCCACGCCAAGGGCGGTCACTTCGGCGACAACGGTTTCGATTCCCCCGGCAAAGGATGCCTCCCGGTCCGTCGCAGCGGCGCTGAGCCGGGCCAGTACCTCCGCCAGGTAGTTGTCCGAGTTCAGCAGCATGTAGTCGACCTGTTCGGCCAGCGGTGCGGAACGGACCTCGGCGAGGGCAACAGCACCTGCCGGAGCGGCGCCGCGTTCAACAGACAGCTCGACGTCGATGCCCTTGGGTGCCAGGGCGGCAGCCAGCGCGGCGCGGTAGGACTCACCGGCGGACAGGGCGGCGTCGTCGACGCGGGGCCCAGGCCCGGTGCCCTCCTCTGCCCACGCCGAGCTCACCGCAAGGGAATGGATCGGGGCGATCTCCCCGGCCGCGACGTCGGCTTCCCCCCACGCGTCCGAGAGCGCCGGGCCGGTGAACAGCGAATCATCCACCAGCACCTTCACTGGGCCTGCGGTTTCCTTGTCGGAAAGCGCCGCGGCGGTCTTTTCGGCCAGGGTGGCCAGCCCGGCGTGGCCCGCCACGGAATCGGGGTCCGACTCTCCAGCGGTGAGCAGCACATCGCCGCCTCCGCGCAGGACCACCGTGCCGGGGTCCTCTCCCGGCAGTGCGATGGTGGGAAAGCGTGTCCCGCCGTCCATCGCGGACAGCGCCGCGGCGGCAGTCAGGACCTTGAGGCTTGAGGCGGGGGCCAGCCCGGCGGCGCCGTCGCGCTCATAAAGCACCGTGCCGGTGAGCACGTCCTGCACCACGGCGGAGAAGGTGCCGCTGCCGTCCACGGCCAGTTCTGCGTCCAGCAGGCGCCCCAGCTGCTCCGCATCCGGCATCGGGTCCGACGCCTTCGGAGCAGACACCAGCGCCCTGTCCGTGAGCTTCACGGGTGCCTGCTGGTAGCGCGGAACCACCTCGGCGCGCTGCAGCCGCGGTTCGGTCAGGGACTGGGCAACCGGCGGGAGGGCATAGCAGGCCAGCGGAACCAGCAGCACTGCGAAGGCCAGGGCCAGCAGAGTGCCGGAGAACATCCGAGACATGTCCCACCGACTCTTTCTTTTCCGCGGGCTTACCCGGCCCGTTCCGGCCCTGCACACGTTCTGTGCACAGGACATATATCTTTAAGACTAGACCGACGCCGGCACCCGCCCCCATCTTTCCGGTCGCGGGGCATGCCGGCGCATGATCGCCAGCCAAATCTTTCCAGTGGTTCCTCCGCGGGCCACGCCAGTGAGGAGTCGCAATGTCCGAAACGCCCATGACGCTCGACGTCACCATCGAGATCCCCAAGGGATCCCGGGTCAAGTACGAAATTGACCACGAAACCCACCGCCTCCGCCTGGACCGGGTCCTGTTCACGTCCATGGCCTACCCCACCCACTACGGGTACTTCGAGAACACCCTCGGTGAGGACGGCGATCCCCTGGACGCGCTGGTAATGCTGCAGGACTTCGACCTGATGCCCGGCGTCCTGGTGGAATCCCGCCCCATCGGCGTGTTCAACATGGTTGATGACGGCGGCGGAGACGCCAAGGTTCTCTGCGTTCCCGTGGACCCGCGCTTCAACCACATCCAGGACCTCTCGGACGTCTCCGACTTCCTGCTCGACGAGATCAAGCACTTCTTCACGAAGTACAAGGACCTCGAGCCGGGCAAGTGGGTTGAAGCCGCTGACTGGGCCGGCCGCGAAGACGCCGAAGCCGAGGTCAGGGCCTCCCTGGAGCGCTTCAAGGCACACGGCGAAGGCCACGAAGAGGACGAGGCCCAGGGCCGCGACGTCGACGCCAACCCCGTCAACAACTAGTTCTTCCTACCGGCCCTGCCGGTACGACGGCGGCTGCGCCCTTCGCGGGGGCGGCCGCCGTCGGCGTTTAACCCGGCAATGTCAGTTGCCGCGTGCCTTGCGCCGTGCCCAGGCGCGCAGGTCTCCCGCGTGGGTCCTGGCCGGGACAACCGCCACCAGTACGGCTGCCGCAAGGACAATCCAGCTGGACGTCAGCCATGCCGCCCACGCGCCCAGGAGGACAACGCCCGCTCCGAACAGCAGGCGAAGCAGCGGGCGGCGATCCGGGCTGGGCGCTTGGTCTTGGCTGGTCATGCGCCCGACTCTACCGCTAGGGCGCGCCACAACCGGATTCGGTTGTTTTCCCCGGAAATCTGACATGCTGATGCCATGCATTTTGTGCTGACCATCAACCAGCGGGACTCCCGCGAGGTCGGGGACCTGGTTCCGGGCCTGATCCGCTCCCTTCGGCATCTGCCTGCTGCCGTTCCCTTCCAGCGCACCGTCGGCGACGAAGCCCAGGGGGTGCTGACGGATGCAGCCACCGCGGTGGAAGCCGCGCTGACAGCGGTCCGGCAGCGCCGCTGGCATGTAGGGGTGGGTGTCGGCGAGCTCCAGGTTCCCCTGCCCGAGGATCTGATGGACGCACGGGGCTTCGGACTGGTCTACTCGCGGCGTGCCGTGGAGCGTGCCCAGCGCGCCGGCGACCGTGTGCCGCTGGCGGTGGAGGGGCCGGATGCGGAGCTGGCGGCGGAGGCGGAAGCCGTGCTGCGCCTGCTGGGCCTGATTGTGGCCGCCCGGTCCGAGGCCGAGTGGAAGGTGCTGGACCTCATGACCCCGGGAGCGCGCGGGCAGCAGAAATTCGTAGCCCAGGAGCTGGGGATCACCGCGCAGGCCGTGAGCAAGGCGGTGGTCCGGTCCCACTGGAGTGAAGAATGGGCCACCCGTCCGGCCGCCGCGCGGCTGCTGGGACTGGTCTACGGCCCGGCGTCGCTTCCGCCGGCCGCGCTCCCCTACCGGGCGTGAGCTAGGACTCGTCCAGCACGCTGGACAGCACGCTCGCCGCACCGTCCTCGTAGACCGTGCCGGTGACCTCGGAGGCTGCTGCCAGGACCTCGTCCGGCGCCTGCCCCATGGCCACTCCGCGGGCGGCCCAGTCCAGCATCTCAATGTCGTTGCGGCCGTCGCCCAGGGCAATGGTCAGCGTCGGATCGACCTCCAGCCGGCGGCGGACCAGTTCCAGCGCGCTGGCCTTGGTGACACCGGACGCGGCGATATCCAGCCAGGCAGTCCAGCCCACCGAGTACGTCACGCCGTGCAGGCCGATCGCCTCCACCGCTTCGCCGAATTCCTCCGCGGTGCTGTCGGTGCTGAAGACCACCACGCGTACGGCCTGTGCCTCCAGCATCGATTCGAAGTCCACGGCGAGGGCTTCGGCGCCGAAGCTGGCGTCCTGGAATCGCTCGGTGGACAGGAAGCGCCCTTCAGCGTCCTCCAGGGCGAACTTTGCAGTTGGAAGCTTCGCCCGCAGCGCGGCCAGTGCCGGTTTCGGGTCGAAGACCACACGGTCCATTACTTCGTAGCCGTCTTCGAGGGAGGGGTCCAGGCGCAGGGTCACGGCACCGTTGGAGCACACGCAGTATCCCCGGGTCAGGCCCAGGAGTTCGAGGATGGGCAACGCGGCCCCGTAAGACCTGCCGGTGGCCACCACCAGGTGGTGCCCTGCCGCCAGGGCCTTTCGTGCGGCCCCGCGCACGCCCGGGGACATGTGCCCGTCGTGGTCCACGAGGGTTCCGTCTACGTCGAGGGCCACCAGGTGCCGCTTGTCAGGGGTTCGCTGGTCTTCGATGCCAGCGGTACTCAAAGTTGTCATCGTTTTATCTAAGCAGATGGGTAAGGAAGGCGGCTAGGACAGCCGACACAGGACGTACCGCCGGACGGCGGTTGCGTGCCTGGGCAAAAGACGGCGGGACCGAAGGGCAGTGCCCATCGGTCCCGCCGGCTTGGGAAGGAGCTAGAGGACCGGAAGGACTTCCAGGCCGCCCAGGTACGGCTGAAGCGCAGCCGGGACATTAACCGAGCCGTCCGGGTTCTGGTGGTGTTCCAGGATGGCGACGATCCATCGGGTGGTGGCCAGCGTTCCGTTCAGGGTGGCGACCGCGCGGGTGCCCTTGCCCTCGGCCTGGCGTTCGCGGATGTTCAGGCGCCGGGCCTGGAAGGTGGTGCAGTTGGAGGTGGACGTCAGCTCGCGGTAGGCATTCTGGGTGGGAACCCAGGCCTCGCAGTCGAACTTCCGCGCCGCCGACATGCCCAGATCGCCGGCCGCCGTGTCGATGACCCGGTAGGGCAGTTCGACCTTGGCCAGCATTTCCTCTTCCCACGCCAGCAGCCGGCGGTGCTCTTCCGCCGCGTCCTCCGGCCGGGTGTAGACAAACATTTCCACCTTGTTGAACTGGTGGACGCGGATGATGCCGCGGGTGTCCTTGCCGTGCGAACCGGCTTCGCGGCGGTAGCAGGAGGACCAGCCGGCGTAGCGGACCGGTCCGCCGTCCAGCTCAAGGATTTCGTCGGCGTGGTAGCCGGCCAGCGGCACCTCTGACGTGCCCACCAGGTACAGGTCGTCTTCGGCCAGGCGGTAGATCTCGGCGTCGTGCGCCACGTCGAAACCGGTGCCCTGCATCGTCTCGGGGCGGACCAGGGTGGGGGTGATCATCGGGACGAATCCGGCCTTCACCGCCTGGTCCATGGCCATGTTCAGCAGTGCCAGTTCCAGGCGGGCACCGACGCCGCGCAGGAAGTAGAAACGGGAGCCGGAGACCTTGGCGCCGCGTTCCATGTCGATGGCGCCGAGCAGCTCGCCGATTTCCAGGTGGTCGCGGGGCTTGAAGCCCTCGGCCTCAAAGTCGCGGGGGTTGCCGACGGTCTTGAGGACCTCGAAATCGTCCTCGCCTCCGGTGGGAACGCCGTCGGACACCAGGTTGGGGATCCGGCGCAGCAGCGCATCGGACTCCGCCTGGATGGCGTCGGCTTCGGCGCCGGCGGCCTTCACCGCGGCAGCCAGTTCCTTCACCTCGGCCAAGAGGGCCTGCTTCTCTTCGCCCTTCGCGGCGGCGACGCGCTTGCCGAAGGCGTTCTGCTCGGCACGCAGGGTCTCGTAGCGGGTCCGGGCGTCGCGGCGGGAAGCGTCAGCGGAAATGATCGCGTCCACAAGGCTCTCGTCGGCCAGCCGGGCGCGCTGCGAGGCTCGGAATTTTTCGGGGTTTTCGCGGAGCTCATTTACATCGATCACGTCTCAAGAGTACCCAAAACCCGCCCGGCCTTGGCTTTGCGGGGCGGCGGCTATTCTGGGAGGCATCATGCCCGTTGAAATTACCCTCCTCCTTGTCCTCATCGCCGCCCTGTTGGCCTCCGCCGCAACCTGGGCCATTGCCGGCACCCGAAGCAGGAGGCAGGCGGCAGCGGACGCGGCGGTGTTCGCCCCGCGCGGAGCGGCCCACCAGCGGGTGGCGATGGTCGTCAACCCGATCAAGGCGCTTGCTGCAGACGCCGAGAAGCTGCTGAGGGCTTCCTGCGAGCTGGCGGGCTGGGATCCGCCGCTGATCCTGGAAACCACCGTGGACAGCCCGGGCTATCTCCAGGCGCTGCAGGCGCTGGAGTCCGGGGCCGACGTCGTCCTCGCCGCGGGCGGCGACGGCACCATCCGCGAAGTCTCCCGCGCGGTGGCGCATTCCGGTGCAGCGTTGGGCCTGATCCCGCTGGGCACCGGCAACCTGCTGGCACGGAACCTGGATATCTCGGTGGCGGACCTGGCGGGAAACATCCGTAACGCCCTGCACGGGGACGTGCGGCGGATCGACATGGCGGACATTGTGCTCGAAGATGCCTCCACCGGCGGGCGTTCCCACAACGCGTTCCTGGTGATGGGCGGGATCGGCCTGGATGCCCAGGTGATCGCCGCTACCCGGGATGAACTCAAGAAGCGGGTGGGCTGGCTGGCCTACAGCGAAGCCGGCGTCCGGCTGCTGCCGGGGAGGCGCACGCGGATGACCGTCAGCCTGGACGACGGTCCGGCGCAGTCACAGAACGTGCACAGCGTGCTGGTGGCCAATACCGGACGCCTGCCCGCCGGCATCGATTTCATTCCCGACGCCGTGGTGGATGACGGACTGCTGGACGTCGTCATCATCAGCCCGCGCAGCGTCCTGGGCTGGGCCTGGGTGGCAGGCAAAGTGATGACGCGCTACCCCAAGGACCTGCCGGTGATCCGCCACCACCGGGTCCGGAAAGTCACGGTGACCGTCGCGGAACCCACGCAGACCCAGCTCGACGGCGACCTGACCGGTCCGGCCACCACCATCGCGGTGGAGGTGGATGCCGGCGCCCTGCTGGTCCGGGTGCCGCCCTCGCCCGTCCTGCCGCCGGAGGCATAAAAACGGCGCCGCACCGGTGGGTGCAGCGCCGTTTCGGGGGAAGGCGTTACTTGCCGTCCTGGGTGCCCTCGGAGTCGGTGTAACCGCCTTCGCGGCCCTTGTCCGTCCTGGCACCGTCTTTGTCGGTGTACTCGCCTTCGTCCTCGCTGGGGGAGGACTGCTCGCGGATCAGTGCCTCTTCCTCGGCAAAGCGGATGTCGTTGCCCTGGTCGCCGACATCGCCGCGGTAGTTATCGTCATTGGTGGAAACACCGCTGGGCTTCGGGTCCTTGAGCTGCTCTTGTTCGTTCGGGTACTCGCTCATGCCGGCACCTTCCTTCTTGGGGTGGTTGACCAGTGCGCCAATACTGCGCGCGCCTTCCATCAGCATACTTATTGCCGGTCCCGGCGGAAACCCGGTTAATTCTCGAGCATGTTCCGGGTTGCGGTCTCCGAGGCGGAGAACCCCGTCACGGGGATGACCTGGCCGTCGAAGAAACGGTCCACCACCCGGGGATCAATGTAGGACTTGCGGGCGATTGCCGGGGTGTTGCCCAGGTGCTCCGCCACGTCGCGTGCAGTTGCTGCCACGGCCTTCCGCTTCGCCCGGTTGGTAGCGGCTGCCGGCGCCATCCGGGCCAGGGACATGGCCGCCACCACCGTGGCCTGCCAGGTGCGGAAGTCCTTGGCGCTGAATTCTCCGCCCGTGACCTCCCTCAGGAAGGCATTGAGCTGGGCGGCATCGACGCTGTGCCAGGCGCCGTCCGCGCCGAGGTAGGCCAGGGCCGTGTCCGCGTCCGGGCGGCGGAGCATCGGTTCGAGGGCCGCCGCGAGGTCGGCGTCCTTGATGGAGGTGTGCCACTCCTGGCCGCTCTTGCCGGGGAAGTCGAAACGCACTTCGGTTCCGTCCAGCCGCACGTGCTCGATCCGCAGGGTGGTGGTGCCGTAGGACCCGTTGGCGTCCGCGTACCGGGTGCCGCCCACGCGCAGCGCGCCGGCGTCGACAATCCGCAGGGCTGCGGCCAGGGCGCGTTCCGAGCCGCAGCCTTCGGCGCGCAGGTGCTTGGTGATCAGGCGGCGGGCCGCCGGAAGGGACTGGGCGAACGCGAGGGCGCGGTCGAATTTTTCCCGGTCCTTCATTTCACGCCACTGCGGGTGGTACATGTACTGCTTACGTCCGGCGGCGTCGGTTCCCGTCGCCTGGATGTGGCCGTTGGCGTACGGGCTGATCCAGACATCCGTCCAGGCCGGCGGAATGGCCAGCGAGCGGATCCGCGCCACGACCGTGCGGTCGGTGATGACGTTTCCGCGGACATCCCGGTAACTGAATCCCTTGCCCCAGCGCCGGCGGGAGTAGCCGGGATGTTCGCAGTTGCTTCGCCGCAGTCGGCCCATGGTGCGTCCCTTTCACCCGCCGCGGAACGGTTCGGCCGCAGCTTCCAGCCCTAGTATCCGTTCAGCAGGGACTCGAACCAAATGTCAGCGGCCCGGAACGCCTCGTCGCTGGTGTGCCGGGGTATTTCCGACTCGCGGTGGTCCGCCCGCGGATAGGAGCCCAGGAAACGCAGTTCCGGGCTGATCCGGTGCAGGCCCTTCAATGCATCCGCCATCCGGGCATCCGCGACGTGGCCGTCGGCGTCGATGCTGAAGAAATAGTCACCGAGGAACATACCCGTGGGACGGGACTCGATCCGGCTCAGGTTCACCCCGCGGGTGGAGAACTGCTCGAGGATTTCCATCAGGGCACCCGGGTGGTCCTCCGGCAGGGGAACTACGAGGGTGGTCTTGTCGGAGCCGGTTGGTTCGGGGAGCAGGCCGGGCTGGCTGATCATCACGAATCGGGTGACGGCATCGCGGACATCGCCGATGTCCGCCGCCAGAACTTCCAGCCCCAGCCGCTGCGCCACCAGCGGTGCGCAGATCGCCGCGTCGAAGGACGGATCGGCTTCGCTCAGTCCTACTGCTGCCGCTGCCGTTGAGGAAGCGGGCAAGTATTCCGCTGCGGGAATATTTCCCGCAGCCCATTCCCGGCACTGCGCCCAGGCATGGGTGTGCGTGGAAACCGTGCGGATGTCCGCCAGGGCCACCCCCGGCCGCACCGCCAGGACAAAGGTGATGGGGACCAGGATTTCCCTCAGGATCCGCAGCGAGGCACCGGCGGACAGCGCATCGAGGGTGGCACTGACACCGCCCTCCACCGAGTTTTCAATCGGCACGACTGCAGCGGTGGCCTGCCCGGAGCGGACCATTTCCAGTGCGGAATTCACGCTGGGCGCCGGAATGCGGATGGCGTCCCGGGCGCCCGGAATGGTCAGCAGTGCAGCCTCCGTAAAGGTGCCCTCCGGACCGAGGTAGGCATAAACCACGGTTTCCCCCAGCGGACCGCGGTGATGCGGGGCGGTCTGGGTGTCGGCGGCATGCGTCATTTAACGGTCGGTTCCTGCCCGTTGTCGGAAACCATGGGCTTCCCCGCCTCGAGCCAGGCACCCATCCCGCCGTTGACGTTGACGGCGGAGTAGCCGTTGGCTTCCAGCCACTGGGTGGCCCGGGCACTGCGGCCGCCGGTGCGGCAGATGACGGCAAGGTCCTGGTCCGGGTCCAGATCGTCCAGGGCCTCGGGCAGCCGGTCGAGCGGGATGTGGAGGGCGCCGTCAACGTGGCCGGCCTCCCACTCGTAGTCTTCCCGTACGTCGAGGATCTTCGCGCCCTCGGGAATGGTGTCTACGGTTACGCTCTGCATCTCACTCATTGCTGCCCTCACTGTCGAACGGAAATGTCGCCCCGCACCACGGTTCCGGGCACGCCCGGGCCCGCCGTACGGTGCCGTTTTGTCCAGCCTATAGTGGGACGCGGTCCGAGAGAATAAACGCCCGGACGCCGCCCGCACCGAAAGGCTCGCAATGCCCGCTCCCCACGAGATGACCGCCGTCGAACTCCGGGATGCCCTGGCCTCCGGCGGGCTCGGCGCGGAGGAAGCCACGGACCACTACCTGCGGCGCATCGAAGAGCTCAACCCGGCATTGGGTGCCTTCCTCACGCCGACGCCGGAACTCGCCGTCGCCGAGGCGCGGGCCGCGGACGCACACCGTGCCCGGGGCGGCGAACTGGGCCTGCTGCACGGAATGCCGCTGGCGCACAAGGACCTCACCGATGTGGCCGGCGTGCGCACCACCATGGGCAGCACGGCCCTGGACCCGTGGACAGCCCGGGAGGACGCGGCCCTGCCGGCCGTCCTTCGCCGGGCCGGGGCGATCAGCCTCGGCAAGACCCAGGTCCCCGAATTCGGGCTCAGCAGCTACAGCGAAAACCGGGTGGGTCCGCCGGCGCGGAACCCGCGCGACCAGCGGCTCAGCCCCGGAGGATCCTCCGGCGGCAGCGCAGCCGCAGTCGCCGCCGGATTGATTCCCTTTGCGCCGGGCACCGACGGCGGCGGCTCGGTACGCATCCCTGCGGCGGCCACCGGACTGGTGGGCCTGAAGCCCAACCGCGGGCGGATCCCGGCCGGCTCAGGGCAGCAGGACCTGGGGCAGTTCGTGGTGGCCGGCCCGCTGGCCCGGAATGCAGCGGATGCGGCACTGCTGCTGGATGCGATGGTCGACGAACCCAATTACCGCGCCACCAGCGCGGCCCCCGCCGCCGGAACCTTCCTCGAGGCCGCACTGCGGGCCGAGGGCAGGTTCCGGATCGGGATCAGCACCCGTTCACCCTTCGAATCCGGATTGGAGATCCGGCTTGATCCCGAGGCGGTACAGGCGCTCGACGCCGGTATCGCGGCCCTGACCGGCGCCGGCCACGACCTGCTGGACACGGACCTGGTTTATGACGAACGGTATCCGGACGCGTTCCAGGTGGTGTGGACGGCCGGGCTGGCCACCGCCGTCCTGGCACCGGGCGGGGAAGAACGGCTGACCGACCTGGCCGCCGTCATGCGTCAGCGCGCCCTTCAGCGCAGTGCCGCGGACCTGGTGTCCGCCGTCGAGGTCCTCCGCGCCTTCGAGGCCGAGACCATCCGGCAGTACAGCGCCTACGACATGATCCTGACGCCTACCCTGGCAATGCCGCCGCGGCCCCTCGGCTGGTACGCCAGCGGCGACGCCGGCGCCGGTGACCGGGCGGACGAGGATTACGCGAGGCAATGCCGGTACTCCCCCTTCACCTCCATGGTGAATGTCTGCGGGCTTCCCGCGATTACCCTGCCGGTGCTGGATACCGCGGACGGACTGCCCATGGGGATCCAGCTGATCGGGCGGCCCGGTGCGGAAGCGGATCTGCTGGCCGTGGCGGCCCAACTGGGCTATTGACCTAGAAGAGCCCTGCCAGCAGCCGGTCTGATTCCCGCTGTCCCTCGACATCGAAGGCGCCGCCGGTAACGAGCAGCTCGTCCGCACCGGAGGAAGCCACCAGGTCCTCGAGCCTGCCGTGCACCTGTTCCGGTGTCCCGTAGACAGAGGTCTCGAGGGTGGCGCGGACCAGGTCCTGCTGCCGTCCGGACAGTTCGGCGGCGCGGTGAGCTGCCGACAGGGCGGGGAACACCCCCTTGGTCCGGGAATCGGCCAGGGCATGTGCCTCGGGCAGCAGCAGTTCCCGTGCCTCTTCTTCACTCCCGGCCGCGGCGATGTTGACTGCCGCCAGCACGTAGGGCCGGGGAAAACGGTCCGAGGGGCGGAAGGAGGAGCGGTACCGCTCCAGTGCACCTGTCTGCCCGGCACTGTTCTGCCGGAACAGCGCCGGGCCGCCCAGGACGACGCCGAGGCCGGCGCGTGCTGCTATGTCCACTCCCGCTCCGGTGGCAAGCACAAACACCGGGGTCCGGCCGCGGTCCTGCGGGCGGGCGGTGATCGGCGCGGTGCCGTCGAGATAAGCGAGCAGTTCCGCCAACTGCCCTTCGAATTCCTCCGCCTCGGCCGGTCCTGCCCGCAGTGCCTTCCGCACCGCCGGAGTGAAACCGAGGGAACGGCCCAGGCCAAGATCAATCCGGCCGGGATACAGGGCCTGCAGCGTCGCCGCCTGCTCGGCCACGACCAGCGGCTGGTGGTTCGGCAGCATCACGCCGCCGGAGCCGATCCGGATGCTGTTGGTGCGTGCCGCCAGGGCGGCCATCAGGACGGCGGGTGCCGAGCCGGCAATTCCGGCCACGGCATGGTGCTCGGCAACCCAAAAGCGCCTGTAGCCCAGCCGGTCTGCCGATTCGGCGCGTTCAAGCACTGCATTAAACGCCTCCGGCTCGGGAAACCCTTCGCGGGAGTTGGCACGGTCAAGGATCGAGACGGGAACGCTGAGGCTTGGCATACCCATGCCAACCCCCTGCCTGCTTAGGGAATTCCGTCGCAGACGTGCAAATCCGCGCGTCATGCAGGCAGGTATGCATGTAACGCTGGCAAAATCATCCTTTTTTCATGTGACCTTCGACATAGCTCACCGGGAAAGCTGCCTAGTCTCCGGCGGATTCTTTCAGTTCGGCCTGCTTGACCCCCGGGAGGGAGTGGGAATATTAACCTCGTGAGCCATACCCCCAGTACCTCAGGCGTACAAGAAGCGCGTAAAACCTTCTTCGGCCATCCCCGGATGTTGGCCAACCTCTTCAGCGTTGAGCTGTGGGAGCGATTCTCCTTCTACGGCATGCAGGGCATCCTGCTGTACTACATGTACTACAGCACCACCGACGGCGGCCTCGGCATCGACGAAGCCATTGCCGTCTCCCTGGTCGGCGCCTACGGCGGTGGCGTGTACCTTTCCACCATCGTCGGTGCCTGGCTCGCCGACCGCGTGTTCGGCTCGGAGCGGGTGCTGTTCTACTCCGCCGCGATCGTGGTCCTCGGCCACATTTCCCTGGCTGTGCTCCCCGGTTCCGTGGGACTGGCCGCCGGCCTGATCCTGATTGCCCTGGGTTCCGGCGGCGTCAAGGCCAACGCGACCTCCCTGGTGGGCACCCTGTACGAGGAGAAGGACGAACGACGCGACGCCGGTTTCTCCCTCTTCTACATGGGCATCAACCTCGGCGCCCTCGTCGGCCCGCTCCTGACCGGCCTCCTCCAGGTCCGCCTTGGCTTCCACTACGGCTTCGGCCTGGCCGCTATCGGCATGGCCATCGGCCTGGTCCAGTACGGCATGACCCGCAAGTACCTGCCCAAGGCAGCCCACGAGGTCACCAACCCGCTGCCGCGCAAGAAGTACCTCCCCATGGGCATCGTCGTTGCCGCAGTCGTGGTCATCGTCGCCCTGGCCGCCGCCTTCGGCCTGCTCAAGGCGGAGAACCTGGCAGTGGTCATGGCCACGGTCGCCATCCTGGCCTCCATCGCGTACTTCATCATCATCCTGCGCAGTCCGAAGGTGGACAGGCTAGAACGCCGGCGTGTTTACTCCTTCATGCCGCTGTTCATCGCCAGTGCCGCTTTCTGGGCGCTGTTCCAGCAGCAGTTCACCGTGGTGGCCCTGTACGCCGACACCTCCCTGGACCGGCACATCTTCGGGTGGGAAATGCCGCCGAGCTGGGTCCAGTCGATCAACCCGATCTTCATCATCATCTTCGCTGCAGTGTTTGCCGCCGTCTGGACCAAGCTGGGCGACCGCCAGCCGTCCTCACCGCTGAAGTTCGCCCTGGGCCTGGCAGTGATGGGCCTGGCGTTCCTGGCCTTCATTCCGTTCTCCGGCGGCGGCGCCAACAGCACCCCGCTGCTGGCGATCGTCGGCATCCTGCTCCTGTTCACGTTCGCGGAGCTGTTCATCTCCCCGATTGGCCTGTCCGTGGCAACCAAGCTGGCTCCGGAAATCTTCCGGACCCAGATGGTGGCCCTGTTCTTCCTGTCCGTCTCCCTGGGCACCACCCTGGCAGGCTGGCTGGCACAGTTCTACGATCCCGCAACTGAGGTCAGCTACTTCACCTTCAGCGGCGTCACCGCAATCATCCTGGGCATCGCCCTGGCTGTCGCGACACCGTCGATCAAGAAGCTCATGGGCGGCGTGCGCTAGCAGGCAGGCACCAAGCGTTTCACTAAGGACGGCGGCACCGGAACTTTCCGGTGCCGCCGTCCTTTTTGCCGTCCCGTCACATGCTTGGCTGCATCCCTGCGGCGTGGTTAGGATGGGTCCCAGCTTCAGGAGACACGGCCGCCAAGCTCCGACTTGGCCGTGCACCAACCCCATGCTTCACGGGTGGTTCGGATGACGAAGCGGCCTGCACCGCCCCTTGGGCATCCGGTGCGGGCAAGAGCACCGATTCCTTAAGGATCACTGCCATGCGCAAAAGCACTGACCGTATTTTGACCACGCACGCCGGTTCGCTCCCCCGGACCCCTGAACTGATTGCCGCGAACGCGGCCCGGGAAACCGACCCCGCGGATACGGAAGGCTACGCCGAACTGCTGCAGGCCGCCGTCGCCGACCTCGTGCGCCGCCAGCGCCAGGCGGGTATCGATATCCCCAACGACGGCGAATACGGGCATGCGATGTCCGCGGACGTCGACTACGGGGCCTGGTGGTCCTACTCGTTTGCCCGGCTTGGCGGCCTGAGCGTTGCCGAGACGGGGATCTGGAACATGGAACCGCACCGCTCCGAGCCCGGAAACGTTGTCCTCACCAGTTTCGGGGACCGCCGCGACCGGCAGCGCTTCGCCGATGCCTACACCGACCCAACCTCCGGCATCACCACCGGGGCGCAGAAGGTCTTTCCCAAGGTCACGGGTCCCGTGGAATACACGGGGTACGACGCCGTGGCCGGCGACATTGCCAACCTCAAGTCCGGTCTGGCCGAGGCAGGTTTGTCCGAGGGTTTCCTCGCCTCACTCTCCCCCGGCTCCTGTTCGCGGATTGCCAACGAGTACTACGCGACGGAGGAGGAGTTCATCTACGCCTGCGCGGATGCCATGCGGGAGGAATACCTTGCCATCGTGGACGCCGGGCTGATCGTCCAGATCGATGATCCGTCCATTGCCGAGAACTGGGACCAGATCAACCCCGAGCCTTCGGTGGCCGACTACCTCAAGTTCACGCAGATCCGCGTCGAGGCCCTGAACTATGCCCTGCGCGGCCTGCCCGAGGAACAGGTCCGATTCCACCTGTGCTGGGGTTCCTGGCACGGGCCGCACACTACGGACATCGAGTTCCGCCACCTGGTGGACACCCTGCTGCAGATTAACGCCGGCGGCTACAGCTTCGAGGCAGGCAACGTCCGGCATGAGCACGAATGGCGGGTCTGGGAGGATACCAAGCTGCCGGAGGGGAAGGTCCTCATTCCCGGCGTGGTCTCCCATGCCACCAACGTGGTGGAACATCCGGAACTGGTGGCGGACCGGATTGAACGGTTCGCCCGGCTGGTGGGGCGCGAGAACGTCATTGCGTCCACCGACTGCGGGCTGGGCGGCCGGGTGCATCCGCAGATCGCGGCGGCCAAGCTGGAGACGCTCGGAGAAGGTGCCCGGCTGGCCAGCGCCCGGCTCTGGTAGGCGGGCCACCGACCTGCGTGAGGGTGCGGCGGGCGGGACCGGCGTCCCGCCTCACCCGTGCCCGGGGCCTTAGCCGTCCAGTCCGGCGCTGACCAGCGCCAGCATGCCGCTTGCTGCCGCCAGGGCACCCAGTGCACAGACGGAATTGAACGCCTCCGCTCCGGCCTGCCGCCGGTCCCGCCCGAAGAGGATCCCCGCCGCGGCCCAGGCGGCCGCGAAGGCCAACGCCGGCATCGGTCCGCTGGCAAAACCCGCGGCGGTTTCCGCCCAGGCCGGCAGTGCGAACGCCGAGCGCTGCGTCCAGAAAAACCAGAACACCGGTGCGGCGCACAGGTAGAGCACGTTGAAGAAAACCATCATGGCCCGGGCGCCGCGGCGCAGGCCGCCGTGCGGCAGTGCGCCCTGCGGCGGCACGGAACTACTCGACGTGGCCATCAGCTTCCTTCCCCCGCCGCACCCGCGGCTTCGGCTAGAAGCATACGGGTGCCCCTGCGTTTCTACGTGCACGGCGTGTCTGCCGCCGACTGCGTTTCTTTGGCATGCTTAGGGGTATGTCTAATCGTGCCGGCCAACGCGCCGAACCTTCCGACCTTGTAGATCTCACCGCACTCTTGGACGCCTATTACGACGTCGTACCGGATCCGTCCAACGTTGCCCAGCGCGTGGCCTTCGGCACCTCCGGGCACCGCGGTTCCTCCCTCAACGGCGCCTTCAATGAGCAGCACATCGCGGCCATCACCCAGGCCATCGTGGAATACCGCACCTCGGCGGGCATCACCGGGCCGCTGTTCATGGGCAAGGACACGCATGCCCTGTCCGAACCGGCGCAGAACACCGCCTTGGAAGTGCTGGCCGCCAACGGCGTCAATGTGCAGATCGACGCACGCAACGGATTCACCCCCACCCCGGCCGTGAGCCATGCCATCCTGGTGCACAATTCCACGCGCACGGACCAGGCTGACGGCATTGTGGTCACCCCGTCGCACAATCCTCCGGCGGACGGCGGCTTCAAGTACAACCCGCCCACGGGCGGACCCGCCGGATCGGACATCACCAACTGGATTGCCGACCGCGCCAACCAGCTGCTGGAGAACGGCCTGGACGGGGTCCGGCGCATCCCGCTGGGCGAAGCACGCCTGGCCGATTCGGTGGGCACCTATGACTTCCTGGCGCATTACGTGGAAGACCTGCCCGCGGTGCTGAACCTGGATGCCATCCGGAGCGCCGGCCTCCACATCGGCGCCGATCCCCTCGGCGGCGCCTCGGTGGACTACTGGGGCGCCATCGCGGAACGGCACTCACTGAACCTCACCGTGGTCAATCCCAACGTGGACCCGCAGTGGGCCTTCATGACCCTGGACTGGGACGAGAAGATCCGCATGGACTGCTCCTCGCCGTTCGCCATGGCGTCGCTGATTTCCCGGGCCGGGGATTACGACATTGCCACGGGCAACGACGCCGACGCCGACCGGCACGGCATTGTCACCCCGGATGCGGGACTGATGAACCCGAACCACTTCCTGGCAACCGCGATTGACTACCTGTACCGCAACCGCTCCGGCTGGAGCGCAGACGCCATGGTGGGCAAGACCCTGGTCTCCTCCTCCATGATCGACCGCGTTACCGCAGACCTGGGGCGGGTCCTCATGGAGGTACCGGTGGGCTTCAAGTGGTTCGTGCCGGGCCTGCTCTCCGGCGAAACCGCGTTCGGCGGCGAGGAATCCGCCGGTGCGTCCTTCCTCCGGCTCGACGGAAGCCCCTGGAGCACTGACAAGGACGGCATCCTGCTGGCCCTGCTGGCCTCGGAAATGACGGCCGTCACCGGCAAGACCCCGTCCCAGCGGTACCGCGAACTGACCAACCAGTTCGGCGATCCCGAATATGCGCGCGTGGACGCACCCGCCACCCGCGAGCAGAAGGCCGCGCTGGCCAAGCTCTCGCCGTCGGACGTTACCGCCACCACCCTGGCCGGTGAGGAAATCACCGCGCGCCTGACCGAGGCACCTGGCAACGGCGCGCCCATCGGCGGCCTGAAGGTGACCACGGAAAACGCGTGGTTCGCCGCGCGCCCCTCGGGCACGGAAGACGTCTACAAGATCTACGCCGAGTCCTTCAAGGGCGAGGAACACCTGCACCAGGTCCAGGCCGAGGCCAAGGCCATCGTGGACGGCGTGATTTCCTAGCTTCCGCCGTAAACGGGCCGTAAAAAACAGAAGGGGTGCACCTGCCGGTGCACCCCTTCTTCCCGTTCTGCAGCCGGTTACAGCAGCCGGCGCAGGAGCCGCTTCTTCAGCCCCGTGTAGGGCGGGTACGCGAACCGGAGGGTGTCCAGCAGCGTGCCCTTGGTGAAGACCGGCCGCAGCTGGCTGAACGTGTCGAAGGTGTATTTCCCGTGGTACGCGCCGGTGCCGCTGGCACCTGCACCGCCGAAGGGCAGGCCGGGTACGGCCAACTGGACGGTGCTGGCGTTGTGGTTGATGCTGCCGGCCCGGACCCCCTCCTCGAACGTCTTCCGTGCCGCCGCAGAGTTGCTGTACAAATAGGCGGCCAGCGGAACCGGACGGGAATTAATGAATTTCATTGCCTCCGCCAGGTCCCGGACCTCGATGATCGGCAGGACGGGGCCGAAGATTTCCTCCTGCATCACGGGTGAATCCGGGGCCACGTCGGTGAGGATGGTCGGTTCCAGGTACAGGCTTCCGCGGTCGCTGCGCCCGCCGGCCAGGACCGTGCCGCTGTCCAGCAGCCCGACCAGCCGTTCCCAGTGCTGTTCGTTGACAATCCGGCCCAGGTCCTTGCTCCGGGACGGATCCTTGCCGAACTGCTCCGCGACCGCCCGCACCAGGTGCTTCTTCAGCGCAGGTGCCGCCTCTTTCGTCACGAGGACATAGTCCGGGGCCACGCAGGTCTGGCCGGCGTTAAGCAGTTTCCCGAAGACCAGGCGGCGCGCGACGGCGGCCCAGTTGCCGTCCAGCACCACGGCCGGAGATTTCCCGCCCAGCTCCAGGGTGACCGGGGTCAGGTGTTCGGCGGCGGCCTGCAGGACAATCCTGCCCACGCGCTCCCCGCCCGTGAAGAAGATCGAGTCGAACCGTTCCTTCAGCAGGGCGGTGCTGGCTTCCTGCCCGCCCTCGACCACGGCGACGGCTTCCGGGTCCACATAGCGCGGCAGCAGCTCCGCCAGCACGGCCGACGTCGCCGGGGCCAGTTCGCTGGGTTTGAGGACTGCCGCGTTGCCGGCGGCGAGGGCACCGACCAGCGGCGCCAGGACCAGCTGCACGGGATAGTTCCAGGGACCGATGATCAGCACCACGCCCAGCGGCCGTGGTTCGGTCCGGGCCGACGCCGGCTGCAGGCCCAGGGGGACGGAAACCCGCCGGCTGCGGGCCCAGTTCTCCAGATGCTTCAGTGCGTGTTCGGCCTCCGCCCGCACCAGGGAAAGTTCGGTGACGTAGCTTTCGAGCGGATTCTTGCCCAGGTCCGCTGCCAGGGCGTCCGCCAGCTCCTGTTCCCGCTCGTGGAACAGCCGGACCAGGCCTTCGAGCTGCTGCCGGCGCCAGGCGAGCGGCCGGGTGCGGCCGGAGTCATAGGTTTCCCGCACCTTGGCCAGCACCGAGGGAACTGCTGCGGGGGAACCAGCGGGGTCGGTGGCGGAATCGCGGATGGATTCAGAGAACGCGGAGACCATCTCGCTCATGCCTGGGTGCTTTCCTTGAGGGACGTTTCGTCAGCGGGAGCCGCCGGTTTCCGGCCGGTGAAGTGGTCCATGGACTGGTAGACCTTGAAGACGCGGCCGGCAACCACGTCCCAGGCCGGTTGGGGCAGCACATTGCGCAGGGCGCTGCCCAGGGCCACCGTCCAGGGCAGCTGGATCCGTGCCTTGCCGGCAAGGAGCGCCTCCCACGCCTTGTCCACCACGTATTCCGGTTCCATCAGCGGAGTCATCAGCGGCCCCCTGGCCCCTTCGAACATGCCGGTCTTGATGTAACTGGGGATCAGGGTGGTTACTGCAACGTGGCCGTTGCCGGATTCGGTGAGTTCCAGGCGCATCGAGTCGCTCCAACCGATGACTGCCCATTTCGAAGCCGTGTAGACACTCATTTTCGGAACGGACAGTGTGCCGGAGGCGGAGGCTACGTTCAGGATGCGGGCCGGGGTGCGCCGCTCGATCATGCCGGGCAGGAACGCGCGGGTCACCTGCATGGGGGCGAGGGTGTTGACCTGCATAACGGCGTCGATATCCGCTTCCGGCTCGTGTTCCCAGAAGTACTTGCCGCGCACAATCCCGGCGTTGTTGACCAGGATGTCCGGTACGCCTACCTCCCGGATGACCTGGTCGGCCGTGGCCGTGATGTCCGGCAGGGAGGCAACGTCCACCGCGTAGGGGTGGATTGCCGACGCGCCCAGTTCCCGCAGCTGCGCGGCGGTGACCTCCAGGGCCTCGGCGTTGAGGTCCCACAGCACCACTGCTGCCGCGCCGTCATGCACGGCCCGCTCGGCGTAGAGCCGGCCCATGCCCATGGCTGCGCCGGTGATGAGAACTACGCGTCCTGCAACTGAAATGCCCATGCTGCTCCATCGTCCAATCGGTTTGTGATCAAGGTCCCGCCCTGCACCTTGCATTCTTCCTATGCAACGTAGCATCCCGGTTCGCCGGGACGGCTAGAATTTGGCCTAGACACCCCCTTTCTCCGGAAGGCACCACCATGAGCAGATTCGGTATGGACTGGACCCTCCACGGAGACGGCAAAACCATCCGGCCGGGCAGCTACGTTGCTCCCGAGGAACGCCTGAGCTGGCCGCGGACCATCAGCATCGGCTCCCAGCACGTGGTGGCCATGTTCGGCGCCACCTTCCTGGTGCCGCTCCTGACCGGCTTTCCGCCGGCCACCACCCTGCTGTTCTCCGGCATCGGAACCATCCTGTTCCTGATCATCACCGCCGGACGGGTCCCCAGCTATCTGGGCTCCAGCTTTGCCTTCATTGCTCCGATCGGAGCTGCCACCAACCAGCACGGTCCCGGCGGAGCCCTGGGCGGCATCATCATGGCGGGCTTTGCCCTGTTCCTGGTCGGACTCGCCGCGCAGCTTGCCGGCACCCGCTGGATCCAGGTCCTGATGCCGCCGGTGGTCACCGGCACCATAGTGGCCCTGATCGGCCTCAACCTGGCCGGTTCGGCGCGGGACAACTTCGAGCGAGGGCCGCTCACGGCCACCGTCACCGTGGTGGTAATCCTGCTGACCACGGTCCTGTTCAAGGGATTCCTGGGCCGGCTGTCGATCCTGGTTGGCGTGGTGGCCGGCTACGTCACGGCCATGCTGCAGGGCGAGGTGGATTTCCAGGCTATCGGCGATGCCGCCTGGATCGGGCTGCCCGAATTCACCGCCCCCACCTTCCACTTCTCGGTTATCGGCCTTTTTGTTCCGGTGGTCCTGGTACTGGTGGCCGAAAACATTGGACACGTGAAATCCGTGGCCGCCATGACCGGCCGCGACCTTGACCCGTACGCGGGCCGGGCACTGATGGCCGACGGCCTGGCCACCATGCTGGCCGGTTCCGGCGGCGGTTCCGCCACCACCACCTACGCAGAGAACATCGGCGTGATGGCGGCCTCCCGCGTGTACTCCACGGCGGCGTACTGGGTGGCCGGCATCGTGGCCATCCTGCTCAGCCTGTTCCCGAAATTCGGGGCCATGATCGCCACGGTGCCCGGCGGCGTGCTGGGCGGGGCCGGCGTCGTCCTCTACGGCATGATCGGCATCCTCGGCGTGCGTATCTGGGTGGACAACCGGGTCAACTTCTCCAACCCGATCAACCTTTCCACCGCCGGCCTGGGCCTGATCATTGCGATCGCGAACTTCACCTGGATAGTGGCAGGGCTGGAATTCGGCGGCATTGCCCTCGGCACCGGCGCCACCCTGATTGCCTACCACGGCATGCAGGCGATCGCCCGCTGGCGGGGGACGGATCCGGACGAGCCGCAGGAGGACGCGGGAGCCAGGCCCAGCCGGCTCGGCTAGGCCGCCGGCCGGCCCCGGATCAGGCTCCTTCCAGTGCCTGGCGCGTAGCCCACGCCACGTACTTTGCCGCCTGCTCCATGGCATCCTGCGGCCGCTGGACCACATCCAGCAGGCTGACGGCCGCAACAATTCCGTACTCCTGCAACTGGTCCGGGGTCAGGGTGATCCGGCCGGCCACGGCCACCACGGGGATGCCGGCATCCCGGGCCCGGGCCGCCACTTCCAGGGGCGCCTTGCCGTAGCGGGACTGTTCATCCAGCGAGCCTTCGCCGGTGAGCACCAGGTCGCAGCGTGTGAGTGCCAGGTCCAGCCCGGTGAACGCGCTGAGCAGTTCGAACCCGGGATTCAGCGACGCCTCGGTGAACGCCAGGAACCCGGACGGGAAGCCGCCCGCCGCACCGGCGCCGGGAATGTCGACGTCGACGCCGGTCGTGAACTTCAGCAGTCCGGCCCAGTTACCCAGGGCATCCTCGAGGACCGCCTGCGCTGCGGAGTCGGCGCCCTTCTGGCCGCTGAACACGGCCACCGTACCTTCCGGGCCGAGCAGCGGGTTGGTTACGTCGGCGGCGATCTTCAAGTCCACGCCGGCCAGCCGGGGGTCCAGGCCGGCGGCGTCCAGGGACACGGCCCGCGCCAGGGCCGCTCCCCCGGGCGGCACCGGCGCACCGGCGTCGTCAAGGATCTTCAGGCCCAAGGCCGTCAAGGCGCCGGAGCCTCCGTCCGTCATGGCGGAGCCGCCGATTCCCAGGATGATGGTGCGCGCACCTGCATCCAGTGCCTCACTGATCAGCTGCCCGCTGCCGTAGCTGGTGGCCGCTAGTGCGGTCTCGGGGGTGGGGTCCAGCAGGGTCAATCCGCTGGCCCGCGCGGTTTCGATCAGGGCAGTATCTCCGGTGAGTGCCCAGACAGCGGTGATTTCCCGTCCCAGCGGTCCCCGGACCCTGGCGGTGCGGGCCTCGGCCCCTGCTATCAGGGCAGCGTCAAGGGTGCCCTCGCCGCCGTCCGCCACCGGCACAGCGGTGACCTCGGCATCCGGGTAGACCGCCAATACGCCTTCACCCATGGCTGCCGCGGCCTCCCCGGCGCTGAGTGATCCTTTGAATTTGTCCGGAGCAATAACTACACGCATGCCCTCATCCTGCCAGTAGGGACGGACAAGACCGTCCAAGTAGTCGTTACCGCCACTGCCCGCGGTCTTTGAGGACGTCCACGAGGATGTCCGAACGGTCCGTAACGATGCCGTCCACGCCGAGGTCCAGCAGCCGGTTCATGGTGGGCGCGTCGTTCACGGTCCAGACGTGGACCTGGATTCCGGCGCGGTGGCAGCTGCGGACAAAACCCGGCGTGACCACGGGCACGGGGCCGAAGCGCAGCGGAACCTGGACGCACTGGAAACGGCCCAGCCGGGCGAGGAACACGGCGGCGCCCAGCGGGCCGAGCAGAAGCAGCGCCGCGGTCAGGGCGCTTCCGGCGGAGCTGGCAGCCGGCCGGCCCAACCGGCGCAGGGCGCGAAGCCGGCGGACGTCGGAGAAGGATGCCACCAGGACCCGGTCATGGGCGGAGTGTTTTTCGATCAGGGCCGCGAGCAGTGCTGCCCCGGCGGCGTCCTTGACGTCTACATTGAGCCGCATCTGGGGCCACTCGGTCAGGAGTTCTTCGAAGGTGGGGATCCGTTCCGCCCCGCCCACCAGCACGTCGTCGAGTTCCTTTCGGGTGAGCTGGCTGATTTTGCCCACCACGCCGCCGGAAATGCGGTCCACGGTTTCGTCGTGGAAGGCCATCAGGATGCCGTCGCGGCTGGTGCGCACATCCGTTTCCAGGTAGCTCATCCCCAGGTCCGCGGCCGCGCGGAACGCCAAGAGCGTGTTTTCGTAGCCGTCGGGGGAAAAGCCGCGGTGCGCCAGCGCGATGGGTGCCGGCGATGATTCCGGGGGCGCCGTCGCCTGGTCGCGGGGGGCCCGGAAATATGGATAAGTTGCCAACACATTCGTACCTTACCAAGCGCCGGACTGTGCCCGGACGGGCCACGCCCGGCCGCACGCGCCTAGACTGGCAGCACCGCGACCGGCAGCAGTTTCTTTCGCCGGCTAGTTCCGTGGAGGTCAGTACCGTGCCTGACAAACGTCCCGTGGGGTCCCGCTTCGGAGCACGCTGGCCGCTCCGGCGCCTGCTGAGAAGTGCCGGCAGCGCTCCCGCCACCCTCACCTTTATTGCCTTGTTCTGGATCCTGGGGGCGTCCACATCCTCCCTCCGCAGCGGCCCGGAAGGGCCGTGGCTGGACTGGGCTGCCGCTTCCGTGAACACCGTGGCCGGTAATCCGGCACCCCTGCTTTTCTGCTGTTTTTGGGCGGGCGGCCCGGCAGGCTACCTCGGCGGCACCCTGTTGGCACTGCTGGCCGGGTTGCCCACCGAGCGGCTGCTGGGAACCGGACGGTTCCTGCTGGCCGGGTTCGGCGGTCAAATCGCCGGACTGCTGCTGACCACCGGCTTCGCCTACCTGACCAGCGCCTCCATCGGCGACTGGTCCCGTGCCCTCGTCTCCGAGTCCTTCGTGGGTCCGGTGGCCTTCCTGGCTGCCGCGGGGGCTGCTGCCAGTGCCCGGCTCGGGACCCTTTGGCGACGCCGCCTGCGGGTTCCCCTGTTTGCGTTGCTGATACTGCTGGCGCTCTACGGCGGAAGCTTCTCCACCCTGACGGTCCTGGGCGCGGCCGCGGCCGGCGCACTGGCCGGCCCCTATCTGGCGGGCCGCCGGCCGTCGATTCCGCGCAGGCTGGTCAGCAGCCGCCGGGAGGCGCGGGTGCTGGTGGCCCTGGCTGTACTGGCTTCCGCTGTCGGGCCGGTTATCAGCGCACTCAGCAGCCAGGCGGTGGGACCGCTTTCGGTGCTGCAGTATCTCTTTACGGACGTGGAGGTGAGGACCCCGGCCGAGCTGGCCCAGGTGTGCGGTGAAGCGGCGGATTCGGCGCAGTGCATCGCGGCGCGGATCCAACTGCGTGCCGGTCCGGCGGCGTTCTTCCTGGCCATCCTGCCCCTGGTGCTGCTGGCTGTTTTTTCCGACGGCCTGCGGCGCGGGCGCCGGTTCGCGTGGGCCGCCGCGCTGCTGCTGCAGGGCGCCATGACAGTTCTGGCCGCGGTACGGATCGGCCGGCTTTTGGCCGGGAATGAACCGGGCACCCTGGCTCCCGGCACCGGAAATGCGGTTGCACTGGTGCTGCCCATGGCCGTTCCGCTGGCGGTGCTGGTGCTGCTGATCCTCACCCGCGGGCTCTTCTCCGTAACCGCTCCTGCCGGAACCTATCGGCGGTTAGCGGGCACTTCCGCCCTGGCGGCGGTTTTGCTCGCCGCGCTTTACCTGGGTGCCGGTCTGTTAAACCGGAACGGTTTCTCGCCGGCCGCGACGCCGGCGCTGCTCGCCGCGGATCTCCCCGGACGTTTCCTCCCGGTCCTCGAAGTGACCAGCCGGGCTCCCGGCATTGTGCCGGAGAGCCTGCCGGCAGTCCTGCTGTACGAAGGAGTAGGGGTGGCCTTCTGGGTTCTGGTGTGTGTGCTGCTGCTGCGCTCCTTCCTGGTTCCGCCCTACAGTCCGGCGACCGCTGATGCGGACCGCGCCCGTGTGCTGCTTCGGACCCACGGCGGCAGCACCATGGCCTGGATGACGCTCTGGGCGGGCAACAGCTACTGGTTTTCCCCCAGCGGGAATTCCTATGTGGCCTACCGGATGGATCTGGGGGTGGCGCTGAGCGTCGGAGAACCGGTGGGACCGAGGGATGAGCTGCACAGCTCCGTGGAGGGATTCTCGGCTTTCTGCGCCGCGAACGGCACCACCGCGTGCTTCTACTCCGTGGGTACCCAGGTGCGCGACCTCAGCAGCGGGTTGGGATTTTCCTCGCTGCAGGTGGCTGAGGAAACCGTCCTCCGGCTGGGCTCGCTGGCGTTCAAGGGCAAGAGATTCCAGGACATCCGCACCGCCATGAACCAGGCCCGCAAGCTGGGCATCCGGGCCGAGTGGACCCGCTATCCCACGGCACCGCTGGCCGTGAAGGACCAGGTGTACGCCATTTCGGAGGAGTGGGTGGCGGATAAGGACATGCCGGAGATGGGCTTCACGCTGGGCGGACTGGAAGAAGTGGATGATCCGGAGGTGCGCTGCCTGCTGGCCATCGACGAAGACGGCACCGTGCACGCGGTAACGTCCTGGCTTCCGGTGTACCGCAACGGAGCGGTGGCGGGCTGGACCCTGGATTTTATGCGCCGGCGCAGCAACGGCTTCCGGCTGGGGATGGACTTCCTCATCGCTTCCGCTGCACTGTCGCTCCAGGACGAGGGGTTTTCCTTCCTCAGCCTTTCCGGCGCGCCGTTGGCGCGTGCCGACGGGGAGACAGACGACGACGCCGACGGTCCGCCCGTGATGGACCGACTCCTGGACCGGCTGGGGGAAACCCTGGAGCCGGTATACGGTTTCCGCTCCCTGCTGGCCTTCAAGGCCAAGTTCGCCCCGGAGTACCGTCCGTTGTTCATGACCTATCGGGACCCGGCGTCCCTGCCCGCCATCGCCAACGCGCTGGCGCGGGCCTACGTTCCGGATCTGTCCCTGGGGCAGGGCCTGTCACTGGCCCGCCGGATCGTGACCCGTACCGCATGAGGACACCCCGGCCGTGATGGGCCTGTCCCTGATTGACGGGATCCTCCCCGCCCTCGCCCTGGCCCTGGGCGCGGCTGCGCTTCTTTGGCTAGGGATTGCCGGGAGGCGGCTGGGCCTGCGCAGGATCCTGGTCTATTTGGTGGTTGCGGCCGCCTGCACGGCACTTCTTTATGTGCTGGCAGAACTTATATTCCATTGGTGGAATGCTTCTCTTCCACGGATGCTCTACCTCTACACCGCCCTGGCCATCCTGGGGCTTCAGCTGGCGGCCGGGCTGCTGGCAGTTCCAGGCTCCCCGTGGTCCCGCCGGACCGCGGGCGCTGCGGCGGCGTTCGGAATACTGCTGGCGTTGGCCTGCACCGCGAACCTTGCCTACGCCCAATACCCCACCCTCCGTTCCCTCCTGGACCCGCCCTCGGCCACGAATGACCCGCTGCCCCGTCCCGCGGAAACCGGGACCAACCGCCCCGCAGCCTCCGAACGGGACTGGTCGCCGCCGTCGAACCTGCCCGGCGAAGGCCGGGTCTACCGGGCAGAGATCCCCGCGGCAGCCTCGGGATACGCCTCCCACCCTGCACTGATCTACCTCCCGCCCGCCTATCTGGCCGATCCAGGCGCGGTCAGCCTGCCGGTGCTGGTCCTGATCCACGGCCAGCCGGGCTCCCCGAATGACTGGCTGGTAAGCGGCCGCATAGCCGAAATGATGGACGGCTTCGCTGCCCGACATGCCGGCCTGGCTCCGATTGTCGTCATGCCCGACGCCAGCAATGACTCCAACCCCGACTGGCCGCTGTGCCTGGACACGACCGTAAGCGACTCGGCAACGTACCTGGCCCGGGACCTTCCCGCCTGGGTGCAGCAGCATCTGGGGGCCGGAACGGCCGGAGCACGGCAATGGGCCATCGCGGGGTATTCGTTCGGCGGCACCTGCGCAGTGCAGTTGGCGGCGAACCACCCCGAGTCCTATCCGACATTCCTGGACATCGCCGGCGAAAACGAGCCCACCGACGCCGATGGGCAGCAGGCCCTGCTGGACACGTATTTCGACGGCGACCAGGCCGCCTTCGCTGAACAGAACGCCGTGGACCGGTTTCACCGGATGCCATTTCCCGAACTTGCCGGGATCGTCGTCGTCGGCAGCGAGGACAAGGTGTACGCCCCGGAAGGCAGGCAGGTGTACGAAGCGGCCCGGGCGGCCGGCGCGGACGTGCAGTTCCAGGAGCTTCCGGGCGGACACTCCTGGCAGGTCTGGCGGGCCGGACTGGAGAACAACCTGGACTGGCTCTGCAGGCGGCTTGGCATACTTGATCCATGAGCCCCGTGCCCGCACCTCACCCCTCCCCGGCCGCGAATCGGCTCAGGCAGCTGCTGCATGGAATCAGCCGCGCAACCTCGCCGCATGTGGCCCTGTTGGTGATCCTGGCCGTCGGCCTCCTGCCGGCACTGGCCCTGACCCTGGTGTCCGCAGAGGTCTATGAATCGGTCACCGACGCGGACGGCATTGCCGGCCTGGACCGGCCGGTGCTGGAAACGGCACTGGGACTGCGCACTCCCGCGCTGGATTCCGCAGTCACCGGCTTCACCAACCTTGCCGGGACCATCGGCATGCCCGTCATCGCCGGGCTCGTGGTGCTCGTTATGGGCCTGCGCTGGCGTTCCTGGACACCGCTGATCCTCACCGCGGCCGCAGCCGCCGGTTCACTGCTCATGACGGTCACGGGAAAGGCCTTGATCGGCCGGACCCGGCCCGACCTGGCGGATGCCGTCCCGCCGTACGAATCCTCCGCCTCGTTTCCGAGCGGACACACCCTGAACTCAATCGTCATCGCGGGGATCCTGGCCTACCTGGTGATCCTGCACGTGCACAACCGCTGGGCGAAGGCCTCCGCGCTGCTCGCGTCAGCGGTCTTTACATTTGCCGTGGGCCTGAGCCGGGTCTACCTCGGCCACCACTGGCTGACGGATGTGCTGGTGGCCTGGACGCTCGGAGCGGCCTGGCTCGCGGTGGTAATTACCGCGCACCAGCTTCTGCGGAGGCTTCCTGAACATCGAGCAGCCGCTCAAGGATCACCGCCACGCCGTCGTCCGTGAAGCCCGGTGCCGTGAAATCCGCCGCCTCGCGGGCAGCCGGGTGACCACTTGCCATGGCGTAGCCCCGGCCCGCCCAATCCAGCATGGAAATGTCGTTGGGCATGTCGCCGAAAGCTATGGTTTCCCCCGGGTTTATACCCTTCTCCTTGGCGTAGCCGGCCAGGGTGACGGCCTTGTTCAGGCCCGGCAGGGACATTTCCAGCAGCGGCATCCGCGGTGCCGAATGGGTGGTCTCCACCAGTTCGGACACCGCCGGCGCCACCCGGCGCAGGAACTCGTCCGGGGAGATGTCGGCGCCCCGGGCGAGGAATTTTGCCACGCCAGGTGAGCCTGCAAGGGATTCGTGCAGCGGGCCGGGAACTATGCCGCCGAGGAGTTCGACGGATCCGGTGTCCACGAAGCCGTCCTCAAGATGGAGGCCGTCCACCGTCTCCGCCGCGAAACGTGCCCGCGGGAAGAGGTCCCTGATGACCTCCGCGGCGGCGAGCATCTGTTCCAGCGGGAGGAGCCGGGTGGCGAGGACCCGCTCGGCGGCCAGGTCATAGGTGATGGCCCCGTTGGAACAGATCACGGTCCCTGCGTGCCCGATCCGCTCGCGCAGGGGGTCCAGCCAGCGGGGCGGGCGCCCGGTCACGAAGACGACGTCGATGCCCGCAGCCATGCAGGCGCGGAAAGCGTTCACGGTCCGATCGCTGATGCTGTTGTCCGCACCCACGATGGTGCCGTCCATGTCGCTTGCTATCAGCCGTACCGGCCCCCGCTGTTCCTGCATGCCATCAAGCTTACTTCCGGCCGCGGCGGGGGCCGGAACGGTGCGAAGCCTCCCCAACGGGTCTGCCCCGGGGACCCTAGTCCTCCCGGATTTCCGCGGTGCCGATCATCGTGGCCCGCGCCAGGGTGTGGGTGAAGAGCGCAAAGCCGAGGGCAGCCGGGGTGGCGTCCGGCGGGACGTCCAGTTCCTCCGTATCCACGGCGTGGACCACCACGAAGTAGCGGTGCCGTCCGTGTCCTGCGGGCGGGGCCGCGCCCACAAAGCCCGCAAATCCGGCGTCGTTGGCCAGCTGTACGGTGCCGGCGGGCATCTGGCCCGTATTGGCCGCATCGGCGGCGAGGCCCGTGACCGACGCCGGGATGTTGAAGGCCGCCCAGTGCCAATAGCCGCTGGCGGTGGGTGCATCGGGGTCGTACATCGTCACGGCAAAGCTGCGGGTCTGCTCAGGGAAGCCGGACCAGGTCAGCTGCGGCGAGGCATCGCCGCCGTCGGCTACGCCCATCTTGCCGCTGTACTGGGCCGGTGCGAACGTGCCTCCGTTCGCGAATTCTTCACTCTCGACGGTGAACTCAGGTACCTGCGGCAGCGCCTCATACGGGTCTCGGCTTTCCACGGACTTCCTTTCGGGTAGTTGGCATTGGTGCCGCGGCGTGCGGCTGGATCAGGGAACTTCGCGGCGGTAGGGCGGATTGGCTCCGGCGCGGGAAACGGTGACGGCTGCTGCGCGCGCGGCGAAGGAGAGCAGCTCCTTCAGTTCGCCTACGCCGATCCGGGCCAGGTCGCTGCGGCGGGCACCGCCGTCGAGCTCCCGGTCCATCAGCCCCACCAGGAGGGCGGACATAAACGAATCCCCGGCGCCCACGGTGTCCACGACGCTGACGGTGGGTGCGGCCACTTCGCATTCTCCCGCCGCGGCCACGGCCCACGGTCCCTTCGATCCCCGGGTGACCACTACCAGCGACGGTCCCGCGGCGAGCCAGCGCCGGGCGGATTCCTCCACGGGTTCGTCCGGGTAGAGCCACTGCAGGTCTTCGTCGGAGGCCTTGACGACGTCGGCCAGTGCCACGAAATTCTCCGCCTGTTCGCGGGCGTAGGAGGCGTCGGTGATGATGGTCGGCCGGCAGTTCGGATCGTAGGTGACAGTGCAGCCGGGCCGTGCCTGTTCCACGGCGCGCAGCACGTGGCCCGCGCCGGGCGAGAGCATGGAGGCGATGGAACCGGTGTGCAGCATGGTGGTTCCGTCCAGCAGGGCCGGAAGATCCTCCGCAAGGCCCGGCAGCTGCCACTCCAGGTCAAAGGTGTACCGGGCGCCGCCCGCCGGATCCAGCACGGCCGTGGCCACGCTGGTCGGCCGGTCATCGGCTTCGAAGGCGGTCAGCACGGAGTTTGCCCGAAGATGCTCGGCGATCATGGCACCGTAGGTATCCGAGCCGAAGCGGCCCACGAACTGGACGGGACGGCCCAGCCGCGCCACGCCCACAGCTACATTCAGCGGGCTGCCGCCGGGGTGTGTTCGCCGCGGTGCCGTATCGCTGACTACTTCATCAACAAGGGCTTCCCCAATAACTGTAAGCACACTGCCAACCTAACAGAGCGGCCTTTGGGTTTCCTTAAACAACAGGTATTCCGGCGGCCTCGCGGACCGCCGTGACGACGGCGTCCCAGGCCGGCGTGCCGGGGGTGATCATCGCGAAGTGGTCACCGGGAATGAGGCGCAGCTGCGCCGCCGTGCCGCTTGCCCGGGCAGCGTCCACCCAGCTGCTGGAGGAACTGAGCGGCACGGTGCTGTCTTCCCCGCCGTGCAGCGCCCACACCGGAACCTGCAGCGGCAGCGCGCACATGGGGTCCGCCTCCCGGAAACGCCGTGGATTGGAAACAGGCGTGCAGCCAAGGAAGTTCCGCACCGCGCCGTTACTCAGGCCCAGTTCGTGGGCCTCGGCCAGGTTCAGGACTCCGGAGCAGCTGACGACGCCGGCAGGCAGGACGCGCGGATCAGTCCGCCCCGCGGCGAGCACGGCCAGGTGGCCGCCCGCGGAGTGGCCCAGGAAGACCACGCGGGACAGGTCGACGTCGTGCTCCCGTGCCGCCGGGACCAGCGCGTCGATCCCGGCGCAGATGTCCTCGAACGTTTCCAGCCAGCCGCCGCCCTTGCCGACCCGCCGGTATTCCAGGTTCCAGGCGGCAAACCCGCGGGCGGCCAGGTCCGCCGCCAGCGGCCGGCCAAGTTCCGCGTCATAGGCAGCGCGCCAGTAGCCGCCGTGGATGATGACCACCACGGCCTGCGCCGCCGCACCGCTTTCCGGAAGGCTCAGTTCGGCGTACTGGTCCGCGTCCGGACCGTAGGAGAGACGCAGTGCAGGCGCTGGCATGACGATCCTTCTGCTCGCGGGGCTTAATCTGATAGGGAGCCTATCGCCGGTGTCGGAGAAACACCGTGCCATAGGCTGGGGGCAGGCAGGGGAAAGGGAAACAGCTTTGAGCGCGTGGGACACACTGGATGAGCGGCTGCGGCCCATAGTCCAGGCCAGTACCGATGAGTACGCCCGGGTCCGGCCCGGATTGGAAGCGGTCACCGCGGAGATGGAAGCGAATCTTCGGGCTGTCTTTGCCGACAGCCCGGTAAAGCCGCTGTTCGTAGCCTCGCGCACCAAGACCGTTGAGTCCTTCCGGGACAAGGCTTCCCGGATGCTGCCCCCGGAGCACCCCGGCGAACTGCCTTCCCTGCTGTTCCCGGATCCGCTGCGCAACCTCACCGACCTCGTGGGCCTGCGCATCATCATGACGCTGCCGCACGAAGTGGATGAAGCGGCCAACCTGATCAAGCGGCAGCGGGCGGAGTTCGACTGCCGCGGCGACCGCGAGAAGGACATTGGCTCCATCGAATCCGGTACGTACGGCTACTCCAGCCGGCACCTGATCCTGCGGACCATCCAGAATGAGACGGTGCGGAAGTACCACAAGCTGCTGGAACCGGACCAGCGGCCCAACGGCAGCTACCTGTTCGAAGTGCAGATCCGTACCGTGCTGGCCCATGCCTGGTCCGAGATAGAGCACGACATCCGGTTCAAGGCCGGCGATCCGCGGGCCTGGAGCCCGTATTTCGACCGGCAGTTCACGGCAACCGCTGCCATGCTGGAGACGGTGGAAACCGCCTTCGCCGAGCTGCACGAACGCTACGAAACCGTCACCGGCTTCTGGGACGAGGAGGGCCAGGGCAGTGCGCCGCTGACTCCGAACCGGATCCGGGACATCTGGATGACCCTGCTCCCGCACGTCAACCGCAAGTCCGGTGACGACTGGGGCTGGGCCGCGGAAATGCTGGCTGCGCACGGCATGAAGACCACCATGGACCTGGCCGGACTGCTGCAGGCAGACGCCATCACCAAGGTCCGCGCGGCCCTGGACCACCGCTACTCCCCCGGACCGGACCGGCTGCTCGATGACCTGCTGCTCTGGCGTTTCGGCAAGGAACACATCGACCTCACGGCCGAACCGGAGGACGCACCGGTCAAACCCCGCCGGGAGTCCCTGGGCCGCCGTTACCGGTTGATGCAGCTTTACCGGGCGCGGGAGGCGGAACAGGGGCAGTAGCCTGCCCCCTGGAACCTTGCCCCGGCAGCGCTGCGCCACATAGCTTTGCCTCGTGGTCACTTCTCTTTCCGGGCAGGATGCACGGCGGATCCGGCGCTCCTCGCAGCTGCTGGGCGGTTCGGACCTGTCCCCGGCCGACGTCGTGCGGCGGGCCGTCGCGCTGCAGGGCCAGGACCTGCCCGCGGTGCTGCGGGCCATTGCCGTCCGCTCCCGCCCCGGAACCACTGTCCAGGACGTCCGGAACGCGTTCGACCGCGGCGAATTGGTGCGCGGCTGGCCGATGCGCGGCACCCTGTTCGCCACCACGCCGGAGCATCTGGCGACACTGCTGTCCTTCACCGCGGAACGGATCCGCAGCATGGCTGCCCGGCGCCGGGCCGAGCTGGGGCTTGAGGAGACGGTACTGGCCCGGGGCCGGGACACCCTGCGCGAAGCCCTGGACGATCGGCCGCTGCGACGCTCCGAAGCGCTGGAACTTTGGGAAGCAGCCGGGATCGACACCTCCGACGGCCGCGGCTACCACCTGCTGATGCACCTTTGCGTGGAAGGCCTGGCGCACTGGGGACGGTTTTTCGAGACCGGCACCGAGCAGCTCCTCACCCTCACGGCACCGCGCGCCGTCGACCCCGGCGCGCCGAACGACGGCGACCTGTCCGCGGTGGTCCGCGGCTTCGTGCTCGCCCGGGGTCCGGTCACGGAGAACGATGCGGCGTGGTGGACCAAGCTGCCCAAAACCATGGTGCGTAAGGCTGCAGCCGGAGTGGCGGACCTGGTCCAGGTGGAAGTGGACGGCCGGCCGGCGTGGATCATCGGTGAGCCGGAGATTCCGGAACCTTCCGGCGTGTCACTGGTGCCGGCGTTCGATGAGTGGATCCTCGGTTACGCGGACCGTTCCCTGGTTGCCAGCCCGGCGATGCTGGCGGCAATTGTCCCGGGCGGCAACGGGGTCTTCCGTCCTGCGGTGCTCGACGACGGCGTGGCGGTGGGCACTTGGCGGCTGCCCCGCATATCCCGGGCCACCCCGGAACCGGTCATCGACCTGGTGGAACGGGTCTCGGCAGCCAAGCGGCGGGCCATTGAGCAGGCGGTCGCTGACTGGCCGCACGGCTGACCTCCGAACCGCCTCAGGCTCAGGCCGACACGCGCCGCACCAGCCGCACCGGCGGCAGGTCAGCTTCCGCCGGCTGCCCGGAACCGTCTGCTCCGCTTCCCCGCAGCTCCTGTGCCGCATCCAGGGAGGCCACCGCCATCCGCGCAAACCGCTCCCCCAAGGACCGGGCATCGACCGACACGGTGGTCAACGGCGGCACTGCCAGCGACGCCAGCGGAATGTCCTCGGCGCCGATCACCGCCAAATCCTTCGGTGCGCTCAGGCCGTGCGCGGCCAGCCCGGCCAGCAGGGCGAAGGCGTGCTCGTCGTCGAACGCGCAGGCCGCGGTCACCGGCTCCGGTCCTGCCCGCCAACGGTCGACGACGCCCGCCGCCTCCCCGGCGTCCAGGGCCAGACGGGCGACGGCGGGCGGGGGAAGCCCAAGCCGGCGGCAGGCGTCCGCAATGGCCGCCAGCCGGACGTCCACCCGCCAGGCATAACCGGACTCCGGGGGCACCGCCACACCGATCCGCCTGTGTCCGGCCGCGGCCAGATGCTGCACCTGGCATGCCCCGATGCCGAGGTCCGGTCCCAGCGGGTCTTCCAGCGCCTGGTGCAGGGAGGCCACCCGGATGCCGATGGCCGCCAGGGCTGCCAGTTCCGGCTCCGGGAGCGGGGTGGTGAGGATCAGCGCTGCCGGAGCCAGCGACTGCACCAGGGACGGCGCTCCGCCCTGTGCCGGCAGCCGGTGGGCCACCAGGCGCAGCCCCTGCCGTTCCACTTCCTCGGAGGCGGCATCGATCAGGATGGCCAGGGCGCGGCCCAGCGGCTCGGGCGGCAGCAGCATCAGCACCAGGTCGCTGCGGCCGCGGCGCAGGGTGCGGGCGGCGGTCGACGGCGCGTAGCCCAGGTCCCGGGCTGCGGCCAGCACGCGTTCCCTTGTCCCGGAGGAGATGCTCTGCCCGGCACGGCCGTTGAGCACGTAACTGACGGTGGCACGGGAAACGCCGGCCGCCTGCGCAACGTCGTTGGACGTGACCCTGCGGTTCATCCCGTCCCTCTTTCGTCTCGGCTTCACCGACCCGCCGGCAACACCGCGGAAATCAGCCCCTTATCCTCCGGAGATTTCTCCGGTAGTCTGACGATACAGGCAACTTACACGTGTAACCATCGTGGCGAGCTGCCGATACCGGCGGCCGCAGATTACGGCCGCTCCTCCGATCGAAAGGACCGGTTCGTGGCCAATTCGCCCATCACCGCCCAGAACACCGTCCAGCAGTGGCTCGACCACCCCGCCGGCGGTCCCGCCATCCGCGGCATGCTCGCGCAGGCCGGAAGCGACGAGAAGACCCTCGGCCCCGCCCTGACCATGAAGCTGCAGCAGCTGGTTGACCTCAGCCAGGGCAAGTTCCCGCAGGCTGCCGTGGATGAACTCGTGAAGCAGGCCAACGGCGGCGTGATGCCCGAGATCGCCGAAACCGTCCTGCCGACCGTTGAAGGCCGATTCGAAGGCCGCACCATCATCGTCACCGGCGCCGGCTCCGGCATCGGCCGCGCCACCGCCGCCCGCATTGCCCGCGAAGGCGGCCGCGTGATTGCCGTCGACATCGCCGAGGCGAAGATCAAGGAACTCGCCGGAGAACTGGGCGAGGCCATTGTTCCGGTTGCAGGCGACCTGACCGATGCCGCCGCCATCGACCGCATCATGGCCGCTTCCGGCACCAGGATTGACGGCCTGGCCAACGTGGCCGGCATCAATGACGACTTCTCCCCGCTGCACGAGGTCTCCGATGCCATGTGGCAGAAGATCTTCGCCGTCAACGTGGAGGGCCTGATGCGCCTGACCCGCGCCGTGCTGCCGACCATGCTCGAAGCCCGCAAGGGCTCGATTGTGAACATCACCTCCGAAGCCGGCCTGCGCGGCTCCGCTTCGGGCGTGGCGTACACCGCCTCCAAGCACGCCGTCGTAGGCATCACCCGCAGCACCGCGTTTATGTATGCCCGTGAAGGCATACGCGTGAACGCCGTTGCTCCGGGCGGCGTAGCCACCGGCATTCCGATGGGCGGCAAGACCAGCGAGTACGGCGAGGCGCGCCTGTCCCCGGAACGCGTCAACATTCCGGGCCTGGCCTCGGCGGAGGACCTCGCTGCGTCCATCACGTTCCTGCTCAGCGATGACGGCGTGAACATCAACGGCGCCATCCTGCCCTCCGACGGCGGCTGGTCCGCGGTCTAACCTCCGCACGCAGTACGACGGCGGCCGGCACCTTCCCTACGGAAGGTGCCGGCCGCCGTCGTTGTTTGGCCTGTCCTTGCCGCGGGTCAGAACCGGTAAACGGCCAGTTCCTCGGCCGTCTCGAAACCGTGCCGGGCGTAGAAGTCCTTGGACTCCCCAGCCGGAGAGGTGACAATCCGTGCCGCCCCGAGACAACGCGCATAGTCGACCGCCGCGGACACCAGGGAGCTGCCCACCCCGGCGTTCCGGTGGGCGGGCAGCACATAGGCGTTGGCCAGATAAACCCAGACCGACGCCGGTTTGCCCGGCTTCGGCATCCGCTCGAAGATCGACAGGTTCAGCATGCCGATCAGGGCATCGCCGGCATCCGATGCAGCGACGAAAAAGGTACGCGGGTTGGCCGCGAGCCAGGAGCTGAACTCGTCAACAAAGCCCGCATCAGCCCGGCCGTCCCCGCCGGCCTCGGCCACCCAGGCCGCCCGGAGCCGGGCAAGTTCGAGGATGTCCAGCGGTGTGCCTTCTCGAATCATTGCGCCACCCTACAACGACGGCGGCCGGCGCCTTCCCGAAGGAAGACACCGGCCGCCGTCGTGCGTCCTGAAAAACCCTAGGCGCCGGAGACCGCTGCGGCGAGCTTGTTCAGGGATTCCTCGAGGTCGTCCTTGGACACCATCGGGAAGGAGACCTTCTTCAGGGTCTCCTTGTCCGTGACATGGGACCAGTCATAGGTCAGGGTGACCTCGGTGGAGTCGGCGCCGTCGGCCTGGAGTTCCCAGACCCACTGCCAGCCCTTGGGTTCGGTGCCGGCCGGAGCGGTCTGCCAGGCCAGCAGCTTGTTGTGGTCGTACCCGGTGACGTGGTTTTCCGTCTGGTAGTCGCCCATTTTTTCGTTGTGCATGTTCATGGTGAAGACCTGGCCGGAAGCCGTAATGCGGTCGGTCTTCTCGTCCGAAACCACCATGCCGGAGCCGTCCAGCTCGTGGTGGCGCTCGGGGTTGGACAACAGATTGAAGATGTCCGCGGCCGAGGCATCGATGACCCGGGAAACTACAACGCTCGTCTGATCAGTGGTCAATGAACTCTCCTTCGATGGATGGATCGTACTTTTCCACGGCGTGCTGCCCTTTAGGGGCGCCGCCGAAGCCTGTGCGTACCGCGCCTGGCCGGTGGTGCTCAGCCGGGCGTGTCCTGCTCTGCTTCCTGCAGGTTCCAGCCGGTGATGTACGGCGGATCCTGCCCTTCGTCGCGGGTGTACTGCCGGGCACGTGCCCGTTCGTCCTGCAAATACTGCCGGAAGGACGCCTGCGTCGATCCCAGCGACGCTACCCGGTCCAGCACGTCGATGGCCAATTGGAACCTGTCGATCTGGTTCAGCATGGCCATGTCGAACGGCGTGGTGGTGGTGCCTTCCTCCTTGTAGCCGCGCACGTGCAGGTTGTCGTGGTTGGTGCGCCGGTAGGTCAGCCGGTGGATGAGCCAGGGATAGCCGTGATAGGCGAAAATCACCGGTTTATCCTGCGTGAACAGGGTGTCGAAATCCCGGTCCGGAAGCCCGTTCGGATGTTCGCGCGGATCCTGCAGCACCATCAGGTCCACCACGTTGACTACCCGGATCCTCAGGTCCGGCAGCTGGTCCTTCAGCAGCGCCGCCGCAGCCACGGTTTCCAGCGTGGGTACGTCGCCCGCGCAGGCCATCACGACGTCGGGATCGGTCCGGGTGCCCGGGCCGGCGCCCTCGCTGCCGGCAAAGTCCCAGATCCCGACGCCGCGCTCCACATGCAGCAGCGCCTGTTCCGGATCCAGCCAGACCGGAGCCGGCTGCTTGCCGGAGACCACCACGTTGACCCGGTCCCTGCTGTCCAGGATGTTCCCGGCCACGGCCAGCAGGGTGTTGGCGTCCGGCGGCAGGTAGACCCGGATGACGTCTGCCTTCTTGTTCACCACATGGTCAATGAAGCCCGGATCCTGGTGCGAGAACCCGTTGTGGTCCTGCTGCCAGACGTGGCTGGAGAGCAGGTAGTTCAGCGAGGCGACCGGTTGGCGCCAGCTTAGCCCGCGGCTGACCTTCAGCCACTTGGCGTGCTGGTTGAACATGGAATCCACAATGTGCACGAAGGCCTCGTAGCAGTTGAACACGCCGTGCCGGCCGGTCAGCAGGTACCCCTCCAGCCACCCTTCGCACAGGTGTTCGCTGAGCACCTCGGCCACGCGTCCGCTGCGGGCCAGATGTTCGTCGAGCTCGTCAATGCGCTGCTGCCAGGCCTTGTCCGTGACGTCGTAGACGGCCTGCAGCCGGTTGGACGCGGTTTCATCCGGCCCGAAAATCCGGAAGTTGGACGGGTTCTTCCGGATCACTTCGCGCAGGTAGCCGCCCAGGTTGTACATCGGGCTTACCCGTTCGGAGCCCGGATGGTCGATCTTCACCGCATGGTCCGCAAACTCCGGCAGGTGCAGGTCCTGGAGCAGGCGCCCGCCGTTGGCGTACGGCGTCGCACTCATCCGCAGGTCCCCTTCCGGAGCCAGCGCGGCAATCCCTGCGGCAAGCCGGCCTTCGGCGTCAAACAGCTCCCCGGGCCGGTAGGACTGCAGCCATTCCTGCAGCTGGGCCAGATGCTCCGGGTTGTCGTGGATCTCGGACAGCGGCACCTGGTGGGCCCGCCAGGTGCCCTCGACCTGCAGGCCGTCGACGACGGCCGGACCGGTCCAGCCCTTGGGCGAACGGAACACGATCATCGGCCAGCGCGGAGCGTGCTGCTCCATCGCGTCGGCGCCGGGGATGTCAGGGGTCACCGCGGTCTTTTCGCCGGTGCGGTACGGCGCCTGGATCGCGGTGATTTCCGCCAGGCAGGTCTCCAGGACGGCAGCGAAGTCCTCGTGGGCCTGTCGGACGGCGGCGGGGTCCTCCACCGTCACCACGTAGGGGCGGTACCCATAGCCTTCAAGCAGTTTCAGCAGCTGTTCCTCGGGCATCCGGGACAGGATGGTGGGGTTGGCGATCTTGTAGCCGTTCAGGTGCAGGATGGGCAGCACCGCTCCGTCCACCGCCGGGTCGAGGAAGCTGTTGGAATGCCAGCTGGCGGCCAGCGGACCGGTTTCGGCCTCGCCGTCGCCGATCACCGTGGCGGCCACCAGGTCCGGGTTGTCGAACACCGCCCCGTAGGCATGGGCCAGGGAATAGCCCAGTTCACCGCCCTCGTGGATGGACCCGGGAGTCTCCGGCGCCGCATGGCTGGGGATTCCACCGGGGTAGGAGAACTGCCGGAACAGGGTGCGCAGCCCTTCCTCGTCCCGGCCCACATGGCTGTAGATCTCCGAGTAGGTGCCCTCCAGCCAGGCATTCGCAACATTGGCAGGGCCGCCGTGCCCGGGCCCGGTAATGAACAGGACGTTGCGTTTCTGCTCGCGGATCAGCCGGTTCAGGTGGGCATAGATGAAGTTCAGTCCGGGTGTGGTCCCCCAGTGCCCCAGCAGCCGCGCCTTGACGTCCGATGTTTCCAGCGGTCGGCGCAGCAGCGGGTTGTCGCGCAGGTAGATCTGGCCGGCAGAGAGATAGTTCGCGGCCCGCCACCACGCGTCCACACCGTCCAGGGCGCTGTCGGGATGCGGTTCGGTGCCGGGAATGCGGGCCGTGGAGGCAGCATTGGTCTCGGTCATCTTGGGGGTCCTTTCCGGTCAGGTATCGGCGTGGTGCGCCTAAAGGGTCTCCACCACGACGTCGGACGGTTTCTTATCCGGGCGCAGGCCGCGCCAGACGGGATGGCGCAGTTTTCCGGTGCCGGTGCGTTCGGAGAAGGTCACTTCGCCCACCAGCGCCGGCCGCACCCACTGCGCGTCGGAGGCATCCGCAGAAGGCACATCGTCCAGCGGCGCCGTTTTCCGGGACATTTTCTTCAGGCGCGGACCGATGGTCGCGAGGTCCTTCTCGCTCAGGCCGGACCCCACCCGTCCGATGTATTTCAGGTCCACCCCGTCCGGAACGGCAACCAGGAGGGAACCGACCTTGTTCTGCCGGTTTCCCTGCCCCGGCCGCCAGCCCACCACCACTACCTCCTGGGTCAGCTGGTTCTTCAGCTTCACCCAGTTCTTGGACCGACGGCCGGGGGAATAGGTGCTGCTGCGGCGTTTGGCCATCACGCCTTCCAGCCCCAGTTCCTTGCTGGCCGCCACCGCCTCGTCCATGGACATGTCCAGTGCGGGCGGAACCTGGAGGTGCCCGTCGGGGACGGGCTCCACGGCCTGCTCAAGGATTTCCCGGCGCTGTTCGTAGCTGAGGTCCGCCAGCGAGTTCCCGTCCAGCCAGAGCAGGTCAAAGACCATCAGGTGCACCGGCGTCCGTGCGGCGGCCGCGGCGATTTCCCGCGGCTTGGTCAGGTGCATGCGCGGCTGCAGCAGGCCGAAGTCCGGCCGGCCGGCCTTGTTCAGCGCGACGATTTCGGCGTCCAGTACGGCCCGCTCCCCGTTGAGGTGCGCACTGAGGTCCTGCAGTTCCGGATAAGCGGCGGTCATGTCATTGCCGTTGCGGGAGATCAGCCGGGTGCCTGCCGGCGTCACGGTGACGACGGCGCGCACGCCGTCCCATTTCATCTCGAAGGCCCACTCGTCGTCGTCGTTGATCTCCGCCCGGCTGCCGAGCGTTGCCAGCATCGGCTCGACGGCGGGCACCGAGGCGTCTTCCGCGTCGCGGTCCGCCTTCCCAACGTCGACGGACGAGGTTTTTGCCGGGGCGGCGGCCGTGGCCGGCCGTGTCCGGGCGGCAGCGGCCACGGACTCCGCGGGCGATTCCGGGGCGTCCGCGGGAGCGGCGGCGGACCCGGCCGGCGGAGCTTCCGGCTGTCCCTTTTCGCCCGGAGCTTCCGGCTGTCCCTTTTCGCCCGGCTTCGGCTGGTTCTTCATCAGGTGGATCAGCCAGTTGTTGTTGGCCTTGTCACCGCCCGAGCCGGTGTGGATCAGTGCGTAGCGCCGGTCGGCTGCCCCTTCCCGAGCCAGGCCGCCGTCGGGCTGTCCGTGCAGCACGGCGATGACTTCCTTGCCGTCCCGCCATTTTTCGCGTTCATATGTGCCGTGATCCCAGATGGTGACGTCCCCGCCGCCATATTCCCCTTTGGGAATATGTCCCTCGAATCTGCCGTATTCCAGCGGATGATCCTCCGTCTGTACGGCCAGGTTGTTCTTTCCGGTCGTGGACGGCGGTCCCTTCGGCAGTGCCCAGGACACCAGCACGCCGTCGTGCTCGAGGCGGAAGTCCCAGTGCAGCCGGCGGGCGTGGTGCTCCTGGATGACGAAGCTGTTGCCCTCCGAGGGAGTGGACGCTTCCTCCGGGACGGGTTCCGGCGTCTTCGCGGCGTCCCGCATGCTCCGGTACTTGGTCAGCCGGTCCGCGCCGCCGCCCGCGGACCGGACCCCATCCGATGCCCCGCCGGAGTCCTCCGTGGCCTGCTCCAGCGACTCCTCCTCGAAGGCACCGCTCTCCATTCCAGCCAGGGGATCGGATCCGCGGTGGACGCGGTCCATCACCTGCAGATAATCCAGCTGGGCCAGGTCCGGATCCTCGAGTTCTTTCCAGGTCCGCGGGGCGGCCACCGTGGGAGTGAACCGTCCGCGCAGCGAGTAGGGGCAGATCGTGGTCTTGTTGCCGTTGTTCTGGCTCCAGTCCACCAACACCTTGCCCACGCGCCGTGTCTTTTTCATGTCGCTGACCACCAGGTCCGGATGGTCAGCCTCCAGGGCGCGTGCCAGCTCGTGGGCCACCGCATTGATGTCGTCGGAACTCTGGCTGCCGTCCAGCGCCGCGTAGAGGTGGATGCCCTTGGAGCCGCTGGTCACGGGCCGGGCATCCAGGCCCATGTCCGAGAGGATGGCCCGGGCCAGGCGTGCCACTTCGGCGCATTCGGCCAGCCCCGCCCCTTCTCCGGGGTCCAGGTCCAGCACCATCCGGTCCGCATTGCCGATCTTGCCGCGCGGCCCGAACTGCCACTGGGGCACATGGATTTCGAGGGCAGCGGACTGGGCCAGCCAGGTCAGCGTGGCCAGGTCATTCACCAGCGGGTAGGTATTGGTGGAGGTTTTGTGCTCGATCGAGAACCGCTTCACCCATGAAGGAGCGGAGTCCTCGATGTTCTTCTGGAAGAACACCTGGCCGGGGTGCTCGGGCGTCCCCACACCGTGCACCCAGCGCTTGCGGGTGGCCGCGCGGTTGCGCGAGTGCGGCAGCATGTACTCGGCCACGGCAGCGTAGTAGGCAATCACATCCGCCTTGGTGGTCTCCGTTTCCGGGTAAAGCACCTTGTCCAAGTTGGTCAGGCGGAGCCGGTGCCCCTCCACACTGACGGTCTCCTGGTTTTTCCCTCCGCCTGTCGCCATGCCCCCTAGTCTTACCGGGATACCGGGCAAATACCAGTATTTCATCAGGGGGCTTATCAATCCCGAGGTATCCGCCGCAGCGAACCGGAAGAGTCTTCGGAGGGTTTCGCCCAGAGCGTCCGGCCGCCCTGACCATCGGCGGCGGCGCGTGTGTATGTTGGGAAAATGACAGAAAGCCAGCACATCCTGGTCACGGGGGCCACCGGCTACATCGGCGGACGGCTTGTCCCGCTGCTGCTTGAAGACGGCCACCGGGTGCGGGTCCTGGCACGCTCCCCCGAAAAGCTCTCCGATGTGCCCTGGGCGTCCGAGGTCGAAATTGTCCAGGGTGACCTATCGGACCGGGAATCCGCCGCGGTGGCCTTCGCCGGCATCGACACCCTGTACTTCCTCGTGCACTCGATGGCGTCCGGGAAGGGTTTTGGCAGCCAGGAGTCGGAGATTGCCCATTTGGTGGCCGACGCCGCCGCGGAGGCCGGCGTGCAGCGGATCGTGTATCTCGGCGGGCTTCACCCGGAGGAAGGCGAGTTGTCGCCGCACATGAAATCCAGGACCGAGGTGGGCCGGATCCTGCTCGAAGGCGAGGTGCCCGCCATTGTGTACCAGGCCGGCGTCGTCATCGGTTCCGGATCCGCCTCCTTCGAGATGATCCGGCACCTGACGGAAACCCTGCCCGTGATGCCGGCGCCGAGCTGGGTACGGCGAAGCATCGAACCAATTGCGGTGCGGGACGTCCTGCACTACCTGGTGCGGGCCGTAGACATCCCCGCCGGCATGAACCGCACGTTCGACATCGGATCACGGGAGGTCCTGACCTACGCGGAAATCATGAACGGATATGCGGAGGAAGCCGGATTGCCCCGGCGCCGCATCTACGCCCTGCCGCTGCCGGCGCCGCGGCTGGCCGGACACTGGGTGTCCCTGGTGACCCCGATCCCGCGTTCAATGGCGCTGCCGCTGGTGGAATCCCTGCAGCACGACGCCGTCGCCAAGGAACACGACATTGACCAATACCTGCCGCAGCCCGACGGCGGGCTCACGGACTACCACGACGCCGTGAAGCGGGCGCTGGGCAAGGAGAAACGCGGCGAGGTGGAAACCACCTGGGCCAACGCCTCGGCGTCGTCGGATCTGGCCTCCGATCCCCTGCCCAGCGACCCGGACTGGGCTGGCCAGACGGTGTACGTGGACTCGCGGCAGCGCCGCGCGGCCGTGGACCCGGCCGCGGTCTGGCAGGTCATCGAGGGAGTGGGCGGCCGGAACGGCTGGTATTCGCTTCCCATGGCCTGGGCCATCCGCGGGGTCCTCGACAAAACCGTCGGCGGGGCGGGCCTCACCCGCGGCCGGCGGAACCCCACCACACTGTTTACCGGCGACGTGGTGGACTGGTGGCGGGTGGAACTGCTGGAACGCGGCACCCTGCTGCGGCTGCGTGCGGAGATGCGGGTGCCCGGCAAGGCCTGGCTGGAGATGCGTGTGGACCCGGACGGCGAGGGCGGCAGCCTGTACCGGCAGCGGGCCATCTATTTCCCGAAGGGACTGGGCGGCAAGCTCTACTGGTGGCTCATTGCCCCTTTCCACGGCCTGATCTTTCCCTCCATGGCGAAGAACATCACGCGGCAGGCAGCGCGGCTGACAACACCGGCCGCACCCGGAACAGCCGTTTAGGCGGCAATTGGGTAACAGCGTTCGGGAAATCCAAAGAAGCTAATATCATCGGTAGGACAATACGCGCCGGTCGAGCCGGCCCAGCTGCAACTATGCCGGTTCCGTCGTCGTGACGGCTCCCGGCTTGTACTTGAGGGGACTTGGCTGTGCAGGACAAGAAAAGCCGTAAATGGCCAATAGCCGCGGCGGTTGCCGCGGTGCTCGTCATCGGCGGAAGTCTCGGCGCAGCCTTCGCCACCGGCCGGCTGGGCCCTTCGGAAACCGGCTCGTCCCCCTCAGCAGGCGCCTCCGCATCGGCGTCGCCCTCCGTGCAGGCCGCCCCGGTATCCATCACCACCACGCCGGCTGACGGCGCCGTAGGCGTCAACCCCGCCGAGGTGCCCTCCGTCACCGCCACCAATGCAGTGATCAACAAGGTCATCCTGAAGCCCGAAGCGGGCGGTGAGCCCGTGCCCGGCGTGATGTCCGGCGACGGTGCCGTCTGGACCGCTAATGCACCCCTGGCTTTCAACACCAGGTACGGCATGGAAGTGGTGCTCACGGATTCGGCCGGCAAGGAGACCACGCGCAAGCAGGGCTTCGAAACCGTGCTTCCGGCGAATGAAGCCAATGCATTCATGTATCCGCAGAACGCCGCCAGCGTGGGCGTGGGCCAGCCCATCGATATCACCTTCAGTGAACCGGTCACCAACAAAGACGCGGTGGAACAGGCCATCAAGGTCACCAGCACCTCGGGCCAGACCGGCGCCTTTTACTGGATCACGGACAACCGGGTCCGCTACCGGCCGGAAGCCTTCTGGGCCCCCAACAGCGCCATCACCGTGGACATGCAGTTGTTCGGCGTCGACTTCGGCAACGGAATGATCGGCAACTTCAACGAAACCCGGACTTTCAACACGCACAACACCCGCTTGGCCGTGGTGGACAACAACACCAAGACCATGCAGGTGTTCCTGGACGGGCAGCTGGTCCGGACCTTCCCCGTCACCCTCGGCGAACCCACCTGGCCTTCGCCCAGCGGCTACCAGGTTGTCGTCAGCCAGCACGAGAAACTGCCCTTCCGCGCAGAGAGCATCGGTCTCTCGCCCGGAGACCCGGACTACTACGAGCCGTTCGACGCCTCCTGGGCCAGCCGCCTGACCAACAGCGGTGTCTTTGTCCACCAGGCCCTCGACGGCGCCGTGGGTGCCCTGGGCCGCATCAATGTTTCGCACGGCTGCGTTGGGATGTCCGCCGAGGGCGCCAAGTACTTCTATGACACCTTCGACGCCGGGGACGTGGTGCAGGTGCTGAACACCGAAGCCGGGCCGGTTTCCATCGACGACGGCTACGGCGACTGGAACATCCCCTGGGACCAGTACGCCGGGCAGCCCTAGGCTTCCACGCGCAGGCCCAACTGGGCCGCGAGCAGCGGAGCCAGCAGCAGGAGCTGTTCTTCGTCCACGGTGAACCCCTTCAGCCCGGCTAATCCGGTGATGCTCCGGAACGCGGATCCGCGCAGGTCTGCATCCACGGCCGTACCGCCGCTTCCCAGCAGCAGGGAGTCGATCCGGCAGTCGTGGAACGCCACCCGGTTCAGCCGCGCGCCGTCCAGGTCCAGTTCCCCGATGATGCAGTTGGAGAACAGCACGTTGGTCAGCGTGCAGCCGCGCAGGTTGAGGAAATCGATCTTGCCGCCCTCCACCCGGACGGAATTCCAGCTTCCGCCGTAAAGCTCAGCGGAACCCAGGCGCGGGTTGGAGATCTCCACGTCCCGGAAGGTGGTCCTGGCCGCCCGGAACACCGGGGCATACAGGTTTTCCAGGGTGGATTCCAGAAACCGTGCAGCGGTGAGGTCGGCGTTGTCCAGGGACACTCCGGTGAGGCTGCATTCGGAGAACACTGCCCCGCGCAGTTCCAAACCGGCGAAGGATTCTCCGGCATAAGCCACCGCTTCCTGGGTGCTGCCTACCGGAACATCGGCACCGTCACTCAGGTCCTGCAGGCGAACCGGCTCGAGGACCGGCGGCTTGGTTCCGGTGCTGCGGGAACGCACCATGCCTAGGCGGAGCGCCGGCCGAAGAGGAAGTAGGCGATGGGGCCGGCGAAGTTGATGCCGCACGCGGCCATCCACCATCCGCGGCTGCCGCGGATCTGCTCCTTCGGGCGCTTCTTCAAATCCCGAAGCGCAGCTCCGGCGAGCAGGAACTGGAGTCCGGTCAGGGCTCCGAGGCCCTTTTTCTGTCCGCTGCTCAGGTCCTTGAGTTTTTTCTTTGCCATCGCCGTGCCTTCCGGTGGGTCGTTCCCGACGACGGTCGCCGTACGGGTCTGAACCCGATTATCCGCTATTGGCCGCTTCCGGGAGCAACCGAGCCGGCCTGGCCAAGCACGGAGTGCCCGCCCAGGCGGTGATAGGTCCGGTTGTGGTAGACCAGCGGTTCCTGCTCCGTGCTGCCGGGGAGGATTTCCAGGACGGTGGCCGCAATCAGGATGGAGCTGCCCACCGGGATCCTGCCGTCGATCCGGCAGCGAAGTGCCACGGGGGCTTCTTCCAGGAGGGGTTCGCCGCCGGGCAGCGTGCGGGTGCGCGTCGAGCCGAACCGGTCCGCGCCCTGCCGGGCGAAAAGTGCGGCGAGTCCGGCATTTTCGGAGCCAAGCAGGTGGACGATGACGGTCTCCGACGCGGCTATTACACCGGCTGTCCCGTGGGTTGAGGCCAGGGAGAAGGACAGGATCGGCGGCTCCGCCGAAACCGAGGAAACCGAGGAGGCGGTCAGGCCCACGGGCCCGCTGCCGCCGTCGGCCGTAATGATCGCCACGCCCGCCGGATGAGCCCGAAAGGCGTCCTTGAATGCATCCGTTACATTCCGCTCGCACAGAGCCGTATTCCGCGTCATCTCAAGTCCTTCCGCAGACCAACCCATCGAGGGCATCCCTCAACGCTAAAACCTCAACCATAGTTGAGGTCAAATCGGAGGACTCAGGCGTCGAATGCCCGGGCGCCGGTGCCGGTGCCCGAATCGTCGGGATTCACGAACCGGCACTGGGCCAGGGAGAGGCAGCCGCAGCCGATGCAGCCGCCGAGCCGGTCACGAAGTGCCTGGAGGTGGCGGATGCGGGTATTGAGTTCCTGCTGCCAGGCGGCAGAAAGCCGCTGCCAGTCGGCCTGGTCCGGGACCCCGTCCGGAGGCAGTTCGGCGAAAGCCCGGTTGATCACGGCCAACGGAATGCCTGCCTGCTGCGCCGCGCGGATCACGGCCACCCGCCGCAGCACCGACCGGTCATAGCGCCGCTGGTTACCCTGTGTCCGCCGGCTGGAGAGCAGGCCCTGGCGCTCGTAAAAGTGCAGCGCCGATACGCTGACGCCGCTGCGCTCGGCCACCTGCCCCACGGACAGTTCCACCCGCGCGGGCCCGGATCCGGATGTATTCGCTTCCACGGCCTCGCCTTCCCTCACAGCACCCATTATCCGCCCGCTGCCGCCGCCGACTTGCCGGAGGCAAATGTGCGGGCGCGCCGGTCCATGGAACCCCGCACTTAGGATCAAGGCAGTTATATTCGCAGCGCAGGCCACTGAATCCCATATTTTTTATAAAGAGGTAATTGTGAAAGTAGAAATCCGCCACAGCCCGGCATACGCAGTAGCCCGCTGCTTCCTTGAACCCCACGAGGCAATAAAAGTGCAGCCGGGAGCAATGATGGCGCATTCCTTCGGCGTAACGCTCGTGGCAAAGGCTGACGGCGGCTTTATGAAAGGCCTGGGGAAAATGATCGGCGGGGAAAGCTTCCACACCACCGTTTTCACCGCCCCCGCCGAGGGCGGCTGGGTCGATGTCATTTCCGAGTCCGTCGGAGACGTGGTTTCCGTCGGGGTGGATAATGCAACGGGCTTCCGCTTGACGAAGGGAGCGTGGCTGGCGAACGACGGGAACCTCGACGTCGGCCCGGACGCCTCCCTGAACGGCATGTTTGCCGGTTCGGGCCTGGTGGTGCTGAAGGTCAGCGGCCAGGGCAACCTCCTGGTTTCCTCCTACGGCGCATTGGACGTTGTATCCCTGAAAGCAGGGGAAGGCTTCACCCTGGACACGGGGCACCTCGTGGGCTGGGAGTCGAGTATCCAGATGAGGACGCGCAAGGCGGCCGGCATCTTCAACTCGCTGAAGAGCGGCGAAGGCCTGGTGGTTGATCTGCAGGGGCCCGGCGACGTGATTATGCAGACCCGCGTTTTCAGTCCCGTGGCTGCCGTTCCCCGCTGACGCTCCTGCACAGCCTCCCGGGCCGTGCCAAGCCACCCGGATTCCGTCCTTCCCTCCCCTTCGCTGGCGGCCGGGACTGCGGCATGTGAAAGTGTCCCTATCGGGCCGAAACCGCTGCCTTGCGCGGTCGGTGAAGGTGCCGCCGCAACGAAGGAGGCAGCCATGGATCCCGCACCCCTCGGACCACCGGAGAAACCCGGAACGCTGGTTTTCCTGCCGGGCACCGGCCAGCCCAATCCGCAGCTCGCGGACCGGATCCGGGAGCAGATGGCAGCGGTGCCGGGATTGTCCGATTACCGGGTGCTGGCGGTCGACTGGGCCGCCGCCGCACCCGACAATGTCAGCTTTGTCCCGGCATTGCCCCCGCGGTATGTCGCCGACGATCCGCCCGGAGTGACCGATACGTCCTTGGCCCTGGCCCTTTTCGGCATGGACCTGGGAGCGGCTGATCCGCTGAAACAGGCCTCCAGCACCGGTGCCCCGCCGGCGCGCCCTGACGCGGCATTCCTGGGCGAGACGCTGCAGGATCTGGTCCTGGGTGTGCTCACGGAGGCGGGGATCCGGCACCGGATCCGCCTCACCGACGCCGCGGGCAGCTTCTTCGGCAAGGTTGCCTTCTATCTGCGCCACGGTCCGGCTGCCTGTGCCCGCATTGCGGACACCCTGCGCAGCACGGACCAGGACGCACCTGTCGTATTGTTCGGCCACAGCCTCGGCTCCGTGGCAGCTGTCGACCTGCTCAGTTCCCCCGAAGCGGACGGCTTCCGCGTGGATTTGCTGGTGACCGTGGGCTCGCAGGCGCCGTGGTTCTACCTCCTCGATGCCCTCGCCTATCTCGGTCCAGTCCGCGGCGGTTCAGGGCCCGCAGTCCCCTGGTTGAATTTCTGGGACGAGCGCGACCTGATCTCCTTCTGCGCCGAACGCGTGTTTGCCGGCCGGGAGGTGAACGTGACCGACAGCGAAGTGGACTCCGGCAAACCCTTTCCCGAATCCCATACCGCCTATTTTTCCGATCCGCGTGTGTACCGGCAGCTGTGGGAGCATCTGCGGGAGGCACGCGCAGACAAACCCGGCTCTGGCAACGGAACCGGAATCTAGTGTTCACTGGACTACATGAGAGCGATCTGGAAAGGCGCCATTGCGTTTGGGCTGGTCAACGTGCCGGTCAAGGTTTATGCCGCCACCGAGGACCACGACGTCAGCCTTCACCAGGTGCATGGCAAAGACGGCGGGCGCATCCGCTACCAGCGCCGCTGCGAGATCTGCGGCGAGGTGGTGGAATACAAGGACATCGCAAAGGCGTACGACGACGGCGAGCAGACGGTGGTCCTTACCGACGAGGATCTGGCCTCCCTTCCCGTGGAGAAAAGCCGGGAAATCGACGTCGTGGAATTCGTGCCCAGCGAGCAGGTGGATCCCATCCTGTTTGACCGGACGTACTATCTGGAGCCGGACTCCAAATCGACGAAGTCCTACGTGCTGCTGCGCCGCACCCTTGAGGACACCGACCGCACGGCTATCGTCCAGTTCTCGCTCCGGCAGAAGAGCCGGCTGGGTGCCCTGCGCGTACGCGGTGACGTGCTGACCCTCCAGACCCTGCTGTGGGAGGACGAGGTCCGGGAGGCCACCTTCCCCTCCCTCGACGAAAAGGTGCGGATTTCCGCCAAGGAGCTGGAGATGTCCTCGGCCCTCGTGGATTCCTTCAGCGGGGACTTCGATCCTTCCGAATTCACCGACGATTACCAAGAGCAGCTCAAAACCCTGATCGATGCCAAGCTCGAACAGGGAGAATCGCTCGACACGGAGGAGACCTTCGGCGGAGAATCCGAGGAGGACGAGGGCGGCAAGGTCCTGGACCTCATGGAGGCGCTGCGGCGGAGCGTAGAGAAGAACCGCGATAAAAAGAGCGGCACCGACAGTAAAAGCACCAAAGAGGACGGCACCAAGAAGGCTCCCGCCAAAACCGCGAACTCCAAAGGCACCAAAAGCACAGCCAAAACCCGGAAAGGCGCCTGACCGCTATGGCATCTCGCAATTTCTTCACGGACCGGTTCGGCCGGCAGACTGTTTTCAAGGTGCCCAACGGGCCGCTCATCGGCTGGGGCCTGTTTGGCGTGGCGTCCATGATGGCACTGACGCCCAGGAACGCCGGGCTGCTTAAGACCCTCAGCAAAGGCTGCCTGATGGTCTGGGCCCTTGGGGAGACCTTCCGAGGTGACAGCGGCTTCCGGCGCAGCATCGGTGCCGCCACCCTGCTGCACCAGGTCGCCGGCCCGGCAGACCGGGAAGCTGAAGCCGGCACGCCGAAAATGTCCGTCAGCAGCCGGCAGCAGCACTAGTCCGCTCGGGGCCGGCCGTACGGGATGGTCCCTACTGGCGGTATCCCTCGACTTCACCCACGGGCCGTTCCTGCGCCTCATCCGGGTTCTGCCCGGCGTCGGCCTTGGCCCGCCGCTGGCGGAGAAGGTCCCAGTACTGGTCCAGCTGTTCCTCCACCCGCCTGAGTTCCGCGGCGTGCTTCTCGGGTTCCGCACCCGGATCCGTCTCCCGCAGGGACTGCTCCTGCGCTACGAGTTCCTGGATCCGGTGCTGGATTTCCTGTTCGTCCATGGCTCCAACGCTAACCGGGGCGGGCGGCGGATTCCAGCATCGGACGCGGCAGCCCGGCTAGTTGGGAACTGATCCTTCACCGGGGTTCGGGTTGCTGCGGTACGAGCTCGGTTCGCTCTCACGTCCCAGGAAGATACCCAGCAGGATCATCACCACTGCCAGCACTGCGTGCAGCCAATTGTCCGCCGTGTTGAAGGGAACGAAGTTGGCGTCCGACTCCAGCGGGATGAGCAGCCCGTAAATGAAGAGCAGGGCGTAGAGGATGCCTCCTCCCAGCAAATAGAGCTTGGCCGAGGAGTGCTTTCGCGCCAGGGCCAGCCCGGCGAAGCCCAGCAGCATGTGGACCACGTTGTGGAGCACCGAGACCTGGAATATGCCCAGAAGTGCGGCTTCGGATGCGTAACCCGAGAAGTAAAGCTGGCTGTAATTGATGGTGGCCCCGGGAATGAACCCCAGGACTCCGATAAGCAGGAAAACAATCCCGAATGCAATTGCGGCTTTCTGCGCATTGGTCCTGCGCGCCGAGAGACCGCCGCTGGAACTGTAGCTGGGGTATGCCATGATGACTCCTCTGCTCCGCAGCACCGGAGAACCGGACCGGGAGGATTCGGTGATCAGGGCTTTAAACTGTTGCACAATTGGGGCAAGGTGGGAAGCATGCTGACTTTCCAGGACCATGAGGGGGTACCAGATGGGGTTTGCGCCTAAAACGGCAATAGTCACGGGGTCTGATTCCGGCATAGGACGCGCCGCCGCCGTAGCACTGGCCAAGGCGGGAATGGATGTGGGCATCACCTGGCATTCGGATGAACAGGGTGCCATGGACACTGCTGAGGAGGTCCGTTCGCACGGCCGCACCGCCGTCGTCGCCCATCTGGACACCACCGATCTCCCAGGGTGCGCGGACGTTGTGGATTCCCTGGCGGAGAAACTGGGCGGCCTGGACGTGTTCGTCAACAACTCGGGGACCGGGGACGGGCAGAAGTTCCTGGAGCTGGGCTATGACGCCTGGCGCACCACCCTGGACACCAACCTCAGCGGGGCCTTTGTCTGCCTGCAGCGGGCAGCTCAGCGCATGGTCGCGGCCGGCAACGGCGGCCGGCTGATCGCCGTCACCAGCGTCCACGAACTCCAGCCACGAGTGGGCGCCGCGGCGTATACCGCGTCCAAGCACGGCCTCGGCGGGCTGATCAAGACCATCGCCCTGGAGCTGGGCAGCTACGGGATCACGGCCAATTCGGTGGCGCCCGGGGAAATCGCCACACCCATGACGGGGCAGACGGACTCCGACCCGCAGGCCGAGGACCGCCCCGGCATTCCGCTGGGCCGGCCCGGCTATGCCACCGAGATTGCCGACGTCGTGGCCTTCCTGGCTTCACCGGCGTCGTCCTACGTCACGGGGGCCTCCTGGGCCGTCGACGGCGGCATGCTCCAGATGGGACCGCAGGGCGGCTCCCACATCACTTCGTCAGCTTGGCGGGAAGGATAACTTGAAATCTCTATGGCTCGATACCGCGCCCGTTATACCCTCTGATCCCTTCGACCCCGGGGCGTCCTACGACACCGTGGTGGTCGGCGCCGGACTCACCGGCCTCACCACGGCAGCCCTGCTGGCACGCAGCGGACAGCGCGTGGCCATCCTGGAAGCACGCACGGTAGGTGCGGTCGCTACCGGCAACACCACGGCCAAGGTTTCCCTCCTGCAGGGAACACAGCTGTCCAGCATCACGTCGCATCATAACGCGGAGACTGCCCGCCAGTATGTGGAAGCCAACCGGCAGGGACAAAGCTGGCTGCTGCGATTCTGCGACGAAAACGGGATTGGCTACGAGGTCCGGGACGCGTACACCTACGCCACCACCGAGCAGGGACTCAAGAGCCTGCGGAAGGAACACGAGGCAGCCAAGGAGGCAGGGCTCGACGTCGAGTTCACCACGGAGACCGAGCTTCCCTTTGAAACCACGGGCGCCCTGCGGCTTCGCGACCAGGCGCAGATCCAGCCGATGACTGTGCTTGCCGGCCTGGCCAAGGATTACCGCGCCCACGGCGGCACCCTGATCGAGGGCGTCCGGGTGACCGGCGCGCGCCACGAGGAGGGTGCCGGAATCAAGGTCGGAACCAGCCAGGGCGAGGTCACGGCGCGGCACCTGGTGCTGGCCACCGGCATCCCGATCCTTGACCGCGGCGGCTACTTTGCCGTCCTGAAACCCGAGCGTTCCTACGCAGTGGCCCTGCCGGTGACGGGAACGGTTCCGCAGGGCATGTACCTCTCCGTCGATTCGCCCACCCGCTCCCTGCGGACCGCGGAGGCAGACGGTATTTCCTACCTGCTCGCCGGGGGCAACGGGCACACGGTCGGGCGGAAAAAGCACACCCAGGAACTGGTGGACGATCTGGTGGACTGGACCGAGGAGAACTTCGCGGTGGGAAGCGCGGCCAGCTATGCCTGGTCGGCGCAGGATTACTCGCCGGCACGCAGCCTGCCCTACGTCGGGCAGTTGCCGCTGATGGGATCCAACATCTATGTAGCCACCGGTTACAACAAGTGGGGCATGACCAATGCCGTCGCGGCGTCTCTGGCCCTGAGCGCGGAGATTCTCGGCGGAGAGAACCCGTGGGCGCGCGAGCTGTACAAGCCCCGGGTGGCCCCGCTGGATGCCGCGTCCACCCTGCGTGACAACGCCGAGGTGGGGCTCTCCATGCTCACCGGCTGGGCCGCCGGACTGGTCAACAGCACCGACACGGCCCCGCCGGAGGGGCAGGGTGTGGTGTCCCGGGAGAACGGCAAGCCGGTGGGTACCTGCACCGTCGCCGGCGAGACCAGCCGGGTGTCGGCCGTGTGCCCGCACCTCAAGGGGGTCTTGAACTGGAACGACGCCGAACAGTCCTGGGATTGTCCGCTGCACGGCTCCCGGTTCACGGCCAAGGGAACGCTGCTGGAAGGTCCCGCGGTTAAGAACCTCGATCCCGCCTGATCTCCGGACCCGGTTTTAACCAAAGACTGCGGATGCCTTGCAGGCATCCGCAGTCTTTGCTTAACCAGCCGGGCGGCTAGAGGCCGGCCCGGGGTCCGCCGGATTCCGGGTCATCCATCGCCGGATCCGCGTCCGGGGCTGCCGCCAGCCGCGATGTGTCGGTGGAGGTAGGTCCTACGGGAGCCGTGCCGGCCGCGCCGGTGGCGGCATTACCGGGAGCGTCAACATTTCCCCGCCACGAACCCGTTTCCGATCCGCGGCTTTCAATGAATTCCTTGAAACGAGCGAGGTCGGCCTTGACCTGCCGGTCATCGGCGCCGACCACGGACCCCAGCTTCTCAACGATGTTTTCGGGATCCCAGTCCAGTTGGACGGTCACCCGGGTCTCGGCGTCGCCCAGGCGGTGGAACGTTACGACGCCGGCATGGGACTTTCCGTCCGTACTCTTCCAGGCGACCCGCTCATCCGGGTGCTGCTCGGTGATTTCCGTGTCGAATTCCCGCTCGACGCCGGCCACCTTGGTCACCCAGTGTGTGGTGGTGTCCGAAAGCTGGGTAATGGAGAGAACGCCGCCCATGAAGTGGGGGAAGGACTCGAACTGGGTCCACTGGTTGTAAGCGGTGGTAACCGGTACTGATACGTCGATTGACTCTTCTACGGTGGTCATGCTGTCCCTCCGGTAGTACGAATCCTGCCTTGGCCGGGCCGTTTCTCACAGGCCCCGTTTTCCTCACCGTACACAGGACGACAAGTCACTTCAACTGGAAGTAAGGTTGCTTATATTAGCTGTCCCGGGAACCGGTCCATTCTGTTCCGAGCTGCGTCCCGGGGTTAGGCTGGGGAACAATCCACCTGCCGGCGGCGCTGTGCACTGCAGTGTCCGGACTTTTTCCGGCAGGTGAGTCCAGTACTCATTTTTCGTCAATATCTGGAGGAAACATGAAGGCATCTGAAGAGCTGACCACCAACCTGCAGGCCGTCCTGGTGGACATGATCGAACTGCACCTGCAGGGCAAGCAGGCCCACTGGAACGTAGTAGGTAAGAACTTCCGGGACCTGCACCTGCAGCTTGACGAGATCATTGACGACGCGCGCATCTTCGCGGATGAACTGGCCGAGCGCATGCGTGCCCTCCGCGCCGTTCCGGACGGCCGAAGCGTGGCAGTGGCCAACGGCACCAGCCTGCCGCCGTTCCCCGCCGGACTGGTTGACACCAGCGATACCGTGACGCACGTGGTCGCCATGCTCGAGGCCGTCGTCAAGACCATGCGCGACGTGCACGACCAGGTGGACGAAGAGGATCCGACCACTGCGGACATCCTGCACGGCTTTATTGCCAAGCTGGAGCAGTACGCCTGGATGGTGGATGCCGAGAACATTTCCGCCACGGCAGAGGTAGTCACACCCGAAGACAGCAACCTGAAACCGACCCGCTAGGACTCCGGCTTCCGGGCCGGCGTATCCCTTTTCCAGGGGTGCGCCGGCCTTTGCCGTCCCCCGCACTGCCGGCATTCAGCTGCGCCCAGTGGCTCGGCTAACCCGCGATCGCCTGCCGTACTTCTTCCAGTAGATCCATCATGTGCGCCAGCGCGGCAGCGCCGTCGCCGGCGGCGACGGCGTCCGCCACCAGCACATGCCCCCGGAGGGCAGCCTCGCTCGGGTTCGCCGGCATCATGCCCTGCCGGGTGCGGCCGGTAAGCACTTCGGCAACCACGTCCTGAAGCGAGGCGAACATGTCGTTGCCGCTGGAACGCAGCAGCAACGTATGGAATTCAATATCGGCCTGCAGGAACTCATCCAGCTCCCCCGCTTCGCCGAGCCTTCGAAGCTCCGCGGCCAGCTCCACCATCCGGTCCCGCTCAGCTGGTGCCGCGTGACTGGCTGCGGCCGCCGCGGCTACCGGCTCCACCCCCACCCGCAGTTCGGTCAGGGTGCGGAACTGCTCCGCCCGGCCCGGCCCGGCCAGGCGCCACTTGATGATCCGCGGATCGAACACATTCCACAGCTGGGGTTCCTGCACCACAATGCCGACCCGGCGCTTGGAATACACCAGGTTCATGGACTCGAGGATCCGCATGCAGTCGCGGACCACGGTTCGAGAAACTCCGAACTCCTGCTGCAGCCCGTCAAGCGTGAGCCGGTCCCCCGGGGCAAGCACACCGGAGGTTATGTCCTGGCCCAGGACCTCGATGATCCGGGCGTTCAGGACCGCGGCCGGCGGGCCGGCATGTTCGTTCATATCCGCATCTTTCCAGCTACGTTCCTTTGTATATTCCCTAGAATGCATATGAGTGGGGGCGCCTAATCGGCGGGGATACCGCTGAGACCGGCCACCCGCCCCCTGCTTCAGCCTAGCCTCCGAGGCCCGCCTTTGATCAGCCGCCAACGGTGCCCCGATTCATCCGGTCCCGCTCCATCAGTTGGTGATACCTTTGTGCTCAGAAGTTCGGGTCAGCAAACCGGTCCGAACCCGCGACAACGGCGTCCCAAGGAGATTTCAATGTCCCAAACTGCACAGCACCTCGTCATCATGGGTGTTGCCGGATCGGGCAAAACCACCATCGCCAACCTGCTTTCCAAACGGCTCGGATGGATCGCCGCAGAGGCTGATGAGTTCCATCCGGCCGTTAATATTGCCAAGATGTCCGCCGGCGTCCCCCTGGACGACGACGACCGTTGGCCGTGGCTCTACGCCATCCGCGACTGGATGGGTGTCCAGGCGGAAAACGGCCGGTGCACCATCGTCACTTGTTCCGCGTTGAAACGCACGTACCGGAACGTCCTTGCGCAGGCAACCGGGGACGTTACGTTCGTCCACCTGGACGGGAGCAGCGAGGTGCTTGCCGAACGCATGAAAACCCGAAGCGGACATTTCATGCCGCCGTCCCTGCTTCCCTCGCAGTTGAGCACGTTGGAGCCGCTTTCACTGGACGAGGCCGGTATCCGGATTGAAATAACGGATTCTCCTGCGGAAATCGTGGAGGCCATTCTTAGGCACCTGGGATTCACAGTTGCCTAAGCACCTGCGCCCTCGGCCCAAGGTGAACGAAGGCCCGAAGAAACCGTGGAAAAATAGGTAGCTTCAATAAACTCTTTTGGCGCCTGCACCGCCCTCTGGAAGGACTTTTCAACCATGATGGGTGGCCACCATGCCGCTAGCGGCGCTGCGGCCTGGGTTGCCGTCGCCTCCACCGCTCCCCACGCCTTCGGCTGGTATCCGGTGACGCCGCTCGGCGTCGTCACCGGTGCCCTGTTGACCGCCGGCGCTGCCCTGCTGCCCGATCTCGACCATCACAGCGGGACCATTGCCCATTCCCTTCCCCCGCTCACCAAAATCCTTGCCCGCTTTACGGAGGCCGTCAGCGGCGGCCACCGGCGCGGCACGCATTCCCTGCTCGGGCTGGCGGTCTTCGTGGCGCTGGCGACAGCACTGGGCAAAGTGACCACCGAGGTGCCGGTCTTCGGATCAGTGGCGGTGGGCGCGGGGATCCTGTCCGTCCTGCTGATGGGATTTGCCTTCAAGGCGCTGAAAATCGCCGGCGGACCGGTTCGCAGCTGGTTCCTCGCCCTGGTTTTCTCGGGGTTCATTGCCGTCTATGCCCCGGAAAACAATGACTGGCTGCCGGTGGCGGTGGGCCTGGGCGTGGCAGTGCATATTGTCGGCGACCTCCTCACCCACCAGGGCGTAATGATCCTGTGGCCGCTGCGGATCAAACGCCCGCGGTCCCTGGTCCGATTCCCTGTTGTCAGTAAGCTCTGGCGGAGCAGCGGCTGCTTCTCGCTGCCCCTGATCGGCGCGGCCGGCTCATGGCGGGAATGGGCCCTGATGGTGCCCGTGACCATTTACGCGATTTACGGCGTCACCGTGGACGGCATGACGGCGCTGACCGGCTGGTCCCCCTATACCTAGCCCTTCCGGGGACGGGAGCACACCCGGGCGGGACTAAAGTTGAAGTGTGGAACTGGCTCTTTTTGCTGTAGTGGGTGTTGCCGTCATTGTGACGGTTGCTGCCTTTTCCAAACGCCTCGGGATAGCTGCACCGCTGATCCTGGTGGTGGTGGGGCTGGCGCTTTCCTACACGCCGGGCGTGCCGGAGTTCTCCGTTCCGCACGAATGGATCCTGATGGGGGTGCTGCCCCCATTGCTCTATGCCGCCGCGGTGAACGTCCCCGTGGTGGACTTCCGGCGCAACATCGGTGCCATTTCCTCGTTGTCCGTCTTCCTCGTCCTGTTTTCGGCTTTTGCCACGGGGCTCCTCCTTTACCTGCTGCTGCCGGACCTGAACTTCGCCGCCGCGGTGGCACTGGGCGCCGTCGTCAGTCCGCCCGACGCCGTCGCTGCCACTTCGATCGGAAAGAAGCTGGGTCTGCCGCCGCGCCTGGTCACGGTGCTCGAAGGCGAGGGGCTGGTCAATGATGCCACCGCCCTGGTGCTGCTGCGCTCCGCCGTCGCCGCCTCCGCCGGGGGCCTGTCGAGCATCTGGGCCGGCATCGGTGACTTCGGTTTCGCGGTCGTCGTTGCCGTTCTTGTCGGCCTGCTGGTAGGCGCGGCCACGGTCTATGTCCGATCGAAACTCTCCGATCCGGTCCTGGATACGGCAATCTCCTTTGTGGTTCCCTTTATTGCCTTCATTCCGGCGGAGGAAGCCGGGGCCTCGGGGGTCCTCGCCGTGGTCGTGGCCGGGCTGTACACCGGGCACCGCAGTGCCTCAGCGCTGACGGCGCAGGCCCGGATCAATGACAGCATCAACTGGCGGACCATCCAGTTCCTATTGGAAAACGGCGTTTTCCTCCTAATGGGACTCGAACTGCGGCATCTGGTGGAGAACATCGACGCCAGCCTCCTTCCGGTCCTCGATGCCGTACTGATCGGCCTGGCAACCACCGTGCTGCTGATCCTGCTGCGCTTCGCCTGGGTTACTCCGCTGATCTACCTGCTGCGGCTGAAGGTCCGTCACCAGGAACGGCGGACCAAGCGGTTCCGGCTGGGCCTGGACCGGATCAAGGCTGGCGGGCTGAACGACGATCGGCAGCGCAGGCGGCATCGGCGGGCCGAGCTGCTCTACCTCCGCCGCCGGGCCGACGTCGAGCAACTCGGCCGCGAGGGTTTGGGCTGGCGCGGCGGCATGGTGATCTCCTGGTCCGGTATGCGGGGCGTGGTGACCCTGGCCGCGGCCCAGTCCCTGCCGGAGCAGACCCCGTACCACGAGCAGCTGGTGCTGATCGCTTTCACGGTGGCCGTGGCAACCCTGCTGCTGCAGGGCGTCACCCTGCCGTGGCTGATCCGCCTCCTGGGGGTTCAGGGCCGGGATGTGGCATCGGACCAGAGGGAGCTGGCCAAGCTGCTGGACGAGCTCAGCGGTGCCGGGCTCAGCGTTCTGGAGCAGCCTGCGCAATGCCCGGGCGTACGCCGGGAGGTGGACCCGGATGTCGTCGAAAGGGTCCGCCAGAGCACCTTCCTCCGCAGCGAACTGGCCTGGGAACGGGTACGTGCACTCGGGGAAAATGAGGATCCGACGCCGCAGCTCCAATACCGCGTACTGCGCCGCGCCGTCGTCGAGGCCGAACGGGACCAGTTGCTGCTGGCCCGCCGTGAGGGACGCTATGCGTCCCGAACCCTTTCGGAGGCGCAGCGGCTGCTGGACCTGGAGGAATCCCGCCTCCGCCCGCGGCTGGGGGAACGCTAGCGGCGGTGTTCCCAGGCGCTGGACGGCGGTCTGGGCACCGCCGCCTCCGCGTTAGTCCTGGTGAAGCTGGAGGTAGTTGCCGCAGCCGTCGTCGAAAACCGCCTGGGCGCCCGTCGAATCAAGGGTGGGTTCACCGAGGAACTGGACGCCGAGCCCCGATAACCGCTCATACTCCGCCTGCACATCCGGTACGCCAAGCACCAGCACGGGCAGCTGCTCCCGGTACAGCCCCGTCCGGTACGCTTCGGCAACCGGGTTGTCGCTGGGTTCGAGCAGCAGCCCCGGACCACCCGGATCTTCAGGCGAACAGACAATGAACAGGTTGTACTCCGGCATGGCCATCAAGGGTTCCAGGCCAAGGGTACCCGTGTAGAACTCGTAGGCACGTTCCGGGTCGACCACATGGATGCCGCTCATTTTGATCCGCATCTGCGAAAGGGTACCTCCGGCCCCGGCCGGTGTCAGCAGTGCCGGATCAGCTGTGGAATCAACGGTGCTTCAACGGCTGCGGCGCGGTTTGCCGTTCTTGCCTGCGCCTTTTCCCTTGCCTGCGGGACGCCCGCCGGATTTTGCCGCGGACTTTGCCGCGGGCTTGGCCGCGCTCCGGGCCTGGCGCTCCTTGGTCCGCTTCTTGGCCGAGGACTTCTGTTCAGCCTGGATGGAGGGCTGGCGGGAGCTGTTCGCGGTCCGTCCCCGCACCACCCCGATGAACTCTTCGATGTCCGGCTCGTCCCGGTCCTGCAACCAGGCAATTCCGATCCGTGTTGCCGGAACACCGTTCACGGGCCGCGCTGCAACGTCCTTCCGGGAGTGCAGGCGGGCTACGGACATGGGGAGGATCACAACACCGCTGCCGGCGGCAGCCACCTCGAGGGCGACGGCGGCCCCGCCCATCTCGTCAATGTCCAGGATCGTCTCGCCGTCGAGATCGGCGAGGTCGACGGCGTCGAAGGCCGCCAGCGGGTGCTCCTTTGAGGCAGCGGCCACCGGCTGCTCTTCATACAGCGGAATCACGTTCACGCCGTCCGGGCGCGCGAAACCTTCGGCAGGAATACGGATAAACGCCAGGTCCGCCCGGTTGGAGGCAAGTTCCTCCAGCGCTGCGGGCTCCTCACACTGGAACGTCCTCAGTTCCTGGTCCTGCCGTTCACGCCAGCGGGTGATCCATTTGCCCGGCGTCACGCCCGGTACATAGGCCACGGTCAGCGGCCGCGACGTCGCCCCCTGCAGGGATGCTGATGTGTCTGTGGGCATCAAAACACCTTAGCCCACCGGGAGGTGGCGCGGCGGGCGGATACCCTTGGAATATGACCACCGAGAAATCTCCCCAATCCATGAAGCCTGCCACGGCAGCCAAGAAGCTGGGCATCTATCTGCCCGCAGCGCCGCAGGATTTCCAGGACGGTCCTATTTCGCGGGCCCAATTCGACGAACTGCAGTCCAATCCGCCTGAGTGGCTCACCGAGCTGCGCCGCACCGGCCCGCATCCGCGCCCCGTCGTGGCGCAGAAGCTCAACGTCTCGATCGGCGGTTTGACCCGCGCCGGTGTGACCGAGGCCCTGACCACCGAGGAAATCAAGGCACTGCTTGCCGAGCCTCCGGCCTGGCTGGTTGAGGAACGTGCGAGCTTTGCTGCCGTCCGTGCGGAAGCCCAGCGGGTAAAGGAAGCCGAAGCCAAGAAGGCGGAACGCGCCTAGGAGCTTCGGCTCTCCGGATTCGCAATACGCACATAAGGGAGGGGCTGCGCAGCTGCTGCGCGGCCCCTCCCTTTGTCCGTCTCCCCTGCTCCGGGGGATGACCACCCGGGACGCAAAAAAGAATGACCCCGGCCGTTTGGCCGGGGTCATTCTTTTCTATGTGCGCGAGGGGGGATTTGAACCCCCACGCCCTTTCGGACACTGGCACCTGAAGCCAGCGCGTCTGCCGTTCCGCCACTCGCGCATAAATGGTTTCCCGCGGCAACGCTGTGCGGACAATCTCACACGATCCAAGCGGATCCTGTCTCTGATCATTCGTTGCGTTTCCTCGGGAACAGCAGAATCAAGCATACCGGCATTTTGGCCAAACACCTAAACGGCCGCCGAGGCAACCTGAAAACCGCGCTGTTGCAAGGAATCGACGGCTGTTTCCCCGGCCGCTCAGGGGACCGGTGTGAAGCGGCAACCGGCTTGGCACATCGGCCGCGCCGGAACGCGGGGCGCCGGGACGGCGGTAAGACAATTATCTGCCGTCACCAGTACTATCGAAGTGGACGTATGTACCTGTGCCCTGCCGGAACCGGTCCCGAACCAGTCCCGGCGGACGATTCCGCCCGCACCCCGGTGACCGGGCAGGTACTGCAGACGAGGCAATTCACTGGACAGGACACGGAAGGAGACGAACTTGGGCATACTCGACAATGTCGAACGCGGCATCGAAAAGATTGTTCGTGGTGCTTTCGCGTCCGGTTCGTCCGGCCGTGTTGAACCGCTGGAGCTTGCCATCGCACTCCGCAAGGAACTGGATCAGCATTCCATGGTCCTGGGCCAGGGCCGGACGCTGGCACCGAATGTCTTTACTGTGCGGCTATCCACCTCGGACTTCACCCAGGCACAGAAGTGGGGCGCACCCCTGGCTGAAGAGCTCTGCGACGTGGTTATTAAGCACGCACGCAGCCAGTCCTACACACTTCAGGGCCCGGTACGGGTTTCGTTTACCCGCGATTCCTCCCTTAAGGCAGGGGTACTTGAAGTGGATTCATCCACTGAAAAGTCCCCCTCGGCCCAAGCCCGGATGCCCTCTCCTCCTGCACCCCGGCAGGGACCATCGGCTCGTATGCAGCCCGTCCTGGACGTTGACGGCCAGCGCTACACCCTCAACGCCCCCTCAGTGGTCCTGGGACGCTCCTCCGAAGCCGACATCCTCGTGGACGACACCGGTGTTTCACGCCGCCATCTGGAGATCCGTACCGAGAACGGTGCCAGCCGTGCCATCGATCTGGGGTCCACCAACGGCAGCTTCGTCAACGGCCAGAAAGTTCAAGGTGAAGCAGTGCTTACCGACGGATCCACAATCACCATGGGACGCACCCGAATCGTCTTTCGGCTGCTGCCTGTCCGGACCGGGGGACGTTAGTGCTCAGCGAATTAACTGAAACACTCCTGCGCTACGGCTTCCTGATCCTGCTGTGGATCATGGTGGTCAGCGTAGTCGGCGCCATCCGGCGCGACCTCGCCGTGGGCAGCCGCAACCGGACCGGGACCCCGACGGCCCGCCAGATCCGTAAAGACCCGAACCTTGAACAGCGTGCGCCGGCCCCCGGCAAGGTCACGCCGAGGGAACTCGTAGTGACGGAAGGCCCGCTGCGCGGCACCACACTCGACCTTGCCGCCAGCCCCATCCTGCTTGGAAGGGCACAGGAAGCAACCCTCGTCCTGGAGGACGACTACGCCTCCGGCCGCCATGCCCGCCTCTTCCCCCAGGGCAGCCGCTGGTTCGTTGAGGACCTTGGTTCAACCAACGGAACCTATCTCGGCGGAAGCCAACTTACCCGGGCGTTGCCCGTCGAACCCGGTGTGCCGATTCGCATCGGTAAGACGGTCATCGAATTGAGGCCCTGACAGTGGCCCTGGTCCTCAGATATGCAGCACGGTCCGACGTTGGAATGGTTCGTTTCAAGAATGACGATTCCGCCTACGTCGGCCGCTACCTCGCCGTCGTCGCCGACGGCATGGGCGGCCATGCAGGCGGCAACGTCGCCTCGGCCTCCACCGTGCTCGATCTGGTCCACTTGGACAGCAGCGTCCACGAGGATGAACCCCTGACCGTCCTTGCCGATGAAATCCAAGCGGCGAATTCGCTTCTGTCCGAGTTGGTGACCACCAGCCCCCAGCTCTCCGGCATGGGAACCACCGTCACTGCGCTGCTGCTGCATGAGCAGCGCCTGGCACTTGCGCATATCGGCGACTCCCGCGCCTACCGGCTCAAAGACGGCCGGTTCGAACAGATCAGCATCGACCACACCTTCGTGCAGCGGCTTATCGATGAAGGGCGCCTGCAACCCGAAGAAGCCGAAGTACATCCGCATAAGAACGTCCTCATGCGCGTGCTCGGTGACGTTGATGCCAGCCCCGAACTGGACCTGGCCACTTTCGACGTCGAGCCCGGCGAACGCTGGCTGCTGTGTTCGGACGGCCTTACTGCCGTCCTGCGCGACTCCGATATCGAGGGCGTTCTCCGCAGCACCTCAGACCTGCAGGAGTGCGTGGACACCCTGGTTGAACTCACCCTGGCCGGCGGATCTCCGGACAACGTGACAGTGGCAGTCATCGAAATAGCCGAGGACCCCGACGCCGCCTCCGCACCGGCAACCGCTCCTCTCTCCGAATTGACCTCCCGGGACAATGCGTACCGCCCGACGGCTGCGGTAGCCGCGGCGCCGCCCGTGACCGAGGACGAGTCTGGACCCCGCACGGAGAATACCGCTGCCCGCGACGACGCCGACGACGCCGAAAGTGAACGCGAACGCGCCCAGCTGATCCGCCAGGATCTGGCCTCCCGGCCGCACGTATTGGTCGGCGCGGCTTCCCTTGCCACCGAGACCGGTGAAATTCCGATCGTCACGAAGCGGTCCGCCGAGCGGCGCGCTGCCCGCATGCTGACCCACAAGGCGGAATCCGAGCAGCAGGGAGAGCAGGAGACCGGGGATTCGCCCCGTACCGGTTGGAAGCGCTGGCTGCTGCCGGCATTCCTGACCGTGGTTGCGCTGCTGCTCGCCGTCGTCGTGTGGCTCGGCTACACGTGGACGCAGACCCGCTACTACGTGGGCTCCTATGAAAACCGGGTCGCCATCTACAACGGTGTCTCCCAGACCATCGGACCTATCCAGCTCTCGCATGTCACCGACGTCTCCGACATTCCGGTGGACAGCCTCTCCGAATATCACCGGAACCGGGTGGAGGACACCCTTCCTGCCCGGGATCTTGAGCATGCCGGCGAGATAGTCAGCGAGTTGCGGGACACCGCCAAGGCGGTCCTGTGTCCGCCGGTAAACACCGATTCCCCGACTGCTGCGCCTTCACCGGGTGCAACTGCTGCGCCCGAAACCGACCAGAACAGTGCCTGCGGAGGTGAGCAGTAATGTCGGATGTCCTCACCGTGCCTAAACCGCGCCGGAACATCGAAGCCCTCCTCCTCCTCGTTGCGCTCCTGGTCGGAGTGGGAGCCAACATGATTGTCGGCCTCGACGAAGACCGTGCCTTCGACTCCGATTTCTGGGTCCAGGGCGGGACGCTCATGGCCCTGGTAATCATCTTCCACCTCGTGCTGCGCTTCCGTGCCAAATATGCCGATCCGGTAATACTTCCCATTGTGACTGCCCTTAACGGCATCGGGCTGGCCATGATCCACCGCCTGGATATCACCAACGGCGATGATGCAGCTGACCGGCAGCTGTTGTGGAGCACAGTGGCCGTGGCGGCCGGAATCGCCGTGCTGTTCATCATCAAGGACCACCGGATCCTGCGCCGCTACACCTATATCTCGTTGATCGTCAGCGCGATTCTGTTGCTCCTTCCGCTGATGCCGGCACCCGTGGGCCGCGAGATCAACGGGGCCCGGATCTGGATCAACGTTGGCATCGGAACCTTCCAGCCCGGCGAGATCGCCAAGATCACCCTGGCCATATTCTTCGCCGGGTATCTATCCACCAACCGTGACCTCATCCTGCTCGCCGGACGGAAGGTCGGGCCGCTGCAATTCCCGCGCATGCGGGACCTGGGCCCCATGCTCGTGGCCTGGCTCGTCAGCATCGGCGTGCTGGTCTTCCAGCGGGACCTTGGCTCGTCCATCCTCTTCTTCGGCCTGTTCATGGCCATGATCTACGTCGCCACCAGCCGCGTGAGCTGGGTACTGATCGGCGTGGGCCTGCTCGCGGCGGGCGGATTCGTCGCCCTCCAATTGTTCAGCCACCTGCAGGCGCGCATCCACGGCTGGCTCAACGCCTTTGATCCCGAGGTCTACAACGGGGCCGGCGGCAGCTACCAGGTAGTGCAAGGGCTCTTCGGCCTGGCCAGCGGTGGGCTTGTCGGTACCGGTTTGGGACAGGGCCGCCCGGATCTGGTGACCTTTGCGAACAGCGATATGATTATTGCCGCCCTCGGCGAGGAACTGGGCCTGATCGGCATCTTCGCGATCGTGCTGATGTTTGTGCTGCTGGTATCCCGCGGATTCCGTGCCGCCCTGGGTACCAAGGACGGTTTCGGGAAGCTCCTGGCATGCGGGTTGTCCTTCATCATTGCCTTGCAGTGCTTCGTGGTGATCGGAGGCGTTACGCGCCTGATCCCGTTGACCGGATTGACCACCCCGTTCATGTCGGCAGGCGGATCATCGTTGCTGGCCAACTGGATCATCGTGGCGCTCCTGCTCATGATTTCCGACGCTGCCCGCCGGCCCACGCCTACCGGCCCGCTGGCCACCGATATGGTCCCCGCCATGTCCGATTCCCGGTCCGGCGCTCCTGCCCGTACCCGGCGTTCCCCTAAGGGAGGAGACGAATGAACCAGGCTATCCGTAACAGCTGGGTAGTGGCCCTGGCAATGTTCGTGCTCATTCTCGGTTCGCTGACCTACGTGCAGTTCTTCGCCGCTGAGAAGCTCAACACCAACCCGAATAACAACCGGGCCCTTTACCGTGATTTCGGCGAACCCCGCGGCTCCATCCTTGTGGACGGCAAGGCGATTGCCGAGTCCGTTCCCTCGGACGACCAATTCAATTACCAGCGGGTCTACAACAGCCCGGAGCTGTATTCGCATCTGACCGGGTATTTCAACCTGAACAACACCACGCAGCTGGAAATGACCATGAACGACGAGTTGTCCGGCAACAGCTCCCAACAGTTCAACGACAAGCTGGTCCAGCTCTTCTCCGGTGCCCAGAGCCAGGGTGCTTCGGTGGAACTGACCATCGATCCGGAACTCCAGCAGCTGGCCTACGACCTTATTCCCGACGGCCAGAAGGGATCCATCGTCATGATGGACCCGAAGACGGGCGATATCCTCGCCATGGTCTCCAAGCCCACATATGACACCAATCTCCTGGCCGGCCATGACACTGCGGTGCTGGGTGCCAACATGGAGGCCCTGACCTCCCAGCCGGGACTGTCGCCCTATACAAATCCGGCCACGCAGTCCCTGCTGGCCCCCGGGTCCGTCTTCAAACTCGTGGACACGGCAGCGGCCTTGGAGTCTGGAAAATACGACGCCGAATCCGTGATCCCGAATCCGCCGGAACTCCCGCTGCCCGGAACCAACATCTCCCTTCCGAACTTCACCACGGGCGCCTGCTCGGCCCGGTCCGAGGCAGACTTCGCCTTTGCCCTCGCCTGGTCCTGCAATACCGTCTTCGCCCAGGTGGCACTGGATCTGGGGCAGGACAACATCGCAGCGCAGGCCAAGAAGTTCGGTTTCGATACCTCCCTCCAGATCCCCAACGAGGTTGTGGCCAGTCATTTCCCCGAGAACGAGGACGAGGCGCAACTGGCCCTCGCCTCGATCGGACAGGGAAGCGTGACCGCCACCCCGCTGGAGGTCGCCATGATTTCCGCAGCCATCGCCAACGACGGTGTGCAGATGACCCCCAACCTGATCCGCAGCGTCCGCGCTCCCGATTTGTCCGTGATCGATGAACCGAAGCCCACTGAATTGAATACTTCCGTCAGCCCCGACACAGCCCGCCAGCTCACCGAGTGGATGGTCGGCGTCGTAGACAACGGCTCGGCCAAATCTGCCCAGGTCCCCGGATTCAAGGTGGCCGGCAAGACCGGCACGGCCCAGGTGGACGGCCGGGGAGACAATGCCTGGTTCACCGGCTTCGCGCCGGCCGACGATCCGCAGGTGGCCATTTCCGTTGTTATGGAAGACGTGGACCTGGCCACCGGTGCCCAATTGACCACTCCAAGCGCGCAGAAACTCCTAGAGGCGGTGTTGAATAAGTGAGGCCTACATCGGGTATCACCTTAGGCGGCAGGTTCCAGCTGACCGACCGTATTGCCATTGGCGGTATGGGCGAGGTCTGGAAGGCACGGGACCTTGTCCTGGGCCGCATTGTTGCCATCAAAATCCTCAAGGAGGAGTACACCGGGGATCCGGGCTTCCTTAACCGTTTCCGGGCGGAGGCCCGGCACACCGCACTGCTCAACCATCCCGGCATTGCCAATGTCTTCGACTACGGCGAAGAGGACGGTTCGGCGTACCTGGTCATGGAACTTGTTCCGGGCCAGCCGCTGTCCAGCATCATCGAGCGCGACAAGGTGCTCTCGCCCGACCGGACGCTGTCCATCATCGGCCAGGTCGCCACTGCGCTTGCCGTAGCCCACAACCAGGGTCTGGTGCACCGCGACGTGAAGCCGGGCAACCTGCTCATCATGCCCGACGGCAAGGTCAAGATCACCGACTTCGGGATCGCCCGCCTGGCCGACCAGGTGCCGTTGACCGCCACCGGTCAGGTCATGGGCACTGCCCAGTATCTGGCTCCGGAGCAGGCCACCGGACAGCAGGCGACGGGTTCCAGCGACATCTACGCGCTTGGTGTCATTGGCTACGAACTCCTTGCCGGCCGCCGTCCCTTCTCCGGTGAATCCCAAATCGCGATTGCCCTGGCACAGGTCAACGACACGCCTCCGCCGCTGCCGGAAACCATTCCGGAACCGGTGCGTGCCCTGATTATGTCCATGCTGGCGAAGGACCCGGCGGACCGTCCGGCCGACGCCGAGTCGCTGGCCCTTGCTGTCGCCGCCATCCGCCGCGGAGACATCCATGCAGCGCAGGAAGCCGTCCCCGGCATGCTGCTCTTCGGATCCTCCACCGGCGCGGTTACGGCCCCGGTGCCCACCACCGGTACGTCAGCCACCCGCGTGGTGGACACCGCACCTTCGACGTCGGCACTGCCCACGGTCGCCGGCGCGTCCGTGGCCGATGCCCGCACGGGTGAGCTTGCCGCGTCCCGTGAATGGACCGACGAAGACGATGTCGATTACGACGACGGCGCCCCGGGGGACGTCGAAGAGGAAAAGCGCCGCAGCCCCTGGACGATCCCGCTGATCGCCTTGCTCGTGCTCATTCTGGCCGGCGTCGTGGCGTTTTTCGTGCTCACCGGCTCCGAGGGAGACGAGGACCCGGCCCCCGCCGCGAGTTCGTCAGCCACCAGCTCGCGCAGCCCCTCGCCTTCCAAGACCACAGCGAGTGCAACCCCGTCCGAAACACCCGACGAAATCCGCATCGATTCGGCCACCTACGAGGGCCGGCCCGTAAACGATGTCTACTCCGAGCTGATTGCCCTGGGCCTTCAGGTGGAACGCCTGCCGGTCTCGGACGCGACCATCCCGGAAGGTTCCGTCATTGAGGTCAATCCCTCCGGAACGTTGAGCCGCGGGGATGCCGTGACCATTATCTACTCCTCGGGCCCGGAACTTGTTTCCGTCCCTGCCCTGACAGGACAGCCTGAGGCGGCGGCACGCCAGCGCATCGTCGATGCCGGCCTGATGCCGGTCAACGGCGGCACCCAGCAGTCCGATGCCACCCCGGGCACCGTCGTGGGGGTCAATCCCACCGAAGGCGCTACCGTGGCGCGTGGCTCTTCCGTCACCTACTACATCGCAGAAGCCGCCCCTTCAGCTCCGGCACCGGCTCCGCCCACCTCGACTCCTTCCGCCCCGGCGGCTGGGAACGGCGCCGGGACTGGATCCAATCCGGATACCGGTACCAGCCTGAATCAACCCGGCGGCGCCAGCATGACCGGCCCTACAGGCAGCAGCTAAGAGACCATGAGCGCAGAATTCCTTCGAGGGCAGCCCACCCTCAACACTGATAACGTCCTGAACGGGCGGTACGAGGTGGGTGAACTGATCGGACGCGGCGGAATGGCCGACGTCTACCTTGGGCGGGATATACGCCTGGGCCGGACCGTGGCTATCAAGGTGCTGCGGCCGGACCTGGCCCGTGATCCGCTGTTCCAGTCACGATTCCGGCGCGAAGCACGAGCCGTGGCGGGGCTGAACCACCCCTCCGTTGTGTCCGTATATGACACCGGCGACCAGGAGTCCGCCTCGCCGCGGGACGACGTGCGGCTGCCCTACATCGTGATGGAATACGTTCCGGGCCGGACCCTGCGCGACCTGCTCAAGGCAGACGAGCTCACCATCGAGAAGTCCATTGACTATTCCCTCGGAGTCCTCGCCGCCCTGGATTACAGCCACCGCTCCGGGATCGTCCACCGCGACATCAAGCCGGCCAACGTTATGGTGACCGCCGACGGCGGGGTAAAGGTCATGGACTTCGGCATCGCACGTGCCATGGCGGATTCAGCCGCAACCATGACGCAGACCCAGGCCGTAGTCGGTACCGCACAGTATCTCTCTCCCGAGCAGGCCCGCGGCGAAACCGTGGATGCCCGCAGCGACCTCTACTCCACGGCATGCCTGCTGTTCGAGCTGCTTACCGGCCGGCCTCCGTTCATCGGTGAAAGCCCCGTCTCCGTGGCCTACCAGCACGTCCGCGAACAGCCCGTCACGGCCAGCAGCCTGAACCCCGAAGTTCCAGCCGCCCTCGATGACGTCTTGAAGCGCGGGCTGGCCAAGGACCGCGACCACCGTTATCAGACCGCCCGGGATTTCCGGGAAGCTCTGCTTTCGGCGCGCGACGGCGGACCCGTCACCGCTGCAACGCAGGCAATCTCCGTGGCACGGCCGGCGGACCCCGCCACGGTTGCCATGACCCCTGCTCCCGAGGAGGAACCCCGGACACGGGCCATGGCCAAAGTGCTCGCCGGCGGATCGCTCCTTTCGGACGATGACCATCCCCGGACGGAAGACCACCCGGTCCTTCCCATCGGATCCACCGGCGACCGCGACCCCCAGCAAAAGGCCCGCCGGCGGGCCTGGATCACCGTCTTCAGCATTCTTGTGGTCCTGGTCCTCGCCGTCGGCGGATTTGTCGGATGGAACATGATCAATGCCAAACCCGCCGCACCCGTAACGGCAGCCGTACCCCAGGTCGAGGGCAAATCCCAGACCGATGCCATGAACGCCATTATCAGCGCGGGCTTCCAACCACCCCGGATCAGCGAGGAATACAGCGACAGCGTGGCCGAGGACCTGGCCATCCGCACCACTCCGGCGGGTGGCGCTGAGGTCGTCAAGGATGAGAGCATCACGCTCTACATCTCCAAGGGGCCTTCCAGCATGGTCATCCCGCAGGACCTGGTGGGAATGACGGAATCGGGCGCCCGCGACGAGCTTCGCGGGCTCGGCCTCAAGGGCGGGGCCACGATCGGGGGCAACAGCTCCACCATGGAGTCGGGACGAGTCCTCGGCACCGACCCTGCTATCGGCGAGACCGTCCCGGCAGACAGCGAAGTCGACATCGTGGTGTCCACCGGACGGGTAACCGTTCCGAATCTCGAGGGGATGCCTTGGGAGCAGGCCCAGGAGAAACTACTCGATCCGGCGCTCCTCCTGACTCCCAAACGAACGGAAGTCGAATCCGCCGATGCGGCACCCGGCACGGTCATCGCGCAGAGTGTTCCCGGCGGCACGGACGTGGCCCCCGGAACTTCCGTGGTCCTGTCGGTTGCCAAGGCGCCGGCTCCGGAACCGACGCCTGCTCCGACAGCCTCGCCGTCCAGCACGCCCGCCACCCCGCCGGGACGGCGCTAGGCGCGGGCGGGAGTCCCGGCCTGCGCTGAGCTCGAAATGAGCGGGCTCAGCGTGGCCGCGTGGGCCGCCGCTCCTGTCAGTCCGGCTGACTCCAGCCAGTTGCCCAGCATCCGGTAGCCGCCCTCGGTGAGGACGGACTCGGGGTGGAACTGGACGCCGGACAGCGGTGCTGCCGCATGCTGCAGACCCATGATGATTCCGCTGGCCGTTCGCGCCGTCACCCGCAGCTCGGCGGGAATGCTGTCGTTGACAGCCGCCAGCGAGTGGTATCGAGTGGCGGTCAGCGGACTGGGCAGTCCCGCAAAAACATCCTCGCCGCCGTGTTCCACGAGCGAGGTCTTCCCGTGCATCAATTCAGGCGCGTGCGTTACCGTGCCGCCGTATGCCTCCGCCAGCGCCTGGTGGCCCAGGCAGATGCCGAGCATCGGCGTTGCAGTCGCTCCACACCAGCGGATCAGGTCTACCGACACACCCGCCTCGCCCGGAGTGCCCGGGCCCGGGGAAACCAGCACTCCGTTGTGGCGGGCAGCCAGCTCAATCGCTGACTCCACACTCAGGTCATCATTGCGGATCACCGTGGTCTCCGCCCCGAGTTCCTGCAGATAGCCCACCAGGGTATAGACAAAGCTGTCATAGTTGTCGACCACCAGGATCCGGGTGCTCATGGTGCTAGGAACCGCCAATCGTTGAATCCGTCAGTGAGGGAAGAAGGCTGGTCTCGGCAAGCCAGGGGAAGACATACTCCATCAGGGCCAGCACGGCCGCGGCAATCAGCACCGCGGAGAGCAGAATCCGGAACCACAACGGTCCGGGAAGGTGCCGAAACAACCATCCATACATTTTAGCGACCTCCGGAGGCATTGGCGGCAACGACGTCTGCGATAGCCGGCGGGGGACCGGCGGACAGAGGCTGCCAGGAGTCCAGCCGGGCGTAGGCGATGATGCGCTCCTGGGAGCCGAAACGCGGGTTGCAGCTGGTCAGGGTAAGGAACCGTTCGCTGGGGATCGCTGCGGGCTCTGTCGGGACGGCTGCGATCACATCGACCCGGTCGGGCAGCACTATCTGGGTATTGCGGTAGACGTAGTCGTAGTAACCGTCCGCCGTCTGAACGTAGATGTGGTCTCCGGGTACGAGGGTGTGGATGGGATCCAGGGCCTTGCCGTGGGTCTGCCGATGGCCTGCAACGGCGAAGTTCCCAACCGCCCCGGGCATCGCGGTATCCGGATAGTGGCCCAGCCCCAGGCGGTCCAGCACGGCCGTCCCGACACCGCTGGTCACCGGAGCGGCATAATCCGCCCCGAAGCGGGGAACATAGACGACGGCGAATGTCTCGCCTTCCTCGGTTGGCGGGTCCAGGACCACCGGATCTCCGTAATCCTGGGGCGAGGAAGCCGGCGGCGGAACTGCGGGGAGGTCGAAGTCCTCGAACAACCCGTCGATGGCCTCCTGCTGGGCCCGGTTTGAGTCAATGTTGGTCCACCAGAGCTGCCAGGCGACAAACAGCGCCAGGACGATTCCCAGCGTGATCAGGAGCTCTCCGGCTACCTGGACCACCATCCGGCCCTTTCCTCCCGTACGGCGCGGGGAAACACTACGCCGACGTCGGTGCTGCGTGGTGGTAACGGATGGCTCGGCCAACGCTCTCCTTTTGGCTGGTACCGGTATTTCACGGCCTCAGGGAACCCGGGACAGCTTGGCCGCGGAATTCGCTAGGATAATCAGAATAGGGATGACCCTAACAGGTCCGCGCATTGAAGGAGACTTCTCCTGCTCGGGATCTGGTCGTCCCGGCCCATGACTACAACCACCGGCGTCTGCAGAGCCGGTTCCGCTAGGAGGATCCGTGCCTGAGTCCAAATCCCGCAAGAAGCCTTCCCGCCCCGCAACCCCCGCACAGACTGCGTCAGTGCCCAAGGAAAACCCTGTTTGGTACAAGCCGGTCATGTTCGGCCTGATGATCCTCGGCCTGCTGTGGATCATCACGTACTACATCACCCAGGGCGAGTACCCGGTACCGGCTTTCGGTGCCAGCAACATCCTGGTGGGCTTTGGCATCGCGATTGTGGGCTTCCTGATGACGACGCGCTGGCGCTGACGTTCCGGCGTTCGTACCTCGGGCTTCCCGGTGCCGTTTTGGCGCCGGGAAGCCTTTTTCTTTGCCCTGACGACCGCTATCCCCGGTTTTCCACGTTGTTCACAGGTTGTGCACGGAGTTATCCACAGGTGTGGGAAACTCTGTGGGTTACTTCGACAACTTCCTTGCAAATAAAGGGAAGGAGGTTATCCACACCTGTGGAATTACATGTGTGTAACTCCGTTCAGCCTATGGATAACCCTGTGGATCAGCGGCCGGGCACGAAAATTACAACGATGTAGGTTATTAACACTGTGGGTATCCCTGTGGATAACTTTCGGGTGCCCGGAGCTCCCCGGGGGCTTCGTCCCGGCACCCCGGGCTAAACGGGTAGACACGCCGCAGAGATCGGCGGGCGTTAAACATCTGTGCCCGCCGTCAGTGACGGCGGGCACGCAAGTCGATGTCTTATCCCGTGGGACTACCCGGGGATAATCTGCGCCGGAGGTTGCCAAAGCACACCCGCGACCACGAGTACCAGCACCACTCCCGCAAGCCCGGCAAACTGAATGGCTGTGCGGTGCTTTCCCCTGGGTGTATAGGCCAGGATGGCCGCGCAGGCTGCACCCGTGATCAGACCGCCCACATGGGCCTGCCAGGCGATCCCCGGGACCACGAATCCAAGGACCAGGTTCACCGCCAGCAGGATCAGCAGCGAACGCAGCTCGCCCTGCCGCTGCCGGATCACCACGAACAGGGCGCCGAAGAGGCCGAACACGGCACCGGAGGCGCCCACCACGGCCACACCGGGATCCGCCAGGTACATCACGCCCACAGAGCCGCCCAAGGCGGAGATCAGGTACAGCAGGGCAAACCTGACGCGGCCGAACAAGGGCTCCAGGCTGCGGCCCAGGAACCAGAGGGCGTAGAGATTGAAGGCAATGTGGATGGGGCTGCCCTGGGAATGCAGGAACGCTGACGTCAGCAGGCGCCACGGCTGATAATCGGTCAGCACGGGTGCGTAGAAGAAAGTGCGCGTAAATTCCGGCAGCAGCAGCTGCAGCACGTAGGCCACGGCACACACCGCCATGATGGTGATGGTCACTACCGGTTTTCCGCCCGGGGCGACGCGCCCGCCGAAGGGAGTCCGGTAGGCAGGCTGGGTCTTGCGCTGCTGGTTGAAGCAGTCCACGCACTGGACGCCTACTGCAGCGTTCTGCTGGCACTCGGGGCAGGCAGGGCGCCCGCAGCGCTGGCAGCGGATGTAGCTGACCCGGTCCGGATGGCGGGGACACACGGGCACCTGAGAAGCCGGCACCTCGGCCGGCACACCATATGACATTGCTGGGACTCCCGGATTGACGAAAAGCCCCGGCCGAGAATTCGGCCGGGGCACTTCGAACAGGCTAGAGCTGTTCGACGGTAATGCTGTTGATAACCACGTCTTCGGCCGGCTTGTCGCGTCCGTCGGTGGAAACCGCGTTGAGCTGGTCAACGAGTGCACGTGACTCGTCGTCGGCAACCTCACCGAAGATGGTGTGCTTGCCCTGCAGCCAGGTGGTGGGCACAGAGGTGATGAAGAACTGCGAGCCGTTGGTGCCCCGGCCCATCTGGACACCTGCGTTGGCCATCGCCAGCTTGTACGGCGCGGAGAAGTCGAGATCGGGGTTGATCTCGTCGTCGAACTGGTAGCCCGGTCCGCCGGTGCCGCGGCCCAGGGGGTCCCCGCCCTGGATCATGAAGTCCTTGATGATGCGGTGGAAGATGGTTCCGTCGTAGAGCGGACGGGTGGTCTTCTCACCGGTCGCCGGATCGGTCCACTCGATTTCGCCGGTGGCCAGGCCAACGAAGTTCTTGACCGTCTTGGGGGCGTGGTTTCCGAACAGGTTGACACGGATGTCGCCCATGGAAGTGTGGATGGTTGCTTTTGCTGTAGGAATAGCAGTCATAAGGACATTGTTCCACGGCACTTCCGTGTGTGGGCGGAAACGCCCTGGTTCAGCGCACAGTGAAAACCGCGCCCTGTCAGGGCCCTTGATAGCAGAGACCCGCAGGAACACGTAGGCTAAGGCTGAAACGACAACTATCCCGGGAGGTAGTTTTGAAGAAGGACCGCATCACCCATGATCTCGAAGCCAATGTTGCAGCAGGCATCGTGACTGCCCGCGACTGGGCAACACCCAAGGTCGACGCAGCCAAGGGCTGGGCCGTTCCGCGGATTGAAAAGGGGATCGAGACCGCATCCCCGAAGATCCAGGACGGCATCAAGCGCGCTGCTGATGAAATCGCCCAGGGCGTAGCCACCGTCACGCCCCGCATCCAGGGCGGGCTCGAGAAGGTTGGGCCGCGCATCAGCCACGCCGTGGATGAAGCCGCTCCGCGGATCCAGAACACCCTGGACCGTGCCACCCCGGCACTGAACACGGCCAAGGACCGGGTTGTGGATGATTACATTCCCGCCCTGTCCACGCGCATCGGGGTTGCCGCAGACAGCGTTTCGCGCAGCCTGACGGCCGCCAACGTACCCGTGCAGACGGCCGTTGCGAAGGTCACGGGCAACAAGAAGGCACTGAAGCGGGCACAGAAGGCGGCCGCGCAGGCTGCCAAGGAAGCCCGCAAGAGCCAGAAGGGCGGCGGCAAGGGCTGGCTGGTCTTCGGCATCATTGCAGCGGCAGTAACGGCCGGCGTGGCCGCCTGGCGCGCTTCCCGCCCGGTCGAGGATCCGTGGAAGACACCGGCCCCCAAGCCTGCCGCCGGTACCGGCGCAGCGCCCAAGCCGGCTACTACCACCCCGGCAACGGCTCCTGCCAGCACCGGTGCTTCGTCCACCGCTGCGGCTAAGCCGGCCGAGGCCGCCACGCCCGTCGTTGAGGTGCCCAAGCCGACGCCGGCAGCCAAGCCCGCCGCGAAGACCACGGACGCTGCTGCGCCCGCCCCGTCCGAAACCGCGGAGACTGTAGCCAGCATCAAGGAAGCAGCCGAGCGCGCTGCGGCCCGTTCCGGCGAGAAGGCCTCCGATGCCGGCAAGCACAGCAAGGAAACCGCAGGAGACGCCAAGGGAGCTGCAAAGCCCTCCGGCGCCCATTCGGAGAACAACACCGGCAAGTAGCAGAACCGGCTCGGGCATCGGCTAGGACCGGTCCCGGGACGAGTACAGAGAAGGAGGGCTCCGCCATAGGCGGAGCCCTCCTTCTTTGCTTTCCCCGCCTAGAGCTGGTCCCCGCCCAGGGCCGGCGGGGCGGGAGGTGCCGGACGGGCATTTGCCCCGGTTCGTCGGCGGAGCCTGCCCTGGCCGGCCACAACCACCGTCAGTCCGACCAAAATCAGTGCCAGCCCCGCGTAAGTACCGGCGGGAAGCTGTTCGTGGAGGAAGACGGCCGCCAGGATGGCCGCTCCCGGGATCTCCAGCAGGATGATCATTGACACGACCAACGGACTGATCACGGCCAGCAGGTGATTAAACACGGTATGGCCCAGGATCTGAGCCACCACGGTTACTCCGAGGATCCCTATCCAGGCCGCCGGCGGGAAGCCGACGATAGGCTGCCGGAAGGCTGCGCACAGGGCCAGCAGGAGCACCGCGCAGGCGCCGTAGCAGAGGGTTGTATAGGTGCCCGTAGACATGGATTCCCGGGCCTTCCCGCCGGCAATCGTGTACACGCCCGCCAGGGCGCCTCCGGCCACGGCGAGTACGTCGCCGATGAGGGCCTCCCGGGACAAACCCAGATCGAACCCGGAAATCACCAGCACGCCTGCAAATGCGGCTGCGAGTCCCGCGAGGACCACGGGCGGAACCCGGATGCCCCTCAGCACATTGAACAACGCGATCCAGCCTGCCTGCAGGCATACCAGCGCCGTGGCAGCCGCAACAGACGTCAATTGCAGCGACGTGATGAAGCAGGCGAAGTGCAGCGCCAGCGCCACAGCGGCAATAGCGGTCCACTTGTAGTCCCGGGCAGTGAGCTGTCCGAATTCCCGACGCCGGCCCAACACCGCCGGTGTACCCATCAGCACCGCGCCGATGGCATTGCGCCAGAAAGCGATGGCCAGGGCTGGAGCCGCGGTAGCGGCCATAATGGGCCCGGAGGCGGAGACGCCCAGCACTCCTACCACCGCGAGGAAAATATTCACAGGCCAACACTAGTGCAGGAACCGCGCTGCCCCGGCGCCGCGGCGGGGAAGGATCCCGGCGCTGAGGCGGGCATTCCTGACGGGTTAAACGCAGAAGGTCCCCGCTCCTAAAAGCGGGGACCTTCTGTATTCGGTGGAGGCACGGGGACTCGAACCCCGAACCCCCTGCTTGCAAAGCAGGTGCGCTACCAATTGCGCCATGCCCCCGAAATGAGAACTTATCCAGTATAACCTACTGTTGCCTCAGGTTATGACCAGAAAGCTATTTGGTTTTAGTCGACCTTATCGGTCGATTCCTTCCAAACGGCTTTCTCAGCGGCAGTTTCCTGCCACTTCTTGAAAGCAAAGACTCCCGCAGCCGCAGCTGCCGTTACTGCCAGCAACTTCTTCACGGAATCCTCCTTGCCGTTGTGGTCCACCTTTTGCAAGGTGTTCCGTGGGCGTACCAGGACTTGAACCTGGGACCTCTTCGTTATCAGCGAAGCGCTCTAACCGCCTGAGCTATACGCCCCGAACCTCTTCGGGCCGAGATATGACTTTACCGTACCTTCGGCCCGGCGCCAAATCGAGTGGTTTTCCGGTTCCGGAGGCGCTGTTTGAGCTCCTCCGGAACCGGAAAACGCTAGTCGTCCGTCAGTGTCACGCCAATGCCGCCCACCAGGGTGGAGGCGATGTTGTACAACACGGCCGCGAGCATCGACAGTGCCGTCAGCAACAGGACGTTCACCACTGCGATGATGGTCGCAAAGGAAACCACCTGTCCCAGCGAGGCAAAGTCACGGAGGTCGAAACCGCCGGACTCGCTGCCGGCAATCTCGCCCAGCAGGGTGTTGACGCGGTCAAAGATCCCGGTCAGGTCCAGTACGGTCCACAGCACGATGGCAGCCACCACGGTGACGACGCCGAGTGCCACCGAAAGCAGGAATGCCATCTTCAGGACGGACCAGGGGTCAATCTTGCTGACCAGCAGCCGGGCCTTGCGGGCCTTGGCCTTGGGCGCCGGCTTCACCAGCGGCTGGCGGTTACCCGAGGTGCTCTGACCCCCTCCAGGACGCTGGGCGGGGCGGGCGGGGGTTTTCACCCGCGGCCCGCCGCCCGAGGACGACCTGGGGCTTGGGTTGGTCGAGCTCACTCGCTACCTCCATCTTGTGCTGACTGTGCATCGGGCGCAGCCGTTTCGTCTGTAGACAACGGTACTTCATCGCCTGCGGGCTCCACAGGTTCCGAACCGGCCGCTGCCGGAGCCGCCGCAGTTCCGTCCGCCGCTTCGGCGTCCTCTTCGATGGCGAGGTCGCGCTCGGAGTTCCGGGCAACAGCGATGATCCGGTCATTTTTGTCCGGCTTGGCGAAGATAACGCCCATCGTGTCTCGTCCCTTGGACGGCACGCCGGTGACAGAGGAACGGACTACCTTGCCGCCCTGCATGACCACCAGTACTTCGTCCTCTTCCTGGACCACCATGGCGCCGACCAGGTGGCCGCGTTCCTCAGCGAGCTTGCCGACCTTGATGCCGAGGCCGCCGCGGCCCTGGACACGGTATTCGTCCGAGCTCGTGCGCTTGGCGTAGCCGCCTTCGGTCACTGTGAAGACAAAGGAATCCTCGGTGACGACGTCGGCCGCCAGGAGTTCGTCGTCTTCCCGGAACTTCATGCCCGTAACGCCGGACGTGGCCCGTCCCATCGGGCGCAGGGCGTCGTCGGTGGCGGTGAAGCGCAGCGACTGGCCCATGCGGGAGACGAGCATCAGGTCATCCGTTTCGGAAACCAGCTGGGCCGAGACCAGCTCGTCGCCGTCGCGCAGGTTGATGGCGATGACGCCGGCGGACCGGTTGGTGTCGTAATCCGCCAGCCGGGTCTTCTTGACCAGTCCGCGCTTGGTGGCAAGCACCAGGTACGGAGCGGCGTCGTAGTCCGGCAGCGCCAGGACCTGGGCGATGTGCTCTTCGGGCTGGAAGGCCAGGAGGTTGGCCACGTGCTGGCCCTTGGCATCCCGGCCTGCTTCGGTCAGTTCATAGGCCTTGGCCCGGTAGACCCGGCCCAGGTTGGTGAAGAACAGCAGCCAGTGGTGCGTGGTGGTGACGAAGAAGTGCTCGACGACGTCGTCCCCGCGCAGCTGGGCGCCCTTGATGCCCTTGCCGCCGCGGGCCTGCTGACGGTAGTTGTCGCTGCGGGTGCGCTTGACGTAGCCGCCGCGGGTGATGGTGACCACCATTTCCTCTTCGGGAATGAGGTCTTCCATGCTCATGTCGCCGTCATAGCCCATGAGGATGTGCGTGCGCCGGTCATCGCCGTACTTGTCGGCGATTTCCTGCAGTTCCTCGCTGACAATCTGCCGCTGGCGCTCGTCGGAGGCCAGGATGACGTTGTACTCGGCGATTTCCGCTTCGAGCTTGGCATGCTGGTCCTGGATCTTCTGGCGTTCCAGGGCAGCGAGGCGGCGCAGCTGCATGTCCAGGATGGCCTGGGACTGGATCTCGTCGATTTCCAGCAGGCCCATCAGGCCGTTCCGGGCGTCCTCAACGGTGGAGGAGCGGCGGATCAGCGCAATGACCTCGTCCAGGGCGTCCAGGGCCTTGAGCAGGCCGCGCAGGATGTGTGCGGCTTCCTCGGCCTTGCGCAGCCGGTACCGGGTGCGGCGGACAATGACTTCGAGCTGGTGGGTGACCCAGTGCCGGATGAACGCGTCCAGGCTCAGGGTGCGGGGTACGCCGTCCACGATGGCCAGCATGTTGGCACCGAAGTTGTCCTGCAGCTGGGTGTGCTTGTACAGGTTGTTCAGGACCACCTTGGCAACGGCGTCGCGCTTGAGCACAATCACCAGGCGCTGGCCGGTGCGGCCGGAGGTTTCGTCGCGCATGTCGGCGATGCCGGTGATCTTGCCGTCCTTGACCAGTTCGGCGATCTTGACTGCCAGGTTGTCCGGGTTGGCCTGGTAAGGCAGCTCGGTGACCACCAGGCAGGTGCGGCCCTGGAGTTCCTCGACATTGACCACGGCACGCATGGTGATGGAGCCGCGGCCGGTGCGGTAGGCATCCTCGATGCCCTTGTGTCCAAGAATCTGGGCGCCGGTCGGGAAGTCGGGGCCCTTGACCCGGCGGATCAGCTCTTCGAGCAGCTCATCATTCGGGGCATCGGGGTTCTGCAGGTACCACTGGACGCCGTCGACAACTTCCCGCAGGTTGTGCGGCGGGATATTGGTGGCCATGCCCACGGCAATGCCGGAGGAACCGTTGACCAGCAGGTTCGGGAACCGGGAGGGCAGGATGGTCGGTTCCTGGTTGCGGCCGTCATAGTTGTCCTGGAAATCGACGGTTTCCTCGTCGATGTCGCGGACCATCTCCATGGCCAGCGGAGCCATCTTGGTTTCCGTGTAACGGGGGGCTGCGGCGCCGTCGTTACCCGGGGAACCGAAGTTGCCCTGGCCCAGGGCCAGCGGGTAGCGCATGGTCCAGTCCTGGATCAGGCGGACCAGGGCGTCGTAGATCGCCGAGTCGCCGTGCGGGTGGTACTGGCCCATGACCTCGCCGACCACGCGGGCGCACTTGTTGAAGGAGCGGTCCGGGCGGTAGCCGCCGTCGAACATTGCGTACAGCACGCGGCGGTGCACGGGCTTCAAGCCGTCCCGCACATCGGGAAGGGCGCGTCCCACAATGACCGCCATGGCGTAGTCAAGGTAGGAGCGCTGCATCTCGGTCTGCAGGTCGATCTGCTCAACCCGGTCTGTCAGTGCGGTCCCGGCGAGGGGAGTCTCTTCCCCGGTTACCTCGGGAGTCTCATCACTCATAGTTCTGCTTCCGTTTCTAAGTCGCTAAAGTCCATGCTCTCCGGCAGCCAGTCGCCGGCACTGAATCCGCTAGATGTCCAGGAAGCGCACGTCCTTGGCGTTCTGCTGGATGAAGCTGCGGCGGGACTCGACGTCTTCGCCCATCAGCACGGAGAAGACCTGGTCCACGGCCGCCGCGTCATCCATGGTGACCTGCAGCAGCGTGCGGTGGTCGGGGTCCATGGTGGTGTCCCAGAGTTCGGTGTAGTCCATCTCGCCCAGGCCCTTGTAGCGCTGGATGCCGTTGTCCTTCGGCAGGCGCTGGTTGTTGGCCAGGCCGCGGGCGATGACTTCGTCCCGCTCCCGGTCGCTGTAGACATAGTCGTGGGCGTGGTTGGACCATTTGATCCGGTACAGCGGCGGCTGGGCCAGGTACACGTAGCCGTTTTCAATCAACGGACGCATGTAGCGGAAGAGCAGCGTCAGCAGCAGGGTGGTGATGTGCTGGCCGTCGACGTCGGCATCGGCCATCAGCACGATCTTGTGGTACCGGGCCTTCTCGACGTCGAAGTCCTCGCCGATGCCCGCACCGAATGCGGTGATCATGGCCTGGACTTCGGCGTTGCTGAGGGCGCGGTCCAATCGGGCACGTTCCACGTTCAGGATCTTGCCGCGCAGCGGCAGGATGGCCTGTGTTTCGGGGTTGCGGCCGCGGACTGCCGAACCGCCTGCGGAGTCGCCCTCCACAATGTAGATTTCCGACTTCGACGGATCCTTGGAGGAGCAGTCCTTCAGCTTGCCGGGCATGCCGCCGGATTCCAGCAGGCCCTTGCGGCGCGTGGATTCACGGGCCTTGCGGGCCGCGAGGCGGGCCTGGGAGGCCTGGATGGACTTGCGGATGACGTCGCGGGCCGGGCCCGGGTTGCGCTCGAGCCAGTCACCGAGCTGGTCGGTGACCACCCGCTGGACAAAGCCCTTGACCTCGGAGTTGCCCAGCTTGGTCTTCGTCTGGCCTTCGAACTGCGGTTCGGCGAGCTTAACCGAGATAACGGCGGTCAGCCCTTCGCGGATGTCATCGCCGGTGAGGTTGTCATCCTTTTCCTTGATGATGTTCTTCTCGCGGGCGTACCGGTTGATCAGGGACGTCATGGCGGCACGGAAGCCTTCTTCGTGCGTTCCGCCCTCATGCGTGTTGATCGTGTTGGCGTAGGTGTGGACGCTCTCGGAGTAGGCGGTGGTCCACTGCATGGCCATTTCCACGGCCATCTTCTTGTCCGAGTCCTCGGTTTCGAAGGCGATCACATCATCGTGGACAACTTCGACCTTCTTCGCGGAGTTCAGGTACTTGACGTAGTCCAGCAGCCCGTCAGCGTAGAGGTAGTCCACCGTGCGGTGCTTCGGAGCCGCATCCTTGTCAGTGGCCTCGGCGATTTCCTCGGTTTCCTCTTCCAGCGTCCGCTCATCCGTGAGCCGGATGCGCAGGCCCTTGTTCAGGAAGGCCATCTGCTGGAAGCGGGCACGCAGGGTTTCAAAGTCGAACTCGGTGGTCTCGAAGATGTCCGGATCCGGGTAGAACGTCTGGGTAGTGCCGGTTTCGCTGGTTTCTTCGCCCTGGCGCAGTTCGCCGACGGGGTGGCCGCCGTTCGCGAAGCTCTGCTTCCAGACAAACCCCTGCCGGCGTACTTCAGTTTCCACCCGTTCGGAGAGCGCATTGACCACGGAGATACCAACGCCGTGAAGGCCGCCGGACACTGCGTAACCGCCGCCGCCGAACTTGCCGCCGGCGTGCAGGATGGTCATAACAACCTGGACGGTGGGGATGCCTTCGGTGGGGTGCATGTCCACGGGAATGCCGCGGCCGTTGTCCGTGACGCGCACGCCGCCGTCGGCCTGCAGGACCACCTCGATGTGGTCGCAGTAGCCGGCCAGAGCCTCATCGACGGAGTTATCGACCACTTCGTACACCAGGTGGTGCAGGCCGCGGGGGCCCGTGGAACCGATGTACATGCCCGGGCGCTTTCGGACTGCCTCAAGGCCTTCCAGAACCGTGATTTCATTCGCGCCGTATTCCACGGGGGTGGCCTTTTCCGGCACTGCGTGGTCCTCTGGTGTTACCTCTGAGTTGTCCATCTCATTGTCGTTAGCCACAGGTGCTGTCGACTCCTCTTGTGTTCGTCAGAATTGAAGCCTCCCCAGCGGACAGGCATCTCCACTCTCAATTCTACCGCGCCGCAAGGGACAAACCTGTCCAAAACACCCTCTGGCAGGCCACTAATGATGCTTTGAAGCGAATTGGAGCCGCCCGGATAGGGGCGGATACCAGCAAGGGGGTTCTCCGGCCCCTAACCGGCTCCTGTACGGGCGGGATTTTCGGTCCCTGCCGCACCGAGGCTCCGGATGCCAGGCCGTCCGGCTTACCCGTAGGTATCCCGGGGGCCCCGCCCCTTGACGCTGCGCAGACCCTTGCGCCAGTTGGGCGCCGCCGGACCGATGACCTCGATCTTGGTGACGACGCCGGAACCGAGTTCAGCGTCGAACCGGGCAATCAGGGTGTCCCTGAGGAGCCGGAGCTGGGTGGCCCAGGCCGTCGAGTCACACCGAACCTGCACCGTGGTGTCCTGGAACGACTCCGGCTTGCAGTGGGCGCTGACCTCGCTTCCCACCAGCTCCTCCCAGCGGGAAATCACCGATCCGACGGCGACGGGAGAGTTCCAGCCGCGTTCATTCACGAACCGGGTGAAGACATTGCCCAGGCCCTGCGGGTCCCGCCCGACATACTCTCCGGGAACAAAGGGCGCCTGCTTGCCTCTGCCGGTCTTGCGACGGGTGGCCGGGGTGCGTTGGTTCCCGCGGGCAAGGGCTGCCTGGCGCATGCGGTTCAATTGCTCCCGCGCCGCATCGGGCCGTTCCCCGGGATCCTCGCCGGGGGGAACGGGATCAGGAGACGGGCACACTGACGCCTCCCGGGATCACGTTGATGACCCGTCCTGCCAGTGATTCCGGAATGTCGTCGCCAACAGCCGCAGTCACCAGCACCTGCTCGGCTCCAGCGACAATTCCGGCGAGCCGCTGCCGGCGCTGCACATCCAGCTCCGCAAACACGTCGTCCAGGATCAGGATCGGCCCGGCACCGGGGGTGGGATCGTCGCTGGTCAGCAGGTAGTACGACCCCAGGCGAAGGGACAGTGCGAAGGACCAGGTTTCCCCGTGGGAGGCGTACCCCTTGGCGGGCGCCTTTCCGAGGACCAGCTCCAGTTCGTCCCGGTGCGGACCCACCAGGGAAATCCCGCGGTCCAGCTCGCGCCGGCGGTTGGCGGCGAATGCCTGCAGGAACCGCTCGGTGAGTTCCGGGACCGTCAAGGAATACAACTCGTCCGGATCCTGGGAACCCTCCACGGCGCCGTCGTCGTTGACGGTTCCCTGCAGTGTGGACCGATAGACCGCCCGGGCAGCCTTTGAACCGTCGGTGAGGTCTCGATATGCCGCCTGCAGGTGCGGCTGCAGGCGTTGGAGCGCCTCGAGCCGAGCGGCCACAAGCTCGGCGCCGGCTACAGCCATGTGCTGGTCCCAGACGTCCAGTGTTGCCTCGTGGGCAGAGGTGAAGCGGCCCGCGGCCCGTGCTGATTTCAGCAGGGCGTTCCGCTGCTTCAGCACGCGGTCGTAGTCCGAGCGGGTTGCCGCATGGCGCGGTACCAGGGCAACAATCAACTCATCCAGGAATCGCCGGCGGCTGCCGGGATCACCCTTGACCAGCGCCAGGTCTTCAGGTGCGAAGAGCACCGTCCGGCACAAGCCCAGGATGTCCCGGGCCCGGACCGGGTTGGCCCGGTTGATGCGGGCCCGGTTGCCGCGGCCGGGGTTCAGTTCCAGCTCCACGCCCGTGGCCTGGGAACCGCGCACCAAACGGGCCCTGATCAGCGCCTGGTCGGCGTCGAAATTCACCAAGGGGGCATCAGTGCTTACCCGGTGTGAAGACAGTGTGGCCAGATAGCCGATTGCCTCGACAATATTGGTTTTACCCGTGCCGTTGGGGCCGACAAACACCGTGACGCCCGGCTCGAGCCGGATGTCCAGCTGCGGATAGCTGCGGTAACCGGTAAGGGACAGGTGGTCAACGTACATGGGTTCCTGGTCCTTTCCTGTCCGTCGAGCCTGCCGCCGACCGTTCCGGCAGCGGATCCGCCGCCGCTCGACATGCCTTTGTCAAATTGTGTTACATCGGCATTGTTACGACGAATTTTTGCGCCGTCCTCCGCCGCTGCCGGATCGCAATGCAGCTGGTCCGGCGGCCAAGCGGCGGCGTCCTACTGGTTCGGCAGGCGAACCGGCATCAGCAGGTAACGGTAATCTGCCTGGTCGTCCCCGTTGAGTTCTTCCTGGGCTGAAATCACGGCCGGTTTGGGCGGCGTCGTGAAGGAGAAGCGGACGTACTTGCTCGGGAACGCGCCGAGGCCTTCGCTTAGGTAATGCGGGTTGAAGGCAACCGTGATGTCGTCGCCTACGAGTGCCGCTTCCAGTGCTTCCGATGCCTGGGCGTCTTCGCCGGTGCCGGCATCCAGGGAGAGCTGACCGTCCGTGAAGGCAAGGCGGACAGGGGTGTTGCGTTCGGCAACCAGGGACACGCGGCGTACGGCTTCGACCAGTGCGGAGGTCTCTACAGTGGCGTGAATCGGCGTGTTTTCGGGGAACAGGGAACGGATTTTGGGGTAATCGCCGTCAACCAGAAGCGACGTGGTGCGCCGTCCGCCGCTTTCAAAACCAATGAGTTCGCTGTCATCCGACAGGGCGATGTTGAGGTCGCCTGCCCCGCCAAGGGTCTTGGCCACCTCGTTGAGCGTCTTGGCTTTCACCAGTGCACTGGTGGAAATCCCCGGAGTTGCGGGCTTCCAGGACAATTCGCGCAGGGCCAGGCGGTACCGGTCGGTTGCCAGGAAGGTGATGAGGTCATCTTCGATTTCCATGCGTACACCGGTGAGGATGGGCAGGGTGTCATCGCGGCTGGCGGCAATGATGACCTGGGAGACGGCTTGGGCGAAGGCATCGCCGTCGACGACGCCGCTCACCTCGGGCAGCGCCGGCAGTTCCGGGTATTCGGCTTCAGGCATGGTTGCCAGGTTGAACCGGCTGTTGCGGCAGGTCAGCGTGACCTTGGCCCCGTCAGTCTCCACTTCCACCGGAGCAGACGGAAGGCTGCGGCAGATCTCGGCCAACAGGCGGCCGGAGACCAGAATGGTTCCTTCTTCGCTCACATCGGCGGGAATCTGGAGCCGCGCGGAAATCTCGTAATCGAAGCTGGCAAGACTCAGCGAACCGTTTTCAGCCTTGATAAGCAGCCCCGAAAGGACCGGAACGGGCGGGCGCGGGGACAGGGAACGTGCTGTCCACGTGACGGCCTCGGCCAGGACATCCCGCTCAACTCGAAACTTCACTGAAGGGTGCCGCCTTTCGCAACGTACTTCTCAGTACAACTGATCTTGTCTTGAACTCGTCTTGAGCTGTGTGTAAATCGCGGAAGCATCCGTGGACCGGTCCAGTCCGTGCAGATCCCAAGGATGTAGCCATGGACGGACCGTACTCGTTTACATGCGAATGACAACCATACTCTGTGACAGCTTAGCCCCGTCCGCCGGTGTGCTGCACCGGGTTCTGTCCGGCCAGGGGAACGGATGGGGACCGTTCGAGGTGGCGGCCCCTCTCGTCAGAGAGGTTTTTTGGTAGTCATCTCGGAGGGTTTGGAGTGTGCCGGAAGCATAGTTGTTATTTGGTGGAACCGAATTTCTTAAGATCCGTAGTGTTAATAACTCCTGTGGATACTGTGGATAACCCCCCGCACCGGGGCATCCCGGCTGTTTAAGCCTGTTGATAACCTGTGGACTCGCTGCAGCGTCCGAGTCCGGGCCTGTTGGAAACTTTTTTAGGATTCCGCGTATCCACAGGGAAGTGTGCGTAACTACGGGTTGTCCACCGGGTTATCCACACCCTTGTCCACAAATGTTAATTTTGGGCCCCTGCGGGGCCCTGCCGTCCTACTGGCTCAGGCCTCGCGCTGCTGCTGTTTGATCCTGTTGGTCAGTTCGGTGACCTGGTTGTAGATGGCCCGGCGTTCGGCCATCAGCTCGCGGATTTTCCGGTCCGCGTGGATCACAGTGGTGTGGTCGCGGCCGCCAAGTTCCTGGCCGATCTTCGGCAGGGACATGTCGGTCAGCTCGCGGCACAGGTACATGGCGATCTGCCGTGCGGTGACCAGGGTCCGGGTCCGGGACTTGCTGCAGAGTTCCTCAAGGCTGATCTGGAAATAGGCTGCCGTCTGCCCAAGAATGGATGCGGCAGTAATTTCCTGGGCGCCGTCGTCGGTAATCAGGTCCTTAAGGACGATTTCGGCCAGGCCCACGTCTACCTGCTGCCGGTTCAGGCTGGCGAAGGCGGTCACGCGGATCAGTGCGCCTTCAAGCTCCCGGATGTTGGTGGAGATCTTGGACGCGATGTATTCCAGGACGTCATCCGGAGCGCTCAGGCTGTCGCCGATGGCCTTCTTCCGCAGGATGGCGATACGGGTTTCAAGTTCCGGCGGCTGCACATCCGTCAACAGGCCCCACTCAAACCGCGACCGCATCCGTTCCTCGAAACCGGAAAGCTGCTTGGGCGGCAGGTCGGAGGTGATCACAACCTGCTTGTTGTGGTTGTGGAGGGCATTGAAGGTGTGGAAGAACTCTTCCTGGGTGGCGTCCTTGTTGGCCAGGAACTGAATGTCATCAATCAGCAGGATGTCCACGTTGCGGTACAGCTGTTTGAAGCTGGCGCCTTCGTCATAGCGGATGGAGTTGATGAAGTCGTTCGTGAACTCTTCCGAATTCACGTAGCGGACGCGGATCCCGGTGTACAAGTGACGTGCATAATGCCCGATGGCGTGAAGGAGGTGGGTCTTGCCCAACCCGGAGTCCCCATAGATGAACAAGGGGTTGTAGGCCTTCGCCGGCGCTTCGGCCACGGCTACGGCCGCTGCATGGGCAAACCGGTTGGACGAACCGATAACGAAGGTCTCGAAGACGTACTTGGGGTTGAGGCGGCCGAATTCCTGGCTGGTGCTCGGCGGCGTCGGGGAAGGAGCACCGCTTTCGCCGGAGGGTACGGGGCTGGGGGCCGCCGGCTGCTCTTCGGGTTCCGGTTCGGCTTCAGCCACGGGAGTGAGGTCCGAGTCGATGACGAACGCACACTGGATATCGGCCTGGAAAACGCCGCGCAGGACTTCATCGAGGATGTTCTTCAGCTGCGTCTGCAGCACTTCACGGGTCAGTTCGTTGGGAACGGCTACCAGAAGGGTCGTACCGATCAGGCCCTGGGCCTGCGCAAGCACCACGAATCCACGCTGTCGGGGAGTGACCCTGTCATCGGTCTCCAGAGTCCGAATGACCTTGCGCCAAGAGCTGCCAACATCGTTGATTTCGTCCGTACCCACAAAAACCTCTCATGACGCCCTGCGGCTGTCTAAGAAAACTCGGGATCCCGGTGGGGATCCCGGCACTTCATCCACAGAGTTATGCACAGATAGTGGATAAAGTACCCGTCGCCAAGCCTAGAGGATGATTTCCCTTGGTGGTAGCTGGAAATCCGCCTGCACAAGGGCCTGTTGGCTCTCTCACAGGACCTATGGACGCAGGATACCCACAGCAGTTGTCCACAGCTGTTGAAAAATCTGGGTGCACAACCGGATGTGCGGACTATCCACAGGGTATCCACAGTCCGTTGCGGGCTGTGGATTACTCCGGGGCTGAGCCCGGTTTGACTGGTGCCCCCGTCTCACCTAACGTTGAGTAGTCCTTTGTGTCTGCTATCTGTACTCACACATGCCCTGCAGGGGTTCTGGAAATCAGGGTCCAGGTCCGGGCGAGTACAGACAGACACATGAAAAAAGCGCCGCTTGTTCTTCCCCCTTGTCGCAACAAGTGCCGGCGCGACTCAAGATTGTCTTGGAGTAACTACCGTGAGCAAGCGGACTTTTCAGCCGAATAACCGCCGTCGTGCCAAGAAGCACGGCTTCCGCCTTCGCATGCGTACCCGTGCCGGCCGTGCCATCCTTTCCGCACGCCGTGGCAAGGGCCGTACCGAACTGTCGGCCTAAATAACCTCAAAGTTTGTCGATGCTGCCTCTTAGCAGCTTTACTCCGGATTCCAGGTGGTCATAATGCTGGCCGTGCGGAACCGGGTAAGGGCATCGGCAGATTTTTCTCGTACTGTACGTTCCGGTGCCCGCAGTGGGCGCCGGAACGTAGTGCTATATGCGCTTCCTACGGGTGACCAGCCGAGCCGCATAGGCTTTATAGTGGCCAAATCCGTCGGGAACGCGGTGACACGCAACCTCGTTAAGAGAAGACTGAGGGAAGCGGCAGCGCAGAGCCTCGCTCTTCACCCCACCGGGTTTGACGTAGTGGTGCGGGCCCTGCCTGCTTCCGCGTCGGCGTCGTGGCCGGTACTGAGTGCCGACTACCACAGCGCTTTGAACGCCTGCATAGCCAAACTTTCGCAGCTTTAGACATGCCAGGTGAGGAAGGATGAGCCAGCGATGAGGGACTCCGGATCTATTCCGTTGAGGGCCTTGATTGTTGTTGCCCGTTTTTTATGGAACCTCCCGCGCATGCTCCTCATCGGCCTGCTGATGGCGTACCGGAAGACCGTTTCCCCCCTCTACGGGCAGGTCTGCCGATTTTTCCCATCGTGTTCCGCCTATGCCCTCGAAGCAGTCACCGTCCACGGAGCCGTCAAGGGTTCCTGGCTGGCTTTCCGACGGCTTATCCGCTGCCATCCTTGGAACGGCGGCGGCGTGGACCACGTACCTGATGGACACCGGATTTGGGACTCAAAGAAGGTCCCGAGGATCATTGTGCTGAATCACCCCGTGATTCCAGCTGACGAAGACAGCCGCTCGGCGGCCTGAGGAGAGTAAATGGGTTTCTTCGAGACGATACTGTTCCCCTTTAAGTGGGTAGTGTCATGGATCATGTGGGTCTTCCACGAGGGATTCGTTTTCCTCGGGATGGATGCCGCATCCGGGTGGACCTGGACGTTGTCCATCATCGGCTTGGTGATCGTGATCCGTGCCGCGTTGATTCCGGTCTTCGTCAAGCAGATCAAGGCGCAGCGCGGCATGCAGTCCCTGCAGCCGGACCTGCGCAAGCTGCAGCAGAAGTACAAGGGCAAGACCGACCAGCTTTCGCGTCAGGCAATGACGCAGGAGCAGATGGCCCTGTACAAGAAGCACGGCACCAACCCGTTTGCTGCCTGCCTGCCCATGCTCGTGCAGATGCCGTTCTTCTTTGCCCTGTTCCAGGTGCTGAACGGGATCTCCACCTCGAATGCCGAGGGCAAGGGCCAGGGCGCGCTGTCGCACAGCGCCATCCAGCAGTTTGACGAGGCCACCATCTTCGGTGCCCCGCTGTCCTCCTCGCTCCTGCACGGTTTCGGCGACGAAGGCCACTTCTCGGTTGTAGTGCTCTCGATCATCATGATCCTGGCGATGACCGCTTCGCAGTTCATTACGCAGAAGCAGATCATGTCCAAGAACATGTCCGAAGAGGCACTTGCCAGCCCGTTCATGCGCCAGCAGAAGATGATGCTCTACGTACTGCCCATCGTCTTTGGCGTCGGCGGCATCAACTTCCCCATCGGTGTGCTCATCTACTGGACCACCACCAACCTGTGGACCATGGGACAGCAGTTCTTCGTCATCCGGCGGATGCCTACCCCCGGCTCGCCGGCGGCAAAGGCCCTCGCCGAGCGCCGTGCCCGCAAGGGCCTGCCGATGGCGCCGCTCCTCGGAGAGAAGAAGGGCGAGGCACCGGTCGAGGTCCCCGCGGCACCCAAGGGCCAGCGCGTCCAGCCCGCGCGGAAGAACAGGAAAAGGAAATGAGCACTGAGCACATTGACGACCCCGTAGTTCCCCTGGAAGAAGCCGAGGAACCTGTTCAGGCGCGCACCGGGAGGCTCGAGGAAGAAGGCGACGTAGCCGCCGACTACCTGGAAGAGCTCCTGGATATCGCCGACATCGACGGGGATATCGACATTGAGGTCCGAAACGGCCGGACGTATATCTCCGTAGTGTCCGAGGAAGGCGACGACGCCGCTCTTCAGGCACTCGTGGGACGCGATGGCGAAGTGCTTGAGGCATTGCAGGAACTCACGCGGCTGTCGGTGCTGACAGCAACGGAAAACCGCTCCCGCTTGGTCCTGGACATCGTTGGCTACCGTGAAGAACGCGGCGGCCAGCTGCAGTCCATAGCTGAGGACGCAGCCAAGCGTGCCAAGGAAACCGGGCAGGAAGTGGCGCTCGTTCCCATGAGCGCCTATGAGCGCAAGATTGTTCACGACGCCGTGGCCGAGCTTGGCCTGGTCAGTGAATCCGAGGGTGAAGGCGCGGACCGCCACATCGTCGTTTCCCTGCCTGCTTCCTAGTTATCCCCGCCCGGCAGTGCAGACAAGGAATATGAAGTAAGTGGTTGAAACAACTCCCGCAGAACTGGACGCCGCCCGGAAGATCTTCGGTGACCGCCTGGATCTGGCGCAAAGATACGTAGAGCACCTCGCGACGTCGGGCATGGAACGGGGACTCCTCGGCCCGCGGGAAGTTCCGCGGCTATGGAGCAGGCACGTCCTGAACTGCGCCGTGGTGGCCGAGCTGATCCCTGTGAATGCCGCCGTCGCGGATGTCGGCAGCGGTGCCGGGCTGCCCGGGTTGTGCCTGGCCATTGCCCGGCCTGACCTGTCCATGACGCTCATAGAGCCCCTTGAACGGCGGGTCATATGGCTGAACGAAGTCGTTACGGATCTTGGACTCGACAACGTCCGCGTAATCCGCGGCCGTGCCGAACAGGTAGTCGACGAGGTAAATGTGGATGTGGCCACCGCCCGGGCCGTTTCGGCCCTCGGCGGATTGGCCGGACTGACAGTACCCCTGCTGCATGGCAGGGGGCAGGTGCTGGCCATCAAGGGCCGCAGCGCTGAAGAAGAAGTGCAGAAAGCCGCGAAAGCAATTCGCAAGCTGGGCGGACGGGATACCGCAGTGCTGACCGTAGGGGCGGATGTACTTGAAGAACCCACCACGGTGGTACGCATCTCCGTAGGGTGAGAAGCCCGACACCTCAGCTTTCATGCACACACCCATGCCGGTCCCGGGGAATGGCCGCGAAGCGGATAGTCTAGATGAACTAATGCCTTAACGCTTTATGTTGGAAAGTGAGCATGACCAGGTGAGTGCGCGTGATTCTGCCGCAAAACGAATTCCTCCCTTCGCCGCACTCGGTTCTGCCCTGTCCGCCTCATTCGGTAGAAAGCAACCCCAATTGGTTGTGGAGAAGCCGGCCGCCGTTTCACGTGAAACGGTGCCGGCCGAGCCGCTGGAACCCGCCAAGCCGCTGGAACCCGCCAAGACTGAAAGCAGTGCCGCACTCGTGCAGGCCCCCCGAGCTATCGAAGGTGGTGTATCCGAAGAAGCCGCTGCTGTGGCGACCTCGGAAGACGTTATGGATTTGATGGACGAGAGCACCCCGCTGGCGCGGGAACTGGCTAGTGAAAACCGGCGTCGGGAGAAGCTCCGCGGACGCGTTCTGCCGCGGCCTCCCCAGACGCGCATCATGACGGTGAGCAACCAGAAGGGCGGGGTGGGAAAAACGACCACCACGGTCAACCTTGCTGCTGCTCTGGCGACTGCCGGCCAGAACGTCCTGGTTATCGACATCGATCCGCAGGGAAACGCATCAACGGCCCTGGGAATCGACCACCGTGCTGACGTGGAGAGCATCTACGACGTGCTGATTGATGACCTGCCGCTGGCAAATGTGGTTGCGCAGTGCCCGGACATCAGTAACCTCATCTGCGCTCCGGCCACGATCCACCTCGCCGGGGCGGAGATCGAACTGGTATCGCTGGTTGCGCGTGAACAGCGTTTGAGCCGCGCCATTAACGTCTACGCGGCCGAACGGGAAAAGCAGGGCCTGGAGCGTCTGGATTACATATTCATCGACTGCCCGCCGAGCCTTGGCCTCCTCACCGTCAATGCCTTTGTCGCGGCAAGGGAAGTCCTGATCCCAATCCAGTGCGAGTACTACGCGCTCGAGGGCCTCAGCCAGCTGCTGAAGAACATCGAAATGATCCAGAAGCATTTGAACGCCGATCTGGTTGTCTCCACCATTCTGCTGACCATGTACGACGGTAGAACGAACCTTGCCGCACAAGTCGCCGCCGAGGTGCGCGAGCACTTCCCGGAGCAGGTCCTGCGCGCCGTCGTGCCGCGCTCCGTGCGCGTTTCGGAGGCTCCCAGCTACCAGCAGACGGTCATGACCTATGACCCGTCTTCAACGGGTGCGCTGTCCTATTTGGAAGCGGCAGCCGAGATAGCCCAGCGCGCCTAGTGACACCCCGGCGGGGTTCGGCTGCCAGCTTGGCTCCGCGCCATAGAATACTCTCACAATCAATCCGTGCCGCTTGAAGTGCGGGCATAAGGGAAGGACTTACCCATGGCCGAGAAGCGTCGGGGTTTAGGCCGCGGTCTGGGAGCTTTGATTCCTAGCAGTGCGGAACCTGCGGAGACAGAAAACTCGAGCCAGGGAACCGTTACTCAGGGACGTCCGGCTGATTTGTTCTTCGCCGCAGCCGATGAGTCCCGCTCACAGTTCGGTGGTACGGGTCCGCGTAAGGGCGCGGGGATCAATAAGGAAGCGCTTCGCGGTCCGGCAAAGAAGTCAACAACGCGCAGCTCTGCGGCCCGTTCGGGAGTCCGTACCGACAAAGGTGTGGAGCCGGAAGTGCCCAGCCCTGTCCCCGCTGCCAAACCCGATGACGCCACGTCTGTAGGGACGGATGCTGGGACCACCCCGGCTTCCGCCCAGGCTTCCGGAAGCAAGGGCACCAAGCGGGCTTCCAAGGCCTCTCAGGGGGCTGTGGAGGTGGCGGCGAAGGCCAAGGATCCCGAAAGTCCTGAGACCGCCGCAGAAGACGTGCAGTCGGCACCTGCTTCGCTGCCGGTCCCCGCGGAGGCCGCCCCGAAAGCGTCGAAGCAGGCAGCTGCTGCCCCGGTGGAAGCGGATGTTTCCCGTGAAACATCGTCCCCGGATTACAGTGGTGAGGATGGCCTGGTCCAGGTTCCCGGCGCGACGTTCGCCGAGCTTCCCATTGATTCCATCCACCCGAACCGTAAGCAGCCGCGGTCCGTCTTCGATGAAGACGACATGGCCGAACTGGTGCATTCCATTAGGGAAATCGGCGTGCTGCAGCCGATTGTTGTTCGCCCCTCGCTCGAGGAGGATGCGGAACACCCCTATGAGCTTGTTATGGGTGAACGTCGCTGGCGTGCATCGCGCGAAGCTGGACTATCCTCGGTGCCGGCTATCATCCGCTCCACACAGGATGTCGATCTCCTCCGCGACGCCCTCCTGGAGAACCTGCACCGGAGCCAGCTGAACCCGTTGGAAGAAGCTGCGGCTTACCAGCAGCTTCTGGACGACTTCGGCTGCTCCCACGAAGAACTCGCAGACCGCATCGGACGCTCACGTCCGCAGGTAACCAACACCTTGCGGTTGATGAAGCTTCCGCCGTTGGTTCAGCGCCGGCTGGCGGCTGGAGTTCTGTCAGCGGGGCACGCACGCGCGTTGCTCGGGCTGGGTGACCCGGCGGAGATGGAAAAGCTGGCCCAGAAAATCGTGGCGGAGGGCCTTTCCGTTCGTGCCACCGAAGAGATCGTGTCGCTGGCCGACGGCCTGCGGAAGCCGGCGAAGACTTCCAAGCCGAAGATCGGTGCACGCCACGAACGGCTGGACTACCTGGCAACGTCTCTGGCTGACCGCCTGGACACGAACGTCAAGATCACCCTTGGAGCACGAAAGGGCAAGGTCAGCATCGAATTCGCTAGCGTGGATGACCTGAACCGGATTATGGGCGTCCTCTCCACACCCGGAGAGTAGCTCCAAGCTCGGCGAGCTTCCCTAAGGGCCGGTGTTTCACGTGAACACCGGCCCTTTCGGCTTTCCGGGCACACCTGGGTGGGTAGGGTGCGGGATAACCAGCCGGCGCGAAGGCTGGCCGCAGGAATGCACCCGCAACCGCGGGCCAGCTGAGCAAACCAACAAAGGGCCGGATGAGCGGTACCCCCGCCACTGTCGGCTGTAACCTGCACCAGGTGCGTGAGGCCTAAACCCGCTGCCTGTGGGGCCTGTCCGCCCCGGAGCTGTCCGTACCGGGTAGCGAAACAAGACGGCATGCCCCTTCTGTCGTATTTCGCGCGCCGTCCTACAGTCTGGGCTTACGTGTTTCACGTGAAACACGTAAGACTCGTTCAGGTGTCCTCACTCCGGGTGCCTGCTCGCTGACGTGATTACCGCACTCGTTGCCGCTCGGACCGAGTGAGTCGACGTTTCACGTGAAACCTACCTCCCGCTGCGTCGGTACGTCCGGCATCCGGACCCTGCAACTACCTTTGCGCCGCGGGTCGTCCGGGGCATCCTCTCGTAGTTGAATGCCGGTCCAGTTGTAGGTAAGGAGCTGGATGGAGTCGTATGGAGCCAAACCGCGAGTATCGCAGGAACCAGGCTGCGCCTATTTGCTGGACGTAGTCGGCGGTCCATTTGCGTAGTTAGGTGCTGCAACTCTCTACGTAAGTTGGGGGTCACTGAGCTCAGTTTGGAGGTTCGTCGCAACGGCACCCAATGGTGCGGTTGATTATTAGAGCGGCGAGGCCCGGGTAATGTGCAGTTTTGGCTCCAAAAAATCTTCGCGGGCCACCCTCAGGTCGGCCTAGCTTCCGTGTTTGGCAGACTTCTTGCCGGGCCGGACGGGTCTATAAGCCGGAGCAGCTATACAGCAGGCGGTGTTTCACGTGAAACGATGCCTTGGCTGCAGCCAGCACCCGGTACTGCAGTCCACGAAAAGCCATTCGTCCACTGACCGGGTCGAATCAGGCCGTGCGGTCGGCTTCGGTAGCCGGGTGGACGCCGCGCGCAATGGTAGTTTGCACGGTCCTTGCAGAGCTCCAATGTCTATGCAATCGGCCTCCTTACAGGTCCAGGCAGAAGGGTTACCACCTCTCCGCCGCCAGAACTGACGTCCCGGACGTCCAGTCGGTAAGCCGGATAGGAAACGCAATCAGCGCTTTGCCTGCCAAACACGCGTATAGGGCGTCGGTCATGCACCGGCATGGGAGCTTGGCATGACGTGCCATAGGGCGTATGCCCGTGACGCCGAATAGAGGATAGGGGCGGGGTTTCACGTGAAACATTGTAGAAGGCGGCCAACCACGACGTGTGGCTAGCCATGCAGATGACATGTCCAACCGCCGTACACGGTAGAGCGCGGCCGGATTGGGGCCTGCAAAGCGGCTCTCTGTGCACCCCGTCGCAGCAAAGGCTGCGTATGAATTCTTAGAACTGGGGCCAGCGCCTGGCGGTGTTTCACGTGAAACTGGGGCCACGGCGCCCTCCAGGGGAACCCCTCCCAAGGTTGCTGTGCCGGGGATGGCAAGGCGTGGGTGCTAGGAATCGTACTCTCTGGAGCGGCTTTAGGCGCGGCCTGGGATGGCAGGGATGTCTTCGGCGGGTTACCCCGTGCACCGACCGGTTCTCTGTCAGCCTGCGTGCCCTGCCTGCCGCCGGCTTGCGTGCCCGACTGTCTGCCGGCCTGCCCGCCCTGCCCTGCAGGCAGGCCTGCGTGCCCGCCTGCGTGCCCGCCTGCCGGCCTGCCCGCCTGCCGGCCCACCTGCCCGCCCTGCCGGGTCATAGGCACGCTCTGGGCGGCCCCCCGGCACACCAGTTTCCAATGCCTATCTTCCTTTTGCCGGGCGTCAGGGAGTCGTCCAGAGAGCCGAGAATGCCATCAAGCTACCGGCGCACGCTACCGCCGATACAGCCTCCCGTTTCGGTTCTCGGATGCGCGCTCAGTGCGCGTTGCCTTGTTTTCGTGTGGCGAGTCCTATGACCTATCGTCCGCAACTAGACGATATCTACCCCCAACGCTGCCTTAAAAACGTCGGATCTCCGGTGGAAACAACTACACACTGCTGCTTCAGAGAACATCTAAGCGAAGGCAAGAAGGGAATCGAACCACGAACAATGGTGGCAGCGGATGTGTGGCGGGTCCCTGGAGTCGGGTTCGTGGCGTTTCCAAGCTCTGCCCAGGCGGAAGCGCTGCAGCGGATATCGCCGCTTGGCGTAAACGCGGCCCTTGGCGTATGTCTAGCTGCGCCGTCCCAACACCACGGGTATGCCTTGATAGAGGCGGATTGTGTGCAGGGCTGTCGAGTAGGGACTTGTGTGGGAAGTGAAGTGAAGTGAAGTGGAGTGCGGTGAAGGGCAGTGCACTGCTGTGAACGGCAGTGCAGAGCAGGGCAGGGCAGGGCAGGGAGGGTGGGGGCAGGGGCAGGGGCAGGGAGGGAGCTCACTTGTCTTGCGCAGCCACGCTCGTGCCGACGATTGCCTGCCGCTCGGGGACCCTGCCCAGCGTGCGGCAGCCCCGGTGGGGCTCGGCTTCACCCGGCCCGTGACGTGTCTGGTGCAGTGAGGGAGCCCTCCCGGAGCCTGAGGATGTTATTCATCCACCCTGATCGACCATGTCATTCATTGCCGTCGGGCGGGTAGGAACGAATACGGCGTAGTTGCGCCGCTGCTGGATCCTGGAGGAAGAGAGAAGCAGTCTGTGGTCGACAACGATTATGCTTTCACTCTCAGCCCCCAACGCTCAGTATTGAGCACCCGGCACCCGGCACCCGGCACCCGGCACCCGGCACTCAGCCCCCACCCCCCCCGGCGCCCAGCACCAAGCAGCGCACCGCACACGCAGACCAAGTCCGCCATCGGCGTCGTGTTTCACGTGAAACGCGACGCCGAACTTGTACTCGGCGTCAGCGGTGGAAGAACATATGAAGGCTTACGGGCCGGAAGGCGCGGTCGATGCCGGCTGTTCATCGGGTAGCTTCCGCATGCTCCGCAGGGGAGACAAGGTGACGGGCAGGAAGGCGACACAGGCCGCCGCCGCCGCGATCCACAGCGCCGCCTCAGCTCCGTATAGCTGTCCAAGCAGGCCGCCTAGCAGCGCGCCGACGGGCTGGGTTCCCCAGACCAGGAAACGCATGGTTGCGTTCATGCGGCCTAGCAGGCGGTCCGGAGTCAGTCTTTGCCGGAAGCTCACCTGCGTGACGTTGTAGACGACCATGCCGAAGCTGGCCACAGCAAGCCCGGCCGCGCCGAGCCAAACCGACCATTCGCCCCCCGCCGCAGGCATCAGGAGCGCAAAGGGAGCTGTCGCCGCCACGGACCAACAAATGGCGGGTCCTTCACCCAGCCACAGGGTCAGTCGACGGGTAGCCAGGGCGCCGGCAAGGCCGCCCACCCCGAGGACCGAAAAGACTATGCCGATTTGGTGCGCGCCCAGGCCGACTTCTCTAGGAAGGAAGAACACCAGCATCGCCATGTAGGCCGCGAAAGCCAGGTTGAACAGTCCTGTGGACCCGGCAATCGCCCGCAGCAGGGGGTTGCCCAGGACGAAACGCAGGCCCTCTGCGATGTCCGTGCCCAGCCGGGATCCCGGTACCGGCTCCGGCTTGGGCTGCCGGTGCCGCATACGCCCAACGAATAGTGCGGACAACCCCATCGCGATGGCATCCAGGGCCAGGGCAACAGGTGCCGTCAGCCAGGCGATCAACTGGCCGGCTGCGACCGGACCAGCGAGTTGGGCAACCGAGTGCACCGTTTCCAACTTGGCATTTCCTTCAACCAAATGGTCACGCCCGACAAGGCGCGGCAGAAAGCTCTGGTAAGCGACGTCAAAAAAGACGCTGAAAACGCCGATGAGCAGCGCCACGACGTAGAGCTGCCAGACTGTCAACACCCCGAGCCACCAGGCGAGCGGAACAGTGAGCAGGACCGCTGCCCGAATCAGGTCCGACGAGACGAGCACGTGGCGGTACCGCATCCGATCGACCCAGACCCCGGCGGGCAAGCCAATCAACAGGAACGCAGCGGTACTCAGGGCCGAAAGCAGCCCCACTTCGAATTCACTGGCAGTCAGCGTCACCACCGCCACGAGTGGCAAGGCGAGACTGGATACCTGCTGCCCAAGTTGGCTCAAGGAGGTGGAATAGAACAGGAATCGGAAGTCACGGTCCCGCAGGACGCCGCCAGGAACCGTGGCTGCGCCGCCGTCTTCAGTCGTCATGCGGTTGACTCTGGTCAATCGATTGATATTTGTCAATAGCACTCTGGTATTCTGCACACATGACAGAGGAGAGCGGCCAGGTCCCTCGGCGTTCAGCGAGTGAGGAAGAGGCGAAGGCTCTTGCCTCGGCAATGCGTATCCGCATTTTGCGGCTCTGCATGAAAGAGCAGCTGACCAACAAGGAAATTGCAACCATGCTCGGCGCCAACCCGGCAACGGTGCTTTATCACGTCCGCAAGCTGGTCTCGGCAGGCTTCCTCGAACCCCAAGAGGCGCGGTCCGGACCGAGTGGCGCATATGAGATCCCCTACCGTGCCACGGGGAAGTCGTGGCGGTTGAATCTCGACGGCCGGGATCTGCGCTTGCGGGGCGCAATGATCGGTGCGTTCGTGTCCGAGGTGGGACAGCTCCCTGCATCGGATCAGGTCGGAATCTCCCGGCTGGGTGTACGCCTCACGGAAGAAGGACATGCCCGGCTCCTCGAACGTGTCCAGTGCCTGCTGGATGAGTTCGAGGCCGAAGAACCGCCTGAGGGCAGCACCCACTACTCGGTCTTTATGGCCATCCATCCTGATCGGCACCCGGAGCAGAATCCGGAAAGAGGAGGTGAGGGCAACCCTTGAGGGTTTAGGCGGGTCATATCGGACGAAGACGCCGGGCTGCGAGGCGGCAGGAAACGTGTTGTTTCACGTGAAACGGATCAGACGATTGACTGCAGGCGCTCGATTGCGTCGATAAAGGGTTGCAGCGGCGGGGTGAAATAAATGGCGCCGGCAAGTCCGCCGCTCCGCAGTGTCGCCCCGATGTGCACCGGAGGTACGAGGCGGCGCTCCACGATCGCGACAGCGTCCATACCCCAAGGGACCCCGCGCCCGCCCAGTGCCGGAATCCGCATCGTCGGGTGCTCCGACGATGCAACCGCGTACAGGGAGCTCGTCAGTTCCATCATTTGCGCCGGAGTCCCGACGGAGACCGGACTCAGGGCCGGAGCCGCCGCCGCAGCGGCGCCCCCCAGCCCCAGCGTTTCCATAATCAAGCTGTCACCACCGCTGTACCCCAGATCGGCGGGCGTCCAGGGCGCCATGATTCTTCCGGGAAACCCGGAGATCGGCGGTAGGGGTGCGCGGAACCACTGGCCCGGCAAGCCGGAAACCCGGACTGCGAACTCCTTCTCGTTCATCGCCATGGCCGTGACGATTGAGCTCCCTGGAATTGAGTCTGATCTGTCCGCAATAACCTTTGCGGCTGCCATCGCGACGTGCAGGAAATGGAATTCCGCTGTGTCGAGGTAGGCCAGCAACGCAGGGGTCTCCGGGGCATTGCCCCGGAGGTGGACGAGGCGTTCCAGGACGGCGTTCCGGAACAGCAGCCCGGCAGCAGTCTGCCTGCCGTGCAGTTCGTCGCCCATGGCCAGCGCCCGGGCCATGATCGGCAGGAGCGGTATCGGAGATGCCCGGAGGATACGTGCCAGGGCCGGCGCCACTCGGTCCCTGATGCGGGCCAGGTTGGCGTTGACTGCTGGTCCCTGGGAGCCGAACGTAAGGGCCCGCGTCCCCGCGCCTTCATTCGTCCTGCATGTAGCGGTGCGCCCGGACAGACGGTCCTGTACAACCAGTACGGGCATGGAGGCGGAACAAACGCCCGTTAGCGAACCTACGGCACCGTACTCGTGGCAGGAGGCCAGCCGGATCGCGCCGGAGCGGAGCAAGCCGTCAGCCTCTGCCGGAGAGGCTGCAAGTCCTTCGAATACAGCCGCGCCGACAACCGCCAAGCGTTGGCAACCCGTGTAATCCTGCCACCGCATCAGCGGACCCGAGACGAGGATGATGTCCTTGGCCATGCCCGGAACTGCCTCCAGGGCCGGGAGAACGTCGATCAACTCGGGCTCCGCGGAAAGCATTGCCTCGACAGCTGCTTCGTTGGCAGAGAGTCGGGAAGCATCCCTTGTCGTCGTCGTCACATTATTTCCGTCGCCATGGCATTCCCCGGACCGTCATGCCAGAAGCATGGCATACGGCACGGTACGTTGGTGCGATGAACGAGGGAGCCCTGCACAGTGTCCCCGGCGCCGTCGCCCGGGCCTACAACCTTGTTTCCCAGGCCTACGCGGAGCTGATCCCCACTGCCGGCAGGGAGGGAGACCCGGAGGACGAGCTGGACTTGGCCATGGTGCGCAGGTTCGCCGGTTCACTGCCGTCCGGGGCGGCCGTCCTGGATGCGGGGTGCGGAGCCGGCCGAATGATTACCTATCTCGACACCCTGGCGCCGCTGGCCATCGAAGGGTGCGACATTTCCGCAGGCATGGTCCGGCAGGCCCGGAAGGCACATCCGCATCGGCAGTTCGAGGTCACGGCGATGTCCTCGTTGCCGTACGGCGACGGGTCATTTCACGGGGTTCTGGCCTGGTATTCGATTATCCATACCCCGCCTGCAGGGCTGCCGGCGGTTTTCGCCGAGTTTCGACGGATCCTGCGTCCCGGCGGCCGGCTCCTGTTGGGTTTTCAGGCAGGAACGGGTTCCCGTCGAATAACGACGGCCTACGGACATACCGTGGAACTCACGGGCTACCTCCACGACATCCCGGAAACCGCCGCGCTGCTGGAGGGCGAAGATTTCCAGGTTGATGAACACCTGCTCCGCTCCCCGACAGCTGCGGAACGCTATGCGCAGGGGTTCATCAGCGCCGGGAAAAGCGGCAGAACGGCCTAGAGGCCGGAAACCCGCCTGGTAGCCGGCTCTTCCGTCGGGTTGAACTTGAGGACGTCGTCCAAAGCCAGGGTGCCCGTGGGCTGGTCCTCCTCCTCGAGGAGGTACAGGCGCTGGATGCCAATCACGATTGAATCGGCAACCGTCTGGCGGAAAACCGGATCGGCGAGGCGCTCGGCGTCGTGCGCATTGCTGAGGTAGCCCAGATCGAGGCCCACGGAGGGTACACCGGGCACCTTGAGCGTGTCCCAGGTCCGGGCATGCACGCCCAGATTGTCCAAGTCGGTACGGGCACCCAGTTCCTTCAAAAGCAGGACGGCGGCCCTGTGGCCGATGGGGGAGCGTGCCTCACCGGTACCGGGTAGGCCCCAGTAGTAGGCAGCCATCCCCGAGGCGGCCTGCTGGTCCAGCCAGTCACAATGGATATCCAGGTTCAGGCTGGGCACGTTCCGCCGAGACCCCGATTCGGTGGCCGCACCGCTTTGCTGCGGAACCAGCCGGGCACCGAATTCACGCAGGATGCGTTCTACACGCCCGGCGATGTCAGTGGTGACCAGCAGCTCGGTCAGCGGATCCCCGCTGAGCCGCTCGACGCCGTGCGGAGACACCAGCCGCGCACGGCCGATGTTCACGGAGATAACACGTCCGCGCAGGGCCGCGGTTGATCGGTCCAGCCGTTCGTAGTCGCGCAGGGCGAACGCCTGGCTCGGCGAGATGGCGCGGTTCACGCGGGACATGGAACGCATGGTGTCGGCGTCGCACACGCCGGTACCCGGCAGCCCGAGGTTCTGCTGCAGCTCGGCCACGGCGTAGCGGGTACGCACCCCGAAACTGCCGTCGATGTGGCCGTAGTAGAACCCCAAGTGGGACAGGTGGCGCTGGAGTTCGGCGACGTCGTCGCCCCGCAGCTGCCCGCCCTCAACATAGTTCAGGGTCCGGTCGCCAAAGCGGAACTGCGCTTCGGACAAGGCCCGCTGGGTGTCCGGACCGGCAACGCCGTCGACAATCAGGCCTCGGCTCTGCTGGAACGCGCGGACCGCCGCGTCAACGTGGTCATCGAAAATAGTCGGATCGTTTACCGCGTCCGGTGCCAGGTAGGACAGGGTGACGCCGGCGCGCAGCAGCGCTTCACGAAGCGCCACCACACGCCGGCTGGCATCCAGCCTCCGCAGGCTTTCACCATGCACACTCATTGCTGTTTACTTCAGGAAGGCCGCGAATTCCTGCTCCAGGACCTGCTTCGGCTTTGCGCCGATGGAAGTCGCCGCAACCTCACCGCCCTGGAACACGTACACCGCCGGGATGGAGGTGATGCCGTACTGAGCGGCGATCGCGGGGTTTTCATCCACGTTCACCTTCACAACGTCCACCTTGTCGCTGTACTGGGCGGCAATATCGTCGAGGATGGGGGACAGCATGCGGCACGGGCCGCACCATTCAGCCCAGAAGTCCACGATTACGGGCTTGTCCGCGGTCAGGACATCGGTACCGAAAGAAGCATCGGTTACTGCTTTTGCACTGCTCATTTTTGCTCTCCTAAGCGAGGAACGGAATTAGAGGGCTGCGTGTTCGGAAACAGCCTCGGACGGCGGGGTGGGGACCTCCGCCGCGGTGGGGACGGAATCGCCCAGATCGGCGAGGTAGTGCTCGACGTCGACGGCGGCCACACAGCCGGAGCCGGAGGCGGTGATGGCCTGCCGGTAGGTCGGATCGATGACGTCGCCCGCCGCGAAGACGCCCGGAAGGGACGTCTTGGAGGTGCGTCCGAGGACCGCGATGGTGCCCTCCTCGGTGAGTTCAAGCTGGCCGCGGACCAGGTCCACCCGGGGGTCGTTGCCGATGGCCACGAACACACCCGTGACGGGAAGCTCGGATTCGGAACCGTCCTTGGTGCTGCGCAGCACGAGGCCGGTGACCTTGTCCTCGCCGCGGATGGCGGCTACTTCCGAATCCCAGGCGAAGCGGATCTTCTCGTGGGAAAGGGCCCGCTCCTGCATGATCTTGGAGGCCCGCAGGCTGTCGCGGCGGTGCACCACGGTTACCGAAGAAGCGAACTTGGTCAGGAACAGTGCTTCCTCCAAAGCGGAGTCGCCGCCGCCGATGACGGCGATGTCCTGGCCCTTGAAGAAGAAGCCGTCGCAGGTAGCACACCAGCTGACACCGCGGCCGGAAAGGCGCTTCTCGTCCGGCAGTCCCAGTTCACGGTAGGCGGACCCGGTGGAGATGATGACTGCACGGGCGCGGAAGGTCTCGCCCGTGCCGATCGTCACCGTTTTGATGTCGCCGGTCAGGTCCACCTCGGTGACGTCCTCGAAAAGGATTTCGGTGCCGAAACGGGCGGCCTGCTTTTCGAAGTTGGCCATCAGGTCCGGCCCCATGACGCCTTCGGGGAAGCCGGGGAAGTTCTCCACATCGGTGGTGTTCATGAGCTCCCCACCGGCGGTGACGGAGCTCGCAATCAGGAGCGGCTTCAGATTGGCACGTGCCGCGTAAACGGCTGCCGTGTATCCGGAAGGGCCGGAACCGACGATGATGACCTCGCGGACGTCGCCGGCAGCAGCGGCGCCGTCTGTGGCAACGGAGTTTGCGGTGCTCACTGGGGGGTGTTCCTCTTCCTTGTTGAACTACGGTGTCGAACTAAAAATACGGACCGATCCGAAAGGACCGATTCATAAGTGGATCACCCGGCACAACGGATACCGGGTCCAGCTTATTCCGGCAGCCCGGCGCTGGACATGCTCATCACAGCCGGACGGCCGGTCCGGAGCGTAGTAGTCAGGACACGCCGATTTCGGCGATCCTGAGTCCCCACGGGTAAGCAGCCTGGACCCCGTTAAGCCGGGGCAGCTGCGTGAAGTTGACGATCACGTAGCGGGCAGTGGCAGCCTGGCCATCCGTCTTCGGCACCGGAATGCTGGTGGTGGGACCGGTAAAGCCGCTCTGGGCAACCGACGTCGCACCCTCCAGGTCCGGAGTGTCGTTGAGCATTACGGAGAAGCTGCCGCCCGTGCCGTTCAGCTGGGTGATGTTGACCTCGTTGACCGCCGAATCCGCACCCAGGTCCACCACCAAGGCCAAGCTGGGGGCGAGCCCGCCGAACGTGTCACTGGCGTAGACGTAGCTGGACCAGTACGAGGACGGGTTGCCGTCGATGATCTGCGGCAGCGCGCCGTCGTTGGCCGAATCAAGCTGCGGATTGCCTGGAACCAGACGTGTGATGCCGGCAATCTCCGGTGCCGGTGCAGGTGCGGCGGCGTCCGCGCTCGGGGCGGCCTGTGCAGCCTCCTGCGTGGGGGCGGTGGATGCACCGGCTTCCGGGTCGGATCCGAAGATATCGCCCATTTTGCCCAGCTGGGAAACCGCCAGCACCACTGCGAGGACAAGCACGAGGCTCAGGACCGCTCCGATAAGCACGCGGCCGGACTTGCGGTTCGGCTTCTCCTCGGCGCTGTCCTCTTCGTAGTCGTCGTCCGGATCGCCGTACCCGTAGCCGTCATCGTCGTAACCGCCTGCCGCCAGGGCGGACTTGGGGAAGGTCGACGCAGAGCGGGAGTTCCGTTCCGGAACCGGTGCCGACTGGGGCTCGTCATCTTCCCACTTGGTGACCTTTGCCGGCCGGGCTTCTGCGGCGGACTGCTTGGGCCGGGTAGTGGGAGCCGGGGGAACGTTGGCACCGCCGGTGGCGGCCTCTGCCGGAGCGTCGGCGGCCTCGCCGAACTGAAGATCGCGCTCCGCCGCAGCGGCCCCGGCTCCGGTTCCGGCAGCAGCCCCGGCTCCGGCAGCAGCAGCGTTGCGTCCGAACCGGGGGAGCTTGGGCTTGTGCGACCCGGAGAGCAGCGGCTTGCGCGGCTCGCGCTCCTCATGTTCGACGTAGCGGTCTTCTTCGACGGTTTCCGGTTCGCGGGAACGGGGCATGCCGAAGATTTCCGAGCCCAGGGTGTCGGTGAAGAAAGGCTCGACGTAGGGGGCATCGCGCTCAATCACGAGATCCAGGAGATCCGCCGCGCTGGCGGTATTCGTGATCAGGTACGTGCGGCCGTCGCTGACGCCCAAATCCAGCACCTGGACATTGCCATGGCGTTCACCGGTGGCGATTTCGCGGGCGCTTGCCGAGACCTGGCTGGCATTCATGGGGGCGGCTACGAGGATGCTGACGGAACGGTTCAGGACCTGGTCCACACCATCGAGCACCATGTCCTGCTCAGCTGAAGCGAGTACAAGGGCTGTCACCTTGTAACGTCCGCCCAGCACTGAACCGACGTCTACGGACTGTGGCACGTGTTCCTCCCATGAAAACGGCAATAAGACTGCGTCAGGCTTATCTGACATTGCGTACTCGGATGTTCGTTCACGGACACGGAACACGGCCGGCTGCCGCAGTCCTGAACTGCCTGCTTTGTTCCCATGCTACCCGTGCCGAAAGCAGAATGCCGGAAGCGGCACTTTAGGGAGTCCGCCGGAGTTTGGCAAGGAGCGGTGCCAGGAACGCGTCCAGCTCGGAGACCTTCAGAACCCGCAGCATGAAGTAGTACGCCACGGCCATCAGGGAGCCGCAGACCACCAGGACCACTGTGGCGGAAGGCACCGACTGCCAGGCGAAGCCGTCGGCCGAGTACCCGCCCAGCAGGGCCAAGGCGGCCGAACCGACGGCGCCGGCGGCCAAAGCGGCAACCACGAGCCGGACGTGGACGTCGAAGACCCGGGCTCCGCCGTAATCGCCGAGGCTGCGGCGGAGGAAAATATGGCTGAGGACGACGGCCGCGACGTTGCCCAGGGAATAGGCAATTGCCAGGGCGAAGATGATCTGGTCCGCCGGCAGGGCGGCCGCCCCCAGGGCAAGCGCAATGCCGAAGGCCGACAGGATCAGCTGCATAACGAGCGGGGTCTTCGCGTCCTCGTTGGCATAGAAGGCACGGTTCATCAGGAAGGTGGCACTGAGGAAGGGCGCGGTGATGGCCAGCAGCACCAGCACCTGGGCCTGCAGCGCGGCGGAAACATTCGATCCGCCGCTGAACCAGATGCTGATCGGTCCGGCCAGGACAATCAGCACCGCAGAGCAAAAGACAGTGGCCACCCCGATGGCCCGGAGCCCCTGTGAAAGGGTCTCCCGGACGCCGTCGTAGTTTTTCTCCGCATAGGCGTGGGACATCTGGTTGAAGAGCACCGTGGCGAGGGACAACGTGATGACCGAGTGCGGAATGATGTACAGCATCGACGCCGTTTCCAGGTTCATCTGCCCGGCAATCTCACGGCCCATGGCTTGGTATTCCGGCCGCGCTTCCGAGGCGATCGTGGCCACGGCCGTGTAGACCAGGTAAGCGCCGTTGCCCACGAGCATGGTGATGATCGTCCACTTGGCCACCTTCCCGGTTTCCCTCAGGCCCACCCCGCGAAGCCCGAACGAGGGACGCAGCCCCAGGCCCAGGCGGCGCAGCGGGACCAGCAGGACCACTGCCTGCATCACAATGCCGAGGGTGGTGCTGCCGGCCAGGATGAGGGTGGCCTGCGAAGTCCAGTTCTCCGGCGAGAACGACGACGTCTCCTCCCTGCCGATGAACGTAATGAAGACGAGCAGGCCGGCGATCGCGATGATGTTGTTGACCACGGGCGCCCACATATAGGCACCGAACCTGCCGTTGGCGTTGAGGATCTGCCCGATCACCGCGTAGGCGCCGTAGAAGAAGATCTGCGGGAAAAGCCAGTAGGCGAAGGTGGTCGCCAGCGTCAGCTGGTCCGGGCCCAGCGACAGGACCGTGGACAGGATCACGGGTGCCGCGAGCGTGGCCACGAGGGCTATGCCGGCGAGCACGAGGAGGCAGAGCGTGAGGATCCGGGAAACGTACTCGGCACCCCGGTCAGGCCGCTTGCTCGCCTTGATGATCTGCGGAACCAGCACTGCGTTGAAGACACCGCCGGCCACCATCAGGTAGATAAAGTTCGGCAGCACGTTCGCTGAGCTGAAGATATCGGTGACCAGTCCGGTGCTGCCGATGGCGATTGCCAACAGGGCGGTGCGGACCAGTCCAAGGACACGGGAAACCAGGGTTCCCGATGCCATCACAACACTCGAACGCGTAGTACTGGGGGCTATGTTCTTTTCGGCCATCGTGACCCTATGTTCTCACCTCCGGTACGGATTGCCTCAAACGGCGCTGCGCACCGGGGGAGTCACAGGTAGCGGGGGAGGATCTCGCGGGCGAGGTCCGCGATGCGGCGCTCGTTGGGGAAGGAGAGCCTCCGGCCGAGCTCCGCCAGCGGAACCCAGGCGACGTCCACAGCTTCGTGGTCCGGATCGTTCTCGATGGTCAGGTGCCCGCCGCAGGCTTCCAGGAGGAAGTGGTGGACCGTCTTATGCACCCGGTGCCCGCTGACCGTAAACCAGTAATCGATGCTGCCCAGCGCCGTCAGGATGCGGCCGTCGATGCCCGTTTCCTCCGCAATTTCGCGGATGGCAGCAGCCTGGCTGTCTTCGTCGTTTTCCGGGTGGCCCTTCGGCAGGCACCATTCCAGCCGGCCGCCGCGGTTCAGGCGGGCAATAATCGCCACGTGCAACTGCTCCGTTGAGGTGTCGACCACAATCCCGCCGGCAGAAACCTCCTCCACCGTGGGGAGGGGGGCATGTACCGAATGCGCACCGGCGCCACCCATTGACGCAGTCAACGGGGTCCGCTTGGGCGCGCTCGGTACGGGATGGGCCATACTCCCACTGTAACGATCTTTGCCGGGGGATGATGACTGTTATGCGGGCTGCCGGAGAGGAAGCGGGAACCCTCGGCGTGTCCGCGCTCCGGCTCCCACCCCTTGTCGGCCTTCACCGTTTTATCTGGCAGGCTTAAAGCACTATGGTGCACCTTTTTGATAGTTCGGCCTTGAAGTCCCCGCTACCCGAGGTGATCCCGGAACTCGGGGCGCGTTTCGAGGATGCCGGGTACGAGCTTTCGCTCGTAGGCGGTCCCGTCCGCGACCTGTTCCTGGGCAGGGTTTCCCCGGACCTGGATTTCACCACCAACGCGCGCCCGGACGACATCATCCGGGTGATCAAGGGCTGGGCCGACACTTACTGGGAGATCGGCCGGGAGTTCGGCACCATCGGAATGCGCAAGGACGGCTTCCAGGTGGAGGTCACCACCTACCGTGCCGATGCCTATGATCCCGACTCCCGCAAGCCCGCCGTGGCTTTCGGCGACAAGCTTGAAGACGATCTGTACCGCCGCGACTTCACCATGAACGCAATGGCGCTGCGGCTGCCGTCGATGGAACTGGTGGATCCCTTTGGCGGAGCCCGCGACCTGCATGCCGGTATGGTGCGTACCCCCGGTGCGCCGTCGACGTCGTTCTCCGACGATCCGCTGCGCATGATGCGGGCCGCACGGTTCGCGTCCCAGCTGGGCGTGGAGGTGGCGCCGGACGTTTTTGAAGCGATGCGGGACATGGCCGGGCGGATCGAAATCATCTCCGCCGAACGGGTCCGGGACGAATTGACCAAGCTGATCTGCGGCAAGGCGCCGTGGACCGGCGTGAACCTGCTCGTGGAGAGCGGCCTGGCCGACCACGTGCTGCCCGAGGTCTCGGCACTGCGGCTCGAGATTGACGAGCACCACCGGCACAAGGACGTGTACCAGCACTCGCTGACGGTCCTCCGCCAGGCGTGCGAACTGGAAACCGACAGCGACGGTCCGGTGCCGGCACCGGATTTCGTGCTGCGCTTCGCGGCCCTGATGCACGACGTCGGAAAACCCTCCACCCGCCGTTTTGAGTCAACCGGGTCTGTGAGCTTCCTGCACCACGACGCCGTCGGCGCCAAGCTGACCGCGAAGCGGATGAAGGCCCTGCGGTTCGACAATGACACCATCAAGGCCGTGGCCCGGCTGGTGGAACTGCACATGCGCTTCTACGGCTACGGCGATGCAGGCTGGACCGACTCGGCAGTGCGCCGCTACGTGAACGACGCCGGTCCGCTGCTGCAGCGGCTGCACCGGCTCACGCGCTCCGATGTCACCACCCGCAACCGCCGCAAGGCCGAACGGCTGGCTTTCGCCTACGACGATTTGGAGCAGCGCATTGCTGTCCTGGCCGAGCAGGAAGAGCTGGCCGCGATCCGTCCGGACCTGGACGGCGAACAGATCATGGCCCTGCTGCAGATCCGTCCCGGGCCGGTGGTGGGCCGCGCGTACCGGTTCCTGCTGGAGGAACGGATGGAAAACGGTCCGCGGAGCGAGGCCGAAACAGCGCAGCTGCTCCGCGCCTGGTGGGCGGAACAGTCCGAGAACCCGATTGCTGCCGCTGGCACAGCACCTGATACAACGGAAAAGGAACCCCAGCGGGAACCGGAAGTATCAGGTACGAATGTGAAGGACAGCGAAAAATGAGCAACGGGGAAAACTTCGGACCGGCAGTTCCGGACCTGACTCCGTCCGGAACCCGGCTGCCCCGCCTCTGGCTGCTGCGCCACGGGGAAACCGAATGGTCCCGGGAAGGCAACTACACCGGCCTGACGGATATCCCCCTTACGGCCGAGGGGGAAGCCCAGGCTGAGGCCGCGCGGGCCAAGATCGGTCCGGTGACCTTTGACCGGGTACTGACCTCTCCGCTGATCCGTGCCCGCCGCACCGCCGAACTGGTGGGTTACCCCGACGCCGAGGTGGTTCCGCACGCCCACGAGTGGGACTACGGCGACAACGAGGGCCGCAACAGCCGGCAGGTCCGCGCCGAGAATCCCGGGTACCTGATCTGGAAGGACGGCGTGCCCAACGGGGAGACCCTGGCACAAGTTGCCGCACGGGCCGACCTCATCATCTCCTCCGTGCAGGCCGGCTGCGGCACCGAAATGGACCGCGACCCCGAGGCGACGCCGGTGGAGAAGGTCCTGCTCGTGGCGCACGGCCATTTCCTCCGTATCCTGGCGGCCCGCTGGCTCGGCCTTGCCCCGGAGATGGGCCGGCACTTTGCGCTCAGCACCGCAGCGGTCTGCACCCTCGGTTGGGACAAACACACGCCCGCCGTTGTCGGCTGGAACCTCTAGTACCGCGATACGGCCCTGCCCGCACGACCCTGGAATAAAAGTTTTTTAGGGAATTTTGTGAAAGTGCTTGGCAGGGCCGCGAACTCTGTTGTACCTTTCTTTTGCGGGCACATTAATTGTCCGCAATAGACCGAACTGGATTCCCTGCTTATGTAGCTGCTTCTGCAGCCACGCCAGGCTCCAGTACCCCGGGTACCGCGAACAGGAGGTGGAGATTGATGAACACTAATGGAATTCACATCGTAGTTACCGGTGGCAACACCGGCGGCAATCTCCGGCCGTCCTTCCGGAACCCGCAGGTACCGCCTTCGGTCCTCCCCGGTCGGCCCTATGCCGCTTCCCGGTTTACCGTGACTGCCAGCTGGTCGGCCGTTTCAGCGTAAACGCTGCCGGCCCGGCAAGCCGTCCACGCCACCGGGGCAAGCACCGCGCACTCCCGTCCGACTCCACACCCGCTCTTTCAGCACCCCTCGTTTCCAGGGGAAGTTGGCGGAACGCGTGTATCGGGTGTGTGCGGAACCGCAGCCGGAATTCCCCTTTGAAAGACATTGCCGCGTCATGGTCGGGTATTTCCCGCAAATCGCCTTGACGTCGCTTTAACGTCCTTTATCGGTTTCCTGCGTCATTTCGACCTCCTTTTATCCGCTTATTCTTTTGCGCCCTTTTTCGCGCCTTCCCGTCGGAGCTTCCAATGCCAGAATTGCCCCTGCCCAATACCACTCTGCCCAAAACCAACCAACCCGGCCCACGGCCCGGACTCCAGGACCGGCTGCCCAATGACGCCGCCGGCAGCGACGAGCCGCTGCTGCCCCGTGCCCGGCCTCCGGAACAGGCCGCTCCTGTCCTGCGACGCGCAGCCAAGGGGGTGTACACAATGCTCAAGCGCCTGCGGAGCTCCTTTCTCCGTTCCAATGCCGTCCACCATGCCCGGATGGACGCGGCCCTGAAAGGCGAACAGGGTCACCTGCTGATGCACTACTTCAATTCCGTCAAGTAATCGAAGTACCCGCCCGGACCCGTTCAACCGGCACTGCCCGGCGCCTCCCTTGGGGTGCCGGGCAGTGCCGTGCCCGGCGTCCGGAGGTGAGGGGACGGACGTGTTCTGGCTGACAGGAAACAAAGCTCGAGCCCGTGGCGTTATAAAGTCGATAGAGAAAGATAACGGTCAGGAAGGGAGCGAAGTGCCCCAGGTCAAGCGTGTGGCCATGCTCTCCCTTCATACCTCCCCGCTTGAACAGCCCGGGTCCGGTGATGCCGGCGGCATGAACGTCTACGTCCGGTCCGTCGCCCTCGAACTGGCACGCGCAGGTACTGAGGTGGAGATCTTCACCCGGGCGACCGACCCGCTGCAGACCGCCGACGTTGCCCTGGCCCCCGGGGTGAAGGTTCGCCACGTGGTTGCCGGTCCCGTCCGCAAGGTGGCCAAGGAACAGTTGCCGTACCTGGATCTGGCCGGCGCGGTGGCAGAATCCCAACCGTTCCTGCTGGACGGCGGTTTCGACGTTGTCCACTCCCACTACTGGGTTTCAGGCGCCGCAGGACTATCCGTGGCGCAGCAGTGGGACCTTCCGTTGGTCCACACCATGCACACCATGGCTCGGGTCAAGAACCTGCAGGGGCAGCCCGGCGAGGCGCTCGAGCCGCAGATCCGGATCGACGGCGAGGAGCAGATAGTCCGCGGCGCCACCCGGTTGATAGCCAATACCAGCACCGAGGCAGCCGAACTGGAAACGCTCTACGGAGCCGATCCGGAGTCTGTGGACGTGGTGGCGCCGGGCGTGGACCTGAATGTGTTTTCACCACGCGGCAGGCCCGGAGTGCAGGCCGGAATGGGCTTCCTCCCCGGGGTCTTCCATGTGGTCTTTGCCGGCCGGATCCAGCGCATGAAGGGCCCTCAGATCCTGGTGGAGGCCGCCGCCGAGCTGCGCCGCCGCCGGCCGGACATTCCCCTGCGCGTAAGCATCCTCGGCGCCGGCAGCGGCTCCTCCGTGCTTGACCTGGCACCGCTGGTCCGCCGGCTGGGACTGCAGGACACGGTGTCCCTGCGCCCGCCGGTCGAGCCGCACCAGCTCGCTGCCTGGTTCCGGTCCGCCGACGTTGTGGCCGTGCCTTCCTTCAGCGAATCATTCGGCCTGGTTGCCCTCGAGGCCCAGGCCTGCGGCACCCCAGTCCTCGCCGCCAACGTGGGCGGGCTGCCCAAGGCCGTGCGCAACGGCAGCAGCGGCGTTCTCGTTGACGGCCACGCCCCGGGCCGGTGGGCCGCCGAACTGGAGGCACTCTACGACGGCACCGACCGCCGTCGTGCGCTCGGAGAAGGCGCGGCCGCCCATGCCCAGGCGTTCGGCTGGCGCCGGACAGCCATGCTGACGGCGGAAAGCTACCGCGAGGCAGCGGACCAGTTCGCCAGCCGTTCCGTGCGCAAGTAGGCCGAAGCAGCCCCCGCGGGCCGGCACTGCTGGTAGCTTGGCTTCCATCCAGCGACCAGCAGCCGTCCAGCGAATCCGTTGACGGCACAGCGGAAGGAACGCAGAACATGCGTATCAGTGCCGATATGCCCTCGGACCTCGAAATTTCCCGGGCGGCCCGCCTGCTGCCGATCACGGAGATTGCCCGCGCCGCGTCGATTCCCGACGCCGCCCTGGAATCCTACGGACGGTACAAGGCGAAAATCGACCCGGCGCTCCTGCGGGAGGATTCGGTCCGCGGCCGGGTGGTCCTGGTGACGGCCATGAGCCCCACGCCTGCCGGCGAAGGCAAATCAACTGTGACGGTGGGTCTGGCGGACGCCCTGCACCGGGCCGGGGAAAACGTGATGATTGCCCTGCGTGAGCCGTCCATGGGTCCGGTTCTCGGTATGAAGGGAGGCGCCACCGGCGGCGGCTACTCGCAGGTGGTGCCCATGGAGGACATCAACCTGCATTTCACCGGCGATTTCCACGCCATTACCTCGGCGAACAATGCACTGGCCGCACTGCTGGACAACCACATCTTCCAAGGCAACCAGCTGGGCCTGGATCCGCGGCGCATCACCATCAAACGCGTCCTGGACATGAATGACCGCGCCCTGCGCGACGTCGTCATCGGCCTCGGCGGACCGGCCCAGGGCGTGCCGCGGCAGGACGGCTTCGACATCACCGTGGCCTCGGAGGTGATGGCTGTTTTCTGCCTCGCCCGGAACCTGGCGGACCTCACGGAACGCCTGTCCCGGATCACCGTCGGCTACACCTACGACCGGCGGCCCGTCACCGTTGCCGATCTCGGCGCGCAGGGCGCCATGACGCTGCTGCTGCGCGACGCACTGAAACCGAACCTGGTGCAGACCCTGGCCGGTACCCCGGCCCTCGTCCACGGCGGGCCGTTCGCCAACATCGCGCACGGCTGCAATTCGGTCATTGCCACGTCCGCGGCCCTCCGCCTGGCCGACCTCGTTGTGACGGAAGCCGGCTTCGGGGCGGACCTCGGGGCGGAGAAGTACCTGGACATCAAGTCCCGGGTGGCGGATGTCGCCCCGGACGCCATAGTGGTGGTGGCCACCGTCCGTGCCCTGAAGATGCACGGGGGCGTGCCCAAGACCGGCCTGGCGGCGGAGAACCTTCCTGCACTGCGGGCCGGCGTCGTCAACCTGCACCGGCACCTGGAGAACGTCCGCCGGTTCGGGATCAACCCCGTGGTGGCGGTCAACCGCTTCAGCACCGATACGGACGCCGAACTGCGCTGGCTGATGGACTGGTGCGCCGAGCAGGGCGTCAGCGCCGCGGTGGCCGAGGTGTGGGCGCACGGCGGCGGCGGAACGGGCGGCGATGACCTTGCTGCGGCGGTGCTCCGGGCCCTGGAGCGACCGGCGGACTTCCGGTTCCTCTATCGGGACGAGCTGCCGGTGGAGCAGAAGATCCGGGCCGTGGCCCGGGAGATTTACGGTGCCGCCGACGTCGAATTTGCCCCGGCCGCGCTGCGCCGGCTGGAGGAGATTGCGGCGCGGGGACTGGAGCACCTGCCGGTCTGCATGGCCAAAACGCCGTACTCCTTCTCCGACGACCCCGCGGCCCTGGGCGCGCCGTCGGGCTTCACCCTGCACGTGCGGGATCTGTCCATCAAGACCGGGGCCGGCTTCGTGGTGGCCCTGACCGGGGCGGTCATGACCATGCCGGGATTGCCCAGGGAACCTGCGGCGCTGCGCATGGGTGTCGCCGCGGACGGGACGCCGAGCGGACTTATCTAGGATTCAGGTTCGGGGCCCGGGGGAGGACCGGGCACGGCAAGGCCCCCGGTCCCGGAGCGTTCCGGGGACGGGGGCCTTGTGCTGCCGGGGTCCTAGCGCTCGACCTCGCCGCGGATGAACTGCTCTACCTTTTCCTTGGCGAGGTCATCGTTGTACTGCTCCGGCGGCGACTTCATGAAGTAGCTCGAGGCCGAGAGGATGGGCCCGCCGACGCCGCGGTCCAGGGCGATCTTGGCGGCACGCACGGCATCGATGATGACGCCGGCGGAGTTGGGGGAGTCCCAGACCTCCAGCTTGTACTCCAGGGACACCGGAGCGTCGCCGAAGTTGCGTCCCTCGAGGCGGACGAAGGCCCATTTGCGGTCATCGAGCCACGCGACGTAGTCCGACGGGCCGATGTGGACGTCGTCGGCCTTCAGGTGGGCCGAGGTATTGGAGGTGACGGCCTGCGTCTTGGAAATCTTCTTGGATTCCAGGCGCTCGCGTTCGAGCATGTTCTTGAAGTCCATGTTGCCGCCGACATTCAGCTGGTACGTGCGGTCCAGGATAACGCCGCGGTCCTCGAACAGCTTGGCCATGACGCGGTGCGTGATGGTGGCGCCGATCTGGCTCTTGATGTCGTCGCCGACAATCGGCACGCCGGCGGCGGTGAACTTATCCGCCCACTCCTTGGTGCCGGCAATGAAGACGGGCAGCGCGTTGACGAAGGCGACACCGGCGTCGATGGCGCACTGGGCGTAGAACTTCGCAGCCTGCTCGGAACCGACCGGCAGGTAGCAGACCATAACGTCCACCGCGTTGTCCCGAAGGGCGGCAACAATGTCCACCGGCGACGCATCGGATTCGGTGATGGTTTCCCGGTAGTACTTGCCCAGCCCGTCGAGGGTGTGCCCGCGCTGCACGGTGATGCCGGTCTGCGGGACGTCGGCGATCTTGATGGTGTTGTTCTCGCTTGCGCCGATCGCATCAGCCAGGTCAAGGCCGACTTTCTTGCTGTCGACGTCGAACGCGGCAACGAACTGCACGTCATTGACGTGGTATTCGCCGAACTTCACGTGCATCAGGCCAGGGACGGTTTCGTTGGGATCGGCGCTTCGGTAGTACTGGACACCCTGCACCAGCGAAGCTGCGCAGTTTCCAACACCGACAATTGCCACCCGGATGGGGTTCTCGGACACGGTTCTCCTTTGAAGAAAAATGTTGAACGCTGCGCCCCCGGCGCAGACAACCTCCACAGTCTACGTGCTTGGCATCACATCTTCGGTTTGGGTCCGGACCGCCGGGTCATCAAGGGGCATTTTCCCTCGTTACCCCGTCCGTTTCCCCGGTTCCCCGCCGGGACCGAAGCGATGGTTCGCTAGTGGATACTGGACCCATGCAGCCCAACTCCCGGCGCGGCCCGCAGCGCATTGCGGCGCCCTCCCGCAACGATCCGTTCCTCAGGAAGTTCGCGGAAGGCATCGGCGGCCCCATGGGCCGCCACGCCGCCCCGGGCATGGTCTCGCCCGGATTCTTCACCGTGGAACGGGTGCTGGTCCTGTTCACGATCGTCTCCGCGCTGCTGGCCGTCCTGGTTAAGACTCCCTGCCGTGCGGGCGGTTGGGGCACTCCGGACCAGTTTTACTCCGCCTGCTATTCGGACTGGCCGGAGCTCTTCCGTACCCGGGGGATAGGCGACGGCGTTTTCCCGTTCCTGACGGAGGGCACCCTTTTTGAGTATCCGGTCCTCCTGGGACTCCTGGCCGGTGCCACCGCACTGGTGGTTCCCGGCGAGGGCGGCACGGCCCTGAGGTCGCTGCAGTATTTCGACGTCAACGCGCTTCTGGCCACGGGGGCCTGGATTGCCACGGTCATAGCAACCATGCGCCTGGCCGGGCGCCGGCCGTGGGACGCAGCCATGGTGGCCGTCGCCCCGGCGGCGATCCTGTCGGTGTTCATCAACTGGGACATTTTCGCAGTGATGCTGGCCACGGCCGGCATGCTGGCTTTTGCCCGGAACCGTCCGGTGGCAGCAGGAGTGCTGATCGGGCTGGGTGCCGCATTGAAGCTCTATCCCGTGCTGATTCTCGGCGCCGTGCTGGTGCTCGCGCTGCGGACGCTCCGCCTGCGGCCGGCGGTGCTGACCTTCACGGCTGCGGCAGCAACCTGGCTGGCCGTCAACCTGCCGTTCCTGCTCCGCGATTACGAGTCCTGGCGCTTCTTCCTCACGTTCACCGCGGAGCGCCCGGCGGGCTACTCGTCGATCTGGTTCGCCTGGAACCTGACCGTGGAGCGGGCCGGCGGAACCGGCGTCGGACCCGAATTCATCAATCTGTGGGCTTACCTGCTGTTTGCGCTGGCGTGCCTTGGAATCGCCGTGCTGGCGCTGCGCTGCGGGCGGCGGCCGCGGCTGGCGCAGCTGGTTTTCCTGATTGTGGCGGCATTCGTCCTCACCAACAAGGTGTACTCGCCGCAGTTTGTCCTCTGGCTCATTCCCCTGGTCGCCCTGGCCCGGCCGAGGTGGCTCGACTTCCTGATCTGGCAGTTCTTCGAAGTGATGCACTGGTGGGCTATCTGGATGTACCTCGCGAAAGAGACCTCCGGCGGAGCGGCCGAGAACAACCTCGATTCGCCCTACTATGTGCTGGCGGTGCTGGGCCACGTGCTGGCCACGCTCTATCTGATGTTCCGGGTGGTGTCCGACATCCTGGAGCCCGACGGCGACCCCGTGCGCCGGCACGGCGTCGACGATCCGCAGGGCGGACCGTTCAACGGCGCCCCCGACCGCTGGGCCCTGCGGCGGCGAAGGCCGGTATCCTTGGAAACGCATGCGGCCCCGGCGAAAGAAGCACAGTGACCCCCGTTCCATACCGTTCCGAGCAGCTCAGCCACGAGGAGTTCGAGGCGCTCGCCGCCGCGCACCCCGATGTGGTGATCCCGCTGGAGCAGACCCCCTATTGGGCGGATTTTGAGCGGAAGCTTGGCCGCAGCCCCTACGGCATCTGGGCCTATTACGACGGCGGCACCCTGGTTGCCACCGCCAGTTACCTCCGCTCCGAACGGCGGCTGCGGCCGTCGCTGGTGGTCGTTAACGGCCCCACCTGGTTCACCACGCGCACGCACAACGCCGAGGCCCGGCTCGTTTCCACCGTGCAGGAACAGTTCCGGGCCGATCCCGCCGTGGACCCGCTGTACATCCGGATGCAGATCGCGCATCCGCAGCCACCCGTCACCGGTCCGCTGGAACACGGCTGGTACGAACGGGAAATCGTCGTCGACCTGACTCCGGATACGGACGAAATCTTCGCGTCTTTCCGTTCCAACGCGCGGAACCTGATCCGCAAGGCGGAGAAGCTGGGCGTCAAGGTCCAGACCATCGAGCGCGCACGCTGGGCGGAGGTGTTCCGCACCGAACTCTTCCCCATCATGCAGGAAACGGCTTCGCGGGACGGCTTCTCGAGTTTCGAGTCCTCCTTTTACGAAACCCTGCTTACCGAACTCGGTGACCATCTGCGCCTCATGGTGGCCTACATGGACGGACAGGCCGTGTCCTGGCTGATCACCACCGAGTACCGCGGCTACTCCGTCTACTACTTCGCGGCGAGCTCGCACAGCGCCCGCAAGACCAACGCGCCCTACCTGCTGCTCTGGGAGGCCTTCAAGGTCCTCAAGGAAGCGGGCAACACGGCGTGCGGGCTGACCGGGATCGTCAGCGACAACTACCCGAGCCTGATTAACGTCACCACGTTCAAGCGGAACTTCTCCAAGACCGTGGTCACCATCCCCACTACCTATGACGTTCCCCTCCACCCGCTGCGGTACGCTCTGGTGGCAAACGCCCTGAAGCTGCGGCGCGAGGCGCCCGCGAAGCTGCGCAGCCTGCCGGCCTCCGCCAAGGGTTTGGCCGGCCGGATCCCCGGACGGAAGGGCGAAAAGGCGGCCTAATGAGCGATGTCAGTGTAGTCGGGGCCGGTCCCAACGGACTCGCGGCTGCGGTCATCATGGCCCGCGCCGGCCTCAAGGTCGAGGTGTTCGAAACCCAGTCCACGGTGGGCGGCGGCAGCCGCACCAAGGAACTGATGGCACCCGGCCACCTGCACGACATCTGCTCCGCAGTGCACCCCATGGCCCTGGCCTCTCCGTTCTTCCGCAGCTTCGGACTGGACCGGCGGATTGACCTGGTGGTGCCGGAGATTTCCTACGCCTCACCGCTCGACGGCGGACGCGCCGCACTGGCGTATCGGGACCTGGATCGGACGGTGGAGGGACTCGGAAGGGACGGTGCCGCCTACCGACGGCTGATGGAGCCGCTGGTCCGGCGCAGCGAAGCAGTCACTGAATTGCTGATGGGTTCCCTCCTGAGCGTCCCCCGGGATCCGATTGCGCTGGCGTGCTTCGGCCTGGCCGCCCTGGACCAGGGCACGCCCCTGTGGAACCGGCGGTTCGTGGAGGACGCTGCACCGGCGCTGCTCTCCGGCGTAGCGGCGCATCCGGTGGGGAAAATGCCCTCCCTGCCCTCCGCCGGAGGCGGCTTGATGCTCGGGACGCTCGCCCATTCAGTCGGCTGGCCCATCCCGGTAGGCGGTTCCCAGGCCATCGCCGAGGCGATGGCCGACGATCTGCGGGCGCACGGCGGCAGGATCTCCACCGGCCACCGCGTCACCTCCCTGGACGAGGTGGCCGGCTCCCGGGCCGTCATCCTCGATGTCTCTCCTTCGGTGCTGCTGGAGCTGGGCGGGGACCGCCTGCCGCCGCGCTATGCGCGGGCGCTGGAACGCTTCCGCTACGGCAATGCCGCCTGCAAGGTGGACTTCATCCTCTCCGGTCCGGTCCCTTGGGCGAATCCGGAAATGGCCCGTACCGGCACCGCCCATCTGGGCGGCACCCGGGCGGAACTGGCCGCAGCGGAGGCCGACGTCGCGGCCGGCCGGCACCCGGCCCGCCCCTACGTCCTGTTGTCCCAGCCCAGCGGCTTCGATCCCACCCGGGCCCCCGCGGGCCGTTCCGTGCTCTGGTCCTACTGCCATGTGCCCGCCGGATCCACGGTGGACATGACGGAAGCGGTCACGGCGCAGATCGAGCGTTTCGCGCCGGGCTTCCGGGATGTGGTTGTCGATTCGCGGGTGACGACGGCGGCGGACCTGGCCCGGTACAACGCCAACTATGTGGGCGGGGACTTCGGCGGCGGGGCAGTGACGCTGGCCCAGATGCTGATTCGGCCGGTCCTGTCCCCGAAGCCGTGGCGTACGGCGCTTCCCGGTGTCTACCTCAGTTCGGCCTCCACCCCGCCGGGGCCGGGCGTTCACGGGATGGGCGGCCTGCATGCTGCGAAGCTGGCACTGAAGGACGTGTTCGGGCTGCCGATGCCCTCACTGGAACCTGCGCAGGGAGCCCGCTAGGGACCTCCGCCTCCCGGTTATCCGGGGTTCCTCGGCACCCCGTTTCCCGCCCTGCCGTGATTGTGACCCATGCCATAAAGCCTTGTATGTTATCGGTTACCGGCACCGTAGCCGGGGTACTTGAACTGGGGGACAAGTCATGGGGGACAGACAAATGGATAGCCACGGTCCGGTTGTTGGCGCACAGGGGAACCAGGGGGCTCCGCCGCCGCCCGGTCCGGGCACCGAGCTGCAACAACCACAGCAGCCGTACCAGTCCAATCCCCCTGCTCCACAGGCACCGGGACCGCAGGGGCAATGGCCCCAGGCGGCTCCTCCGCCACCCGGGGGACCCGGACTGCCGGGACAGGCATCGAAGCAGCCGAACCCGAAGCGGCGTAAAGGCCTGATCATTGCCGGCAGCGTTGCGGCTGGATTGCTGGTGATTCTGGGCGTCGGAGGGTTCTTCGGCTACAAACACCTCAGCGAGACGACTTACAGCCCCCGGGTGCAGGCAGAGGAGTACCTCCAGGCACTCGTCGACGCGGACGTTGAACGCGCCATGGAAATGGCTCCTGCCACCGGGGATGAGCTGGACTACTCGTTGATGACGAACGAAATTTACTCGAAGGCCACCGACAGGATCAGCGGATTCGAAGTGACCGATGTGGTGGTCAACGACGGCACCGCTGACGTGACCGTGGACGTCAAACAGGGGGACGACACCCAGGCCATGAAGCTGGACCTGTCAGAGAACGGCACGGAGGCAGTGTTTTTCAAGAAGTGGAAGCTGGACGCCCCGCTGGGCTCCTGGTCGCTCCGCTACACGCTGGATGAGGATGCCTCCGAACCTGCCGTAAACGGCGTCAGCGTGGAAATGCCCGAGGACGGCAGGAAGCTGGCCGTGCTGCCGGGCGAGTACACCTTCAATGCACCTACCGGAACGAAGTTCGTCAGCTACGGCGGGGACGAGAAAATGTCCGTCCGCCTGGACGGCCAGGAATCATTGATGGGGGTCGCATTCATCCCGGAGATCACGGACGCGGCGCGCGAGGAGATTAAGGCCCAGACAAAGGCGCACCTGGAAAGCTGCCTGAAGCTGACGGAACTGCAGCCCAAGGGCTGCCCCAACCAAGCGGACGGCGAGGATCCCAACAACTTCCGCAACATCAAATGGAGCATGGCCAAGGAACCCGCTTACGAGTCGATTGAGGGGGACCCGTCATTCCCGTTCTCGGTGGAGCTAGTAAACGGGCAGTTCACCCTGGATGCGGAAATGAAAGAGGGTGACGAGTGGCGGGCCATGAAGGGAACTGTTGAGCTCTACTCGCTGCCCGCCATGGTGGACATCCAGGGCGAAACGATCACCATGACTTTCGCCGACTAGCAGCAGGCGGCCCCGCCGGATCCGGCGGGGCCGTAATTGTTACCTCCGTCATAAAACCCGATAAGTTATCGAGTGCCGGCCGCGCAGCCGGGTACTTGAACCGGGGGAACAAGTCATGGCGGACCAGAATGTTGATTACTACGGGCCGGGGGCGGGGGCAGGGGTGTACCCAGCCTCGCCGCCGCCGGGAGCTGGCAGCGAAAACCGGCAGCAGTGGCCAAAACAGCAGTGGCCGCCGCCGCCCGGACAGAACGGCATGCAAGGACAGGAACCGCCCAAAGCCGACCCGTCGCAGCGCAACACCCTGTTGATCGCCGCCGGCGTTACCGTCGCCGTGCTGGCGGCATTGGTTGCGGGAGGCTACTTCGCCTTCAGGCACTTCAACGAGACCGTGTACGGCCCGCAGGTGCTGGCCGAAGAGTATCTCCAGGCAATTGTCGACGGTGACGTGGAACGGGCCATCGGCATGGGTCCCGACCTTGACTGGGAGGACTACTCCCTGATGACCAACGAGGTGTACGCCGAGGCGGAAAACACAATCACCGGCTTTGAAGTGACCGATGTGGTGGTCACCGACGGCCAGGCTGTCGTGAGCGTGGACATCGAACAGGGCGGCGACAGCCATGCCGTAACACTGGATCTGCGCACCGCCGGCAGTGAAGCGTTGTTCTTTCGGAAATGGAAGCTGAATATCGGCCTGGGGAGCACCCAGGTGCACTACATCCTGCGGGGAGACGCCACTGCCGTCGCTGTCAACGGGGTGGACATCCCCGGCCAGGACATGGAGGCGCTCCGCAGAAGCACGTTGTTTAATTTCCTGCCCGGCGACTACATCCTGGGTGCCGCTACCGGCAGCCCTTATTCCGGCTATCCGGACCGGGTGGTGAGCGCGCGCCTGAACCCGGACGGCGCTGCGGCTGTACGGGCGGGAACCGTCGACCTGAAGCCGCAGGTCACGGAAGCCGGCCGCGGGGAAATCGAGGCCGGGCTAACGGCGCACCTCGAAAAGTGCATGAAGGCGACTGAACTGATGCCGAAGGGCTGCCCGAACCAGTGGACGGCCGAGGATCCGGATAGTTACCGGAACATCTCCTGGAGCATGAAGACTCCGCCCACCCTCGACCCCATCGAAAGCGATCCCACGGGACCGTTCTCGGTGCGGGCCGTGGACGGGGAATTCATCCTGGACGCCGAAGTGAATCGGGGCGGTTCGTGGCAACCGGAGCGGGAGAGCTACCAGCTTTACTGGATGTACGCCGAAGTGGAGATCAACGGCGAGGAACTCTCCCTCACCTTCGCTGACTGACAGCACTCCGGCTCCGGACGAAAAGCGGCCCTATTCGACCGTCAGCTCACCCATCCGGGACCATTCTTCGCCCTCAATGACGGTGTTGATGATCTTCGGGGTTTCCACCAGCGCCGGGACCATGTCCTTCATGGCCTGCTGGAAGTGGTCGCTCTGGACGTGGGCGGCCGCGGCGTCGTCCTTGAACGCCTCCACGAGGACAAACTCGTTGGGGTTTTCCAGGCTCCGGGACCAGTCGAACCAGAGGTTCCCCGGCTCGGCCCGGGTGGCTTCGGTGAAGCCGGCGGTCAGTTCCGGCCAGCGCTCGGTCCACTCGGGCTTGACGAGGAACTTGACGGTTATGAAGATCATTTCAGTCCTGCTTTCGCTGATTCTCGGGGTTTTCATCGTATGCCCCGACGGCGGCACCGGGCCACCGGAGGGAGGGACGGAAGGATGGGAAGATGGGTACGTGGCGCACCTCGACGTATCCAACATTGACTATTTCCTCTCCGACGGACGGCAGCTGCTCAACGGCGTCAGCTTCAAGGTCGGCGACGGGCACAAGACCGCTCTGATCGGCCCCAACGGCACCGGAAAAACCACCCTGCTCCGAATCATCGCCGGTGACCTGATGCCGGACGAGGGCACGGTTTCCCGGTCCGGGAACATGGGCATCATGCGCCAGTTCGTCGGGCAGGTCCGGGATGACAGCACGGTCCGCGACCTGCTCGTCTCGGCCGCGCCGCCGGCACTTGCTGCCGCTGCCCGCGAAGTGGACGCCGCCGAGCTGGCCATGATGGAGCACGACGACGAGCCCACCCAGATGCGCTACGCCACCGCCATCACCGAATGGGGCGACGTCGGCGGGTACGAGCAGGAGACCGTCTGGGACGAGGTGACCATGGCGGCGCTCGGGCTGCCCTTCGACCGGGCGCAGTACCGCAAGGCCGCCACCCTTTCCGGCGGCGAGCAGAAGCGGCTGGTCCTGGAAGCGCTTTTCGCCGGCCCCGACGAGCTCCTGCTCCTGGATGAACCGGACAACTACCTCGACGTGCCCGGCAAACGCTGGCTCGAAGGAAAACTTGCCGCCTCCAAGAAGTCCGTGCTGTTCGTCAGCCACGACCGGGAGCTGCTGGACAACGCCGCCACCCGCATCGTGACCCTGGAGCCGGGCATCAACGGCGCCTCCGCATGGATCCACGGCGGCGCATTCGGCAGCTACGTCAAGGCCAGGGAAGACCGCAACGCCCGGTTCGAGGAACTGCGCCGGCGGTGGGACGAGGAGCATCTCAAGCTCAAGGAACTCGTCAACATGTACAAGAACAAGGCCGCGTTCCGCTCGGACATGGCCAACCGCTATCACGCGGCCCAGACCCGGCTGGCCAAGTTCCTGGAAGCCGGGCCGCCGGAGGCCCTGCCGGTGGAACAGAACGTCAAGATGCGGCTGCGCGGCGGCCGCACTGCCAAGCGCGCCGTCGTCGCCGAGAAGCTGGAACTGACCGGACTGATGAAGCCGTTCAGTACCGAGATCTGGTTCGGCGACCGGGTGGGGGTGCTCGGCTCCAACGGCTCCGGAAAATCCCACTTCCTGCGCCTGCTGGCCCTGGGCGGCAGCGATCCGGACCGGGAACACGAGCCGGTGTCGGAGGTGGAGCTCGCCCCGGTGCCGCATGCCGGCTCGGTGAAGCTGGGTGCCCGCATCCGGCCCGGGTTCTTCGCCCAGACCATGATGCGCCCGGACCTGGCCGAACGGACCCTGCTGGACATCCTGCACCGCGGCGACGAACACCGCTCCGGGCTGGGCCGCGAAGCAGCCGCGGGCGCCCTGGACCGCTACGGGCTGGCCGCCTCTTCGGAGCAGAAGTTCGAGTCGCTCTCCGGCGGCCAGCAGGCGAGGATGCAGATCCTGCTCCTGGAGCTGTCCGGCGCCACCCTGCTCCTGCTGGATGAGCCCACCGACAACCTGGACCTGCACTCGGCCGAGGCGCTGGAAAAGGCCATTGACGCGTTCGAGGGGACCGTCCTGGCGGTCACCCACGACCGCTGGTTTGCCCGCAGCTTCGATCGGTTCCTGGTGTTCGGCTCCGACGGCAGGGTCTACGAGTCCGAGACACCGGTCTGGGACGAGAAACGCGTGGAGCGTGTGCGGTAGGGGACAATACTGGCGTGAACGAAAACAGTGCGCAGCCCCTCAATGATGCCGCCCTCCGCCATGAAACCGGAGTGAATAAGGCGCTCATCGCCGTCTTCGTGATCTTCGGCCTCAACGGCTTGGTGTTTGCCAGCTGGGCAGCCCGCATTCCGGCCGCCGCAGAGGATTTGGGGATCGGCGCCGCCGGTGTTGGCCTGCTCCTGCTGTTCTCGGCCATCGGATCCGTGGCCGCGCTGCCGCTGGCCGGTTCGGTGGCGCAGCGCATCGGCACCGCAGGCACCGTGCGCGCCGGTGGAATTACGACGTCGATAGCCTCCCTCGTCATAGCCGCCGGACTCAGCCTGGGGTCGATTCCGCTGACCGGTGCCGGTCTGCTGGTCTTCGGCGTCGGCATTGCCGGCTGGGATGTCGCCATGAACCTGGAAGGGGCCGACGTCGAACGCCGGGTGGGCCGGACGGTGATGCCCAAGTTCCACGGCGCCTTCAGCGCCGGGGCGTTTGTGGGTGCCATGATCGGTGCGTTGCTCTCCTGGGCGGGAATCTCGCTGTCCCTGCATCTGCTGGGCATCCTGACGGTGGTCTGCGTGGCGGTGCTGATCGTGCCGCGGAACTTCCTCCAGTTGCCGCACGCATCTGCAGGCCACGGCGCCGACGCGACGGCTAAACCCTCCCGGTTCGGTGCCTGGCGGGAGGGCAGGACGCTGCTGATCGGCGTCGTCGTCATGGGCGCAGCCCTCACCGAAGGTGCGGCAAATGACTGGGTTGCCAAGGCGACCGTGGACGGACTGGGCACCAGTGAGTCCGCCGGCGCCGTGATGTTCGGCGTCTTCGTGGCAGCCATGACCCTTACCCGCTGGTTCGGTGCCCGGCTGATCGACCGGATGGGCCGCGTACCGGCGCTGCGGGTGTGCATGAGCGCCTCCCTGGCCGGACTGCTGCTCTTCGTTTTCGCCCCGAACCTCGGTCTCGCCGCCCTCGGCGCCGTGCTGTGGGGCATCGGTGCGGCCCTGGGCTTCCCGATGGGCATGTCTGCCGCGGGGGAAGATCCGGTCCATGCCGCGGGCCGGGTATCGGTGGTGTCCACCATCGGCTACATGGCCTTCTTCGTCGGACCGCCGGTGCTGGGTTTCCTGGGCGAACACTGGGGCATACGCAACGCCCTGCTGGTGGTGGGCGCAGCCATGCTGGTTTCCATTGCTTTTGCTCCGGCCGCCGCCGAGCAGAAGGCCGAGTCCGAACCCGCCTAAAGCTGCGGACCGTTTCTGTCCGCAAAGCACGGGCGCGGGGGCCCTTCCCGGTCCTACCCTCGACCCATGTCCTTTTCACCACAGTCCACGCCGTTGATTTCCGCCGAGGGGCTGACCAAGGTCTACTCCTCGAAATCCGGTCCCGTGCATGCCCTGGACGGACTGGATATCACTGTCCCTGAAGGAACGGTGACCGCTTTGCTGGGCCCCAACGGGGCCGGGAAAACGACTGCCGTCAAGGTCCTCACCACCCTGATCCGGCCCGATTCGGGCACAGCCGCCATTGACGGCATAGACGTTCTCTCCAACCCCAAAGAAGTACGCCGGGTCATTGGAGTGTCCGGCCAGTACTCCGCCGTGGACGAAAACCTCACCGGTATCGAAAACCTGGACATGGTGGGGCATCTGTACCACCTGCCTGCCCGGCGCGCGAAGGAACGCGCGATCGAACTTATCGACATGTTCGAGCTTTCCGACGCCGGCAACCGGCCGGTCAAGGGCTATTCCGGCGGCATGCGCCGCCGCCTGGATCTCGCCGGCGCGCTGGTGAACCAACCCCGGGTCCTGTTTCTGGACGAACCGACAACGGGGCTGGATCCGCGGTCCCGGATCGCGCTGTGGGGCGTCATCACCGACCTCGTGGCCCGGGGAACCACCCTGCTGCTGACCACCCAGTACCTGGAGGAAGCGGACCAGCTGGCAGACAAGGTGGCCGTGATCGATGAGGGGAAGGTTATCGCCGAGGGGACCTCGGATGACCTGAAGGCACAGATCGGCGGGCACCGAGTGGCGGTGGCCCTGCACCGCCAGGAGGACGCTGACGCAGCGCTGACCATCCTGGGCCGGCACGGTTCGGGCGATCCGCACGTTTCCGGCGACGGCCGGACCCTGGAGGTCGCCGTCGTCGACGGTCCCGCAGCGCTCCAGCGCATCCTGTCCGAGCTGGAGGCCGGCGGCATCGAACTGCACGACGCCGGCATCCGCCGCCCCACCCTGGACGACGTCTTCCTGCAGCTCACCGGCAAGCCGACCGCAGAGGACAGCGAAACGGAGAAAGAGGAGGCACGCCGATGAGCGCGGCAGTATCCGCAACCGGCATCCGGACCGGCACCCCCAGTCTTCCGGCACGGTGGGCAGGGGACGGGTGGACCGTCACCAAACGGAACCTGATCAAGATCAAGCGGTCCCCGGACATGATCATCTTCGCCGTGCTGCAGCCGATCATGTTCGTGCTGCTGTTCAGCCAGGTCTACGGCGGGTCCATTGCCGTTGCGGGGACGGATTACACCCAGTTCCTGATGGCGGGCATCTTCGCCCAAACCGTGGTGTTCGGGTCCACGTTCTCCGGCTCCGCCATGGCGCAGGACCTGAAGGAGGGGATCATTGACCGCTTCCGGACCCTGCCGATGAGCCCGTCCGCGGTGCTGATCGGCAGGACCAACGCCGACCTGGCGCTCAACGGGATCTCCATGCTCATCATGATGGGTACCGGCCTGCTGGTGGGCTGGCGGGTGAACTCCACGCCCGGCCGGTTCGTGGCCGCCATCGCCCTGCTGCTGCTGTTCTCCTACGCCTTCAGCTGGGTCATGGCCCTGCTCGGTATGTCGGTGCGTTCACCGGAGACAATCAACAACGCGTCCTTTATGATCCTGTTTCCGATCACCTTTATCTCCAACGCATTCGTGCAGAGTTCCACCCTCCCCGGTCCGCTGGAGGCTTTTGCGGACTGGAACCCGGTCTCGGCACTCGTGCAGGCCGTGCGCGAACTGTTCGGCAACCTCGGCACCGCCCCGGTGCCGGACACCTGGCCGATGCAGAACGCCGTTGCCACGGTGGTGATCGGCGCGGTCGTGATGCTCGTCGTCTTCGTCCCGCTGGCGGTACGGAAGTTTGAGTCGATCAGCTCCCGGTAGCGGGGCGGAGCCCTTCGGAAACGAGGATCAACCATGATTGAGGCCCGCAGCCTCGCCAAGGTCTTCGGCGGCAAGACTGCCGTCGACGGCATCTCCTTCGATGTCCAGCCCGGCAAGGTCACCGGCTTCCTCGGCCCGAACGGGGCCGGCAAGTCGACCACCATGCGCATGATCATGGGGCTCGACCATCCAACCGCCGGCAGTGTGGAGGTCAACGGACGGCCCTACGCCGACCATAAGGCGCCCCTGCGGGAGGTCGGTGCGCTCCTGGAGGCAAAGGCTGTCCACCCTAAGCGGACGGCATACAACCATCTGCGGGCGCTCGCCGCCAGCCACGGCATTCCCAGGGAACGCATCACCGAGGTCATCGAACTGACGGGCCTCGGAGCGGCGGCCAACAAACGCGTGGGCGGTTTCTCCATGGGGATGGGCCAGCGGCTGGGAATCGCCGCGGCGTTGCTGGGAGACCCCCGCACGCTTATCTTCGACGAGCCGGTCAACGGACTGGACCCGGAAGGCGTGCAGTGGGTCCGGCATCTTGCCAGGGGCCTGGCCGCGGAGGGCCGCACGGTGTTCATTTCCTCGCACTTGATGAGCGAAATGGCAGTGACCGCCGACCACCTGATCGTGATCGGCCGCGGCAGGATCCTGGCGGACGCACCCATGGACCAGGTCCTCGCCGGCAGCGGGCGTGAACGCACCCTGGTGCGCGCGGACGACGTCGATGCCCTGGCGGCCGCAATAGGTTCGGACGGCGTGGAAATACGCCGGCCGGCACCGGGCCAGCTCGAAATCCTCGGGCTGTCCGCCCGCGGGATTGCCGAAGCCGCGCTGTCACGGCGGATCCTGGTCACGGAGCTGACCCCGCTGCAGGCATCCCTGGAGGACGCCTATATGGAGTTGACCCGAGGAGAGGTCGAGTACCAATCCCGGGACATCGGGCAGGGTCGGGGAAACCCCTAGTCATCCCTAAGGGGGACCCCTGATTCATCCCTTGGACCGGTCCCGTTGCGGCGCCGGCCCTCTATGGTGGAGGTAGACCCCCCAGCTTTTGCTTCCCAACGTGAGGATCACCCATGATCGAGGCATCCGGCCTCTCCAAGCGCTACGGCGGAAAAACAGCCGTCGATAATGTTTCCTTTACTGTCCAGCCGGGCAAAGTCACCGGCTTCCTGGGTCCGAACGGGGCCGGTAAATCCACCACCATGCGCATGATCGTGGGCCTGGACCGGCCCACCGCCGGCAAGGTTCTGGTCAACGGCAAGCCCTACGCCCAGCACAAGGCGCCGCTTCGCGAGGTGGGAGCCCTGCTGGATGCGAAGGCCGTGCACACCAAGCGCAGCGCGTACAACCATCTGCGGGCGATGGCAGCCACCCACGGTATTTCAACCAAGCGGATCAACGAGGTCATTGAACTCACCGGCCTCTCTCCGGTGGCGAAAAAGCGCGTGGGCGGCTTCTCCCTGGGCATGGGCCAGCGGCTGGGCATCGCGGTGGCGCTGCTGGGGGATCCGCACACGGTCATCCTGGACGAACCGGTCAACGGCCTGGATCCCGAGGGAGTGCTCTGGGTGCGGCACCTGGCCCGCGGGCTGGCATCGGAGGGGCGTACGGTCTTCCTTTCCTCGCACCTCATGAGCGAAATGGCACAGACCGCAGATCACCTCATCGTGATCGGCCGCGGCAGGATCATCGCCGACGCTCCCATCAGCGAAATCATCGCCGGAGAGGACAAGGTCCGCACGCTTGTCCGCACGGACAGCCCGCGGGAGCTGTTGCTTGCCCTGGACCGCCCCGGGGTTGCCGGTGTGGAGAAGGAAGGCGGGCTGCTGGAGATCACCGGCGCCGATCCGCGCCTGATCGCCGAAACGGCACTGGAGCGCCGGATCCTGGTGTACGAACTGACACCCCAGCAGGTGTCCCTCGAGGACGCCTACATGGAACTGACACGCGACGACGTCGAATACCGGTCTCAGGACCTGCCGCAGGACCTTGTTCCTGCGGGCGCTGCCTCCGGGAAGGGGAACTAGCACCGTGAGTACTGCTACATCAACTAACAAACACGGCGCGCCCGCCCCGACCGGCTCCGGTGTCAACTTCGGCCGGGTCCTCAAATCCGAGTGGATCAAGGTCAACACCGTACCCTCCACCGTCATCCTGCTGGCCATCACGGTTGTGGTGATGGTCGGCCTGGCCGCCCTGGCGGCCTGGCAGGTGGTGGCCGTGCTGGACATGATCAGCTCGGCGAGCACCCCCGAAGAAGCCATGGCGTTCGGCGATCCGAAGATATACACCGATCTGGTGCCTGAAATACCCGCCAGCGGCCTGTTCTTCGGCCAGCTGCTGATCGCTTCGCTGGGCGTGGTGCTGATCGCCTCGGAGTGGGGCACCGGCATGATCCGCTCCACGTTCAGCGCGGTCCCGAAGCGGATCCCCGCACTGCTGGCCAAGGCCCTGGTCATTGCCGTGATCTCCTTCGTCATCGGCGCCGGCGCCGCCTTCATTTCCTTCCTGGTGGCACAGCCAATCCTGGACAGCGGGGACCTCAGCCTGTCGCTGGATGACAACGGCGTTCTCGCCAGCATCCTGAACACCGGTACCTGCCTGGCCCTGATCGCCGTGTTCTCGATGGCGATCGGCACGCTGCTGCGCAACACCGCCGGGGGAGTGGTCACCGCCATCGGCATCATCTTCGTACTGCCGCTGGTGGTTCAGATTGTGCAGGGAATCGCCGACTGGATCCCCGACGCCGCGCGGTTCCTGCCGAGCAACGCCGGCACCCAGCTGGTCACCGCCGGGGCCACCGCCGAAGGGGCCCTGACCCAGCTGCAGGGCGGCCTGGTGTTGGCGGCCTGGGCCGTGGTCCTGCTCATTGCTGCCCTGATCGTCACCAAGCGCCGCGACGTCTAAGGGAAACCCGGACTTCGGTGAAGGCGGCGGCGGAAGAACGGCCGCCCCCGCCTTCACCGGACATCACCTCCACAACCCCCGGCAATGGTCTTGCCGGGGGTTCTTTACGTCCCGGAAGGCCGATGGTTACGCCGGGGCGGCGGGCTCTGGTTGAATCGGAGCATGTCTGACGCATTGGCCCACATAAATGACCTCGGCGCGTTTGTCAGCGCCTCACCCTCCAGCTTCCATGCGGCGCGTGAAGGCGCGCGCCGCCTGGCGGAGGCAGGGTTCACGGAAGTACTCGAGACCGGGGATTTCCCGCGCTCGTCCGGAAAATTCTTTGTGGTGCGCGACGGCGCATTCATCGCCTGGGTCACGCCTGAGGCCGCCGGCCCCGCCACCGGGTTCTCGATCTTCGGTACCCACACCGATTCCCCGTCCTTCAAGCTCAAGCCCCGGCCCACCACCGGACGGCTCGGCTGGCTGCAGGCCGGCGTCGAAGTCTACGGCGGCCCGCTGCTGAACTCCTGGCTGGACCGGGAGCTGCAGCTTGCCGGGCGGATGGTCACCCTGGCCGGCGAGGAGCGGCTCGTGGAGACCGGCCCGCTGATGCGCTTTCCGCAGCTGGCCATCCACCTGGACCGGGCCGTGAATGAGGGCTTGAAGCTGGATAAACAACAGCACATGAACCCGGTCTGGGGACTGGGGGACCCGTCCACTTCCGACCTCGTGGCTCTGCTGGCGGCCAAGGCCGGCCTGGCGCCGGAGGAGATCGGAGGCTACGACATCGTTGCCGCCGACACCCAGGAACCGCAGGTTTTCGGCGCCGAGGGGGAGTTCTTCGCCTCCGGGCGGCTGGACAACCTTTCCTCTGTCCACGCCGGCGTCGTCGCACTTATCGCGGCCGACGTCGCGCCCACCGCTCCGGTTGCCGTCCTCGCGGCGTTCGACCATGAAGAGGTGGGCAGCGGCAGCCGGTCCGGCGCTGCCGGACCGTTCCTCGAAGATGTACTGCTGCGGATCGGTGACGGACTCGGCGCGACGACGGCGGACCGTGCCCGCGCGATGGCCGCCTCCTTCTGTATTTCCGCGGATGTCGGCCACGCCGTCCACCCCAACTACGCGGAGCGGCATGATCCCGCCAACCACCCGGTGCTCAACGGCGGGCCGCTGCTGAAGATCAACGCCAACCAGCGTTACACCACCGACGCCCCCGGCATGGCCCGCTGGGCGAGCCTCTGTGCGGCCGCCGAGGTGCCGTACCAGGAATTCGTTTCCCACAACTCCGTCCCCTGCGGCTCCACCATTGGACCCCTGACCGCAACCCGGCTCGGCATCCGGACCGTAGATGTCGGGATTCCCGTACTTTCCATGCACTCGGCCCGGGAAATGGCAGGCGTGCAGGACCCCCGGCGCCTGGCCGCAGTGGCACAGTTGTTCTTCGCGGCGGGGGTGGCCTGACCCGGACGGAAGGGTCGGCGGATCCCGGCGTGTCAATCCCGTCCCGGGAAATCGGATAGGATAAGAAAGTCTGTGCTGTCGGCTTCGGCCGGCAGATTCCCCCCGCTGCGGATCAGCTGCATGCCGAGGGGAGACAACGCAAAAGAACCTCCTGTTACGGAAATGCCGTGACCGTATAGCCCAAAGGAGGTGGGTTCACAAATGCGTGCTTATGAACTGATGGTAATCATCGACCCCGAGGTCGAAGAGCGTACCGTCGAGCCTTCGCTCGACAAGTTCCTCAATGTTGTCCGCAACGATGGTGGAACCATCGACAAGGTAGACATCTGGGGCCGTCGTCGACTGGCCTACGAAATCCAGAAAAAGACTGAAGGCATCTACGCGGTGGTTAACTTCACCGGTACGCCTGCAGCAGCAGCCGAGCTTGATCGCCAGCTGAGCCTCAATGAGACCATCATGCGCACCAAGATCATCCGCCCGGAAGAGCAGAAGATCTCGAAGAAGGATGCCAAGAAGGCCGCTAAGGACGCTGCAAAGGTTTCCGCAGAATAATTTCGGCAACCCGTACTGATATCAGGAGGCTTTCATGGCAGGCGAGACAACAATCACCGTCGTCGGTAACCTAACCAACGACCCGGAACTGCGGTTCACTCCGTCCGGTTCGGCAGTGGCGAACTTCACCATTGCCTCGACCCCGCGGACCTTCGACCGTCAGTCCAACGAGTGGAAGGACGGCGAAACGCTGTTCCTCCGCGCGTCTGTCTGGCGTGAAGCTGCTGAAAACGTCGCCGAGTCCCTCACCAAGGGAACCCGCGTAGTTTGCCAGGGCCGCCTGAAGTCGCGTTCGTACGAAACCAAAGAAGGCGAAAAGCGCACCGTAATGGAGCTTGAGGTCGACGAAATCGGCCCCTCGCTGCGTTATGCCTCTGCCAAGGTCACCCGCACCCAGCGCTCCGGCGGTGGCGGCGGCGGCTTCGGCGGCAACAACGGCGGCGGTGGCGGTGGCGGCTTCGGCGGCAACTCCAACTCCGGTTGGGGCGGCGGCCAGCAGCAGCCCGCGCAGTCCGCACCGGCTGACGATCCCTGGGGCGCCCCTGCGGGCGGCAACTCCGGTGGATGGGGCAGCGGCCCGGATTCGAACGATCCGCCCTTCTAAACCTCTTCATCCGAAGAGCGGCGACCCCCATTCGGGAGAAGCGGCCCTTCACCCGGCGCCTTCGGGCGCCATCCTCAGACGGCAACCGCCGTCGAGCCCATCCCGTGGAAAATGTATCCACGGGCTCCACTAGACATAAGGAGCTCCACGATGGCTAAGGCTGAACTTCGCAAGCCCAAACCAAAGTCCAATCCCTTGAAGGCCGCTGACATCACTGTCATCGACTACAAGGACGTAGCATTGCTGCGCAAGTTCATTTCCGACCGCGGAAAGATCCGCGCTCGTCGCGTAACTGGCGTCACCGTGCAGGAACAGCGCAAGATCGCCCAGGCAATCAAGAATGCCCGCGAAGTTGCTCTCCTGCCTTACTCCGGCGCTGGCCGCGGCTAAAGGAAAGGAACCTAACTCATGGCAAAGCTCATTCTGACCCACGAAGTAACCGGTCTCGGCGCTGCCGGCGACGTCATCGAGGTTAAGGACGGTTACGCACGTAACTACCTCCTGCCCCGCGGCTTCGCTCTGACCTGGACCAAGGGTGGCGAGAAGCAGGTTGAGTCCATCAAGGCTGCCCGCGCTGCCCGCGAGCACGCTTCCCTGGAAGATGCTCAGAAGCAGGCTGCTGCTCTCTCCGCCAAGCCGGTCAAGCTGACCGTCAAGGCCGGCGAGTCCGGACGCCTCTTCGGTACCGTCAAGCCCGGCGACGTTGCCGCTGCTGTCGAAGCCGCCGGTCTCGGCGCCATCGACAAGCGCAAGGTTGAACTCCCGACGCACATCAAGTCGGTTGGTTCCTTCCAGGCCAACGTCCGCCTGCACAACGATGTTGCAGCTGTCATCGACCTCGAGGTCGTTGCAGGCTAACGTCTGACGCAGACACCAAAGCACCCTCCTGCCTTCGGGCCGGGGGGTGCTTTTTTGTGTGGGGAACCGCTGATCCGGCCGCCGTTCAGCATGCCCCGGCAGCAGACGTACGCAATCCATGCTCCGTTGAGACTGCTGTTGTGGATATCGCGGGGGGTATTTGTGGATTTCGGCACTCTTAGGCCTGTTTTGAGCTGCTGTCAACACGGCACCGGCAGCCGGGCGCGGCGGAAAAATAGTTTGTTTACACAGGTGTGGACAAGCGTTTGCCCTAGTCAGAGCCCCTTTTGTGGAAAAAACTAAGATTTATCCACATGCTTATGCCCAGCCTGTGCACAAGACACGCCGCGTTATGCACAGCCTGTCCACAGGACCTGTGGATAACTCGTTTGTCGGTAGGGCGAAGGAGGCATACGGTTGCGGTGAATCCCTTCTTCAGACGCATGTCCGCCGGCTCGGATCCGTCAGCACGCCGCCGCCGTTCCGGCGATAGTCAGTGCGGGCTGATAGAGATAAGCAAGCCCTCCGGCAGGGCAGGGATCGAAACGTCTTAGCCTTTATGGAAAGGGTCACAGTGTCGCTCACGCATACGGACTCCCCGGCATCAACATCAAGTCCGGACTTCGCGAGGACACCGCCGCAGGACCTGGTTGCAGAACAATCGGTGCTTGGCGGCATGATGCTCTCCAAGGACGCCATCGCAGACTGCGTGGAAGTCCTGCGCGGGCTGGACTTCTACCGCCCTGCACATGAGGCCATCTACGAGGCCATCATTGATCTCTACGGCCGCGGGGAACCGGCCGATGCCGTCACCGTTTCGGATGAACTCACCAAGCGGGGCGAGATTGGCCGGATCGGCGGACCGGCCTACCTGCACGAGCTGATCCAGTCCGTTCCCACCGCGGCCAATGCCGGCTTCTATGCCGAAATCGTGCGCGAGCGGGCGGTTCTCCGCCGCCTTGTTGGTGCCGGCACCAAGATTGTCCAGTTGGGCTACTCCAACGAGGGCATGGAAGTGGATGACATTGTCAACGCTGCCCAGGCCGAAATCTACGCCGTGGCCGAGCGGCGGACTGCTGAAGACTACGTGCCCCTGAAGGACATCATCGAGGGCACGGTGGACGAGATTGAGTCCGCCGGGCACCGCGGCGAAGGCATGACCGGCGTGCCCACCGGCTTCTACGAACTGGACGAGCTCACCCAGGGCCTGCACCCGGGCCAGATGATCGTTATCGCTGCCCGTCCGGCCGTCGGCAAGTCCACCTTCGCGCTGGACTTCGCCCGGTCCGCGGCCATCAAGAACAACATGACCACCGTCTTCTTCTCCCTCGAAATGGGCCGCAACGAAATCGCCATGCGCCTGCTCTCAGCTGAAGCGACCATCGGGCTTCAGGACCTGCGCAAGGGCACCATCAAGGACGAACAGTGGGGCAAGATTGCCACCACGATGGGGCGCATGAATGATGCGCCGCTGTTCATCGATGACAGCCCGAACATGTCCCTGATGGAGATCCGTGCGAAGTGCCGCCGCCTGAAGCAGCGCCACGACCTCAAGCTCGTGGTGCTGGACTACCTCCAGCTGATGTCCTCGGGCAAGCGCGTGGAATCCCGTCAGCAGGAAGTCTCCGAGTTCTCACGTGCCCTGAAGCTGCTGGCCAAGGAGCTCGAAGTCCCCGTGATCGCGTTGTCGCAGCTGAACCGAGGTTCGGAGCAGCGCACCGACAAGAAGCCCATGGTCTCCGATCTGCGTGAATCGGGCTCCATCGAGCAGGATGCGGACATGGTCATCCTGCTGCACCGCGAGGACATCTACGACAAGGAATCGCCGCGCGCCGGCGAGGCCGACGTCATTGTGGCCAAGCACCGTAACGGCCCCACCAAGACCATCGTCGTAGGGTTCCAAGGCCACTATTCACGCTTCTCGAACATGGCGGTTGAGGGCGGCAGCGGCTTCTAGCCGCCGCGTCCACCCCTCCACCGCTTTCCCCCACCGCCGCAGGAGATCCAGCATGCCCAAGTCCAAGCCCCGCAAGAAAGCCGTTTCCAAAAAGAAGCAGGCCCGCCGCGCCGAGCATGAAGTCAATGCCCTGCTGCGCGGCGAAACCGCCTACTTCAGCGATGAGGCAGAGGCACTGCTGACCGCCCGCGGCTGGATCAGCGAGCGGGACCAGCCCGGCGGCCCTGACCAGGGCGACGCCTGGTACTGGATGCCGTCCCAGCTGCAGGCGTACCTGGAGGAAGGCGAACCCGTCCCCACCTCCATCTACCCGTCTTCCGAGAGCACCTTCGTCAGCCAGCTGGCGACACCGGACGGCTCCGTTCCCCCCGTGGCACAGACGGAGTACGACTCCCTGGCGGAACTTGAGGCGGACCTGGACCGGCTGCAGGCCTACCGGGTGCCCGACGGCGAGTGGACTGTCCTGGGCGGAGGCCCGTCCGCTGAAGAGACCCCCGGCGATCTCATTGACTCGATTACCGAGGAATGGGAGCTCATTGCAGAGCTCATCCACTTCCCGTACAGCAGCGACGCCGGTGCGCGTTCCTTTGCTGTCGTGGAGCAGGCCGTGCAGGACGGCAGGCTTACTGAGTACGCCTACCGGTCGATCCTCGCCGGCCGCGCCGGAAAGTAGGCGCCCCCGGGGGAGTAGGCGCCCCCGGCCGCGCCTAGCCCCGGTTTGAAGCGCCGGGGCCGCCCGCCGGCTCTCCGTGGGCGTCGTGGCTGGACGCCAGCTGCCACGGCACGGAGGCAACCATGATGGCCGGCTCGAAGTGGAGCCGGGCCTTGATGCGCAGGGCGGTCTGGTTATGCACCAGCTGCTCCCACCAACGGCCCACCACGTACTCCGGAATGTAGACCACGAACAGTTCCCGCGGCGCGTTTCGCCGGGCATCGCGCAGGTACGCCAGCACCGGGGAGATGGTCTCGCGGTACGGCGAGGAGAGGACCGTCAGCGGCACGGGAATCTGCAGCCGCTCCCAGTCAGCCAGCGTGCGGCGGGTGTCCTCCGGATCAAGATCCACAATGATCGCGTTCAAGCTGGAGGGACGGGACGCCCGCGCATAGGCAATGGCCCGCAGTGCCGGCTTGTGGACCTGTGAAATCAGGATCACCGCATTGACCCGGGAGGGCAGGGCCAGGCCGTGGTCGTCAGCGCTGAGCGCCAGCTCGCGGGCAACCGTGTCGTAGTGGACCCGGATGCTGTTCATGATCACGTAGAGCACGGCCATGGCCAGCAGGGCAATCCACGCGCCGTGGGTGAACTTGGTGATGATGACGATGAGCAGCACCAGTGCCGTCATGCCGAAGCCGAGGGAGTTGATCGCCCGGGAACGCTGCATCCGGCGTCGTACGTCCTTATCCCGCTCGGTGCGCAGCTTGCCGGTCCAGTGCCGGATCATACCCAGCTGGCTGGCGGTGAAGGAGACGAAGACCCCGACAATATAGAGCTGGATCAGCTGGGTGACATCGGCGTCGAAGGCCACGATGAGCACCAGGGCGCCCAGACCGAGCGAAATGATGCCGTTGCTGAACGCCAGCCGATCCCCGCGGGTGCGCATCTGGCGCGGGAGGAACCCGTCCTTGGCCAGGATCGAGGCCAGCACGGGGAAGCCGTTGAACGCGGTGTTGGAGGCAAAGACCAGGATCAGCCCGGTGGCGGCCACAACAAGGTAGAACGCGATGCTGCCGTCGCCGAAGATGGTCTCCGCCAACTGGCTGATCACCGGATGCTGCACGTAGTCCTCGCCCACGGGTGAACCGTTGGATGTGAGCTGGGTGGCCGGGTCCTGGGCGACGTGGACCTTGGTGAGGTTGGCCATGGCGATGATCCCGCCGATCATGGCCGCGGAAATCACGCCCAGGAGCAGCAGGGTGGTGGCGGCATTGGCGCTCTTGGGTTTGCGGAACGTGGGGACGCCGTTGCTGATGGCTTCAACGCCGGTCAGTGCGGCTGCGCCGGAGGAAAAGGCCCGCAGCAGCAGGAGGACGCCGGCAAGTCCTACGAGCCCTTCGTCGAAACCGGATTCCCGCACCAGTTCAAAGGATGCCGAGGGGGCCTGGCGGAGGTCTCCGCTGAGGAACTGGAGGAAGCCGGTGAGGCACATGCCCAGTACGGAGAGCATGAAGATGTAGGTAGGTACGGCAAACAAGGCGCCGGCCTCCCGGATGCCGCGCAGGTTCACCAGGACCAGTACGGCCACCCCGATCACGGCGATGGTGGCCTGGGTGCCGTGCAGCGCGGGGATGGCCGTCACGAGGTAGGACGCCGCCGAGGACATCGACACAGCGACGGTGAGCACGTAGTCCACCAGCAGTGCGGAGGCGACGGTCAGGCCGGCGGGCTTGCCCAGGTTGGTGCTCGCGATTTCGTAGTCGCCGCCGCCGGATGGATAGGCGTGGACGTTCTGGCGGTAGGACGCCACCACCGTGAGCAGGACGACAATAACGGCCAGCCCCACCCAGGGGGACAGGGTCACGGCAGCCACGCCGGCCAGCGCCAGGGTAAGGAGAATCTCATCGGGCGCATAGGCAGCAGATGAGAGGGCGTCCGAGGCGAAAACCGGGAGCGCAATCCGCTTGGGGAGGAGGGTGTGCGAGAGCCGTTCGTTGCCGTAAGGACGCCCGACCAGAATGCGTTTGAGCGCATTGAAGAATGTGAGCACGAGGACCAACGTTAGACGGGTCCGCCTGCACTGTCCAGAAGCGGAAAAACGCGGCGCTGCGCCCTTCAAGGGCCGGGGCGCGACTGGGTCCCCGGCACCGTCCGGAACCCGGGCGCCGGTATCGGCGCGATCACCGGAGCATGATCTAGGACACGTTGAATAACGGTATGGCTGTTGCACATGGGGTGGGAACGGGTCTCGGCAAGAAGCTGTAGGCGGCGGACGTCCGCACGGCGTCTGCCGGCGTTCTTTTGATGGCGTTCCTCACTGCTTTGAGGGTGACCCGGATCACGGAAAACGCGTCCTGGGCCCCGAAAATGAATACGTGACGGAATCTACAAAAACGGGTGTGGATTGTACTTCTGCCGCTTATCTACGCGGATCTGGAAAAGATAACGATTCGTGCATATTAGATATCGATTTGATCTCGATAAAAGACTCCCTTACGTTGGTTAAGGCCCTGATCGAGGGCTGGACCGCCTGACTGAATCGAAGTCGGCGGCGGCCGCTACTAATGCTGGTGCGGCCTCAAACCAGTAAGCCTGATGCCACGCGTCCACTGCACGTCGCCGCTGCGTGGCATCCAAGAAGACCTCTATCAATATGGGGAAGGCGACGGCGTGCAGACGCCCGGGGACGGGATGAGCGCAGGTGGAACCCGTGGGAGCACAAAACTTATGAAGAACCAGAAGATCCGTCGTATCGTACGTCGCGGCCTGGCTACCGCCGCCATCACCGGTGCTGGCGCTGCCGGCCTCGCCGGCCTGGCCGCTCCGGCAAACGCAGCCTCCATGGACTGGGATGCCCTTGCACAGTGCGAGAGCGGTGGAAACTGGGCTATCAACACCGGCAACGGTTTCTCCGGCGGGCTGCAGTTCACGCCCAGCACCTGGGCAGCCTTCGGCGGTACCGGCAACCCGGCAGACGCCAGCCGCGAGCAGCAGATTGCCGTCGCTGAGCGTGTCCTGGCTGAGCAGGGCCCCGGCGCCTGGCCTGCCTGCACCGCCAAGCTGGGCATGACCGGCGCCACCGCCAACCCGCAGGCCGCCCAGCCTGCTCCGGTTGAGCAGGCTCCTGTCACCGAAGCCGCTCCGGTTGAGACCTACACCGAGCCTGCTCCTGTGGTCGAAGCCGCTCCGGTTGAGACCTACACCGAGCCCGCTCCGGTTGAGACCTACACCGAGCCTGCTCCGGTGGTCGAGGCCGCTCCGGTCGAGACCTACGTACAGCCGCAGACCGTTGCCCCGGCACCGACCAGCGTCCCGGTTGAGGCCGTTGCTCCGGTACAGACCCCGGCTCCGGCCCTGTCCGGCGAGACCTACGTCATCCAGGCCGGCGACACCCTCTCCGGGATCGCCGAGAAGCTTGGCATCGAGGGCGGCTGGCAGGCGCTGTACAACGCCAACCTGGACACCGTTATCCACCAGGACCTGATCTTCACCGGTCAGACCCTGCAGCTGCCGGCCTAGTCACGGCAGCGTGAGTCTTCGGTAGCTGTTCCGCCTTAGTGCGGCGATCGAAGCAGAACGGGCGCTTTACGCGAAATGCGTAAAGCGCCCGTTCCTTTTAACAATCCTCATCCGCCGGCGATCGACTGCAGGACCAGAAGCTCCGCGCGGGCGGGCAGCACTGTGGAAGCGCCGTCCAGGTCCCGGATGTCCTCGCCGTCCAGGTACAGGTTCACATAGCGGCGCAGCTCCCCGGTCTCGTCACAGATCCGGCGATACACACCGGCGAAATCGGACTGCAGGAGCGCCAGGACATCCGCAACGGTGATGTTTTCCGGTGTGCCTTCGCCAGGCGCGGGACGAAGCGTCAACAGGCGGCGTCCGTCCGCGGCGTCGGCCAGCGCCGCCGGGAGCAACAGCTCGACGTCGGTGCGGCCGGGAGCGTCAGGCCGCGACGGCGCGGACACAGAGCACATCCGGAAGATTGGCTGCCACCAGGTGAAAGCTCTCGCCCTCGTCGGCGCTCGCATACACCTCACCGCCGCGGGTACCGAAGTAGATGCCGGCGGGATCGGCGTCGTCCACGTAGGCGGCATCGCGCAGCACGGCGTTGAAATCATAGGCGGGCAGGCCGGCGTCGAACCGCTCCCAGCTCCCGCCTGCATCTGTGCTGCGGTATACCGCCGGGCGGCCCTGCGGCGGATTGCGTTCCCCCGCCGAGCCCAGCGGAATGGTCCAGATGGTATCCGGGCGGGTGGGGTGGGCAAGCATCACGAAACCGAAATCCGCGGGAAGGCCGTCCGCAATGGACAGCCACTGTCCGCCGGCGTCGTCGCTGCGGTACACCCCGCCGTGGTTCTGGGCGTATAGCCGCTGCGGGTTGCCCGCGTCCCGGGCAACCTTGTGCACGCACTGCCCGAACTCGGGATATTTCTCCGGCATAAAATCCGCGATGATGCCGGTGTTGAATGCGTCCCAGGTCTCCCCGCGGTCATCGGAGCGGTAGACCCCGCCGCTGCTGATCGCCACGTGGACGGAATCGTCGCTCGGGCTGGGCAGGACCGTATGGGCGGCCGGGCCGCCGTAGCCGGCACCCCATTGGGTGCGGTGCGGGTGGTCCCACAACCCCCGCACCAGTTCGAAGTGCTTGCCGCCGTCCTGGGAGCGGAACACGGAGATCGGTTCGCAGCCCGCCCAGACAACGCCCGGCCGGTCCGCGCTGTCCGGCGCCAGCTGCCAGATGCGCTCCAGCGAGGCGCCGGTGTCCTCCGGAAAGGCAATGGCCGCCTGCTCGGGTTCCTGCCAGGTCCGCCCCAGGTCATCCGAAATCGCGACATTGGTGCCCCACCACTCGGACCGGACACCGGCCAGCAGGCGCGGGGTCCCGCTGCGGGCGTCAAAGGCCAGGGACGGGACTTCCGTCATCGCAAACTCCGGCCCGCGCAGCTCCCAGTTGCGGCGGTCGGGGCTCGTGGCCAGCCACAGGCCCTTGCGGGTTCCGATGGCGACGACGGTGGAGGCACCGGGGGATGCGGCGGCGGGCACGGCAGCGGGGTCGGCGGCGGGCATCGCTTCGGGCACGGCATCCATGCGGTTATTCCAGCACCGGGGGGTCCCCGGAACAAGGGGTTGCGCAAAGACCGGCTGCCCGGCGGTCCGACGGATGCGCTGCCGCATGGAAATTGCTGCCCCGGGTGCGATAGACATACAGGATGCTGTTGCTGCAGCCGGAAACCCGGCGTCCATGATCTACATCGATCCGCCGATGTGGCCGGCGCACAACACCCTCTTCTCGCACCTGATCTCCAACTCCGGGCTGGACGAGCTGCACGCGTTCACCCGGGCGGCCGGCATCTCGGACCGGGCGTTCGACGGCGACCACTACGACGTGCCCCGGGAACGCTATGACGCGCTCGTGTCGCTTGGGGCCGTGCCGGTCAGCTGCGGTGACCTGGTCCGCATCCTGATCTCCAGCGGGCTCCGGATCCCGGCGAGGGAGCGTCCCTCTGCCCTTGCCGCCCCGCTGCGCCACCGGTGGAACCGGCTGCTTCCCGGGACCCCGGAGCTGGGCGAACACCTGCTTCAGCTCTGGAATGAACCGCACCGCCGCTACCACGACCGCAGGCATCTGCTGCAGGTCCTGGAGGCCCTGGACCTGCTTGCCGGCGGCGAAGTGCCCCGCCCCGTGGCCCTGGCCGCCTGGTTCCACGATGCCGTGTACACCGGCCGGGCCGGCGCCGATGAGGATGCCTCGGCCCGGCTGGCGGAGCAGCTGCTCTCCGGCGCGGGCGTAGCTGCGGCCGAGACCGCCGAATGCGCACGGCTGATCCGCCTGACCGCCAGCCACGATCCGGCTCCGGCGGACGGCAACGGCGCGCTGCTCACGGACGCGGACCTGGCCGTGCTGGCCCGCGATCCGGCGGGCTATGCCGCCTACCTGCAGGCGGTCCGCGCCGAGTACGCGCACCTTTCAGCGGAGGACTTCACTGCCGGACGACGCCGGGTGGTCCGGCAGCTTGCCGCAGCCGATCCGCTCTACCGGACGCCCGCCGGCCGGCAGCTCTGGGAGGAACGGGCCCGCCGTAACCTGGCTGCGGAACTGGCGGAAGACCCGTCCGGGGCATCGAGGACCGCGCCCGCCGGCCCGGCCCGGGACGCGGCAACGGACCAGCCATGACGAGACGCGATGACGCGCCCGGGTTCAGCGGCCAGTTCACCGGGCACCGGCGCGGCAGCCCCGGCTACCGCGGCGTCCTGGTGGGACTGGCCGCGGCCGGTGTGGCTACCTTCGCCCAGCTGTACTCCCTGCAGGGAGTCCTGCCCGAACTCGCTGCCGATCTGGGTATCTCCGCCTCGTCGGCGGCGTTGACGGTTTCCGCAGCCACCCTCGGACTCGCCGTCACGGTGATTCCCTGGTCCGCCGCAGCGGACCGGTTCGGCCGGCTGCCAGCCATGCGCCTGGCAATCCTGGCCGCCGTGGTGCTGGGCCTGGCCGTTCCGCTCAGCCCCAATCTGCCGATGCTGCTGGGACTCCGCTTCCTTGAGGGGGCGGCGCTGGGCGGGATTCCGGCGGTGGCGCTGGCTTACCTCAGCGAGGAAGTGAGCAGGCTGCATGCCGCAGTGGCGGCCGGGACCTACGTTTCGGGCACCACCATCGGCGGTCTCGCGGGCCGGATCCTGGCCGCACCCCTGGCGGAATTGGTGAACTGGCGGGTGGGTGTAGCCGCGGTGAGCCTCCTGGCAGCCGGAGCCGCAGTCGTTTTTATGCTCACCGCACCCCGCCAGCACGGTTTTGTCCCCGTCCGCCGTGCCGCCTCCGGACACGGCCTGGCTGCGCGGCTGGCGGCGAACCTTCGCAGCCCGCGGCTGCTGGCCCTGTATTCACAGGGCTTCCTGCTGATGGGCGGGTTCGTGGCGGTTTACAACTATCTGGGTTTCCGGCTGGGCGAGCCGCCCTTCGGGCTGCCCCAGAGCCTGGCCAGCTCCCTGTTCCTCGCCTATCTCGCCGGAACCTGGTCCTCCCGGGCCGCCGGTACCCTTGCGGCCCGGCTTCGCGGCGGGCGGAAGCCGGTGCTGCTGCTGTCCCTCGGTGCCATGGCGGTGGGTCTTGCCCTGACGCTGGCCGAGAACCTTCCGGCCATCGTGGCCGGACTGCTCGTCTTCACCGCCGGTTTCTTCGCCGCGCATTCCATTGCCTCCGGCTGGACTCCGCTACTCGCCCGGGAGGGGCGGGCACAGGCCTCCTCGCTCTACAACCTCTTCTACTACACCGGGTCCAGCCTGCTGGGCTGGGTGGGCGGCTATTACTTCCAGCAGGGCGGCTGGCTGTTCCTGGTGGTTTTTGTCGGCGTGCTGCTGCTGGCGGCGGCACTGGCGGCCGGCCTGGTCCTGCGCAGCAACGACGACGACGGCGGCGCCGGGGCGGCGGACCCCGCAGCAGCGGCACCGGACAACGGACGCAAAACGTAGGCTGGATGGTGTGAAGACCGAAGCCGACCTTTCCTCCCGGCGGCTCAGCCGCCGGATCCTGGCCCTGGCCCTCCCGGCGCTGGGCGCACTGATTGCCGAACCCCTGTTCCTGCTGGCGGATTCCGCCATTGTCGGGCACCTCGGCGTGGCCCAGCTGGCCGGCGTGGGCCTCGCCTCCACGGTGCTGCAGACCGCCGTCGGGCTGATGGTCTTCCTGGCCTATTCCACCACCGGCACGGTGGCGCGCTACCTCGGCGGCAACCGGCAGCCTGAGGCGCTCGCCGCGGGACGGGACGGCATTGCCCTGGCCGTCCTGTTGGGCGCCGTGCTTTCGACCGCGGGGTACCTCTTCGCTCCACAGCTGTGCAGTGCCATGGGTGCCACCGGTGACGTGCACCGCTACGCCGTCGATTACCTGCGCTTTTCGATGCCCGGCCTGACCGCGATGCTGGTGGTCCTGGCCGCCACCGGCGTCCTGCGCGGGCTGCAGGACACCCGCACCCCGCTGGTGGTTGCCACGGCCGGCTTCGCCGTGAACATCGGGCTGAATTACCTGCTGGTCTACGGGTTCTCCCTGTCCGTGGCGGGATCTGCCCTGGGCACCAGCATCGCGCAGTGGGGCATGGCGGTGTTCTACCTGATCGCGGTGGCGCGGATGGCACGCTCCCAAGGCGTGCCCCTGCTTCCCGCAGTGTCGGGGATCCGGGCCACCGCCCACGTGGGTTCGTGGCTGATGCTGCGGACGCTGAGCCTGCGTGCCGCCGTGCTCGCGACCGTCCTGGTTGCCACCGCGCAGGGACCGGAATCCCTCGCGGCCCACCAGCTGGTCATGACCGTGTTTACCTTCCTGGCGTTCGCGCTGGACGCCCTGGCCATCGCGGCGCAGGCAATGATCGGGAAGGAACTGGGAGCCGGAGATACCGTGACGGCCCGCGCGCTGACCCGGCGGATGATTGTGTGGGGTGTGGGCTTCGGCGTCATCACCGGAGCCCTGTTGGCGCTGGTGGCGCCGGTGGCAGGGGTGCTCTTCACCAGCGACGCCGGAGTGCAGCAGGCCATGACCGCCGGGCTTTGGGTCCTCGCGGTTTCGCAGCCGATCTGCGGTCTGGTGTTTGTGCTGGACGGCGTGCTGATCGGGGCGGGGGACGCCAGATACATGGCGCTCACCGGCATGCTGAACCTGGCCGCCTATCTGCCGCTGCTGATCTGGGTGCACGCTGCGGGGCTGTCCGGCGCCGGGGGGATCGCCTGGTTGTGGGCGGCGTTTGCCCTTGGCTACATGAGCGCACGCGGAATCACCTTGTCCTGGCGGACCCGGCGGGACGCCTGGATGGTGACCGGTGCCCGGGCCGGAGCAGGGAGCGACTAAGCTTGACGGTGGCCAACCGGCCACCGAAATGACGCAAAAGTGAAAGCGGAGGCTCTGCAGTGGGCGCATCCAATCCCGGAGCACCTTGGGGACCCATGCTGGTCCGTTCAATGGTCGCAGCAGTCTACGGCGTGCTGACCGTGTTCTGGCAGGACCCCACCGAGCCCGTCCTGGTGGTTGCCGGCGGCACGTATCTGCTGCTCACCGGCGTCGCACTCTGGCCCATGCTCACCGCGGCACGCGGACACGGCAACGTTCGGGCTTTCCTGCTGGTTGAAGCCGCCGCCTACGTTCTGGCCGGTGCGGCCACGCTGGTCTTCGCCTCGGCCGAGGCATTCCGGGCCGCGGCTGCCGCCGCCCTCATCCTCGGGGGAGTCCTGGAAATCATCCTCTGGGTCCGGAACCGCAGCGGCTTCCTGCCGGCCCGTGACTGGCTGATCACCGGTGCCGCCGCCCTGGGGGCCGGCATCCTGGTGCCGCTCGTCTACAGCCTGGGTGTCCGCGCCTTGCTCGGCGTGACCGGTGGCGCGGCGATCATCATTGCGGTGATCGTGGCCATTTCCGCCCTGGGCGCCCGGCATGATTCCCGTGCAGCCGTGGACGAGCAGGCATAGGCCGTAAACTAGGTAACGCGCGCGGTGCATCTACGCTCCGATCCGCGCCACCCCAACGCAGCAGGAGGCAATCATAGTGGCGAACAGCTCAACCGGTGGACCGCAGAGGCGGAACTCCGTTAAGGCACCGCTGATTTTCTCTGCCGTGCTGGCGTTGATTGCCGGCATTGCCACCATGATCTTCGCCACCGGGGGAGCGGAGCAGGAACTGAGGTTCGACCTCGGGCTCATTGCCGTCGGCATTGCGTTCATCGCGTCGCTGCTGGTCTCTTCGCTGCTGCTGATGACGGAGAAACCGAACCCCGAGCACCTAAGCCAGGGCTCGGGTGTCCACCGCAGTTCGGCAAAGATCCCGGGCGGTGCGGGAAACGTGGGCAAGCCAACCGCGCCCGCAACGGATCAGGACGATTCGCCCCGGCCCGCGGATCCCACCGCCTGAGCAGCTAGATCTCCCGTCCGCTGGACGGGTCGCACCCGCCGGTGCCCAGAATGAGCTCAGCAGCGTCAGCGGACCGGTCGGTAACCGTGGTCGGCGACTCCAGATGCACTGCGCCGGAGGGAATCATTCCGGCGCCGCCGAACCTCTCCATTACCCGCCACTGGGCTGCCACGTCCTCCCCGGCGTGCCCCGGCGGCAGCTGGTCCCAGAACCCGAAGCCGCCGCACGCAAGCAGGGACTGCCGGTCATAGAGGACGCACGCCCCCACCCAGGCGATCCGGTACAGCCGCCATTCTCCCGGCGGAATCCCGAGTCCGGACGCCACATGTGCCAGATTCGCGGCGTTGTGCAGGGTCCAGCGTGAGAAGCCCGGCTGGTTGCGGCGGATCCGCTCCGGCTGCACCTGTCCGTTCTCCCAGGCCTCGAACGGCTGCTGTTCCTCGGGCCGCCGGTCGGTGAGGTAGGACAGCCCCTGCACGGCCGCCCCCACAAACCCGCCGCCGGACGCCGCCAGGGCCGCCGTCAGCCGGGCCAGCATGTCCGGTTCCAGCCAGACGTCGTCGTCCAGGAACAGGACCAGCGGAGCGCCGGCCTGCCCAAGCAGGAAGTGCCGCTGTTCGGCCAGCCCCCGGGCCGGCAGGTGCCTCAGCAACCGGACCGGACGGCCCTGCGCCTGCAGGACCCGGACCATCGCTTCGGCGGCGGGATGGTCCCAGGACGGGACGTCGGTGCTTTGGTCGCTGATGACGACGGCGAAGTCCGGCCCGTCCTGCGCGGCCAGCCCGGCGAGGGTGACCGCGAGCTCGGCCGGCCGGTTGCGGGTCGGAATCAGCACGTCCACCGCCGCCGCACTGCCCGCCTGGGGTGGGCGGGCCCAGTCCCCGGACCAGCGGCGCGTCACGGCGGGATCCCGGAGCCGTTCCCGCCAGCGGTTGCTTCCGAGCCGCCGCTGCCCGCGGGGTTTCCCTCAGTCCCGCCGGGACCATTCCCGGTGCCGCCGGACCGGATCCGGGACACCAGTGCAGTGGTGGAGTGGTCGGAAACATAGTCCAGGATCAGCACCCGGCCGCCGCACTCCTCCACCACCGGGGTTTCAGCCAGCATCTGGGCGGAGTAGTCCCCGCCCTTGGCGTAAACATCCGGGCGCAGCTCCCGGATGAGCGGAATCGGCGTGTCCGTGTCGAACACGGTCACGTAGTCCACGCAGCTGAGCGCGGCAATGATTCCGGCCCGGTCATGGACGGGATTGATGGGACGGCCCGGTCCTTTCAGCCGTCGGGCGGACGCATCGCTGTTCAGGGCGACCACCAGTATGTCGCCGAGCTGTTTGGCCTGGTTCAGGTACCGGGTGTGCCCGCGGTGCAGGACGTCGAAACAGCCGTTGGTCAGGACAATCCTGCGCCCGGCGGCACGTTCGACGGCGGTCCGGGCCAGGAGATCGGCCTGGCTGAGTGCCGTGTCGGCAAAGCTGTCCAGATGCTTTTCCAGGTCGGCGGTGCTGCAGACGGAGGTGCCGGGCCGCTGGACCACAATATCGGCGGCGTTCTGCGCCAGGTCCGCGGCGGTGGACAGGGGCAGGCCTGCGGCCCGGGCCAGCGTCAGGCAGGCAACGAAGGTGTCGCCTGCTCCCGACGCCTGTTTTTCGGCGGCGGGACGCGCCCAGGTGCGGTGGAACCCGCCGTCCGCGCCGATCACGGCCGCGCCGTCGCGGTCCAGGGTGACGGCTGCCGCTGCCGCACCGGCGGCGGCGAGCAGGGCCGGTGCAGCGGTCCGAACCGCTGCCGCCCGGTCATGCCCCAGCGACTTTGACCCGCCCAGCAGTTGCGCGGCTTCGGCGGCATTCGGCGTGACCAGGTCGGGGGACAGATGGGCCCAGCCCGCGGCGTCGTGGGCGTCCACGACGGTGAGGCGGCCGCCGCGCAGTGCCACCAGGGCGTCGTGGACGGCCCCGTGCAGCAGCCCGGTGCCGTAGTCGCAGACCACCAATGCATCGGCGCCCTCCAGCAGTGCAGGCACGGAAGCCGCCAGCAGTTCTTCTGCCTCCGGCGGGAACCGCCCGCCGTCGTCGAGCCGGAACAGGACCTGTTCCGCGGCGACAATCCGGTCCTTCGTGGCGGTCTGCGCGTCGGGGTGCCGCACCATCCCGCGCAGGTCCACGCCCGCCTCTGCCAGGATGCCGCGCAGCCGGTCACCGGCGGCGTCGGTGCCGGTCAGTCCGCCGAGCCGGACCCGTGCTCCGAGCGCCTGCAGGTTCATGGCGGTGTTTCCCGCACCGCCGGGTGCGTAGTTTTTCCGCTGCACATCCACCACGGGAGCCGGGGCCTCGCGGCAGAACCGTTCGGTGACCCCGGACCACCAGCCGTCCAGCATCACATCGCCGATGACCGCTATGCACAGGGAGGCGGCCGCGAGGCGATCAGGGAGCCCGGGAGCGAGGCTGCGGACCTCCCCGGGGTTCCGGAAGTCCGTCACTCCGGTATTCCCGGTGCCGCGGTGCCCGGAGAGCCGACGTGGACCACCTTTACGAGGGAGAACTCGTCCAGCAGTTCCGGGCCGTAGCCAAATCCTCGGCCGCTCCGGCGCCGGGGCTGTGCCGAACCGCCCGGGGCGCCGCCGAACACGGCGTTGATCTTCACCGTGCCCACGTCCAGGCCAGCCACTGCCTGCTGCGCGTGGGCAATGCTGCCCGTCAAGACCGTGGCGGCCAGCCCGTAGGACCCCGCAGCGGCGAGGGCGAGCCCTTCGTCGAAGCTGTCCACCACCTGCACGGCGGCCACCGGGCCGAATGTTTCGGCATCGAAGACCTCCATCCCCGCCGAGCAGTTCAGCAGGACGGTCGCGGGGTAGTGGGCTCCGGGTCCTTCCGGTAATGCGCCGCCCTCCGCAACCGTGGCGCCGCGGCCCAGCGCCTGGGTGACCTGCTGGTGCACGGTGTCGCGGAGCCGGGTATCCACCAGCGGCGCGACCGCGTGCGCGCGGTTGCGCCGCCGCGCTTCGGCCATCAGCTCGGCGCAGAACACATCCGCGATGTTGCGGTGAACGTAAATGCGCTCCACCGAGGTACAGATCTGTCCGCTGTTGCTGAATGCCCCGACAGCTGCCTGTCCGGCCGCCCATCGCGGATCCACATCTGCATCAACCAGCAGCGGATCGTTGCCGCCGTTCTCGAGAATGACGTGGGCTCCCGTCAGGGCGGCCGCCCGGGCAATCCTGGCGCCGGTCGCACTGGAACCCACGTGTGCCAGGACGTCCGCCCCTGCCTCCATGGTCAGCTGGGCACCCACGTCCGGGCCGCCGGTGACCGTGGTGAGGACACCGGCGGGGAACAGCGGAGCGAGGATCTCCCCGAGCAGTTTCCCGGTGTGGGGAGAACGCTCGCTGGGCTTGTGAATCACCGTGTTTCCGGTGACCAGCGCCGCGCCGATCAACCCGGCGGCGACGGCCACCGGGTCGTTCCACGGAGTCAGCACCACGGCGACACCGCGAGGCCCGGCTACCGTGTAGTCCGCAGCCAGCGATGCACCGCGGAGGCTATGCCCCCGGTGCACAGGGCCAAGTTCGGCGTATTGCTCCAATGCGGCCACCCCGGCCTGCACCCCGGCAAGGGCTTCGGTCCCGGGCCGTCCGGTCTCACGGGTGTTCCACTTGGCCAGTTCGGCGGCCCGCAGCTCCAGGGCAGCGGCGGCGGCGCGCAGGAGGCGCCCCCGCTCTGCGGGGTCGGTGCCCGCCCACCCGGGCAGGGCGCCGCGGGCTGCCGCCACGGCGGCGCGGATGCCGGCCCGTCCGTCCTGCTCCACCCGACCCACCGGCGTTCCGTCCCGGGGATCGAAAATGGTGAGCGGCTCGGGGGAACCGGCGGGGTGCATCGGGGAGGCGGGCCGGGGAGCCGGCGGCTGGATGGTGGTGGACATGCTGCTCCTTGTCGCGCGTTGTATAGCTCCCATACCCCGTTTCCGGCGGATTCAGACAGGCGCGGAAAGCAGGTGCGGGGCTGCAGGCGGCGGCACGGGGTTCCGGCCGCCTCGACGGACTTATGCCGTCAGCGGCATATATTGCCGGAGCCTTCTGGTCCTTCGGACCGCGATCCGCCGCGGCCAACTGGAGGAGACACCTCCCTTGGGTCCGGCGTCGCCAGCACCTATGGTGAGTGCCCACAGGGCAGACCGGCGCGGCACGCGCGTCCTCGGCGAAAGGAAGCCCAATGAAGCAGCAGACCACGGAACAGCGCGGGCCGCTGCACCCGCCTGGCGACCGGGCGGGGCTCGTCCGCGGTGTCGGCCCCCTGGCCGCACCCTTTCCGGCGGTGAAGAAAATCGCCGTGCTGCGCGGCGGAGGGCTGGGGGACCTGATGTTCGCCCTGCCTGCGGTCGAAGCGCTCGCCGCCGCCTATCCGTCCGCGTCCATCACGTTGCTTGGTACTGCACTTCACGCCGCCCTGCTGGCGGACCGGCCCGGGCCGGTGCAGCGGGTGGAGGTCCTGCCCGCCGCCCCCGGCATTGCCTCCGGACCGGCGGACCCGGCGGCCGTTGAGGCATTCCTGGCCCGGATGCAGCGGGAGCGGTTTGATCTGGCCGTACAGGTGCACGGGGGCGGCCGGAATTCGAACCCCTTCCTGCTCCGCTTGGGGGCACGGCACACAGCGGGGACCCGCACCCCCGATGCTGCTGCCCTGGAGCGGAGCATTCCCTACATCTACTACCAGCACGAGGTCTTCCGGGCCCTGGAAGTGGCCGGGCTCGCCGGGGCCGCCCCCGTCAGCCTGGACGCGCAGCTGCCCGTCCTGCCCGAAGAAGCAGCAGCGGCGCGGGCCCTGGTATCGCCGGGCCGGAACCTGGTGACCCTGCACCCCGGGGCCACGGACCCGCGGCGGCGGTGGCCGGCGTCGTGCTTCGCGGAGGTGGCGGTGCGTGCCGTCGCCCGGGGCTGCCAGGTTGTGGTGGTGGGCGACGACGCCGACCGGGGCCTCGCGCAGGAGGTTGTGGACCTTGCGCTCGCCGAGGCCGGACCCGATGCGCCCGTCCGCTCACTCGCCGGCGAACTGGGCATCGGCACACTCGGAGCCCTGCTGCAGGCCAGTGCGGTGATGGTGGGCAATGACAGCGGGCCCCGGCATCTGGCGCAGGCGGTTGGCGCGGCCACGGTGGGGATCTACTGGTTCGGCAACGTCGTCAACGCCGGGGCGATGGGCCGCACCCGGCACCGGGTGCACATGTCCTGGGTGTCGGAGTGCCCCGTCTGCAAGGCGGACGTCACGCAGGTCGGCTGGACGGCGGAGCGGTGCGAACATGACGATTCGTTTGTGGCGGAAGTGCGGACCGCAGATGTGTGGGCCGACGTCGACGAGCTGCTGGGGTAGCGCCGGGATCCCCTTGATGCCAGCGGAGGAGAGGGAGTTTACGGCACCGTAACGGACCGATACCGCACCGTAACAGGGGGTGTCCGCCGCAGAAACAAAGCGTTCGTAGGCTCGGGATTCATCACCCCGCACCTACTGAAAGCGGTACCCATGAACGTCCTGCCCCGGTTGCGCACACGCGCCGCGAATACACGAATCCTGCTCGGCACACTCGCCGCGTCCAGCCTTCTGATGGTCACCGCCTGCGGCGGGTCTGCCGACGCCGGGGACGCGGAGTACGACACCCTGGACGTGAACCTGTCCTGGATCAAGAACGCCGAATTCGCCGGTGAGTACTTCGCCGAGGAGAAGGGCTATTACGCGGATGCAGGCTTCTCCGAGGTGAACCTCATAGCAGGCGGTCCCGGCGGCACCTCGACGGAAACCATGGTCCTCTCCGGCGGCGCCCTGGTGGGAACCTCCAGCCCCATGGGGGTGGCCCCGGTCATCGCGGAGCAGGACGCACCGCTGAAAATCATCGGCACCACCTATCAGAAGAACCCGTTCGTCATCATCTCCCTGGGTTCCCTGCCCATCACCACGCCGGAGGACCTCGTTGGCAAACGGATCGGAGTGCAGGCCGGCGTCAACGAAACACTCTTTGACGCCCTGCTCGAGGTCAACGGGATCGATCCCGGTTCCGTGGAAAAGGTCCCGGTGCAATATGACCCGCAGCCGCTGGTCAACGGGGATGTGGACGGATTCTTCGGCTACCTCACCAATGAAGTGCTGACACTGGAGCAGGCCGGGCATCAAACCGCCGTACTGCCCTTCGCCGACAACGGCCTCCCGTTCATCGCAGAGAGCTTCGTGACGACTGACGAAGCCATTGAAACCCGCCGGGAGGAACTCAAGGCATTCCTGAAGGCGACCGCGCAGGGATGGAAGGACGCCGTCGCCGACCCCGAGGAGTCCGCACGGCTGGCCGTCGAGGTCTACGGCACGGACCTGAACCTGGACACGGCCAAGGAGACCCGGCAGGCCGAGGAACAGAACACCAAGCTTGTTGTATCCGCGGATACCGAAGCCAACGGATTGTTCACCATCTCGGACTCGCTGATCGCGGAGAACCTGGAAATCCTGAAACTGGCCGGATATGACCTCACCGCCGAGCAGGTGTTCGACATGAGCCTCCTGGCCGAGGTGTACGAGGAAAACCCGGAGCTGAAGTAGATGCAGTCCGAACACGCCCTGGCACCGGCTTCCCCGGGCATCACAGCACCCGGGGAAGCCGCCCGGCCGGGCAGCGGCACGGGAATCCGGCTGACGAATCTCGGTAAGACGTTCGGATCGGGGCGGAAAGAGGTGACAGCCCTGGCGGAGACCAACCTCGTCACCGACCGCGGATCCTTCATCTCCCTGCTGGGTCCTTCCGGCTGCGGAAAATCCACCGTGCTGCGGATCCTGGCCGGGTTGGAAACACCGACCACCGGGGAAGTCCTTGTAGACGGAAAGTCGCCCCAGGATCTCCGGCGCGGCCATGAACTGGGCATCGCCTTCCAGGACTCGGCGCTGCTGCCGTGGCGGAGCGTGTACACGAATATCCGGTTGCCGCTGGAGGTCGCCGGGCGTGCAGCGGATGACGCTTATATCCGCGAGCTGATCAATCTGGTGGGCCTGGAGGGATTCGAAAAGGCCCGGCCCGCGCAGCTCTCCGGCGGCATGCGGCAACGCGTTTCGATTGCGCGGGCGCTGGTTCTGAAACCGTCGGTACTGCTGCTGGATGAGCCCTTCGGGGCCCTGGACGATATGACCCGCCAGCGCCTGAACCTTGAACTGCTGCGGATCTGGACCGAGAAACCCGCCACGACGCTGATGGTCACCCACGGAATTTCCGAGGCCATCTTCCTCTCGGACACGGTGGCGGTGATGAGCCCGCGTCCCGGCCGCGTGAAGGAGGTCATCACCGTGGACCTCCCGCGGCCGCGCACCCCGCAAATGATGCGGACCCCCGAATTCCACGCCCTGCACGACCACGCCTCCGAGCTGCTTTTCGGCGGGCCGTCCTCCGCGGAGGCATCATGACCCGCGTGCCGCCGTGGGCCGTGGGGGTCACCGGCGCGGCTGCCGTACTGGCCCTCTGGTGGGTAGGTGCGGCCACCTTCCTCAGTGGCATCGGCGCCGCAGGCGACGGCGGCCCCGGAGCCATCCCGACCCCGTGGGAGGTGCTCGCCCAGGTGGGGGCCGACGGATGGGGTTTCTACTGGCGCAATGCCGCCGTGACCCTGGCCGAAGCCGGCGCCGGTTATCTGTGGGGCAACGCCCTGGCCCTGCTGCTGGCGTTCCTGGTGCTGTTGGTCCCGCGGCTCGAGCAGCTCGCCACGCAGCTGGCCGTCGTCAGCTACTGCCTGCCGGTGGTCGCCGTCGGCCCCGTGATCTTTATTGTCCTGGGCCCGCCGCGGTCCGGAGAGTCCTCGGGAACGGCGGTGGCACTGGCTGCACTGTCGGTGTTTTTCACCACGATGGTCAGCGCCCTGGCCGGGTTGAAAGCGGCGGACCGTGCCTGCCTGGACATCGTCACGGTGTTCGGCGGCCGCCGGATCCATCAGTTGCTCAAGGTCCGCATCATTGCTGCCCTGCCGTCGGTCCTGGCTGCGTTGAAAATTGCCGCACCGGCCGCGTTGCTTGGTGCCATCCTCGGTGAGTACGTGGGCGGAGTGGACCGTGGACTGGGGCCCGCGATGGTCAACGCGCAGCAGACCCTGGAAGTGGCACGGGTATGGGGTGTGGCGGGTGCCTGTGCCGCCCTGGCCGGTTCCGCCTACGCGGTGCTGGGGCTCCTGTCCCGATTTGCTGTTCCGTGGGCCTCCGGCGCGCCGGGTGTCCGGGTGGGCGGCCTGTGATGGGCGCGCTGGTCCGGTCCGTCGGCCGGATGCTGCTGGGCCTGGCGGTGTCACTGGCCGTGGTTGGTGCGCTCTGGATCGGGCTGCTGAAGGTTTTCGACGTGTCCGCCTACATCGGCAAGGGACCGTGGGAGGTCTGGACATTCCTGGTCCTGGACCCGGAGGCCGCAGAGAACCGCGCGCTGGTCGGCGGGCAGCTGGGACAGACACTGCTCGACGCCGGCATGGGGTTCGCCGCCGGAATGCTGGCCGCGCTCGCCGCGGCCTGTGTCTTCACCCTGTTCCGCGGGGTGGAGCACGCTCTGATGCCGCTGGCCATGCTCCTGCGCTCGGTGCCGCTGGTGGCACTCGCCCCGATGATCATCCTGGTCTTCGGCCGGCAGGAAGCTGCGGTGGCCGCGATGGGCGGCATTGTGGTGCTGTTCCCCGCGCTCGTCACCATCGTGTTCGGCCTGCGCTCCGCCTCACCGGCCATGCTCGAAGTGGTGCAGGTGTACGGGGGCAGCCGGTTCGATGCCTTCCGGAAGGTGGCGGTGCCGACAGCAGTGCCCGCCCTGTTCACCGCGCTGCGGGTCTCCATTCCCGGGGCACTGACCGGGGCGTTGCTCGCGGAGTGGCTCGCCACGGGGCAGGGAATCGGCTACGGGATAGTCTCCGCGGTGTCCCGGGCGCGGTATGACCAGGTGTGGGCCGCCGTCGTCGCCGTGACCTTGGCCTCGATCCTGCTGTACGCGGTGGTTGCCGCAGTGGAGGCGGCCCTGAAGCAGCGCGCAGGGACGTAGCCTGCCACCCGCCGTCCCGGCTCCGGGGGAGGGCAAAGCCGAGGAAACGGTTGAGTGCCGGGCGGCGCGGCGCAAGACTGTTGGCGTCGGGTGTATCCGCCCGCGTGCGCCGAGCCGGCAGGCCGGCGGACTTTGAAAAGACAGGACGGACACCATGGAGCTTGTTCCGAACAATTCCCTCAAGTGCGCCACCCCGGAGGAAGGCCGGCAGCTGGCCATTCAACTGGCGCTGCAGACCGCCTTTGCCATCCAGCCGGACGGGCAGGCGGAGCACATCATCCGGGATGCCTATGCCAACAACCCGGACGGCATCATTGCGGCCTCACACGTGGTTGCCACAGAGTTCGCGACCGTTGCGGCCGCGAACAACTACTGGCGCTAGTCCTCCGGCCCGCCTGCCCCGACCGCCTAGGCGTACAGCCGGCTGAGGAACCGGGCAATGACTGCCGGGCGCTCCTGGCCCTCGATTTCGATGGTGAGGTCCGCGACCACGTGCAGGCCGTTGCCCTTGACCTCCTGGACCTCGGCGATCGCGGCGGTCATCCGGATCCGGGAACCGACCTTCACCGGCGAGGTGAAGCGGACCTTGTCCAGGCCGTAGTTGACCTTTGTCTTGACGCCCGTCACGTCGAACAGCTCGCCCCACATCGGGATCAGCAGTGACAGCGTCAGGAAGCCGTGGGCTATCGGGGCGCCGAAAGGGCCGTCCTTGGCCCGCTCCGGATCCACGTGGATCCACTGATGGTCGTCGGTGGCATCGGCAAACAGGTCCACCTGCCCCTGGGTAATGTCGCGGTACGCCGAGGTGCCGAGGTTCTTGCCGATGAGGTCCTTGACCTCTTCGAACGCTACGACGGTCTGGGCGGAGGCGGGTGCTTCAGTCATGGAAACTCCTAGGTTGCTGGACGGATACGGCGGAGCGTGTCAGGCGAAGGCGCTCTTGCCGGTGACTGCGCGGCCTACGACCAGCGCATTGATTTCGTGGGTTCCCTCGTAGGAATAGACGGCCTCGGCGTCGGCGTGGAAACGGGCGACGTCGGTGGCCAGGGTGATCCCGTTGCCGCCGACCACTTCGCGGGCCAGGGCAACGGTTTCACGCATGTGCAGGCTGATCCACATCTTCGCCAGGGCGGAATCCTCATCCCGGAAAATCCCTTCCTGCTGGCGCTCCGCGAGGCCTGCCACCAGGTTCAGGGACGCGGTGACGTTGCCCAGCATGCGGGCAAGTTTTTCCTGGACCAGCTGGAAGCTGCCCAGCGACCGGCCGAACTGTTCGCGGCTGCGCACGTACCGCAGGGCAGCTTCGTATGCTCCGGCCTGGATGCCGGTGGCAATCCAGGCCACGTCGGACCGCATGGCCCGCAGCATCGCCGCGACGTCCTTAAAGGAGTTCACGTTGCCGAGCCGCCGGGATTCAGGAACACGGACACCGTCGAGGTAAATATCGGCGTTCTGCATCATCCGCAGAGACGTTTTGCCGCGGATCTTTTCGAGCCGCACCCCGGCTGCTTCGCGGTCCACGAGGAACCCCTTGACCTGTCCGTCGGCGCTGTCCCGGGCGAAGACGGCCAGGTAGTCGGCGGTGAACGCCCCGCCGATCCACCGCTTGGCGCCGTCCAGGATCCACTCCTCGCCGTCGCGGCGTGCCGACGTCGCCAACCCGCCGGCAATGTCCGAACCGTGCTCGGGCTCGGTCAGGCAGAACACGCCGGTCATCTCAAAGGAGGTGATCAACGGATCCCACTGGGCGAACTGCTCCGGCGTTCCGCCTACCCGGCACGCGGTGCGGAACAGCCCGGCCTGCGCGGTGTAGTAGGTGGCAAGCGAGGCGTCGGTGCGGGCCAGTTCGAAGATCCGGAAGCCGTGGTAGAGCGCGCGGGGTTCGGCGCCGTCCGCGGTGAGTTCCTCCGGCACCATCAGGTTCAGCTCCCGCAGCGGGCCGTCCAATTGGTACGGGAACTCCCCGGCCTCCCAGTATTCCGCCAGCAGCGGCCGGGCTGAGTCCTCGAGTACCCGGCGCAGGCGCCGCAGCGGAGCCTTCTCCGCCTCGGTCAGCCGCCCCTCGACGTTGAACGGATCGCAGTCCGGGTACAGGCGCGGCTCGGTCAGCAGCCCGGTCATGCGCTTTCCCCTGCGCTGGCGGCGCCGGCGGCAGCACCGGCAGCGGTATCCAGCCCGAGCAGGCGCACCGCGTTGTCCTTCAGGATCTTCGGGCGTACTTCATCCTTGAAACTCTGCTGCTCAAAGGCACCCAGCCACTTCTGCGGGGAGATCAGCGGATAGTCGGTGCCGAACAGGACCTTGTCGGCCAGCATCGAGTTGGAAGCCCGGACCAGGGACTCCGGGAAGTACTTCGGCGACCAGCCGGACAGATCGATCCAGACGTTGGCCTTGTGGGTGGCAATGGAGTTGGCTTCGTCCTGCCACGGCACGGAGGGGTGGGCCATGATGACCTGCAGCTCCGGGAAATCCGCGGCGACGGCGTCGAGCAGCATCGGGTTCGAATACGCAAGCTTGATGCCGTAGCCGCCGGGCAGCCCGGCCCCCATGCCGTTCTGCCCGGTGTGGAACAGGGCCGGGACGCCCAGGGCGGAGATGGCCTCGTAGATCGGATAGAACTGCTGGTCCGAAGGATCGAAGCCCTGCAGCGAAGGGTGGAACTTGAAGCCCTTGACCCCGTAGTCCTCCACCAGCATCCGCGCCCGGTCCACGGCGCGGCTGCCCTGCAGCGGATCCACTGAGCCGAAGGGGATCAGTACGTCGTTGTTGCGCGCCGCGCCCTCGGCAATCTCCTCGATGGAGTTCGGTTCATGGCCCAGCGCGGTGGTGGCATCCACGGTGAAAACGACGGCGGCCATCCGCCATTCGCGGTACCGCTCGGCGATGGTGTCCAGGGAGGGGCTGCGGTCCTCGGACTTGAAGTACTTGGCCGACGCCTCGGTGAGGGCTGCCGGCAGCGACGCGTGGCCGTGGTCGGAGCACTCGATGTGCACGTGCATGTCGATGGCGTCCAGGGACGCGAGGTCCAAGCCGTATTCGTAGCGCATATCGGTCTCCGTCCCTACCGGGCCTGCGGTTCGGGCTGCAGTTCCTCGGGCAGCGGAGGCATCTTCTCGCCGACCGGCTGCAGGTTCCCCTCCAGGAGCGCCGGGAACTGCTCGCGCAGGGCCTCAAACGTCCAACCGCCCTCACGGTATTCGGTGACCACGGGTACGGGGTGGGAGAAGATCTGCAGCCGGTCGCCGCCGGCGCCGATGACCTGCCCGGTGATCCCCGCCGCGTCGTCGGAGGCCAGGTACGCAACCAGCCCGGCGACGTCGGCGGAGGTGCCGAAACCCAGGTCCTTGCGGAAGAAGTCCGGCATCGGTTCGCCGCGGCGGTCAGCCTCGACGGCGGCACGGAAGTAGGGGACAGTCTCGGTCATGGCGGTGGCGGCCACGGGAATGACGGCGTTGGCGGTGACGCCGGCCTTGCGCATTTCCAGCGCCCAGGTGCGGACCATGCCGACAATGCCGGCCTTGGCGGCGGCGTAGTTGGTCTGCCCGAAGTTGCCGTACTGGCCGGTGGGGGAGCCGATGGTGATGATCCGGCCGGCCACGTTGTTTTCCTTGAAATACCGGTAGGCCTCGCGGGCGCAGGTGAACGTTCCGCGCAGATGCACCTGGATCACGAGGTCAAAATCCTCGTCCGTCATCTTCAGCAGCGACTTGTCCCGCAGCACACCCGCGTTGGTGACCAGGATGTCCAGGCGACCGAAGGCGGACACGGCGCCTTCCACCAGGGCTACGGCGGCCTCCGTGGTGCCTACCGGGGCGACGACGGCGACGGCCCGGCCTCCGGCGGAAGTAATCATTTCGACGGCGCGGTCCGCTGTTTCCTGGACCACGTCATTGATAACGACGGCGGCGCCCTGGCGGGCGAGTTCGGCGGCGTAGGCCAGCCCGAGGCCCTGGCCGGAGCCGGTGACAACGGCGACCTTTCCGGCGAGTGCACCAGTGGATTCAGTGGTCATGCGAAGCTCCTTTGCTCAGGCCGGCCGCATGTGACTGCGGCCACGTTGCGGCGGTATTCCCATTCCACGGCATATCATTGAAAAAGTCAACAGTTAATATCCTCACTTATTGGGAGAAGCGACTATCTCCTAGGATGGGGTTCTGACCGTGCCCCTGCCGAAGGATCAAACACTCCATGAGCACCTTCCCTGACGGCGTTGCCGCCCGCTTCGCCGCTACCGATCTCGGTGCCGAACCCGTCTTCCTGATGGCCCGCGCCGCGTCCATGGGCTCGGCCGAGGCCAACCGCCGGCTGGCCGACCTCGGCCTGAAGGTGCGCCACTACTCCGTGCTGTCCCTGGCCTGCAGCGGAGCGGCGCCAACACAGCGGGAGCTGAGCCAGTTCCTGGTGCTGGATCCCAGTCAGATCGTGGCCATCATCGACGAGCTGGAGAGCCGCGGCGCCGTCGAACGCCAGACCGACCCCCGGGACCGCCGCTCAAAGGTCATTGCGCCCACCAAGGACGGAGACGAGCTGTATGCACGGGCCAGGGAGGCAGTGGTCGGAGCCACAGCGGCCTCCATGGCGCAGCTCTCCGCCGCCGAACAGGACGAACTCCGCCGGCTGTTGCAGCAGGTTGCTTTCTAGCTGCCGCGGGCTGGGCCGGGGAGTGTCATCCCGCTTCCGGGACAGACCCCTGAAGCGGGGGGCCGGACGCCGTAGTGCCGCATCCTCTAGCAGCGGAGGACGCGGCACTGTTTTGAGGCGGGGTCAGTGCTCGTGCGTCTCCAGGTCATAGTCCTTGGACTCGCGGGTCAGCAGGATGAAGATGGCACTGATCAGTGCCATTCCGGCCAGGTACCAGACCACGGGCCCGGTGTCCCGGCCGCTGGAGGCATAGATCGAGGACAGGATGCCGGGTGTGAAGCCGGCACCGAGCAGGGTGGCGAACTGGTAGCCCAGGGACGCACCGGTGTACCGGGCGGTGGTGCCGAACTGTTCGGAGATGAACGCGGCCAGCGGTCCGTAAATGGCGGCATGGAAGAGCAAGCCCAGCATAAAGACGGCGAAGATCAGCCAGACGTTGCCCGTCGACAGCCAGGAGAACATCGGGAAGATCATGGCGATGAACAGCACCAGGCCGGCGACCATGACCGGACGGCGGCCCAGCCGGTCGGAGAGCCGGCCCATACCCACCACGAACGCGACGCTGAGGATGGAAGCGGCGGCGAAGACGTAGAGGACCGACTGGCGCTCGGCTCCGTGTTCGACGGCGTAGCTCACGGCGAAGGTGGCCAGGAATACCTGCAGGGCAAAGCCCGAGGCTCCGCCGAGCATGGTGAAAATCAACGCACGCGGCCGGCGCAGCACCTGCAGGATCGGCAGCTTGGGCTTGGCGTAGCCCTGATCGGCTGCTTCCTTCTCCACGGCTGCCTTGAAAATGGGGCTTTCGGAAACGCGGGAACGTACAAAGAGTCCCACCACAAGGAGCAGCGCCGAGAGCAGGAACGGAACCCGCCAGCCCCAGGACAGGAACTGGTCCTCCGGCATGGAGGCGAAGAGGCCCAGGATGAACGTGCCGAGGGCCGCACCGGTGGGGGCTCCGGCATTGGTGAAGGAGGCGGCGAATCCGCGTTTCCCCTTCGCTGAGTGCTCCAGTGCCATGAGGGCGGCTCCGCCCCATTCGCCGCCTACGGCAATGCCCTGGCAGACGCGCAGCAGGATCAGGATCACGGCGCCCCAGGAACCAATGGTGTTGGCGCTGGGGATCAGGCCGATCAGGGTGGAGGCGATGCCCATGATGAGCATCGACAGAATAAGCATCTTCTTGCGGCCCAGCCGGTCACCGAAGTGCCCGAACACGGCACCGCCCAGCGGCCGGGCAAGATAGCCGGCGGCGAAGGTGCCGTAGGAGGCGATGGTGCCGGCCAGCGGATCCAGGTTGGTGAAGAAGACATGCGGGAACACCAGTGCCGAGGCGGAGGCGTAAAGCAGGAAGTCGTAGAACTCGATGGTCGAGCCGAGGTAGCTGGAGAGAATGACCCGGCGGGCCTCGTTCTTTCCGGTGCGCAGCGCCGGGGCGGCCGGAGCGTCAGGAGCGGATGACATGGTTTCCTTCGAAGGGGAGTGATGGATGGCGGGGTTGCGGGCCGGGACCTGCTCAGGCACCGGCACGCAGGACGTGCTTTTGGATCTTGCCGGTCGCGGTGCGGGGAAGCTCGGTAACGACGTTGATCCGGCGCGGCAGCTTGTAGGTGGCCAGCCGCTGGCTCAGCTGGGTGCGGAGGTCCTCGCTGGTGCGGGAGTCGCCGTCGGCCAGGACAATGAAGGCCAATCCGGTTTCGCCCCACTTCGAGTCGGGGATGCCGATGACCGCTGCATCCCGGACGCCGGGGATGTTCAGCAGAGCGTTTTCCACTTCGGCGGGATAAACGTTCTCGCCGCCGGAAATGTACATGTCCTTGATCCGGTCCTTGATGTACATGTATCCGTCTTCGTCCACGACGGCGATGTCACCGGAGTGATACCAACCGTCAGCAAGTGCCTTGGCGGTTTCTTCCGGCTTGTTCCAGTAACCGGACATCACGTTGGGGCCCCGGACGATCACTTCTCCGGGCGCACCCGGCGGCACGGGCTTGCCGTCGAAATCCACCACCTGATGCTCCGTGAAGAAATGCGAACGGCCCGCTGAGCCGGCTTTCGTAACGCCGTCACGTGCCTCGAGCATGCACACCCCGGGACCGGTCTCCGTCATGCCGAAGCCCTGCATGATGGCCGCCCCCTTGCCCGCCCAGGTGCGGATCATCCGTTCGGGGACCGGTGATCCTCCCACCATGAATCCACGAACCGAGGACAAATCCGCATCGGCAAACCCGGGGTGCTCGCTGAGTGCATCGAGCATGGCCGGAACCATGAAGGAGGAGGTGACTCGGGAAGCGGCGATTTCGCGCAGTACGGCCTCCGGCTTGAAGGAGCGGTGGATGATGATCCGGCCGCCCAGGGTGAAGGCGGGCAGGGTCATCATGTTCAACCCGGCAATATGGAACAGCGGCGCCACGGCCAGGTGCACCTCGTCCTGCCGCAGATCGACGCCGATCAGCGCGTTCACGTACTGGTAGAACAGATTCTGGTGCGAAAGCATCGCGCCCTTCGGCCGGCCGGTGGTGCCGGAGGTGTACATAATCAGGGCGAGATCCTCCATCTCGACGCCGTCCGGCACCGGATCCTCGCTGCCGGCGGAGAGGAAGTCTTCGAACCCGGTTCCCGGCCCGCCGCCGTCCACGCTCAGCCACCGCTCGACGTCGAGCTCCGCGGCGAGCTGTTCAATGTTCTCCCGCTGCTCATCGGTGTAGACCACGGCCCTGGCACCGCAGTCGCGCAGGATGTAGTCCACCTCGGCCTGCCGCAGGCGCGGATTGACCAGGACGCAGGCGGCGCCGATCAGGCCGGCGGCAAAGAAGGTTTCCAACAGGGCCGGATGGTTGAAGCCGACGTAGGCCACGCGGTCTCCGCGGCGGATCCCGGCGTTGAGCAGGGCATTGGCCAGCTGGCGGACGCGGCGGTCCACGTCCGCGTAGCTCCACTCGCGACCCTCGAACACGATCGCCGGATCATGCGGGCGTACCTTTGCCCGCCGTGCCGGCCAGGAACCGATTCCCAGATTCACCATGACTCCTTTGTCGTGAGCTAGTTCACATCAAAACCATTGGAACAGCAATCTATTGATAAAGTCAATGATTGTTGAAGCGGACGACGGCGAAGGTGTTGGGCGCCCGGCGCGGTCGAAGATGATCGAGGCCTGACCGGAATGCTGGCGAGGGGCCGGATATCAACGGGCTGAATCCCGCCGCCGGCATCTCCCTGGTGCGCGTGCCGCTGGCCCTCAGCTGCTTTTGAGAATTCTCAAAGCAACAAGTTCGAGGATGGTAACCGTCAGCAAACCACTTATTCGGAGGTGAAACAGCACCATGGGTATAGGCAGCGGAGCTCGGAAAGTCATCGTCTGGGGCGGCGGTGCCCTTGCCGGTGTGGGCCTGCTGGTTGCCAGTTTTTTTGCGGGTACCGCCGTAGCGGAGAACCCGGAGTTTGAGCAGGCCGGCTCCACCGCCCAGGAACAGGACGCCGGGGACAACGAGAGCCGGGACTTCTTCGACGAGCAGGACGAGCAGGACACCCGGGACGAGCAGGACACCCGGGACGAGGAACGCCCGGATGCCGACGGCGAGGCGGAACAGGGTCCGGACGGCCAAGGTCCCGAGCAGAAGGACCCGGACGCCGAGGAGGGTGAAGGCCGGTACGACGACGACGGCCGCCACCACGGCCGGCACCATGACGACGGCCACCACGTCGGCGGACCGGATGAGGACCGGGAGAACCAAAGCGGGGACGGATCGGCCCCGGCGTAGTTTCCGCAGTCAAAGGGCCGGGTGCAGCGGCACCCGGCCCTTTCTGTGTCGAGCGACCGGTTCGCTCGTGTTCTTGAAGTTCATCGCGCGGATTTCGGTATCCTGCCGCGCCCTGAAGTGGAACCATGGCAAAAAGGGCCGGCGGACAAATCGATCAGGAATCAAGAAGCGCCTTCCGCCCGCCCGCCGGTAGCGTGAGGGAACACCGGACAGGACAGCAGCAGGGAAAGTGCGATGAGTGTCGTATCAGCAGCCGTGGACAAGGACGGAGGATCCGGCCGGGCATTGGAGAACTCCCGCCGGCTCGCCGACCTGGCCCGACTGCGTCGGGTGCGGGACCGGATCGACCGAGAGTATGCCAAGCCACTGGATGTCGAAGCGCTGGCACGCGGGGTATTTATGTCGGCCGGACACCTCAGCCGCCAGTTCCGCCTGGCCTACGGGGAATCGCCGTATTCGTATCTCATGACCCGGCGCATTGAACGGGCCATGACGCTGCTGCGCTGCAGCACCCGGAGCGTCACCGACGTGTGCTTCGCCGTGGGGTGCTCCTCGCCGGGTACCTTCAGCACACGCTTTACCGAGCTGGTGGGGGTCCCGCCGGGAACCTATCGGCGGCTGGCTGCAGAGCAGGAGCCGGACCTGCCGGGGTGCGTGAGGCGCACCGTGCAAAGACCGATCAGGAAAGGGCGGTTTTCGCCGTCCCAGAGAGGGTGAGCCCGATGGACATCTCCATCAATGCGGTATTTCTTCCCCAGACCGATCCCGATGCTTCGCTGGCGTTCTACCGCGACGTGCTGGGCTTCGAGGTCCGCAACGATGTCGGCTACGGCGACATGCGGTGGATCACGGTGGGGCCGCCGGACCAGCCGGGAACTTCCATTGTGCTGGAGCCGCCCGCAGCGGACCCCGGCATCACTGACGCCGAGCGCAGGACCATCGAGGAAATGATGGCCAAGGGCACCTATGCCGGGATGATGCTGGCAACTGCCGATCTGGACGCGGCATTCGAGCGCGCCGTCGCCGGCGGAGCGGAGGTGGTCCAGGAGCCCATGGAGCAGGACTGGGGAGCGAGGGACTGCGCGCTGCGGGACCCGGCGGGCAATCAGCTGCGGATCCAGGAACTGCGGTAGCCTCCCGGCCCTACTCCCGGCGCGGCTCGGGCACCAGGTCCAGGAGGTGGGTTTCCACGTAGTCCAGGGCCAGGCGCACCGCACCGGTGGGCACCAGCATGGTGCCCAGGTTCGAAACGGCGACCCGGGGCGGTTTCACCACGTACCCGTTCAGCTCACGCGTCATGGCGGGCAGCAGGGCAGTGGCCGACGCCGCCACCGCGCCGCCGATCACGATCAGCCGAGGATCGAAGAACGAGGACACCAGTGCCAGTACCCGGGCCATCCGGCGGGCAATCCGGTCCAGGATTTCTTCGGCCACCGGGTCTCCGGCCTCGGCCGCTTCGAACACCAGCCGGGCCGAGGCGCGGTTGGTATCCGGTCCCACGAGTTCGCGGATGCGGCCGTTGTGCCCTTCCTTCAGTGCGGCACTGCCCCAAAGGCGGGCAAGCTTGGCAATGCCGTCCTCGTTGCCTACGCCTTCCACCAGGTCCAGCGCACCCATGGCGCCGGTGCCGCCGGTCGCACCGTGCAGCAGGCGGCCGGACTCGATGATGCCGCTGCCGAGGCGCTCGCCGGCCAGGATCACCGCCAGGTCGTTTTCGCCCGCGCCCACCCCGCGCCAGCGTTCGGCGAGGGCTGCCAGCTTGGCATCGTTTTCCACGAGCAGCGGCCAGCCGCGGGAATCGCTGAAGATGGTGCTCAGTCCGAGATCGAACATCGGCGCCACCTCCTGCCCCGGGGCGACGTCGCCGGCGCCGGTGACCTGCGCGGCGATGCCCATCCCCGCGCACAGCACGGCCGACGGGGAAATCCCTGCGTCCTGCAGGGCGGCATCGACGGCCTCGGTGACCACGCGCCGTCGTTGTTCCGGTTCGCCGCCGTGACGCGGGAACCGTGCCTCCGATTCGCCGACGACGGCGCCCGCGAGGTCGGCGACCAGTACCCGGACGGTGGCGATGCCGACGTCGAGCCCCAGGACATAGCCGGCACTTTCGTTGAATTCGAACCGGCGGGCGGGCCGGCCTTTTTGCCGGTCGATGCGCGGGGACTCCGTTTCCCGGGCCCAGCCTCGGGCAATCAGGTCATCACACACGGCAATGACGGTGGCGCGGGTCAGGCCGGTGGCGTTGATCAGGTCGGTGCCCGTGACGGAGGGGGCAGCACGGAGCACCTCCAGCACCGCGCGCAGGTTGGTGCGGCGCAGTAGCTGCGGAGTGTTTGCTGAGGCGTCCATGGAAGTGCCCTTTGACGTGTGGCGGTAATAACAGCATAATTATAGGAGACAATAAATTTAGTTCCTAAATTTAGTTTCAGCATCAAGGAGGCACCAGTGACGGTACGCGTCGGAATCAACGGTTTTGGTCGGATTGGCCGCAATTACCTGCGGGCAGCCCTGCAGCACGGCGAAGGGTTCGAGGTTGTCGCAGTCAACGACCTTGGCGACCCCGCGCAGCTGGCCCACCTGCTCAAGTACGATTCGGTAGCCGGACGCCTGGCCGAGAAGGTCACCGTCGAAGACGGAAACCTCGTGGTCGGCGGCCACACCATCAAGGTCTTCGCTGAGCGCGATCCCAGCAACCTGCCCTGGGCCGACCTCAACGTGGACATCGTCATCGAATCCACCGGCTTCTTCACCAACGCCGAGGATGCACGCAAGCACATCTCCGCCGGCGCCAAGAAGGTCCTGGTTTCCGCACCGGCCAAGGGCGACGCGTTCACCGTGGTCATGGGCGTGAACGACGGCGACTACGACGCCGAGAAGCACGACGTCATCTCGAACGCTTCCTGCACCACCAACTGCCTGGGCCCGCTGGCCAAGGTCCTGAACGACGCCTTCGGCATCGAAAAGGGCCTCATGACCACCGTGCACGCCTACACGGCAGACCAGAACCTGCAGGACGGCCCGCACAAGGACCTGCGCCGCGCCCGTGCCGCAGCACTGAACATGGTTCCCACCTCCACCGGTGCCGCCAAGGCCATCGGCCTGGTCCTGCCGGAACTGAAGGGCAAGCTGGACGGCTTCGCCATCCGCGTTCCCGTCCCCACCGGTTCCGTCACCGACCTGACCGTCACGCTGGAAAAGGAAGCCACGGTCGAGGAGATCAACGCCGCCTACGCCAAGGCTGCACAGGATCCGCGCTGGGCCGGCATCCTCACCTACACCGAGGATGAGATCGTTTCCTCGGACATCGTGGGCGATCCGTCCTCCTGCATCTTCGACTCCGGCCTGACCCGCGTCATGGGCAACCAGGTCAAGATCGTCGGCTGGTACGACAACGAGTGGGGCTACTCCAACCGCCTGGTCGACCTGACCGGACTGGTTGCTTCCAAGCTCTAACAAGCAACAACGCACGACGGCGCCGCGCCGGACTCCCTGTGAGTCCGGGCGGCGCCGTCGTCGTTTAATGTGCAGGTTGCTGAAACAGGGGAAAGACGAAAAGAAAATCGGGGGAACCGTGAACCATTTGCGGTGAGCGGGCATTACAGGGTGTGAACACAGACAAAGAGATTGTGGAGCGGTCGCGGAGCGCCCCCGCCACATTCGGGGAACTCTATGACCGGCACGCGCCGGACATCTACCGGTACGCGGCCCGCCGTGCCGGTGACTTTGCCGCCGAAGACGTGATGGCGGAAACCTTCCTGGTCGCCTTCGAAGGCCGGGCCGGCTTTGACGGGCCGGCCGAAGCCGTGCGGCCCTGGCTCTTCGGCATCGCCACCAATTTGCTGCGCCGGCACCATCGCGCCGAAGCGCGCATGCTGCGTGCCCTGGCCCGAAACGGCGGCCGCGGACATTCCGCGGACGGGCTCGATGCGGTGGACGCGAAAGTGGATGCCGACGGCGACCGGTCCCGGATCGGTGCGGCCCTGCATGCGCTGGCACCGATCGAGCGGGAAGCCATCCTCCTCTACGCGTGGGCGGACCTGACCTACGACGGAATCGCCACCGCCACCGGCGTGCCTATCGGCACCGTCCGCTCCCGCATCAACCGTGCCCGGCGCAAGCTCCGGGCCGACCTCGGCTTTGCCCTTTTCGACGATATGGACAGTGATCATGGACGAACTGCACCTGCTCCGCACAACGCGTAACAGCACCGGAACGGTACTCCCGGCCGTCCTGGCCGCCGGGCGGGAGAAACTGATGCAAAAGGCCGCGGAAGAGGAATCCTCCCGTCGCGCGGCGGGCCCGGTGCACGCCCGGCGGCCCTGGCGCCGCACTCTGTTGGCCTCCGCCGCGGCTGCGGCGCTCGTTGCAACGCTCGTGGCGGTGGACGTCGTCGGAGCCAATGAACGCCCGGGTGCGACGGCGGAGGCGGCCTTGGTCCTCAACGCTGCGGCGACAGCCGCGATCAACACGTCTGATCCCGTAGTCCAGCCAGGCCAGTACCTGAAGATCGAAACCACCGGCGTGATAATGATGTTCGAGCGCGGGCCCGCAAATGAAGCCACTCACCGGTGGCTAGCCAGTATGGACCGGCAGATGTATGTGCCGGCGGATAGGACCGGGGAATGGGTCTGGGCTTCGGAGCCCAGCGCACCGGTGCAATTCTTCGGCGAAGGTTCGCGGCAGGCGTCCGAGAGGATGGCGGCGGAAAGGCGGGCCTTCGGAATGCCGATGGAAGGCGAAGTGCTGCGTGCACCCGGCGGGCAATGGGGCGGCTCCGACTGGTATGTCCTCAACGATATGTCGCTGAACGAGGTGATTAAAAGCGCCCCCCGCGACCCGGACGAATTGTTGAAGATGATCTATGCACAAACTGAGGGCAACCACTGGAACACGGAGGCCGAAGCCTTCATGGCCTTCGCGAATATCCTGCGTACGGGAGCCGTTCCTGCGGACCTGCGTGCTGTGATCTACCAAGCCATTGCGCTGATTCCGGGAGTATCCGTGGTGGACCGCGAGGCCACGTTGGACGGGCGGACCGGAGTCTCCCTGGGAATGAAAAGCAGCAATTACCGGGCCAGGATGGAAATCATCATCGACCCGGCGTCCGGCCACGTGATCGGCGAGCGGGAGGTGCAGCTCAGGGAGGACAAAGGGGTCCCGGCGGGCACCGTGACTGCTTGGACGGCAATCACCGCCTCCGTGGTGGATTCGGCGCCCTAGTTTGCCGGAACCCCTTGCTGGACCTCTCGATTGTCGATAAGTATTGATTGTCCTTCAATCGAAGTGGTCCGGTAGGGAGAGCCTGATGGGAAAATCAACCATCCTGGCATTGCGGATAGTGCTGGTGCTGGTGTTCCTCGGCACCCTGTTTGTGCAGGCCGTGCTGGTGCCGCTGTTCGGCGTCGACCTGGCCGAGGCGGGCGCCGAAGCCGTCCGTGTGTCGGTCCTGGTGATTGTGGTGCTGGGGGTCCTCGCCTTCCAGGTCTGCCTGGTCTGCGTCTGGCGCCTGCTGACCATGGTGCGGCGGGGAACCGTGTTTTCCTCTGCGGCTTTCCGTTACGTGGATGTGGTGATTGGCGCGCTCTCGGTGGCAGCCCTGCTGCTCTTTGCACTGGGGGCCGTGCTGGCACCGGGGGAAGGGGCGGCTCCCGGCATTGTCCTGCTGATTGGCGGCATGGGGGTGACCGTTGCGGCCGGTGCCCTGCTGGTGCTGGTGATGCGCGCGCTGCTGGCCTCCGCCGTCGATACCGCGGCCGAGGCCAGCCGCCTGCGCGCCGAACTCGGCGGGGTGATCTGATGCCGATCATTGTGGACATCGACGTGATGCTGGCGAAGCGCAAAATGCCGGTTGGCGTGCTGGCCGAGCGGATCGGCATCACCCCGGCGAACCTGGCCGTGCTGAAGAACGGCCGTGCCAAGGCGGTGCGGTTCACCACTCTGGCTGCCCTTTGCGAGGTACTGGACTGCCAGCCCGGGGACCTGCTGCGCTGGGAGGCCGGTGAAACGGACGGGGCCGACGACAGCGGCGGGCTCCTCGTCGCCGTGCCCCGCCAACCGGCAGACTAGGCCATCGATTCATCTGCCGCGTCCGTGAGGATCTGGCCTCCTTGCAGGTCTTCCCGCCCGGAAGCCGTGTCTTCTGCCAGTGCGGCTTTTAGTCGGGCGGCAGCGTGCTGTCCGGCACGGCGGCCGCTGAAAATGCAGTCTGCGAGGGATAGTCCGCTGACGTAACTGTTGGAACAGACGCCGACGGCATTGCGGCCAGCGGCATAGAGGCCAGGGATAAGCGTCCCGTCCTGCCGTTTCACCAGCCCGGACTCCCCGTCCACCACCAGTCCGCCCAGCGTGAGGCCCGGAATCGGATAGAACGGCGAGGCATCAACGGAAATGTCGTAGGCATAGAAGGGAGCCTTGCCTACGGGAACGGATAGTTCAGGAGCTTTATGGGCGGGATCGCCGGCGCCGCTGGCAATACCTTGGTTGTAGGCCTCTACGGTTTGCTGCAGACCCGAGGCATCAACACCGATTTTCATCGCAAGCTCCGCGAGGGTATCCGCTTTCTTGTGGCCCACGGTCAGAAGGAAGGCGACCTGTAACTTTTGGAAAATCTGGGTCTGGGACCGGACCTGGCCGCGCGCTTTCTTCCAACTCACCGAGTCATAGACGGCCCAGCCCTTGCCGCCGAACTCCCGCATCAGCACGTTGCCGTGGGTGGCCCCGTAGAGATCCTCGTTCTTGATCCGGCGGCCGTTCAGCCCCACGGTAACTCCTTCTATGAAGGCGCTCGGCGGGGAGAGGAACCGCCAGGCCGTCACGTTGCCCATCTTGGCCGTGGCTCCGCCCGCATCCATGCCGAGCTGGATTCCCGACCCGTCATCCGCCGGTGTTCCCAGCGGGGAAATCCCGGTAAATTCCGGGGCGTAACGCTGGACCCATTCCTGGTTGTAGATGAAGCCTCCAGCAGCCAGAACCACTGCTGTCGCGCGGGCTTCCTTCTCTTCGGCGCCGTTTTCCCACAGGCTCTTGATCTTCGCCACCGGTCCCTTCACCAGACCGGGGGCCCAGTTGCCCAGCTTCCCCGTGAGCCGGGTCAGCCGTGCGTGTTCCGCCGCATTGGCATGGTCCTGCCCGAGTACGCGGTACCGCACCCCCACCACGCCGCCGTCCTCCACGATCAGGTCACTCACTTGGGCCAGTGGAACAAACACCACCCCCTTCCGCCGGGCGGCGGCAGCGAGGGCTGACCACAGCACCTTGCCTGAAGCCAGTCCCTTGGCAACGGCGCGGTGTCCACGCGGCGCGGGTTCGGCGGTGAGGTTGTACGGATAGGCCTTCTCGTTGCCGGAAAAATACAGGTAGTGCTGATCGGTGGGGTACGACGTCTTGTAGGACGGAACGCTGCTTCCGAAGACCACTCCCTGCTGCTCCAGCCAGGTGATTGTTCCCGGGCTCTGGGCGCAGAAGCGGCGAAGCGTTGAGTCGTCAACACTGTTTCCCGCCTCCTGCCGCAGGTAGTTGTAGAGATTCTCGACGGTGTCTTCGTACCCGGCCTCGCGTTGCTGCCGGGTGCCGCCACCTGCATAAACGACGCCTCCGGAAAGGGCGCTCGCTCCGCCGCCGTAAGACCGGTCCAACACCAACACCCGTGCTCCGTTGTCGGCTGCCTCAATGGCTGCTGCCGCACCTGCGTCTCCGTACCCCACTACGATCACATCGAACTGCTGCACTTCGGGCATAACGACCTCCTTGTCGGTACCTCAATTCCGGCAGAGTCTGCCATAACTCGCAGAACCGGACAAGGGCTACGGTTGAGCCATGAGTTCGAGCAGACGGGCACCGGGACGGCCCCCGCTTCTGGAAGACGTTGAATTGCGTGCACGGGCATTCGACGTCGTCGTCCGGCAGGGCTACGAAAACGTCACCGTTGGAGACATCGCGGCGGAGGTAGGAGTAAGCGTCCGTACCCTGCATCGATACTTTCCTGCCAAGGCGGACATTGTCTGGGGAGCCGTTGACTCTGCTTTTGAGGCGTTGAAGCAGGGGTTCGATCAAGCGGGAGAGGACCTTCCCCTCATCGACCTCATCATCGCCGCCGTCACGGCGGCGTTCGGCGAACCCGATGAACATTCCGTGCTCAGCCGCCAGCGCATGCGGCTGATCGTGACCATCCGCGAACTGCAGTCCAGCCAGTCGGAGATGTACCAGTTGTGGCACGGTCAACTGGTAGAGATCATCTCCAGGCGACTGGGTGAACCCGAGGACGGACTCCGACCGAGGGCGCTGGCCTCGGCCGTGCAGGCTGCGATCATGGAAGCCCTCGCGTTCTGGGCATTCCAGGATGATGCAGACACGCCTTCGGCGGTTGTCGCCAAGGCGCTGAGGGCGTTCGAGCTGTTGAATGCGGCGGCGGCGCGGGACTAGCGGTCAGCCGTGCCGGTGCTGCTCCAGCACCCGCCCCAGGATGCGCGCCCCCTCGCCGAACGCACCGGGATTCGGCCCGGAGTAGTTCAGCCGCAGATAGGCACCGGCCTGCTCGGCCGGAAACCACTCGTTCCCCGGTGCCACCCGCACGCCGGCGCTTTCGCAGTCCCGGGTGAGGGCGGCGAGGTCCGTGTTGTCCGGCAGGCGCACCCACAGGTTGAGTCCGCCCTTGGGGACCGCCTCCACCTGGGCTAGCGGAGCGTGCTCCCGGAGCGCATCAATCAGCAGGTCCCGCCGTCCTGCCAGCTGGGGCCGCAGCTGGCGCAGATGCGTGCGCCAGGCGGGCTGGGTGACGACGTCGAGCGCCACCGCCTGCAGTATTCCGCTGACATACACGGAGGATGCCTGGAAATCCGCCAGCAGCCGTTCGCGTGCAGGGCCGCGGGCAATGATGGCCGCCACCCGCACCGCCGGGGAAATGCTCTTGGTGAGGGAGCGCAGGTACACCACGTGCCCGCCGTCATCGCGGGCGGCCAGGGGCGCGGGATCAGCGGCAATGCCGAAGTCATGTGCCCAGTCATCTTCGATCAAAAACGCCCCGTGCCGCCGTACGGTCTGCAGCACCTGGTCGGCCCGCTGCCGCGACCAATAGGCACCGGTGGGGTTGGCGAAAGCGGGCTGGGCGTAGAAAGCCCGCGCACCGGTCTGCGCGAAGGCGCGTGCCAGCTCCTCCGGGTCCGGTCCGTCACTGCCGCTGGGTACCGGGACCACCTGCACTCCGGCCTGCGCGGCGGCCAGGATGGCGCCCCAATAAGTGGGGGATTCCATCAGCAGCGGACGTCCGGACCCCACGAGGGCGCGGAAGGCGGCGCTGAGCCCGATCTGGCTGCCGGGGAGGATTACGACGTCGGAGGCTGCCGGAGGTGCCACCCCCGGCGGGGCATCCCTGCCCAGTTCGGCGGCAAACCAGGCACGCAGTTCGGGCAGCCCGGCGGCGGGGGAGCGGGAGAGGGCGGCGTCGGTGCGGGCGGCGCGGGCGAAAGCTGCCCGGACCAGGCGTCCGGGCAGCAGCTCCGGGTCCGGATAGCCGGAGTGCAGCGCAATCACGTCATCCGCCACGGACCGCATGGCGGTGGAGAGGGTGGGCAGGCTGCGCGGAGCGCCGAGGGCGGCGGTCTGCCAGCCGTAGTCGTGGGCACGGGCAACGGTGCGGGCGCGGACGAAAGTTCCTGCACCGGGCCGGCCTTCCACCAGGCCCAGGGATGCCAGGGTCCGCAGCGCTTTCTGCACCGTGACCGGGCTGGCTCCGTGCCGTGCCACGAGCTCCCGGGTGGACGGCAGTTGCGCTCCGGGAGCCGCAGCCGAGATCCACGAGCGCAGGTCTGCCACGATCCGGTTCGCACTGCTACTATCTGCCATGAAGCCACATAATAGCGCTACTCTCCGAGTGCCAACAGTGCTACCGCCCAGCCGCGAGGGCCTGTGGTGGGGCCTGCTCGGCGTCACCGCCTTCTCCTTTACCCTTCCCTTCACCCGACTCGCCGTGGCGGGCGGCATGGCGCCGCTTTTTGTCGGATCAGGCCGGGCGGTGGTCGCCGCCCTGCTCGCTGCCGCCGCGCTTGCACTGACCCGGCAGCGGCTGCCCCGGGGCACGCAATGGGCGCGCCTGGCCCTGGTAGGCGGCGGCGTGGTAGCCGGTTTCCCGCTGCTGACCTCCTTCGCACTCGCCACCGCCCCGGCCAGCCACGGCGCCGTTGTCACCGCCCTCCTGCCCGCCGCCACCGCCGTTATGGCAGTCCTGCGCACGCATGAGCGTCCGCCCCGCCGGTTCTGGGTTATGGCAGCGGTCGGGGCAGCGGCCGCCGTTGGGTTCGCGGCCCTCCAGGGCGCCGGGCTGGCCGGGCTGCACCCGTCGGACCTGCTGTTGTTCGCCGCGGTGATCGCCGGAGCGGTTGGCTACGCCGAGGGCGGCATCCTGACCCGGGAGCTGGGTGCCTGGCAGACCATTTCCTGGGCGCTGGTGCTCGCCTCGCCGGTGATGGCAGGCCTGACTTTGTTCAGCCTTGCCGGGAGGGCACCTGCCGGCGGCCCGGGGGAATGGGCTGCCTTCGCCTACCTGGGTGTGGTGAGCATGTTCCTGGGCTTCTTCGCCTGGTACCGCGGCCTGGGCATCGGCCCCATGGCCCAGGTCAGCCAGGTACAGCTGGCCCAGCCGGTGCTGACCATCTGCTGGGCAGCCCTGCTCCTGCATGAGCAGCTGACCTGGGCCACCGTCCTGGGCGGGCTGGCCGTCATCCTCTGCGCCGGCGTCGCCGTGCGGACCCGCGGACGGAAGGCGCCGCCGTCGTCCGCGTGACCGGCACGCACCGGAGCCGGGCTCAGGGCCAGGAATCCTCCTGATCGTGGCAGATCAGCATTTCACGGACTTCGCAGCCGACGGGCTGGCCTAGCACAAAGAGGATTGCCGCGGCCACGTTTTCCGGATCGTTCAGCCGTGAATCGTCCTGCGGGCGGTACTGCTCGGTGCGGTCCTCGAAAAACCGCGTTTTCATGCCGCCGGGAATCATGGTGGTCACACCCACCTGGCCGCGGGTCTCGGCGGCCAGGGCGCGGCTGAAGCCGATCACCCCGAACTTGGAGGCGCAGTACGCCGTCGCATCGGAGACGGCCTTGAGCCCCAGCGTGGAAGCCACGGTGATGACCCGGCCGTGGGAGGCGGCCAGATACGGCAGGGCGGCGCGGACCACGGAGACCGTGCCCAGCAGGTTCACGCCGATGACCTTTTCCCATTCCTCCGCCGCCACGTCTTCAAGCCGGCCGCAGCGGTCAATACCGGCGGCGGTGACCACGGCATCGAGTCCGCCCAGGATCTGCGCCGCCTCCCGGACGGCCGCTTCCACGCCGGCGCGGTCCGCCACGTCCACCTGCACGGCCTTGGCCTCCGTGACGGCGCTGATATCCCGGTCCAGCACCACCACGGACCCGCCGGCGGCGGTCACGGCGGCACTGACGGCGGCGCCCAGCCCGGAGGCGCCGCCGGTGACCAGCACCCGGCCGGTAAACACCGCGGGAAGGGGGCGCGTTTGGAGGAGGGGGTCCGGAACCGGGAGAGGACCGGGCACAGGATCGGGCAGCGAAGCCGGCGCGGGGGCCGCGGGGAACAGGGTCATGGGAATTCCTTTCGACGGAGTTATTAGGGGGCAGTGGAGCCAGGGGCCGGGGCCGCTCAGCCGACCTTCGCGAGTGCGGAGGCCAGGGCCGTGGTGGAACGGGCCGGATGGAACGGGACGGTGACCGTTTCCCCGCCCCAGGAACGGATCAGCGCGGCCTCCGGAAGTTGGTCTTCGCGGTAATCCCCGCCCTTGACCCAGATGTCCGGGCGCAGCCGCTCCAGCACGGCGGCCGGGGTATCCTCTTCGAAGACCAGGACCCCGTCCACGCATTCCAGGGACTGCAGCAGTTCCGCCCGGTCCCCGGCACCGATAATCGGGCGCTGCTCTCCTTTGAGCCGCCGGACGGAATCGTCGGAGTTCAGGCAGACAATCAGGCAGTCGCCCAGCCCCCGGGCCGCCAGCAGGGTGCGGGCATGTCCGGCGTGGAGCAGATCGAAGCAACCGCCGGTGGCCACCACGGTTCCGCCGCGCGCCCGGACCTGCGCCGCCGTCGCCATCGCGTCCGGTGGTTCGGTGCCGAAGATGGGGTCTTCCGCGTCCAGTCCGGCCACCCCGCCGGCGGCCAGGAAAGAGGCCGCCGCCTGCACCGCGCCTTCGGCGGCGGTTTCCAGCCCGTCGCCGTCGAGCAGCCGCACGGCGAGGGACGCGGCAAACCGGTCTCCGGCACCGCATGCGTCCTCGGCGGAAACCTTCGGGGCCGGAAGGATCTGTGCCAACCCCGCTGCGGGGAGGGCCAGCGCGCCCTGCGTCCCCAGGGTGAGCACCACGGATTGGCTTTGCCAGCGGGTCAGCAGTTTTTCCGCCGCCCGAAGTGCGGCCGGAACCCCGCCCGGTGTCTCCCCGGCAGCGGACAGGGCCTCAGCCAGGTTCGGCGTCACTGCCGCAACCCCGGGCACCGGATCGGCCCCGGCCGGGTGCGGGTCCCAGACCACGGGGATACGCCCTGCCAAGGTCTCCAGCAGGTCCCGGAGGGCCGGGTTGGCCGTGAGCCCGCGGCCGTAGTCGGCAACCACCACCGCATCGGCCGCCGCGACCACGGACAGCATCTGCGCGGTGACCGCAGGGACCGGGGCGGGGGAGCAGCCCTGGTCGAAGCGGACCACGGCGTGGGTGCCGGCCCGGATCCGCGTCTTTACCGGGGTGGGAGCGTCGGACGGGCCGGAGGTCAGGGGGATGCCGGCCAGCGCGGTCCGCAGCAGCCCGGAGGCGTCGTCGTCGGAGAGTACCGTCACCAGATGGACCTGCCGGCCGTCCCGCTCCAGCAGGCGCGCCACCAGGCCCGCTCCGCCGGCCCGGCGTCCGACGTCGTCCACGTCCACCACGGGCACGGGCGCATCGGGGGAGAGGCGCTGGGCCGAGCCGGAAATGTCCGTGTCCAGCAGGACATCACCCACCACTACGATTGTCTTCACGCGGTTCCTCCTGCAGCGGTGAGCCGTTCAATCTCGGCGTCAAAGGACCGGCAGAGCGCATGCAGGGCAACCAGATGGGCCTCCTGGGCATTTGCTGCCGGTGCATCAATGGCAATGAAGTCCTCACAGGCCGCCGCGAGCGGATTCGGCGCCCGGCCGGTCAACGCCCAGGTCCGCAGCCCGGCAGCGTGTGCGGCCTGCACTGCGGCCAGCAGGTTGGGGCTCGCGCCGCTGGTGGAGAAGAGGATGAGGACGTCTCCGGGCCTGCCGTGGCCCCGCACCTGCCGGGCGTAGAGCTGGTCGAAGCCGTAGTCGTTGGCGATGGCCGTCACGGCTGAGGTTTCGGCATGCAGGGCAATCGCGGAAAACGGGCGGCGCTCGCCGTCGAACCGTCCCACCAGTTCCGCGCTCAGGTGCTGGGCTTCGGCCGCGGACCCGCCGTTTCCGGCGGTCAGCAGCCGGTGCCCGGCCAACAGGCGGGCCGCCAGCTCAAGGCCCCATTCCGTCAGATGCCGGGCCTGCCGTTGGAGGGAGAGCAGGGCGGGCTGCGCCTGGGCCAGGTGGTCCAGCACTGCCTGCTCCGGCCCGGAGACGGGCGCGGTGACCGGTGATTCGATGCTCACAGCGCCTTCCCTCCCAGCGACTGCAGCCGTCCGGGCCTCGCCGCGGCGCCCAGCGCCAGCTGATAGGCCTTCTCCGTCTCCAGCGCCACCCGGTCCCAGGAGTAGCGGGCGGAGGCGCGCTGCTTGCCCGCTGCGCCGAGCCGCCGGGCGTAGCGGGGGTTCTGCAGCAGCTCCGAGAGCGCGGCGGCCAGGGCTGCCGGATCCCGTGGCGGCACATGCAGGCCGGTTCTGCCGTGGACCACGGTGTCGATCAGCCCGCCCACTGCCGAGGCCACAACGGGGACTCCGCACGCCATCGCCTCCAGCGGCACGATCCCGAAGGGTTCATACCAGGGCGCGCACACCACGGCATCGGCGCTGCGCAGTACTGCGGGCATTTGTTCGCGGGGGACCTGGCCCCGGAGCAGCACCCGGTCCGCCACATCCAGGGACCGGGCGAGGGCCAGCAGCCGGCGGGCCTCCGGATCCGATTCCAGTCCGGCACTGTCACTGGAGCCGCCGACAATCAGCAGCTCCACATCTTCCAGGCCCTCGTCCCGCAGCAGTGCAAGGGCCCGGATGGCCAGGTCCACGCCCTTGCGCGGCACCAGGCGCCCGACGGCGGCAATCCGGTGCCGCCGTCCGCGTGGTTCCGCCGGTCCACTGGAAGAGAAGAGGGACAAGTCCACGCCGCAGGGCGCAATGGAGATCCGGCTGCCAGGCACCCCGATGGCCTTGAGTTCGAAGACCTCGTCCGAACAGGTGGCCAGCACCCGGTCCGCCCGCCGGCCCACGGAGGGTTCCAGCCAGGCCCGTTCCGGCGGGGAGGTGTCCTCGGCACCCTGATGCCGTTTCTTCACAGTGCCCAGGGCGTGGAAGGTGTGGACCACCGGCACGCCCTCGTCTCCGGCGCTGCGCGCCGCCTCCAGTGCGGCGAGCCCGGACATCCAGAAGTGCGAGTGCACGACGTCGGGCGGTTCGGTTCCCCAGTCGGCCAGCACGCCGCCGGCCAGCTGCCCCATGTACGGCAGCAGGTCATCCTTGGGCAGCGGCAGGGCCGGACCGGCGGTCAGGTGCACTACCTCCAGGCCGTCCTGCACCTGCACCCGGTCCGGGAGCCCGGGATCGTCCCGCCGCGTGTACACCTGCACGGTGTGGCCGCGGGCGGCCAGCGCCACGGACAGCGCGGCCACATGCACGTTCTGGCCGCCGGCATCCACCCCGCCCAGTGCGGCCAGCGGACTTGCATGTTCGGACACCATTGAGATTCTCACTGTTGTCCCCCTCCTGTTGATGCCGGTGCGGTTCCCGCGGCCGGAAGAAACGTTGCGGCGGAAACCGTCTCGGTTAGCAGGTCCGCGAAGAGCCGGTCCCAGTCGGAGAGGAACCGCTCCAACCCGTACCGGGCCAATGCCGCCGTACGGGCGGCCCGGCCGCAGGCGCGTGCCTGCTCGGGCTCGGCCAGGAACATCCGCGCCGCCCGGACCAGCTCGTCGGGATCGTTGCTGGCCACCCCCGCCTCCGGCGGGATTGCCCGGACCGCTTCAGTGGTTGCAAGGGCCAGGACCGGCAGTCCCAGATGCATAGCCTCAAGCAGGGACAGGCCCAGCGACGTCCAGCGCATCGGGTGCAGGTAGGCCCGGCAGCCGGCCAGTTCCCGGTGCAGCCTGGCAACGGGCAGGTCGCCGCGGACCAGCAGGCGGTCTGCGCCCAGCAGTCCGGGCAGCCGTTCCGTGCCCATCCCGAAGATTTCCAGCGGTGCGGCCCGGGCAAATCCGGGCAGGAGATCGGTGCCGGCCACCCGGCTGCGGCGGACCGGCTCGTTCACCACCACTCCCAGATGCGGGCGCTCCCCGGTGTAGCGGTAGCCGGGGTCGGGGATGCCGTGTTCGATCACCCGTACCGGCGCCCTCCCGGTGTCCCAGAACAAGCGGTTGAACTGCGTGACGTGCACAACCGGGATGTCCGTTCGGCCCGCCAGCGGATGCCGGGTCTCGGGCACGTTGCCGCGCGGGGTGTTGTGTTCCAGGTACACCGCCGGAATGTCGCGGCCGGGCCGCCTGCCGAGCAGGCGGGTGCAGGCTTCGATCTCTTCGGGACGCTGCAGCACGACGACGTCGATCTGCTGTGTGCGTAGATCTTCCGGCACCACTTCCACGGCAGCTGCCGGCCAGGACCGGCCGCCGCGTCCCAGCCCCCAGCCATCCCGTGCGGGAGTAGCCGGCAGCAGGTACTCATGGGCGCCGCGGACAAAGGCCTCCATCCAGCCGCCGTGCACGTGCCACAGCAGAATCCTCATCGGTGCCTCATTTCACGGTGCGTCTGCAGCGACGGCACGCCGGTGACCAGGCGCTGCACCGCTTCCACCACCTGCTCGGGGGAAACGCCGGAGAGGCAGGGATGCCCGGGCACCGGGCAGATCCGGGCACGGGTTCCGCTGCAGGCAGCGTGCTGGTTCCCCAGCAGTTCCAGCGGAACCCCGTAGGGCGCCCACCGGATGGCGGGCACCACGGGTGCGAAGAGGCTCACCACCGGAGTGCCTGCCGCGGCCGCCAGATGGGCCGGCCCGGTGTTTCCGGCCACCACCGCGTCCGCTCCGGCCAGGACTGCCGCCAGCGTGGCCAGATCCGTGCGTCCGCCCAGGTCCAGGCCGGCCACCGCCGCCACGGTGGCGGTCAGCTCCTTCTCTCCGGGGCCGCCGGTGACCACCACGCGGAAGCCGGCGGCGGTAAGCAGTTCGACGGCGGCGGCATGGTGCAGCGCCGGCCAGGCCCGGGCCGGGACGGCGGCACCCGGATGCACCGCGATGTAGGGTCCGGTGCCCACCAGGTGGGAGACGTCGGGCAAGGGTCCCAGCCGCAGCCGGCCGTCGTCGCCGGCGGGAAGCGGAAAACCTGCGGCGGCAGCGATCCGCAGCGCACGTTCCGGCTCCGGCTGGTCTTCGGGGAAGTCCTCCCCGGGTTTGAGCCGGTGGGCCAGTAAGGCACCGGCGTAATCCGTGGACGCCCCCGTAATAGTGCGTACCCCGGCTTCGCGGAGCAGCAATGCCAGGGGCAGCGGGGACTGGTGGAAGGACGTCAGGATCACCGCCTCCTCGGCTCGGACGGACCGCACCATGACCCGCAGTGCCTCCAGCAGGTCCCGGGAAGGTTCCGGGGCAGGATTCAGGATCCATGGGCAGGACCACTCCAGCACCTGCGCGACCCCGGGCAGCAGCCGTCCGGCGGGCGCCCCCTGCGGACCGCACAGCAGCACCGTTTCCACCTCCGGTGCCGCCGCCACCGCCCGGACGGCAGGGCCCGCGAGCAGGACGTCCCCGGCGCCGTCGAGCCGGGCCACCAACACCCGGCGGCTCATCGGCTGCCCCACAGCAACTCCACGGCCTCGGCCAGGTCGCCCGCCACGAGCGGAGCCGCGGCGGTTTCCTCGGCACGGGTAGCGGCGGTGGGCACCAGCACGCCGCGTGCACCGGCGGCCGCGGCGGCTCCGACGTCGGCACCAATGTCACCGATGACGGCGACTTCTGCCGGATCGAGCCCCAGGCGGCGGCTGGCCCGCAGCACCATGCCGGGCATCGGCTTGCGGCAGGCGCAGCCGTCGCCCGGTGCATGCGGGCAGATTTCCCAGACATCGAACGGTCCCAGCAGGCCTTCGACGGCGTCGTTCACTCCCGCTACTTCTTCGGCGGACAGCATTCCGCGGCCGATGCCGGACTGGTTGGTGATTACCCCTACGGCCACGCCGGCTTGCCGCAGCCCGGCCAGCACCTCGACGGCGCCGGGCACCGGCCGCACGCGCGCCGGATCCGCGTTGTAGGGCACGTCAAAAATCAGCGTGCCGTCCCGGTCAAACAGGACGGCACGCGGCGGCGACGGCAAAAATCCCATACCGCATCTGTTCCCCGCCGGAAGGGAAGCTAAACACCGCGGGGACCACTTCTTAGACAACCGGATCAGCCGCCCCACGCGTATCCCGCGGCACAATCTTCTGGCAGGATGTGGACGTTCTGGCAGGAGTTGACCCGACCGGAAGGAAACTGCGCCCATGTCCGAGGTGCCCGAGCGTCCCGAACTGCTGGTGCTGCGAGCCTTGAAACTGGGGGATCTGCTGGTTGCAGTTCCGGCGCTGAAGGCCCTGCGGCGGGAGTATCCGGAGCACCGTATCCGGTATGCCGCGCAGGAGTGGCTGCGTCCCATCCTGCCGCTCACCGGCGCCGTGGATGACCTGCTTCCCCTGCACGGCCTGGATGTGCCCATTCCGCTCGAACCCGGACAAATCGACGTGGCCGTGAACCTGCACGGCAGCGGTCCGGAGAGCTGCAGCCGGATCGAGGCGCTGCAGCCCCGTCGCTGGATCGGGCACGCCGGACCCGGATGGGACGGTCCGCCGTGGAAGGACGGCGTCCACGAACGCGAGCGGTGGGCAGGACTGCTGTCCTGGCACGGCATCCCGGCGGATCCGCTGGATTACCGGTTGGCTCCGCCGCCGGCGGCGGAAAACGCACCGGAAACGGTAGTGATCCATGTGTGCGCGGCCTACGGCAGCCGGCTCTGGCCCGCGGACCGGTTTGCCGACGTCGCCCGCGAACTCGCCGCCACCGGTTCCCCGATTCTCTTTACGGGCAGCGGGTCCGAGCGGCAGCGGGCGCTCGCCGTCGCCGCCGCCGCCGGGCTTGGGGCGGAGTGCGTTGTGGCCGGTGAGCTCCGGCTGGACGAGTTCGCCGCCGTGATTTCCCGATCCCGGCTGGTGATCTCGGCCGATACCGGTGCGGCGCATCTGGCGTCGGCCTATGCCCGGCCGTCAGTGGTTCTGTTCGGCCCGGCGCCGGTCAGTGAATGGGGTCCGCCGCCGGGCCCGCACATCGCCCTGACCGACGGAAGCCGACGCCGCGGAGACACCTTCGCCGCGGATCCGGACCCTGCGCTGCTGGCGGTCACAGTGGAGGACGTCCTGGCCGCCGTGGAGAAGCTCGAGGCGCTCTAACGGTCGCTGAGGCGCAGCCGGCCGCCGGACGCGTCCACCGTTAGATCCGCCCGCCCGCCGATCGGCAGGGTCAGCTGCGGCTGGGTGTGCCCGAAATCCACGTTCGCCAGAACCGGCAGGCCGGCCAGGGCAGGCTGGGCCGCGATCTCCTGGAGATGCGGCAGCGTGATGCCGCTGGACGCCTGGAACCTGCCGATGACCAGACCCTGAATATCTTCCGCGTCCGGCTGCTGGAGCAGGGAGGTGAGGTCACGGGCAAACGTCATGGGATCGGTGGAGGCATCGTCCTCCAGCATGAGGACGGCGCCGGCCAGCGGAGGCATCTGCGCGGTCCCCTGCAGGAGGTTCAGCGTGCACAGGTTTCCTCCGATAATGCGGCCGGAGGCGCTGCCCTGCTGCACTGGCCACCATCCGGTCCCCGGCCGGGGACTGCGGTTGTCCTGGTCCAGGAACCAGGCATCGTCGGTCCACTCCGGGGAGGGGGAAAGCTCCATCCGGTAGCCGTTCACCAGCGCGTCCTCGAACCACTGCTGCGTTAGGTCAAAGTGATCCCGCATACCGAAGCTGGACCAGTGCGGACCGGAATAGGTCACCAGGCCGGTGCGGGCGAAGATCGCGTTCTGCAGCGCCGTAATGTCGGAATATCCGCACAGGATCTTCGGATTGGCGGCAATCAGGTCCCAATCCAGATAGGGGAGCAGTTCGTTGCTGTTGAAGCCGCCGATGACGGTCAGGATGCCCTTGACCTCCGGATCCGCAAACGCGTCATGCAGGTCGGCAACGCGGGAGGCGACCGATGTGGAGTCGAAAATGTCGCGCTCATCCACGTGGCGGCCGTAGGAAAGCCGCAGGCCCAAGTCGGCGAAACGGCGTTCGATGAGGGCGCTGTGATCGTGTTCGGCCACCATGGCGCGGCTGGCCGCCGGGGCAATGACGCGCAGCAGGTCGCCCCTGGCCAGTTTGGGCGGGACGGTGGCTGGCGGGACTCTATTTTCCGGGCTGGCAGTTTCCGGAGCGGCGGCAGGATCCATGCTGGAACGGTAACAGGGCGCCGTACGGTATCCGGGGAGGGCAGGGCAGGCCGCGCGGCGGTTCAGGCGGTTGCGCTGCCCCTGGCCGCGGGCGTCGCTGCTTGGCTGAGTGGCTTGGGCGCATCCAGCAGGTCATGCTGCAGCCGCACCAGGATCCTCGCCAGTCCGCGGGAGACCTGCATCTGGGTCAGGCCCAGCCGCTCTCCGATGGCCTGCTGGGATTCCTCGTGGAAATACCGCAGGAACAGCAGCTCCTTGTCCTGGTCCGTCAGGTCCCGCACGGCGCGGCGCAGCATGGCAAGGTTCTCGGCCCGCTCCAGCCGGCCATCGGCTACGGCCCATTGTTCAGCGCCGGTGGTGTCCGCCAAGGCTTCGAGGGATTCCGGGCGAAGGCTGCTCTGGCAGTTCAGTGCTTCCGAAACGGCTTTCGCGGGAACTCCCAATGCCTCGGACAATTCACGGAGTGACGCTTCCCGCCCCAGTGTCTGCAGGAGTTCCGGTTGCAGCCTGGCGATGGCGGTCCGCAGGTCCTGGAGCTGCCTCGGCGGCCGGACAACCCAGGAGTGATCCCGAAGATAGCGCTTGAGCTCGCCATGAATGGTGGGAACCGCGAAGGCGGGAAAGTGCGGGCCGACGGTAGGGTCAAAGCGGCGAACCGCCTTGATCAGGCCCATGTAGGCGACCTGGCGCAGGTCCGCCAGCTCGCGCCCTCTCCCCGCGTAGGCGGCGGCAGCCGTTTCGGCGATTTCCCGGTACCGGAGGACAAGTTCGTTGTGCAGCGCCTGCTGCAGGTCACCGCGTGCCTGGCGGGCCTTTTCAAACGGAAGCAGGGAGGACGGAACACCGGAGAAATCGCTCATGAGCAGCACGGGTTTTCAGGAGCAGGTCCGGCCCCCTGCTGGACCGCCTGATCAGGACACCAGAGCGTTCAGGGGTTATCAATAGTCCGGACCACCTGTTTTGTTACTGCTTCTTGAGCTCTCGGTGGAGCAGAAGGTATAAGCGCCGTGAACGGTCCGCATCCTCCGGCACGGCGGGCCCGGCTCCGTTTGCCGCGCCGGCCCGGTCCACGGAGCGGTGCAGGACCAACGCGGCGACGGCGGCCGCAGCCACCGGCACGCTTCCCAGGGCAAGCATAAGACTGCAGTACATCCACAGGAACATCAGGGTGGGCGGGGTGCCGAGCGGTGCCTCCAGGAATCCGGTGGCCAGAACCAGCCAGAACGCCGCACAGACGGCGAGGAGAATCCACGCGGTGCGGCGGCTGAGCAGGGTGAGCAGCTTTTGTTCCATGGGAACATCCAGACAGGAAGAACGGAGGTGCCGCCTGCTTGACCCATCAACCCTAGGCCCGCAGGCGGCTTCACCGCCGGTTTTGCGGAGCTTGTCCCTACTTTGTGGACAGCGGGGTTGCCATTCCCGCTGATTCCTCCACAATTACGGATATTTCCCCGGCCGGTGCCTGCTCGTCGGCTGCCGATTGCAGCGCGGCGACCTGATCCGCTGGGACCTGGACAGTCACCGCGCCGGCGCGTCCGCTGGTGCTGATCGAGTGCACTTCCAGGTCCGGAACGGGCTTGGCCGCGAGCCAGGCCTGCACTTGGCTGCGGGCCTGCTGCAGTTGGTCGGCGTTGAACGCCACGAGGACCGGCTCTGCACCGGCGTCGCGCACCTTGGCCTCGGCCTCCGGACCGGTTACCGCGACGTGGAGAACGCCGCGGTCAATCCAGCCGTCCGCGTAATCGGCTCCCAGCTCATTCTTGAGGCGCGCGTGCAGCAGCAGGAGCTGGGCAGCGGGTCCGTCCGTTGTCATGGTTGCATCCGATCCTGGTTGAGGTGACGTGGCAGTGCCGGATGGTGAATCCGGCGGGGCGCCCGGGCCTTCGTCTGCGGATAGCGGCGCGCAGCCGGTAACCGCGCCTGCGGCGATCAGGGTCGCCAGGGCGACCCCGGCCAGGGATCGGGCTGAAAGCAGGTGGAGCGACGGCGGCGTCCGGTTTCGGATCATGATTCCTCCTGGTGCGTGACAGTAGCTTAAGTCAAAGCGGGTCCCGGCCGTTGGCAGGGACCCGCTTCAGTGTGTACCGCTGGTGCTGTTAGGCGTCGACGGAGACCCGGCGGCGCTTGTTGTACATCAGCGCTGCAGCACCGGCGGCGAGCAGGGATGCTCCGCCACCGGCCAGCAGGGCGAGGTTGGCGGCGCCGGTGTCAGGCAGTCCGCCACCCGGATTGGCGGCCGGAGCCGGGTTCACCACAACCGGAGCTGCGGTGACCGTGATGCCCGCGGAGGCGTCGGCCGACGGAGCGCTGTTGATGGTCTGGACGGCCGTGATTGCGTAGTCGCCCGCGGTCAAATCGCCCATCGGAACAGACCAGTTGCCGTCTTCGTCCACGACTACGGCCTCGAGGGCTTCGTCATCGACCGCAACGGTCACCTCGACGCCGGCGGTGCCGGTACCGGTGATTTCGTTGGGGAGTGAACCTTCAACGAACTCCTGGCCGTCAGTGGGGGAGGTGATCACCGGAGCGTCGGGTGCGACCGTAAGGTTCAGCGTCGCTGCCCCCGAGTCTTCCTTGCCGGCAATGCCGCCCTGGACTGCGGACAGGTTGTAGACGCCGTACGTCAGCGGTTCCTCGAGGGTTACCGACCAGTTGCCTTCGTCGTCGACCTCGGTATCGAGAACTGCAGCCGCAGCTACTTCCTCTTCCTCGGCGTCGCCCGGCACGGTCAGGGATACGGTGGCGCCGGCTACGCCGGTGCCTTCAATGGTCTCAATGGAATGCAGCACTGTGGCGGGAGTCGTGAAGACCGGAGCCGGCAGGGGAGCTTCCTTGACCGTCAGTTCGAAGTTGCTGACGGTGGACTTGTTGAACCCGTTGATGGCCTGCGCGGTGATGGTGAGCTTTTCGTCGGCCGGTACCAGGGTCGGTGCCTTGAAGGACCAGGTGCCGTCCGCGGCGACCTCTACCGTCGAGTCGACGCCGTCGACGGTCAGGTCCACGGTCTTGGCGCCCGTTGCGGTGCCGGTGATGACCGCGTCGGTGTCAACGGTGCCGTTGTTCGCCGGGCTGGTCAGCGCGGGTGCGTCCAGGTGGATGGCGAGGGTGTAGCCGGAGAGCACGGGCATGGCACGGTGGAGGTCGGCGCCCGTGACCTTGCCGGAGCCGGGTACGCCCGCGCTGATGAGGCCTACGGCCAGGTTGCCGGAGATCATGGATCCGCCGGAGTCGCCCTGCGCAGCCTGGAGCTGGGCTTCAAACCCTTCAACCCAGGAGCCCTCAACGTTGACAAGATGATCACTCTGCAGGATGGTGCCGCAGGTCCAGAACGTTGTCCGGCCGGACTTGCAGATCGGTGCGCCCACGACGGGAGCGGTGGATCCGGCGATCTTCACCGTGGTGGCGGAAAGATCATCAACGTTCTCCCACTGCAGGGTTTCCGGCAGCAGGGTCAGCTCGGGGTTGATGTCGTCGATGACGCCGATATCGGTACCGGGATCGGTCTCGGTGCCGCCGAATTCATAGGTGGCACTGAAGAGGCCCAGGTCGTAGTCATGATGTTCGAGAGTGGTTTCGGGGAATGCTCCGTCCGGGCAGTGCCCGGCGGTGATGGCCGCAGCCTCGCCGTCGGCGTTGAACCCGGCGAAACCGATGGAGCAGGCAAAGGCACCTTCGGCGGTCTCGAAGAGGTAGCCCGAACCATTCGGAATGTCTTCAAACTTCAACGTGGTCCCGTGGTCGTAGGTGACCGTGACGTTTGAGTACAGGTCGGCGAACTCCTGGGGCGTCATCAGTGCAGCCGCGCTGCGGGCCTTAGGGGAACCCAGCGCTTCTGCGGGCTCGCCCACCCTGAGCTCAAACCCCTGGTCGAAGTTGCCGCTGACTGACTGCAGCTTGTCCGCACTGCCCGTTGCTGCCGCGTACTCGGCCAGCAGGCTCCGGAGATCCGATGCCCGCTTTGCTTTTACATCAGCCGGAGCTTTGTCCTCGGCTGCTTCGGGAGCTGCAGCTTCGGTTTCGGCGGGCTGGAGTGCGGGGGACGCCGCGGGGGCCGGTTCTGCGCTGGGAGCCTCCACAACCGGGGCCTCAGGCTTAACGACTGTGGCGTCGAGTTCGGTAGCGAGTGCCTGGAGTTCTTCTCCGCTGCCGGTGATAACCAGGCTGCCGTCGAGGACCTCAATGCCGACGAAGCCCGCAGTGGCCTTGAGCCGCTCGAGGTTGTCCGAGGCTTTCTTGCCGAGGTCGCCTGCAGCCACGAATTCGTCGACGGTCATGCCGAGGTCGCGCTGGAGGGCCTCCTCGAGACCGGGAGCCAGTTCTCCGGTGCCCTGCATTGCAGCGGCGGGTGTTTCGCTCGTGGTCGGCTGCGGGGTGTCCCCGGTATCAGCCATGGCCGGGCCGGCGATGAATGCGCCGCTCACCGCCAGAAGGGCAGCGGCGCTAAGGGCGCCTACCCGTGCGTAGAGCGGGCGTGAACTTTCCTGCATGAAATTTTTCCCCCATAAAACATCGACCACCGGCGTTTCCGTGCAGGCGCACGTACGGCACCTGGAGATTGCGGAGGTAATGAGACTGAAAATGCTGATTTTGTGCTGATCCCGGTCGATTCTATGAAAGACCGTTATCCGGCCAGTGAATTCAGCCGGCTGGAATTGAAGCGCCAGGTAACCGAGATCACAGACACGCGAAAGAATAGCGGTCATCATACGGTATGGCAAGGCTTGTGTATGGGCGCTTTGCATGCCGGGCCCAACGCCACCGCGTTCGCGAAAAAGGGCATAAACGCGAGGCGGGCCCCGGCTATTCGCCGGGGCCCGCCTCGTTTACTGCTTAGGAATTCCTATGATTCGGAAGCCGCGTTGCGGCGACGGTTGAACAGCAGGGCTGCACCACCGGCGGTGAGGAGAGCTGCTCCGCCTCCGGCCAGCAGGCCCAGGTTTGCCGCACCGGTGTCGGGCAGTCCGCCGGCTCCCGGGTTTCCGGCCGGAACGGGATTGACGGTGACGGGCGGAGCAACAACTGCAGCCGTAACGGTGAAGCTGGTGTCGGAGAAATCGGAGATTGCATCCCCGACGGCCTGGATGGCAACAATGTTGTGGGCACCCTCAGCCAAAGGAGTCAGCGGGACGGACCAGTTGCCGCTGGCATCGGCGACAGTTGCCTGGATCGCGAGTTCATCCACATCGGCCTCACCGTCGAGGTCGAAGTCGACCACGAGCTCGACGTCCGCACCGGGCACCGCGGTGCCGGTGATTGCTGCCGGCAGCTTGTTGACGGGGACTTCGGCACCCTCGCCCGGGGTGGTGACCACCGGAGCGGCGGGGACCACATCGATGAAGTCGGTGATTGTCTCGGAGCTTTCCTTGCCCTCCTGCGACTGCACGAGGGTCAGGTCATAACCTCCGTAGCCCAGCGGCGTCTCGAGGGCCAGCTCCCAGCTGCCGTTCTCGCCAACCGTGACAACTCCGGTAATCGGTGCTGCTACGTCCCCGGCGATCGTGATCGTGACGGTGGCTCCCGGCACGCCGTTGCCGGTGAGAACCTTCAGGGAGTCCACGACGCGGGTCGGGGTGGTGACTCCGGGTGCCGGCAGTGGTGCATCTTCAAGGGTCACAACGACAGTGGTGGGTTCTGACCGGGTGTCGCCGTTGATGGCAACTATCGTAAGGGTCAGCGTAGCCCCCCCTTCCGCAGTGAAGGTGGGCGCGAGAATACTCCACGTGCCGTCTGCCGCTACAGCAATGGTGTCCGGCTTTGCTCCATTGATGGACAATTCCACGGAGGTTGCCCCCGGAGCTGTTCCCTTGATGAGGTGGCTCGTCTTAATGACATCACCATCGGCCAGATTGGTCGTGGGCGGCGCCAGAACTGCGGGTGCGGTGGGTGCCTCGGTGGCCGGTGCGGTCGGTTCCTGGGTGGCCGGCGGCGTGGCCGGTGCGGTGGGTTCCTGGGTGGCCGGCGGCGTCGTCGGCGGCGTGGTCGGTTCCTCGGTGGGCGGCGGCGTCGTCGGCGGCGTAGTGGCCGGCGGCGAGGCGGGTGCCGACGGGTCCAGCTCTCCGGCCATCGCGGGGCTGGCAATGAATGCGCCGCTGACTGCCAAAAGGGCTACGGCGCTGACGGCGCCGACCCGTGCCGAAATGTTGCGTGAATTTTCCTGCATGAAATTTTCCCCCATAAAACCGTCAACCTCCGACGTTTCCATGCTGGTAAGGCGGCAAATGGACAATGCGGAGGAAACGAGACTGAAACTGCTGAACAAGTATTTGAAGTGCGCACAGTATTGTGCGCCATCAATAAGTGGTACCTGCACCGGATAGAGACCCATACCGCAGGTAAGGGCGAGAATAGCGTGCCTCTCCTCAGATAGCAAGGATGCGGATTATCCGGACAAAGAGCATATTGAAAGCGCTCCCCGGGCCGGGTAGCGTCGCCGTCGTAATCCCGGACCATCAGTCCCGGGCTGTCCTAAACCGCAGGGAGATTCATGGCACGGGCGCGGACAAAAGGCAGCCAAACGGCACTGCGGCCGGGAGCGGCCGGGATTCTCGTGGCGCTGGCATCGTCGGCGGTGTTTGGATTGTCCGGATCCTTTGCGAAGGCGCTGCTGGAAACCGGTTGGAGCCCCACCGGCGCCGTTGCTGTCCGGATGCTCGGAGCAGCACTCGTCCTCGCGGTTCCTACTGCGTTCGTCCTGCGCGGACGCTGGAGCCAGGTGCGGAGCAACTGGCGCACCATCGTACTGTTCGGGTTCATCGGGGTGGCCGGTTGCCAGTTCTTCTATTTCAACGCGGTGGAGCGACTGTCCGTGGGGGTTGCCCTGCTCCTGGAGTTCCTTGCCCCGGTACTGATGGTGCTTTGGATCTGGGTCGCCACGCGACGCCGCCCCGGCATCCGCACGGTCCTTGGCACGGTGGCCGCCGTGGCGGGGCTGGTCCTGGTCCTGGACCTGGGCGGGAGCACACGGATTGACCCGGTGGGAGTGCTGTGGGGACTCGCCGCCGCGGTCTGCCTGGCGAGCTATTTCTTCATCACCGCCAAGCAGAACGATTCCCTTCCGCCATTGGTGCTGGCCACGGGCGGGATGTTCGTGGGCGGTGCCACCATGGCCGCGTTGGGCCTCACCGGCGTCCTTTCCCTGGATTTCAGCACCACGGATGTGGACCTGGCCGGCTGGCGGACCGCATGGTGGGTCCCGCTGATCGGCCTGGTGCTGTTCTCCACGGTGCTGGCCTACGTCACCGGGATCATTGCGGCCCGCTCCCTCGGCTCGCGGGTGGCCTCGTTCGTGTCCCTGACCGAGGTGCTGTTCGCCGTCCTATGGGCGTGGCTGCTGCTTTCGGAGCTGCCACGCCCCGTCCAGCTGGCAGGCGGGTGCCTGATTGTTGCCGGTGTTGTGCTGGTCCGTTCCGACGAATCGGCCGGGCTGCCGGGGGAGGCAGCGGCCGACGTCGAGCCCTACGCCTAGCCGCCGCTTAACCCTTCAATTCCCGCAACGCCTGCGGGCCGCAAACTGGAGACTGGCACTTGCTGGCCCTTCCGCGGGCACCGGAGGGGCCTGGAGGAAGGCGGCTTTAATATTCTCGCGAGCTCTGCGAGCGGAGAATTTCGTTGCCGCCGTTCCAGGCCCCGTAGGGGCCTAAAGGCCCCAGGCCCCGGGCCGCTACACCCCGGGCGCCTCAGCCGCCAGGGGAGCGGAAACCTTGATTTCCCGCTTCAGGATCTTGCCCGTGGGCCCCTTGGGCAGCGCGTCGGTCAGCTCGATCCGGCGCGGATACTTGTACGCGGCCAGCCGGTCCTTGGTGAACTGCTGGATGTCTGCGATCAACTCGTCCCGTGCTGCGTCGTCAGCGGGCATTGCTTCTTCACGAAGTCCGACCACCGCCACGATTTCCTCGCCGTGCAGCGAATCGGGGATGCCGATGACCGCTGCTTCGGCCACGGCCGGGTGCTCGTAAAGGACCTCTTCGACCTCACGCGGGTAGACGTTGTAGCCGCCGCGCAGAATGATGTCCTTCTTCCGGTCCACTATGTAGATGTTCCCGTCCTCGTCGAAACGGGCCAGGTCCCCGGTGCGGAACCAGCCGTCCGGGATGGCAGCGGCCGTGGCGTCGTCGTTCTTCCAGTAGCCCTTCATCACGCCGTCGCCGCGGACAGACAGCTCCCCGACCTCGCCGACCGGAACGTCGTTGCCGTCCGGGTCCAGCATCCGGACCTCCGTCCCCGCCACGGTTTTACCGATGGAGCCGGGCCGGCGGTCGCCGCCGGGAACATTGAAGGAGACAATCGGCGAGGTCTCCGAGAGGCCGTAACCCTCCAGGAGTTCGATGCCGAAAACCTCCTCGAACTCGTGCAGGATTTCCAGCGGCATGGCGGAACCGCCGGTGATGGCTCCGCGCAGGGATGACAGGTTGGTGGTCTTGACCGCCGGGTGGCGGAGCATGCCCACGTACATGGTGGGCACGCCTTCGAAGATGGTTACGCCGTCGCGCTCGATGATCTCCAGGGCCTTGCCCGCATCGAAACGAGGCAGCAGGCTGATGGACGCGCCGGACAGGACGGACGAGTTCAGGGCCGCGGTCTGGCCGAACACATGGAAGAAGGGCAGGCCGCCGAAGTGGACATCCGTCTCCACCGTGTTCAGCAGGGACTGCGCCACGTAGGCGTTGGTGAGGAGGTTCCGGTGCGTGAGGGCTGCGCCCTTGGGCCGTCCCGTGGTTCCGGAGGTGTAAAGGATCACCGCGGTGTCCTGGTCATCCACTTCAGCCACTTCGGTGCGGCTGTCCGCACCGGCCAGCAACTGCAGGAATGCGGCCGAATCCACGGAAACCACCTCCACTCCGCCGGCCTCTTCCGCCCCGGCAGAGACTTCCCCGGCCACGCCTTCCCACGCGAAGGCAATCCGGGCACCCGAGTCCTGCAGGTGGTAGGCCACCTCGCGGGCCTTCAGCAGCGGGTTCATGGGAACGACGACGGCGCCGTGGCGCAGGGCGCCGAAGTACAGGAACGCCATCTGCGGGATGTTCGGCATCACCAGCGCAACGCGGTCTCCGGGCTCCACGCCCCGGCTGGCGAGGAAGCCGGCAACCTTGGCGCTCATGGCGTCGAGGGCCGCGTAGGAGACTACGGTTTCATCTAGCTTCAGGGCTGTCCGCTCCGGAAAGCGCGCCACCGTGTCGGTCAGAATGCCGGCGAGGTTGTGCATGGGGTGATCTCCTTTGATCTGCGACGTAGAGGGAAGTCTAGCCACCGCCGTCGGACGCGGGAAACTTTCTTGACCCGGCGGCTCACAAACGGAGCGCGGAAAACGTCTACCGTATGTGGAAGTGAAACCCTTTGAGCAGATTGTCCGCGAACACGGCCCGTCCGTGCTGCGCGTCTGCCGTGCCGTCGTGGGCCCGGACCAGGCCGAAGATGCGTGGTCCGAAACGTTCCTCGCCGCCCTGGGCGCCTACCCGGACCTGCCCGAGGGCGCCAACGTCCAGGCCTGGTTGGTGACCATAGCCAAGCGGAAGGCCGTGGACCAGCACCGTTCCGCCGCCCGAAACCCGGTTCCGGTGGACGAAGTCCCCGAACCGGTGAGGGCACCGCAGGTGGACACCGACGGACTGTGGTCGGCCCTGAAAACCCTGCCGGTCCGCCAGCGCGAGGCGCTCGCGTACCATCACCTCGCCGGGCTCCCGTATGCCGAAGTGGCCCGGCTGCTCGGCGGCAGCGAAGCCGCCTGCCGCCGCTCCGCGGCAGACGGGATCAAGAAACTACGAACCCTGTATGAGGAGGACCGCCATGGCATCCTTTGAGACCACCGACGCCGGCCCCTCCAGTGCCGGGCTCCTGGACCCCGACCCCCGCGAGGGCGCGGTCCTTGCCGCCCTGCATTCCCGCCTGGCCGCAGGAGCCGGGTTAGCCGGGCTGCTGGACGTTGCCTACACCGTCATCGACAGTCCCGTGGGCCGGCTCATCCTTGCCGCCACCGACGCCGGCCTGGTCCGGGTCGCGTTCGAATGCGAAGGGGTGGATACCGTGCTGCAGGACCTCAGCACCCGGATCAGCCCGCGGATCCTCGAGGCTCCGGAGCGCCTGGCCCGTCCCGCCGCCCAACTCCGCGAGTACTTCGAAGGGACCCGGCGCAGCTTCGACCTGGACCTGGACCTGCGGCTCACCGCCGGATACCGGCGGACCGTGGTCCAGGCGCTGCAGCAGATCGGTTACGGGCACACCTCCACGTATGCGGGCATAGCCGCACTGACCGGAAACCCCGGTGCCGTCCGGGCTGTGGGCACCGCCTGCGGCCGCAATCCGCTGCCCCTGGTCATCCCCTGCCACCGGGTCCTGCGCTCCGACGGGACTACCGGCGGCTACCGCGGCGGTCCCGCCGCCAAGAAGATCCTCCTCGACCTGGAAGCCGCCGCATGAGCAACTCCCTCTTTCCCCGCGAACGATCCGAACCCGCCGTCGGCGCCGTCCATGTGCCGGGCTGGCTGCCGCCGGAGAAACAGCAGCGCATTGTCCAGGCCTGCCGGCAGTGGGCCATCGGGCCCGTTCCCATGCGCGCGGCCGTCCTCCCCGGCGGGCACACCATGTCCGTGCAGACCGTATGCCTGGGCTGGCACTGGCAGCCCTACAAGTACACGCGGACGGCCGACGACGTCGGGGGCGGCCGCGTTGCCGAGCTGCCGGACTGGCTGGTCGAGCTGGGCCGCGACGCCCTACGCGAGGCCTATCGGCAGCCCGACGGCGGGTACGCCCGGGACGATTTCCGGCCGGAGAACTACACCCCCGATACGGCGCTGATCAACTACTACGCCGAGGGCGCCCACATGGGCATGCACCAGGACAAGGACGAGAAATCCAGTGCACCGGTGGTATCCATCAGCATCGGGGACACCTGCGTTTTCCGGTTCGGGAACACCGAGACGCGGACCCGGCCCTACACCGACTTGGAGCTGGAATCCGGAGACCTGTTTGTCTTCGGCGGTCCCTCCCGGTTCGCGTACCACGGTGTTCCGCGGACCCTGGCAGGCACGGCGGACCCGGCATCCGGCCTGCCCGCGGGGCGGATCAACATCACGCTGCGCATGACCGGACTGTCATGACCGAGGGGGCGGCCCTGGCAGGCAGGCAGCGGCGTCCACTCCGGCACCGCGGCCCCTTCGCCTGGGAACCGCTCGCCGGTGCCCTGCAGGCGCACGCCGTGCCCGGCCTGGAGCGGGTTACCCGGACGGACGACGGCGCTACGGTCGAGCGGTTGCTGGAGGGAGCTTCGTCCCCCGTGGCCGTGGCAGTGTCCCTGGCGGACGCCGGAGTAGTCCTCGACCTGCCCGCGCTGCCCGCGGCGGAGGAAGCCGCCCTCATATCAACGGTCCGGACCTGGCTGGACCTGGATGCCGATCCGGGCGTAGTGGACCCGTTCCTCTCCCGATTCGAGCTGCTGGAACCCCTGGTGAACAGGCACCCCGGCCTGCGGGTGCCCGGCTCCACGGACGGCTTTGAAACCGGCGCCCAGACTGTCCTCGGGCAGCAGGTATCCCTCGCGGCCGCCCGGACCTTCGGCTCCCGGCTGGTTGCGGCGTTCGGGGAGCCCGGGCCGAACGGGTTGTCCGCTTTTCCGACGGCGGAGCGGCTGGCAGCAGTGCCGGCCGCCGAGATCCAATCCGCGGTCCGGATCACCCATGCCCGTGCCCGAACTCTTTCTGCGCTGGCCGAAGCCGTGGCCGGTGGCCTGCCGCTGCGCCCGGGAGCGGAGCCGGCGGCCGTGCGCACCGGCCTGCTGGCCCTGCCCGGAATCGGACCGTGGACAGCGGACTACCTGGCTGTACGGGTGCTGGGGGACCGGGATGCCTACCCGGCCGATGACTTGGTGTTGAAACGCGCTCTCGGGGTGGGGAGCGGGCGGGAGGCAGCCCTGCTTTCGCAGCCCTGGCGCCCGTGGCGCTCCTACGCCCTGTTCCACCTGTGGACCCGGGCAGCCTACGCGGTGCCGGCCCCCGCTGCGCGGTAGCTTCCGCCCGCAGCCCGTCAGGTCCCGAGCAGCGCAAAGACGAGGGACAACGCCGCCGGACCGCCCTGCACCAGGGACAGCCTGCCCATTCTCCTGTCGCTGAGCACCAGGACCACCGCAGCGAGCAGCATGCACGCAGTGGTGAAGGTCATCAGCGTCAGCCCGGCCACGGCATTACCGGCGACAAGCAGGACCACACCCAGTCCTGCGCCCACCGCCAGGAACAGGTTGTAGAACCCCAGGTTGTAGGCCAGTTGTGCGGTGGCCGCGGCATTGGTTCCCCGCAGCTGAAAGATCGCCGCGGTTTCCGGCTCGGCCCAGCGCAGGGATTCGAGCATAAAGAAGTAGAACGCCACGGCGGCGGCTACTACGGCAAAAATTGCGGCGGCAATCAGCACGGGCACTCCTTGCGGATGCGGGGGCTGCCGGCGCAGTCGCGCCCCAGCAGTGTTCTCCGCAGTGCCGTCAATGCTGACAGCAGACCCCGGCGATCCTCAAGGGGGAAGGGGTTTTCGGTTGGCAGGCGGGACCGATTCCCCGCTAGCCTTGAAAGGGCAGCATTTTTGTACCTGCCTCCCCGGCGCTGGACGCCGTATCCGCTTCTTTGGAAGGACACCCCTTGCGCCCGATCCGCCCCGCCCGTTCCCTGGCCACGGTGGTGCTGGCAACGCTTGCCCTGACCGCCTGCGGATCCGATTACCCCCTCGGTGACGCCCAGCGCGAGGCTGCCGAGAACAGCACCTCCAACCTCACCGGAGTGCTGTCCGGCGCCGGATCGAGTGCCCAGGGCCCTGCAATGGATTCCTGGATCGCCGGTTTCGGGACGCTGCATCCCAAAGTCCAGCTCCAGTATTCGCCGGACGGCTCCGGTGCAGGGCGCAGCGCGCTGCTGGCCGGTGCGGTGAACTTCGCCGGGTCCGACGCCTATCTGCAGGAAGAAGAGATAGAGGACGCCAAGGCAGTCTGCGGGCCGGAGGGTGCCCTGGACATTCCCGCCTACATTTCCCCGATTGCCGTGGCGTTCAACCTCCCCGGCATCGAGTCGCTGAACCTGGACGCCGTCACCATTGCCCGGATGTTCCGCGGCGAGATTGACACCTGGAACGATCCGGCCATCGCCGCACTCAACCCGGGCGTGCAGCTGCCTGAAACCCGGATCACTCCCGTCAGCCGGGCGGATGACTCGGGCACCACGGAGAACTTCACCGAATACCTGCACGAAGTGGCGCCCGATGCCTGGCCGGATGCACCGTCCGGAACCTGGCCGGGAGGGCTGCAGGGCGAGAATGCACAGGGAAGCTCCGGCGTCGTCAGCACGGTGACACGCACCGAGGGAGCCGTCACCTACGCCGACGACTCGGTGATCGACGATTCCATGGGCACCGCCAACCTGCTCGTCGGAACCGAATTCGTGCCGATCAGCGCCGAAGCGGCAAGCACCGCCGTCGAACAGTCCAAGCGCGTCCCCGGACGCGGGGAACATGACATTGCGCTCCAGCTGGACCGGCGGACCACGGCGCCGGGGGCCTACCCGCTGGTGCTGGTTTCCTACCAGATCTACTGCAGTTCGTATGATGACGCCGACCTCGTCGAGCGGGTGCGGACCTTCGGCCAGTACGTGGTGAGCGAGGAGGGGCAGCAGACCTCCGCGGAAGCAGCGAAGAGCGCCCCCATCCCCGAATCCCTGGCCGAAGAGGCCCGCGAGGCGCTGGAATCCATCACCGTCCGCGACTAGTTCCACGGGCCTGCGGTGCTACCTGCCGGTAGCACCGCAGCTTCCCCTGCTGCTCTTTCGTTGCCCTCTTGCGCCCCCTCATTGCCGGTGTCACCGTGGATTTACGCAACGCTGAAGGGGGCTGCTGTGGAACCCATCCGAATCGAACGCTGGTGGCCTTACCTGGACGGTTCGGCCAAGGACTGGTTGAGGCACAATCTCCGCCAGGACGGCCTGCCGCCCAAGGTCCAGGACCGGATTGCCGAGGCCGGCGGCCCCGTCATGGACCCCATCCTCGCCGAGCCGGACTGGGCCTTCATCGAACTGGACGCCCAGGCCGTCGAGTAGGGGTGCGGCACCAAGGCTGCTATGGGAGGGGCCGAGCCAATCTGCTAGATTGGCCGCACCCCGGCCTAAGGCGGCATTATGACCAAGCTCAGTGACGAGTCCCTGCCCCATCTCCCGCAGTCCATTGCCCGGCCCGGCTATGACCGCTCCCGGCTCAGCACCGGCATCGTGCATTTCGGTGTCGGAGGATTCCACCGGGCACACCAGGCGATGTACCTGGACCGGCTGATGAACGCTGGCAAAGCCCTGGACTGGGCTATTTGCGGAGTGGGTGTACTGCCCTCCGACGCCGCCATGAAAACCGTGATGGACAGCCAGGACTGCCTGTACACCCTGGTCCTGAAGCACCCCGACGGGGCCCTGGAAGCCCGCGTGATCGGCTCGATTGCCGAGTACCTTTTCGCACCCGAGAATCCCGAAGCGGTCATTGAAAAAATGGCATCCCCGGCCACGCGCATCGTCTCCCTCACGATTACCGAGGGCGGCTACAACATCAGCGACACCACGGGAGAATTCGATCCCGGAAATGCCGGCGTCGCGGCGGACCTGCAGCCCGGTGCGGTGCCCTCAAGCGTCTTCGGCCTGGTGGTCGAGGCACTGCGCCGCAGGCGCGAGCGAGGGCTGGCACCGTTCGCGGTGATGTCCTGCGACAACGTCCCGGGCAACGGCGAAGTGGCGCGAAAGGCCTTCGGGGAGTTCGCCCGGCTGCGGGACCCGGAGCTGGGCAAGTGGGTGCAGGAGGCTGTTTCCTTCCCGTCCTCGATGGTGGACCGGATCACTCCGGCGACCACCGATGCCGACCGCGCGCTGCTGTCGGAGGAGTTCGGCGTCGAGGACGCGTGGCCCGTGGTGGCCGAGGACTTCGAGCAGTGGGCACTCGAGGACGCCTTCCCGCAGGGCAGGCCACCGTGGGAAGACGCCGGTGTGAGCATGGCGACGGATGTGGAGCCGTACGAGCACATGAAACTGCGCCTGCTGAACTGCGGCCACCAGGGCCTGGCCTATCTGGGCTACCTTGAGGGCTACCGCTATGTGCATGAAGCAGCCCGTGACCCGCAGCTGGCACAGTTCCTACTGGACTACATGGATAAAGAAGCCACGCCCACCCTGCTCCCCGTCCCGGGCATCGATCTGGCCGAATACAAGAAACGGCTGCTGCAGCGCTTCGGCAATGAACACGTCCGGGACACCCTCGCCCGCCTGTGCGCTGAAAGCTCGGACCGGATTCCAAAGTGGCTGGTTCCTGTGGTCCGCGAGAACGTGGCGGCCGGCGGCGAAGTCTCCCGTTCCGCTGCGATCATTGCCGCCTGGGCACGTTACGCCGAGGGCGTGGATGAGGCAGGCGAACCGATACGGGTTGTGGACCACCGGCGGGACGAGGTAATGGCCGTAGCCGCCCGGAACCGGGAGGATCCGCTGGCCTTCATTTCACAGCAGCAGTTCTTCGGCGATCTGGCCTCCGATGCCCGGTTCACGGAAGCGTACCTATCCGCTCTGGGGACCCTGCACCGCAGCGGAGCCGGGGCTGCCGTCGCCGCACTGGTGGACAAGGCCTGACCGGACAGCGTCCAGAGGCACGCCCTAGTCGACGAAGTGGGTTTTCACAGCCTGCGAGGTCACGGACTGCACCACGCGCTCGGCGACGTCCCGGAGTTTCACGTTCCGGTTGCTGGAGGCGTCGCGCAGGATTTCGAAGGCCGCTTCCTGGCTGCATTTGTTCTGCGCCATGACAATGCCCACGGCAACGTCGATGGTGGTCCTGGCTCCCATGGCCGCGCGGAGGTGATCGGCGGTGCTCCTGTGCCGGGCGATCTGGACGGCCAATTGCAGGGTAACTGCCGCCTCGGCGGCGAACATTTCGGCTGACCGGATGATGTCCGGCGTGAAGTGACCGGCGTCCCGGGCATACAGGTTGAGCCCGGCACCGCCGTCGTTACCGAGGATGAGCGGAACGCCGAGGATGGAATAGAAGCCGCGGTCCCGGATGGCATCCGCATACTCCGGCCACCGCGGGTCGGTGCGCACGTCTTCCACCACGACGGTCCGCCCTGTCCGCGAGGCCCGCATGCACGGCCCGTCTCCGAAGCCGTACTGGACTTCGTCCAGCGCCCGCGCCGCCTCGCTGCTGCTGGCCACGGTGGTGCCCTGCTTGTTCCGAAGCAGGGTCACCCCGGCCAGGACTTCGGCATCGCTGCTGAAAAGCTCAGCGGCACGCATGGCGAACCCCTCAAGGAAGAACTCCACCGACTCAGTCTGCAGAATTAGCTGCTGCAATTCAGCTGCAACGGACTGCTGGTCCGCGGTTAGGCTCATACGCTGATTCTATCGCCGCCCGGCCCCGCACCCGTCCGCGCATCCGCTGCCCGCCACGCCTAGGTGGCCTCCACCAATTCGGTTTCCTTCTCCCTGCTCCACGTCCTGGCATAGACCCCGATCAGTGCCTCCTGGCGAAGCGTGAATCCCAGCCGGTTCAACAGGCCGTGCGCCTGGTACACAGTGAGGTGCTGGGCGCTGCGGCTGGCTCCGGCCTTGTCTGCCCGGTAGAGGTAGGTGTCAATGGTCCGCAGCCAGCGCCGGCGCCAGTTGGTGACGGCGGGTTCGGAGGCGGTGGCCATCATCAGCCGGTGCACGGGCATCAACTGGGCCTGGGCCTGCGCACCGGTAGCCTTCTGCACTCCGGCAGCCCGCGGATCGGAAGCGGTGCAGCTATGGAGATGGCTGTCCCAGTAGTACTCCCAGGAAACACGACGGCGGTCCGGCCATGTGGAGGCCCGCGGTCCCTTCATCATGGCGTAGGCCGAATCGAAGAGAAGCAGGGATGCCAGCGCCGATCGGTTCTGTGCCTTCGCAAACCGGGCGGTTGCCCAGAGGCAGAGATCGGAGGAAAGCTCGAAGACTTCCTCTGCCAAGGCCAGCCCGTCAACGCCGCCGTAGCGGGCCAGGTCCGCTTCGACCGACGGCAGCAGCGCGTCCGTGCCGATTGTCCGGTCCAGCACCGGTTCGTTGAATTCATGCTCCACCGAGAGGCTGCGCACCGGATCCCCGGATTGCTCCTGCAGTGCCCCCAGCAGGGACTGAAGCCGATCCAGGGTTTCCACGGGGGCAAGTACCCGAAGCCGGACCTGCGCATTGGACGGCTGCATGCGTCGGGTATAGAACCAGCGCTTGGTTCCGCAAAGCCTCGCCTGCGCAACGAGGGGGGTCACAAGTTCACCGATGATCCGGTCTGCCAGTTCGAAACTACCGGCATCTACAGTCAGGTTCCACCATGTGGGGTGAGGAGAGGGGCGGGAGGGGGTGCGGAGCGCGGCTGGCTGGGTCATGGCCATCCTTTCGGTGCTTGTTGTGCTGAGCCACCCCACCCGGAACGCCCATTCCAGCGCGTCCCGGGATGGAAGTCTTTCCCAATCCAGCGGCCGTGTCCACCACCTGAGGTTCCTCGCTGCGAAGACGGGCGGAACCCATCCCGAAGCGCTCGATTAGTAGTAATATCTCCTGCTTGTGCACGCAGGTCCGAGGGCGCCGTGCAGCCGTGCCGCCGGACCTGCAGAGGCCGGGAATGGGGCAATTCCGTCATATTTACAGAAACCGCAAGCAGGCTGATAAATTGTTTGGCCGGGCACAAGACTTCTTCGAATATCCGATGAATGCGGGCCCCGGAAATTGTCCCTGCATAACTTGTTCTTCCAAAAGGTCCGGCATGCCCATGATTTCCCGCCGTTTTCCGCGCATCGGCCGGCAACGGACGTCCATTCCGGACTGGCCGGCCCTTTTCCACTGTTCCCCGTCCGGATACGTTGTGGTTTCCGGGCAGGGCGTCATCCTGGAATCAAACTCCACTTTCGCGGCGTGGATCGGCCGGAACCGGAGCGCGCTCGCAGGCACCGTTTTTGCCGATCTCCTTTCGCCCGAAGACCTGCTGGAATACCAGCGCTGGAGCGCGGCACACACAACAACACCTGCAGCGAGTCTAAGCGTCGACTTCAACGGAGCCGGAAACACCAGGCTGCCGGCTCACATCTCGGCGGTCCGGACCGCCTCCCGCGGCCGCACCGTGGACCTGATCACGGTTTTCCCCATGCCCGGAAGGCGCAGGTATGAACGCGACCTGGTTGATGCGCTCCAGCAGGCCGAAGCCGCAGAAGCCGCACGCGGTGCTGCCGAGCGCGCGGCCAAGGAGCGGGAATCACTGCTGAAAACCATCCTGGACACGGTGGACGTGGGGGTGCTCGTGGTGGATGACGAGGGCCGGGAAATCCTCGCCAACGCCCATATGGAGGCCAGCCGGACCATATTGGGGGCCGAAGACCTGAGCGACTTCGAGTCCGGAGCGTGGTCTGTCTACGGTCCGGACCGGATCACACCGCTTCCGGACGAGTTGCTCCCCATCCGCCGTGCCGTTGCCGGTGAATCCTTTTCGCAGCAGATCATGTGGATCGGCACCGGCGAGGGCAAGATGGCGGTCAGCGTGTGTGCACGCCCGGTGCGGAACGGAGGGGACTTCAAGTGCTCGGTCCTGGCATTCAGCGACGTCACCCAGCTGGTGCGCGCGCTGGCGGCACAGGGTGAGTTCGTGGGTAATGTGTCCCACGAGCTGCGTACACCCCTGACGTCCATCCTCGGCTACCTGGATATGGCCCTGGAAGAAGAAGGACAGTTGCCGGGCACGGTCGAATCGGCCCTGCAGGCAGCGGTTCGAAATTCCGAGCGGCTGCTGCAGCTGGTCTCCGATCTGCTGTCCGTGGCATCCGACAGCGGCGCGATGGAACTGCAGGAAGTGGATCTGGCTTCCACCGTCGCAGCCGCCGCCGATTCCTTCCGCCCCCACGCGCGGATCAACGGGGTGGAAATCGGTGTTGAGGTGGCGGCCGGGCTGCGGGCCGTGGCGGACGAAGGCCGGATCCGGCAGGTGCTGGAAAACCTGGTGTCCAATGCCGTCAAGTTTTCACCCGGCGGCGGAACGGTGCGGATAGGGGCGCGGAGGCAGGATGAAGCCGTGGTGATTGAGGTCGCCGACACCGGCATCGGCATGACGCCGGCGGAGCAGGAACAGGTCTTCAGCAAGTTCTTCAGGTCCGGGCAGGTTCTCACCGCGGCCATCCCCGGGGCAGGATTGGGCCTGGTGATCACCCGCAGGATTGTGGAAGAGCACGGGGGGAGCATCGACTTCAGCAGCGAGGCGGGGCGGGGAAGCGTCTTCACCGTGAAGCTGCCGGCGGCTGGGCCGGGTACAAGCTTGCAAAGTTAGTAAGTCTGCTTATCGTTAAGGGGCCAGATCCGGCTTCAGAGCGAGGAGACTGTCCAATGCGAGCGATGGTGTACCGAGGGCCCTACAAGGTGAGGGTGGAAGAAAAGGACATACCGCCGATCGAGCACCCCAATGATGCCATCGTGCGGGTCACCCGGGCGGCCATCTGCGGCTCCGATCTGCACCTTTACCACGGCCTGATGCCGGATACCCGGGTCGGCACGACGTTCGGCCACGAGTTCATCGGAGTGGTGGAGGAAGTCGGATCGTCCGTGCAGAACCTCAAGGTCGGGGACCGTGTGATGGTCCCGGCCAACATCTACTGCGGATCCTGCTATTTCTGCGCACGGGGGCTCTACTCGAACTGCCACAACGTCAACCCCAACGCCACGGCCGTAGGCAGTCTCTACGGCTATTCGCACACCACCGGCGGTTACGACGGCGGCCAGGCGGAGTTCGTCCGGGTCCCGTTCGCCGACGTCGGACCCTCCCTCATCCCCGAGTGGATGGACGAAGAAGACGCCCTGATGTGCACCGATGCACTCGCCACGGGCTATTTCGGCGCCCAGCTGGGGGACATCGTCGAAGGTGACACCGTAGTGGTTTTCGGTGCCGGCCCGGTGGGTTTGTACGCCGCCAAGTCCGCCTGGCTGATGGGCGCCGGCCGGGTGATCGTGATTGACCACCTGGACTACCGGCTCGAAAAGGCCCGGACCTTCGCCCACGCCGAGACCTACAACTTCACCGAGTACGACGACATCGTGGTGCACATGAAGAAGATCACCGACTACCTGGGTGCCGACGTCGCAATCGACGCCGTGGGAGCCGAGGCTGACGGTAATTTCCTGCAGCAGGTTACGGGCACGAAGCTCAAACTGCAGGGAGGGTCCGCAGTGGCACTCAACTGGGCGATCGACTCGGTACGCAAGGCCGGCACCGTGTCCGTCATGGGCGCCTACGGTCCGCTCTTCAGCGCCGTGAAGTTCGGAGACGCACTGAACAAGGGCCTGACGCTGAACATGAACCAGACGCCGATGAAACGGCAGTGGCCGCGCCTGTTCGAGCACATCAAGGCCGGCTACCTCAAGCCCAGCGAGATCATCACGCACCGGATTCCGCTGGAGCACATCGCCGAGGGCTATCACATGTTCTCCGCCAAGCTGGATAACTGCATCAAGCCCGTCATCGTCCCCGGTTCCTGAAAGGAAGGACACTGCAATGGCCTACACGCCGCAAAAGCCGACCCGAACCCCGTCCAGCGAGGAACTGCGCGCGCGGATCCCGGGCTGGGGTGTTGACCTCGATCCTCGGGACCGTCCTGCCGTGCCCAAGCTGCAGTTTGATCCCACCCTCAGCGGCGCGCATTGGGAATTCCCGGAACGGCAGGAAGAAAAGTTCCCGCGGGAGCGCTCGATCGAGCACAAGTTCCTCACCCCGGTGTTCGGCACCGCCTGCCCGCCCAAGGGACTGTCCGGCGTGATGCGCCGGTACGCCTACCGCCGGTACAGCGAGGCCCGTGCGGCCCACTGGTTGATCCTGCTCGCCGCGGACCGCGTAGACGCCGTGGAGAGCCATCTGGCTTCCTTCGCGACCCTGCACCCGGATAATCCGATCACGGAGACCGGGGTGCTGAGCGAGTTCACCCGCCACGGCGTCTCCTCCCGGGTGGGCCGGAAGCGGGCGGACGTCAATCACCAGTGGATCGACCCGATCATCGTCGGCGGCCCGTGGCTGCTGGCCGGTGCGGGCGCGGCTACCGCCGTCGGCGCCATGGTGCGCCGGCTGCGGAAGTAGCGCGGAACCGGGCACGCCTTCGTCGTGTCTGCCGTTGGTCCTTAGTAGGAATACCGGAGAGGTCCGAATCGGTTAAGACACCACACGGGACACGTTAGGCGGCGGGAGATCATGGACGGCAGGGGCGTTGAGCAGTACCGGCGCAGGATGGAACGGGCCGCACAGCTGCGGGCGGCGGCGGCCGGCGGAGGGCTCGACGATGAAAACCTCCAGCGTGCAGAGGCCGAGGAAGGGCTGCGGCACAAGCGCCGGAAAGTCGACGACGCCGCCAAAGCCGATTATCTGGTTCGGGATGCCATGGCCCGGGGCGAATTCGACAACCTGTTGTACGCCGGAAAACCTATCCCGAACCTGGGCGACGGCCATGATCCGGACTGGTGGATCAAGGGGCTGATGCAGCGCGAGAACGTGACTGGATTGGGACCCAAGGCCATCCTGCTGCGCACGGAAGACGCGGAACTGGACGCTCGGCTGGACACGCGGTGGACCGAAAAGCAGGTTCGGGAGATCGTCCAGGATTTCAATGCGCGTGTCATCGATGCGCGCCGCCAGCTCGAAGGAGGTCCGCCCGTTATCACGCGCACCCGCGACGTCGAGAAGGAAGTGCAGCGCTGGCGGGAACGGAAGGCGGAGGAAGCCGAAAAAGAAGCCGCCGCCGCTCCGGAACCGGAGCAGCGGCGGCCTTGGTGGAAACGCAGGCGCTAGGCGTTAGACGGTGGTGGCGTCGTGGACTTCGCCCACCAGCTCTTCGATGATGTCCTCGAGGAACAGGACACCCGTGGTGTTGCCCTTCGCGTCAAAAACCCGCGCCACGTGGGCGCCGGTGCGGCGCATGGTGGCCAGGGCATCCTCCAGCTCGCTGCCCCGGTAAGCGGACGCCAGGCGGCGGATCCGCTTGGCGGGCACCGATGCGGCGAACTCGTCCGGCGTGGTGAGGTCCATGACGTCCTTCAGGTGAAGGTAGCCGTCGGGGTCGCCGTCGTCGTTGGTGAGGATGTACCGCGAGTAACCGTGGACGTCCACAGCCTGCTGCAGGTCCGCAGGGGTTGCGGTCTCGGGCAGCAGCACCATCTGGCTGATCGGAACTTCGACGTCGGCCACGGTCTTCTCCGTGAACTCGAACGCGGCCGTCAGGGTACCGCTGCGGTCTGAAAGGACACCGTCACGCGTGGACTGCTCCACGATGTTCGCGACCTCGTCCAGGGTATAGGCGCTGGTGGCTTCGTCCTTAGGCTCCACCCGAAACAGGCGCAGGACACCGTTTGCTATGCCGTTCAGCGTCCAGATGATCGGACGGACAATGCGGGACACGATCACCAGGGGCGGAGCCAGCAGCAGTGCGGCGCGGGTGGGCACGGAGAACGAGATGTTCTTCGGCACCATTTCACCCACCACCACGTGCAGGAACGTCACCAGCAGCAGCGCCACCACAAACGCGATAATGCCGATGGCGTCTGCGGACAGCGGAGTCAGGCCCAGCGGAATCTCCAGCAGGTGGTGGATGGCCGGTTCCGAGACATTCAGGATGACCAGGGAACAGACGGTGATGCCAAGCTGGCTGGTCGCCAGCATCAGCGTGGCGTGCTCCATGGCCCACAGGGTGGTTTTCGCGGCCTTGCTGCCGGCTTCGGCCTTGGGTTCAATCTGTGACCGGCGGGCCGAGATGACGGCGAATTCAGCACCGACGAAGAACGCGTTGACCACCAGCAGCACTACGAGCCAGATGATTCCGGGCAGGTATTCACTCATGGGTCAGGTCCTTGGTCAGCGAGTCGACAATGCGGTCATGGGCGCTCACCGGGGTCTCCAGCGAGCCCGACGGGGTGAAGCGCAGGCGTTCGATGTGGTTGCGGACCACCCGTTCCACACGGAGCGTGCCGCCCTCGATTTCCACTTCGTCGCCCAGCTCCGGCAGCCGGTCCAGTACGTCCGTGACAAAACCGGCGATGGTGTCATATTCCTCGCCGTCGGGAACCTCGACGCCGGTGCGGTCCAGGAGTTCGTCCGGCCGGAGCGAGGCGTCGAAGGTGATGGCGCGGCCCGTGCGGACGACGCCGACGCGCGCGCGGTCGTGTTCGTCCTCGAGTTCGCCCACAATCTCCTCCACGAGGTCTTCGAGGGTGACGATGCCGGCGGTGCCGCCGTGCTCGTCGGACACGATCGCGACCTGCAGGCCCTGGGCGCGCAGCAGTCCCAGCAGCGTGTCAACGCCCATGGACTCGGGTACATGCAGCGGTTCCACCATGAGTTCTGCGGCCGTGACGGAGGTCCGTGCGGCCAGCGGTACGGCGAAGGCCTGCTTGAGGTGCAGCACGCCCAGAACGTCGTCCGAATCGCGTCCGATCACGGGGAAGCGGGAATAGCCGGTTGCCGTGGCAACGGCGACCACCTGTTCGGCAGTGTCGGACTCGTGGACCGTCCGCATGCGGACCCGGGGGGTCATAACGTCCGCCGCGGAGTGTTCGGCGAAGCGCAGAGTTCGGTTCAGGAGCACGGCGTGGTCCAGGTCCAGCACGCCTTCCAGCGCTGAACGCCGAACCAGGGAGCTGAGTTCTTCGGCGCTGCGTGCGCCCGAGAGCTCTTCCTTGGGTTCGATGCCGAAGGACCGGATGATGGCGTTCGCCGTGTTGTTGAACAGCAGGATGACGGGCTTGAACACCGTGGTGAAAACGGTCTGGAAGGGCACTACCAGCTTGGCGGTGGCCAGGGGGAGCGCCAGGGCAAAGTTCTTGGGAACCAGTTCGCCGATGATCATCGAGAAGATGGTGGCGAGGAAAATGCCGGCGACGGCGCCGATGCCCGGCACCATCCCCTCCGGCAGGCCCAGCGCCGTGAGCGGGGAGCGCAGCATCGAGCTGATTGCAGGTTCGAAGGTGTACCCGGTCAGCAGGGTGGTCAGGGTGATGCCGAGCTGTGCGCTGGAAAGATGGGTGGAGGTGATCTTCAGCGCGTTGATTGTGGGATTGAGGCGTTTCTCGCCCTTGTCGCGGCGGGACTCAAGGTCCGCACGGTCCAAATTGACGAGCGCAAATTCGGAGGCGACAAACAGTCCGGTGCCGACGGTGAGGAGCAATCCTACGCCGACCATGAGCCATTCATACATGGGGCTGCCCCTCTCTCGTGATAGCCGGTGCAGCCGGAGTGGGCACAGTCTGCAGGTCGGTCAGGACGGGGAGGGGCATGGGTTTATGTGAGGGAGGGTCATCCATAGTCCAAGGAATGTTACAGGATGGACCTGTTTGCTGTTCCAAGGTTTCCTTCAGGCTGCAGCCGGAAACCACGTCAATGCCTACCAGCTGCCCTGCCCGTGCCGATACGTGGGCTCGTGGTTGGTGGAGGCCGCCACCCGGTGCTGGCGCACCAGGCAAAACGGGTCATAAAGTTCGATCCCCAGCCGGCCGGTGCCGGGCACGGGCTGGCAAAAGCAGGTGCAGGGAAAGTTCACGGGCGCCTTTCCGGGCCCTCGCATCAAGGCCCTCGAAGTTCTCTCGATCCGCAGCGGAGGGTCCCCGCGGGAAGCGGAAACCGTCCTACTTTCCTTGATACAACGCCAGCGCGTCCTGAGCCAAAACGGGCAGTTTCCGCAGCCTTCCCGTCCTTCCGCACGCCGGTGGAATGCGGAAGGACGGGAAGCGGCGGCCGGGAACTAGCTGGTCGCCAGCTCCGGCTCGCTAACCGTTTCCATCAGGACGGAATCGAGCAGGTCACCGGCGTCCTCCGCTGACGAGGATCGGGCCAGGGCAAGTTCGGAGACAAGCAGCTGCCTGGCCTTCAGCAGCATCCGCTTTTCCCCGGTGGACAGGGGGTGGGTCCGCTCGCGGCACCACAGGTCGCGGACAACTTCTGCGATCAGGCGAAGTTCACCGGTGGACATTTTGCCTTCGTTGGCCTTGAACCGCCGGGACCAGTTGTCCGGTTCCATCCCCACGGGTCCGCGCAGCACCGTAAACACGGCCTCTACGCCGGCGTCGTCGATGACGGAACGTACCCCTACGTCTTCGGCGTTGTCCGCCGGGAGCTTGATGGTCAGTTCAGTCGCGTGGACGCGGAAGGTCAGGGTTTCCCGCTCCACTCCCTTGACTGTCATGGGGGAAATATCGGTAACGGTGACGGCGCCGTGGTGCGGGTACACCAGGGTCTGCCCGACGGTGAAATTCAAAATGACGTCCCTCTGTTCAAATGGTTCCGAGCTTGCTTCGGAAGCGGGCTCCCGAGACCGCTTGGACCTGTCCGGGCCGGTCACCGGTGAAGGGTGACGGCCGGGCGCGCGGGCAATAGAGAAGGAGTCAATTTCCAGGCGGGAGGTGCGGATCTTGCTGAAAAGGTTGACGGATTAGTCGTTGACTGTCCGGCTCGCGGTCCCCACGCTGTCCCGTCAGCTTATCCTCCCTGCGCAAGTGCCTTCTTTTCGGGGCCGCTGGCAGTGCTTGTTTCTGCCGCTCGGCGCACTTGCGCTCAGGCTTTCCCCCGTGAGGCGTCGGGGTCCTCGGGTGCCTCACTGCGCCGCTGTGCCACCAGTTCCTTGGTGCGCACCAGCCGCAGTGCCGTGACCAGCACCAGCCCGCCCAGCATGTTGAACAGCAGGGTGTAACCGAACCAGCCCAGCCATTCGAGGTACGTGATTTCCGCGCCGGAGATGATCGCGCCGAAGATCAGCAGCGAGTCCAGGATGGAGTGGAAAAGCTGGAGCCCGGCGAGCAGGAAACCGCCGATTACCGTCGCCACGATCTTTGCCGGGTCCGAGGTGGTTCCCTGCTGCATACGGCTCATCAGGGTGATGGTGCTGCCGCCCAGAACCGCCAGTGCCACGGTCTGGAGTGAGAAGGGCGCCTCGGTAAAGTGCGACGCCGATGTTGCCACCGTGGACGACCACTGCGGAAAGGCCTGCATCACTATCCACATGAAGATCCAACCGCCGGCCAGGTTGGCCAGCAGGGTCCCGCCCCAGAGCTTGGCGAGCAGTTTCATGCTGCCTTCCCTTGCGGCAACTGCCGCGACGGGCATGAGGAAGTTCTCCGTGAACAGCTCGCTGTGGGCCAGGAAGAGGGCGATCAGGCCGACACTGAATGCCAGGCCCGCCAGGAGGTGGTCTCCCGTTTCATGCATCACGGCGAGATAGGCCATGACGCCCAGGCCAACCTCCATGCCGCCGAACACCCCGGTCACCAGGATGGTCCGGAAGGTGCGGTGCAGCCGTTCTGCGCCTTCCGTCACCGTCTTGTCGAAGGATTCCTTAAGTTCGTCCTCCACCGGCGCTGCGGACTCTCCGATTTCGCTGCGGCGTTCCTCGCTCATGGCGTCCTTCCGGTGCGGCTGGATCTTTCTGGATGCGGTGCTGTTAAACCATAAAGCGGCCGGGGCGCGGTTCAATTCCCATTCCGTGAGTCCGTACCCGTACCGGCTTCGCACAGACATGGCACAGTCTCAGCACAGGGTGGAGACAGCAGGGAAAATACCGGGACGCAAAAGGGAACTTTGCGCTTACGCTTGACCCAGCCACCGGCACCGAGCCAAAGGACGTATTCATGGCACACGTTTCGTCCCAATCGCCCACGGGTAATCTTCCGCGCCTCGCGCACCCGGACGGGAGTCCGATCCGGGCGCTGGTGGTCGACGACGAGACCAGCCTCGCGGAGCTTGTTGGCATGGGCCTGCGGATGCTGGGCTGGAACGTCGTTACTGCAGGTAATGGACTCGGTGCGGTCTCTGCTGCCCGCGAATTCCGGCCCGACGTCCTGGTGCTGGACGTGATGATCCCCGGGGTCAACGGGCTTCAGGCCCTGCAGAAGATCAGGACCTTTCTGCCGCAGGTTCCCGCTCTGTTCCTTACCGCCAGGGATGCCGTGGAGGACCGTATCTCAGGGCTGGCCGCCGGCGGGGATGACTACGTGACCAAGCCGTTCAGCATGGAGGAACTGATGCTCCGCCTGCACCGCCTGGTGCAGCGTTCCGGGGCCGCGGCGTCGGGTTCGGACGAACTGGTGGTCGGCGACCTGGTGATGAACCTCGAAACCCGCGAGGTCATCAGGGGCGGGGAGGACATTGCCCTCACGAATACCCAGTGGGAGCTGCTGCGGTACCTTATGGAAAACCCGAGGCGGGTGCTGAGTAAGGCGCAGATCCTGACGAATGTCTGGAACTACGATTTCGGCGGCCAGGCGAACATTGTCGAGCTGTACATTTCCTACCTGCGCAAGAAGATCGACGTCGGACGCCCGCCCATGATCCATACGGTCCGGGGCGCCGGCTACGTGCTTAAACCGGCGGCCCCATGATCCACGCGGGTACTCGTCCGGCTGCCGGGGGATCGCAGATACGCAGCCATCCGCTGCGCACCAAGCTCATACTCACCACCCTGGCGCTCCTGACTGTGACCTGTGCGGCGTTGGGCATTTTCAGCCACGTGGCCATGGACCGGTATCTCACTGGAGTGCTCGACGACGGATTGGAACGTGCGGCGGCCAGAGCCGGGTTCCGCCCCGGCCACTCTGCGGGGGAGTATCCGTCGCCCCAAAAGGAGCCGGCCCCGGGCACCGCCGGCACGGACAACGGAGCCGGGGAACGCGGTGACGGCAGCGACTACCAGTCCGGCCAGCGCCCGGGCTCCCTGAATGCCTTCTTCGAGGACGGCGCTGCCCGCCGATCCACGCTTGTGCTTGAGGACGGCTCTGCGGTGTCGCTGAACGGGGCAGATCTGGAACTGCTGGCGGGAATGGATCCGGCCCGCGGCCCCCAGGACATGAACCTGTCCAGCGAGCATTACCGGGTGGATGCGTTCCCCTCCCCGCCCGGCGCCGGGAACGGAATGCTGGTCACCGGACTTTCAACGGCGCAGCGGGAGAGCACCCTGGCCTCGCTCGATCTGACCATGGTTGTGCTGTCCCTGGCCGGCCTGCTCGTCACCGGGTTTGCGGGCACAATGATCATCCGCCGCTCGCTGCGCCCGCTGGATGAGCTGGCCGCCGTCGCGACCTCCGTATCCAAGCTGCCGCTGGCCTCCGGAGAGGTGGAGATTCCAGTCCGTGTGCCCCCGGCGGCCGCGCGGCCCGGGTCCGAAGTCGGAACGGTGGGGATGGCCCTGAACGGCATGATCGATCACGTTACCAACGCCCTGCGCGCCCGGCAGGACAGCGAAACGAAGGTGCGGCGGTTCGTTGCCGACGCCAGCCACGAGCTGCGCACGCCGCTCACCTCGATCCGCGGGTACACGGAGCTGGTCCTGCTCAGCGAACACGTCAGCCCTCCGGGCCGCGCCGCATTGGAACGCGTGGACAGTGAGTCCAAGCGTATGTCCGCGTTAGTTGAAGACCTGCTGCTGCTGGCGAGGCTGGACGAGGGCCAGCGGGGCGAGCGGACCGGCGTCGACCTCACCGAACTGATCGTGGAGGCAGTCAGCGATGCGCAGGTCTCGGCCCCGGAGTATCAGTGGACGCTGATGCTGCCTGATGAACCGGTAGTGGTGTCCGCCGTCGAGCCCGAGCTGCGGCAAGTGCTTATTAATCTGCTTTCCAATGCCCATAAGCACACTCCTCGGGGGACCCGCGTGGAAATCGGACTGCAGGCAGGAGCAACCTGGGCCACCTTGACGGTGACGGATGACGGCCAGGGGATAGAGCCGGACTTCATCGATTCACTGTTCTCCCGGTTCAGCAAGGCCGATTCCGCGCGGACGGGGAATACGAGCAACACGGGGCTCGGCCTGGCCATTGTCTATGCCCTCGTTGCGGCCAACGGGGGGACCATCGAGGTCGAGAGCAAACCCGGCCGCACCAGCTTCACCGTGGCCCTGCCGCTGGCTGGTGCGGTAGCGGTCTGAGCCCGTCGGGCAGTTATTCGGGCAGGCCGATCCAGTACCGCCGCGTGCCGTCCCGGCTGTCCTCGTAGACTCCGCCGTTTTTCTCGATGACCGCCCGGGATCCGGCGTTGTCTTCGGCGCAGGTGACGAGTACCCGTGCAATGCCGAGATCACGGGCAACCGGCAGGGCGTCCTGAAGTGCGCGTGCGGCATGCCCCTGCCGGCGTGCGGAGGGCCGGACGCTGTAACCAATGTGGCCACCCTGCTCGAAGAGGAAATCATTCAGGGTGTGCCGGACGGCAAGCGAACCCAGGAACTCATCGCAGTCCACCAGCCACAGGTAGGTGCAGGGCACCAAGCCTTCCTGTCGCGGTGTGTCGGGGAACCGTTCCTTGACCAGGCTGTCGACGAAACCGGCAAAGTCCCCGGCAATTTCCGTGCGAATGCGCTCTTTCGAGGTGTCCCCGTACACGCCGGAACCGTCCATCCTCTCGCCGTTGAATTCTTCGGCCGCGGCCAGCCAACTGTTCCGGAAACGGACATCGGGGGTAATCAGGGTTGCCATTGGCAAAGTGTAGGGCTATTCCGCAATCGAGCCTGAATTCTCCGCATTAGTTCGATATCCGGAAGGTCTGCCCGGTTGTGTTCCCTGTATTACCTATGAATGCAGGGTCCCGCGGTGAAGGGTTCCGCAGACAGGGAACCGAACGTATCCTCCGAGGATGGACCCGGTTCGCGTTTGTTTGGAGATATTCGCCGCTGCCTGCGCCGGAACCTGGGTGCTGTCACTGATCACCCGGGAATACTCCTGGACAGACCGCATCTGGTCCGTCATTCCGCTGGCCTACCTTTGGGTGTTTGCCGTCGCGTCCGACGGCGACCACCGGGTAACGCTGATGGCGGTCCTGGTTACGCTGTGGGGCGTCCGGCTGACGTTCAATTTTGCCCGCAAGGGCGGTTACGCCCCGGGCGGCGAGGACTACCGGTGGGGGATCCTGCGCCAACGGCTGAAGCCGTGGCAGTTCCAGGCCTTCAACCTGCTGTTCATCAGCATCTACCAGAACATCGTCATCTGGGTGATGACCCTGCCGGTGCTGACCGTCTATCAACACCCCGGAGTGCTCACGGGTTGGGACTGGCTGCTGGCGGTCCTGTTCCTGGCCGCGCTGGCTTCAGAGACCGTGGCGGACCAGCAGCAGTGGAACTTCCAGCAGTGGAAAAAGGCACTGCGGACCGCCGGCCGAATTCCGCCGGCCGACTTCCTCCGGACGGGACTGTTCCGGTACTCGCGCCACCCGAACTTCTTCTTTGAACAGCTCCAATGGTGGATCTTCTACGGTTTCGCCGTCACCGCCTCGGGGGAGTGGCTGCATTGGACGCTGGCAGGGCCGATCCTGCTGACCCTGCTCTTCGCCGGGTCCACCGCCTTCACCGAGAGCATTTCCCTGGCACGCTACCCCGACTACGCGCGGTACCGGCGCCGGACCTCCCCGCTCGTTCCGCTCCCTCCCCGCCGGGGTTCAAAGCACGCCCGCTAGGGGGGAAGGCAAGGCGGAAGGTTGAGTGGGCCGCCGGGCACCGATCCGCGCCAACAGCTGTCTCCTCAGTCACATTCGACGGTTTTGGGAACGGCAGGTTCTTCTACAGGTGTTGAATAGGGCAGGATAGAAACGTACCGGTGCTGTTCCCGGCGAACCGCTGGGCCGGTTACAACTAAAAGTTTGCGGCGTCCCCCAGCGCCGCGGCACGGAAGGGCTTCGCTTCGGCGGGGCCCTTCCGTGTATCTGAGAAGATTGGTCGCATGCCCGGACTGCACCGCCCAAAGCCGCATCGGCACTCACCGTCGGATGAGCCGCGGATAACGCGCACCCGGGACGCGCTCGAGGCGGGACTGTGGGAGCTGCTTCGGGACCACGACCTCGCGGATATCAGCGTGGCTGCACTCTGCCGGCAGGCAGGGGTGCACCGCACCACTTTCTACGGACACCACCGGAACATTTTCGACTTCGCCGGCTCGGTATACGCCGGCGTCGTGGACCGGCTTGGCACAGTTGAACTGGACCAACGCGGCACCGGCCGGACAATCGCGGAGATCGGGGACCTGTACGTCGAGTCCATCCGGCAGATCCTGCAGCACACCAAGGCAGAACAGCGGGTCTACCGGGCGCTTTTTCACACGGAGACCTTCCTGGGGATCCTCGCCGACCGGCTAAACGCGCGGATTCTCCTGGCACTGCATGTCTGGCGGGCGCACAACGCGCCGCCGGCGGCCCTGGACCTGGACACGACTGCGGCCTTCCTGGGCGGCGCCTATGCCTCCTGGTTCGAACATTGGGTGGTCAGTGACGACGACGACGCCGAGGCCTGGCTGGGTTCCCTGCGGAACCTGCTGCCCGCCTGGTGGCCGCGGGACGGTCTTCCCCCGGCATCCCCGGCACCCCCTGCGCCGCGTAGCGCCTAGAGCCGGTGCAGGGATCCGCGCAGCGAGGCCAGGTCCGGGTAGCCGTTGACCGCCATGGTCAGGTCGGCTTCGGCGAGCAGGCTGCGCATCACATGTGTCACCCCTGCCTGCCCGGCCGCCGCCAGGCCATAGACGTAGGGCCGGCCGATCCCCACCGCTGTAGCTCCGAGTGCCAGCGCGCGGAGGGCATCCACGCCGGAACGCACGCCTGAATCGAAAAGCACAGGGGCGCCGTCGGCCGCCTCAACGACGCCCGGCAGGCAGTCAATTGCCGGGATGCCGCCGTTTGCCTGCCGTCCACCGTGGTTGGAGCAGTAAATGCCGTCCATCCCGCCGTCCAGCGCACGCCGGGCGTCGTCAGGTGAGCAAATGCCCTTGAGGATGATCGGCAGCGAGGTCAGGGACCGGAACCACTCCAGGTCCTCCCACGTCATGGTGGGGTTGCCGAACAGCGAGGCCCACAGCATTACGGCAGCGGCAGGGTCCGGTGACCCCTGGTCGGCCAGGAGCTTCCGGAACCGGTCATCGGTCAGGTAGTTGGCCAGGCACTGGCCGGACAGCATCGGCAGGTAGGCGGCACTGAGGTCGCGGGGCCGCCAGCCGTTCACCCACGTATCCAACGTGATGACAATGCCCGAGTACCCGGCTGCTTCGGCGCGGTGCACCAGGGACTCGGCCAGCTCCCGGTCCGCCGGCGGGTAGAGCTGGAAGAACCCGGGGGTTTCACCGGCGGCTGCACGGACCTGTTCCAGCGGAGCGGCGGAGAGGGTGGACGCCACCATCGGGATGCCCAGCTCTGCGGAAGCGGCAGCCGTCGCCAGGTCGCCGTCGTCAGCCACTGCGCCCAGCACCCCCACCGGAGCGAAGAACAGGGGAGAAGGCAGCCGGTGCCCCAGCAGATCAATGCCCATGCTGCGCCGGGCGGCTCCGACGAGCATCCGCGGCATGATGCCGAGCCGCTCAAAGGCAGCCACATTGGCACGTTGGGTGTGCTCGTTGCCGGCACCGCCGGCCACGTAGCCCAGGATCCGCGGATCCATCCTGCTTTCTGCCAGGTCCTCCATGGCGGCGGAGCTCATGGGCAGATCCGGCAGGACGCCGCGTGCGCCGTTCATGTAGATGCCAAGCTGATAATCGCCGTAGTTCGTGCTCATGGAGGCTCCGCCTTTTCTTTCCGGCCGCTTTGCCGGTTTTCCGCTTTGCCCGGATGCTACTCCAGCGGCGGCGGGGCATCCTGCCGACCCGCGGCGAAACGTTCCAGCCGTTCCTCCAGGCCGGCGCGGACTGCCGGCCAGTCGTCGGCCAGGACCGAGTACACCGCGGTGTCCCGCCAGCTGCCGTCGGCGCGGCGTTTGTCCCGGCGCCTGATGCCCTCGAAGACGGCACCGATCCCGCTGATCGCCGCGCGGGAACGGGTATTGAGCGAGTCCGCCTGGATGCTGATTCGTCCGAAACCGGCTGCAAAGGCGGAGCCGAGCAGGAGCAGCTTCGTTTCTGTGTTGACCGCAGTGCCCCAGACCGCGGGAGCGTAGGCGGTCCACCCCAGCTGCGCGGATTCGCCGGGCAGGTCCAGATCAGCGAGGCTGCTGGTCCCCACGACGGCGCCCGGCGTATTGCCGTGGACCAGCCGCACCGCGAACGGCAGCTCGTCCCAGCGGTAATAGGCGCGGGCCCAGGCAGTGAACCCGTCCAGATCGGTGTGCAGCCCGGCGGGTCCGCCGCCGTAGCCACCGGCAAAGACCTCAGGAACCGCAATGGCCCGGTGCAGGTCCGGGATCAGGTCCAAGGTGAGCGGCTCGAGCCGGACAAACCGGCCGGAAAGAACCGAGTGCCGGGGCCGTGCGGCGCTCATGCGGTCAATCCGGCGTTGCCTGCCACGCTCAACCCGCCGTGACCTGGAACTTGTTGCGCCAGTCCGTGATCAGCCATTCGCCCGCGTCCTGCCCCGGCCGCGAGCAAAGCGTCATGGACGCCTCGATAACCTGTGTGTTGGTTCCGGGTTCGCCGACACCGGGCGCCACCTCCATTTCCGCGGATGCGGAAATCTCGGTGACGATGCTCTTGTTGTCGTCAGCCAGCCACACCTCGAGGACTTCGATGTCCAGCTTTGTGAAGCGTGACCGGTCCGGTTCGTAGACATACCGGTAGGAATCGCCGTAACGCTCCTGATGGAAGGTGCTTTGCATAACGACTCCACCAAAGGGCGAACCGTCGTTGAGGCTCTGCTGAGCCATGCCTTGGAGCTCCGGAGCGATCCGCTGCCCATTCGCGGCCCACCATTCCTCCGGCGTCCAGGCGCCGCCGTTAAGCGGGGAGTCGAGCCCTTCCTCGACCATAAAAGCCAGGTTGTTCCGGTGCGCTTCCTCGATTTGCGCCTGCGAGTACAGGGAAAGCAGCTTCGGCTCCACCACCGCCGGATCGAGGGTCCACGCCGGATCATCTTCGGCCGGCGAAACCTGCAGGTAGGTTCCGTGGGCCGTCTCCACGTTGCCCTTGACTCCCAGCCCGCGCTGGGAAGCGGACGACGTCGGCGGCGGACTCGTCGTCGGCGGTGCCGAGGGGGAGGGCTTGGCCTTCACTGATGCTTTTTCCGTCGATTTCACTGCGGGCGACGCCGAAGGCGAGCTGGAAGCGGTGGACCTGCTGGTGTCGGTGTTCGCCGGGTCGGTGCCGCAGCCGGCAAGGACGGTCACCAGCAAGGCCAGACCCGCTGCGGCCGGGCGCGGGCCGGCTGAAATACCCATGGTCACGATTCCCCCAATCGGAACACACCGATTCCCGGTGCGGAAAGCGCCAGTATAGGGCGGGAATTCCGGCCGAGCGCACCGCCACGGGCAGCCCGGTCAGGCCAGGAACTTGTCCGGGGTCAGCGGTAGGTCCCGGATCCGGGTGCCGGAGGCGTTATAGGCGGCATTGGCAATGGCCGCAGCGCTGCCCACAATCCCTATTTCTCCGATGCCGCGGGCACCCAGCGGGCCGGCATGCTCGTCACGGTCCTCGATCCACAACGCCTCCATGTCCAGCACGTCCGCGTTGGTGGGGATGTGGTATTCCGCAAGGTCGGAGTTCACGAAGATCCCGAACCGCGGATCCAGCACCCCTTGCTCGTGCAGTGCCATGCCCAGGCCCATGGTCATGGCGCCGAGGAACTGGGACCGGGCCGTGCGCGGGTTGATGATCCGGCCGGCGGAAAACACCCCGAGCATGCGGGGGACCCGGATCTCCCCGGTATCCGCGTGGATCCGGACCTCGGCGAAGTGCGCACCGAAGGAATACAGGGCAAGGTTCGCAGCCTCCGGGTCTTCCGGTGGCTGCGCTTCCGTGTGGGCCCCGGGGGAGGGATGCTCGCCGTGATCCTCCCGGAAGGCACGCGCGGCGGCAATGATAGTGCCGCCCCAGCTGGCCGTCCCCGAGGAACCGCCGGCCACGCTGGCAGTCGGGAACCGGGTGTCACCGATGCCCAGCCTGATCCGGTCCACCGGCACCCGCAGGGCATCGGCGGCGATCTGCGTCAGGGCGGTCCAGCTGCCCGTGCCGATGTCAGAGGCACCGATCTGCACCGAGTAGACGCCGTCCTGCTCATACTGGATCCGCGCCGTGTTCGAGGGCTGGCGCATGAAGGGGTACACGGCGCTGGCGGTACCCATCCCCACCAGCCAGCCGTCCTGCTGAACGGAGCGTGGGCGGGCCACCCGGTTCTCCCAGCCAAATCGCTCGGCCCCGAGGTCGAAGCATTCCAGCAAGTGCCGACTGGAGAACGGATTGCCGGTTTCCGGGTCCACCTCCGGTTCGTTGCGTCGGCGCAGCTCGATCGGATCCAGGCCGGCCGCCGCCGCCAGCTCATCCATGGCCACCTCGGGGCCGAACATGCCCGGGCACTCGCCGGGGGCCCGCATCCAGGACGGCACCGGAATATCCAGCGGCGCCAACCGCGTGCTGGTTCGCCGGTTAGGGGCGGCGTACATCATCCGAAACGGCGCCGGGGTCTGCTCGGCGAACTCCTTGATCCGGGAGGTGTGTTCCAGGATGTCCAGCGACATGGCGGTGAGCCGTCCGTCGTCGGCCGCACCCAGCCGGACGTGCTGGATAGTGGGGGTTCGGTGGCTGGTCAGCGTGTACATCTGCTGCCGGCTGACAGGGAACTTCACCGGCCGGCCGTCCGTGCACTGCGCGGCCAAGGCCGCCATCACCACCTGCACGTGCGGCATACCCTTGGATCCGAAGCCGCCTCCCACGTGCGGCGCGATGACGCGGACCTGCTCCTCATCAAGACCCAGCACCTGCGCCAGCGTGCTCTTCACCGCGTGGACGCCCTGCGTGGAGTCCCAGAGGGTCATGACGGTCCCGTCCCACTGCGCCACCGTGACGTGCGGCTCCAGCGGGTTGTTGTGTTCGGGCGGAGTGGAATACGTCGCGTCGATCCGCAGTGCGGCGGTGTCAAAGGCGCCGTCAAAATCGCCCTGGCTGCTGTCCGTCGGGGTGCCGGCGTTCAGCTCCTCGGGGGCATACAGTGCAGGATCGTCAGCGCGCAGCTGGGCGGTGAACGGCTCCTCCGTGTAGGTCACCTGCACGGCAGCGGCTGCCTCCCGGGCGGTTTCCGGGGTCTCGGCCAGTACTGCAGCCACTATCTGCCCCCGGTAGCCCACGCTGGGATCCTGCAGGACCGCCAGTTCCCGGTCCGAGCTGTCTGCCAGTCGGGGAGTGGTCTCCGCTGTAAGGATGGTCAGGACCCCGTCGAGGGCCTCCGCTGCGGCGGTCTCCACCCGCTCCACCCGCCCGCGGGCAATGGTGGAAAGCACGGGATAGAGGTGGACGGGGTTCTCCACCGGCTGTTCATAGGCATAGGGCGCGGTGCCGCGGACCTTAAGTTCGCCGTCGAGCCGTTCATACGGGGTACCGATGGCGGAAGCGGGCATCAGCTTGCTCATGAGTTCAATTCCTCCCAGCCTGCGTCATCCGGGCCGCCGGGCCCTTCCGGATGGTCCGTCCCCGGTGCACTGGCGTCCGGCCTGGCGGTGCCGGTCAGGTCCCGCAGCACTGCGGCCAGGGTGTTCCGGACCATGGGCACCTTGAAGCCATTCCCGTTGAGCGTCTCGGCGTGCCTTAGCTCGGCATCCGCGGCGGCCCGGAAATTGTCCTCGGTGGCTGCGGCCCCGCGGAGCACCGCTTCGGCCTGGAGCGCCCGCCAGGGTTTGTGCGCCACTCCGCCCAGCGCTATCCGCACGTCCCGGATCACCGGGACGGCGGCGTCGTCGTCGTCCAGTTCCAGTGCCGCGGCCACGGAAACCAGGGCGAAGGCGTAGGACGCACGGTCGCGGACCTTGCGGTACGCGGAACGGGCCGGTGCCGGCGGGAGTTCAACGGCGGTGATCAGCTCGCCGTGGTCAAGCACCGTGTCCTTCTGCGGCTCGTTGCCGGGCAGCCGGTGCAGATCGGATACGGGGAGCACTCGTTCGCCCGCGGGGCCCATGACGACGACGGCGGCATCCAGGGCGGCCAGCGCCACCGCCATATCTGACGGATGGGTGGCGACGCAGTCCTCGGAGGCGCCGAGGATGGCGTGGTACCGGGTGTAACCCTCCAGTGCGGAGCAGCCGGTGCCGGGCTCCCGCTTGTTGCATGGCGTAGTGGGGTTCTGGAAATACACGCAGCGGGTGCGCTGAAGCAGGTTTCCGCCGGTGGTGGCCAGGTTCCGCAACTGGCCCGAGGCTCCGGCTAGCAAAGCTTGGGACAGGGCGGGGTAGCGGCTGCGGATGAACGTGTTGGCCGCCAGGTCCGCGTTGCGCACATTCGTACCGATCCTGACCCGCCCGTCTTCCTGCACCTCCACCGTGTCCAGCGGCAGCCGGGAGATGTCCACCAGCAGGGTGGGTTGGGCGACGCCGAGCTTCATCCGGTCCACCAGGTTGGTGCCCCCGGCCAGGAAAGCGGCCTCAGGGTTGCCGCTCACCAAGGCGACAGCCGACGCGACGTCCTCGGCGCGGTGATAATCGAACGGGATCATGCGCGTTCCTCCGGATGCTCGGGCATCGATTCCGCGGTGGGGGAGTCCGCCACTACCGGAACCTCCGGGTCGGGCGCTCCGCCCCGCCGTGCCGCGGCTGCTTCGGCGGCTTGCCGGACGGCGGCAACAATGTTCACGTACGCCCCGCAGCGGCACAGGTTTCCGCTCATGCGTTCGCGGATTTCAGCATCGGTGAGGTCTACGCCGCCCTCGGCCCGCAGATCTTCCGTGGCCGTGGATGGGTGCCCGGCGGCGGCTTCCTCGATGATGCCCGCGGCGGAACAGACCTGCCCCGGAGTGCAGTAACCGCATTGGAACCCGTCCTGTTCCAGGAAAGCGCGCTGGACCGGGTGCAGTTCGCCGTCGGGCGTGCCGCCGGCCAGGCCCTCGGCCGTGATTACCTCGGCGCCGTCATGGGCTACGGCCAGGGCGAGGCAGGAATTGGCGCGGCGCCCGTCCAGGAGGACCGTGCAGGCGCCGCATTGGCCGTGGTCGCAGCCCTTCTTGGGGCTCGTGACGCCCAGCTGGTCCCGCAGCGCGTCCAGGACCGTGGCGCGGGTATCCACCGTCAGGGTGCGCGGTTCACCGTCCACCTGCAGGGTTATTCCGGCTTTCATGAGATGTGGCCCACCTCTCCCTCGCGGTTTGTTCTCGCAACCTACCGGAGGGGATGTGGTGGAGACAACCAACGATGAGATCTATTGGTGATCATCTGCACTCTTGTGATTTAGAAGGCCCTGAAACCGCAGTGGTTCCCTTCGCTGCCTGCAGGAGCGCGAGCCAGGACAAAAAAGATCCCGATCCGGGTTTCCGGATCGGGATCTTTTTCTTGGTTGCGGGGGCAAGATTTGAACTTGCGACCTCTGGGTTATGAGCCCAGCGAGCTACCGAACTGCTCCACCCCGCGGCGTGGTATCAACTTTACCGCAGATCCGCCGCACAGCGTAATCCAGTGGCCGGGCTCACAATTTCCGCCGTCCGGTTCGGTACGCTGGGGCGGGTGAGCCTGCCGAAAACCGATACCGCCGTCACCTATCCCGCCGGAGCCCTGACGGGCACGGGAGCCGTACTCCACGTGGAGACAGTGCCGGACGGAAGGCTTGCGGTGCTCCTGGACACCACTCCCGTACACCCGGTGGACGCCGGCTGGCCGGACCAGGGGCCGGACCGGGCAACGCTAACGACGCCGGACGGCCGCGAGGTGCCCGTGCTCGACTGCGTGGTCGGGGCCACGGACGGCACCGCATTGTTCCTGGGCGGGGACATCCCGGTCCGCAAGGGCACCGAGGGCTGGGTGTTCGCGGTGGTTCATGTGCTGCCGGGAGATACCGGCATTGCGGAGGGAAACCGTGTCGAGGTCCGGGTAGACGGCGAACACCGGGCCGCTCTTTCTGCCGGGCACACAGCCTGCCACCTGGCGGCCCTTGCCCTGAACCGGCAGCTGGCCGGGGCATGGAAAAAGGACGTGCCCGCAGACGCGGCCGGCAACCCGAACTTCGACGCCCTGGCGATCGAGACAACCACGATTCTGCCCGGAGGTTCCCGGGACGTTTACCGGTTGGGGAAGTCACTGCGACGCAAGGGCTTTTTGCCGGACGCGTTGCTGACGGACCCTGCCGCCGTGGAAAAGGGTGTGAACGCAACGTTGGCGGAGTGGGTGGCCTCCGATGCGGAGGTCCGCATCGAGCGCGAATCGGACCTCCTTACCGGCATGCGCCGCTGGGTCTGCGACCTGCCCGGCGGATCGGTCGGCATTCCCTGCGGCGGCACCCATCTGGCCTCCTTGGCCGCTGTTTCCGAAATTGAAGTGCGGTTGAGCTGCGAACCCGGCGAGGGAGCCGCGGAAGTAGTTATGGATACCATTTGCACCCGCACCGGATCGGCTTAGCCGGCAAACGATTCCCGGCCTGCCGCCGCGGGTATTCCTCAGCGCCCTCTTTCGACAGCATTCCCCGCTGCCCCTTGCCTCCGGAAATGCCTTGCGCCAATTGATCCGGTAACCCAGGGATAACCCTTGCCCGCTCGAATGGATGAACGTAGTGTTCCGCGCACGTGAGCGGAACCGCTGTCTCAAATGAGCAAAGGTGACCAGATGAGATTTCGACGCAGCAGGGGGAATCGCAACCACAGCCGTTACCGGCTTCGAACGGGTCTGGCATCCGCGGCCGCAGCCGCCCTGGTGCTGACCGGCTGCGGCGGTTCTGAGGCGGAGGGCGGGGATGAGATTGTCGTAGCAATTGTCTCCAACCCGCAGATGCAGGACGCAATCACTCTTCAGGACGAATTCAAGGCGCAGTATCCGGACATTGACGTCAGCTTTGTGTCCCTTCCCGAAAACGAGGCACGGGCTAAGATCACTGCCTCTGTTGCCACGCAGGGCGGGGAATTCGACGTCGTGATGATCTCCAATTATGAAACGCCGATGTGGGCGGAAAACGGCTGGATCACTAATCTCCAGGACTATGCCGATTCCACCGAGGGATATGATCCCGACGATTTCGTCCCCACTATCCGTGAGGCACTGAGTTACGAGGGAGATCTCTACTCCGTTCCGTTCTACGGTGAATCCTCCTTCCTCGTCTACCGGCAGGACCTGTTCGACGAAGCCGGCCTGACCATGCCGGAAAGCCCCACCTGGGAAGACATCCGCGGCTTCGCCGAAGCACTCAACGATCCGGAAAATGACATGGCCGGTGTCTGTCTGCGCGGGCTGGCCGGCTGGGGTGAGGTCATGGCGCCGCTGGACACCATGATCAATACCTACGGCGGCCGTTGGTTCGACGAGGACTGGAACGCCCGTTTGGATGAGCCCGTAGTGGAAGAAGCCGTCACCGATTATGTGGACCTGGTGCAGAACTACGGGCAGGCCGGTGCCGCCACCAGCGGCTACGGGGACTGCCTGACCCTCTACAGCCAGGGAAACACGGCCATGTGGTACGACGCCACGGCCATGGTTTCCGCCATTGAGGACCCCGCGTCCTCCCTCGTAGTCGGGAAAAGCGGATACGCGCCGGCACCCGTCAAGGAGACGGAGTCCGCCGGCTGGCTTTACAGCTGGTCCCTGGCCATCCCCACCACCAGCAACTCCAAGGACGCTGCCTGGGACTTTGTTTCCTGGATGACGGATAAGGAATACATCCAGCTTGTGGGCGAGGAGATCGGCTGGGAACGGGTGCCGCCGGGCAGCCGGCTCTCCACCTATGAGATCCCCGAATACGCCGAGGTGGCAGAGGCCTATGCCGAGCCGACCCTGGATGCCATGGCCGGGGCATCCCAGGAAAACAGCATGGTCCGCGGTGTGCCCTACACCGGGCTCCAATTTGTCGGTATCCCGGAGTTCCAGGATCTGGGCACGCGGGTGGGGCAGCAGATTTCGGCGGCCATAGCCGGGCAGCAGACAGTCCAAGAAGCGCTGGAACAATCCCAGGGATACGCCGAAACGGTGGCGGAAAGCTACCAGGACGGAGCGGGTTAAATGTCCACGTTGGTAGAGCGGCAACAGGTCCGCGCCAGGAAGGCCGCAACGGAGCGGGAGGGCGGGGGAATGTCCTCCGCCGAGGGGTGGCGGCGGCGGCTGCCGCTGTTGCCGGCCCTGATTTTCACCTTGATCGTGACGCAGGTGCCCTTCCTCTTCACCATCTGGTACTCCCTGCAGAACTGGAACCTGCTGCGGCCGGAAGGAAACCAGTTTGTGGGGCTGGGGAACTACATCGATATTTTCTCGGACTCCACGTTCCGCGGGGCGGCGCTGAACAGCGTCCTCTTCACCGTGGCCTGTGTTTTCTTCGCGATGTTGCTGGGCATCATCTTCGCCCTGTTGCTGGACCGCAGTTTCGCAGGCCGGGGAGTGGTGCGTACCCTCCTGATCACCCCGTTCCTGATCATGCCGGTGGCGAGCTCCCTGCTGTGGTCCATTTCAATCCTCAATCCGAGCTACGGCCTGCTGAACTGGGTGATCGGGCTGGTGGGCATCCCGCCGGTGGACTGGACGTCGCAGCACCCGATCGTGTCCATCCTGATGGCGCTGGTGTGGCAGTGGACGCCGTTCATGATGCTGCTGGTGCTGTCCGGGCTGCAGGCGCAGTCCAAGGACGTGCTGGAAGCCGCGCAGGTGGACGGCGCGGGGTGGTGGCGGACGTTCATCTCGGTGACGTTGCCGCAGTTGCGCCGGTACATCGAACTCGGAATCCTGCTTGGCGCCATCTACGTGGTGAACACCTTCGACCAGATCTACCTCATGACCGCCGGCGGACCCGGGACGGCCAGTGCAAACCTGCCGTTCTACATCTACCAGCGGGCTTTCCTTGGCTTTGACATCGGCCAGGCCGCTGCCATGGGCGTGGTGGTTGTCATTGCCACCATCATTGTGGCCACCCTGGCCCTCCGCCTGATTTTCAAGAGCTTCGACGTAAAGGACTGACGACGTGGCTACCCAGACTGCTGCACCTACTCCCGCCGGGAAAGAAACAACTCCCGCTGCCAATACCGTTCGGAAACCGGCCCGGCGTTTCAACTCCGCACCCATCCTCACCACGGTGACGTGGGTCCTGGCACTGATTTTCTTCTCACCGGTGCTCTGGATGGTGCTGACCTCCTTCAAGCAGGAGTCCGCCGCCGCATCCGATCCGCCGGTGTTCTTCTTCGCCCCCACGCTGGACCAGTACCGGGCGGTGCTGGACAGCGGGGCCGGAAGCTATTTCGCCAACTCCGCGATTGCCACCGGCGTCTCCACCATCCTGGTGGTCATCCTGGCGGTGCCGGCCTCCTATGCCCTGAGCATCCGGCCGGTGAAAAGGACCTCGGACGTGCTGTTCTTCTTCATCTCCACCCGCATGCTGCCGGTAGTGGCCGTGATTATGCCGATCTACGTGATTGCCGGGCAGCTGAAGGTGTTGGATAACGTGTGGACGCTGGTGGTGTTGTACACCTCGATGAACCTGCCCATCGCCGTGTGGATGATGCGCTCGTTTTTCCTGGAAGTGCCCGGCGAGGTGCTCGAGGCGGCGCAGATGGACGGAGCCGGGCTGATGAAAACCCTCCTGCGGGTCCTAATGCCCATGGTCGCCCCCGGCCTTGCCGCGACGGCATTGATCTGCGTGATTTTCGCCTGGAACGAGTTCTTCTTCGCACTGATCCTCACGGCGGGCCAATCGGCTACGGTCCCGGTCTTCCTGGTGTCCCAGATGACCAGCGAAGGCCTGTTCCTGGCGCAGCTCTCGGCAGCATCGGTGCTGGCTTCGCTGCCGGTGGTGATTGCCGGGTGGGTGGCGCAGAAGCAGCTGGTCCGCGGCCTGTCCATGGGCGCGGTCAAGTAGCCGGCACGCGCCTTGACCGGGCCGCACCGGAGCCCGGTCAAAGCGCGGAGTTCTGCTCCTGGACCGTGGCGTTGGAGGAAACCTCGAAGGTGCGCTCGGGCGGCTCGACATTGGAGGGATCCATCCACATGAACTCCCAGACGTGTCCGTCCGGGTCGGTTGCCGAGCCGCTGTACATTCCGGGCATATGCTCCTCAGCCGGCGCGTAGAGGGCACCCCCGCCGGAGGCGCAGGCGGCCAGGAAACGGTCCACTTCGTCCGTGCTGTCGCAGCTGATGCAGTTCAGTACTTCCTTGCCTGCCGAGGCCAGGTGCGGCGTGTCCCCTTCGGGGAGGAAGCCCTGGTAGAAGTCCTGCTGCAGCAGCATCACCACGATGCTGTCCGAAATGACGATGGCGGTGGCGTTTTCATCACTGAACTGCGGGTTCTTGGTGAATCCGAGACCCAGATAGAAGTTCTCTGCAGTCTTGAGGTTCGCCACCGGCAGGTTGGGGAAAATCATGCGTTCCATGTCTGGTCCTTCCTTCGAAGCCCGCGGGTGCCCTTCGCGGCGGAGAACCCGCGGTGGAGGTGCGTTCGGGTAGCGCGCTGTTCCTTCACAATCCCACTGCCCGCCCCTGCTGACAACGGGTACCCGGAACGATCGGCAGCGGATCCGGGGCTCCGCCCACGACGGGCTGTCACGGCCACGATTCACTCTAGAAAGGAAACCTCCTCCGGTCCTCAGTGGAAAGGGAAGAGCAAGTGTCCGCTCTCGGACAGTACCCTCGCCAGCAGGTCTGCAGAACGCTGATCGCGAGGCCTTCCCTGCGGAGTCTGCCGGGGATCGGACTCGAGTCCGGGAAGACTGCGGCGGTTCTTCTTGGCCTGTCTGCGATTCATGGCGGTGCCTCCCTTGTGGCTCCCCTTTCGGGAGCTTAGGGTTACAGCAAACGTGCTCAAGTGCACTTGAGGTCAAATCCCCGTCACAGTTCTTCGGTTGCCCGACAGCGTGCGCAACACTGGACGAGTGAACCAACCACCACGCCAATTGCTGGCTATCGGCGAGGTGGCGGAGCGCGCCGGTATTTCGGTGCCTGCCGTCCGCTACTACGAAGAGCGCGGATTAATCGTTTCCTACCGCACCAGCAGCAATCAGAGACAGTTCCCGCGCCACGTCCTGCGCCGGCTGGCTGTCATTTCCGCAGGCCGTCGTATCGGTCTGTCGCTCGAGGAAGTGGGTGTTGCCCTGGGCGGGCTACCTGTGGACCGGGCCCCCACGAGAAGCGAGTGGGCTGCCATGAGCGCCGACTGGTCACGGATGGTCGCCGGAAGAATCCGCGTACTTCAGGCGTTGCAGGCGTCCCTTGACGGCTGCATCGGATGCGGATGCCTGTCCCGGGAACGGTGCGGGATCTTCAACCCCGGCGATCAGGCAGCACTGGAGGGACCCGGCTCCCGCTGGGAGCGTGAGGCCCGCGGCAAGGCAGGAAACGATTTCGCATCATGACGCAGCCCATATTCCCCTTGTCCCAATAACTGCTAGTCTCACTGCTGCGAAGGCGGGCCGGACACTTCCGGCTATCTACCTGGCACAACCGGACCAAGGGAGAAGCCATGAGCAGCACTTCGGACGATATTTACCTGGCCCAGGCCATTCGCCTTGCCACGGAGAATGTGGCCAACGACGGCGGACCGTTCGGTGCCGTCGTCGTCACCGCCGAAGGCGCGGCGTTTGAGGGCGTGAACCGGGTGACAGCGAACAACGATCCCACCGCGCACGCCGAAGTCACGGCCATCCGCAACGCGTGCGCCACCCTGGGCACCTTCGACCTCACGGGTGCGGTGCTCTACACCAGCTGCGAACCGTGCCCCATGTGCCTGGCGTCCTCGCTCTGGGCCCGCGTGGACCGCGTGGTTTTTGCCGCGGACCGGCACGACGCCGCCAGCGCAGGTTTCGACGACGCCGCCTTCTACGAATTCTTTGAAACGCCGCTGGACCAGCGCTCCATGCAGGTCACCCAGCGGGGTGTGGAGGGCACCCCCTCGATGGCCCCGTTCAATGCCTGGACCGCGGCGTCGGAGCGGATCGACTACTAGGCTCTGGCTCGTCCGGCGCTCGCAGCGGGCCTCGGACGCCTAGAGCCGGTGCTCCAGCGCGGCGCCGATGGTCTTGGAATAGCAGGTTGACCCATCGGAGGCGATATACGGGCCGAAGTTCGGCACCACCCGGTAGCCGGCGTTCTCGTAAAAGCGGTGACCGTCCGGCTGGGCGGAGCCTGCTTCTGCCGTAAGGACAGCGAATCCCATCTGCTTCGCGCGTGCCTCCAACGCCCCGAGGACCGCCGTCGCCACTCCTGAACCGCGGGCATACGGCAGGACATACACCCGCTTGATCTCCGCCGTCGTGGTATCCAGCCGCCGAAGCCCCCCGCAGCCCAGCGGCTGGCCCGTGCTGCGCTCGTAGGCGATGAGGAAGACTGCGGAATCGGATGCGCGCGGCGGATTGGGGTCGTGTTCCGCGGTGCCGTAGCGGGCGTCCAGTTCCGCCTGCTGGGCTTCGCGCAGGTCAGCGCCTACGGGGTTGCTCCACGGCACTTCGCGGATCCGCAGGTGCGGGGTGGAGTAGGGACGGAATCCGGAAAAGGGTCGCAAATCCGACATGCTGCCTCCAGCGTCAGGGGTAGTGCTTCCACGCTAGGAGCCCGGGGTTTCACCCGTGTTTCGGCAGTGTGCCGTCCCGGCAAAAGGAATGTTCCGGATATGCGAACCGTGCGAGAATAGTAGCGATGTCAACTGTCGATTCTTCCCCCGAGAAAAACACCGCCAAAAAGCAGCGCACCGCCCGCGCGCTTCCCACCGCCACCGGACTACAGGTCCGCCCCGCCACGGAGGGCTGGGAACAGGCCAAGGAGCCCGACGGCCGGCCGCTGCTGCAGTTCAAGTCGCCGCGCGTGTCCCAGCCGCCGGCGCATCTGGCCGATATGACGCTGGCCGAACGCCAGGAGAAGCTGAAGTCCCTGGGCCTGCCTGCGTTCCGCGCGAAGCAGCTGTCGGTGCACTACTTCCAGCACTACACCACCGACCCCGAAGCCATGAGCGACCTGCCGAAGGAACGCCGTGACGAGCTGGTGGGCGAAATGTTCCCCACGCTGCTCACCGAGATCAAGCGCCTGACCACCGACAACGGCGACACGATCAAGTTCCTCTGGCGCCTCTTCGACGGCTCCCTCGTCGAGTCCGTGCTGATGCGCTACCCCGGCCGCATCACCCTATGTGTCTCCAGCCAGTGCGGCTGCGGCATGAACTGCCCGTTCTGCGCCACCGGCCAGGCCGGCCTGACCCGCAACATGTCCACCGCGGAAATCCTGGACCAGATTGTCCAGGCAAACCGCGTGATCAAGGAAGGCGGCCTCGGCGGCAAGCGCCGCGACGGCGGCCACGATGCCGAGCGCGTCACCAACATTGTCTTTATGGGCATGGGCGAGCCGCTGGCCAACTACAAGCGCGTGATGAACGCCGTCCACCGGATGGCCGCCGAGGTTCCCGAAGGCCTGGGCATGAGCGCCCGCAACATCACCGTCTCCACCGTGGGCCTGGTGCCGGCCATCAAGAAGCTTGCCGAGGAGAACATCCCGGTGACCTTCGCACTGAGCCTGCACGCCCCGGACGACGAACTGCGCGACGAGCTGATCCCGGTCAACAGCCGGTGGAAGGTGGACGAGGCCCTGGACGCCGCGTACAACTACTACCGCGTCACCGGCCGCCGCGTCTCCATCGAGTACGCGCTGATCAAGGACATGAACGACCACGCCTGGCGTGCGGACCTGCTGGCCAAGAAGCTCAATGCCCGCGGCCGCGGCTGGGTGCACGTGAACCCCATTCCGCTGAACCCCACGCCCGGTTCCATCTGGACGTCGCCGGAGCCCGAGGTCATGCAGGAGTTCATCAACCACCTGATCGACGCCGGCATCCCCACCACCATCCGCGACACCCGCGGCAAGGAAATCGACGGCGCCTGCGGCCAGCTCGCCGCGGCGGACTAGCACCGGTAACGACTTCTTAACCACTTAACGACGACGGCGGGAGGCCGGGCTGCGAGCCCGGCTCCCGCCGTCGTCGTTTTGGCTTAAAGCGGGCAGCCTATTTGAGGTGGTCCACCAGGGTGTCCGCGATGCCCGTGTACTTGGCGGGGGTGAGGGCCTGCAGGCGGGCTTCCGCCTCGGCGGGGAGGCCAAGCCCGGCAATGAATTCCTTCATCCGCTCGGCGTCCACGCGGTGGCCGCGGGTGAGGTCCTTGAGCCGTTCGTAGGGGTTTTCCATGCCCTCAACGCCGGCCACGGCTTCGGCGCGCATCACCATCTGGATGGCTTCCCCGAGCACCTCCCAGTTGGAGTCCAGGTCAACGGCCAGGACCTCTTCGGCGACGTGCAGCCGCTGGAGTCCCTTGGCGACGTTGGAAATTGCCAGCACCGAGTGTCCGAAGGCCACACCGATGTTGCGCTGCGAGGAGGAGTCGGTGAGGTCGCGCTGCCAGCGGGAGGTGACCAGGGTGGAAGCCAGGGTGTCCAGCAGTCCGTTGGAGATTTCCAGGTTTGCTTCGGCGTTCTCAAAGCGGATCGGATTCACCTTGTGCGGCATGGTGGAGGAGCCGGTGGCGCCTTCCACGGGGACCTGCGCGAAGTAGCCAATGGAGATGTAGCTCCAGACATCCGTGCAGAAGTTGTGCAGGATGCGGTTGAAGCGGGCGATGTCTGCGTAGAGCTCTGCCTGCCAGTCGTGGGATTCGATCTGCGTGGTCAGCGGGTTCCAGGCCAGGCCCAGGCCTTCCACGAAGCTGCGCGCCACCTGCTGCCAGTCTGTCTGCGGAGCCGCGGCGTAGTGGGCCGCGTACGTTCCGGTGGCGCCGTTGATCTTGCCCAGGAACTCAGTGTTGCGGATCCGACGCAGCTGGCGGGTGAGGCGGTAGACGGTGACGGCCAGTTCCTTGCCCAAAGTGGTGGGGGTGGCCGGCTGTCCGTGCGTCCGGGACAGCATGGGCACGGTGCGGGTGTCCTCCGCCATCCCGGCAATCTGGTCCACCAGGTCCTGCGCGGCCGGCAGCCAGACGTTTTCGACGGCGCCCTTGATGCCGAGCGCGTAGGAAAGGTTGTTGATGTCTTCGGATGTGCAGCCGAAGTGCACGAGGCTCTTCAGATTCTCGAGACCGAGGGCCGGAAGCCTGTCGGCAATGTAGTACTCGACGGCCTTGACGTCGTGCACGGTGCGCTTTTCAATTTCGCCCAGCTCGGCCACGGAGTTGCCGTCGAAGCCCGTCACGATTTCCCGCAGCTGGTTCTGCTGGTCTTCCGTAAGCGGCGCGGTGCCCGGCAGGACGGCGTTGGAGGTCAGGTGAATCAGCCATTCCACCTCCACATGGGTCCGGTCCCGGTTAAGTGCGGCTTCGGACAGGTAGTCCACCAGCGGCGCGGTGGCGCTGCGGTAGCGGCCGTCCAGCGGGCCCAGGGCGATAGCGGGGGATACGGAGGCGAGGGAGACACGGGGTTCGGATGCGGCCATGCGGCAATTCTTTCATGCCGGCGCAGCGCTGTTGGTGTGTGACTCATCGCTGCTCTGCGGTTTTGCCCTGGGTCGGCACACTTTCCCTCGACACCCGGGCATCACCGTGCACAGGTCCCGGTTGTTTCCACCGGAGGCGTGCGGAACCCGCGGTCCGGTGACATGCACGGCACCCTTGACGGACCGGCGTCGTTCTTGAGCGGTCCTGGTCCCGACCCCTCCTGACCCGGCCCTGCACCCGGAAGGCCTGGGCCGGTTCATTCGAGATGTGGACAATCCGTCACCCGAGGGAGGAAACGATGAACCAAATGGCTGCTGCAGCGTACGCGGCGGAGACGGAACGGTTGCTTTTGGCGTTCGCTGTAGAAACCGACGAACTGGAGCATGAGGTTGCCGCCGCCGCAGTTGTCCAGTGGGAGTCTCCCGCGGCAGACGCGTTCCGGCAGGAGCTCCTTGCCATAGCGCAGCGGTTTCCCGACGTTTCGCTGCAGCTGCGGTTCTCCGCGGGCGAGCTGCAGCAGGATCCGCTCATGTTGGCTGCGGGGAGCTGACAATGGCGGAGATAGGAACCTGCGACCGGCCGATGTACGAGGTGCGGGGCGGGGCCGCAGGTCTCCTGGTCCAGTACGAGGACCTGGTCCGGGTTGCGGGCAGGTTGGAGTCGACCGCGGACCGCGTGCGGCTGCTCGGGCAGAGGGTGGCGGAGCTTTGGCTGGAGGTCGGGGCCGTTGGCGGCGGTTCGGCGCCGGCTGACCGCGTGCGGTTGCGGATGCAGGAGGCGGCCCACACCCTAAAAACCTCCGCTGCCGCCGTCGATGCCCTTACGGGCGGGGTGCGCGGGAGTGCCCGTGCCTATGCGGAAGCGGAAGGCCGGATCAAGGAACGGACGCCGTCCATCGGCCTGTTCCCGGTGAACCCCTGGTTCGTCCGCGGCTCCTATCCGCGGGCTGAGTGGTGGTTCCCAACCCTGCGGCAGTCAGAGACGGGCCTTGCCGATCCGGCCTCCGAAACCTTGATGAACGCTGCTTTGCTCCTGCTTTACGGAGCCGGGAGGGGGAAGCTGCGGCCGGTGGAGGTATCGGAGCTGCCCGGCGAACAAAGCCGCGTACGCCTGGACGGAACTGCTGCCGGGCTGCTGGAGCGGTCGAAGGTACTGTTGCGGGAAAACAGGCCAGGCGTGATCGAAGTCCTGCCGGTCACGGGGAGCGACGGAAAGAAGACGTTTGTTGTCACCCTTCCCGGCACGCAGAGCTCCGGCATTTCCCCCGGAAGCGAGAACCCGTTCGATGCCATGGGTGTCTTCGAACCTTCGCTGAAAGACAGTTCGTACGTTACGGCGGGAGTGCGGGAGGCCTTGCGGCTGGCCGGGGCGGAAGCGGAGGATGCCGTCATCCTTTCCGGTTACAGCCAGGGCGGGGACCATGCCATCCGCGTTGCCGCATACCTGGCCGAGGAAAGCGACTACAACGTGGCGTACCTGCTGACCGCCGGCAGCCACACCGGAGCCGCCGACCTGCCCCCGGGCGTCCCCGCACTGCACCTCGAGCATGTGCAGGACTGGGTGCCCGGGATCGACGGCATCGCCAATCCTGATACACCGGACCGGGTCACCATGACCCTGACAAATCCGGTGGCCACACCGGTTGGGGAGGACGCCGGTTTGGGTCCCGGGCACCGGCTGGACAATTACCGTCGGGGTGCCGCGCTCGCAGACGCCAGTGATGATGCGTCGCTGCGGGCCTCTGTGGCATCCCTCGGCGCCGCCGTTGCGGCCGGAAGCGTTGCAACCAGGCACTTGTACCGTCTCTCCCGGGAAGAACTGCCGCAGCGGGAAGTGAGGGTTGTGCCGAGGCCTTCGCCGGGGCCGAGGAAGGACTACCGGCCGCCCGTCGGACCCTAGCTTTCCGGAAGATCGAAGCGGTTCGCCTCCCGCTTCAGCTGGGGGCTAGTTGCGGCTCCGGCTGTAACTCCGGTTCCGGCTCCGCCTGCCGGTGACCGTATCCAGGACCAGCGACACAAGGCTGATGACAACAGCGCCCAGAACGGCGGTCCAGAAGAAGGAATCGACCTCGAAGCGGATGGGAGTGTAGCTGCTGAGCCAGGCGGTGAGCTCTAGCATGGCGGCATTGATGACTATCCGGAACAACCCCAGGGTCAGGATGGCCAACGGCAAGGTCAGTCCCTGCGCGATGGGACGGACCAGGGCGTTCACCACGCCGAAAATCAGGCCCACAAAAAGATAAGCGAGCACCGTATCGATCACCGGATCACCGCTGAGGCTGCCGGTCGGCGCGCTCACCGTGAGGCCCGGTAAAAGCCAGCCGGCCACCCAGAGGGCAACGGCGTTCAGGACTATCCGCAGCAACAGAGAGAACATGCCCCCATGCTGGCAGAAAACGGACCATTACTGTTAACGCCATGACCACTACCGAGAATGACACCGACGCAGTTGAAGTTCCCGCACCCGGCGTCGCCCCACGGCCCGTTATCGGGATGCTGCCCCAATACGCCGCCGGCAAGCCGCCGGTGGTTGTAGAAGGGCTGCAGAGCTACAAACTCTCTTCCAATGAGAACCCGTTCCCGCCGCTGCCCGCCGTGCTGGATGCGATAAACGCTGCCGCGACGGTAAACCGGTATCCGGATCCGCTTTCCACTGCCCTGCGCAATGAACTCTCCACCTTCCTGGACGTTCCTGCGGAAGACATCGTTACCGGCGGCGGCAGCTTGGGAGCACTGAATCAGCTGCTCGCCACCTTTGCCGGACAGAACATGGACGGAGCAGCAGACGAGGTTATCTACCCCTGGCGTTCCTTCGAGGCCTACCCCATCAGCGTCGGCCTGGCCGGCGCCCGGAGCGTCCAAATACCGCTGAACTCCGACGGCACCCATAACCTGGCAGCCATGGCCGAAGCGGTCACTGACCGGACCAAAGTGATTCTGCTGTGCACCCCCAACAACCCGACCGGCCCGGTCCTGACGACAGCACAGGTGGAGGACTTCCTCCGGCGGATCCCCACCCACATCATTGTGGTCATCGATGAAGCGTATGAGGATTTTGTCCGGGACGAGGAAGCCGTCAACGGCGTCGAAATGTACCGCAGGCACCCCAATGTGGTGGTGCTGAGGACCTTCTCCAAGGGTGCTGGACTGGCCGGACTGCGCGTGGGCTACTCCATTGCGCACGCGCCGATCACCCAGCACCTCCGGGTGGCGGCTGTCCCGTTTGCCGTGTCCACCATCGCCGAACAGGCGGCCGTGGCCTCCCTCCGGCACCACGACCAAATTGTGGAGAGAATACAAGGACTCGTTGCTGAACGAACCCGGGTGGTGGAAGGGCTGCAGGCGCTGGGCTGGTCCATTCCTGCTGCGCAGGGGAACTTTGTATGGCTGGCCCTGGGCGAAAATACCCCCGAGTTTGCAGCACTGGCGGGGCAGCAGGCGCTGGCTGTCAGGGCCTTCGGTAACGAAGGTATGCGAGTGACCATCGGCGAAGAGGAAGCAAACACGCGGTTCCTGGCGTTATGTGCGACTTATACAAAAGGCCCACGCGTTTCCTAGCGTGTCTTAGGTAGGGCCGGAAGCCGCACCGTCGTTAGGCTTTGGAAGGTAACTTCCACTTATATGCGACACAGGGAATGTATTCCCTGCGAGGTATATTTCCAGCGCGGTGCGGCTTTGGGCTGTCCAGGCAAGGAGAAGGCATGGACGTAGGACATTTGCCGGCCAGTGAATTCGACTCGGCCGGACTAGAGCAATCCCTCATGGGTGCTCCGGAGGAAAACCCTGTCCCCGACATGGTTCAGCTGCTCAGTATCGACGGCGAGCTCCTGCAGGACGAGACCTACGGCAGCTACGTCCAGGGCCTGACTTCCGAGGAACTCCGCGGGTTCTACCGCGACATGTTCCTGGTCCGCCGGTTCGATGAAGAAGCCACCGCCCTTCAGCGGCAGGGCGAACTGGTGATGTGGGTTCCGCTCACCGGCCAGGAAGGCGCGCAGATCGGTTCCGGCAGGGCCCTGGAGCCGCAGGATTACGTTTTCCCCACTTACCGGGAACACGGCGTCGCCTACACCCGGGGCCTGGAACTCGCCCAGCTGCTCCGGCGGTTCCGCGGCATCTCCCACGGAGGCTGGGACCCGCGCGAGGCCAACTTCCACCTCTACACGCTGGTGCTGGCCGCCCAGGTGCCGCACGCGGTCGGCTATGCCATGGGAATGGCCCGCGACCGGCTGGTCGACCCCAAGCTGCCCGAAGCCGCCACTGTTGCCTACTTCGGCGACGGGGCGAGCTCCGAAGGCGACGTGCACGAAGGCATGGTCTTTGCCGCGTCCTACGACGCACCGGTGGTCTTCTTCTGCCAGAACAACCACTGGGCCATCTCCGTGCCCACCGAAGTCCAGTCACGCATCCCCCTGGCCAACCGGGCACAGGGCTACGGCTTCCCGGGAGTGCGCGTTGACGGCAACGACGTCCTGGCCGTCCACGCCGTGACGCGCTGGGCGCTGGAACACGCCCGTTCGGGCGGCGGTCCGGTGCTCATCGAAGCCTTCACCTACCGGATGAGCGCGCATACGACGGCGGACGACCCCACCAAATACCGCCTCAGCGCCGACGAGGAAGCCTGGCTGGACCGGGACCCGCTGCTGCGGATGGAAAAGTACCTGCGCCGCCAGGGGCTGGCCGATGATGCGTTCTTTGAGGACCTCCGCGAGGAAGGCCGCAGCATGGCCGTCCGGCTCCGCGAGAACGTCCAGCAGATGGAGGCGCCGGGCTTTGAAGACGCCTTCGCCGACGTCTACGCAGAGGCCCATCCGCTGATCCGCGAAGAGCTGGATGAGCATCGCCGGTACGAAGCCGGATTTGCCGGCGCCGACGACGACGCCAGCCCCGCCACCACCAACCCCGCAGCCCCGGAGCACACCGCATGAGCACCACCATGACCATGGCCAAGGCCATCAACGCCGGTCTGCGCGCAGCCCTCGAATCCCACCCGAACTCCCTGCTCATGGGCGAGGACATCGGTTCCCTGGGCGGTGTATACCGGGTCACCGAGGGCCTGTTGGCCGACTTCGGTGCGGACCGCGTTATGGACACACCCCTGGCTGAATCCGGAATCATCGGGACCGCCATCGGCCTGGCCCTGCGCGGCTACCTGCCCGTCTGCGAAATCCAGTTCGACGGGTTCGTCTTCCCGGGTTTCAACCAGATCACCACCCAGCTGGCGAAAATGCACTCCCGCAGCGAGGGGGCGCTCAGCGCACCCGTGGTCATCCGGATCCCGTACGGCGGCGGCATCGGCTCCATTGAGCACCACTCGGAATCACCCGAAGCGCTCTTTGCCCACACCGCAGGTCTGCGCATCATCACGCCGTCGAACCCCCAGGACGCCTACTGGATGATCCAGCAGGCCGTGGCCTGCAAGGACCCGGTCATCGTCTTCGAACCCAAGCGCCGTTACTGGCTCAAGGGCGACGTCGACACCACCGCCCCGACCTCGGATCCGTTCTCTGCCCATATCGTCCGCGAAGGAACCGACGCAACCATCGTCGCCTACGGCCCGCTGGTCCCCGTCGCCCTGGCCGCAGCCGCAGCGGCTGAGGAGGACGGACGGTCCGTCGAGGTGGTGGATCTGCGGTCCATTTCACCCATCGACTTCGACACCGTGACCGAGTCCGTACGGAAGACGGGACGGCTGATTGTCACCCACGAAGCCCCTACCTTCGGCGGGATCGGCGGCGAGATCGCCGCACGGGTGGCCGAACGCGCCTTCCTGTCCCTGGAAGCTCCGGTGCTTCGCGTGGGTGGCTTCCACATGCCCTACCCGGTAGCGAAGGTCGAGGAACACTACCTGCCGGACATCGACCGCCTGCTTGAGGCGCTGGACCGCTCCTTCGCCTACTGATGCGCCTGCCCGCCCGCCTACACTCCATGACGAAGAACGAGTTGCAATGACTGAAAAGACATTCCGCCTGCCGGACGTGGGCGAAGGCCTGACCGAAGCCGATATCGTGCAGTGGAAGGTGTCGCCGGGGGACACGGTTGCCGTCAATGACGTGATCGTGGAAATCGAAACGGCGAAGTCCCTGGTGGAACTTCCCTCCCCGTTCGCCGGCACGGTCTCTGCCCTGATGGTGGCGGAAGGCGAAACGGTCGACGTCGGCACGCCCATTATCAGCGTGACGGTCGACGACGGCGCCGGCAAGGCGCCGACGGCGGCAGGGAAGCCTGCAGCCTCCGCGCCGGAAGAGGTTCCCGCGGAAACCAACCCCATGCCGTCCGCAGCGGCAGGGGAAGCTCCGGCAGCCTCGCTGACCGGCACCGGCCCCAAGCCGGACGCGGTGCGTCGCCGCCCGCGCCGCCCCGTATCCTCCGGTGCGCCGGCGGCCGCGAAGCCGGAACCAGCCGCAGGGTCGGCTTCGGCCGCTCCCGCCGCTCCGGCCCCGGCAGCTCCAGCTCCGGCGTCGTCCGGCACCGCAGCAGTCCAGGACCGGGTCAACCGGCTGATCCAGCGCGTGCTGGCCAAACCGCCGGTCCGCAAGGCTGCCAAGGACCTGGGCATCAATCTGGCGGACGTCACCGCCACCGGAGCCAGCGGCGAGGTAACCAAGCAGGACCTGATCAGCTACCAGGCCCAGCGTGAAGCAGAGCGCGAGTCGGCCGGCGACTTCTGGTCCCCGGGTGACGGTGCCATTGATTCGCGGATTGAACGGATCCCCGTCAAGGGAGTGCGCCGCGCCACCGCAAAGGCCATGGTGGAAAGCGCCTTCAGCGCACCCCACGTCAGCATCTTCGTCGACGTGGATGCGTCCCGGACCATGGAGTTCGTGAAGCGGCTGAAGGCGGCCAAGGACTTTGAAGGCATCCGGGTTTCACCGCTGCTGATCCTGGCGAAGGCCGTCATCTGGGCGGCCGCACGCAATCCGTCCGTCAATGCCACCTGGGCCGGCGACGAGATCCTGGTGAAGCACTTCATGAACCTCGGGATTGCGGCGGCCACCCCGCGGGGACTGATGGTGCCGAACATCAAGGATGCGCAGGAACTGTCCCTGAAGGAACTCGCGATCGCCCTGAACACCCTGGCGGCAACGGCCCGAGAGGGACGGACCCCGCCGGCCGATATGCGGGGCGGCACGCTGACCGTGACCAATATCGGTTCGCTGGGCATCGACACAGGCACCCCGATTATCAATCCCGGCGAGGTGGCCATCGTGGCGTTCGGCACCATCAAGCAGAAGCCCTGGGTAGTTGACGGCGAGGTGGTGCCGCGCTGGATCACCACCCTGGGCGGTTCCTTTGACCACCGCGTGGTCGACGGCGACCTGTCTGCCCGCTTCATGGCGGACGTCGCCTCAATCCTGGAAGAGCCTGCACTGCTCCTGGAGTAGGCCCTTACGGCGCCGGACGGGTCCTCAGCGGACCCTTACTTCGCCGACGGCGGCACTCAGGATCGGTGCCAGCCGGCGCACACCCTCGGCTATGTCTTCGGAGGAGACGGCACTGAAGGCCAGCCGCAGCTTGTTGGAGGGGCCCTCGCCGGGCGTGAACGCCGCACCCGGGATGAAGACTGTCCCGGCGTCGATCGCTTCATAGAGCAGGGGATAGGTGTCCACACCCTCGGGCAGCGTCACCCAGATGAAGAACCCGCCGTCCGGCCGGGTCCACGTGACACCCTCGGGCATGTGTTCGTCCAAGGCATCCAGCATCGCGGAGCACCGCTCGGCGTAGAGGCTGCGGGAGCTGCGCACATGGCCCATCCAGTCGTACTCGCGCAGGTACGCGGAGACCAGCATCTGGGTCAAAGGCGAGGGACAGAGGACCACGGCCTCGCAGGCGAGGTAGAACCGCCGGTAAAGGTGGCGGGGGACCAGCGCCCAGCCGAGCCGGACTCCGGGGGCGAAGATCTTGGAGAACGAGCCCAGGTACAGCACGTCCTGGGCGTTCCCTGCCCGCATCGGGGTCAGGGGTTCGCCGTCGAACCGGAGGAGGCCGTAGGGGTTGTCCTCCAGGATCAGGATGTTGTTCCGTCGGCAGATTTCCACTACCGCCTGCCGGCGGTCGGCGGTCAGGGTGACGCCGCTGGGATTGTTGAAGCTCGGGATCGTATAGAGCAGCTTGATGGTTTTGCCTTCGGCACGAACCTCGCGGATCCGCTGCTCGAGTGCCTCCGGGACGAGGCCGCCGTCGTCCATCGGGACGGTGCGTACATCCACCTCATAGGCCTCGAAGGCATTCAGCGCCCCTACGTACGTGGGATCCTCGCAGAGGATGACGTCTCCCGGATCGCAGAAGACCTTGGCTGCGACATCCTGCGCGGACTGCGAGCCGGTGGTGATGACGATGTCGGCCGGATCGGCGTCGAGGATGCCCTCCGCAGCCATGACCTCGCATGCCTGCGTGCGCAGCTCTTCCATCCCCTGCCCGCCGCCGTACTGCAGCGCCTCAAGCCCGTGTTCCGCAATAATGCGCTGGGCGGTCCGGCCGAGGTCTTCCAGGGGGAGCGAACGCAGATAGGGACTCCCGCCTGCCAGGGAAATCAGGCCCGGACGGATGGAAATGTCGAAGACATCCCGTACCGCGGACTGCTTGATGTGGAAGGCGCGGTTGGAGAACAGCACCTCGTGGCGATGGGAGCCGGCGGCGCGTTCCAAAGCGGCCATGGTGTCAACGGGCAGTTCTACGGCATCGGAGAATTCCTCGCGGGTCATGCCACCCATGCTAACCCCAATAGTTGACCGCCAGGCAACGGCTGTTTAGTACACCAATGCCGGGCACTCCGGGTCCGGCTGAACCCGATCAACCGGTGGAGCCTTAGATCCAGCCGGCCTTGTGGGCCTTGATCCCGGCCTGGAACCGGCTCTCCGCACCCAGCTCCTCCAGCATCCAGGCGATGTGGCGGCGGCAGGTCCGCACACTGATGCCAACCCGTCGGGCAATGGCCTCATCCGAATAACCGGCAGCCAGCGCCGTGAGGACGGACCGCTGGGTGCTGGTAAGTCCCTCCCTGCCGGGGTCGTCAATCAGGAACGGCTCCGCCAAGCCCCACGCAAACTCGAAGAGCAACCCGAAGATACGGATCAGGTTGGTATCCCGCACTACCAGCCCGGCAACGTCGCCGGGGTGCAGATCGCGGGCCACCACCGCCACTTTGTCATCGAAGATCAGTGTTCTCAGCGGCATGTAGGGAAGGGTGCGGAACTGCCCTCCTGCTTGGGTAATAACTTCCACGGCTTTGCGGGTGGGCACATGGTCCCGCGTGCTTGCGTGGTACAGGGTTTGCCGGCGGACGCCGCTGCGAAGGAGATCCAGGTCCTTCTGCACGCTTTCCTCATGGATGTCTGCGTTGGCACCCTGTCCCGGACGGGCGATCAGCACACGGTCGGTGGCGCTGCGCCCGTACTCGATCAGTACCCGCTGGACTTTCTCCTGGTCCTCGACCACCTCCACCGAGGAATCGGCGGCCAGGCGCTTGCGTGCCTCGACATAGGCCGGGGTCAATGCCGCCATTTCCCGCCGGCGGGTGCTGATTCTTCCGCGCAGTTCCAGCAGGGTCCGTTCGTCCGGATCCACCAGTTCCGCGAGGGCAACATCAGGGGAAACCGCCGTGTAGCTCGGGCAGTCCGCGCCCTGCTGCAGCAGGAGGCAGCTTGCGGTCAGTTCGGAGATGGCGCCATCGATTACCTTGCTGGTGTACCCCAAGGCCTCGGAAGCCTCCTTCGCCGTCCACCCCGGACGGCTCACGGCAAAGCGGTAGACGTCGAGCGAAACCTGAGACAGCACGGCGAATCCTTTCAAAGCATCAGCTGTAGCCCCCACAGCTACCCTACCCAGCGGGCCCGGTTTCCGGGCCGCATGTGACAAAAGTGTTTTGTGACCGCAACACACTTTGGAATGCAGGACATGGCCGGTTAATGCCAACGGCGGCGGTGCAAAGTTCCTGCCGCGGAAAACCTCAGGCCATGGGGCTTTCCGTCCCGGCTGCAACAGGGATAAGCAACCCCGAGGGTCCACATCCGGACATGTCAGGAACCGGGCAGCGGAGGCTATTTACAGGCCGTGCAGCGGCGGGGGAAGCTTTCGGAGTCAATCAAGGCGCCGGCTGAGCAACAGCCCAAGACCCAAGGGGGATAGCAATCATGAAGAGCTGGGATTGGTTCTAACTGAGGCCCCCAAGGGGCCATAGACAAGTAACTCGAACACTAGAACACTGAAAGGCCGCCCAGTGGCGGTAACCGCACCCCGAGGGGAAAGACGCATATGAGCCAGCTAGCTGCAGTTCGACCAGCCTCACGGACGCAACCGGGCACTCATTGGTGGTCGCTCTCCATTCATACCGGGGGCTTTGATGTAGCGGACGGCATCATCGGAGAACTGGTTACCCCGCTGGCGGCTCAGGCCCAGCTCCTGGGCGCGCAGCGCTGGTATTTCACGCGGTGCTCGGATCCGGCCAACGCACATGTAAAACTCCGGGTGCTCGCACCTACAAGCACGCTGGACCGGCTGCAGTCGCTGATGGTGGCCCTGCAGGACCAGTCCAGCGGTGTCATCGGCCACCTCGAAACCAGCCAGCAGTTCAGTGAGCCGGCAACGGACCGGCTCAGCCCCGGAGGCGGCGAGCCGCAGGACCCGCGCATTGAAGCAGACCTCGCGAAATACGGCGGTGTGGAAGGACTTTCCCTCGCCGAAGAGGTTTTCGAGCTCTCTTCCGATCTGGCGAGCTGGGCCACCGCACGCTTCCCCAAGGTCCAGAACCGCTGGGCACTGGGATCGCTCCTGCTGTTCGATGCGGCCCGGAGCATGATGAAAGGACCCCGGGCATCAGCGTGGCCGGACCGGCGCCGCCTTTCCTGGGACTACTACTGGGACAGCCACCTGCGTAGCTGCACGGCAGGGTTCGGCCCGCGGGCCGCCGGTGTGCGGCAGGCCATGACCGTCCAGGTGGGCGCCAAGGTCATGCCCACCCACCGGCTAATGGCAGCGACGGCAGCCGAATCCGCCGTCGAAAACTGGCGGCGGCGCTGGTTCCGGGGCATTGACACGTATTTGTATCGGGCGGACAAGGCCCGCCTGAGCCGTAGCGCCCAGCACCTGACGGTCTACCAGGCGCACATGCTCCTGAACCGCCTGGGCCTGAGCCTCCGCGAGGAAGCAGCCATGGGATTGTACGCACGGACCTGGAGTCCGGAACGGGAATCAGTTCTGCTCGATAAGCGCTGAACCTGCGCACAATGGGAAGGGGGCCCATCCGGTGGCCGATCATGAAGAAGTAGTGGTAGCGGACGCGCAGGAACTCGGCACGGTCCTCGGTTGCTCGGAAGACGTCCTGGCGGATCTGAAAAACAGCGGAGTGCTGGCGCCCTACGGCGAAGCCTGGAATGTTGGCCCGGCGCGTGAATACCTAAGGGACGCGGCCTGGGCGGACGAGGTCTGGTACTAGCAGGACGCCGAACGCAGAAGAGGGACGGACCCGTGACGGTCCGTCCCTCTTTTCTGTCTGTTTTGCCTAGGCTACGGAGACAGACGCCTCAGCGAGAACGCGGACGGCCTCGCCGAGCTGGGCCACGGTGTCCGGGTCATCCTGCGGGTGCAGTCCGGCGTAACGCGTTACGGATCCGCCGATGGCCAGGCGCACTTCCTCGACTACGCGGGCGCCGGCGATACCGACCGACTTGCGTGCATCGTCCTGTGCCCAAACGCCGCCGTACTGGCCGAAGGCGGCACCGATGACGGCGGTGGGCATACCGGAGATGGCACCGGCGCCGAAGGGGCGGGACAGCCAGTCAATGGCGTTCTTCAGCACTGCAGGCATGGTGCCGTTGTACTCGGGGCTGATCAGCAGCAGGCCGTCGGACGCAGCGGCGGCGTCGCGCAGTATCTGTGCTGCCTCCGGGACGAGCCCCTCCAAATCAATGTCCTCGTTGTAGAACGGAATTTCGCCCAACCCCTCAAAGAGCTTCACCTCGACGCCTTCCGGAGCGCCGGCGGCTGCGGCTTCAGCGAGCTGGCGGTTGATGGAACCGGCGCGGAGGCTGCCGACGAGGGTCAGGATGGTGGTGCTCAAAATTGGAACTCCTGTCTTGGCCGCGCCGCCTTGGGGGCACGGGCACGGATTCTTCTTCAAGGCCTTAAGCGGACTACAGTCCGATTTTATTCCCCACGGCGATACACTGGCCCGCATGGGCGGGAGAGGACCATCACAAGCGGGTATCCGGGTGGATGCCGCCCGGAACCATCACCGCCTGCTCGAAGCAGCTTTGGAACTCGTGGCCGCCGGCGGTGCGGACGCCTTGACGATGGATGACCTTGCCGAGCGCGCACACGTGGGCAAGGGGACGGTGTTCCGGCGCTTCGGCTCCCGTGCCGGCTTGATGCAGGCGCTTCTGGACCATGCCGAGCAGGGGTTCCGGACCGCCTACCTGTTCGGTCCGCCCCCGTTGGGGCCAGGGGCGCCGCCCAGGGACCGGCTGCTTGCCTTCGGCCGGGCACGGTTGGCATCGCTGGCCGTGACCGGCGAGCTGGCCCGGGCCGCCGACGTCGATCCCCGGACCCGCTACCAGCATCCGTCCCGGAGCCTTGCACGCCGGCACCTCGCCGGGCTGCTCCGGCTGACCGGCACGGTTCCGGACCCGGAACTCGCCGCCTACCAGTTGATGGCCTTCCTGGATGCAGGCCTGCTTCTCCACCTGCGCGGCGAGGAAGGCATGAGCCTGTCCCGCCTGGAGACGGGGTGGGAGGAGCTGGTGGGCGCGCTTGCCCGCCCCGCGGGTTCCTGAGCTCAGGGTTCCTTCTGCGTGCCGCCTTCGGGCTGCTCGAGCCGAAGCGAGGAGATGAGGGTGCGCAGCGCCTGCCGCAGTTCCTGGCTGTCCTCTGCGTCCAGGGTCGCTTCCGCCTGGGCCAGATTGGCGCACTCCATGACGTTGAGGCCTGCCTCCGTAACCGACCAGATCCCGGATCCGTCCCGGGCGGAGTATCCGGAGGACTGGAGCTGCAGGAGGTGGACTCTTATAGCCGTTGAGGACTGGCCGGCGGCCTTGGCCAGCTCAGCTTCCGTAGCCGGCGCTGAGGCAAGGCAGCCAAGCAGGTGAAAGCTGTCCCGGTTCAGGCCGAACCGGTCCAGTGCACTGTCTGAGGCGATGTGTTTTACATGGGCAGCTGCCGAGAGGAGCCGGGGGAAATAGCCCGGTGCCGCGGCGGGCTCGGAACCGGAGACGGGGTTCAGGCCGGGGGTGGGGCCAGAAGCTGGTTCTTCGCCGCGGGCCGGCGTCACGCTGCCGCCCACGATGTGCGGGAGCTGACGGACAAGCGCGTAACCGTGGTCTCAGGGGCGCTCAGGAAAAAGGTGTCGCGGGGGCAGACGTGGCGAAACGGCACTGGTTCCTCGGAGGTGATAAAGGTCGGGTGCGGCTGGCAAACAGCCTGTGGCCACGTCTTGACCAAAGGTCATCCTATTGTGAAGTATCCACGCCGGACAAGCGGGAACAGGCCGCGCCGCGGCCTGCTGAGCCGGTGCCGGGTCCGTAACGATTCCGATGTCGGGCGACACGGAATCTTTTTGTGACGTAGTTCTCAGTTAGCTTTGTTTGGTGCAAATTAAGGAACGGATCGAAGATTCGCGGATGAGCCCCCGGCAGGTGGCTATTATCGCCATCTGCACCACCCTTTACATGATCGACGGCTTCGATGTCCTGGTCATGGCCTTCAGCGCCAGCCATGTAGCCGAAGAGTGGGGATTGAACGGTGCACAGCTGGGCTACCTGCTCAGCGCCGCACTCGTGGGCATGGCCGTCGGATCCATCTTCGTCTCGACGGTCTCAGACATTATCGGGCGCCAGAAAACGCTGCTGATCGGTGTCTGCATTGTCGCCGCCGGCATGCTGGCCTCCTACTTCGCCCCGAACTATGGGGTGCTGCTGATTCTGCGCCTCCTGACGGGCGTGGCCATTGGAACGCTCCAGTCCACCATCAGCGTCTTTGCCTCTGAGTTCTCCAACGCCAAGCGCCGATCCACTGCCCTGTCCCTCGTCAGCATCGGACAGCCGATCGGCGGCGTCCTCGGCGGCCTGATCAGCGGCGTCTTGATCAGCCAATACGGCTGGCGTTCCGCGTTCCTGTTCGGCGCCGTCGTCACCCTCCTGATGATCCCGCTGGTGATGAAGGTATTCCCGGAATCCGTCGACTACCTGTTGACCCGCCGGCCGGCCGGCGCACTGGAACGGGTCAACCGCAGCCTGCGGGCCATCCGGCAGCCGGCCGTGGATGAGCTGCCGGAATCCGTCGCCGTCGAGCAGAACAAATCCCGTTTTGCGGACGTCCTAACCGGCTACAACGCCCGCCGGACCATCCTGCTGGCCATGGCCTACTTTGTCCTCATGGCGAGCTTCTACTTCGCGAACTCCTGGACCCCTCGACTGATTGCGGAAAGCGGTTTCACCGCCCAGGACGGCATCAACGCAGGAGTGCTTTTCAGCGTCGGCGCGATTGTCGGCGGCGTCCTGCTGGGCCTGCTGGGGGCGCGCTTCCCCATGCGCAGGGTCCTTGCCGTGTTCTTCGTGATTGGGGCAGCCACCTTCGTCGTGTTCGCCAACTCGACCAACGGTTCGCTTGGCTGGGCCCTGTTCGCGGCGGCGCTGGTAGGGTTCGGCTCCAATGCGCCCATCGCAGGCATGCTGGCGATCAGCCCCACCTACTACACGAGCGAGGTCCGCGGGACCGCCCTGGGACTGGTGATCGGCATGGGCCGCATCGGCGCCATCATCTCGCCGATCCTGGCCGGCACCCTGATGGACGGCGGCTGGACGCCCGGTGACCTGTACTTCCTGTTCGTTATCCCGATGGCACTGGGCGCCGTCATCATTTCCATGCTCGGCCAGCCGGTCCTTCGCGGCCCCAGCCCCAAGGCTGCCGCACCGGTTCACTGACTCCCGCCGTCCGATCCGCCGCCGTCCGATCCAAACGGCCGCGGACCGGACGGTCGCCGGTGGAACTGCTAGGAAGTCACCAAATCAGGCCACTCCGAGGCCAGCTCCAACCCGTGGGCTGCAGAGACCGATGAGTGGGTGACGCGGCCGCCGGCGATGTTGAGCCCGTGCGCGAGGTCCGGGTGCTTCTCAAAGGCGCCGGCCACACCGAGGCTGGCCAGCGAAACCGCGTACGGCAGCGTCACGTTGGTCAACGCGTAGGTGGACGTATTCGGAACCGCACCGGGCATGTTGGCCACGCAGTAGAACAGGGAGCCGTGCACCCGGAAAGTCGGATCTTCGTGCGTGGTGGGGTGGCTGTCTTCGAAGCAGCCGCCCTGGTCCACCGCGATGTCCACCAGTACGCTTCCCGGCTTCATCCGCGAAACCATCTCATTGGTGACCAGCTTCGGAGCCCGTGCCCCGGGGACCAGTACCGAGCCGATCACGAGGTCCGCATCCACTACGGCCCGCTCGATCTCGAAGGCGTTGGATGCCACCGTCTTGATCCGGCCGGCATACAGCTCATCGAGCTCCCGCAGCCGGTCGATATTGATGTCCAGGACCGTGACGTCCGCATGGGCGCCTACGGCCGCCGCCGCCGCGTTGGTTCCGGCCACGCCGGCCCCCAGCACCACGACCTTGGCCGACCGGACACCCGGAACGCCGCCCAGCAGCAGGCCGGGCCCGCCCGCCGGGGCCATCATGGACTGCGCACCTACCTGGACCGAAAGCCGCCCGGCTACTTCGGACATGGGTGCCAGCAGGGGGAGGGCCCGGCCGCGCTGCACGGTCTCATAGGCGATCGCGGTGACTCCGCGGTCCAGCAGTGCAGCCGTCAGTTCCGGCTCCGCGGCCAGATGCAGGTAAGTGAAGAGGATCAGGCCCGGCCGGAAATGCCGGTATTCGGAGGCAATGGGCTCCTTGACCTTGAGGATCATGGCTGCCTGGGCCCAGACGTCGTCGGCTGAGTCCAGGATCTGCGCCCCGGCGGCGGTGTATTCCGCGTCCGTAATGTTCGAGCCGGTGCCGGCACCGCTTTGTACCAGCACCTGGTGGCCATGGGAGCGCAGTTCGTGCACGCCCGAGGCGGTTATTGCTACACGGAATTCATTGTTCTTGATTTCCTTGGGGATACCGATGATCACAGTATTGCTCCGTCAGTAGGGTCAGCCGGCGGGGTGTCCGCCGACACATCCCCAGCATAGGTCCCCGCCACACGGCCGTGCAGTGGCACCGGGAGCCGGTTTTCCGCCGGCGGACTTCCGGTATCAGGTGTCGGGAGTCTCCGCGCTGTTCCCGGTTGCTTCCCCGGCTGCTTTGGCTGCCCTCGCGGCCTGCTGCGAGTCGAGCCAGGCCTGGACGTCTTCCATCCGGATACGGCGGTGCGAGCCGCGGTATTGGACCGGGATAATCCCGGCATCCGTCAGGTTGCGCAGGTAGGTATGGGAGATGCCGGCAGCAGCGGCCGCCTGGGAAGTGGTCAGCAGCGGCACGGATCCGGCCGGAAGCGGTGGATCCACCGGCGCCGCCGGCTCCGACGACACAGTCACGGGGGCGCCCGCCGCGAGACGGGACAGCAGGTCCAGCACAGCGTCCCGGGCGGCGTCGGGCAGCCGCAGCGCCGTACCGTCCACGAAGACGGTGACATCGCCGGCAGCCAACGCGCGCTTCAGCGCAAGGGTGTCTTTGTCCGGCAGCGCCGGTACGGTCCTGGAACTCTCATTCATGGCCCTAATCTTGCCAGTGGAACGGCGGGCGGGCGGGCACCGGTGCCGTGTTGAGGCGGTTCGGGCAGCGGAAACAGCGGGACGGCCCGGGTTCTTCGTGGTGGAATAGTGCTGGCGTATCGCGAAAGGGACCGGAAGCCGGTTCGAAATCTACTCGAGGGAGAGTTCATGGGCACCGAGAGCACCCGGTCCATCCGCGGCGCGGTCCTGCAGACCATCGGCGCCCCGCGCCCCTACGCTCAGTCCCGGCCGGTGGTGGTCCAGGACATCCAGCTGCAGCCGCCCGGGCCCGGGGAAATCATGGTGCGCATCGAGGCTGCGAGCCTGTGCCACTCGGACCTGTCGGTGATAAACGGCAGCCGGGTGAGGCCGCTGCCCATGCTGCTCGGGCACGAGGCCGCGGGCAAGGTGGAGGAGCTGGGCGAGGGCGTGGACGACCTCGCCGTCGGACAGCGCGTGGTGATGGCCTTCCTGCCCCGCTGCGGTGAATGTGCGGGCTGCCGGACCGAGGGCAAGATGCCCTGCATCCCGGGATCCGCAGCGAATAATGCCGGCACGCTGCTCGACGGCGGGATGCGCCTGACCGCCGCGGACGGCGGTGAAGTACGCCATCACCTCGGCGTCTCCGGCTTCGCCACGCATGCCGTGGTCAACCGGAAGTCAGTGGTACCCGTCGATGACGACATTCCGCCGCACGTGGCGGCCCTGCTGGGGTGCGCCGTCCTCACCGGTGGCGGCGCGGTGCTGAACCCGGCCCGTCCGGGCAAGGACGACGACGTCGCGATCGTCGGGCTCGGCGGCGTCGGCATGGCTGCGCTCCTGACGGCACTGTCCCTGGACGTGCACAGTGTGATCGGCATTGACTCATTGCCGGAGAAACTGGCGCGCGCCCGGGAGCTCGGAGCCGATGCCGTGTATACGCCGCAGGAGGCGCTCGACGCCGGCATCCGGCCAGCGCTGGTGATCGAGGCTGCCGGCCATCCCCGCGCCTTCGAAACGGCCGTACGGATCACGGCCCCCGGGGGTACCACCGTCACGGTAGGGCTGCCGGCCCCGGACCAAACCTCCGAAATCACGCCGCTGACGCTGACCGCCGAAGCCCGGACCATCATCGGCAGCTACCTCGGTTCCGCCGTTCCTGCCCGGGACATCCCGGTTTACGCGCAGCTGTGGCGGGAGGGGAAACTACCCGTGGAGGAACTGGTCTCCTCCACCATTGCGCTGGAGGACATCAACTCGGCCATGGATACCCTGGCGGACGGCCTCGCCATCCGCCAGGTCATCCGCTTCGAGCCCGACGGCGCTTCTGCATGAGCAAACCGCGCCGGTGGGAACCGGACATCCTGGGCGAGGAATTCGACCAGCTGACCCTGGACCTGCCCGGCGGCAAGGTTGCCACCCTGGTCCGCTACACGCCGTCGGACACGCCGCCCGACCCGCCCGCGTCCGGGCCGACGGCGGATGTCCTCTACGTGCACGGCTGGTCGGACTATTTCTTCCAGACCGAGCTGGCGCGCTACTGGGCCGGGCAGGGCGCGCGGTTCTTCGCCGTTGACCTGCACAACTACGGGCGCAGCCTGCGCCCGGGGGAGGAACCCGGCTATGTCCAGGACCTCCGCGACTATGACGCGGATGTGGGTGCAGCGCTGGAAGCCATGGGGCAGGACGCGGCCGACGCCCGACCGCTGATCCTGCTTGGGCACTCCACGGGCGGCCTGACGCTGGCGCTCTGGGCACAGCGCCACCCCGGCCGGGCCGCAGCCCTGATCCTGAACAGTCCGTGGCTGGAATTCCAGGCCACGGAACTGGCCCGCCGGGTTATTTCGCCGCTGGTCAGCCTGGAGGCCCAGCATCACCCGCGCCGCCCGTTGCCGCCGGTTGACCCCGGAATCTACACCCGGACGGTGTCTGCGGCGTTCGGCGGGGAATGGCAGTACGACACTGAATGGCGTCCCGTGCGGGGGTTCCCGGTCACGGTCGCTTTCCTGCATGCAGTGTTCTCCGCCCAGGCAACGGTCGCCGCGGGACTGCAGCTGCAGCTGCCTGTGCTGGTGCTGCTGTCAGACAACAGCTACCTGCATCCACGCTGGTCGGAAGATGCGGCGCGCTCCGACGTCGTGCTGGACGTCAACGTGGTGGCTCACCGCTCGCTCTCCCTGGGCTCCACCGTGAACGTGGACCGGATCCCCAATGCGATGCACGACGTGTTCCTGTCCGCACCGGCGGTCCGGGCCCAGGCGTACAACGCCATTACCCGCTGGGGGAGCGGCTACCTGCGGGCCCTGCCGCACTTCGGCAAGGCCCGCCCGCCCGAGGGCTAGTCGATCAGCTCGTACGCCGGCAGGGTCAGGAAGTCCGTGTAGTCCTTGGACAGGCTGATCTCCCCGATGATCCGGCTGGCCGGCTCGAAGTACCCCGTGAACATTTCGTCCGACACCTCCCCGCGCAGCCGTTCCGTTTCTTCGGCCAGGATCCGGCTGACGAGCTCCTCGGTGACGGTCTCGCCGGTATCCTCAAGCACCACGTTGTTGCGGACCTGCTGCCAGACCTGGGAGCGGGAAATCTCCGCAGTGGCAGCGTCCTCCATCAGGTTCCGGATGGCGACGGCACCGTTGCCGGAGAGCCAGACGGCCACGTAGTTGACGGCCACATAGAGGTTGGACCGCAGCCCTGTTTCCGTGATGGAGCCTTCGGCGGTGCTGACGTCGAGCAGGTCGGTGGCCGTGACGGACACGTCTTCACGCTGCCGGTCCACCTGGTTCGGCTTGTCGCCCAGGACGTCATCGAAGACCTCCCGGCAGACGGGCACCAGATCAGGGTGGGCCACCCAGGAACCGTCAAAGCCGTCGCCGGCCTCACGGGTTTTGTCGGCCTTCACTTTAGCCAGGGCGGCGGCCGTCACCTCAGGCTCACGCCGGTTGGGGATGAAGGCCGCCATGCCGCCCATGGCAAAGGCACCGCGCCGGTGGCAGGTCTTCACGAGCAGTTCGGTGTAGGCGCGCATGAAGGGTGCAGTCATGGAGACGTCGGCCCGGTCCGGCAGCAGGTAGTCCTTCCCGGCGTCGCGGAAGACCTTGATCATGCTGAAGAGGTAATCCCAGCGCCCGGCGTTCAGGCCGGAGGCGTGATCGCGCAGTTCGTAGAGGATCTCCTCCATTTCGAAGGCGGCCGGAATGGTCTCGATCAGGACGGTGGCCCGGACGGAGCCCTGCGGCACGCCCACGTACTCCTCGGCGAAGTTGAAGACGTCGTTCCAGAGCCGTGCCTCCAGATGGCTTTCCATCTTGGGCAGGTAGTAGTACGGTCCCTGTCCGTTGTCCAGCAGCTGCCGGGCATTGGAGAAGAAGTGGAGTCCGAAATCCACCAGGGCGCCAACGGCAGGTTCGCCGTCGATCAGCACATGTTTTTCGGGCAGGTGCCATCCGCGCGGGCGCATTACGACGACGGCGAGCGGGGCATCGGTGCGCAGTGCATACTCCTTGCCCTCGGGTGAGGTGAAGGAGAGGTCATTGCGTGCGGCACGGTAGAGGTTCACCTGCGAATCCACCACGTTGTGCCAGGTGGGGGTGCAGGCATCTTCAAGGTCGGCCAGCCAGACCTTGGCGCCGGAGTTCAGGGCGTTGATGGCCATTTTGGCGGGGGAAGCCGGGCCGGTCATTTCCACCCGGCGGTCCTGCAGCGCGGCGGGTGCCTCGGCCACCTTCCAGTCTCCGCTGCGGATGTCGGCGGTCTCGGGCAGGAAATCCAGCCGGCCGGTGGAGGCGGCTTCCTGGCGGCGGACGGCGCGGGCGGCAAGCCGCTCGTCGCGGGTGCTGCGGAAGCGGCGGTGGAGTTCCTCGATGAATTCCAGCGCTTCGGGGGTCAGGATGTTTTCCGATCCTTCGGCGGGCGAGGAGTCGGTTACTTCAATGGCCATAATGATTCTCCCTGTGGCAATGCCGGTGGACAGCAATAAAAGTGATGCCGGTTACTTCTTCCGTATCGTGGATATTATTGTCTGACAAGTGGAATTACAAGGGATTACCGCCACGGCGTCATGGCTGCTGACAGGTGTTCGCGGGCCCGCGACAACCGTCCGCGCACGGCCTGCGGGCTGATCCGCAGCGCAGCGCCGATCTCCGCATAGCTCTGTCCATGGACTTCACGCAGCAGCCAGCAGGCCCGCTGATCCGCAGGAAGCAGGGAGAGGGCCCGCCGCAGGGCGTCCAATTCTGCCGCCACCTCCGCCGTGCGGTGCGGATCCGCTTCCCGGTCCGAGTCGCGGGCGGTAGCGACCGCGGCGGCGTCGGCCAGCGGATCGGCGCCCGGCAGGTCCTGCGGGTGGGAGGTCCGGTGCCGGAGGACGTCCAGGCAGCGGTTAGTGGCCGTCCGGTAGACCCAGCCGCCGAAGGCTTCCTCCCGGGTCAAGGTCGGGAGCATCCGCCAGCCGGCCGTCAGCGTGTCCTGCACGACGTCCTCGGCATCACCGCGGTCCCGAAGCATGCGGTAGGCGAGGCGGAACAACCTGCGCTGGTAAATGGCCACAAGATACTCGAAGGCGGGCAGGTCTCCTCCGCGGGCCAGCGCAACCAGGGCCGCCTCGTCCGGATACCGGTTCCCCGGCCCGGTGCGCGGGGATCTCCCGCCGTTATGCGCCGCCTGCGGCAGCTCGGATCCCGCCATGGTGTCCCTGTCCCGTCCGGCAGCGGCCGGACGTGGCTCGATTGTCCCAGAACGGCGGCCATGACGGAATAACCGCAGGACGGACCGGGCGAAAGACGGCCGAAGTCCCGGTTCTGCCGTGACGATTCGGTCCTTCGCACGTCATTAACTCTGTAAGGGACGCGCGCGGTGCATCCGCAATGAACGCAGGAGATGATTCCCATGGCAGATCCATCAAAGACAGCGGGGGCAACGTCCGCTACGGCCAATCCGCAGGGTGCCCAGAGTATGCAGACCGGACAGGGTTCACCCCAGGGGCAGGGCGGCTCCTCCGCGTCGCCGTCGGCTGACGCCGAGCGCCGGACCGGACCGCTGCACACACCCCGGGGCGACACCACCATCGAGGAAACCGTGGTGCAGAAGCTGGCAGGCATGGCCACCCGCGAGGTGCCGGGCGTGCATGCCATGGGCAATGCCGCCCGGCGTGCCTTCAGTTCCATGACCGAAAGGATCCCGGGCTCGCAGACCAACGTCAGCAACGGCGTCACGGTGGAAAAGGGCGAACGCCAGGCCGCGATCGACGTCAGCATCGTGGTGGAGTACGGCTTCTCCGTGGTGGAGGTGAGCCAGGGCATCCGGCGCAACGTCATCCGGTCCGTGGAAAACGCCACCGGCCTGGAAGTGCTGGAGGTGAACGTGAATGTCACCGATGTCCACCTGCCGGATGAGAACGAGGACCAGGACGACCAGCAGCCCTCCAGCCAGTCCAAGAGCCTGGAGTAAGGGCCGTACAACAACCAAAAGGAGGACTCCATGTCCGCAACGCGGTGGTGTCTGTTAATCGGGCTGGTGCTGGGAATCGTGCTGGCCTTCGGCGGTTGGCTGGCGTTCCTCATTACGCTGCTGTTCGGCCTGATCGGGCTGCTGGTGGGGTTGGTGGCGGATGGGAAGGTGGACGTGGCGGGAATGCTCGGTAAAGCGTCAAGCCGATGAGCATTCCCTCGGCTCCGCCGTCGCTGGTTTCGGGGCGGGATGCCGATGACCGCGGCGAAACCGTCCTGGCCCGGCGGGTGCTGGAAAAAACAGCCAGCCAGGTAGCCCGGGACGAAACGTTTGCAGGCGGAAGCTCCGGAGGATTCCTCGGTATCGGCAGCCGGGCGGATCTTTCCGCACGGCCGGATGCCAGCGTGGAGTTGGCCGGAAACGTCGCCAGCCTCAAGGTCACTGTGGGGTTGCCCTATCCGATGCCGCTGCGCCAGGCCACCGAGCAGCTGCGCCGCCGGATCACGGAGCGGGTCACCGAGCTGACCGGAGTCCAGGTGCGGCAGGTGGACATTACGGTTGCCTGGCTGAAGCCGCCGCAGCGGGATACGCGTGGTCGAAGGAAGCTGCAATGAACGCGAAGATCCCGCCGCCGGTGTCCATGCGGCGCAGGCCCAGCCGCTCCGTTCCCGCAGCAATTTCCGCCATCGTGATGCTGGCGCTCGGTGTAAGCCTGGTCTGGGCCGCCGTCGCCCGCCTCATTCAGGGGAGCTGGCCGGCCTTCGTGACGGAACCGCTGGGTTGGCTCTCCGAGACCGGGTGGGACAGCACCCGGGGCTGGACCGGTGCCGTAGTGCTGCTCCTGATCGGGCTGATCCTGCTGCTGTGCGGAATGGTCCCCGGCGACTTCTCCGCACTGCCGCTGCGGGCAAAGCCGGTGAATATGCCGGGGCTGCCCGGAGCGGGGGAAGCGGGCGGCGTTCCGTCGGTCCGGGGAGGGGAAACCGTGGTGATGAGCCGGCGTGCAGTTGCGCGGTTGGCGGCATCCACCTGCGACCACATTGACGGGGTGGCCTCCGCCTCCGCGACGGCGTCCTCGCGCAAGGTCCATCTGGATGTGCGGACGGCGCTGCACGGCACCACCGATCTGCAGCACTGGGTGGTGGACGGGGTGCGCTCCCGCCTGGCGGCCACCGGACTGGATCCGGTGCCGGAAGTCACGGCAACCATTCGGACGCGGGACTGACAGACGGGACCAGGAGAGGAAGGCAGGGGCAATGAGGCACCATTCAGGCAGGGCCAACCGGACGTGGCTGATTATCCTCGGGGTCCTGTTCCTTGCGGCAGGAGTGCTGGCAGCACTTATTGCCAGCGGAACCCTGGACCGCCTCATCGGGGGCAGCCCGGGCCGTTCGGACCGGGTGCTGTCCGAATCCGACGGCCAGGGGTTCCTGGCCGGGGAGTACGTGCCCTGGGGCATGCTGCTGGCCGGGGTGATCCTGGGCATCCTGGGGCTGTGGTGGCTTCAAGCCCAGATTCCCCGGGCCCGGCCGGCGGGGACATTCCGGTTGCAGGAAGACCCGGCGCACGGCGTCACCGTGTGTGATCCGCAGGTGCTGGCCTCCGCCGTCAGCAATGAGACGGATCAGCTGCCCGGCGTGGTGGGCTCAACCGTCCGCCTGCGCGGCACTGCGGACGAGCCGGACCTGGCCATGAAGGTGACGGTGAATTCCGACGCCGACGTGCAGGGCGTGATCGCCCGGATCCAGCAGGAAGTGGTGCCGCACCTGGTCTCGGCCCTGGAGGTGCCGCTGAATACCTTCGGACTGGAGATAGACGCCAGCAGCAAAGCCGGTGCCCCGGGAGGCGGCGCAACGGTCAGCTCCCGGGGAACGGTGGTGTACTAGGCGCCGCTTATGGCTTCGCAGCGGGGAGCGCCGCGCGCTCGCGGGCGACGTCGTCGTGGTGTGCAGCCACCCGCGCCTGATGCACGGGGGTCCGCCGCAGGACGGCATAGACAATGCCCAGCAGGACGAACCACGCGGGGGTCACGAGGAGCGCCTGCAGGGTGTCTGCCTGGGTGGTGAGCGTCCACAGGATAAACACGAAGAACGCCAGCACGAGGTAGGCCATCACGACGCCGCCGGGCATCGGAAACTTCGACGCCTCATGCAGCTGCGGCCGGCGCCTGCGGTACACCAGGTAGCTGATCAGGATGATGGACCAGACGAACATAAAGCACAGGGCCGAAATGGTGCTCACCAAGGTGAATGCCGCGCTGACGGATTCGCCCGCGTACAGCAGGGCGACGCCGGCCAGCAGGAAGGTGCAGGAGAAGAACAGCGCGTTCTGGGGGACCTTCCGCCGGGAGAGGCGGCCGAACTGACGGGGAGCATCGCCCTCCTGCGCCAGGCCGAAAACCATACGCGAAGTGGAATATATCCCGGAATTCGCTGAAGATGCCGCGGATGTCAGCACTACGAAGTTCACGATGGCTGCGGCGGTGCCAAGCCCGGCCAAGGTGAACATACCCACGAACGGGCTTTCGTCGGCGCTGAATTCGTCCCACGGGATCACAGCCATCAGGACGGTCAGGGCGCCTACGTAGAAGAGCAGGATACGGATCGGAATGGAGTTCACGGCCCGGGGCAGGTTCTTTTCCGGATCCTTGGTTTCCGCCGCGGTGGTGCCCACCAGTTCAATGCCGACAAACGCGAACACCGCGATCTGGAAGCCGGCGACAAAGCCCATGGGGCCGGTGGGGAAGAAACCGCCGTGTTCCCAGAGGTTGCCGAAGCCGGCGGTAACCCCGTCGCCGTGCGTGAAGCCGGTCAGGATCATGACCAGCCCAACTACGATGAGCGTCAGGATGGCGACGATCTTGACCAGCGCAAACCAGAATTCGGTTTCGCCGAACGCCTTGACCGTCGGCAGGTTCAGGGCCAGCAGGACCAGGATGCAGGCCAGGGCCGGGATCCACAGGGGAGCGTTGCCCCACCAGAAGGTGACGTAGTGGGCAATCGCCACCACGTCGGCAATGCCGGTGACCACCCAGCAGAACCAGTAGGTCCAGCCCGTGAAGAAGCCTGCCCAGGGACCCAGCAGGTCCGCGGAGAAGTCGGTGAAGGACTTGTAACGAAGGTCGGAGAGCAGCAGCTCGCCCATGGCCCGCATAACGAAGAAGAGCATGAAGCCGATGATCGCGTAGACGAAGATCACTGACGGGCCGGCCGCGGAGATGGTCTTGCCTGACCCCATGAACAATCCCGTGCCGATGGCCCCGCCGATGGCCAGCAGCTGGATGTGCCGGCTGGACAGGGAACGGGCGAGGTGGGGTTCTTCCGCACTGTTTTGCGGCGCGGAAACAGAACTGTCGCTTGGTGGGCGGGTTATGTGCTCAGACATTGAAATCTCTCTTTTAGGCACCCGCCGGCAGCTCATCCGCCGTAATCGCCTATGCCGCCCGATAAGGCAAACCTGGATGTTGGCGCTGCCGCCGACATTTCAGTTTGGAAGCCGTTAACAGGCCCCGTCAAATTCAGGCAGCTGTGACGTTGCAGGTCACACGGGGGTTCGGAAGGCTTCCCGGGCGGAAGCCGGCACCCGCGCCCGGGCGTGTCTGAGGGTTGAGGCGCTGCCGGGGGCAGGCTAAAGTTGGCCGTGTCACATCAGCAGTTCCAACTGAATATGCCTTTATCAGCCGTGGCGGGAGAGTCCCGCCGGATGCGCATCAGCATCGGCGGGCGCCGTAGGAGCAAACCCTCCCCGGGAATCTCTCAGGCCCCCGTACCGCCACAGCGAGGCAACTCTGGAAAGCAGTTCCCGGCCGCGCCGGAAACTCACCGACGGTGCAAGCGGAAGTACACCCGCGGAATCTCTCAGGTCCAATACAGAGCGGGGAGGAGCCGTCGCCGTCGACGTACCCCCGTCTGCCTTTCCTGGAGCCTCACATGCCTGTAGAACCGTCCTCCTCTACTCTTGCCGCCGCGTTTGTGGACCGGCACATCGGTGCCCGCGCCGACGCCGTGGAAACCATGCTCAAAGCCGTCGGCTACGACTCCCTTGACGGTCTGGTGGACATGGCCGTCCCCGCCGCGATCCGGCAGAATTTCCCGTTGGTCCTGGATCCGGCGAAGAGCGAAGAGGAAACCCTCGCGGCCCTGCGGAGGATTGCCGGGAAGAACAAGACGGCCGTCCAGATGATCGGCCAGGGCTACTACGGCACCCACACCCCTCCGGTGATCCTGCGCAACGTGGTCGAGGACCCGGCCTGGTACACGGCCTACACCCCCTACCAGCCCGAAATCTCCCAGGGCCGGCTCGAAGCGCTGCTGAACTTCCAGACCATGGTCCAGGACCTCACCGCCCTGCCCATCGCCAACGCGTCCCTGCTGGACGAAGCCACTGCCGTGGCCGAGGCCGTGCTGCTGATGCGCCGGTCCAACAAGTCCCACAGCAACGGCGCCATCGTGCTGGACTCGGAGCTCTTCCCGCAGACCATCGCCGTGGTGAAGGGCCGGGCCAAGGCGCTCGGCTTCGACGTCATTGTTGCCGACCTTGCCGACGGCCTGCCCGAAGGCGAGCTGGCCGGCGTTGTGCTCCAGCAGCCCGGCGCCTCCGGCGTGGTGCGCGACTCCTCCGCCCTGATCGCCGAGGCGAAGGACCGCGGGGCGCTCGTCACCGTGGCCGCGGACCTGCTGGCCCTGACCCTCATCACGCCTCCCGGTGAGCAGGGCGCGGACATTGCCGTCGGCTCCGTACAGCGCTTCGGCGTTCCCCTGTTCTACGGCGGACCGCACGCCGCCTACATGGCCGTCCGCAAGGGCCTGGAGCGTTCCCTGCCCGGCCGCCTGGTGGGCGTCTCCAAGGATTCCGCCGGCACCCCCGCCTACCGCCTGGCGCTGCAGACCCGGGAGCAGCACATCCGCCGCGAAAAGGCGACCTCGAACATCTGCACCGCGCAGGCGCTGCTGGCCATCGTGGCCTCCATGTACGCCGTCTACCACGGCCCCGAAGGCCTCACCGCGATTGCCCGCCGCGCCCACGATTCCGCCCGGGCGCTGGCTACCGCACTGAAGGCCGCTGGCGTCGAACTGCTGCACGAGTCCTTCTTCGACACCGTTACTGCCCGCGTTCCCGGCCGCGCTGCGGAGGTCATCGCCGCCGCGGAGGCGAAGGGCATCAACCTGCGCCGGATCGATGCGGACACCGTGGGTATCTCCGCCGACGAAACGACGACGCCGGCCGTGATCGCCGACGTCGCCGCAGCCTTCGGTGCCGCCTCCGTGGAAGCGGCGGACGGCTTCGACCTGCCGGCTGGGATCCTGCGTACCTCGGAGTTCATGACGCACCCGGTGTTCTCCTCCTACCGCTCCGAAACCCAGATGCTGCGCTACCTGCGCCGCCTCTCGGACCGCGACCTGGCCCTGGACCGCACCATGATCCCGCTGGGCTCCTGCACCATGAAGCTCAACGCCACCGCCGAAATGCAGGCCATGACCTGGCCGGAGTTCGCCTCCATCCACCCGTTCGCTCCGGATTCCCAGACCGAGGGCTGGCGCGAACTGATCGCGGACCTGGAGGAGAAGCTCGCGGTCATCACCGGCTATGACACGGTTTCCATCCAGCCCAACGCCGGTTCGCAGGGTGAACTGGCTGGGCTGCTTGCCATCCGCGGCTACCACCACTCGCGCGGCGACGAACAGCGCACTGTCTGCCTCATCCCCGCCTCGGCGCACGGCACCAACGCCGCCTCCGCAGTGCTGGCCGGCATGAAGGTGGTGGTGGTGGCCACCGCCGACGACGGCGCCATCGACCACGCGGACCTGCGCGCCAAGATCGATGCGAACCGCGAAAACCTCGCCGCCATCATGATTACCTACCCCTCCACCCACGGCGTGTTCGACGACGACGTCCGCGACGTCTGCGAAGCGGTCCACGAGGCCGGCGGCCAGGTCTACATTGACGGCGCCAACCTCAACGCGCTGGTCGGCCTGGCGCAGCCGGGTGAGTTCGGCGGCGACGTGTCCCACCTGAACCTGCACAAGACCTTCTGCATCCCGCACGGCGGCGGCGGTCCCGGCGTCGGCCCCGTGGCAGCCAAGGCGCACCTCGCGCCCTTCATGCCCGGCGATGCCGCCACCTGGACCGGCGGCGAGGACATTCCCGTGTCCGCGTCCCGCTTCGGCTCCGCCGGCGTGCTTCCCATCTCCTGGGCGTACGTCAGCCTGATGGGCGGTGAAGGCCTGACCAGCGCCACCAAGCACGCCCTGCTCGCGGCGAACTACGTGGCTGCCCGGCTGAACGAGTACTACCCCGTGCTCTACACCGGCAAGGGTGGACTGGTGGCGCACGAGTGCATCCTGGACCTGCGGGAACTGACCGCCAAAACCGGCGTTACCGCCGAGGACGTGGCCAAGCGGCTGGTGGACTACGGGTTCCATGCCCCCACGCTGTCCTTCCCGGTGGCCGGCACCCTGATGGTGGAACCCACCGAGTCCGAGGACCTGGGCGAAATGGACCGCTTCATCGACGCGATGATCGCCATCCGTGCCGAAATCGACCAGGTGGCGGCCGGGGACTTCACCCTCGAAGGCAGCCCGCTGCGCAATGCCCCGCACACCGCCGTCGTCGTGGCAGCCAATGAATGGGACCGCGCCTACCCGCGCGAACAGGCCGCTTTCCCGCTGCGCAGCCTGCGCATGGACAAGTACTTCCCGCCGGTAGGCCGCATTGACGGCGCCGCAGGGGACCGGAACCTGATCTGCTCCTGCCCGCCCATCGAAGACTTCGAAAACTAGAAGGAACATTCCATGACTGAGAAGTACACGGCGCTCTACGAGGCGCACAAACAGCTGGGCGCTTCCTTCACCGACTTCGGCGGCTGGCAGATGCCCCTGAAATACAGCTCCGAGTTGGCCGAACATAAGGCCGTGCGCAGCGCAGCCGGGCTGTTCGACCTCTCCCACATGGGTGAAGTGGAGGTCTCCGGGCCCGACGCCGGGGCGTTCCTGGACTACGCCCTGGTCGGCAAACTCTCCGCAGTGAAGGTGGGACGCGCCAAGTATTCGCTGATCACCAACAACGACGGCGGGATCATCGATGACCTGATCAGCTACCGGCTCGCCGACGATTCCTACCTGGTGGTGCCCAACGCGGGCAACGCGGACACCGTGGCCGCCGAACTGGCGTCCCGCGCCGAGGACTTCGACGTCGCCGTGAACAATGTCTCGGCGGAAACCTCGCTGGTTGCCGTCCAGGGCCCGGTGGCCGAAGCGATCCTGCTGGACCTGGTCCCCGCCGATCAGGCTGAGACCGTCACCGGGATGAAGTACTACGCCGCGGCCACGGTGGGCATCCGGGCGGGGGAGCGGACCTTGGACCTGCTCGTGGCCCGCACCGGGTACACCGGCGAAGACGGGTTCGAGATCTACGTCTCCAACGACGACGCCGCGGCCCTCTGGTCTGCGCTGCTGGCTGCGGGTGAGGACCGGGGGCTGATTCCGGCGGGTCTGGCCTGCCGCGATTCGCTCCGTCTGGAAGCCGGGATGCCGCTCTACGGCAACGAGCTCACGCTGGACACGGACCCGTACGCCGCAGGCCTGGGGCCCGTCGTCGCCCTCTCCAAGGAGGGGAACTTCGTGGGGCGTGCCGCCCTCGAAGCCCGGAAGGCCGCCGGACCGGCCCGCCGCCTCGTGGGCCTCAAGGGCTCCGGCCGCCGTTCGGCGCGCAGCCACTATCCGGTCCTCAGCAGCGACGGCGAAACGGTCATCGGCGAAGTCACCTCCGGTGCTCCCAGCCCGACCCTCGGCTTCCCTATCGCCCTCGCCTATGTGGATACGCCATTCACGGAGCCCGGCACGGCCCTCTCAGTGGACCTCCGTGGCAAACCCGAACCCTTCACGGTTGTGGAACTTCCGTTCTATAAGCGCAGCAAGCAGTAACGCCCAAGACAAAAAGATTCTTGTGACGGCGGCGCGGGGTGACGCTGTGGGCAAGGTACAGACAGCGGCTCACGTGTGTAGGTGAGCACGTTTCTGACACCTTTGAACGGTGCGCGCGGCGCGGCGTTCGTGTAGCCCCGCATCGCCGAACGAGGAACGAGCGAGGCAGTGAAAGATCCAGGGTCCCCTCTCCGAGCTTGCGAGGAGGAGGGCAGGATCTGGAACGCTAAGGGCGGCAGAATGCCGCGCTTCCGACGCCCCGGCCTAGACTTTGAACCAGACCCGAACGCACCCGACACAGCTTCGAAAGGCAAACAGATGAGCAAAGTAAACGCAGGACTCCGCTATTCCGCCGAACACGAGTGGGTAGACTCCTCGAGCCCCGTCCGCGTCGGCATTTCAGCTGTCGCCGCAGACGCCCTCGGCGATGTCGTCTATGTTGACCTTCCTGCCGTCGGCGACACCGTGACCGCCGGCGAAACCTGCGGCGAGGTTGAGTCCACCAAGTCCGTCTCGGATCTCTACGCGCCGGTGTCCGGCGAGATCGTGGAGATCAACCAGGAGGCCATCGACAATCCGGCCCTCCTGAACGAGGACCCGTACGGTGCCGGCTGGCTGTTCACCGTTAATGCCACGAGTGAAGGCGCACTGCTCAGCGCCGAGGAATACGCGGAAAAGAACGGCGGCGAACTGTGAGCGATTACCTCAACGACTCCCTCGCGGTAGTTGACCCCGAGGTCGCAGCGCAGATCGACAACGAGCTCCGCCGGCAGCAGCAGGGCCTGGAGATGATCGCCTCCGAGAACCACACCGCCGTTTCCGTCATGGAAGCCCAGGGATCGGTGCTGACCAACAAGTACGCCGAAGGCTACCCGGGACGGCGCTACTACGGCGGCTGCGAATTCGTGGACGTCATTGAGCAGCTGGCCATCGACCGCGCCAAGTCCCTGTTCGGTGCGGGCTTCGCCAACGTCCAGCCGCACTCCGGCGCGCAGGCCAACGCCTCCGTTATGCACGCCCTGATCCGGCCCGGAGACACCATCCTGGGCCTGTCCCTGGCGCACGGCGGGCACCTGACGCACGGCATGAAGATCAACTTCTCCGGCCGGCTCTACAACGTGGTCCCCTACAACGTGTCCGAAGAGGACCACCGCGTGGACATGGCCGAAGTAGAGGCCCTTGCCAAGGAACACCGGCCCAAGCTGATCGTGGCCGGCTGGTCCGCCTACGCCCGCCAGCTGGACTTCGCCGAATTCCGCCGCATCGCGGATGAGGTGGGTGCTTTCCTGATGGTGGATATGGCCCACTTCGCCGGTCTGGTGGCCGCGGGACTGCACCCCAGCCCCGTCCCCCACGCCCACGTGGTCACCACCACCACGCACAAGACCCTTGCCGGTCCCCGCGGCGGCATCATCCTGTCCAACGACGCCGACATTGCCAAGAAGATCAACTCTGCAGTGTTCCCGGGCCAGCAGGGCGGACCGCTGGAACACGTGATTGCCGGCAAGGCGACAGCCTTCAAGATTGCAGCCACCCCCGAGTTCAAAGAGCGGCAGGAGCGCACGCTCGCCGGCGCCCGGATCCTTGCCGAACGCCTGCTGGCCGACGACGTCGCTGCCGCCGGCATCTCGGTGGTCTCCGGCGGCACGGATGTGCACCTGGTGCTCGTGGACCTGCGCAATGCGGCCCTCAACGGCCAGGAAGCCGAAGACCGTCTCGCGCAGATAGACATCACCGTGAACCGCAACGCCGTGCCGTTCGATCCGCGGCCGCCCATGGTGACCTCGGGCCTGCGGATCGGCACCCCCGCCCTGGCCACCCGCGGCTTCGGTGAAGACGCATTCCGGGAAGTCGCGGACATCATTGCCCAGGCTCTCATCGCCGGTGAGGACACCGATCTGGCACCGCTGCGCGAACGAGTTACCGCTCTCGCGCAGGCCCATCCGCTGTACCCGGAGGTGGCGGATCTCGCTGCTGCCCCCGCTGCGGCAAACCGTTAGGAAGCACTACCTTGGCTGTCGGCGTTTTTGACCTGTTTACCGTGGGCATCGGCCCATCGAGCTCCCACACGGTGGGGCCGATGCGTGCCGCTGCCGTGTTCGCGGCGGAGCTGGTCGACGCCGGCAGCCTGGCCGACGTCGCCGGCCTGAGGGTGGACCTGTACGGTTCCCTCGCGGCGACCGGCCGGGGCCACGGCACCATGACTGCAGTGCTGCTGGGTCTGGAGGGCTTCGCCCCCGAACTCATCCTGCCCGAACAGGTGGAGCAGCGGCTGGCCGACATTGAGGCGACCCGGAAACTGCAGCTGTGCGCGCAGGTTCCCGGTGCAGTGGCCTGCCCGCTGGAGTACGGCGAGGCGGACATCGTGCTGCACCCGCTGACGGTGCTGCCGCGGCACACCAACGGCATGAAGTTCGCCGCCCTGGCCGCCGACGGCTCCGTGCTGCGGGACGCTACCTTCTTCTCCGTGGGCGGCGGCTTCATTGTCCGCGAGGGTGAAGAACGGGCGGATGCCCTGGAACTCGAGGCCAGCAAATCCGACCTGCCGTACCCCTTCCGCACCGCCGTCGAGCTGCTGCAGCACTGCACCGGCAGCGGACTGAGCATTAGCGAAGTGATGCTGGCCAACGAGCTGGCCTCCCGCACCGAAGCGGAGATCCGCTCCGGCCTGCTGCACATCCGCGACGTGATGGAGGAGTGCAAGAACTCCGCCATCCGCCGCACCGGCCTCCTGCCCGGCGGACTGAAGGTCCGCCGTCGTGCGCCGGCCTGGCACACCCGGCTGCGCGCCGAGGATCCGAACCGGGACCCGAAGTTCTGGCAGGAATGGGTGAACCTCGTGGCACTGGCCGTTAACGAGGAAAACGCCTCCGGCGGGCGCGTAGTCACCGCCCCCACCAACGGCGCGGCGGGCATCATCCCCGCAGTGATGTTCTACGCCACCCACTACGGTCCGGGCATGGAGAACGCCACACCGGAGCAGCGCGACGACGTCGTGGTCCGCTTCCTGCTTGCCGCCGCCGCCGTGGGGGTGCTCTACAAGGAGCAGGCCTCCATTTCCGGCGCCGAGGTGGGCTGCCAGGGCGAGGTGGGATCGGCGTCGTCCATGGCCGCCGCCGGGCTGGCCGAAATCCTGGGCGGTACCCCGGAACAGGTGGAAAACGCCGCCGAGATTGCCATGGAGCACAACCTCGGCCTGACCTGCGATCCGATCGGCGGGCTGGTGCAGGTGCCCTGCATCGAGCGGAACGCCATCGGCGCCGCGAAGGCTGTCAATGCCGCCAAAATGGCACTTTGGGGCGACGGCGAACATCGGGTCTCGCTGGATGAAGTCATTGTGACGATGCGGGAAACCGGCCGCGATATGAGCTCCAAGTACAAGGAAACCGCGCTCGGCGGGCTGGCCGTGAATGTGGTGGAGTGCTGACCGGCTGTCTCACGTACAGCGTGTGATTTGTGCGATACCCCTGTGTTAAGCGAGGCTATGTTGTCGCATTCGACAGCACACTTACTTGAAACAGGGGTTCGAACCAAATGAACGCAGCTCGGGCAGTCTCCATGGCACCGGCATCTGAGGACGGTGGGTTGCTCGGCACCATCGACTCCGCGGTCAACTCCTTTTTCGAACCGATTACCACCGTGTTCTCCGGGATCGTGTTCTTCCCGGTCAGCATCGGCGACTTCAGTTTCCCCGTAGTGGTCGCCTGGCTGATCCTCGCCGGCATCGTCTTCACTTTCTACTTCGGCTTCATCCAGTTCCGCGGACTGAAGGTGGCCACCCAGGTGGTCCGCGGCAAATTCTCCTCCAAGGATGATCCGGGGGAGGTGCCGCATTTCCAGGCCCTTACCTCCGCCCTGTCCGGCACAGTCGGCCTCGGCAACATCGCCGGCGTCGGTGCGGCCATGGCCCTGGGCGGTCCCGGCGCAACCTTCTGGATGATCCTGGCCGGCCTGCTGGGCATGGCCTCGAAGTTCGCGGAATGCACGCTCGGCGTGAAGTACCGCGAAGTCCATGAAGACGGCTCGATCAGCGGCGGTCCGTTCAAGTACCTGCCGGTAGCCTTCCGGCGCCTGGGCCGCTGGCCCGCGAAGATCCTCACCGGAATCTTTGCGGTAGCGATCCTGATCTTCGGCATTGCCGGCGGCAACATGTTCCAGGCCAACCAGACCTTCGCGCAGATCCAGAACGTCACCGGCGGCGAGGACGGTCTCCTCGGCAGCGCGGGCGCGGCCCTGATCTTCGGACTGGTCCTGGCGGCCCTGGTGGCCGTGGTGATCCTCGGCGGCATCAAGTCCATCGGTGCCACCACTTCCAAGCTGGTGCCGGCCATGGGTGGCATCTACATTCTGGCCTGCCTGTTCGTCATCATCGTCAACTTCGAGAACGTGCCGGCATCCTTCGGCGCCATCATCGAGGGGGCGTTCCGTCCCGAGGGCTTCGCCGGCGGCATCTTAGGCGTTATGATCGTGGGCTTCCAGCGGGCGTCCTTCTCGAACGAGGCGGGCGTCGGTTCCGCAGCTATCGCCCACTCGGCGGTCAAGACCCGCCGGCCGGTCAGCGAAGGCTTCGTGGCGCTCTTCGAACCGCTGGTGGACACCGTGCTCATCTGCACCATGACCGCCCTGGCCATCATCATGGCCTCCACCCCCAGCCTGCAGGCAGGAATTGACCAGGTCCAGGCCGGAGGCGACGCGCCCGACGGCGTCATCCTCACCTCCGATGCGTTCGCCACCGTCCTGCCGTGGTTCCCGATCGTGCTCTCCATCGCCGTGGCGCTCTTCGCCTACTCCACCCTGATCACCTGGTCCTACTACGGCCTGAAGTCCTGGGAGTACCTCTTCGGCCGCGGCAAGCGCCGCGAGATCGCCTACAAGGTCATCTTCCTGCTCTTCACCGTGGCCGGCTGCGTCCTGTCCTTCAGCCAGGTCATCAGCTTCGCCGACGCCGCGCTCTTTGTCTGCGCGTTCGTGAACCTGCTCGGCGTGTACCTGCTGCTGCCCGTGATCAAGAAGGAAATGAAGCAGTACCTGGCAGACCGCAAGAGCGGAAAGCTGGAGATGCTGGGCATTGACGACGACGACATCGAGGCCGCCGCCGCCACCGCGTAACCGTGCGTCGGGCACGTGCCCTTGCTGCCAAACTCCTCCGCCGCTTCCGGGTATCGCCCGGAAGCCGCGGGGGAGTTTTTGGTTGAGCCCGTGCCGCGCAGGGTGGTAGACCGTAAGGAAATCTACGGACAGGGATGACGATGCCTAAGACCGGCAAGAACGACCGCGCAGTGAAGAGCGAACTGCCTTCGACCCTGCAGCGCTCGGATTCCAAGGCTCAGAACACGTTCGCCAAAACCTACGATTCCGCGGTGGAGGAATACGGCGACGGCGAGCGGGCCGCCCGGACGGCGTACGCCTCCCTCAAGCACACCCACGAAAAAGTGGGCGACCACTGGGAGGAAAAGGAGCAGAAAGGACCCTCCGATGCCCGTGCTGCCGAAGGGCGTACTTCGTCCAAGAACACGGCCGGAGGAGTGGACGCCAACGCGTCCAAGGCGCACTTGTACGAACTCGCGTCCCGGCTGGACATTCCCGGCCGCTCGAAGATGACCAAGGACGAGCTGGTGGAGGCGCTGCAGAAGGCCAGCGAAAAGCAGACCCGGAAGGCCCGGGAAAGCTAGCGGCGGGCCCTAGCCGCGGCCGCCGAAAGGCATCCCGGCCGCGGTAACCAGCAGTGAGCGGACATTGGCCGACGCCGGGGCGGAGGCCATAAACAGCACGGCGGCAGCGGCCTCCTCCGCGGGGAACGAGGGTTCCTCGGCCCGGGTGCCGTTGGCCTGCAGCGCCCCCTGCCCGCCGCCGATCCCCGCAAGCAGGTCGGTGGCGGCGTTGCCGATGTCGATCTGCCCGCAGGTGATGCCGAAGGGGCGCCCGTCCAGGTCTATGGCCTTGGTCAGGCCGGTGACCGCGTGCTTGGTCGCGGTATACGCCGCCGAAAGTGGACGGGGCGTGTGCGCCGACACCGAGCCGTTGTTGATGATCCGGCCGCCCTGCGGGGACTGGGCCTTCATGTGCCGCACGGCCGCAGCGGCACACAGCATGGTGCCGGTGACGTTGACCGCCAGGGTCCGGTTCCAGTCCTCGATGCTCAGCTCGTCGATGCTGCCCGTGGGACCGAACGTCCCGGCATTGTTGAACAACACGTCTATCCGCCCGAATGCGCCGACGGCCGCGGCGAAAAGCCGCTCGACGTCGTCGGGCACCGTTATGTCCGCGGGCACCACGAGTGCCGCTTCGGAGCCGGCGGCGGTTTCCTGCAGCTCCGCCTCCCGGCGGCCGGCCAGGACCACCCGGAAACCGGCGGACAGGAAAGCCCGGGCCGTGGCACGGCCGATCCCCGACCCCGCCCCGGTAATAACGGCGGTCAGGGGCGGAGGTGTTTCGGTCGAACGGGTCTGGTTGTCCATCATTGCATTGTGCCTTGCCCTTCCTCCGGGCGGCACCGGTTCCGGAACGGGCCTGCCGCATCGCGTGCCGCTGCCTGCTGATTCCCGCAGGGGTCTGGCGGGCTGTCCGCCGCCGCCATACGATACCAAGCACAGTCTCGGATGTTCCTGGCAGGGCAGTACCCTTCGGCGGATCGGGATAGTTCCATGTCGACAGTGAAATACACCGCGGAACCGGACGGAACGTTTGTAGCGCCCCGGGTGGTGCCGGTGTCCAGGGGGCGGATCGTCGTCAACTGGATCACCTCCACGGACCACAAGACCATCGGCTACATGTACCTGATCACGTCCTTCGTCTTTTTCTCGCTGGCCGGTGTGATGGCACTGATTATCCGCGCCGAGCTGTTTGAACCGGGGATGCAGATCCTGCAGACGCGGGAGCAGTACAACCAGCTCTTCACGATGCACGGCACCGCCATGCTGCTGATGTTTGCCACTCCGCTTTTCGCCGGCTTCGCGAACGTGATCATGCCGCTGCAGATCGGGGCGCCCGACGTCGCGTTCCCGCGCCTGAACGCCTTGGCATTCTGGTTCTTCCTGTTTGGCTCGCTGATTGCACTGTCCGGGTTTATCACCCCGCAGGGCACCGCGTCCTTCGGCTGGACAGCCTATACGCCGCTGTCCAACGTCGCGTTCAGCCCCGGCCTCGGCGGTGACCTGTGGGTCTTCGGACTGGCGTTATCCGGCTTCGGCACCATCCTGGGCTCGGTCAACTTTGTCACCACCATCATCTGCCTGCGCGCGCCCGGCATGACCATGTGGCGGATGCCGATCTTCACCTGGAACACCCTCGTGACGGCGATTCTGGTCCTGATGGCGTTCCCGCCCCTGGCCGCAGCACTGTTCGCCCTGGGCGCGGACCGGCGCTTCGGGGCGGACATCTTCAACCCGGAACGCGGCGGCTCCATCCTCTGGCAGCACCTGTTCTGGTTCTTCGGCCATCCCGAGGTCTACATCATCGCGCTGCCGTTCTTCGGCATCGTCTCCGAAATCCTCCCGGTGTTCAGCCGGAAATCCATTTTCGGCTACAAGGGCCTGGTGTTCGCCACGATTGCCATCGCCGCCCTGTCGATGACCGTTTGGGCGCACCACATGTATGTGACCGGCGCCGTTATGCTGCCCTTCTTCTCCTTCATGACCATGCTGATCGCAGTGCCCACCGGGGTGAAGTTCTTCAACTGGATCGGCACCATGTGGCGGGGGTCCATTACCTTCGAAACCCCCATGCTCTGGAGCATCGGCTTCCTGATCACGTTCCTCTTCGGCGGACTGACCGGCATCATCCTGTCCTCCCCGCCGCTGGACTTCCACGTCTCGGACACGTATTTCGTGGTGGCGCACTTCCACTACGTGGTGTTCGGGACCGTGGTCTTTGCAATGTTCGCGGGATTCTATTTCTGGTGGCCCAAATTCACCGGGAAAATGCTGAACGAACGGCTCGGCAAGATCCACTTCTGGCTGCTTTTCCTGGGTTTCCACACCACGTTCCTGATCCAGCATTGGCTGGGCGTGCTGGGGATGCCCCGGCGATACGCCGACTACCTGGTGGAGGACAACTTCGCCGGAATGAACCAGCTCTCCACCATCGGATCGGGCATCCTGGCGCTGTCCATGATTCCCTTCTTCTGGAATGTCTACAGCACCTGGCGGCACGGCAAGAAGGTCGAGGTGGATGATCCGTGGGGCTTCGGCGGATCGCTGGAGTGGGCCACTTCCTGCCCGCCGCCGCGGCACAACTTCACCTCGCTGCCGAAGATCCGCTCGGAACGGCCCGCGCTGGACCTCCACCATCCCGAACTGATGGCGCGCGCGAACTCCGACACGAATTCGCCGGCGGAAAAACTGTTCGGTGCTGCGGATATGGGCAGCGAGCAGCCGCGCAATCCCGATCCGCGGCAATAGGTAACTACTGCAGCCGCCGCCGCGGTTCCCGGGCCCTTACCGGCAGGGAACCGCGGCGGCGATTGTGTTTACGGCGCTTCGGTTTGGCTGAGCCGATTTTGTTCCGGGTGGTCACCAGCCGTTGACCCTGCCAAGGGGCGGGCCTAGGGTCAACGCATCATCACCGTGGATGTGGAAACAAAAACAAAGGAGTTTTTGTGACGACTGCTGCTGCGTTCCAACAGCCCCTCGACCCGATTGCCGGTTCCCTGGCCCTGTCCGCCATCCTGGCCGCGCTGCCGCTGCTGATTCTGTTTGTCCTGCTGGGCGTGTTCCGGATGAAGGCCTACCAGGCGGCACTGATCAGCCTGGCACTGTCCATCATCCTTGCCGTCGTGGGCTGGAAGATGCCGGTGGGGCAGGTCCTTTCAGCCACGGGGCTCGGCGCCTTCTATGCCATCTTCCCCATCCTCTGGATCCTGATTAACGCCCTGTGGATCTACAAGCTGACCGTGGCAACGCCGTGGTTTGAGGTCCTGGGGCGCACCATCCGCTCCATCTCGGACGATCTGCGCATCCTGTCCATCCTGATCGCCTTCTGCTTCGGCGCCCTGCTGGAATCCCTGGCCGGCTTCGGAGCGCCCGTAGCCATCGCGGCTGCCATGCTGATGGCCGCAGGCATGAAGCCGCTGAAATCCGCCATGGTCGCCCTGCTGGCGAACACGGCGCCGGTGGCCTTCGGCGCCATGGCGGCACCGATCATCGCGCTGAACGGTGTCACGGGCATCCCGCTGCAGGAACTGTCCTCCATGACCGGACGGCAGACACCCTTCATTGCGCTGGTGGTTCCGCTGATCCTGGTCTTCCTGGTGGACGGTAAACGCGGTCTGCGGCAGACGTGGCCGGTAGCACTCGTCGCCGGAGCGGCCTTCGGGCTGGCACAGTTCGCGGCCTCGAACTTCTTCATTGTGGAACTGACCGACGTCGTTGCCGCCGTCGTGACAGTAGTGGCAGTACTCCTGATGCTCCGGGTCTGGCAGCCGTCCGAGATCATCGGCATGACCGGTGAAACCCGCGAGGCCGAGAAGGCAGGGGAAACCGCGTCGGTGTCGGAAACGGAATCCGTCGGAACGGACACCCTCACCGGAGCGGGCCGCGGTTCCGCACCAGGGGCCGGAACCAGTGCCGCAAGCGGAGGGGCTGCCGGGGGAGCAACCGCCGTGGGCGCGGGGGCCGACGGCGGGGAGGGAGACGGAGCTGCCAGCGGCACCACCACCGGACGGCCCTCCGGACACGATGTCTGGATGGCCATCGCACCTTATCTGGTGATCATCGTGGTGTTCTCCATTGCCCAGGTTCCCGTGGTCAAGACCTGGCTGACCAGCATCGGCAGCACCACGTTCCTGTGGCCGGGACTCGACGTCACCGGAAACAACGGCAAACCGGCGGCTGCCCAGACACTGCGTTTTGACCACATCCGGGCCACCGGCACCCTGCTGCTTTTCTCCGGCATCATCACCATGGTGCTGTACCGGATCGCGGCGGGCCGCGGAGTACGCGTCTACGGAGAAACGCTGAAGCAGCTGCGCTGGACCATCCTGACCGTCTGCTCCGTGCTGGCCCTGTCCTTCGTGATGAACCTTTCCGGCCAGACCACCACCCTCGGGGTCGCCCTGGCCTCCGCGGGAAGCTTCTTCGCACTGCTTTCCCCTCTGCTGGGGTGGATCGGCGTGGCCCTTACGGGTTCCGACACCTCCTCGAACTCCCTGTTCGGCGCCCTGCAGGTAGCCGCGGCCAACGAAACCGGGCTGTCGCCCACGCTCATGGCCGCAGCCAACTCCTCCGCAGGCGTTATGGGCAAGATGCTTTCGCTGCAGAACCTGGCCATCGCCTCCGCCGCTGTAGGCCTGGAGGGGGCGGAAGGAACCCTGCTGCGCAAACTCATCGGCTGGAGCCTTGGCCTGCTGGCGTTCATCACCGTGCTGATCTGGCTGCAGTCCACGTCGATTCTTGGCTGGATGGTCCCCTAATCCCTGCCCGAACCACCTCCCCGAACTACAAGGAGAAGTCCCGTGAGCACGCACTCCCTCAACCCGGTTCCCGCTAACACTGCCGGCTCCGGCAGCACCGTCCTAAGCGGCTTCCCTTCCGTTTCCTTCCTGGAAGCGGACCGGCAACGGGTGAGCACCGACAGGTCCGGCTTCGTTCCGGAATCGCTGCCGGACGGCGTGGTGCTCGCCCGCACCGCCGACGACGTCGTCGCCACCCTCAAGTTGGCCACCGAACACCGCATACCCGTGGTTCCGCGGGGAGCCGGCACCGGGCTCGCCGCGGCGTCGTCCTCCCGGGCCGGGGAACTGGTGCTCGATGTTTCGGGCATGAACCGGATCCTGCGCATCGACCCCGTGGAGCAGTTGGCCGTGGTGGAGCCCGGAGTGCTCAACGCCGACCTCAATGCGGCCGCCGCGGAGTATGGGCTCTTCTATGCACCGGATCCGGCAAGCACCGCCATCTGCAGCATCGGCGGCAACATCGCCACGAACGCCGGCGGCATGCGCTGCGCCAAGTACGGCGTCACCCGGGAATCGGTGCTGGCCCTGCGCGTGATCCTGGCGGACGGACGGGAACTGCGGACCGGCCGCGAAACCATCAAGGGTGTCAGCGGCTATGACCTCAACGCCCTGATGATCGGTTCGGAGGGGACGCTGGGGGTGGTGGTCGAAGCCACGCTGCGGCTGCGCCCGCTACCGGTGCATACCGCCACAGTGGCTGCCTTCTTCCCGGACGTCACCGCCGCTGCCCAGGCCGCGTCCGCCGTCGTAGCCGCCCGGATCCAGCCGTCCGTGATGGAGCTGATGGACGGACAAACGCTGGAAGCGGTGGATATGGCCATGGGGACGGATTACCGCTCAAAGGGCGGAGCGTTCCTGCTGGTGCAGACGGACGGGTACGGTGCGTTCCTTGAACAGGACGTGGTGATGGACGTCCTGACGACGCTGGGCAGCTGCGAAAGGGCCGTCGACGACGAGCACGCCGCCGCGCTGATCACTGCGCGCCGGGAAGCCATCCCCTCACTGGAGAAGCTGGGCCGGGTGTCGATCGGCGATATCGGCGTTCCCCGGGGACGGCTGGCGGAAGTGGTGACTGGGCTCGAAGAAATCTCCGCGCGCACCGGGGTCCGCATCTTCACCATCGCGCATGCCTCCGACGGGAACCTGCATCCCATGATCGTGCTGGATCCGGAGGACTCGGTCACCACCGGTCCGGCGAAAGCGGCCCTGGGGGAGATGTTCCACCTTGCCCATGGACTGGGCGGCACCCTCACCGGCGAACACGGCATCGGGCTGCTCAAGCGGGATTGGCTGGCAGAGGAGCTGGGCGAGGTATCCCTCGAGGTCATGCACACCATCCGCACCGCCCTGGACCCGCTGGGCATCCTCAACCCGGGAAAGGCGCTCTAGGCCGGGCCGGCCCCCGGGACCGGCGCAACAGTAGCCGGGGGCGCCGCGGTGCCGGGGTTTCGGTGGCGCACGCCCCAGACGGGGCCTACCCTGTGCAGTCCACCAGCTGTTTATCCCCGTGAGGAGGGGCCATGCGCCGACTGCCCTTGGTTACTGTTGCCGACAAACTGGAAAACGCGGGCTGGCTGGACCCTGCAGCCGGCTGGATGGCGAAGACCGTGAAGTCGGTGCTGCCCTGGCCTGCCGTCCGGGACGTCCTGCACGGCGTCCCCTTGGGACATCCCCTGCACCCGCTGATGATCGTGGTGCCGCTGGGAGCGTGGGTTTCCGCTGCCGTGCTGGACGTGCTGCCCGGTAACGAGCGGGCCGCCCGGACCCTGGTTGGCGTGGGCGTAGCAGCGGCTGGTCCCACGGCGCTCGCGGGCGCCGCGGACTTCTCCCAGCTGGATACCGAACAGCGGCGCACCGGAATTGTGCACCAGGGCGCCAACGCACTCGCCGTCGGCCTCTATTCCGCCTCCTGGCTGGTGCGGGGGCGGGGCCGGACGGGCCTGGGCCGGGTCCTGGCCTTCACCGGCCTTGCAGTCACCGGTGCCGGCGGCTTCCTGGGCGGACACCTGTCCTACCGGCAGGGGGCGGGAGTCAACCGCAATGGGGACTTCGCCGGGAAGGTGCCGGAAGGCTGGCACTCGCTGGGACCCGCGGCGTCGTTCGCTTCGGGGGTTCCGCAGCCGGCCCGGCTCGGAACGGTGAACCTCATGGTGCTTAAACGGACCGACGGCGCCGCGGACGGTGCGGTTTCCGTCCTGGCGGACACATGCAGCCATCTCGGCGGTCCCCTGCACGAGGGTGAGCTCCGCCAAGTGAAAAACGAGCTGTGCATTGTCTGTCCCTGGCACGGCAGCACGTTCTCCGTGCAGTCGGGTGAAGTGGTGCACGGACCGGCTACCTCCCCGCAGCCGGTTTTTTCCACCCGGATCCGGGACGGTCTGCTGGAAGTGAGCGTTAAGCCTTAAACCTGTCCGCTGCACTACGCAAGGAGCCTGCAATGCGTACAACTTCACTGGGAGCCAATGGTCCAGAGGTCGGCGTCATCGGCCTGGGTTGCATGGGCATGAGCTACGCCTACGACATGAATGCGGAACGCGACGACGAAACCTCTATCTCGGTAATCCGCGGAGCGATCGAACTCGGGACCACCCTGATTGACACCGCCGACGTGTACGGCCCCTACACCAATGAGGAACTCGTGGGGCAGGCGTTGAAGGACGGCTACCGGGAGCGGGTGGTGCTGTCTACCAAGGTGGGGCTGGAGGTCAGCAACGAGGCCCCGGCTGCCGGAACCATGCCCGGACTGAAGAAGGACGGCCGCCCCGAGCACATCCGCGCATCCATCGATGCGAGCCTGCGCCGGCTCGGCACCGATCACGTGGACTTATACATCCTGCACCGGGTGGATCCGCAGGTGCCGCTTGAGGAATCCTGGGGCGCCATGGCCCAGGTGGTCCGTGACGGCAAGGCCCGGGCCATCGGCCTGTCCGAGGCCGGCGTGGAACAGATCCGGCTGGCGCAGACGGTGCATCCGGTGACCGCCGTGCAGTCCGAACTCTCGCTCTGGACCCGGGACCGGCTGGCCGACGTCGTGCCCTACTGCGAGGAGCAGGGGATGGCGTTCCTGCCCTTCTCGCCGCTGGGCCGCGGTTTCCTCACCGGCCGCTTCACCTCCTTCGACGACCTGCCCGCTGATGACATGCGCCGCAGGCTTCCGCGCTTCCAGCAGGAGAACCTCAAGGCAAACCTCGCCATTGTGCAACGGGTGCACGACGTCGCGGCACGGGTGGGGGCCACGCCCGCCCAGGTGGCGCTGGCGTGGACGGTGGCCCAGGGCCGGCGGGTAATTCCGATTCCCGGCACCAAGACCCCCAAATACCTGCGCGAAAACGTGGGTGCCGGGGACCTGGTGCTCAGTGGCGAGGACCTGGCATTGCTCAATGACGCACCGCAGCCGGAGGGCGCCCGGTACTGACCCGGCGGATCGCGTCAGGCCCCGCCCACTGCCGTCAGATCCGCGCGGACCTGCTCGGGTATCGACGCCTTCCGGAATCGTTTGCACCGAGTGCAATGATGCACGTAGTGTAGAAACGTGCTCACCACCCTCCCGGTTGAAGACCGCCGCAAAGCGCTGAAAAGCCGCCACCGGCAGGACATTGTTGCTGCCGCGGCCGCGCTGATGGACGAACGCCAGGCCACGGACTTCACCGTGGACGAGTTGGCGCAGCGCGCAGACGTTTCGCGCCGCACGGTGTTCAACCACTTTGCCTCCATCAACGACATTGTCTCGGAGGTGTGCAGCGACATACTCAGCGCCGCCGTCGCCAGCCTGACCGCCGTCCCGGCGTCCGACGGCCCGGCCGTGCTGGACGAAATTGCCGAGGCCTTCCGCAAGGCGGACCTGGTGGCACCCATGGCCTACCTGAACCGCGTGCTCGGCGACGGCGGGCCGGCGGTGACGGCACATCCCATGGCCCTGCGGGCCTTCACCGAGCTCAGCGAACGGCTGTCAGCCGTGATGCTCAGCCGCCACCCCGAGGCCGACAAGCTCAGCGTGCACCTTCTGGTGGGCGCCCTGACCAGCGGGCTTGGGGTGCTGTACCACCACTGGCATTGCGCCACCGGCGCCGTCGACACCCCGGAGTCCCGGCGCAGCTGGGCGCGGATGCTGGACCAGCTCCTCGAAACCGTCCGTACCGGCCATGCCGCCGGACCGGCCGGCCAGGCCGGCCAACCCTGCCCTAGTTCCGTAGTTTCCTCCAACCATCCCTCTAAAGGACAGACTCTCAATGGCTGAATTCCTCTACCGCCTCGGAGCAGCTGCAGCCCGCCGTGCACGCACTGTGCTGGCGGCGTGGTTCGCAGTGCTCGTGGTGGCCGGCGTGGCCTTCACGCTCTTCAGCGGTACCCTCACCACCGCGTTCTCCATTCCCGACACGCCCACCACCCAGGTCACCGAACGCCTGCAGGAAAAGCTTCCGCAGGCATCGGGCGGCTCCGGCTCCGTGATGGTCCAGACGGAGGACGGCTCCCGCTTCACCGACGCCCAGCAGCAGGAAATCACCGCTCTGGTGAACAAGGCAGCCGAGATCGACGGCGTGGAAAACGTCATCGATCCGTTCGCCACCGAGGCGGACCGGGCCAAGCAGGGGCAGGAGCTCGAGGCAGGCCTGGCGCAGGTTGAGGCGGGCCGCGCCCAGATCGAGGACGGCCGCGCCCAGCTGGAGGCCGGGCAGGCCCAGCTCGACACCGCACGGCAGCAGGCCGAAGCAGCCGGCGCCCCCGCCGAAATGATGGCGGCGCTGGACGCGCAGCAGGCCGAACTGGATGCCAAGCGCGCGGAACTGGACGCCGGCAGTGAAGAGCTGGAAGCCGGCGCGGTGCAGGCCGAACAGGGTGCAGCCCTGCTGGACATGGCCAAGGAGATCCGCATGGTTTCCGAGGACGGCAGCGCCGCCATCCTGAACGTGACCTTCACGGATACGCAGATGGAAGTGACGGAGGAAACCAAGGACGCCCTGGTGGCCGTCTTTGAAGACGAGCCTATCGACGGGGTGAAAGTGGATTACTCCGCCGAGATCTCCGCCGCGGTGCCTGCACTCTTCGGCATCGGTGAAGTAGTTGGCCTCGTCATCGCAGGAATCGTCCTGTTTGTGATGCTGGGGACCCTGATCGGTGCCGGCCTGCCGCTGCTGACCGCCCTGATCGGTGTGGGCATCGGCGCCCTCGGCGCGCTGGCCTTCTCCGGCGTCGTCGAAATGGCGTCGGTAACCCCCGTACTCGGCCTGATGCTTGGCCTGGCAGTGGGCATTGACTACGCACTGTTCATCGTCAACCGGCATCGCCGGCAGCTCAAGACCGGCCTCTCCCTGCAGGAATCCATTGCGCTGGCCAACGGCACCTCCGGCAACGCCGTGGTGTTCGCCGGTGCCACCGTGTTCATCGCCCTGCTCGCCCTGAACATCACGGGCATCCCGTTCCTGGGCCTCATGGGAACCGTGGGGGCAGCCTGTGTTGCCATCGCTGTCCTGGTTGCGGTCACCCTGACCCCGGCACTGCTGAAGCTTGTAGGCATGCGCATCCTCAGCCGCAAGGAACGCGCTGCCATCACCCCGGCCGAGGGCGCCGACTCCAAGGAAGGCCGCCCGCAGCTCGCCGAGGCCAAGCCCATGTCGACCGGCCGTGCAGTGATCACGGTTGTTGCCTCCATTGCCGCGCTGCTGCTGCTGGCGGTGCCTTCCATGGACCTCCGGCTGAACCTTCCCGACGGTTCTTCCGAATCCCACGACACCACCCAGTACCGGGCTTACGCTGCAGTCTCTGAGAAGTTCGGGGAAGGCCAGAACGGCCCGCTGCTGCTGGTGGCCGAGCTGCCCGGCGAGCCTAGCGAAGAGGAAGCACTGGTAGCCCAGAACGAGATTGCCAGCGCCATCTTCGACCAGGACGATGTGGCGGCAGTGGCCCCCATCGGTACCTCCGAGGACCGCAGCGTGGCCGCCTTCCAGGTGATCCCGGAAGAAGGCCCCACGAGCGAATCCACCGAGGCCCTGGTGAACTCGCTGCGCGGCATGTCCCCGATTGAGGGTGAGAACGGCGACTACGAGATCGGCGTGGCCGGCTCCGCCAGCGGCAACATCGACATCTCCGAGAAGCTGGGCGAAGCCCTGCCGCTCTACCTCGGCGTGGTGGTGGGACTGTCCCTGCTGATCCTGATCCTGGTGTTCCGGTCCATCTTTGTTCCGATCATCGCCACGCTCGGCTTCATCCTGTCCTACTTCGCCGCGCTCGGCGGCGTGGTGGCCATCTACCAGTGGGGCTGGCTGTCCGGCATCTTCGGGGTGGAAACCCCCGGCCCGATCCTGAGCTTCCTGCCGACCATCCTGGCGGGCATCCTCTTCGGACTCGCCATGGACTACATGCTCTTCCTCGGTTCGGGCATGCGGGAGGCCTACGTCCACGGAGCCCCTGCACGCCTCGCCGTGGCGCAGGGCTTCCGCGCCGGCCGCTCGGTGGTTGCCGCGGCCGCCATCATCATGGCGTCCGTGTTCGGCGGGTTCATCTTCTCGCACAGCACGATGATCCGGCCGATTGGTTTCGCCCTGGCCTTCGGTGTCCTGGTTGATGCCTTCGTGGTCCGGATGCTGCTGATCCCGGCTCTGATGCACCTTGCCGGCGACAAGGCCTGGTGGCTGCCGAAGTGGGTGGACAAGATCCTGCCGGACGTCGACGTCGAGGGCGCGTCCCTGGAACGCCGCCATCCGCACGTCGATGAGCAGCACTCAGAGGTGGAGGAACCGGTCCGGAGCTAGTTTCCGCCCGTTTCCTGAGAACAAAAGGTGCCGCCCTTCCTTCGGGAAGGGCGGCACCTTTTTGGTTCGGGAATGGGAGTCCGGGAAGAGCGTGCCTAGACGGCTGCGGCCTCTTCGGCCGGAGCTTCCACGGACGCACGCGTGAGCAGCAGGAAGGACGCGGCGGCCAGGACCAGGAAACCGAGCATGGCGACGCCCATCGGCACGCCGGTCTCTTCGCCCCACAGGCCAACCAGCGGGGACACGAGGGCTGCCAGCAGGAACTGCAGGGAGCCCAGGAAAGCGGAGCCGGTGCCGGCGTGGTGCCCGGCCTCTTCGAGCGCCAGCGCCGTGGCGTTGCCGAAGATCAGGCCCAGGGAACCCTGGAAGACGGCGAACAGCACCAGGGTGGGGACTGTCGGGGTGCCGTTGGACACCGAAATGAGCATGCCGGCAGCCGCCAGGACGGCGACGGACAGGCCAACGGCGATCATCAGGCGGTACGGTGCCTTGCCCGCCAGGGCGGCAGCTACGGCACTGACGATGGTGATGGCGACGGCGTTCATGGCGAACACGAGTGAGAACCGGGTTTCGGACATGCCCAGGATGTTCTGGATGACGAACGGGGAGGCGGCGATGTACGCAAAGAGGCCAGCGAAGGAGAAGCAGAAGGTCAGCAGGTAGCCGGTGTAGTTGCGGTTGCGGAGTACTTCTCCCGCCACGCGGAAGGTGGTCTTGAGGCCGCCGCGGTTGCGGTCGGCGTCGGGCAGGGTTTCCTTCACTCCGAACAGTGCGCCCAGGAACATCAGCAGGACCAGGACCGCGAGGACCCAGAACACCATCCGCCAGCCGCCGGCGGCAATGATGCCGCCGCCGGCCAGCGGGCCGATCACGGGGGCAATGACGCTGATCATGGTCAGCACACCCAGCAGCTTGGCAGCTGCCGCGCCGCGGGAGGTGTCCGAGACAATGGCGCGGGCCAGCACAATGCCGGCGGCGCCGCCGAGGCCCTGCAGGAAGCGGGCGGTGGCCAGGATTTCAACGTTCGGGGCAGCGGCGCAGAGCACGGTGGCCAGCAAGGCAACGAAGGAGCCGACCAGCAGCGGCTTGCGGCGGCCGACGCCGTCGGAGAGCGGGCCGATAACCAGCTGACCGAGGGCCAGGCCCACCAGGAACGCCGTCATGGTGAGCTGGATGCCGGTGGCGCTGGTGTTCAGGTCATGCGCCATGTGCGGGAAGGCCGGCAGATACATGTCGATGGACAGCGGGGCCACCGCGGTCAGCAGGGCCAGGATGCCCGTCAGCATGCCGGCGTTGGGCCGCTTGGAGGGCGGTGCGGGGAGCGTGGTGCTCGTCATGGAAAACCTTCTTCTAAAACCGTTTAAGTGCCGAGCGAGCATAGCATATGTAGACATATATATCCTAAGATATGCGCTAGGATCGTTGGCATGACGAACGACGGCGCATCGGCGGCAACGCGCGAAATTGCGGACCTGCTGCGCGATCTTTCCTGGAACATCCACCGGAAGGCGCCCGAGATCACCGGGATCGAACCGCTGCCCAACACAGAGCTGGCCGTGCTCAAGCATGTGCTGGACAACCCGGGCCTGACGGTCACGGAACTCGCCCGGCTGATGGGGCTGAAGCAGAGCAATGCCAGCGCCGCCGTCCGTACGCTGGCCGACCGCGGGCTGGTGACGCGGTCGAGCAGCCCGACGGACCGGCGGGTCAGCCTCCTGCTGCCGACGGAAGAGGCGCGGGCGCAGAACGAGGTCATTGCCCACGCCTGGGCGGGGCCGATCCGTGCCGGGATCGAGCGGCTGAATGCCGACCAGCGGGAAGCGCTGGCGGCGGCATCGGGGGCGCTGGTTGCCCTGAACCGCACCATGCAGGCCCGGGGCTGAACGCCTGCTGCCGGTTCACACCGGCAGCAGAAAGGTAAACCGGCGGCCGAAATTCCCGTGACAGCCGGCGGCATGGGGTCCTAAGCTTCCGGCCATGGCTATCGCACGCGTTCCCAACACTGTTATCGACTGCCCGGATCCCGAGGCACTCGCCACCTTCTACGGCACCCTCCTGGACTGGAAGGTGGGTGTGGACGACGACGGCTGGGCCGACATCACCGACGTCACCGGCCAGCGCTTCGCCTTCCAGCGGGTGGAGGACTACACGCCGCCGGCCTGGCCCGGCCAGGACGTTCCCCAGCAGATGCATATCGACGTCGATGTGGATGACCTGGATGAGGCGGAAGCCGCTGTCCTCGCCCTTGGCGCCACCAAGCACGAGTACCAGCCGGGGGAGACCTTTCGGGTGTTCCTTGACCCGGCCGGCCATCCGTTCTGCCTCTGCGTCGGCTAGCAGGATGACTGAAGCCCGGCGCCCGCCCGGCATCGGGTGGGCAGAAATTCCGTGACAGCCGGCGGCAGGGTGCTCTAAGGTTCCAGCCATGGCTATTGCACGAGTACCCAGCACGGTTATCGACTGCCCGGACCCCGAGGCACTCGCCCTCTTCTACGGCGCCCTCCTGGACTGGAAGGTGGACCTGGACGGGTACGACGGCGACTGGACCGAAATCTCCGACGTCACCGGCCAGCGCTTCGCTTTCCAGCGGGTGGAAAACTACACTCCGCCGGTCTGGCCGGGCCAGGATGTTCCCCAGCAGATGCATATCGATGTCGATGTGGACGATCTGGACGAAGGGGAAGCCGCGGTTCTCGCGCTTGGGGCAACCAAACACGAGCAACAGCTGGGGAGGACTTTCCGCGTGTTCCTGGATCCGGCAGGTCATCCGTTCTGCCTCTGCCAGGCCTAGCCGTCCGGGGCGGCCGGCGTCCCGCAGATTAGCGGGCGAGGTTGTCCTCCAATGTGGCGGTGTGCGCGGCAAGCCGGGCGAACGCGCCCTCGGCCGCCCGCAGCTCGGCGGGCGTGCCCGCTTCGATGACCCGGCCGGCGTCGAGCACCACCACCTGATCCGCATTCTCCACGGTGGAGAGCCGGTGCGCGATGGTCAGCGTGGTGCGCCCGGCGGACAGCAGCTCGAGGGCTAGCTGCACCTGCGCTTCGGTGGTGTTGTCCAGCGCCGAGGTGGCCTCGTCCAGGACGAGCACCGGCGGATTGCGCAGGATGGTGCGGGCAATGGCGAGCCGCTGCTGCTCCCCGCCGGAGAAGCGGTGGCCGCGCGCACCCACCAGGGTGTCCAGGCCGTCGGGCAGGGCGCCGACGGTGTCGGCCATCTGCGCGGCGGCAAGCGCGGACCAGAGCTGCTCGTCGGTGGCGTCCGCCTCGGCCAGCAGCAGATTCTCGCGGATGGAGGCATGGATCAGGTAGGTCTCCTGCGAGACGACGCCGACAATCCGGGCGAGGTCCTCGGGGGCCAGGTCGCGCACGTCCACGCCGTCGATGGTGACGCGGCCGGAGCCGGTGTCATTGAGCCGCGGCAGCAGGGACGCCAGGGTGCTCTTGCCGGAGCCGGTGGGGCCGACGACGGCGGTGGCGGTCCCGGCGGGCAGCGTCAGGTCGATGCCGTGCAGGACTTCCGTGCCGTCGTCGTACGCAAAGTGCACGTCCTCGAACCGCACGTCGCCGCGCACGGTTGCCGGGTCCAGCCGGACCGGATTTTCGGCCGGCCGGATCTGCGGCTCGAGGTCCAGGTACTCGAAGATCCGGCTGAAGAACGCCAGCGCGGTCACCCACTGCACGCCGATGTTCAGCAGCCCCATGACCGGCCGGAAGATGCCGGCCTGCAGTCCGGTGAACGCCACCAGGGTGCCGATGGTCATGCCGCCGCTGGTGGCGGGGAAACCGGCGGCGAGGTAGATGACGGCCGGAATGGCGGCGAAGACAATCTGCATGGTGGCCATCCGCCAGCGCCCGGCGAGCTGGCTGCGCAGTTCCAGTCCCACCAGGGTTTCGGAGCGGGCGCGGAACCGGTCGGCGTCGCGCGGACCGGTGCCCAGCGTTTTGGCCAGCCGGACGCCCGAGACCGAGAGGCCCTCCTCCACCTGGGTGTGCAGGGCGGCGAGCTCGCGCTGGCGTTCGTCGGTGACGTCGCGGCGGATCATCGCCACGCGGCGGGAGAGCCAGATCGCCGGCGGGAGCACCACCAGCGAAATCAGGCTCAGGCCGGGGGAGAGTGCCACCATCGCCACGGCGGTGGCGACCGCCGTCGTGAGGTTGGATGCCACGCCCGTGGCGGTGGTGGTGACCACGGACTGCATGCCGGAGATATCGTGCGTGAGCCGGGACTGCACCTCCCCGCCGCGGGTGCGGGTGAAGAAGCCGAGCGACTGGGCCTGCAGATGGGTGAAGAGATCCACGCGCAGGGTGTGCATAACGCGCTGGCCCATGCTGGTGGCCAGCCAGGTCTGTACGACGCCGATGGCGGCGGTCAGGGCGGCCACGCCCACCATGGATGCGGTCAGGAACAGCAGCAGCCGGGTGTTGCCGTGCGGCAGTGCGTCGTCAATCACCGCGCGGACCAGGAACGGCTGTGCCAGGCCGACCACCGACGAGGCAGTGATCAGCAGGACGACGACGGCGATGGTCCCCTTGTGCGGGGCGAATAGTGCGGCGATGCGCCGCAGGTGAACCGGATGCCGGTTCAGTTGCTTTTGGTCGGCGGGATTCAGCTTTGCGGGGCCGCGGCCGCCGCCTGGTCCCCTGCCGCTTCCGGGGCCTTCGGGGGCCGCTTCGGGAATAGCCATGGTTCCTCCTGTCGCTGCCGGAAGATGCGATTCGGCAGCTAATGCAGAGGTTACCTCATTATGTGGTTACCGCGAAATGGGTAGACTGTTTTCATGACTGATGCTTCTGCCGATCCGGCCGCCCTGGGGGAACTGATGCATACGGCGTTCCGCGGACTGCGGAAGCGCTGGATGCAGCAGCTGGCCCCGTATGACCTGACGCCGCACCAGTTCCGGGCGCTGAGCGCCGTGGCACGGGCAGCGGCGCACGGGGCGGCACCGGACACGGCCGGGGTCGGCTGCGAGCCGGGGCTGCGGCTGAAGGAACTGGCGGAGCGGCTGCGCATTGCCCCGCGCTCGGCCACGGAGGTGGTGGACCAGTTGACTGCCAAGGGGCTGGTGGAGCGCCGGGCGCATCCGACCGACCGTCGGGCTACCCTGCTGACGCTGACGCAGGCAGGGGAGCGGCTGCGGGAAACGGTGCTGGCGGACCGGAAGCGCGAGGCGGACGAGTTCTTTTCCGTCCTGGAGCCGGGTGACCGGGCGGAGCTGGCGCGGATCCTGGGGGAACTTGGCGGAGGCAGGGACGGGTCCCGGCAAAACATGATGGAAAGCTAAGCAGCCTGATTTTCTCCTGTGGCGGTCGCTCTGTTAGATTTCGAACGGGAATTCCACGCATTGCTGCGTGCCTTCCTTGGCGGCAATTTGCCGGTGATTGAAAAAAGTCTCGATATAAGGTCTCTATTTCATGTGTAAAACGAGCGGTAAGTCCCTCACCCGGGCGGGTTTCGCGGCCCCGGCACGGCCCGCACTAAGTTCCTCGCCGCCCCCGAATCCTGCCCGCCCCTTGTAGGGCGCCGGCGCAGGACGGCCAGCGTACACAGCAGCTGCCGCGCGCCCCACGGGATGCCCGTGCCTTTCTCGCTCTTTTCCATCCGCTGAACCGCCCCGCTCACGCTTCGAACGGATCAACCGAAAGCAGGTGCAGGATGAATGCCCAGGCAGTAATCCAGCGCAACAACGTCCGGGTGCTTGGACGTCCCGATGGCCCTGTGCTGCTGCTGGTCCAGGGCTTTGGCTGCGACCAGGTGATCTGGGACCCGATCCTGCCGTTCTTCACGGACGCCTACAAAGTGGTGCTGTTTGATCATGTAGGAACCGGGGAGGCCGATCCGGAGGCTTACAACGCAGCAAAATACGCTGATCTGGAAGGTTATCTGGGCGACCTCATCGAGGTGCTGGATGCCCTGGATGTGCAGGACGCCACCATCGTGGGGCACAGCATTGCCGGCACCATGGCGCTGGCCGCCTCAGCGCGCACCCCTCGGATTGCACGCCTCATCCTGCTCTGCACCTCGCCCTGCTACGTCAACGACGAGGGCTATTCGGGTGGATTCGCCCCCGGCGACATCCAGAAGGTTATTGATGCGGTGGAGGCCAACTACCCCCTCTGGGCGAGGACGATGAGCGCGGGCATAGCGGGAGCGGACGCAGGCCCGGAGATCAATGACATATTGGCGGACCGGCTGTGCCGGTTGCATCCGGAGTACGTGCGGGACTTCCTGCGAATGAGCTTTGCCACGGACATCCGGCACCTGCTGCCCCTGGTATCTGTTCCGACCCTGGTGCTGCAGTCGCGGGCCGACCCGCTGACCCCGGAAACGGCGTCGTTGTACCTGCACCGGCATCTCCCCGGCAGCACGCTTGTGGAACTGGAAACGCGCGGCAACATGCCGCACATCATCAACCCCCGAGAGACGGCCGAGGCCATCCTCCAGTACCTGCCGACGGTTCAGGCATGACCGGCGCGACCAGCGCAGCGGCGGATGGTCCGCAGGCCGGCGACGGCGTGTACGAGGAGCACTTCCACGCGGCGGCTTCCGGGTACCTCGTCCTCACCACGGACGGAACGATCCTGGATGCCAACCGGACGCTGGCCTCCTGGACCGGGCATTCCCGGGAGGGGCTGCTCGGAGGCAACATCATTGACCTGATGCCGTTGGCAGACCAGGTGGTCTTCACCTCCTACGCCGTACCGCAGCTGGCCGTGGCGGGATGCTTCAACGAAATGGCGGCGGAGCTGGTATCCGCAGACGGGGACCTGATTCCGGTTCTCCTCTCCGGCGTGCGCTCGGAGGAAAAAGACGCCCGAGACGGGGCCGGCGTGGACCGGATCGCCGTCTTTAACGCCTCCGAACGCAGGCTCTACGAGCGGGAGCTGGTGGCTGCCCTGCGCAAAGCCGAGGCGGCTGAAGCAGCGCGGGCCGCAGCGGAAGAAGAAACCCGGGAAAAGCAGAAGGCACTGGAGGAGAAAGACCGCGTCCTGCAGGCGAATCTGGCGAAGAGCAGGGAGCGCGAAGCCTTACTGGAAACGGTGCTCAACACGATCGACGTCGGCCTGCTTGTGGTGGATGCGCAGGGCAGGACCATGCTGACAAACGCCCACCTCCAGTCCGCCTGGAACAGGGTGCAAACGGATGTCACCCCGGGCGGGGACCGGCCGATTTTCGGTCCGGACCGCGTCACGCCCCTGTCCGATGTCGAGAGTCCGGTGAGGCGGGCCGTCGCGGGTGAGTCCTTCTCGAACCGGTTGGTATGGTTCGGGTCCTTGGACCGTGGAAACCAGATGGCCCTCAATGTCTCCGCCCGGCCCATCAGGGCGGAAGGAGTGGTTTCCGGATCGGTGATCGTCTACAGCGATGTCAGCCGGTTGGTCCATGCCGTCGCGGCCCAGGAGGAATTCGTGGCGAGTGTGTCCCACGAACTGCGGACCCCGCTGACTTCGATCATGGGTTACCTTGACCTCGCGCTGGACGAGGAGGGACTGTCCCCGGTGGTGACCTCAGCGCTGAATGTTGCGCTGCGCAACTCGGAACGACTGTTGGCGCTGGTGTCCGATCTGCTGTCCGTAGCGTCCGGAGCCACCAAAATGGACCGCCGGCCGGTGGACCTGGCCGAAATCGTGCGGGCAGGCGTGGTGTCGGTATCCCCGAAGGCTACTGCGGGACGGGTAGACCTGGTGTCGGAGATTCCGGCCTCGCTGACGGCTGATGCGGATCCGCAGCGCCTGGCCCAGGTGGTCGATAATCTGCTGTCCAACGCCGTGAAGTACTCCCCGGACGGGGGAACGGTGACAATCCGCCTCGGGCAGGACGACCACGCGGTCCGCCTTTCCGTGGCAGACACCGGGATCGGAATGAGCGAAGCAGAACAGGAAAAGGTATTCACCAAGTTCTTCCGGTCCCGCCGTGCTGTCGCCTCGGCGGTGCCCGGGGTCGGGCTGGGCCTGGTGATCACCAAGAACATTGTGGAATCGCACGGGGGAAAGCTGAGCTTCGTCAGCAGTCCGGGGCAGGGAAGCGAGTTCACGGTGTCCCTGCCCCTGCCCCTGCCCCTGGCCGCGGAAACCGCGGCCGGAATCAGTCCCGCTCGTTAAGCTTCTTCAGCAGGTCGGTAAGGTTCTGCAGCTCGGACGAAGTCCAGCTCCCGAGCCGGTCCCGCAGGAGGGCCCGCTTCGCCGAGTGGGCATTCTCGAAACGGGCCCGGCCTTCCGGCGTCAGGTCCAGCAGCTGGACCCGCCCGTCGGAAGGGTTCGCCCGGCGGACCACCAGGCCCAGGGTTTCCAGCTGTGACACGGTCCGGCTGAGCAGGGCCTTGTCCACCTGAAGGGCCTCGGCCACGCTGCCCTGCGGACATTCGCCGCCGCGGTACAGGGTCATCAGCACCGTGAACCCCAGCGGCTGCACGCCCGGATGAACCGCTGCGGCGGCGTCCTTGAACGTCCCCCGAGCGGCGGCAAGCATCACCGAAAACTCGCGCTCCACTTCCAGGACGGCGGACTCGAAGGTGATGTTGTCAGCGTCCCCGGCTGCCGACGTCGTCACCCTATGCGTTGTTCTTCCCGGCCGGAACATCCTTTCCGGGCGCTACGTCCGGATCCTGCCCGGCTGCCTCTTCGGACACGGCGGCTACCGTTTCTGCAGTGGTCCCGGAGTCCTTCCCGGACGCCGCAGCAGCTTCTTCGGCCTGCATCTTCTCGTGCCGGGTCAGGCTGCCCAGCGGCAGGTTCGGCAGGAAGAGCACCGCCAGCAGGGTCAGGATCCCCAGCGGGGCGGCGATCATGAAGATGTGCGCCACCGAGGAGCCGTACACGGATTCCACAATGAGGCGCACGGATTCGGGCAGCGCTTTCACATTCGGGATGCTGCCGGAGGCCAGCGACGCGGCGACCGCCTTGCCCTCCTCGCCCAGCGCGCCGATGGCGGCCATCAGCTCGCCCTGCTTCTCGGCCAGACGGTCCGTCACCTGGGTGGCCAGCACCGCGCCCAGCGCGGAAACTCCGACGGTGCCGCCGATGGTGCGGAAGAAGTTGATGCTGGAGCTGGCGACGCCGAGATCCCGGGTGGAAACGTCGTTCTGCACCACAAGCACCAGGTTCTGCATCACCATGCCCACGCCGGCGCCGAGCAGGAACATGTACAGGGAAACCAGCCCGAAGTTCGTGTCATATTCGATGGTGCCCATGAGGACCAGGCCCACCGTCAGCAGCACGGAACCGACCACCACGTAGGCCTTCCATTTGCCGCTCTTGGTGATCATCCGGCCCACGATGGTGGAGATGATCAGCAGGCCTGCCATCATCGGGATGGTCATCAGCCCGGACATGGTCGCGGATGCGCCGCGGGCCAGCTGCATGTACTGGGACAGGAACACGGTGGTGCCGAACATGGCGACGCCGACGGCGAGGGAGCCGATCACTGCGAAGGTGAAGGTCCGGTTGCGGAACAGGGTCAGCGGGATCAGCGGCTCCGGGGCCTTCAGTTCCACGGCCACGAACGCGGCCAGGCCCAGCAGTGAACCGCCGACCATCCATGCGGTGGCCGCACTGGCCCAGCCGAAGTCGGTGCCGACCAGGGAAACCCAGATGAGCAGGCAGGACACGGATGCCGAAAGCAGCACGATGCCGGCGTAGTCGATCTGCACCTTGCGCTTCTTCAGCGGCGGCAGGTGCAGGGTCTTCTGGATCATCACCAGGGCGACGGCGGCAAGCGGCACGGCAACGTAGAAGTTCCAACGCCAGTTGACGGTGTCCGTGATGACGCCGCCGATCAGCGGCCCGCCCACCGTGGACAGGGCCATCACGGCGCCGAACAGGCCCATGTACCGGCCGCGTTCCCGCGGCGAAACAATGTCCGCCATGACAATCTGGGTCAGCGCGCCGAGGCCGCCGGCGCCGATGCCCTGCACCACGCGCATGGCGATCAGCCAGTCGGTGTTATGCGCGAAACCTGCCGCGGCGCTGGCGACAATGAAGATGATCAGGGCCAGTTGGACCAGGACCTTGCGGTTGAGCAGGTCTGCGAGCTTGCCCCAGATCGGGGTCGAAACCGCGGTGGCCAGCAGGGTGGCGGTGACCACCCAGGTGAAGGCGGCCTGGTCGCCGTCGAGGTCCGAGATGATCACCGGCAGCGAGGTGCTCACCACCGTATTCGCCAGCATCGAGACGAACATGCCCAGCAACAGGCCGGTCAGGGCCTGGAGAACGGCACGGTGCTTGCGCTTTGCTTCAGCCCGCACCTCGGCTCGGGTTGTGGGTGCGGCGCCCTGCGGGGCAGGGGAAACGGACATGGGGTACTCCAAAAAGCCGAACGACGGTTAAAGGTTGATTTATATCAACGGTACGTCCGGGGTTTTTGCTGCCCTGACCAGATGCGCCCCTCGGTGACTGATCTCATGGGGGAAGGTGACGAGGTCGTCTTCCGGGTGTGGGATCGGAGCGCGCAGCGGTGAAGCCGGGCACAATGAAGGGTGGCCGAGATTCCGCTTTCCAAGGGGCACCGATGAGCAATACCGTGCATGGTTCGTCCACCTTCCCGCCGCACCACCCGGGCCTGGAGCCGCGCTTCCGGGTGTCCCGGGAGGCACTGCGTGCCTCCCTCTGGTTTTGGCCCACCTGCGCCTCGCTTGCAGCGGTGCTGCTGACCCTGCTGCTGCTGCAGGTTCGCCCGGGTGACGACGTCGCGTGGGCACGCTGGATCTGGCCGGCCGGCGTCGATGCCGCGAGCAGCCTGCTGCAGACCGTGGCCACCAGCGTGATGACGGCAGCGACCGTGACGTTCTCCCTGACCGTGGTGGCACTGCAGCTGGCCTCGCAGCAGTTTTCGCCCCGGCTGCTGCGCGACTTTGCCCGGGATGCCCGGACCCAGACCATCCTGGGCGTGCTGATGGGAACGTTCATGGCGTCCGTCACCGGCCTCTACGGGATGGAGGTGGACCGCTCCGTCCCGGTGCTGGTGGTAGGCCTGGTCTACGTGCTGGGGATTGCCAGCGGCGTGGTGCTGCTCCTGTTCATCGGGCACATCACCCGGTCGCTGCGGGTGGACACCATGATGCTCAACGCGCATCAGGGCTGCCTGGCGGTGCTGCGCGAAACCTATCCCGCATCCGATACCGGCGAGGTGCAGGACTTTCCCCGGCCCGACGGCGGCACTCCCGTGCCGGTCGGCCGCAGCGGCATCGTGCAGGCAGTGCACGCGAAGCCCCTGGTCCAGATGCTGCACGAACACGGGCTGACTATGCGGATGGAGGTGCAGCCAGGCGACCACGTCACCATCGGAACGCCGGTGGCCCGGGTCTGGAGCGACGACGGCGGCCCGGTCCCGCTGGGTGCCGTGCGCGAGTCCCTGGCGGGTGCGCTGGAGATCGGCTATGAACGGACACCGGAGCAGGACGCCGCGCTGGGGCTGCGCCAGCTGACCGACATTGCGGTCAAGGCCATTTCCCCGAGCATCAATGATCCGATCACCGCCGCCCATGCACTGGGCTACTGTGCGGATCTGTTGGTGGACATCTCGCGCCGGCGGCTCGGCCCCGAGGGGCAGGAAGATCGCGACGGGGTGCTGCGCCTGGTCACTGTGGGCCGTGACTACCGGTACTTCTTGGACCTGGTCTGCGGACCGGTCCGCCGCTTCGCGGATTCCGAACCGATTGTGCTCACCGCCGTGCAGCGCCTGCTGCGTGACTGCGCGGCCACTGCCGTCAATGAGAACCAGCGCGAGGAGATCCGCCGGCAGTCCTCGATGGTGCTCGAGAACACCTCACGGAACCTGGCGGTGGCTGACGGGCAGGAGGTCCGCGACATGGCCCGCCGGGTGGAGGAGGCCTTGGCCGGGGACCTGGAAGCCGCCTTCGGGGACCGGGCGGGGGAGACCCGCTCGGTCTAAGGCAGCAATTCCATGGCCAGGACGAAAATGCCCATGGCCAGCACGAAGAACCCGAAGCCGCGGCGCAGTGAGGCCTCGGGAATGCGTCCGACCAGCCGGGCGCCGATCAGCGATCCGACGATGGCCGCCGCAGTGACACCGCCCACCAGCGCCCAGTCCAGGGACACGGTGGTGAGGTAGCCGGCGAGGCCGGCGAAGGACTTCAGGGAAATGACCACCAGCGAAGTTCCCACCGCCACGGGCATGGAAAGCCCGCCCAGCAGGGCCAGCGCCGGGACCACCAGGAAGCCGCCGCCGGCGCCCACCAGGCCGGTCACCAAACCCACCACCAGGCCTTCCACAATGACCTTCCCCACCGGGAGTTCCTTGCCATGGGATTCCACCGCCCCGCCCTTGCGCCCGCGGATCATCGCCGCCGAGGTGGCGATCATCATCAGGGCAAAGGCGACCATCAGCACCGCTCCCGGTATCCGCCCGCCGAGCAGGCCGCCTGCAAACGCCCCTGCCATCCCGGCCGCACCGAAGAGCAGCCCGGTGCGCCACTTCACCCGGCCCTTGCGGGCGTGTCCGACGGCGCTGAAGGCCGAGGTGACGCCAACAACGAACAGGGAGGAGGCAATGGCTTCGCGGGGGCTCATGCCGGCCACGTAGGTCAGGATCGGGACGGTGAGGATGGACCCGCCGCCGCCGAGCAGGCCGAGCGAGAGCCCGATCAGCACGGAAAGCAGGAGGGTCGCGGCGAGGGGAACGGTCATGGGTGGTGTCCTTGAAAGTGGGGCAGTGGTGGTGGATGCGGGCCGGGTCAGCGCTTTGCGGGCAACGCGCTAATGGCCGACTCCGCCGTGGGCTCGGATGCCGCCTTGTTCCACGGCATCTTCGACAGGGCCTGGCCCATGGCGCAGGTATTGGTCGCAGCGGAGAACGTCAGTCCGGCACCGATTCCCCCGGCCAGCAGCCGCACCTTGGGGGAGACGAACCGGCCGCCGGCGAGGCCGGCGATCACCAGGGAGCCTGCGGCCATACGGACCTGGCGCTCCAGGGACCAGCGCTGGGCCCCTCGGACGACGTCGCCGCCGGCCGCGGCGAACGCGGGAACTCCTCCGGTGAGGACCTGGGCGGTGTTGATGCCGGTGCCGCTGAGCCGCCCGCGGGCCTGTTCGGCGCGGACACCGGACTGGCAGACCAGCACCACGCGGTCGCCCAGGCGTGTGGCCAGTTCATCGGTGTGCTCGGACAGCAGCGGCAGCGGCACGTTGTAGGAGCCCCGGATGTGCATGCTTTCAAACTCGGCAGCGGAACGGACGTCGAGGATCACGAGGTCCTCGTGCCGGCCCATCCAGTTCTGCAGGGTGGCGGCGTCGAGCTCGGTCACGGGGGAGGCGGAGGAGGCCATGGGGCCCTCATTTCTGTAGGTAGGTAGGTCTGCGGGGAACGCTGGAGCGAAACCCCTGGGGGTATACTTCCGGTAGGAAAACCACCACCGGAGGAGAAATCCATGCAGCTGGACAGCAACGAACTCGCACCCGTCATCAACCGGTTGAAGCGGGCTCAGGGGCAGTTGGCTGCCGTCACCCGCATGCTCGAGGAGGGGCGGGACTGCAAGGACATCGTCACGCAGCTGGCTGCTGTGTCGAAGGCCCTGGACAAGGCAGGATTCGCAGTCATCGCGGCCGGCCTGGAGCAGTGCCTGCTCAAGGAGGACGGTTCGATGGACAAGAAGGACCTCGAAAAGCTCTTCCTCTCCCTGGCCTAGGCGGCAGGGGCGGCGGTTCGCCTGCCGCCCTGCCAGCGGAAATCAGCTGTTGTTGCGGGCCTGCATGCCGGTCCATCCGGCGTAGCTGCCGTCCAGTTCGACGACGTCGTACCCGGCCCGGCGCAGGGCGCTGGCGGCCACGGAATTGCGCACGCCGCTCTGGCAGTACGTCACGATGGTCCCCTCGTCCGGCAGCTGGTCCAGGTTCCAGAGCACCCGGCCGGCACTGAGCTGCTTGGATTCGGGGATATGGCCCGCGGCGTGCTCGGTGCGGTTGCGGACATCAAGGACCAGGGCAGCGTCGAAGCCGTCCAGCTCCTCCGGCTGGATCAGGCGCGGCAGAGCCTGCGGCAGGCCGTCCAGGGTGGTGGTGAATCCGGCCACCCGGTCAATGCCGACCCGGACCAGGTGGTCCCACATCTCCTGCGCAGAGCCCTGATCGGCGGCGAGCAGCACCAGCGGGCGCTGGTCGGTTTCGGGGTCGACGGCCCAGGCGCCGAAGCTGGCGGTCTTGGTGCCTGCGGGGATGTTGACCGATCCGGAGACGGTTCCCTTGTGGACCTGGCCGTTCGGACGGGTGTCCACGAAGGTGAGGGTGTCCTGCGCCAGCCCGCGGGCGACGTCGTCCGTAGATAGTTCCTGCAGCGGTGCGCGTTCGCCCATCACGGCCGGACCCTGCCGGTTTTCGCGCTTCATCCGGCCGAAGTAGGCGTGCGCATCGGGCTGCCCGTCGAGCAATTCATCCACGAAGCCCTGCTCGTCATTGGCGGCAAGGTACTTGCCCCACCATGCGTAGAGGCGTTCGTAGCCCACGGTGGTGGAGGGGAGTGCGCCGAGCGCCTTGCCGCAGGCGCTGCCCGATCCGTGGCCGGGGTAGACCTGGATGTGGTCGGGCAGGGTCAGGAACTTCTCCTGCAGGCTGCGGAAAATCTGCCGCGCGCCTTCGAAGCGGGTGTCCACGCCGCCGGCGGCTTCATCCAGCAGGTCGGGGCGGCCCAGGTCTCCCGAGAAGACGAAGTCGCCGGAGAGCAGGTAGCCGGGTTCGCTGCTGAAGGCGCCGTCGGTGACCAGGAAGGAGAGGTGTTCCGGCGTGTGGCCCGGGGTATGCAGGGCCTGGAGGGTGATGTTTCCGAGGGAAACGGTGTCGCCGTCGTGCAGTCGGGCTGCCTCGAACCGGTACTGCCAGTCGGTGCCGCCCTCGCCGGAAACGTACATTTCGGCGCCGGTGGCGGCCGCGAGCTCGCGGGTGCCGGAGAGGTAATCGGCATGGATGTGGGTTTCGGTGACTGCGACAATGCGCATGCCGTTGGCGGCGGCGAGCTCCAGGTAGGTGTTGATGTCGCGGCGGGCGTCCACCACCACGGCCTCGCCCTGGCGCTGGCAGCCGATGAAGTAGCTTGCCTGGGCCAGGTCCTCGTCATAGATGCGTTCAAGCAGCATGGAATCTCCTTTTGGGGGTTTTGGACACCCCCTGGGGTATTGGTCTGATTCGACGGTAATACCTCCGGGGGTATGCAGGCAAACCGGAGGAGCATGCTTTTGCATACCCTAGGGGGTATCTGCCACGATGGTGGAGGGGCACCAAGTCCGGTAGGAAATCGAGCCAAGGAACAAGCAAAAATGTGCAGAGCAGTAAAGTGCGGCAAATGCGGCAAGACCACGTGGGCCGGATGCGGAAACCACGTTGACCAGGTGATGCGCGGGGTGCCGAAGGCGGACCGCTGCAGCTGCGGCGCGGAAGCGAAAGCTACAGTCGGCGCGCAGCCGTCCGGCGGCTGGCTCGGGAAACTGTTCGGCCGGAAGTAAGCGACGTCCGGGGCAGGCCGCGCCTCCGGCCACCGCAGGTGCGGCTGTGGCAGGCTGTCGGCATGGAAACCAGCACCGGCATGCCAGCCTGGCCGTCCGCAGACCCGGAGCACGGCAACGTGCGCCTGCGGCCCTTCCGGGATGAGGACGCGGCCACGGTCATGGAGATGTCCCGGGACGAGTATTTCCCCGCCATTGGCACTCTTGCCGGGAACGCCAGTGTGGAGCAGGCGATGGAGTGGGTGGAGCGGCAGCGGAACCGGTACGCGGAAGGTGCCGGCTTTTCCTTTGCGGTGGCCGACGCCGGCACCGACCGCTGCGTGGGTCAGCTGGGGCTGTGGCTCCGGGAGCTGGCGAAGGGCCGCGCCCAGGCCGGCTACGGGATAACTCCGTCGGCCCGCGGCCACCGGTTTGCCGCCTCGGCACTTCTCGCCGCGTTGGAGTTCGCTTGGACCATTCCGGAACTGCACCGCGTGGAGCTGTACATCGAGCCCTGGAATACCGCCTCCATCCGCACTGCCGAACTCGCGGGTTTTGCGCGCGAAGGACTATTGCGCAGCTACATGGAGATTTCCGGGCAGCGGCGGGACCTGCTGGTTTATGGAGCGGTCAGGGGACACGAGGGGTAGCTGGCGCCGGGACGGTGCACCCGCAATCATCCGCTCCGGCACACACGCGGCCCTCGTCCGTTGACGCCCCGCCCCGCGGAAGCGGACAGTTGAGGAATGCCAGGCATCGCCGCACCCCTCTGGGACAGGCTGACCGAGACCGTCCAATCGGGCTGGTGCCCGGGACTGGTGGCAGGGGTCCGGATCAACGGGCAGACCGAAGTCTTCGCCACCGGGTCACTGGGACTCGACCAGTCCGAGCCGATGGCCGAGGACACTCCGTTCCGCATCTCCTCGCTGAGCAAGCTGATCGGCGGCGCCCTGGCCATGAGCCTGGTGGCCGACGGCGCGCTGGGATTGAATGACGAGGCCGGCCGGTGGCTGCCGGGGCTCGCAAACCTGCGGGTGCTTCCCACGCCGGATGCCCCTTTGACGCTGACGGTCCCGGCCCGCGGCCCCGTCACGGTGCGCCACCTGCTGACCTTCACCGCCGGCCTCGGCGTCGACTTCGATCCGACCCCGTACGTGGCGGCCACCCAGGACTTCCTCTGGGGACCCAACCCGCCGGACATGACCCCCGAGGAGTATCTGGCCCGGCTCGGCAGCCTGCCGCTGGCCTACCAGCCGGGGGAGCGCTGGATGTACCACGCCAGCGCGGACGTGCTCTCGGTCCTGCTCGCGGCAGCCACTGTCACACCCCTGGACCAGCTGGTGCAGGAGCGGATCAGCGAACCGTTCGGGCTGACTGGCACCGGCTTCCCGACGGGCACCGAACATTTCCCGGTGGTGTACGCGGTTAACGACGACGGCGCGTTGTTCGAGGCGGTGTCCTACCGGGATGCCATGGCGGGACCGCCGAAGTTCGCGTCCCTGGGCGGCGGCATGGTCTCCACCGTGCCGGACTTCATGCGCTTTCTCACCGGGCTCGCGGATGACACGGTGCTGCCGGCCGAGCTGCGGCACCAGATGACCGCGGACCAGCTGACCTCCCCGCAGCAGGTCGGCGTGGCTGAAGTGGCAGGTCCGGACGAGTCCTGGGGGTTCATGACCGCCGTGCAGACCGGGCGCGGGGCGCCTTGGTCGGAGCCGGGCATGTGGGGGTGGGCCGGCGGATCCGGCACCAGCGCCGCCGTTTATCCCGACGGGGACATCGGCGTCGTGTTCACCCAACGGTTCATGGGTAGCCCGCAGGAGCATTTCGATTTCTTCTGGGAACCGTTCGGGGAGCTGCGGGAGAGTATTCGGAATACCGCTACTTAGTCGGCCGCGGCCTGGAGGTCTTCCTATGCGAAGTGGGTTGCTACCTTGGCAGCGGTCACCGACTCGACCAGCCGTTCAGCCAGCTCGCGCAGCTTGATGTTCTGGTGGCTGGACGCCCGCCGGAGGATGCCAAAGGCTTCCTCCTGGGTGCAGCGGTTCTGTCCGGCAACGATACCGACGGCAATGTCGATGGCGGTGCGGGATTCCATGGCTTTGCGCAGATCGTCGCTGTCGTCTTTGTGGTTGGCGATTTGAACGGCAACCTGCAGCGTCACGGCAGCTTCCGCCGCATAGTCCTCCACGGCATGCACGAAATCATCGGTGAAAATACCGGTGCTCTTGCCGTACAGGTTGAGGGCCGCGCCGCCGTCGTCACCAATGAGCAGGGGGACGGCGAGCATGGAATAGCAGCCCAGGCCATGGATAGCCTCGAAGTACTCAATCCAGCGGGAACCGGTGCGGGTATCCGGCACCAGCGTCAGCTCTCCGCTCTCCGCCGCGTACAGGCACGGACCGTCGCCGTACCCGTACTGGAGTTCATCGAGCTTGTTGGCCTCGGTGCTGCTGCTGGCCACGGTCTGGGCGCGTTTGTCCCGCTTCAGGGTGATGCTGCAGAAGAGCTGGTCCGGGTCGCTGAAGAGTTCCGCAGCTTGTCCGGCGAAGGCTTCAAGAAAAAGCTCCATGCCCGGGTTGTCCAGAATGAGTTGCTGCAGCTGCGCCGCAACTGAGGTTCCGCGAGTAAGGGCTGTCATTGCAACAGCTTACCCAACGTGCTTCTCCGCGAGACGGTTGGGAAATGGTCCACGGACGACGGCGCGCGGCCGGCGGCAACGCGGCCTGAACTTACGCGTTACGCTCCGGATGGGACCGACGAGCTCTAGGATAAACGCAGTCCCGAAGCGCAGCAGAAACACAGCACCGTAGAAACGAGGCCCCGTGTCCACGCCCCACCCTGATCCGCAGAACGACCACTACCCCTACCCAACAACAGCGGAATCGGGGGATCGTCCCCCGGCGTCGGCTCAATTCCCGTCCTACCCGGCGTCTGCCCAGCTGCCCGGCGGGCGTGCAGCGGGGGAGGGCTTTAAGAACCAGTCGCTGCTCTTCGGTGTGCTCGGCCTGTTTGTCGCTGGATTCGTCCTCGGTCCCATGGCCATTTACTACGCCCAGAAAGCCGAGGCGCTGAATGTCCCTGCAACTGCGGGCAAGGTGCTCGGCTGGGTCAACGTGGTTATGTGCGCCATCACCGTGGCTATCTTCCAGACGCTGATTTACTTCCTGGTGTTCGCCGCGGTTACCGGGTTTGGGGGCCGCGCCATCTAAGTGCTTGACCCTGACACAGTGGCAGGCAGGAGAACTGAGACATGCTATCCATCGGAGCCTTCGCGCAGATCGGCCAGGTGACCCACCGCATGCTGCGGCACTGGGACACCGCCGGGCTGCTCGTCCCGGCCCACGTGAACGAGTTCAGCGGCTACCGCTCCTACGATCCCTCGCAGCTGGAACGGCTGCACCGGATCGTCGCCCTCCGCCAGCTCGGCTTCGGCCTGGAGGAAGTTGCCTCCATCCTCGATGCCGGCGTCGACGCCGACCGGATCGCCCGGATGCTCCGCATCCGGCGGGCCGAGGTGGAGAGCGAACAGCGGACAGCGGCCGCGAGGCTCCTCGACGTGGAACGACGGCTCCATCTCATTGAAAAGGAAAATGCCATGTCCCAGATCGAAATTGTGCAGAAGTCCCTGCCCGCGGTCCGTTTGGCCGCCCGCACCGCCGTCGTCTCCGAACAGCACGAGGTGGCCGCCGTCGTCGGGCCGTTGTTCGACGCCGTGGCGAAGGCCCTGGCACCCACCGGCGCATCCCTGGATAGGCCGATCGCCCAGTACGAGACGAGCGAAAACGGCATGCACATCATGGCCGGGTATGCCGTCTCCACTGCAGGTCCCGACGGCGTGGAGCTGGTGGATCTGCCGTCCGTCCCGACGGCCATCTGCGGTGTCCACCTCGGCGCCATGGACCGCATAGGGGAAAGCTGGCAGGCCGTGCATACAGAGACCATTGCCCGCGGCTTTGTTCTCTCGGGTCCGTGCCGCGAGGTGTATATCCGTGCGGCCTCCGATGACCAGTCGGACTGGGTCACGGAGCTGCAGCAGCCCGTCCAGCCGGCGTAAGGAAACCTGCCCGAGGACAAGCACCGCGGACCGGCGCCGGGTGCGCCGGTCCGCGGATCTCCGCCGCTTTAGACGTTGTAGATCTTCCCGGCGGTGATCCCGCCGTCCACCACGAACTCCGCGCCCGTGGAGAAGCTGGACTCGTCGCTGGCCAGGAAGACGACCACACTGGTGACCTCTTCCGGAGCCGCCGGCCGGGTGAGGGTGGTTTCGGTGAAGTCGATCGGCTTCTGCCTGCCCATCACGGCGGTCATCGGGGTCTGGATGGACCCGGGGTGCACCGAGTTGACCCGCACGTGGGACGCGGCGAGTTCCAGTGCGGTGGACTTCGTCAGTCCGCGCAGGCCGAACTTCGACGCCGTGTAGCCGTGCATTCCGGCAATGCCCTCCAGCCCGGCGGTGGAGGAAATGTTGATGACCGACGACGGCGCGGACGCCTTGAGCGCCTCGACTGCTGCGGACATGCCGAGGAAGGGTCCGGTCAGGTTGATGTCCAGTGCCCGCTGCCAGCGCTCCGCCGGGTATTGGCCGAGCGGGCCGCCGTCGAGGATGCCGGCGTTGTTCACCAGGATGTTGAGCCCGCCGAAGGTGTCCAGCGTGGCTGCCACGGCGGCCGCCCAGTCCTCGGCGCTGGTGACATTCAGATGCACGTAGCGGGCGGCGTCGCCCAGTTCCGCGGCCAGGGCGGCACCGGCGTCGTCGTTGATGTCGGCGATCATCACCTTGGCGCCTTCACGCACGAAAGCGCGCGCATGGGAAGCGCCCATACCGCTGGCTGCGCCGGTAATCAGGGCTACTTTGTCTTTGAGTCGTTCGCTCACGGTTGGATCCTCCTGGTTGGATTGCCGGTTTCCACGGCACGTTCGGCGCTGGGGTGGGGCGGGGCCCTTTTTCGATCGTACGGCGGCGGAATCGGGCAATACCCGACGGAGTGGCCCCGTTGTGGGCAGTGTCATATCCGCAGGAAACCCTTTAGGCTCCTCCTCATGGCATCCCTGATCTCCCACACCTCCTTCGACAGCCTCGACGCCTACGGGCAGTCCGTGTTCTGGCGGCGGATCCTCGGCTTCCGGGAAGACCCGGAGGACCCGAACCGGCCCGGCGAGGAGGAATGCATGATCTTCTCGCAGGACGGCACCCAGCGGCTGCTGTTCATCGAGGTTCCGGACGCCAAGCAGATCAAGAACCGCGTCCATCTGGACTTGAAGCCCGCCGAAGGTACCCGCGACCAGGAACTCGAGCGACTCCTGGGGCTGGGCGCCCGCGAAGTGGACGACCGGCGCAACGCGGACGGCACCGGGTGGGTGGTGCTCGCCGATCCGGAGGGCAACGAATTCTGCATCCTGCGCAGCGACGAGGAGCGCCGGGCGTCGGCGGCAGCAGTCTAAGGCCGCTGATCAGAAGGGCTGGTGCCGGCGCGGAACTGCCGGCACCAAATTGGCCGTCCGGCGTAGAAACGGTGCGGAGAGCCTCCCGCCTGCCGGTCACAGCTTGTAATCTCGAAAGGCCCATGGCGGCCGAATGACCGCAGCATCCGCGGCCACCCGTACACCCCGCCGAACCCGTTCGCCCAGGGAGCCCCCATGCAACTGGAACCGCGCAGACCCAGCACCAAGGGACCGGCACACATGTTCACCGGCGACGTTTGGTTCGAAGTCATTGCGGCACCGCAGCCGGCACCGTCCCGGATGCGTGTCAACGCCGTGCACTTTGCTCCCGGCGCCCGCACCGCCTGGCACGTCCACGCCGTTGGGCAGACCCTGCACGTCACCGAAGGCTACGGCCTGATTCAGTCCCGGGGCGGGGACATCCTGACGATGCGCCCCGGAGACACCGTCTACACCCCGCCGGGGGAGTGGCACTGGCACGGCGCCGCCCCGGACAACCTCATGACCCACCTGGCCATGTGGGAGGCCCCGCTCGACGACGGCGCGGAGTCCGACTGGGGCGACCTCGTCACCGACGAGGAATACGGTACCCGGCCCTGATTTCGGATGACCAACGAGAGGAAAGCCGATGGAAAACGTGACCCTGAACAACGGCGTCGAAATGCCGATCCTGGGCTTCGGCGTGTACCAGGTCCCGCCGGACGAGACCGAAGAGGCCGTGACCAACGCGCTGGCCGCGGGATACCGCTCGCTGGACACCGCCGCGGCCTACCAAAACGAGGCCGCCGTGGGGCGTGCCGTGCAGAAGAGCGGCCTGGCACGCAACGAACTGTTCATCACCACTAAGCTCTGGATCCAGGACAACGGTGAGGCCACCACCACGCGCGCCTTCGAGGCCTCGCTGCAGAACCTGGGTACGGAGTACGTGGACCTGTACCTGATCCACCAGCCGTTCGGCGACGTCTACGGCGAGTGGCGGGTGATGGAACAGCTCTACAGCGACGGCGCGGCGCGGGCCATCGGGGTCTCGAACTTCGCCCCTGACCGGCTGGTGGACCTGGTCATTCACCACGACGTGGTTCCGGCGGTGAACCAGATTGAAACCAACCCGTTCTACCAGCGGGCGGTCGAAAACCAGCTGATGAGCGACCGCGGCATCCGGCACGAGTCCTGGGCACCGTTCGCCGAGGGGAAGAACAACCTCTTCTCCGATCCCACTCTCTCGGCCGTCGGCGAGGCGCATGGGAAGTCCATTCCCCAGGTAGTGCTCCGCTGGCTGATCCAACGCGGGATAGTGGTGATCCCGAAATCGGTCCGGCCGGACCGGATGGCGGAAAACTTCGACGTGTTCGACTTCGAGCTCAGCCCCCAGGAAATGGCCGCGATTGCCGACCTGGACACCGGGAAGTCCATGTTCTTCGACCACCGGGACCCCGAGGCTGTGGCCCGGTTGAGCGGGGTCACTTTGGAGTAGGTTCGGGCGCCCGGGTGTCTTACTTCGTTTCGGGCGCCCGATGCAGGTCCCGCACGAGGTAGAGCCACGGGAAGGACCGGCTCCCCACCTGCCAGCCGTCCGTTTCGTAGTGGGAGGACGGCCGGGTCCAGAGGACGCGGCGGTGTTCCCACTGGGTGTCCGTCTGCAGCATCCGGTGCCGGAGCATGTCGACGCCGATGGTGCGCCAGCCGAGCCGCCCGGCCAGTTCCAGCTCGGGCATTTCATCGAAGGCCGTGACCGGGCCGAGCCAGCGCTCGCGGGAACCGGGGGCCTGTTCCGCCGGGCGGGCACCGAAACGCTGTTGCACCGCCTGCCGGGTCATCCCCAGCTCACGGCCCAATGCGGCCCAGCTGACTCCCGCGCTCCGGGCCGCCGCGACGGCACGGTGCTGCAGCTGCTGGCTGGCCTGCTCGGCGGCTCCCGCCCTAGCCACCAGGGCGAGGTGGTCCTCCTCGGTGAGGGTCCCGGCGTCGTCGTAGTCGCCGAGGATCAGTGCGCCGATCTGTTCCTGCAGATCGGTGACCGGGCCGCGGGTCACGGCTGTTCCCCGGCATCTCGGCTGGGCAGCCAGTATTCGGTGCCGCTGCTGTCCGTGTTTCCCCGCCGGACCTGCGTGACGGCAAGGTACACGCTGAGCGCGATCAGAGCGAAGCCACCGCCCTGGCAGAGGCCCTTGGGGAAACCATGCAGGTCAAGCAGCAACCAGATGGCAAACAGAGCAACACCAACCAGGAACATCACTGCGGCGTAAACGGCGGTGAAGATGCGGAAAGTTCTCATGGTGTCAATCAAAGCTTGACGCCATCGAAACGTCAAGGATTTGTTGACACTTCTTTTTCCGGCTTGCGGTACTCGCGTATTAGGGGGCCGCGGCGGCTAGGGTGCGGGCATTGGTGCACCATCAGCGGTGCCCTGAAAAGAAGGTGCGCTGAAGAGAAGAGGAGCAGACGTGGAACGTTCGGTGTTGTCGTTGTGGTCATCCGGGTCGGTGCTGTCCATCGGGTCGAAGAACTCGGTGCTGTCGATCGGCAGTGTGGGATCGGCGTGTTCGATCGGTTCGATCGGATCGTTTGGGTCGGTGCTGTCCATCGGATCCGCGCTATCCGCGGCGGCGGTGATGTCCTGGCTGTCCGTCGGGTCGATCATGTCTTCACGGTCGAAGGCGGGGGTCATGGCCGCAGGGAAGGCCTAGCCTGCGGGCGCCCAAGCTGTGACCGTCAGATAGCCGGGTTCCGCCAGATCGATGTCCGCCTCCAGTTCCTGCCGCTGGGTCCCGGAGTAGGGCGCCACCAGCAAAGTGCCTACCCGGACCATGCCCGCGCCGGCCGTACCGCGCCAGCCGATCGAGGCCGCTGCTTCCTCGCCCGGGGCCAGCGTCACCGGCTCCACCGGAGGATCCTCGGTCATATGGGAGCCGCCGTGCACCGCGGTGATGCCCATGACCCAGCCATCGCTGCTCTCGAAGTCCAGATCCGGGTAGCCCTGCACCGTGCAGGACCGTGTTCCCGTGTTTCGCACGGTGATCTGCGCTGCCCGGTGGCCCGTGGCCGCATCCCACCCGCCGATCGAGGACTCGACTTCTTCACCGGTGCACCACAGCGGATCTGGCTCGGAGAGGGCGGCACCCACCGGGGCGGCACCGTAAACCGTTGGCTCCGGAGTGGGCGTCGCGGCAGGTTCCGGGGCCGGCTGCGAGGGGTCGCGGGCGGTGAGCGGAAGCGCAACCATCACGGCTGCGGAGAAAAGGGCGAATGCCCCCAAGGCCCAGCCACGCTGCCGAACCCGGGCGGTGAGGGCGGGTTCCTCCGGAACCCGGGCTGCGTGACGTTTCTCCGGCAGATGGGAACCCGCCCCGTCGGAAGCGGGGGCGGAAAGGAAGGTGGCCACGAGGGCCGGCACCCAGCCCCAGGCAACCCCCCAATACGCTCCGGTGAGCAGCGAGGGCCCAAGCAGGTCAAAAATCCACTGTGCCCGGCCCAGGGGCCATTGGGCTAGGACCGAAGCCACGGCCAGCACCGCTGAACCGGCCACGGCCGCCAGCGTCACGCTCATCCAGTTGGCCAGGAAGAGCGCGCCCCGGGTACCGGTCTTCCTGCTATCGGGCAGGAGCACCAAGGTGAACGCGGCCACGGCCAGGGCTGTTAACCCGGCCACCAGCACCAGGCCGGAACCGTCTAGGAGAGATTTGATGCGGACCGGCATAGTGTCCGGGGAGACCAGTGAAGCCAGATGGATCGGTATCCGGCCGTTCCCTGCGGTCAGCAGCGCTTCGAAGGCCCAGCCGGAAATCAGCCAGAGGGCGGCGACGGCGGCGGGTAGAAGCAGCGGTTTCAATCTTGCGGAAGAGTTCCCCATGCCGCGAGGGTACCCCGTCATCCTCAAGCCGGACCCGGCAGCGGTGCGTGCGGGAAGTTACCGGACCCTTGCCGGTGCGAGTTGCCGTCGCAGTTCAGCGCACAGTTCCGCCAGCGCCTGCGGGGCGCTGCGGCACAGCCGCGGGAAGGCCAGGTAGCCGTGCGGCATCCCGACATAGGTGGTGACGCGGACGGGAACGCCCGCCTTGCGCAGCACTTCGGCGTAGCGCAGCCCGTCGTCGCGGATGGGGTCGTGTTCGGCTACCTGGATCAGTCCCGGCGGCAGCCCGGTGTGGTCCAGTGCGAGCAGGGGTGAGGCGTACGGGTTGCTGCGGTCTTTCAGGTCAGGGACATAGAGGCTGCCGTAGCGGAGGATGTCTTTCTTGGTGAGGATGGGTGCGTTGGCGTTTTCCTCGATTGACGGGCTGCCCAAGGTCATATCGGTGGCGGGGTAGATCAGCCCCTGGAACGCGATGGCGGGACCGGACCGGTCCCGGCACATCAGCGTCAGTACCGCCGCCAGGTTGCCTCCGGCACTGTCGCCCACCACGGCGAGCCGGCCGGCGTCGGCCTCCCATTCATCGGCACGGGCGGCCACCTCAAGCAGCGCCGCATAGCAGTCCTCGGCGGCGGCGGGCCAGGGATGCGTCGGCGCCAGCCGGTACTCGAGGGAAACGACGACGGCGCGTGCGTCCCGGGCGATGGTGCTGGCCAGCGAGTCATAAATATCCAGGTTGCCGACGGTCCAGCCGCCGCCGTGGATCAGGACCACCAGCGGCAACGTTCCGTCGGCGTCCTTCGGCCGGTACACCCGGACGGGGATCCGGCCCTCCGCACCCGCGGCGGTGTCGTCCTTCAGCTTTACGCCGGATGCGACGCCGCCCAGCACCCAGTCCAGAACCGGGTTGTGCTTGATGGTGCGCTGCTGGTCAGCGAGGATCTGTTCCTCGCTCTTGTGCGCCACCGACACCCTGCCCAGCACCTTGCCCACCAGCCGCACCCGGAGATCAAGCTTTGCCATCGTGAACCTTCCTTCTGCTTACCGGCACAGCCAGGGAACTTCCTCCGCTGCTCCGGACGGGCTATACCCCCGGCCGCCCGGGGCGCCCTCGCACCACTCGCTCACCAACGCCCCGCCGAGGCTCAGCGTAACGGGAAGCGCACCCACAAGGAGCAGCATCCCGGTGAGTGTTGAACATAGCCAGGCCTGGCCCGCAGAGGTGGCACGCCGCAACACGATATAGGCAGCTACCGCCCCGAAAAACGTGAGAAGAAAGGGCAGGAAGCGCAGAGCCTGGTCCCAGGTGGAGCCCGTCCCGGCGAGGGCGGACTGGAGGGAAGCTGCAGCCAGGACCGCCCCGATTAGGGCCGGTACCCCGCAGATGGCCCACACGATCATTGCCAAGGCCAGCGGCGCCTGGGGAGGGGGTGCAGCGTATGCGGGCATGCGCCCGAGTGTAGCTCAGGCGCCGATGTGCAGGATCGGCCAGGCCTTCCGCGCGTGCGGAAAAGCCGCGCCTGCCGGGACCCGCCGTCGTCGTTCCCGTCAGCCGTTGCCGCGCCGGAAGCGACCGGGCAGAATCGGACCGTCGGTGAAGGCACGGGACAATGAGGCCCGGGTACCGGCCTGGGCGGATGGAGCGGCAATGAGCACGGACACTACGACGAGCACGGGCACCGGGGCTGCGCCGCACGCCGCGGACAGCCATGACGTGATCCGGGTGCAGGGTGCACGGGTGAACAACCTGCGGGATATCAGCATCGAGATTCCCAAGCGGCGGCTAACGGTGTTCACCGGGGTGTCCGGCTCCGGCAAGAGCTCGCTGGTGTTCGGCACCGTGGCCGCCGAATCCCAGCGGCTGATCAACGAGACTTACAGTGCCTTTGTGCAGGGCTTTATGCCCTCCCTGGCCCGGCCGGAAGTGGACCTGCTGGAGGGACTGACCACTGCGATCATTGTCGACCAGGAACGGATGGGTTCGAATCCGCGCTCTACGGTAGGCACCGCCACGGACGCCAACGCGATGCTGCGGATCCTGTTCAGCCGGCTGGGTCAGCCGAACATCGGCCCGCCCAACGCGTATTCCTTCAATGTCCCGTCCGTGAAGGCATCCGGCGCCATCACGGTGGAGCGGGGCGACGGTAAGACCCGGGCGGAAAAGGCGGTGTTCAACCGGCTCGGCGGCATGTGCCCGCGCTGCGAGGGGACGGGAGCGGTCACCGACTTCGACCTCACGGCACTGTTCGACGGCGCGAAATCACTGTCCGAAGGCGCCATCACGGTGCCGGGCTACAGCATGGAGGGCTGGTTCGGGCGGATCTACGCCGGCTCCGGGTTCTTCAACATGGACAAGCCGATTGCAAAGTTCAACAAGCGCGAGCTGCATGACCTGCTGTACAAGGAGCCCACCAAGATCAAGGTGGAGGGCATCAACCTCACCTATGAAGGGCTGATCCCCAAGATCTCCAAGTCCATGCTGTCCAAGGATCCCGAAGCGATGCAGCCGCACATCCGCGCCTTCGTGGAACGGGCCATCACCTTCAGCACCTGTCCCGAATGCGACGGCACCCGGATCAGCCCGGAGGCACGGTCCTCGAAGATCGGCGGCCTCAACATCGCCGATGTCTGCGCCATGCAGATCAGCGACCTCGCCGGGTGGGTGCGCGGCCTGAAGGAACCCTCGGTGGCGCCGCTGCTGGCCGGACTGCAGCACCTGCTGGACGCCTTCGCCGAAATCGGGCTGGGCTACCTCTCCCTGGACCGCCCCTCGGGCACCCTCTCCGGCGGGGAGTCTCAGCGGACCAAGATGATCCGCCACCTGGGCTCCTCGCTGACCGACGTCACCTATGTCTTCGACGAACCGACCATCGGCCTGCACCCGCACGACATTGCCCGGATGAACCAGCTGCTGCTGCAGCTGCGGGACAAGGGCAACACGGTGCTGGTGGTGGAACATAAACCGGAAACCATTGCGATTGCGGACCACGTGGTGGACCTGGGGCCGGGCGCCGGCACCGAAGGCGGCACGGTGACCTTCGAGGGACCGCTGGAGGAACTGCGGCAGAGCGGCACCCTGACCGGCCGCCACCTCGGGGACCGGGCGCGGCTCAAGGACTCGGTGCGGCCGGCGTCGTCGTCCCTGGAAGTGCGCGGTGCCGCCACCAACAACCTGCGCGACGTCGACGTCGACATTCCGCTGGGCGTGCTGGTGGTCCTCACCGGGGTGGCCGGCTCCGGCAAGAGCTCGCTGATCACCGGGTCGGTATCCGGGCGGGACGGCGTGGTGACGGTGGACCAGGGTGCCATCCGCGGCTCCCGGCGCAGCAACCCGGCCACGTACACCGGTCTGCTGGAACCGATCCGCAAGGCGTTCGCGAAGGTCAACGGGGTGAAGCCTGCCCTGTTTTCCTCCAATTCCGAAGGGGCGTGCCCGTCCTGCAACGGCGCCGGCGTGATCTACACCGAGCTGGGCGTGATGGCCACGGTGGAATCGGTGTGCGAGGACTGCGAAGGCCGCCGCTTCCAGGCGTCGGTGCTGGAATACACGCTGGGCGGGAAGGATATTGCCGAGGTGCTGGCCCTGTCAGTGGCCGAGGCGCAGGAGTTCTTCGGCGACGGCGAAGCCCGCACCCCGGCCGCACATAAGATCCTGAGCCAGCTGGCCGACGTCGGGCTCGGGTACCTGCAGCTGGGGCAGCCGCTGACCACGCTTTCCGGCGGCGAGCGGCAGCGGCTGAAGCTGGCCACGCATATGGGCGGCAAGGAAGGCGTCTTTGTACTGGACGAGCCGACCACCGGGCTGCACCTGGCCGACGTCGAGCAACTGCTGGCCCTGCTGGACCGGCTGGTGAATGCCGGGAAGTCCGTGATCGTGATCGAGCACCACCAGGCGGTGATGGCGCATGCGGACTGGATTATCGATCTGGGTCCCGGTGCCGGGCGGGACGGCGGGAGCATCGTGTTCGAGGGGACCCCGGCGGATCTGGTGGCGGACGCGTCTACGCTGACCGGCCAGCATCTGGCGGCGTACGTGGCGGGGTAGGTTTGCTGCCGGCAGGGTTTTTCCCCAGCGGCAGCCGCTCCTAGACCCCTTCGACCGCGGGCAGGCGCCCGGAACGTACCGCGTCCGCGAAGGTCTGGTAGTCCTGCTCGTTTTGATCTGCGTACCGCTCGCAGAAGTCGGTGATCGACTTATCGAACTTCTCGCTCTTGCCAAGATAGGCCGCGATCGCGACCGGGTCTCCCGATCTGGCGTGGGCCCGGGCCAGTGTCCAGCCGCAGGTGCGGGCGTAAAACTCCATCCCGCGGGGTTTCATCGTTTCCACGACCACTGAGCCCTTCATATCCCGCAGCTGGCGCCAGTACAGGTACCGGTTTTCCTGCACGCCCTTGGTCCAGCCCAGGAAAATGTCGCTGGCGGCCTGCATCCTTCGCTGGCCCTGCACTACGCGCTGTCCCGGCTGGCGGTATCTGCTTTTGGGCAGGTGGTCCTCAAGGACTGACCGTGTTGCTTCCTTGACCTGCAGGAACAGCGGGTCGTCTGAATCGCGGCCCTGAAGCAACGCGATAAAGCCCCGGGTGCCGACGCTGCCCACACCCACCACCTTGCGGGCGATGTCGACGATTTCGAAGCGCTCGAGGAGGTGGCGCCTGTCGTCCTGCAGAGTGGCCCGGTAGGACCGGAGCTGCTCGCGGGATTCCTCCCACATCTGGTCCGCGGATAAACCGTATGAATCACCGAACTCCCTGAGGGGGATGACGATCGGCGGCTGGCTGACGATTCGGTACTTCCCGTCCACGAGCTCAGCCAGCTTCGCGAGTGCCTGCAGGCTGTCCCGGGAGCGTGCCTTCCGGGCGGTTTTCTCCGCCGTCTTTCCGATCTGCTTCGCCGCCTTTTTCGCCGCCTTGCCCTTGCCGGTGTCCGCCCCCAGCTGGATCGTCGACAAAATATCCTGCTCCGTCAGACGCGCGTACCAGATGTCCATGGTTCCCATTTGTGCGAACTCACGCATCGCTTCGCGGTAAGCCCGAACCGCGGCGAGGGTTGCCGAGCGCGCGTCTTCGTTGGAGAAGGAGTTGTTCCTGGCCGCAATGGTGAAACTCGCGGTCATCCGCAGCACGTCGTACTCGAATGGTCCCGGAAGCGTTTCGTCGAAGTCATTCAGGTCGAACATCAGGATCCGCTCGGGGGAGGCGAATACGCCGAAATTGGACAAATGGGCGTCGCCGCACAACTGGGCGGTCAGCCCCGATCGAGGCGTGTCCTTAAGGTCGGCAGCCATGATCTTGGCCGCACCGCGGTAGAAGGTCAACGGCGAGTCAAGCATCCGGCCGTGGCGCACCGGCACGAGGTCCGGATCGCGGGTGAGGTTCTGCTCTTCGATGAGCGCGACGGGGTCCGGGCGGTCGGGTGCGGGAACCCAGCCCTGATGGACGGAGACGGGTATTGTCTCCCGGCGGTCCTTGCCTGCTGCCACGCGTTCCGTAACGCTCGGGTGCTGAACCTCGATACTGGCCATGATCGGCGACCTCTCTGCAACGGCTTGTTGCGCCATCCGGCAGGTCCTGCGGGGGCCGGGCTCTGAGCGGCGGCCGACGTCCAAAGAATAGCGGATTGGCCTCTCCGAGGGGATGGGCCCGGCGTCCGGAATGCGGCGAAAGCTCACCCTTCGGGCCCGGCCGCCTGCGCACCCCGCACCCGGTGCCGGACCTCGCGGTACAGCAACTCGAAGGTGGTGACCCGGTGCGTTTCATCCGAGATGCGGGCATGCGGCGGGCGCGGCAGATGCGGCATGGCACAAAGAATAGAAGTCCGCGGCCCCGCCTAGAAGACCGGCCGGCGCCTAGAGTTCCCGGATCGGGGTGCCGGCCAGGAACGCCGAGATATCCTCCACCACCTGCGGAAAGAACGTGCGGTAGTTCCGCTCGGTGACGTAGCCGAGGTGCGGGGTTGCCAGGACGTTGGGCAGCTCCCGGAACGGGGAATCTGCGGGCAGCGGTTCTTCGGCAAACACGTCCAGCCCGGCGCCGGCAATCGTCTGCTGCCGCAACGCATGGAGCAAGGCGGGCTGGTCGACTATCCCCGCCCGGGATGTATTGATCAGGAAAGCGCCCGGCTTCATCAGCGCCAGTTCTCCGGCCCCGAGTAGCCCGCGCGTCCGGTCGCTCAGCACCAGATGGATGGAAACGACATCGGACGCCGCCAGCAGCGCTTCCTTGGAGGGAGCGAGTCGGGCTCCGGCGGCTTCGGCACGTTCGGCGGTGAGATTCTGGCTCCAGGCGAGGACCTCCATCCCGAACGCAGCGCCTACCCGCGCCACCTGTACCCCGATCTTCCCCAACCCCAGCAGGCCGAGCGTGGCGCCGTGCAGGTCGGTGCCGATGGTCTGCTGCCAGGGTCCGCGGTCCCGGAGTGCGGTTGCCTCCGGGACCAGGTGCCGGGACAGCCCCAGGATCAGCGCCCAGGTCAGCTCAACGGGCGGGGTCGAATTGCTGGCCGTCCCGCAGACAGTCACACCCCGCTCCCGGGCCGCGGCCAGATCGATCGAGGCGTTGCGCGCCCCGGTGGTCACCAGCAGTTTCAGGCGGGGCAACCGGGCGAGCAGGCTCGCGGGAAAAGGGGTGCGCTCGCGCATGATGACGACGACGTCGAACCCGGCCAGGCGCGCGGCTACGTCGTCCTCGTCGGCCAGGTGGTCGGAGAAGACGGTCAGCTCAACCTGGCCCTCCAGGGAAGCCCAGTCGGCGAACCGGGTGGCGGCTTTCTGGTAATCGTCGAGCACTGCGCATGTAACAGACATGAACTCTTCCCTGGTGGCGGTGGACGGACGGGGAACGGCTGGGAACAAAGTACCGCGGCCGGCGGCAATGCCGCTCCCCGGCTCCGGCAGGCCGAGGGGGAGTGATACCGGAAAGACACACGGCGCCGTCCTGCTTGTGACCCACGTCATGTCTCCGGTACGGTGACTACACCCCGGCGGTTCGACTATCGAACGTTCTGTTCAAATAACGAACACGATCGGCGGCACCAACGGCACAACGAAGTGAGGACCCCCGTGCAGTTCCACCACCACGGCTACGTATCCGGTGACCCCCGCATCCAGCCCGCCGCCGGCACCGGCGTCGACCGCCCCGCAGACCTGCCCGACAAAGTGGACGTGCTGATCGTCGGCTCCGGTCCCGCCGGGATGGTCACCGCCGCACAGCTCTCGCAGTTCTCCGGCGTAACCACCCGAATCGTGGAGCGCCGGGACAGCCGCCTCGCCATCGGCCAGGCGGACGGCATCCAGGCCCGCAGCGTGGAAACCTTCCAGGCCTTCGGCTTCGCCGAGGAAATTACCGCCGAGGCCTACCGCATCACGGAGATGTGCTTCTGGCGCCCGGACCCGGAAAACCCGGAAAACATCGTCCGCTCCGGCCGCGCCTTGGACGACCCCGCCGGAATCAGCGAATTCCCGCACCTGATCGTCAACCAGGCCCGCGTGCTGGACTACTTCGCCCGGTTCATGGCCAACTCACCCACCCGCATGCGGCCCGACTACGGGTTCGAGTTCCGCAGCCTGACGGTCGACGACGACGCCGAGTACCCGGTCACCGTCACCCTCCTGTCCACGGCCGGCCCGGACGAAGGCACCGAACGCACGGTTAAAGCCAAGTACGTGGTGGGCTCCGACGGCGCCCGCAGCAAGGTCCGCGACGCCATCGGCTGCACCATGGCCGGAGACAAGGCGAACCACGCCTGGGGCGTGATGGACGTGCTGGCCAACACCGACTTCCCCGATATCCGCACCAAGTGCGCCATCCAGTCCTCCAACGGCGGCAGCATCCTGCTCATCCCGCGCGAGGGCGGCCACCTGTTCCGCATGTACGTGGACCTCGGCGTTGTGCCCGAAGGAGACAACGGCGCCGTCCGGAAGACCTCCGTTGACCAGATCATCGCCAAGGCCAACGGCATCATGGCACCCTACACGCTCGACGTCCGCAACGTCGCCTGGCACAGCGTGTACGAAGTGGGCCACCGGCTCACCGACCGGTTCGACGACGTCCGGCCCGAGGACCTCGGCACCCGCACCCCGCGCGTCTTCATCACCGGCGACGCCTGCCACACGCACAGCGCTAAGGCCGGCCAGGGCATGAACGTCTCCATGCAGGACGGCTTCAACCTGGGCTGGAAACTCGGCCACGTGCTGGAAGGCCGCAGCCCCGAAACCCTGCTCTCCACCTACTCGGCCGAACGCCAGGTGGTGGCGAAGAACCTCATCGACTTCGACAAAGAGTGGTCCACGCTCATGGCGAAGAAACCTGAAGAGTTCGAGAACCCCTCGGATCTGGAGGACTTCTACGTCCGCACCGCCGAGTTCCCGGCCGGGTTCATGACCGAATACACCCCCTCCATGCTCATTGCAGAGCCGAAGCACCAGGACCTGGCCGCCGGCTTCCCCCTCGGCAAGCGCTTCAAGTCCGCACCCGTGCTGCGGGTCTGCGACACCAACCCGGTGCAGCTGGGCCACCAGGCGCGGGCGGACGGCAAGTGGCGGATCTACGTCTTCGCCGACGCCGCGGCCGCCGGCTCCCCCTCGCCGGTCACCGAGCTGGCCGAATGGCTGGGCACCGCGCCGGACTCCCCGCTGGCGGCCACGCCGGAAGGGGCGGACCGGGATGCCTGGTTCGACGTCAAGGTGATTTACCAGCAGGACCACACGGGCATCGATCTCGGCGCCGTGCCGGCGGTGTTCAAGCCGCAGGTCGGACCGTTCCAGCTCGATGACCTGGCGAAGGTCTACGGCACGGACCCGACCGCCGACATCTTCGAGGCGCGCGGCATTTCCCGCAACGGCGCCGTGGTGGTGGTCCGCCCGGACCAGTACGTGGCCAACGTGCTGCCGCTGACGGCCACGGCGGAGCTCGCCGGGTTCTTCGCGCCCCTGCTGCCGGCCCGCCAGCAGGCGTAACCGGTTCCCAACGTACGACGACGGCGGCGCCTTAGGTGCCGCCGTCGTCCCGCGTTAACGGCAGTGCGGCTGGCAGACTGCCCCGTATGGACCCATTCGAAAGGCACCAATGAGCTATACGCAGTACCCCATGCCCAGTCCGCCCAAGAAGGCGTCACTCGGACCGGTTGGAAAGACGGCCATTGCAGTGACCGCTTTCCTGCTGGTTATGGCCGTAGTGGCGGTAGGAGTCTTCATCGCGAGGGGTGGAGACGGGTATCAGGACCGTGATTGGGCAGACAAGGTGGACTCCATGGTCGACTCGCTGCTCCCGATGGTGTCCGGCGAGGTGGACGATCCCCACGGCGACGAGTTCGATGAGTTCTGGAAAGACCCGGCGATGAATACCCCGGAGGCCACCGCCCTCACGGCCGCGGTGACAGCTCAGTGGGAGTCCCACTTCCGCACCAACCAGCTTCAGGCGCAGGGATACCTGTCCAAGATCGAGGATGCGGACGCCAAGGCGAGGGCCCAAGAGAAGATGGACCAGCTTGACCGTGCGTTTGCCGACGACCGACCGGCGCGTGGAAAGGTGGTCATCTTCGAGGACCTGTCCCCGTTCCTCTCTGCGAGTTGCGACCCGGACGACAGCGACAAAGACCTGATCAAGTTCGACTCCTCCGGGAACCCCAAGCCACAGTTCACCAATCGCAACACGCGGGCCGGTACTTGGCCTTCGGACCCCGATTTTGAAGCGCGGGTTAAGCCCCTGATCGCGAAGGCGTACCCGGAGATGTATGACGCTTGGCTCTCCGAGCGTTGTAGCAAGTAACCCTGGGCGGGACCTTTGCCGACGCGGATGAGGCTTTCGCCTACGCCGAGGGCGAAGATGACCGGAGCCTTAAACGGTTCAGCCCCGCCGGAAACCGCCCTCGGTGCTGATCGTCTGCCCGACCACCCAGCGGCCCTCGTCGGACACCAGCCAGGCGATCAGCCGGGCCGGATCATCGGGGGCGCCGATGTGGCCGCCGGGGAACCGGGACCCGACGTCGTCGAGGACTTCCAGCGGACGGTCCGCCGTCGCCGGATCCAGGTAACCGGTGTTGACCGGCCCCGGATTGACGGTGTTAAGCAGGATCCCGCGGTCGGCGAGGTCAGCCGAGACTGATGGAGTGATGCCGGCGAGGGCGGCCTTCGAGGTGCAATAGGCAATTTCATCTGGCATCGTCCCCAGCAGCTGTCCACTGGTGAACCAGATGACCCGCCCGCCCGTCCGTCCGTCGTGCTGGTCGGCGAAGCGGGCGGTGGCGAGCAGCACGGAGCGGGCATTGACGGCCCAGTGCGTGTCCAGCATGGCGGCGTCCAGTGCCTGCAGCCGACCGTCGCCCCCGCTGCGGGCATGGTTGCAGATCAGAATGTCCAGGTGACCCAGGGCTGCCGCGGCGTCGCGGATCAGGGAATCGGGCGCCTCGGGTGCAGCGAAATCGTGTTCACCGTGGGCAAGCCGGGCGCCGGGCTGCAGCCGTGCCCGCAGCAGGTCCATCACTTCGTCGATGTCCTCGGCACCCCACGGCTGTTCGTCGTCGTGCGGCGCGAAGTGCTGCAGGTACAGGCTGGCACCCATATCGGCCAGGCGTGCGGCAACGGCGAAGCCAATGCCCCGGCGGCGGCTCACGCCGGTGACGACGGCGGTGCGGCCGGTCAGGGGAGGGGTAGTCATCGGGCCATGCTAGCGGGAGGACTCCGCGGACCTGCGGAAGGACGAGCAGCTGCCCTTGAAATACTCCCGCAGCTGAGCGGGATCTCCGGCCTGTGCAGGGGCAATCACGGAGGCATCAAAGACTTCGGGGTTGACCATGAACTCCTGCGTTGAGGGCAGGGAGGTGTACTTGGCTAGGTACTCCATGCTGTGGTCCTGGCCCGCCGCGTCTCCGCTGTCGAGGGCCTGAAGGTAGGAATCCATCCACGCGCAGAGCCAGTAGCCGGCGACCGTGGTGTCCTGGACTCCGTCCTGGATGCTGATCCCTCCCTGCTGGGTTCCGGACGAGGGGTCGCTGAAATTTCTGAGTTCGATCCGCCATTCGATCCCGGCCGGCAGCGGCTCCGGGAACTCGGCGATGGCTTCCGCCACCGCCTGGTCGAAGCAACCGGGTGCGATGCTCACGTAGCCCCCGGCCGGGTCGATCCGCAGACTTTCGCCGCCCGGGCAGGGCCGCAGGGTCATTGTGGGTTCCGGGGTGGGACGGGCGCTGGCCTCGGCGCGGGCCAGCGCCTCGTTGCTTTCCGCGTCGGTGGTTCCGCAGCCCGCAAGCATGCCGGTGAATAGGACGCCGGCTGCGGCAATGCCCATCGCTGCGGTAAATCGAGTTTTCATGTGTCCCCCCGGTCTACGCAGACAATAGCCGAGCAGGGATCGGGGGGATAGCCGCATTTTTTGGCGAGCAGGCCGGGGCTAAGCCGTCCGGACGCGGGTTCGTCCTACCAAGGCAAGGGACCGTCCTCATCGCTGAAGGTGCCGGTGGGTCCGTTGGCCGGGATGGTGGCCATCCGGACGGCGGCCCTGGCACCCTGCTCCGGGGTGCGTGTTCCCCGCCAACCGTTCAGATCCGTGGCAACAAAGCCCGGGCAAACCGCATTGACCAGGATGCCCTCCGGCGCCAGCCCTTTCGCATACTGCAGCGTCAGGGAGGTCAGGGCCGTTTTGGACGGGGCGTACCCGGCGGCGATCGGGTCGGCATTGGCCGGATCGGATACTGCGGCGAGGGATCCGGCCACGCTGGAGACGTTGACGATCCGAGGGGCCTCGGAGAGGCGCAGCAGCGGCAGGAAGGCGGCGGTCACGGAGATGACCCCGAAGAAGTTGGTCTCGAAGACGGAGCGGATTTCATTCACGTCCGCCGAGCCCGGCTGCTGGGCAGCAAAGCTGACTCCCGGCGTCGCCACAATCCCGGCGTTGTTGATCAGGGCATCCAGCCGCCCGAAGCGGCGTTTGACCTCGTCCGCAGCGGCCGCCACCGAGGCCGGATCGGTCACATCGAGGACGACGGCGACGGCGTCTCCACCCTCCGCGCGCACGGCCGCGGCAGCCCGCTCACCGGCGTCGGCGTTCCGTGCGGCTACCACCACGGTGTGGCCGAGCGCCGCCAGCTGGCCGGCAATCTGCCGCCCAATACCTTTGTTGGCTCCCGTGACGAGGGAAATCATGCTGTCATTCATGGCACTCCTTGAAAAAGCGGTTTCTTCCGGGTTGTGGAAGATACCTCCACTCTGTCTCCTCTATTCGGGACTGGGAATAAGGAAAAGTCCGCATTTCTTGCCCTAGAGTACAAACATGGTTTCCGACCGTTTATCCGAAGTCCTTGATTTCATCCAAGTCCGGGGCGTCATTTCCGGCAGCATTGCCGTGCACGGCCGCTGGGAAACGGAGGCAAGGATAGACGACGACATGAAGTTCTTTGCCGTGGTGCAGGGCAGCATGAAACTGGCGACCGACGGCCTTGAAGAACCACTGCATTTGGAGGCGGGCGACGTCGTCGTACTTAACGGCCGCACCTGGCTGCGGCTCCACGGCGGCAGCGGAGACGCAGTGCCCGCCCGCCTCGATCCCCCCGCCAGCGGCACCTTTGTCCGGGCGGGGGAGGGCGAGCCCGGAACCGAGGACATCATCATTGGCGGCCGGGTGGCGGTAAATACCGTGGGCAGGGACCTGCTGCTGCAGGCGCTTCCGCCCGTGGCCCACGTCCGGTCCGGCACCGACGCCGCACCCCACCTGCCCATGCTGATTCGGCGTCTTTTCGACGAAGTTTCCCGGCAGCAGATCGGCTCCGGGTTTGCGGTCCGCCAATATGCGCAGCTCCTGCTGCTGGACGTACTCCGGTCCTTCATCACCGATGCCGAACTCCCGCAGGGATGGCTGAAGCTGATAGCCGATGAACGGCTCCGCCCGGCCCTGGCCCTGATCCATGCCCCGGGGGCTCCGCCGCCGAGCCTGGCGGAACTCGCGAACGCAGCCGCCATGTCCCGCACCGCCTTCGCGGAGCGGTTTCGGGACGTTGCCGGCACTCCGCCCCGCGCGTACCTGAACAACTGGCGCATGCTCGTGGCGCAGCGGGAACTGAGGTCCGGGGATACCCGGATCCGGTCATTGGCGTTGGACCTCGGTTTCTCCTCCGAGAGCGCCTTCAGCACAGCGTTCAAGCGCAGCGTGGGCGAATCGCCGTTGCATTACCGGTCCCGGGTGCGGGCGCTGGAGTCGGTGGATTAGCTCGCGCTGGCCGGACGACGACGGCGGGTGTGGGCGTAGATTCGAGCCTGATCGCCGGACAGGGCGAGGATCAGTAGGACGTCAAAGGCGTAGCCGAACAAGTTGGTCCGCAGCGCGGCCTCGGGTCCGGCGGACACGGCGGCCACCTGCACGGCAATGGCGACCGAGCTCAGGGACATCGCGGTGATCCGGGCCCGGTTACTGCCGCGCAGAATGAGTACTGCCAGCACAACCTCCACCCCGGCGAAAACGGTGAGCGAGACGCTGGTGGGAGCATAGGCACGGCCCAGCTCGGCAACGCCGCGGCTCTGGGTGCCCAGCAGGTTGATCACCGGGGAGATATCGGTCAGGTGGACCAGGAAGGGCGCCGCCACCGCCAGGGAGGCGAATCCGCGCAGGAACACCAGAACGGCACCGAAAATAACCGCAGCCGGCGGCCGGTCCGGGGCGGCAGCTGTGTCGACGGGCACGGCCGGGCCGGTCTCCGGGAGCCTGCTCAGGTCCGCCACCGGCAGGTCCCCGTCGGTGACAATTGAGTCCCCGCCGCCGTTGCGGGAGTGGTATCCGGTGGAGAAGTTCTTGATGACCTCCACGGACACCGCGGGGGAGGCTTCCCGGAGGGAGTTGATCAGGTAGTCCCGTTCGGCGTCGATGTTCTCGCCGACCCGGTGCGTGACCTGCAGGGTAAACAGGGATAAACCAACGGCACGGTCAAAGGACGCGGCACCCAGCCAGTCCGCGGCAATGCCGCCGGGGAGCATCCAGCCCTCGGGGCAGCGCCAGAAACGGACATGGTGGCGCTGCCGCGGGTTGCCGTGCATTTCCTGCTCGTAGGCAAAATCCTGCTGCCGGTCGAACAGGAGCAGGGGGCTCACCGGGGCGTGGATGTAGCTGCGGTGCAGCAGGGTGGAGGAGACAATGCGCCAGCTGCTGGCCAGGGTCACCGGGTCCGCAAGGTGCCAGCCGGCCTTTTCCAAGGCGCCCCGCAGCTGCGCCTCGCTGCCAAGGAAGGCCAGGTTGACGGCGTCGCCGAACAGGCCGGCATTGGTGCGGGTGCGGCCCATGAAGTAGTTGGGAATGAAAATCTGCGTCAGGACGCGGTCCAGGCGCGGCAGCACCAAGTACGCCAGCGCGGCCCAGAACACCACCAGGAACCAGATATGCCGCTGCTGCAGGCTTTCCTCCAGCAGCAGCACGGCGAACCAGGCTGCACCGATGCCGCTGAACGTGAAGAAAGCCCAATCGACGGCGGTTGCGCCGGGTCCGCCGTCGGACTCCGCTGCGGTGCCCGGCTGGATCATCCGGAAGTCATAGCCCCGGCACTTCGCCGTTTGCCCGGGCCTCAATCCAGTCCACGGCCGCATCCGGCAGGTAATAGGCCCCGCTGCCGTCCGAAGCCATGCCGCGGCTGCGGGAGATCTCCTCCACCACCCACGGCTCTACGGCGTCACCGTTATTGGCGGTCAGCCACTCGCGGGACTCGGAGGTGAGCATCGGCCACCAGAGGGCAATGTCCAGGTCATCGCGCTCAAACTGTTCATCAGTCATGGCTAAAACTCTGGCACTAACGGACCGGATGGTCGACGGTCTGCGCTTCCCGGTTACCAACCGGCCGGAAATTCCCGGGCCCACCCGCCGCGAAGCCGGGTTGCCCCGGAAAACCGGACGTGCGACCGTGGAAGGGAGGCCGCGACACGGTCTCCCGGACGAGGGGTGCCGTACCCGGTGTGCGACAAGACGGCCCAAGGGAGACTCTCATGTCATGGATTGTTCTGGTGCTGTCCGGCGTCCTGGAAGCAGTGTGGGCCACCGCGCTGGACAAATCGCAGGGGTTCAGCCGGTTCTGGCCCTCGGCCATCTTCGTTACCGCCCTGCTGGCGAGCATGGCCGGGCTCGCCTACGCCATGCGGGAACTGCCGCTGGGCACCTCGTATGCCGTCTGGGTGGGCATCGGCGCCACGCTGACCGTCATCTACGCCATGGCCACCGGCGCGGAATCCGTGTCCCTGCTGAAGATCGTGTTCCTGGCGATGATTGTGGGCGGCGTGATCGGCCTGAAGTCGCTCCACTAGACGGCGCCCCGGGCCCGCTAGATTAGACGGCATGACTGCTGCGGGGGCCGTGCTCGAGATTTCCAACCTACTGGTGGGCTACGCCGGTGCACCCGTCTGCGGCGCCATCACCGCGCACGCGGACGCGGGGGAGATCCTCGGCGTCGTGGGCTTCAACGGTGCGGGCAAGTCCACCGCCGCCCGCACCATCGCCGGGAAACAGCTGATGCTCGACGGCGAGGTGCGCGTCCACGGGCTGCCCGCCAACGAGGACGCCATCCCGTTCCGCCGGCAGGTGGCCGCACTCTTCGATGAGGACGCCTTCTTCCCCTCCCTGTCGCTGCGGGAACATCTGCAGCTGGTCGCCCGCGGGCACGGGGTCGCGGACCCGGACGCCGCCGTCGACGCGGAACTGGACTTTTTCGGCCTGCAGGACCGCGCAGACGCCGTCCCGGAGTCCGTCTCCTCCGGCCAGAGGCGGCGGCTGCTGCTCGCCTCGGCCCTGATCCGGCCGTCCTCCCTGCTGATCCTCGACGAACCGGAACAGCGCCTGGACCCGGTGATGCGCGAACGGGTGGGGAAGCGGATCCGCCAATACGCCGACGACGGCGGCACGGTTCTGCTTGTGACCCACGATCCGGCGTTGCTCCTGGCGACCGCGGAACGCTGCCTGCTGATCGATGACCAGGTGCAGGAGATCGAACCGGCCCGGGCCGCGGCCGAGATCGCGGGCCGGTAACCCGTGACCCGCATCGAAGCCGCCCCGAGGGCGACGGAGTTCAACCCGGCCCGCTACACTCGTGCAGCCTCGCGGGAACACCGCCGGGGCAGTGTCCGCGTCCGGGATGTGCTGCTGGACGCCTATGCCACCTTGCTGGGAGTCGGAACCATTGGCGCTCTGGCCGGGGGACTGGTGCTGGCGATGCGGAACGAGGTCGCGAAGGCCCTGGGTTCCGGAACCGGCAGCCGCCGCACTGTTATCACCGCGGACTGGACCGCCCTGCACGACGGCGCCGCGGCGACCGTCCTGCTGTTCGCGGCCCTGGCTGCGGTGTTGGCCGGTGCCCGGAAGCTCGGGCCGGTGGCCGTGGCCTCGGCCGAGGGGTACTGGTGGCTGAGCCTGCCCGTGGACCGTCGCCCCTTCCTGGCCGGACCGCTGCTCCGCCGAGCAGGCCTGGTCTGGGCCGGAGGTGCGGTGCTATATCTGCCGGTCGGCTTCATCAGCGACCTGCAGGCACCATTGCAAGGCCAGTTCCTCGGTGCCGCCGTCTTCGGGCTGGCGGCGGTCTGTGCACTGTTGCTGGCGGCCCTGCGGCAGTCGGCGGGGACCGGTTTCCCGGGCGGAACAGCGGGTACGGCCGGCGGGCTGGTGCTGCTGGTCCTGCTGAGTTTCGTTCCCCGGCTGGCCGCCGCCGGGGAGCTATGGCCGGCCGCCGCAGCGTTGGCCGCCGTCGTTGGACTGTGGGCGCTGGTGTTCGCACGGATAGGTGCGATCCCGGGCCGTGAGCTGATCCGGGGCGGCGGGGTGTCCGGGCACGCCGGTGCTGCGCTGTATCTGATGGACACCAACGAGCTTGGCCGGGCGTTCGCCGGCACGCCGAAGGTCCGGACGACCTCCCGCGCGCGGCGCTGGTACGCCAGGGGAGCGCGCACCCCGTTCGGCGCACTGCTGCGGGCGGATGCCACCGCATTCCTGCGCACCCCCGGGACCTGGGGCCGTCCCGTACTGCTGCTCCTGCTCTGCATCACGGTTCTGCTGTCCGCCGGACAGCAGCCCGCGCCGCTGCAGCTGGTCATCATCCTGCTCACCATCTGCGCGGTGGTTCCGGCGCTGGGCACCCTGGCCCGGCAAACCGCAATCACACCGGGGCTGGACGCCCTGCTGCCGCTGTCCCCGGCACTGGTGCGGCTGAGCCGGACGGCCCTGCCCGCGGCCGCACTGATGATGTGGTCCGCAGGGTTCTGCGCCGTCCTGGTGCTGCTGGGTGCGGGCAGCCCGGCGCTGATCGGGCTTGGCGCGCTCGCCGGGGTCGGGTTCGGTGCTGCGGCGGTCCGGGGTGCGTACCGGCCGCTGCCGGACTGGACCGCTCCGCCGACCGAAACCGTGTTCGGTCCGGTGCCCACAGCGCAGACCGGATCCCTGGCCCAGGGGCTGGATGCGATCCTGCTGGCCGCGGTGCCGTTGCTGCTGGGCCTGTTCCTCGGCTACGTTCCCGTAGTGCTGCTGCTGGCCCAGGCGGTCTTTTCCGCGGTCTGCGTCCTGCTGGTGATGTATTCGCGGAAATAGGACGGGCGGCAGACTCGATGGCGCACTGGGCCTTACGTGAGCAGTGCTTCGCGGTGCATGCGCGCCAGCGCCCTTGTGCAGGGAAAGACCCGGGGGTTGAGTTGCGGGATGGGATCCCTTACATACTCCATGAACTGCTCACTGGACGGGTACGGCGCCGACGCTGACGGCAACTTCGCCTGGTTGGAGCCGACCGAAGATTTTCTTGCCTCACACTCCGAGGACCTGGAAGACGCGACCGCCGTGCTCTACGGGCGGCGCATGTACGAAACCATGGCCGTGTGGGAAACCGATCCAACCTTGGCCGCGGGGCCGCCGGGGGCAGCCCGGTTCGCGGCGGCCTGGACGGCGGTGCCCAAGGTCGTGTTTTCCTCCACACTGCAGGATGTTTTCACCGGGCGGACGACTTTGGAACGCACCCTGACTCCGGAAGCCGTGGAACGGGCCAAAGCCGCGGGAAACGTTATGATCGGCGGCCCGGAACTGGCCAAGAGTGCTATGCGCATGGGGCTGGTGGACATTGTGTCGCTGGTGATCTGTCCGGTAATTGCCGGCGGCGGTCCGCGGGCCCTGCCCGACGGGTTGCCGCTGGACCTTCGCCTGCTGCGGGAACAACGCCTCGACAACGGGGGAGTCCGGGTGACCTACGCCGTGGGCTGAGGCGTGCTTTCTGCGCGGCGGCTGGATCGGAACCAACCGCCGCGCACCCTGCTCCCGCCTAGAAGAGGCGTTCGGCCACGTTCACCCGGGTGGCCGACGTCAGAGCGGACTCGACCTTCGCCTTGGGTGTTGTGCCCGGAACCGAACTCATCAGCTGGTCATCGGGCGTGCCGGCATCCGCGAGGTAAAGACGGGTGTAGCCAGCAGAGTCCGGCTCAAACCTCCAGCTCTCGGCGACTGTGCCGGCGTCGACGACGTCGAAGCCCAGTCCGTCGATGAGTGCGGCCGCCTCGGCCTTGGCTGAGTCGTCGTCGGACGCGATGGGCAGCGCGGAGCGGTCAGCGGACCCGGCGGGGCGGGCCAGAAGCGGAATGTGATGGGCCAGGATGTTATTGAAGGCCTTGACGTACTGCGCCCCGGGAAGCCGGCTCTGCACCAGTTCACTGGTGGTCACCGTGCTGTCATCAAGCTCGGCGATCCGCCCGTCCCGGGACGGGTAGTAATTGCTGGTGTCCAGGACGATTTTGCCGGCCAGCAATCCATCCGGAAGAGCGGAAACCGCATTCAAGGGAATGGAAAGCACGACGGCGTCGCCGAGTTTTGCGGCGTCTTCCACCGTTCCGGCCTGGGCCAGCGGCCCGAGGTCGGCCACCAGTTCCGTGAGCGTTTCAGGTCCCCTCGAGTTGGCAATCACGACGTTCATGCCCGCCGCAACCGCGAGACGCGCGACTGCCGATCCGATGTTTCCGCTTCCAATGATGCCCAATGTCGGCATTGCGTATCCCTTCGATGATGTTTCGTTGGACTGGCGCGGGTGTACTCCGGCAGTCCCTAAAGGAGGCAACTGCCCGTGCTGCGGAGGAATTCCCTCGGACGAAGGCGTCCAGGACGGCGGATTCCGGGCGGAAAGTGCTAGGCGAACCGTGCCCCGGCGGACATCGCGAGGTTTCGGGCTCCGGTGAAATGCTCGGCCGTGGCGACACGGTTCAGCAACCGTGCCGCCCGGACCATGAGGTTTCCCCGCCGACGCCGGCCGGCGTCGTAGCGCTGCAGGCCGGCGGTGACGTCGGGAGCCGAACTGAGTGCGTCAATCAGGGCCACCGCGTCCAGAAGAGCGTCACAGGCACCGCGGCCAAGGTTCGGCGCCATGCCGTGCGCAGCGTCGCCCAGCAGTGCCAAGTTGCCGGAAACGTAGGACGGGAGCGGCGGAACGTCGAACAGTTCCCGGTAATCCATCGGGCTTCCGTCCAGTTTCCCCAGGACCCGGGCGACGTCCGGATGCCACCCGCGGTAGAGGCTGCGCAGCAGTTCTACCCCCTGGGCGCCGATAGCCTCCGGGGAACCCAGCGGAGGAAGGTCTGTGGAACGGAGGCAGGCAAACCAGTTGGTGCTACCGGCATCCAGCGGGGTAATGCCGAACAGGCGGCCGCGCCCCCACGTCTCGCTGACCCCGCCGGCCGGGCCGGGTACAACGCCGCGAAAGGCCACTGTTCCCAGCGCCCGGGGCGGTATTCCGTTGCAGGCGGTGCGCAGGCGGCTGAAGATTCCGTCGGCGGCCACAACAACATCCGCAGAGGGCAGGGTTGAGGGCCCTGCAGCCGGTGAATTCCATTGGATAAGCCCGGCAGGCAAGTCCCCGGCCAACGCCTCCAGCAGGACGGTGCGCGGCACCAGGCGGGCGGTCCGGCTGCGGCCCATGGCGGCGATCTGGCTGCCGTCCGGTTTCAGGATCCGTGCGCCCTGCTCTACCACCGAGCCGGCGCGGACTGCGTCACCGGCGCCCAATGCGTCGAGGGCCCGCATCGCCTCGGGCCACATGGCCAGCGCCGTTCCGCTGCCGGGAAGGTTTGCGCCGCGTTCGAGCACCTGGACCGACCATCCTGCGCGGAGCAGCCCCCGCGCAACGGCGGTTCCTGCGATACCCGCTCCGACGATCAGTGCTGAACCGCGCATGCGTGTCTCCTCATCATCAATGGTCCGGTTCCGTCGGGCTCGGGGCGGCCCCCGTCTGAGGGTGATTCCGTTCCTGCGGGAATCTACGCCGCCTGCTGCCTGCTGTCGACGTCGGCCGCCAGGTCCGCGGCGGTCTCCCGAGGCCGTCGGAAACCGACGACCGTCAGGTAGATCCCCAGCGACGCCTCCCAGATGATCTCCGGGAGCGTGGCCAGCGCGGAGGGAACCGAAGACTGTTCGTAGGCGCCGAAAAGCACGGCAATACCGGACAGCGACATCAGCGGACCGCCGACCAGGCCGAACAGTGCCATCGGCCGCGGCACCAGATGCGATCGGTACATCAGGAACCCGAGCAGCAGGCCGTTGCCGATACCCACCACGAACCCCGGGCCGAGCAGGAACGTCCAGTCATGCACCGTTACCAGTGCCCGCGCCACGGGCAGGTATTGCCCGGCGTCGGCACCCCCAGTCTGCCGCAGCGTCACCACGGTGAGCACGCTGAGAATCCCGAAGGCAATAAGCGCGCACTCCATGATCCGGGCCGCAACATAGCCGACAGCGGCAGTCTCGCTGTAGCGCCGCAGCACGGGAAACAGCACGACGGCGGTCCCGATGTTCGCGACGATCAGCACCAGTTCGCAGACGGCGCCGAGCAGGATCCGGGTGTCGGCGCCGGGTCCGGCGAGGTAGTTGGGGTCGGTGAGCAGCGGTGCGTACAGTGCGGCCCCGGCGATGGCGGAGGCGAAGGTGAGGAGGAAGAGGATCCCGGCGGTCCGGGCCGTGCGGTTAGAGGTCTGCATGACGCTCCTGTAGGCCAAAGGTGTACGACGTACACCCGATGCGATGAACTTAGGTGTATGTCGTACACTCTGTCAAGCATCGATTTCCGGGAAGGCGGCCCTGTGGGACAGGTATCCAAGGCACGGCAGCAGGAACCGTCCGCGCGGCGTCCGCGCCTGAACCGGGACGCCGTGCTGCGCGCCGGCGTCGAACTGGCTGACCAGGTGGGCACCGACGGCTTCACCATGCGCACGCTGGCGGACGAACTCGGCGTGGTTCCCATGGCGCTGTACAAGCACGTGGCCAACAAACAGGAACTGCTCGAGGGCATGGTGGACCTGGTCTGGGCCGAGGTCACGGAACCGGAGAGTGCGCGCGGCTGGAAACAGGCCGTGCGTGATCGAGCCGCCTCCCTCTGGGCCGCATTGGTCACGCACCGCTGGGCGGTGGGGCGGATGGAAGCGGCAGGCCGGCCGGGGCCGGAGAGCCTGCGCCAGCACAACGCGATGCTGGGCTGCCTGCGGCAGAGCGGATTCACGTTCCGCGCCGCCGTCCACGTCATGAGCCTGCTGGATGCCTACGTGTACGGCTTCGCCCTGCAGCAGAAGACGCTGTCCTTCGAAACCCCGGAGGAGTCGGCCGAGGCCGCCGCCGACACCCTCAACGGGGAATCGGCGGAGGCTGCGGCCCGGTATCCGTACCTGCTCGAAGTGGTGGGCGAGCTGGCGAAGCAAGGCTACGACTACGACGCCGAATTCAACGTCGGGCTCGACGTGCTGTTGGACGGCATCGAAACCCTGCGGGGCTCCTGGCGGGACGGCTAGGTTCGTCGGAGCGAGATCATCATTTCTTTGACGGCTTGATACTCAGCAGTGCGCTGATACGCCTCGAAAAAGCTGCTGTTCCCGGTAGCTTTGAGGCTCGGACGGAAAGTCTGACTTGAAAGTATTGATGCTCATTTCAGCACCCACTTCGCCACGAACCGGGTTGAACCTTGTTTCATAGTGATAAGCGACTGCCGTCCCTTCATGGGTTGGGGCAATCTGCTCACCCGGGATTTTCTGATATTCGAGCGGAACAGGTGCGATAGGCCCGGCGACCACCGAGTCATTGACTGCTGGAAAACCTGCGACAAAAGCAGCCATCTGCCTTCCTCGCGCATCCTGCACGATGAGGGACGTGGACACTTCGTTCGGGACCGACGTGGGATTGGAGACCACTGACCATTCGGAGGGGTAATCGAACTCGAACATGCCGTCGGGGGTAACGTACGTCGAAACCCGAGGTGTGGAGACCGCCGGTTGAAGAATACGGTGGCTTTGAGGCATGGATTTCAATATCCCCTGATTTTATCGCTGATCGCAACATGAAACTCCGACAATCAGTAATTTATAGGAGATCCCGCGCTTTCGACGTGAGAGCAGGCGTGCTCCGTCGGATAATATGTCCGGGTCGACCTAATTGTTCCGGTATTTGCCAGGTGTGCGGCAACTTCGGAATCGACCGTAGTTGCAATCTCCGCTGCGGCGAAGACATGACGCTTTGACATCGTCGACTACTGAAGCACAACCCTGATAACAGAAAAGGCAAACACCTTAATGAGCACTACCGAAACAAGCTATAAACCCGTTATCGGCACCGGGAAGTCCTTTGTCGTGACATGGCTGCTCGCGCTCTTCCTGGGCGGGCTGGGTATCGACCGGTTCTACCTGGGCAAGATCGGGACCGGTGTCCTGAAGCTCCTGACGGGTGGCGGTTTCGGCATCTGGACGCTGGTTGACCTGATCATCACCCTGACCGGGAACCAGAAGGACAAGCAGGGCCGCCCGCTGGACGGATATCAGCAGAGCAAGAAGACGGCGTGGATCGTCACCATCATCGTGTGGGTCCTGAACGTCATTGTTTCGGTGATCATGATTGTCACCATGACGGCGACAATTAGCGCGGCTGTTCAGGAAAGCCAGAAGGCATCGGAGACGAACAGCACTACGCTGTCCAGCCCGGCCCCGGTCTCCTCCGCGCCGACCGAGGAGGCACCAGCTGCTCCTGCCGTTCCAAAGAACAATGACAATGTGCAGGCGCTGAACAGTGCCACGTTCTACAGCGACTCCCTGCACATGAGCAAGGCCGCCATCCAGGACCAGCTGGGCGGGGAATACGGCCAGTACACCCCGGAGGCCGCGCAGTACGCCGTCGATAACCTCAAGGCCGATTACAAGACCAACGCGCTGGAAGCCGCGAAGTCTTTGCAGAAGGAAAACCCTATGCCCCTGGATGAGCTGCGGGATTACCTCGCCAGCACCGATATGTACGGCGCAATGTTCACCCCTGAGGAAGCCGACTACGCCATTCAGAACCTGAAGTAGTCCCCTTCCGCAAGACTCCGATGCCGGCCGGCGGCTGACGACCCGAGGACGACGACGGCGGGGCGAATGCAGCGGCATTCGCCCCGCCGATCCGGGAGCTGTTGCCACCCCGCTGCACCGGTGCAACGGTAGGACGGGTAGGCCAACCGACAAGGGGCACCATGGACCTCGAGGAACTGCTCGCGGCGCTCAACGCAGGCGAAACCGTTACCGCCGGATCACCGCTGCATGAAGCCATGCATCACGCCAGCCAGACCGCCCTGCAGGTTACCGGCGAGCTCAACGGCGGCTACCATGAACCGGCCCGGGTGCGGGAGCTGCTCTCCCGGCTGACCGGGAAACCGGTGGACGAGACCGTTGCCCTGTTCCCGCCGTTCTCCTCCGACTTCGGGAAGAACATCAGCCTGGGGAAACGGGTGTTCATCAACGCCGGCTGCCGTTTCCAGGACCAGGGCGGGATCCGCATCGGCGATGACTGCCTGATCGGCCATAACGTTGTCCTAGCCACGCTCAACCATGATCTGTCGCCGGACCGCCGGGCGGACATGCATCCGGCGCCGGTCACGCTCGGCCGGAACGTCTGGCTCGGCTCCAACGTCACGGTCCTGCCGGGGGTGACGGTCGGCGACGATTCCGTGGTGGCCGCCGGCGCCGTCGTCACCAAGGACGTTCCGGCTCGGGCCCTGGCCGTCGGGTCACCGGCACGGGTTCTCCGGCACCTCGCGGATTAGACCGGCGGCGGCAGGCGTGTGGCGTGCGCAGCCCTTTAGTTGCCGTGAACGCCGGTGTTAGCTTGAGGCACGGATTGAATCGATGTGCGGGAACACCCGTACGGGATGGAGATCGCCATGACTGAACACCTCCACAAATACGCCGACCTGTACCGGAAACAAGGACCCTGGTGCGCGGCCTATGTCGATGCCGGGGCCGGAACGGTGGAAGGCCGGGAAGCGGCCGAAGTCCGCCCGGGCGCTGTCCGGAGGGCGCTGGCGGAAAAGGGGGCTCCGCCGGCGGACCTTGAGGCCATGGAAGCCGCGGTGGCTCCTGCCTACGGCGTGCCCGCCCCGGTGTCGCGCTTCGTCCTAGTCCGGCAGGGGACGGAGGAACTGAACGAACTCCTGCCCGGCCCGCTTGTCGGCCCGAAGCACGTTTCCGTGGGGCCCGTTCCGGACCTGCTGCCGCTGCTCAAGCACCGTCCGGAAGAATTCCCGTACATCGTTGCGGAAGTGTCGCGGGAAGGCGCCGAGATCCGGCTGGCACACGTGGGCCGCCCCGGTCCCGCCAGCATCCAGGATGTCGCAGGCTCCACCGAGGACATCCGCAAACTCTCCGCCGGCGACGGCTGGGCGCAGGACAAGCAGCAGCGCAGGACCGAAGGCATCTGGCGCCGGAACGCGGACGAGGTCGCCGGCCAGATCGACAGCATCGTGGACAGCAGCGGTGCCCGGCTGATCGTGCTCGCCGGTGATGTCCGTGCCCGCGGACTGGTGCAGGACCAGCTCGCCGAAGCGCACCGGAACCTGGTCCGCATGCTCGATTCGCATACCCGTACCGGCGGTGCCCATCATGAGGGTTTCGAGGACCGCGTCCAGGAACTGATTGCCCTGCAGTGGGCGGACGAGCAGGAACAGATCATGGACCGCCTCGCCCTGCAGCAAGGGCAGGCCAACCCCGAGTCGACCACCGGCATCGGTGCTGTTGTCCAGGCCCTTCAACAGGCGCAGGTGGACATGCTGATCCTGAATGACACTGCGCTCGCCGACCACCGGTTGTTGGCCCTCGCCGTCGAGCCGTGGGTGGCCACTGCGGAGGAGCAGGCGCTGGGCTCAGACGTGCTGGGCAAGGTTTCCGCTCCAGTGGCCCTGCTGCGCGCGGCGGCCCTGACCGATGCTTGCCTCCTTCTGGTGCCCGACGGCGTCCTGCCCGCCGGAGCCGGCGTCGCCGCGCTGCTGCGCTGGCCCACCGGCCCCGAAGCTCCCGGCAGGAACGCGACCTAGGGGCAGTCGCGGATTAGCGCTCGCGGACGGCCTGGACGACGACGTCGCGCAAGGTGACCTGGCTGCCGTCCGGCGCGGTCATGGAGCGCGGATGTTCCTCGGCGACGGTGATGCTCCATGTCGCCGGATCCAGCAGCGCCCGGATGGCTTCGGCAGTCACGACCGTGTCGGCCGGCGGGTGGTGCCCGTGCGCTGTGGTGGCCTCGTCGTCGTGCGCGTGCCCGACAATCAGGAGGGTGCCGCCCGGTGCCACCCACTCCGCGACCCGGGTATAGAACGTCAGCTGCGGCATGGCCGGGTGGGCGTAGTTGGTGGTGACCAGGTCAAAGCGGCGTCCCGGTTCCCAGGAGACCAGGTCCGCCTCGATCCAGTCCACGCTGCCGGACAGTGTCTGCGCTTCGGCACGCCGGGACGCTGCGGCGAGGGCAGATGCCGATACGTCCGCACCCACTACCGTCCAGCCGTGCGCGGCCAGTTCCAGGGCTTCCGCGCCCGTTCCGCAGCCGGCGTCCAGCGGCGTGCCTGCCGGGAGCTCCGCCGCGAGGCGCGCCACGTAGGGGTTCGCGGGCGGCTGGTGGCCGCCGGCCGGGGCGGTGTCCGGGGCCTCGTGCCAGTGCTGCTCCCAGTAGTCCTTGTCGAAGCTGTGTGTCATTGTTCCAGCGTAGTCCGGGCCGCGCCGGAGGTAGCTGGAGGTGTCCTCCTGCAGCAAGGCGGTGGCATCGCTGCACCTGGTGACGGCGCCGAAGCCGGTGTGGTGCAGTGGGCGTCGCTGGTTCGCAAAACCCATAGTCGCTCAGCATGCGAAGGAAAAGCCCCCCTGACACAAATATGAAATTTCCTAGAGCCCGTATGGACATTCATATTTTGGCAACACAGTGTTGGCGACACCCTGTTGGGAACGCAGTTGGGAACGCGCCTACAGAAGCCACGACGATCATTTTGGGGATGATATGAGCCGCATAGTGCAATCAAACACTGTTCATCGAGAGGCAACTACCCGTCCTGTGCAGCACCACGCCAGCACAACCACCCTGTGGTCCGTCCTGAGCATAGAGCCCGAGCGGAGGGATGCGGGTGATGAAATAGTCCGCCGTATTGTGGGCCCGCTGTCTTCCCAACTGCGGGTCGGGGAGGGGAACCGGTTCCGGTTTTCACGCAACCTGGAATCCGCCCATCCGGCCGTAGTCCTGCATTTGCTTGCCACCGACGACGTCGTTAAGCGCCTATGGAAGTTTGCGCACGCGCTGGCGGACGAAAGCGCTGCCACACTGGGCCCCGTGAAGATCTCCCAGGCGCCGGACATCATTTATCCACCACGGCCGGGCGAACCGGTACCTGAGGTGGTGGAAGCGGGGCTTGCCCGGTTCGGTGGGCCAAAGGGCTTGGAACTGGCTTCCGGGATTTCCGAGGTGTCTTCGGACCTGGCTTTGTGGGCAGTCAACCGCTTTCCCCGCCTCAACATGCGCTCGATGCTGGCTGCCCTGCTGCTCTACGACGCCGGCCACGCCATGATGTGCGGACCCCGGTCCGCTGTTTGGCCCGACCGCAGAACCACTAGCTGGGACTTCTACTGGAACGCTCATCTGCACGCCTGCACAGGATCTTTTGGCGCGCAGTCGGAGCATGCGCGCAGGGCAGCGATGGCGCAGATGGCACCGCGGGTTATGCCCGCGCACAGGGTGATGGCCGCCCTTGCCGCGGAGTCGGCAGTGGATGTCTGGCGGAAGCGCTGGGCAAGGACCGTCGATGAATATTTGTACCGGGCAGACAAGCAACGCATCAGTCGCAGTGCGCAGCAGCTGGCTACGGGGGCCAGCCAGCTGGCACTGAAACAGCTGGGCTTCCCGCTCCGGGAACAGGGGGCACTCGGGATCTACGCGCGTGCTTGGAGTAAGGATATTGAAGCGAAGTATTCCGGTGAGGAGAGCTCGTCGCAGCCGTCGAAGCCGGGTAGGAAATGACGGTGTAGGCGGCACACGCCAGGGGCCACCGCTTATGCTCGGGACCACAATTTCCTAGAACTGGATCCCCCGGGAGAGGGCGCCGTCCGCCAGGACGTTCGCTCCGGTCATCCGGGAGGCGCGCGGGCTGGAGACGAACACAACGACGTCGGCCACCTCCTGCGCGCTGCCCATCCGCCCGGTGGGATTCAGCGCCATGGACGAGGCGAACATCTCCGGACTGTTCCGTTCCATGCTCTGCCAGACGCCGCCGTCGTGATAGGTGTTGCCCGGCGACACCGTGTTCGCGCGGATCCCTGTCCCGGCCAACTGGAAGGCCAGCCCTGCCATATAGGCGATCAGCGCGGACTTGACCGTTCCGTACGGGCCGGACGCGAAATCCACCTCCCGGCCGGAGACGCTGGAAATGGCCACCAGCGACGGCGACTCGCTGCGCCCAACATGCGGGACCGCAGCCTGCATCAGGCGTACGGTGCCCATCAGGTCTACCCGCAGGCACGCTTCCCACGATTCGGCGCTGTCGTCGATGGCCAGGGCGCTGACGTTGCTGACCACCGCGTCCAAAGCGCCGAAGCGTCCGGCGACGGCATCCACCCAGGCGGCCACGGCATCGCCGTCGCCCACGTCCAGGACGGCGCCTTCCACCTTCACCCCGCTGCCGGCCAACGCCGTTTCGGTAGCGGTGATTTCCGCCGCGTCCCGGGCACAGAAGGCCACGTTGGCCCCTTCCGCGGCGAACGCTTCCACGATGGCCCGCCCGATTCCGCGGGTTCCGCCGGTGACCAGTGCCGTCTTGCCGTTCAACTGCAGATCCATGATTCCTCCGGAGCGGGTTGTCGGGTCTTAGAGAAGTTCTTCGCTGCGCCGGCGCAGGTCGGCGTGCAGCCCGTCGTAGGCCGTGGCGGGCGGGAACAGGGCCTTGCGTGCCTTGACCACCACGGAGTAATTGGCGTCCACGGCGTTGGCGATCGGGGCCTGCGCTGTCTGGGTGAGCAGCTGGTAGGCGTCCATCTGGTGCAGGCCGAAGAGCTCACCGAACCAGCGCACCATCTCCACCTGGCCGATGCGCCAGGAATCCTCCATGGGCCGGGACGAACCGACGGCCATCCACTCGGCATCGGTCTCCAGCCTCGGCCAGGCCGGGGCTCCGCCCTTGATCAGTTCCACCAGGATCGTGGAATGCATGGCCCCTTCCACGGCGGTGCCGCAGGCTTCACCTTCGCCCTGGCGGTAGTGCCCGTCTCCGATGGAGAACAGTGCGCCCGGCTGGTTCACCCCGAGGTACACGGTGGTTCCGGCCTTCACCTCCGGGGCGTCCATGTTTCCGCCGAAGCGTTCCGGGACCAGGGAGGAGCGGACCTCCCCGCCGGGAGGAGCCACCCCCACCGTTCCCAGCATGGGTTCCAGCGGCAGGGCGACCTCAAAGTTCCCGAACCGGGCGGAGAAACCGACGGTGGATCGGGCCGAGTCCACGTGGTAGATCCAGGTGGTGTCCGGCAACGGATCCTGCAGGAAAGCGGTCCGGTCGGTGCTGGTGAGCCCGCCGAAGAACGGGATGGTGGCGGAGGCGCCGTAGCTTCGCGCCGGGGTCAGCTCCACGATGTGCAGGGCGAGCGTATCGCCGGGTTCGGCACCCTCGACGTAGAACGGCCCGGTCTGCGGGTTGACGAAGTTGAGGTCGACCTTTTCGCTGGACAGGTCCTCGACCGAAGTCAGCGCGTTGTTGAACGCGTCCTCGGACCAGAGCTTCAACGCGGTTCCCGGCCGGACTGTCATCACGGGCTCAGCCCCGCCGAAGGTGTACACCAGCTGATCCGGACGCGGGCGGTACTCAAGGATTTCCATGGGGCCGGATGCTATCGAAGGATTCCGGTTCTGGATACACGCGGCGTCGGGCTTGCTCCAGGCGAAGCGGCGGCGCCGGCCCGGTTTCCATCGAAACCGGGCCGGTAGCCGGAGCGCCGGGCGTCTTGCTCTCCGAGGACGTCGTCTCTTACGCCCTTGAGGGCAAACGATCCTTGAGGCGGCGGTACCGGCGGCGGATGAGGCTAACGAGGCTTGCGTCGCTGACTGCGGCTTCCAGAAGTCGCGCCCGTTCCTCTGCCCTCTCTGTTTGGGCCTTCAGCTCGTGCAGAAGGCTCTCGGAATAGTTGAGCCGCTGGTGCAGGTGGTGGAAGTGTTCCTCGATCGATCCCTCCAGATGCAGCAACGGGGCGATGCCTTGGCTGCCCGCATATTCCCGGAGGTAACGGTCGCGGACCACCCGGTCGTAGAGCCTATGCGCTTCGTTGCCCGCGAGGACACTGTTAGCGGTCTCGTCTGTGGCCTCCAAACGTTGCCGCCAGAAGGCGAGCGGCTCACCGTCGATGAACCCGACGGGGTGCACCTGCATGACCCGAAGCAGGAATTCCCAATCCCCGACGGCGGTCAGGTTCTCATCGAAGCCGCCAACCTCTTCGTGGAGTGAGCGCCGGTACAGCAGGGAAATGGGAACGCAGCGGTTGTAGCGCAGGATTTCGCCCAGCAAAAGCGCCGGCACTGCGGGGCCGAACGGTGCACGTCCGGTTTCCGTGATGGTTTCCCCGTCCAGGCGCTCGTAGACGATTTCAGTCCGCACCCCCACCGCGGCGTCGGTGCTGCTGTCCAGGTATTCGACGGTCCGGGCGAGGAAATCCGCGTGCCAGGTGTCATCGTCGTCGTGGATTACCAGATACTGCGACGACGACGCCGCGATCCCGGCGTTCGAAGCGGCTTCCATTCCACGGCTGGTGGCGTGGTGGATGACGGTCACCCGGTCCTCGAGTTTGTCCTTGAAGCCATTCACGAGTTCATCGACCACGGCCGCCCGACCGCCGTCATTGACGATGACGAGATGCCAGTTCTGGAATTTCTGGTCGAGCACATCTCCGATTGCACGCTTCAGCAGAACCGGGCGGTTCTTTGTGCGCATGATGATTGCGACGTCGGCGGTACGCATCTGCATGGTTGCCTCTTTCTTGGAAACAGTTGGCGGGGAGCGGCTATCCTTCTCGCCATTCTTACCCATTTCCGGCGGAGGGCCGAACGCGGCAAACTGCCGTGGTGCCCCTTGCACCGGCCCGGCGGAACGGTCAGGGCGCGAGCAACCGCAGCAGGCGGGCGACTTCGCCGGCCACCGCGTTCCGGGCAGGAGTGATGTACTTGCGGGGATCAACAAGTGCGGCATCGGCATTGAGCGCCTGCCTGGCCGCGGCGGTGAAGAGCCCGTTGAGATGGGTGGAGATGTTGATCTTGGTCATCCCGGCACCGACGGCGCCGATTAACTCCTCATCGCTCAATCCGGAGGAGCCGTGCAGGACAAGGGGGACACCGGCACAGGCAGCCAGTTCTCCTATGAGCTCCCGGTCAACGGTCGCAACCCGGGCGGTCATGGCGTGTGAGGTTCCCACGGCGACGGCGAGGGCATCCACCCCGGTGGCGGCCACAAAGGCGGCCACCTCGTCCGGACGGCTTCGGGCGCCGGGGGCGTGCACGCCGTCCTTTCCGCCGACCTCGCCCAGCTCGGCTTCCACGAAGACCCCATGATCGTGGCAGAACTCAACGACTTTGCGGGTAGTTGCCACGTTCTCCTCATAATCGAGGGTGGAACCGTCAAACATCACGCTCTGCACCCCGAATTCGACGGCGGTGTACACAAGCTGAAGGTCTTCGGCATGGTCGAGGTGCACGATTGCCGGCACGCTTGCCGTGCGCGCAATGGCCAGGCTTGCCGCCATGATGGGTTCAAAGGACCCGTGGTAACTGACCGTGTTTTGGCTGATCTGAAGAATCACCGGCCGGCCCGCCCGCTCAGCTCCGGCCACGATGGCCTCCGCATGCTCAAGCAGCACCACATTGAAGGCGCCGATTCCCTGGCGGGCCGCGCTGGCGTTGGCCACGAGGTCGAGTTCAGTGGACGAGTTCATGAATACCCCAGGGGTCGGTAGTGGGCGGGAGGGTGAATGGCATGGCGCCTAGCGGTGCGCCTCAAGGCGTTCGCTGAGCAGGGTGAGGTGGGCGGGATCAATCGCTCCCGCTGTCGGAGCGAGCACCGCGGCGGCGCCGACGACGGCGGCCCGTCGAAGCGCCTCCGGCAGGGTCGCGCCGCCCACAAGTGCCGCCACGAGGCCGGCGGTCGTTGCGTCTCCGGCCCCGGTCGGATTGCCCGAAACGCCAGGCACGCCCGGCTGGGATTCGCGGGTTCCGTCACTGGAGGCGAGGACGAGGCCTGCCGCGCCCCTCGAGGCGATAACGCTCCCGGCGCCCTGCTCCAGCAACCGGGCAATGCCCGACTCGAGGTCTGCGGATCCCGTGGCCTCGAGCAGCTCTGCCTCGTTGGGCTTCACCAGATGGGCCCCGGCGCCGGCCGCGGCAACCAAAGCCGGCCCCCGGGCATCGACAATGACGAATGCTCCCGCGGTCCGGCCCGCTGCAACCAGCGAGGCGACCTGGCGGGGCGTGGTGCCGGGCGGGAAGGATCCGGCGATGACGAGGAAGCCGCCGGGTTCGCAGTTCTCCGCGGCCGCAGCCAGAAGAAGGTCCCAGCCCTGTGGGCCGAGGGAACCGCCGGGTTCGGCATAGAGCGTCGGATGCGCCAGGTCGTCAACAACTGCAACCGTCGTGCGGGTCTCATGGGCGGCATCAATGTTTACGGCCGCTACTCCGTCATCGGCGAGCTGCGTGCGGATCGACTCCCCGGCGGCGCCGCCGAGCGGCTGAACGGCCAAGGCATCCACACCCAACTGCCGGAGCACCTGCACCACGTTGATGCCCTTGCCGCCGGCACGACGCCGCACGCGCAGGACACGCACGGTCTCGCCGAGCACCTGCCGTGCCACGTTGTAGGTGACATCCACCGCCGGGTGCGGCGTGATCACGACTACGCGCGCCACGGCCCGGCCCTCAGCGCGGACACGACCCCGGACTCCCGCGCCCCGAAGCCGCCGGTTACCCCGCCGCGCAGGCTGCTTCCCGCAGCGGTCATGTCAGGACAACGGAGCGGGTCAGCGAGCGGGGATGGTCGGGGTCAAGGCCGCGGGACTTCGCCAGGCCCACGGCGAAGCGTTGCGCCACCACCAGCCCGGCCTGCGGGTCCAGATCGTGGTGCAGGAATCTGGCACCCGTCGCGGCAACCTCTTCGGCCAGTCCGGCCGGGGGTTCGCCCAGGCTCCAGACCAGCCGGCCGGGCTCGGCAATCGAGATCGGCCCGTGCCGGTAATCCATGGCCGGATAAGACTCCGCCCAGAACTGCGCGGACTCGCGGGTTTTCAGGGCAGCCTCATACGTGAGGCCGACCGCGAAGCCGCGGCCGACGAACGTGCATTGGCCCGCGGTGAGCAGTTCATCAACCGGAATGCTCAGCGCTGCCTGCACGTCGGTGAGCAGGGGCTCGATGTCTTCGCCGAGATGGACGCGCAGCAGAGTCAGCACCGAGGTGGCGAACCGGGTCTGCACCACGGACTGCTCGTCGGCGAACGGCAGGGCGATAACGGAATCCGCCGCGGCCCCGGCGGGGGAATCGGCCACGGCCGTGATCAGCGTGGTGGGGGTCGACCCCAGTGATTTCAGCAGATCCACGATCTCCGTGGTGGTGCCTGAGCGGGAGATGGCGATTACCCGGTCGTAGTCCCGGCCGGCGGGGTATTCACTTCCGGCATAGGCGTCGGTCACGCCGTGTCCTGCCTTCTCACGCAGCACGGCGTAGGACATGGCCATGAACCAGCTGGTTCCGCATCCGATGACGGCAACCCGCTCGCCGCTGCGGGGAAGCCTCTCGGCGATCTCGGGCACCAACTGGGCAGCGAGCCTCCAGGTGTCGGGTTGGGAGGCAATCTCTGCTTCTACGAAGGTGGCAGGCATGGGCTTCTTTCGGTCACAGGGGGCGGTGAACAAACTAAGATTGGTTTTGATCGATATACCGTTAGTTGAGCAGAATCAATCAGGGTTAGCAAGGTTTTGTGTGAGAAAATGACCAGATAACGAAAGGTTGGCCGTCAGATGACCCAGCAACAGCGCCTGAATGTCGTACTTGATCTCGTGAGCGAACGGGGGAGCGTCTCGATCGCTGAGGTGAGCGAGGCGCTCGGAGTCTCCACTGCCACCGTGCGGCGCGACCTCAATACGCTCGCCGACCAACGCCTGGTGACGCGTACCCACGGCGGTGCGGCAGCACTTGGGTCCGGCTACGAACTGCCCCTGCAGTACAAGATTGCCCGCCAGGCGGACGCCAAGGGCGCGATCGCCAAGGCCGTGGCCGACCTCATCCACCCCGGCGAATCGGTGGGCCTCAACGGCGGCACAACAACCAGTGAGGTGGCCCGGATGCTCGGGCGCAGTGCACAGCTGCATCCGGTCGGAGATGCTCCGGGCGTCACGATTGTGACCAACGCGCTCAACATCGCCTACGAGATGTCAGTGCGCGAGCACATCAAGATTGTCGTCACGGGCGGGGTGCCGCGGCGCCAGTCCTATGAACTCATCGGGCCCCTCGTGGCCGCGTCATTGCGGGACTTCAGTATCGATACGGCGGTTCTCGGCGTCGACGGGCTCAGTGCCGCCTTCGGGGCGACAACCCTGCATGAGGGCGAGGCGGAGGCAAGCCGGGAAATTGCTGCGGTCTCGCGGAGGGTCGTCATCGCCGCCGACTCGACCAAGCTGGGGCGCAGCACCTTTGCCCGCATCTGCCCGCTCGCGAACATCGACGTCCTGGTCACCGACCAGCCCGTCGCCCCGGACCTTGCTGCGGAGTTTGCGGCGGCCGGAGTGGACGTCATCGTGGCGGCAGCAGTCCGGTAGCGCCGGTACCCTCCCGGACTCCCGCGGACTCTCCACTCCGGCACGCGGCGGGCGGGCAGCGCCAGGAGGCCGGTCGGCGTACCTGGAGGTTGTAGCCTCGGGCGTGGAACAGAGCAGCTGCGCCACTGCGTTTTGTCACAAGATGATCACTTTGGATTAGTTAGTGACAAATTCGTGCACGTGCTGCAAGATGGCGTCATGCACAATGATCCGGAATCCCAGAGCGCCGCCGCCCCAGCCGCAGGGGCGGCTCCGCTTCGGGTGGCCGTGATCGGTTTCGGGGCCCGCGCTGCCATCGCCGGGAACGTGGCCCTGGCCCGCCCGGGTGCCCGTGTCGTCGCCGTCGTTGAACCCCATGAAGCCGGCCGTGACCGCGCCAGGCGGACCTACCCCGATGCCGTGCTCCACACCGAGCTTGACGCCCTGATTCGGGAAGGCGGCATCGACGCCGCGATCGTGACCTCCCCGGACCACACCCACGAAGCCATCGCGGTGAAACTGCTCAAGGCGGGTATCGCTTCCTATCTCGAAAAACCCCTGGCGATCACGCTCGAGGGGGCGGACAGGGTCCTCACCGCAGCAGCCGAATCCGGCACGCTGCTCTACGTGGGCCACAACTTCCGCCATTCCGGTGTGGTCCGGGCGATGCGGGAAATCATCGAGCGGGGTGAAATCGGCGAGGTCAAGGCCGTCTGGGTGCGGCACTTTGTGGGCAACGGCGGCGACTACTACTACAAGGACTGGCACGCTGACCGCTCAAAGACCGGCAGCCTGCTGCTGCAGAAGGCCAGCCACGACATCGATGCGGTGCACTACCTCGCCTCGGGATACACCCGCCGGGTGGTCGCCATGGGGGAGCTGATGGTTTACGGCGGCGTCACCGACCGCCGCACCCGGCACGGCGAAACCATGCCCGACTGGTTCTCCTACGACAACTGGCCGCCCGGCCGGCAGACCGGGCTCAACCCGGTGGTGGACGTGGAGGACCTGTCCATGATGCTGATGACGCTCGATAACGGCGTGATGGCCAGCTACCAGCAGTGCCATTTCACGCCCGACTACTGGCGCAACTACACGGTGATCGGCACGGAAGGCCGGCTCGAGAACGTCGGCGACACCGCCGGCGGCAGTATCAAGGTCTGGAACCGGCGCCGTGAATGGCAGGTCGCGGGTGACCTCGAATATCCCATTGACGGCGCAGCCAGCGGCCATGAAGACGCAGACCTGCTCACGATGACTGAATTCTTCGACGCCCTGGTCGACGGCGCCCCCACAGTTGTCAGCCCGCGCGCGGCCCGGGAAGCGGTCGCGGCGGCTTACCTCGCCGCAGAGTCCCTTCGCAACGGGTCGCGGGCCATCGACGTGCCCGCCCTCCCGGCGCATGTCGCCCGGCACTTCCCGCAAACGCCGGCCCCGGTGACCACACCGGCCACAGACTCCATTCACACCGCGCAATCAACCCTTGGAAGGACCTCCTGATGAAAAACCTGTTCCCTTCTGCCGCTTGGCGCTCCGCCCGGCGCACTCCCGTACGCCCGCCCACCCGGCGGGTCGCCGCCGGGGTCGCGCTCGGCGTCGGGCTGGCCATGGTGACCAGCGGATGCGGTTCGAATGCGGAGTCCGCCGAGCCGGGCGAGTATTCGGCTGCCGACAAAGACCTGACCGCAGAGATCACCTACGGGGTGTGGGACAAGAACCAGGTGGCGGCGATCGAAGAGAACATCACCGCGTTCAACGAGGAGTACCCGAACATTGACGTCTCGGTCAATGTCACGCCCTATGCCGAATACTGGACCAAGCTGCAAACGCAGGCCTCCAGCGATACCCTTCCTGATCTCTTCTGGATCAACGGCCCGAACATCGGTCTCTACGCCTCGAACGGCAAGCTTGAGCCGATTACCGGCGCCGTTGACGCGGGCGATATCGATCCGGCCAACTATCCGGAAGCACTTGTTGACCTGTACACGATCGACGACGTCCGGTACGGCGTGCCCAAGGACTTCGACACCATCGGCATCTGGGCCAACAAAGCCCTCTTCGAGAAGGCCGGCGTGCCGCTGCCCACAGGGGACTGGACCTGGGAAGAGTTCCAGAAGACGGCTGCCGACATCTCCGCGGCGCTGGCTGCCGACGGCTCATACGGCGGTGCCGGCGGAATGGACGGCCAGACCACGTACTACAACACCATCTTCCAGGCCGGCGGCACCGTGATCGAAGACGGCACATCGGGCTACTCCTCACCGGAGACGCAGGCAGGAATCCAGTTCTGGACCGACCTGATCGCCAACAACGGTTCGCCGTCCATCCAGCAGCTCACGGACACGACGGCGGACCAGTGGTTCACCTCGGGCAAGCTCGCCATGTACTGGGGCGGCAGCTGGTTCCGCTCGGCGCTGACCGATACGGAACTGGAAAGCGACGTCGTGGTGCTGCCGCTGCCGCAGGGCGAGGAACAAGCCACCGTGATCCACGGCGTGGCGAACGTTGTCTCGGCAACATCGAAGGAGAAGCAGGCGGCGCAGGCCCTGCAGGCCTTCCTGGCCAGCAAGGAGGCGCAGCAGCAACAGGGCGACGCCGGAGCGGTCATCCCCGCCTTCGAAGGAACCCAGAGCGCATTCACCGGTTCCATGCCCGAGGCCAATCTCCAGGTATTCCTTGACGCACTCGACTACGCCCAGCCCCTGCCGGTAAGCAAAAACTCCGCCGTGTGGAACGCCTTTGAGACAGACTTGCTGCCGCAGGGGTTCTCCGGGGAGAAGCCGGTGAAGGACACAGCGGATGAGCTGGCAAGCAAGATGAACGCTGCGCTCGCCGAAGAATGATGCCATGACGACAACTGACCGCCGTGCAGGCCGCCCCGCGCCGTCCCAGGAGGACGGCGCGGGGCAGGCCCGCCCGGCCCCGCTGCCCGGACCGGCAGGGAAGCGCAGGCGCCCCGGCAGGGACGGATTGTGGCCGTGGTTCTTTATTGCGCCGCTGGTGCTCGGCATCGCCGTGTTCTACCTGTGGCCGATTGTCCAGACCGTCGCCATGTCCTTCACGGAGACAGGGCCGTTCGGCGGGTCGACCTTTGCGGGCCTGCAGAATTACACCGAGTTGCTGGCCGACCCGCAGCTGTACCGGTCGCTGGGCAACACGCTGCTGTACACCGGCATTGTGATGCTGGGGATACCCATCGCGGTCTACCTGGCGAGCCTGCTGAACCTTCCGGGCCTGCGCTTCGCCTCCGTCTACCGGGTGCTTTTCTTCCTCCCGTACGTCGCCATGCCGACGGCGGTCGCCATGGTCTGGCGGCTCATTTTCAACGGCGATTTCGGGCTGGTGAACTACGGCCTGGGATTCCTGGGCATTGACGGGCCCTACTGGATCAGCACGCCGGTGTTCGCAATGGTGGCGGTGGCGATTGTGGGGCTGTGGTCCTCGCTCGGATTCAGCCTGATTGTGCTGGCTGCAGGGCTCAAGAACATTCCGCCGGAACTCTATGAAGCCGCCGAGCTCGACGGTGCAACCCGCTGGGGACAGTTCAAATCCATCACCGTTCCGCTGCTTTCACCCAGCGTCTTCTTCGTCACGATCGTTACGGTCATCTCCAGCTTCCAGCTCTTCGACCTGCTCTACGCGATCCTGGGCAGCAGCAACCCCGTCCTGCCCAAGAGCATGTCCCTCGTCTACTTCTTCTACCGAGAAGGATTCGTCAACAACGACAAGGGGTTCGCGGCCGCGATCGCCATGGTGATCCTCCTGATCATCGGCTTCGTCACCCTGCTGCAGTTCCGGTTCCAGAAGAAGTGGGTGCAGAGTGACTAACAGGTTAATGCCCGTGCGGATGCCCGATGCGGTGCCGGAGACGGCGTCGAAATCGCTGCAGCGGAAGTCCCGCGCCCGGGCGAGGGCACGGGCCCGACGGCGGGGCGGCTCCCACGCCGTGGCGCACATTGTGCTGGGACTGGGTGCACTGGTCATGGCCTTCCCCTTCGTGTGGCAGATCATCATGTCGCTGTCCACCAACGCCGAGGTCCAAAGCGTCACGCCGGTGTTCTGGCCGGCGGAGCTGCAGTGGTCGAACTATGCGGAGGTCTTCGAGCGGCTGCCCTTCCTGGGCCAGCTGCAGAACTCCGTGGTGATTACGGTGATCCGCACCCTGGCACAGATCCTCTTCTGCACGCTGGCCGGCTATGCCTTCGCCCGGATGCGTTTCCGCGGCCGGTCGGTCCTGCTCGCCCTGGTGCTGTCGATCCTGATGGTCCCGTCGCAGGTTTACCTCCTGTCCCAGTACCAGATTGTGCAGGGCCTCGGGCTGCTGGACAGTGTGGGCGGCCTTGTCCTGCCCGGCCTTTTCAGCGCTTTCGGGACCTACCTGATGCGCACGGCCTTCCTGAGCATGCCCGCGGAGTTGGAGGAAGCCGCACGGCTGGACGGCGCGAATCCGTTCCAGATTTTCTGGCGGGTCATGCTGCCGCTGGCGCGGCCCACCATGAGTGTCCTGGCCATCACCACAGTGCTGTGGTCATGGAACGAGTTGCTCTGGCCGCTGGTGGTAACCACCTTCAGCGACCGGATGCCGTTGTCTGCCGGGCTGGCAACCCTGATTGGCGACCGTACTACGGACTACCCCGTGGTGATGGCCGCGAGCCTGCTGGCCATGGCGCCGGTGCTTCTCTTGTTCATCTTGTTGCAGCGCCGGGTTATTGACGGCCTCGCCTCAAGCGGCCTGAAGTAATCCTCGACATCTGGAGAATCATGAAAAAACCTACGCTGGCGGTTCTTCTGGCTGCCGCTGTCGCCCTTGCCGGGCCGGCGGCAGCAGCCGTCGCCCTTGACCCCGCACCCGCCGCCCCCTCCGTCTACGTGCCGGGCGATACGGCCGCCACGGTGGCCTACGAACCCAGCAACGAGGTGATCGCCAACCCCCAGCGCGGGTTCTACCACCACACCGAGACCCACTACCGCGCGGACGGTTCGGGCTACGTCCCGCTCGATGCAGCGGCCCTGGCAGCACTCCGGCCGCAGGGCATAACGCAGATCCTGCGGGTCTTTTACCTGGAGAAGTTCGCAGCGGACCCGGTCCTCGATGAGGAGTTCCTGGCGCTGGTCCAGGCCGACTACGACACGGCACGTGAAGCCGGAGTGTCGGTGATTACGCGGTTCGCCTATGTCCAGGGCGGTGCCTGGCCCTACGTGCCGCCTTACGGAGACGCACCCCTGGACGTGGTGCTTGCGCATATCAAACAGCTTGGACCGGTGCTGCGCGCGAACTCCGACGTGATTCCAGTAGTGCAGAACGGGCTGATCGGGTTGTGGGGCGAGGGCTACTACACGGATCACTTCGTGGCAGACCCGGCGAATCCCGGCGTCGTGACCCCGGAGGACTGGGCCAAGCGCTCGGCCGTCACCCAGGCCCTGCTCGATGAGCTGCCCGCAGACCGCGGTGTCCAGGTGCGCACGATGGCCTCGAAGCAGCAGATGCTCGGAGTGCCCGCCGCGGCGTCGAGTGCAGTCACGGCCGCGGAGGCGTACACGGATACCGCCATAGCGCGCACCGGACACCACAACGACTGCCTGCTCGCCGCCCCGGACGACTGGGGCACCTTCCTTTCGGACCCGATCACCCTGGACCAGGAGTACCTGGCCGCTGACAGCCTCTACGTTCCGGTGGGCGGCGAAACCTGCAACGTGAACCCGCCCCGGTCGGAATGGGAAAGCGCCTCGGCCGAACTGGCCCGCTATCACTACAGCTACCTCAACACCGACTACAACCGGGACGTGCTGAATTCCTGGGGCGAGGCAGGGCTTGCCGAGACGGCGAAGAGGCTGGGCTACCGGTTTGTTATGGAGTCCTCCTCCGTTGCACCGGCGGATGGCTCCGCTGTGTCCACTGCAGCGGCGGATGAGTCCGTGGTGGTTTCCGTTGACGTACGCAATGACGGGTGGGCCGCCCCCTATACGCCGCGGACGGCCCTGCTGGTGCTGACCGGCAGCGATGGATCCACAACTTCGGTGCCGTTCACGTCCAACGCCGATCTCCGCCGCTGGCTCCCGGGAACAACCAACACGTTGTCCACCACGCTGAGCCTGTCCGATCCGGCGCTCGCTTCCCTGGCCGAAGGCAGCTATCAGCTCGCGGTTGCCTTCCCGTCATCCGATCCGGGTACCGCAGCCGATGCCCGGTTCGCCGTGCAGGCCGCAAATATCGGCACCTGGAATGCGTCTGAGGGCACGAACCTGTTGGGACAGACCGTAATGATCGGCTCCCGGGCCGCGGTGCCCGGGCCGGTGACTCCTGAGCCGTCGACGGCGCCGGTTGTGCCGCCGGTAGCGACTACGCCAGCCCCGCCCGCCCCGCAGGTGGATGTCCTTGCCAACACCGGCGGCGGACTGGGGCCTGTCTCCGCTCTCGCGCTGGGCGGTTCCGCCCTGCTGGCCATCCTCGTCGGCGGTGCCTTCCTGGTCTATCGGCGGCAGCTGGAGCGGCGCACCTGACGCCCGGGAATACCCGGATCCCTGCAGCTGCCGGGGGATCATTGGCCCGTTGGGTCATCACAACGCCGCTACGACGAGGAAACCAGCATGTCCCTACCAGCCATATCGCTCGGTGCCGGATCTTCAACGGTCCTGGCCTTCGACGTCGGCGGAACCTACATCAAGGCAGGTGTGGTCGGACCCTCGGGCCGGCTGCAGGCGTTCTGCCGTGTTCCGACTCCCCTCGACAAGGCCAGGCCCGCAGAAGCAGTGCTGGACCGGATCGCGGCGCTTGCCCGCGACTTTAGGAGCGAGCTGCCCGAAAGCCGGATCGAGGCCGCGGGAGTGATCGTGCCCGGGATTGTTGACCCGGGCACGGGAACCGCTGTCTATTCCGCCAACCTCGGCTGGCGGAACTATCCCTTTGCGGAGGAAGCGGAACGAAGGCTGGGAATCCCCGTGGCGTTTGGACACGACGTCGCTGCCGCCGGAGACGCGGAAGTGCGGTTGGGCGGGGCGAAGGACTTCCGGGACGTCCTGGTCATCGTCATCGGAACCGGGATCGCCGCCGCCGTTTTCTGCGAGGGCAAACGGGTCACGGCCGGGGGATATGCCGGCGAAATCGGGCAGGCCCTTGTCCCGGCCGGTTCGCTGACCGGTACTGCCACGCTGGAATCCGTGGCGTCCGCCGCCGCCATCGCCCGGAGGTATGCGGCACAGGCGGGGCACCAGGTGGACGGTGCCCGGGAGGTGGCGGACCGTGCCCTTCAGGGGGATGCGGTGGCGCGGCGGGTCTGGGGCGACGCCGTGGACGCCCTCGCCTTCAGCATCGCCCAGTGCGCCAACATTCTTGGGACGGAGGCCTTCATCATCGGCGGCGGGTTGTCCCAGGCCGGTGATGCCCTCCTGGTTCCCCTGCGCGAGCGCCTGGACCGGCTGCTGGGATCCGCCCGGCGTCCGCACATCCTGTGCGCCCGGCTGGGCCAGGATGCCGGCTTCATCGGAGCCGCCCTGAACGCGCGGGAGTTGCTGCTGAACCGGCCTGCCCGTCTGTCACCGGAATCCGCACCGTCAGGAACCGCATGATCGTCGAAGCCGCAGCGGTGCTCACCCCCGAGGGCATGCACGAGCCGGGCTGGGTCGAAGTGGACGGCGAGGACATTACCAGCGCCGGTCCCGGCAGCCCTCTCCGCCGGGCTGACTACAGTCTTGACGCCACGGTGGTTCCAGGATTCATCGATGCGCACGTCCATGGCGGCGGCGGGTACTCCTTCAGCGACCCGGAGGTCAACGCTGCCGATCGTATTGCCGCCGTCCATCTGGCACACGGCACCACCACCATGATGGCCAGCCTCGTGACCCGCCCCCATAACGAACTCGTGGCCAGTGTTCGCGGCCTTGCAGGAAAGGTGCGGGACGGCGTCGTCGTTGGTGTTCATCTGGAAGGCCCTTGGCTGAGTCCTGACCACCGGGGTGCGCACGCGCCCGAATTCCTGCAGGAACTGCGGATGCCGGAGTTGCTGGAACTCCTCGAGGCCGGGGCAGGGGCCATCCGGATGGTCACCCTGGCGCCGGAGTTGGACGGCAGCCGCGAAGCCATTGCGGCAATCACCGCGCATGGAGCAAAAGCGGCCGTCGGCCATACCGGTGCCACGTATGCCCAAACCCTGGCGGCCATCGAGGCCGGTGCCCGCATTGGCACGCACTTGTTCAACGGCATGCGTCCGGTGCATCACCGCGAACCTGGACCTGCGATTGCACTATTGGAAAACAGTACGGTCTTCGCCGAAGTCATAGCTGACGGCGTGCACCTGCACCCGGCGACTGTCCGTACGGTGTTCAACAGCCCGTGCCGCACGGTCCTGGTCACCGATGCCATGGCCGCCGCCTGCGCCCCGGACGGCCGCTATGCCCTGGGCGGTGTCGCGGTGGATGTGCGTCAGGGGCAGGCGCGGGCCGTTGAGGGCGGAAGCATTGCCGGCAGCACACTGACTCTCGACGCCGCCCTGAGGTACACCGTGAAGACGGTGGGCATACCGCTGCCCAAGGCCGTCGAAGCACTCACCGGGAGCCCGGCCGCGATGCTTGGCCTCAGCAACGTCGGCCGAATCGAAGCGGCCCGGCGCGCTGATCTGGTTGCCCTGGACGGCGACCTGGCAGTGAAGGCCGTTATGCGCGCAGGCCAATGGGTTAGCGGCCCTTGAAAGGATGGGCCCGGACGCTGCCTTGGCCGCCGCCGTGCCCACCTTCAACGCAGGAGTTTCAGACGCACTTGAGCCGGCGATGCGGCCCGGTCGGAACCTCCGCGCGGATTTCGTCGTCGACGCTCACCAGCCCGCCTGCCAGCACGATGCCCATGATTCCCGTCTTCCGCACGACCTTTCCCGCGCTGTCGCGGGGCAGCACTGCTTTGAGCAGTCCGGTTCGGAAGCGGTCAATCTGCCGGCAGGGATTCCGCAGGCCGGTTACCTGAACGACGGCGGCGGGTCCTATGTGTAGGAGGGTTCCCTCGGGCAGGTGCAGGAGGTCGATGCCGCGGGTGGTGATGTTTTCCCCGAGGTCGCCGGGACGTACCTCGAAGCCGTCCTGCGCCAGTTCGTCGAACAGCTCCGCATGGATTAGATGCACCTGCCGGAGGTTGGGCTGTGTCGGGTTGGACCGCATTTTGTACAGATGCTGCACGGTGGTGCCGGAATGCGCATCTCCGTCAACGCCCAGCCCTTCCACCAGCAGAACCGAGTCCACCTGGTCCTTGCTGAAGTTGTGCCTGCTGCTTTGACTGACCGAGACCACTGTCGATCCTTGGGGATTCCATCTGACAGTCATTGACGGATCATTTCATATCCCGCCACGGCCCACGGGAAGGGTCCCGGAGCACGCCAACCGTGACGGGAAGTCGGTTCTCCCAACTCGACCTAGACCGCGTACCTCCCGGCAGTCGATGCGCACCGGCCCAAGAGGACACGAACAGGTAATGATTTGGGGGGCCGGTATGGACTTACACGTTTTGGGAACACAGGATGAAGACAGTACAAACACCCATGTCAGACAATCATTCTTGGGGATGAAATGAGCCGCGTCATGCAGTCGAATACTGTTCAGCGAGGTGCTGCTACCCGCCCTGTGAAGCAGCACCCAAGCACAACCCTGTGGTCCATCCTGACTATTGAGCCGGAGCGTAAGAATGTCGGCGACGACATTATCCGCCATGTTGTTGCCCCTTTGCCCTCCCAACTGCGGGCTGGGGAGGGGAGCCGGTTTCGGTTGTCACGCAGCCCGGAATCCGACCGTCACGCCGTGCTCCTGCATTTGCTTGCCACCGACGACGTCGCTCAGCGCCTATGGAAGTTTACGCACGCGCTGGCGGACGAAAACGTTGCCACGCTGGGTCCCGTGAAGATCTCCCACTCGCCGGGGCTCGTTTATCCGCCGCTGCCGGGCGAACCGGTACCTGAGGTGGTGGAAGCGGTATTTGCACGGTTCGGGGGGCCAAAGGGCTTGGACCTGGCAACTGAGATTGGCGAGGTCTCCATGGATCTGACTTTGTGGGCGGTCAACCGCTTTCCCAGCCTCAACACGCGCTCGATGCTGGCTGCCCTGCTTCTCTTCGACGCCGGCCACGCCATGATGCGGGGCCCCCGGTCCGCTGTTTGGCCCGACCGCAGAACCACTAGCTGGGACTTCTACTGGAACGCTCATCTGCACGCCTGTACAGGTTCTTTTGGCCCGCACGCTGCGCAAGCGCGCAGGGCAATGAGGACCCGGATTGCACCCCGGGTTATGCCCGCACACCGGGTGATGGCCGCTCTTGCCTCAGAGCCGGCAGTGGATATCTGGCGGAAGCGGTGGGCAAGGGCCATGGATGAGTATTTGTACCGGGCAGACAAACAACGCGTCAGCCGCAGTGCGCAGCAACTGGCAATGGGGGCTAGCCAGCACGCACTCAACGGGCTGGGCTTCGCGCTCAGGGAGCAGGCGGCCCTTGGCCTATACGCGCGTGCGTGGAGTAAGGAAATTGAAGCGCAGTATTCCGGTGAGGAGCGCGCGTCGCAGCCGTCAAAACGGTAAGAAACAACGGCGTAGGCGGTACCGGCTAGTGGCCGCGGAACACCTCGTTCTACATCGGTTCTCCCAAGGATCTGGGGTGCGGGTCCGGGTTTTTCCACCCGCCCCGGTGCGTCATGGACGGTTCGACTGGTTCCGGTGCCCGCCGCACGACAATAAGGATCGTGGCAATGGGCCCTAACAGGAGCGATAACAGGAACCAGATCCAGCGGGAGCGATTCTTCTGCTCGGCAAGGCCGGCATTTATCAGCGCCACCATGAACCAAAATGTGCCGGTAGTTACGTAATCGTCCATTGACCCACCTAACCACAAGCCGCAATACACCGAAGCGCGGACAGGCCGTTGGCAGCCGAGCATGAACGAGCATCCCTGTCCCATGGGCGCCGCCCAGTTGACGCTTTGGCTCGCGCTGCGAACCATTTCCAGCTACCCGCCGAACTGCAACCGAGTAAGCACAAACTTCGGTTTATGCAGCTCCTGGATGGTCTTGAGCGTGGCCTCCGACAACTCGGACGCATTGATCAAGCAAACAAAGTTCGCGCACGAGCCAACGATTTCGATCGGCGCTATCCTCTACCAGCAGATGAGGGGTGAGGGCGGGGGTGCGGCCTCGTCTGGCATGGTCGTTCAGGACCACCAGCCCCCAGCTACCGGAATTCGGTGCTGACCGGCTTAAGAATGAATTGGCAAGGGACGCTCTCGTACTCGACGACTTGAGCCGTGATTCGCACGTTGTCGCCCACCCCTATCGTGTCCGGACGGTTGTCGTCTGCGTAGCGCAGATCGGAGACGGTGTTCACGTCCCTGTATTGGAAGAATGGGCCAGATGAAGTTGTTTCGCTGAAATCTCCCGCGCTAATCAAGATGTCGTAACGCGTGGTGTAGCCACCATGAAGTTGCATGGCGCCAATATTCGCGTCGAAGGCAATGGTCTGCCCCTCGTATTTGGTGGCGAAGTCCCCAACCGCACTACTGCAAGTGTCCGTGATCAGAAGCTCCGCCAGATCCGTGTTGTTCTCTACGGTGAGCACCGAATCTTCAACTGGCTTGGCTGAGACCGTCGTCTCGGTGGCTTCCTCACTTGGGGTAGCTTCTGCTGCCGACGTGGAAGCCGGTGCTGCTGTGGTTGTTTCGACAACCACAGGCGCCGGAGGAGCGGCAGTACCGGGTTCCTCATCGAAGAGACCGAAAGCGGCAGCGACGGCAATCAGGACCGCTAAGGCGCCGCCCGCCACCGCCATCAAACGCCAAGGTAACTGACGCTTCGCGCGGCGGAACGTGATCTCGGTGCGCAACGTCCCTTTGTCCTGTGAGACGAGCTCCCACCCTAACTTTTCCCACTTCGCAATTGTCCGGGCTTCAGTGCTGCGAATTGCCTGCACGGATTTCAACTCATACTGCACATCGCCGTCAGCCATGCGGCTTCCCGACCCCCAATCGGTTTTTCTCAAGAATGAACCACCGGAGCATAGCAAGTGCAGTGCGGGACTTAGCGCTGCGGATCGCCAAAAGGTTTTAGATAGTGTCGTCTGGCGTCCCATACAAAACGGCAGGCCTCCCGCATCACGCGGAAGGCCTGCCGTCGTTCGTTTCGGCTAGGAAACCGGAGCCAGCTCCGGGTAGTCCGTGTAGCCGGCGGCACCGTCGGTGTAGACGGTGGCCTGGTCGATCTCGTTCAGCGGGTGGTCTTCCTGCCAGCGGCGGGCCAGATCCGGGTTGGCGATGACCGGGCGGCCGACGACGGTGGCGTCGGCGAGGTTCTCCTCGAGCAGCATGATGGCGTCCTCGCGGCTGGTGACCGTGCCGAAGCCGGTGATCATCAGCACCGGGCCGCCGAAGCGGTGGCGCAGGCCCTGGACCAGCTCGTCGGCCGGATCCGCATTTCTAAGCATTTCTCCGGTCATCGGGCAGAGCATAAACCGGTAGAATCTTTCTGTTGCGAATGGCGGGATCGGTCAGGGCAAGCGCTAAGACCCTTTTCATGAGTGGCGCTGAACGTCGCTCCAATCACTCCAGTCAGGCGGACTCCTTCCCGGGATCAAAGTGCCAGAAGAAGCCAAAATCGCGAGCTCAGATCATCCAGTAACTACGTGCTGACCTGAGCTAACGGGTGCTGACCTGAGGTAACGGCGGGTATCTCAACGTGACGACAGACCACTTATTCAGGGACGCCATTCTTCCCAAGTGACGAGGCGGCCCTGCATGGAAAAATGAAGATAGGAACAAATCGCATGACCCATCCGCCGCTGTATCCTCCGGCACCGCCCCAGGGGATCGAGGCAAAGAAAAAGCCCCGATTCATCAAGAAAGCACTGGCATACGTGGGAGTCGCTCTTGCCGGGGCTCTGGTGGGCGGCGCCACCATCGCCGTGACGATCGAACCAGAAATAGTTGAGAAAAAAGTTGAGATCGTCCGGGAAGTTGAAAGCACAGTCGACCTGTCGTCCTGCGAAGACTTCATGTATTCGGCGGGCGCGCTACTGGACATGTATTCGAAAGCAGTCGGTCTCCAGACCAGCAGTATAGGTGCTGCTGCCGACCGGGATATCTCCCTGCTGGAAAGCAACAACAGCCAGATGTCCGATCTCACCGATCGCAGGGACGACGAAGAAGCGAAGTTCTTCATATACGCCTCCTCGTGCAAGGCGCTTTTCTAACTCCGCAGAAGCGCGGTACGGCGAAGGCCCCGATGCAACTGATTACACCCGGGCCCCGCCGTATCGGCTAGGAAACCGGAGCCAGCTCCGGGTAGTCCGTGTAGCCGGCGGCACCGTCGGTGTAGACGGTGGCCTGGTCGATCTCGTTCAGCGGGTGGTCTTCCTGCCAGCGGCGGGCCAGGTCCGGGTTGGCGATCACGGGACGGCCGACGACGGTGGCGTCGGCGAGGTTCTCCTCGAGCAGCATGATGGCGTCCTCGCGGCTGGTGACCGTGCCGAAGCCGGTGTTCATCAGCACCGGGCCGCCGAAGCGGTGGCGCAGGCCCTGGACCATGGCGTCGGCCGGATCCGCGTGCAGAATGCTGAGGTAGGCCGGCTTCAGATCGGCGATGCCGTCCACCAGGGCGGTGTAGGTGGCGGTGACGTCGGCGCGGTCGGTTTCCAGCACGCCCTGGATGTTGTGCTCCGGGGAGATGCGGATGCCGGTGTGCTCGGCGCCGATGGCGTCGGCCACGGCGCGGAAGGCCTCGATGACCAGGCGGGCACGGTTCTCCGGGGAGCCGCCGTAGTTGTCCGTGCGGGTGTTGGAGACAGGGGAGAGGAATTCCTGCAGCAGGTAGCCGTTGGCACCGTGCAGCTCGACGCCGTCGAACCCTGCCTTCATCGCGTTCTCGGCCGCGGAGACGAAGTCCTGCACGACGCCGGGGAGTTCGGCTTCGGTGAGGGCGTGCGGCACCGGGAAGGGCTGCTTGCCGTCGTAGGTGTGCGCCATGCCTTCAACCGCAATGGCGCTGGGGGCGACGACGGGGCGGCCGCCGTTGATGTTCTCGTGGGCAACGCGTCCGGAGTGCATCAGCTGGGCGACGATCCGGCCGCCGGCGGCGTGGACGGCGTCGGTGACGCGCTTCCAGCCGGCGACGTGCTCCTCGGTGACCAGGCCGGGCATCAGGGCGTTGCCCTGGCCGGTGAAGGAGGGGTAGATGCCGTCGGTGATGATCAGGCCCATGGAAGCGCGCTGGCGGTAGTGCTCGACCATGATGTCGGTGGGCACGCCGTTGCGGTCGGCACGCACGCGGGACATCGGTGCCATGACGAGGCGGTTGGGCAGTTCCATGGTGCCGACGGTCAGCGGGGTAAAGAGTTTCACTAAGTGGGGTTCTTTCTGTCGCTCTAGCGAGGCTCGGGTACTCCCGACCCGCAGTTCGTATATTGAGAGGAACGGTGGGAGCAGCAGGGGATATTCCGGAAGTGTGAGACGTCACGCCCAGCGTGACAGGTCTCTGCCATGTTCACTTTGGGCATATGGGTTAGACACAGCTTAGGTGCAACATCTGCCTGACTTTTGGTCTGAGATCATGACGATATGACATCCCATAATCCTGATTCCCTTCCGACTCCTTCAGATCCAACGGGCCCATGCCCTTGGTGTGGCCGCATATCAAACTTCGCAAAACGGCAACAGAGTCAGTCTCTTACCGAGCTGCATAATGCCGCAGTCGGGTCCTACCCAGATCTCAGGGTTTCGGTCCTTCACTGTGCTGGTTGTGACAAAGGAACGGCTGTTATTACCAATAACAGCGGCACAGGCGTGATGTGGTGGCCCGCGCCTGGCGCGGGAATACTCGACTCTCAAGTAGATAAAGGTGTTGCCTCTGCCTACGACGAGGGTATGAAGTGCCTATCTATGGGGGCGTATCGCTCCGCAGCAGTGATGTTCCGATCAGCGTTGCATTTGTACGTGAAGGACCGAGGCAGCCTGGCTGCTCAGGGGGAACGTCACTTGAAGGTCGCCTTGAAGCACATGAAAAACGACGGTGTTCTGCATGGTTCGCTTTGGGATTGGGCCGACCGCCTGAATCAGCTTGGCAATGAGGGTGCGCATCCCGAGGACTACGACGACATAACCCAAGCCGAGGCAGAGGGGTTGAGCAAATTCGTACGGCAACTTATTCGACTCGAGTATGAAATGCCCGCACAGCTTCTACGTGACCAAGGCCTTCTGCAAGAGGTCGAAGACCAGCAGCCTTCTTCCTCGCACGGGGATTCCACTAGTGTGCGGGTGTGACCGTGCACCTTAACAATCAGATGGTTACCTTATGCAATCTTGTGGTCAGAAAGAAGTGCAAACGTACCCGTGTGGCTTGCCTAGGATCAGATGACGGCGACATGCCACGGATTGCTGGAGTAGACGCTATCCCCTTTAACATCTGGGGCTCAGTCGCAGGCACGGCACAGGTAGGAGGACACGATTAAGTCCTCGGTCAGGCGAATACGGGACGATACTCTTATTTCTATGGACAAACCACGAAGCGGCTCTGAGGGGTACACCGCAGCTGTAGCAGGAATGGCAGAATTCGGCCAAACCGTAAAACGCTTGATGTCGGAGCTCCTCCTCAGTAAAGAAATAGTGGTCCATACCATTGATTTCCGTGTGAAGGCGGAGCAAAGCGCAAGACGTAAAATGTTGCGTCTTGATGCCGCGAACCAAGGATATGAGAAACTACACGACCTGCTGGGGCTACGCGTCACTTGTTACTTTTCTGACGATGTTGACCGCATAGTGGAACTTATCGAACAACAATTCGATGTAGATCCGGGAATGTCGATCGATAAGGGAAAGCAGCTCGGTACGCGAGAATTTGGGTATCGCTCTGTGCATCGTGTTGCAAAGATTAGCCAAAACAGAGCGGGTCTGGCGGAATATTCCCGCTATGAGTCGTTGCGGTTTGAAATTCAAATACGCACGGTGCTTCAGCATGCATGGGCTGAGATCGAGCACGATTTGGGGTATAAGCAGGAGACAATCCCTGAACCGATGAGCCGCCGTTTCTCAATGTTGGCTGGCGTCCTTGAGCTCGTTGACTATGAGTTTATGGCGCTGCGCGATGAACTGGCGCAGTATGAAGAGCGGGCGGATAATGCAGTGAAGGCTGAAGCCACGGATCTACCGCTGGATCTAGCGACCCTCACAGCCTTGGTTAAGCATGAGTCCAAGTTTGTTGAGCTGGACAGTGAGCTTGCGGCGTTTGCAAAGACCGGAGTTCAGTCAGGTGTCGACACAGACTATCTTGAGCAGCGGCTCGCTGATCTCAGAAATTTGGGGCTAGATACCGTTACTGCCTTGCGGTTGGCGATAAAAAATTGGGAAGTCCACATTCTGGCCTTTGCGCCTAGCTGGATGGATTATCTAGATGAGAGGGACTTTTATGGTTCTATGGGGCCAACTGATGAGGAACCTTTCGCGGCTGGTGTCAGTTTCTATTACCTTTGGCTTGTTATTAACCTTGAGTCCGTTTCGAAGGGCGCTCCGGTGCCGGGTAGTAGATTCGACGATTCAAGGGAGGCACTCCGCGTTTGGGAAGAAACCCTTGAGCGCGCCGGAATGCCCCCTGAGCTGCCCTCCGCTATGGAGAGCTAAAACCATGCACCTGCCCGTCCTGCTTAGTTGACTTGTAGAACCTGGACGACCTACCTCTTGACGTGACCCCGACAACATGTGACCCTGATCATATACGATTTCGTACTTGATCCAGGAGAGACATGGGCAACGACGCCACCACGGACACGCTGAAGCAGGCCGGCAAGGTCATCGCCGTCCACATCAACTACCCCTCCCGGGCAGCGGAACGCGGACGCACCCCGGAACAGCCCTCCTACTTCCTCAAGCCCGGCACCTCTCTCGCCCTGACCGGCGGCAGCGTAGAACGCCCGGCAGGCTGCGAACTGCTCGGCTTCGAAGGCGAAATTGCCCTCGTCATCGGCAAGACCGCCCGCCGCGTCAGCATCGAGGACGCCTGGAGCTACGTCGGGGGAGTGACCGCCAGCAATGACCTGGGCGTGTACGACCTGCGCTGGGCTGACAAAGGCTCCAACCTCCGCTCCAAGGGCGGCGACGGCTTCACCCCGGTCGGCCCGGCCGTCCTCAACGCGGCCGACGTCGACCCCGCCAACCTGCGCGTCCGCACCTGGGTCAACGGCGAACTCGCGCAGGACGACACCACCGCAGACCTGCTCTTCCCCTTCGCCCAGCTGGTGGCCGACCTCTCCCAGCTGCTCACCCTGGAACCGGGCGATCTGATCCTCACCGGCACCCCCGCCGGTGCCTCCGTGGCCGTCCCCGGCGACCGCCTCGAAGTGGAAGTCGACGTTCCCGGCACGGACCAGACCACCGGGCGCCTCGCCACCACGGTCACCGACGGCACGACGCCGCTGGCTCCCTTCGGCGCCCAGCCTCGAATCGACGATAAGCAGCGCGAAGAAGCCTGGGGCTCCGCCGAAAAGGCTGGCCTGACCCCCAAAGAACAGCCCAAAACCCTCACCCCGGTACTCAAGGCCAAGCTCGAATCCGTCGCCACCGCCACCCTGTCCTCACAGATGCGCGCCCGCGGCCTGAACAACGTCTCCATCGACGGCCTCACCGGCACCAAAACCGGCCGCAAGGTGGTGGGCACCGCCCGCACCCTGCGCTTTGTCCCCAACCGCGAGGACCTCTTCAAGTCCCACGGCGGCGGCTACAACGCGCAGAAACGCGCCATCGACTCCGTGGGCGAGGGCGAAATTCTGGTCATGGAAGCCCGCGGCGAAAAGAGCACCGGCACCCTGGGCGACATCCTCGCCCTGCGCGCCAAGCACAACGGCGCCGCCGCCATCATCACCGACGGCGGCGTCCGCGACTACTCCACCGTCGCCGGCATCGACCTGCCCGTCTACTGCGCCAACCCGCACCCCGCCGTCCTCGGCCGCAAGCACGTCCCCTGGGACACCGACATCACCATCGCCTGCGGCGGCGCCACCGTGCAGCCCGGCGACATCATCGTGGCCGACGACGACGGCATCCTGGTCATCCCGCCGGCCATCGCCGAGGAGCTGGTGGAGGCGTGCATCAAGCAGGAACACCAGGAAGATTTCATCGCCGAAATGGTGAAGGCCGGCCACGGCGTCGACGGGCTCTACCCGATGAACGCCGCCTGGAAGGAAAAGTACGAGGCCTGGGCAGCGGAACAGGCATGAGCGCAGCAGCCAACGGCAGCGGGCAAGCTCCCAGCACCGCCACGGGCACCGGCTCCAAATCGGAACAGGCCTACAGCCAGCTCAAGGACCGCATCCTCGGCGGCGAAATGAGCCCGGGCTACCGCCTGGTGCTCAGCAGCATCGCCACCGAGATGGGCTGCAGCGTGGTCCCCGTCCGGGAAGCCATCCGGCGGCTCGAAGCCGAAGGGCTGGTGCACTTTGTCCGCAACGTCGGCGCCACGGTGGCCGGCATCGACCCGGACCTGTACCTGCACACCATGCAGACCCTCAGCATCATCGAAGGTGCCGCCACCGCCCTGGCCGCCCCGAGCATCACCGCCGGAGAACTGGCGAAAGCCCGGGAATTGAACAACCAGATGCGCGAGGTCCTGGCCAACTTCGACCCGGTCCGCTTCACCGCCCTGAACACTGAGTTCCACGCCCTGCTCTACGCCCGCTGCCCCAATCCGCACATCCTGGACCTGGTCCACCGCGGCTGGAACCGGCTGGGCCGGATGCGCTCCTCCGTCTTCCGGTACGTCCCGGACCGGGCGTACGCGTCAGTGCAGGAGCACGACGCGCTGCTGGACCTGATCGACGCCGGCGCCCCGGCCGCCGACGTCGAGCACGCCGCCCGCGCGCACCGCACCAGCACACTCAACGCCTTCCTGGCCCAGAGCCACCAGCCGCCCTCGCCGATCTGACGATCCGCTGAAGAACTTCTAAAGCCTCCCGATCTAAAGAAGCACACGAAAGAGGAACCCATGAGCACGCACTTCGTCCCGGAGAACCTGCCCACCCACATCCAGCACTTCATCAACGGCAAGTTCGTGGACTCCGCCAACGGCGCCACCTTCGACGTGCTGGATCCGGTCACCAACAAGACCTACGCCACCGCCGCCGCGGGCCAGAAGGAAGACATCGACGCCGCTGTCGCTGCCGCCCGCGAAGCCTTCGTGAACGGCCCGTGGCCGAAGATGAAGCCGCGCGAACGTGCCCGCATCCTCAACAGGATCGCCGACGCGGTCGAGGCCCAGGAAGAACGCCTGGCCGAAATGGAAACCTTCGACACCGGCCTGCCCATCACCCAGGCCAAGGGCCAGGCCCTGCGCGCCGCGGAGAACTTCCGCTTCTTCGCGGACCTGATCGTCGCCCAGTTCGACGACGCCATGAAGGTCCCCGGCAGCCAGATCAACTACGTGAACCGCAAGCCCATCGGCGTCGCCGGGCTCATCACCCCGTGGAACACCCCGTTCATGCTCGAGTCCTGGAAGCTCGCCCCGGCGCTGGCCACCGGCAACACCGTGGTGCTCAAGCCGGCCGAATTCACCCCGCTCTCCGCCTCGCTCTGGGCCGACATCTTCACCGACGCCGGTGTCCCCGCCGGCGTGTTCAACCTGGTCAACGGCCTGGGCGAGGAAGCCGGCGACGCGCTGGTGAAGCACCCGCAGGTCCCGCTGATCTCCTTCACCGGCGAAACCACCACCGGGCAGACCATCTTCCGCAACGCGGCGGAGAACCTCAAGGGCATGTCCATGGAGCTCGGCGGCAAGAGCCCCTGCGTCATCTTCGCCGACGCGGACCTCAACGCCGCGATCGATTCCGCCCTGTTCGGCGTCTTCTCCCTCAACGGTGAACGCTGCACCGCCGGCTCCCGCATCCTGGTCGAACGCCCGGTCTACGACGAGTTCTGCGAACGCTTCGCCGCCCGCGCCAAGACCATCGTCGTCGGCGACCCGCACGATCCGAAGACGCAGGTGGGCGCCCTGGTGCACCCCGAACACTTCGAGAAGGTCGCCTCCTATGTGGAGATCGGCAAGACCGAAGGCCGCCTGCTCGCCGGCGGCGGCCGGCCCGAAGGCCTCGAAGAAGGCAACTACATTGCGCCCACCGTCTTCGCCGACGTCGCCCCCGACGCCCGGATCTTCCAGGAGGAAATCTTCGGCCCCGTCGTCGCCATCACCCCGTTCGACACCGAAGCCGAAGCCCTGGACCTGGCCAACAACACCAAATACGGGCTGGCCGCCTACATCTGGACGTCCGACCTCACCCGCGCGCACAACTTCGCGCAGAACACCGAGGCCGGCATGGTCTGGCTCAACAGCCACAACGTCCGCGACCTGCGCACCCCGTTCGGCGGCGTGAAGGCCTCCGGCCTGGGCCACGAGGGCGGCTACCGCTCCATCGACTTCTACACGGACCAGCAGGCCGTGCATATCACCCTGGGCAAGGTCCACACCCCCAAGTTCGGGACCGACGACGCCGCCAAGGTCGACGGCTAACCCTTCCCCGACACTTCCCCGCCTTTTGCAAAGGAGCAAAACCATGGAGATCCAAAACCGCATTCCCACCCCCAGCATCGCCCCGCCGGACATCGTCCGCTGCGCCTACACGGACCTGGTGGTCACCGACCTGGAACGGTCCCGGAAGTTCTACGTGGACGTCCTGGGCCTGCACGTCACCGAAGAGGACGAGAACGCGATTTACCTGCGCTCCCTGGAGGAGTTCATCCACCACAACCTGGTGCTGCGCAAGGGCCCGGTGGCCGCCGTCGCCGCCCTGGCCTACCGCGTCCGCACCCCCGAAGACGTGGACGTGGCCGAGGCGTATTACAAGGAACTGGGCTGCCGCACCGAGCGCCGCAAGGACGGCTTCGTGAAGGGCATCGGCGACTCCGTGCGCGTGGAGGACCCGCTGGGCTTCCCCTACGAGTTCTTCTACGAAGTGGACCACGTCGAGCGCCTCACCCAGCGCTACGATCTCTACTCCGCCGGCGAACTGGTCCGCCTGGACCACTTCAACCAGGTCACCCCCGATGTGCCCCGCGGCCGCGCCTACCTGGAGGACCTGGGCTTCCGCGTCTCCGAGGACATCAAGGATTCCGACGGCGTCACCTACGCCGCCTGGATGCACCGCAAGCACACCGTCCATGACACGGCCCTGACCGGCGGCGACGGCCCGCGCATGCACCACATGGCCTTCGCCACGCACGAAAAGCACAACATCATCCAGATCTGCGACAAGATGGGCGCCCTGCGCATCTCCGACCGGATTGAACGCGGCCCCGGCCGGCACGGCGTCTCCAACGCCTTCTACCTCTACATCCTGGATCCGGACGACCACCGCATCGAGATCTACACGCAGGACTACTACACCGGCGACCCGGACAACCCCACCATCACCTGGGACGTCCACGACAACCAGCGCCGCGACTGGTGGGGCAACCCCGTGGTCCCGTCCTGGTACACCGAGGCCTCCCTGGTGCTGGACCTGGACGGCAACCCGCAGCCGCTCACCGCCCGCACCGAAACCTCCGAAATGGCGGTCACCATCGGCGCCGACGGGTTCTCCTACACCCGCCCCGACGACGACGCCGGCAGCTCCTCCGGCGAGGCCGCGCAGGGCTTCAAGATCGGCACCCAGCTCTAGACCGCGCCCGACGACGGCGCTGAAGCCGGCGCCGTCGTCGTCGCATCCCTTCCCACGCACCCCGAACACGCCGCACTCTCCGAACACAAAGGAATCGCCGTGCTAGATAAACAGACTCTCCGGGCGGTGGCCGACGAGCTGCTCGAAGCCCAACGCACCCGCACCCCGGTGCCGCGCCTGACCACGCGCTACCCGGACATGACCATCGATGACTCCTATGCCGTGCAGAACCTGTGGCGGGAACGGATGATCGCCTCCGGGCGGTCCCTGGCCGGCCACAAGATCGGCCTCACCTCCAAGGCCATGCAGGCCGCCACCGGCATCACCGAACCCGACTACGGCGTCATCCTCGATGACATGGTGCTGGAAAACGGCTGCACCGTGGAGTGGGACCGGTACACGCACCCGCGGATCGAGGTGGAGCTGGCGTTTGTGCTGGGCAAGCCGCTCTCCGGGCCGAACTGCACGCTGTTCGACGTCCTGGACGCCACGGACTACGTGGTGCCCGCACTGGAAATCCTGGACTCCCGGATCGAGATGGAGGGCCGCACCATCGTGGACACCATCGCGGACAACGCGGCGATGGGCGCCATGGTGGTCGGCGGGAACCCGGTGCGGCCGGCCGACGTCGACCTGCGCTGGGTGTCGGCGCTGCTTTACCGGAACCAGGGCATCGAGGAAACCGGCGTCGCCGCAGGGGTGCTGAACCATCCCGCCGCCGGCGTGTACTGGCTGGCGAACAAGCTCGCCGTGCACGGCACTTCGCTGGAGGCCGGGGAAATCATCCTCGCCGGCTCCTTCACCCGCCCGATGTGGGTATACAAGGGCGACACCGTCTTTGCCGACTACGGACCGTTGGGAACCATCACATGCCGCTTCGAGTAGAGGAAACCTTCGCCGCCCGGCTGGCCGCCGGGGGCCGGCAGACCGGCATGTGGGTCTGCTCCGGCAGCCCGCTGGTCGCCGAAATCTGCGCCGGGTCCGGGCTGGACTGGCTGCTGATCGACGCCGAGCACAGCCCCAACGGGATCGAGTCCCTGTTGGCCCAGCTGCAGGCCGTGCATGGCTATCCGGTCACCGCGGTGGTCCGCCCGCCGATTGGGGACGCGGTGCTGCTCAAGCAGTACCTGGACCTGGGGGCGCAGAACCTGCTGATCCCCATGGTCGACACCCCGGAACAGGCGGCCGAACTGGTCCGCGCCGTCCGGTATCCGCCGCACGGCATCCGCGGAGTGGGCAGTGCCCTGGCCCGCGCGTCGCGCTGGAACCGGATCGAGGGGTACCTCGAAAACGCCGCGGAGTCCGTGACCCTGCTGGTGCAGATCGAGACCGCCGCCGCCGTCGAAAACGTGGAGGCGATTGCCGCCGTCGACGGGGTGGACGGGCTGTTCATCGGGCCGGCGGACCTCGCCGCGTCCATGGGTCACCTCGGCCAGCAGGAACATCCCGACGTTATTGCCGCCGTCGAACACTGCATCCGGATGGTGAAGGCTGCCGGGAAACCGGTGGGCGTGAATGCGTTCGGCGAGGCCACTGCCCGCCGGTATATCGACGCCGGCGTGGACTTCATTCTGGTGGGCGCCGACGTCGCGCTCCTGGCCCGGGGCAGCGAGGCCCTGGCTGCGAAGTTCATTTCAGCTGCGGACGACGGCGCCCGGGCGAGTTACTGACAGAAGTCCGGCCCGGCAAGTCCGGCGCCGCCGGCCTCGGCGGCTGATCGCGCACGCCCCTGCCCCCTAGGGCGCTTCAACCGTCGAAGCTTCCTCCGGCAGCATGTTCTCCCGTGGGATAAACGTGCTGCCGCGGGCGGGTTTCTCACCGAAGGACCGGAAAACCAGCGGCAGCCCGCGGGCGGTCCACGGATCTGTTCCGTCCATCGCCTGCACATGCACGTGGGGCTGGGTGGAGTTGCCCGAGTTTCCGCAGTCCCCGAGAGGCTGGCCCTCGCGTACGTGCTCGCCGGTGCCAACCCGGATCGAGCCGGACCGCAGGTGCATCACCCCGACCACCGGGCCGCCGTCGGCCGTTTCGATGAGGACGTAGTTCCCGGCAATCGCACCGGCGCCCTGCCGCAGCCGGGCCTGCTGGCCGAGGACATAGGGGATGAGGGCCAGCTGCGACCGGCGGGCCTCGTGGTCCGCTTCGCCGTCGTGCACGGTAACCACCCGTCCGCTGACCGGAGCCAGGATCGGGCGACCGAAGGCGAAGAACAGCTCCGGAGGCTCGGTGCCGAACGCGGTACGCCAGCTGACCGCGGGAGCCGACCGTCCGGCGTCGTCCACGCCCACGAAGTCGATGGCGTAGGTGGTGGCGAGCAGATGCGTGCCGTGGCTGGGCACCCGCCGCAGGGGACTGTTCTGCACCTTCCATTTCCCGGTGAAGGGGAGGGAGACCTCCAGCGGGGCCTCGGGGGTGTTCATCATGGTTCCCTTTATAGGCACGCCGCCCTTCGCGCACGATGACCTGCGCGGTTTCGGGTTCGAGAAGGGCGGGGAGACTGCCGCGGACACGGGGTTCGGACCTAACCTGAAAGCGCACGGAGGGTGCGGGCTGGTTGGCACCGTAACTCCTGGGCAACTTCTCCGGCATAGGTCCACCGAACAGGCGAAGCACCGTCAGGGCTTCGCCGCAACAGGGAGCATCCATATGTGCACAGGCATCAGGTTCTCGGACGGCAGCGGCAACCTCTATTTCGCGCGTAACCTCGACTGGACGTCTGACTTCGGGGAGCGGGTGGTGGTGACGCCCACCGGGTACGCCACGAAGTCGCCCTTCGGGGCGGTGCCGAAGATCCAGCATGCGGTCATCGGCATGGGCATCGTTCAGGAAGACACGCCCCTGTACTTCGACTGCGGCAACGACGCAGGTCTGGCCGTCGGCGGCCTCAACTTTCCGGGGTACGCGGAGTACGCGTCCGAACCGGCCTTCGGCGCGGTGAACGTTGCCGCCTTCGAGTTTCCGCTCTGGGTGGCCTCCCAGTTCTCCACCGTGGACGAGGTCGAGGCCGCACTGGACGACGTCGTGATCGTAGACAAACCGATCAACGAGAAGTACCCGAGCTCGCTGCTGCACTGGCTGATCGGCGACTCGACGCGATCCATCGTGGTGGAGTACACACACGACGGCATGCACGTCTTCCACGACGACGTTGACGTCCTGGCCAACCAGCCCGGCTTCGGCTGGCACCACGAGAACCTGCGCAACTACCTCAATGCCTCGCCCGATTTCCCCGAGGAGGTTGTGCTCAACCAGGCACACTTGGCCCCGTTCGGCTCGGGGTCGCTGATGCGGGGGATCCCCGGCGACTACTACTCGCCGTCGCGGTTTGTGCGCGCGGCCTACGTCCACGCGCACTACCCGCCCAAGACGACCGAAGAGGACAATGTCAGCCGGGCGTTCCACACCCTGCAGGGGGTTGCGATGGTGGACGGCAGTGCGGCCATGGGCTCGGGCGAGTTTGAGAAGACCACCTACACCGGGCTCTTCTCGTCCCGGACGATGACCTACTACTGGAATACCTATGAGGATCCGGCGATCCAGAGCGTCGCGCTGGCCGACCATGCGGCCGACGGAACGGAGCTTGTGGTGGTGTAGGGCTTCGAGGGGTACCCGAAACCCGCTGTCCCGTGTAGATTACTTCGCATGCGAAATAATAGTGTGTCAGCCGTCACGTCCGAACGGATCAGCATCCCCGTCCCTGCGGGCGGCGCGCTCGCCGGCACTCTGCGCCTGCCGGCCGACGACGCGCCCCGCGCCGCCGTCGTCATCCACCCCGCCACGGCGGTGGCCGAGCGGCTGTACACCGGCTTCAGCGAGTACCTGGCCGAAAACGGCTACGCGGTCCTGACCTACGACTACCGCGGAACCGGTGCCTCCGGCAGCCCAAAGGCCAACCGGAAGCTGCGGATGCGCGACTGGATGGGCCAGGACGTGCCCGCCGCCGCGGACTGGATGGCCGCGCGGTTCCCGGACCTGCCGCGCCTGGCCGTAGGGCACAGTATCGGCGGACATGCGATGGCCCTGAATAACGGCACGGACGGACTGCTGGGGTTCGTGGCCGTGGCTTCGCACGCCGGGGTCACCAAGACCATCCAGGATCCGAAGGAGCGGCTGCGCGTGGGACTGGTCCTGCGGGTCCTCGGTCCGCTTACCGGCCGGCTGCTCGGCGCCGTGCCGGGCCGGAAAATGGGTCTGGGCGAGGACATGCCCGGCGGTGCCATGCTCGAGTGGAGCTCCTGGTCCCGCCGGCCCAACTACTTCTTCGACGACCCGAGCATGGACGCCGCCGAACGCGCAGCCCGGGTCAAGACCGAGGTGCTGTCCATCGGCTTCACCGACGACCTCTGGGCCACGCCGGGACAGATCAACGCCATCTACAGCCGGCTCACCAACGCCCCGCTGGAGCGGCGTACCTACTCGCCCGACGACGCCGGGGTACCCACCATTGGGCACATGGGCTTTTTCCGGCGCGGCGTCAAGGACAAGCTGTGGCCCGAGATCCTCACCTGGCTGGACGGGCGGATCGCGAAGCAACGGTGATGCAGGGCGACGTCGGCGGGACGGGTGGCGCTGGCCGGCGTCCGCCGCGGCTGATCTTCCTGACGCTGACCGCCGAGCGAAGGCTGCGGCGGTGGATCGGACGCCGGGGCGAGGACCGCGGACTGAGCGCACCGGCCGCCGGGGTGCTGCTGTATCTGGCCACCCGTCCCGGCGCGAGCACCGGCGAGGTGGCCGAAGCAGTGGATGCCTCGCCGGCCGGGCTGAGCGGGCTACTGTCCCGGCTGGAAAAGGCCGGACTCATCACCCGTGCACCGGATCCGGCCGACCGCCGGACCATCCGGGTGAACCTGACCGCCGACGGGAAGGCCGCGCTCGGCGTCGTGCAAGCGGCCCTAAGCGAGTTGAACGGGAAGATTACCGACGGGTTCAGCGCCGAGGAGCTGGCCGTCGTCGCGCGCTGGCTGCAGCATGTGGGCCGGGTGCTGGACTAGGCCGGGTCGGCGAGTGATAGCCCGCTGTCTGCAACGTCCTGGGCAAGCCGGATCGTCGCCTTCCACCCCCACACGGAGGTTGTCCTGCCCACATAGAGCGGGCCGTACCACCGCTCCTGCCCTGCATCGTTCGGCTCTGCATTCCCGATCACCTGCAGGTGACCTTCGGTGAAGATCTCGATCCGGGTCAACGCCCGTTCCAGCGGGACGAGTCCCGCCACCTCGGCGGTGCCGGGCGCCGATCCGCCGCGCCAAGGCAGCAGGGCCACGATGAAATTCTTGCGCTTCAGAGGCCGGACTTCCACGACCTGCAGGCACGCCCAATTGCCGGACAGGCCCTGTACGGGGACCAGGTCACCGACCATGAGCGAGGTGGCGGAAGTCGGCGAGAAAGGGAACGTTCTGGGGGTCATTGGGGTCATTGAAGGCTCGGGCCGATCCGGCTCAGACCGCTCCCGGGCGGAAGCCCCGGTAGCCAAGTGCCGCGGCGAAACCGAGCCAAATGGCACCGGAAACGTAGTCGAACCATTCGGACGCGTTTCCGAAAGCGAGTATTGAGAACATCAGCATGGCGACCGCACCACAGAAATACGTGACGGCGTCACTTGAGCGGTTGTCGGATTCGGTACCCCCGGGAATTGTCATGCTCGGAAGAATACCTTGCTGCCCATGATCGGGTGACAGGTCAGGGGTTCGATTCCCCTGAGCCTGTTGAGCGGAACCGGGGGAAGCGCCGCTTAGGATGGGCGCATGCGCCAAGACCCGAGCGACTGGACTCCCCTGAGCACCGAGCGACTGCTGCTGCGCAGGCTCGAACGGGCGGACTACGATGCCGCCGTCCGGATCCACACGGACCCCCGGACCAACCGGCACAATCCGCATACCCCCACCGTGGAATCCGTGACAAGGAGCCTGCAGGATTTCCTGGACCACTGGGACCGGGAGGGCTTCGGCTACTGGGCGGTGGCCGAACACGAGGCGCCGGAGACCGTCGTCGGTTTCACCGGACTGCAGCGCGCCGTGGTGGACAGCCGGACCATCCTGAATCTGTACTACCGCTACGACCCGGCGGTCTGGGGCAGGGGCTACGCGAAAGAGGGAGCGGTTGAAGGGGTGCGCCTCGGCCGGAAGCTGATGCCGGAGCTGCCGATCCTGGCCCGCACGACGACGACGAACACCGGCTCCCAGCGAACCGCCCTCGCCGCCGGCCTGGGGCACTTTCCCGGGTTGGACCGGGAGTATGCCGGGGTGCCGGAGATGTACTTGGCCCTGGGCTGGCCTGGGATCTCCGGCGGAGACCCGTCCTAGCTGTTGGGAAGACTGCGGCCGGTCCTGCCTCGGTTCCTGGTTTCCATTCCCGCAGCGTTTCTGGATACCTGCAGAGTTTCCGGATAACAGCCGGCCCAAGTGTTCCTTTGTGGGGCCCGCACACGTGGTTATCCGTTTCGCAAATACGAGGTATCCCAATTAGTCTCTTCCTCACATAGTCCGGCTCCTTCACAGTGGTTGCAACGTGATGTACGTCACGTTCAACTTTGACTGTCAATGGAGACCCGATGAGAAGCACGAAGCCGAGAATGAAGGTCCCGGGCGCACTCAGCGCCTTGCTGATTGCCAGCCTCGCTCTGGCATCCTGCAGTACGGCAACTGCAGAGAATGAACCCGCTGACACACAATCCGCTTCGGCAGCCACCTCCGGGAACACCGACGCTTTGGCCGCCGCTTATGAAGGTACGGTTGGCACCCCGCCCACCGAATCGGTTCCAGTCCCTGAAGGCCTCACGGCCTGGATTGTCTCCTGCGGGCAGTCACAAGTGACCTGCTCGACACCTGCCCAGGCAGCAGCGGATGCAGCGGAAGCCATCGGTTGGCAAAGCAACATCTGTGACGGCCAACTCAATCCCAACGGCTGGGCCAGCTGCATCCGTCAGGGTGTGGGGGCCAACGCGGACGTCATCCTTGTGATGGGCCAGGACTGCTCCAGTTTCCAGGGACCCCTCGAGGAAGCCCGTGCGGCAGGAATCACTACGGTCGGGGTCGGTGCAAACGACTGTGACATCGACGGCGGTGAGCCGCTGTACTCCGGCATAACCCAGAAGCTGGACGGACTGGACAACGAGCAGTGGTGGAACATGGTCGGCCAACTGCAGGCAGACTGGCTGATCGGCCAGACCGACGGCGATCTGAAGCTGCTGGAAGTGACGTTCGCCGACGCCAGGTTCGGGCCCTGGATCAGCGACGGCCTGAACGCCGAACTTGCGGACTGTGACACCTGCGAAGTCGTGGGAACACTGCAGCTGAGCAACCAGGACGCAGCGACCGGCACCATGGCGCAGAAGCTCTCCACCGCCCTGCTCCAGGCGCCGGACGCCAACGCCATCTCCGTTCCGCTGGACGGCTGGTTCCTGGCAGGTCTCTCGCAGGCGATTGTGTCTTCCCAGCGTTCTGACAAGCTGGCCGTCATCGGGACCTTCGGCCAACGCAGCAACCTGGACCTGATTGCGGCAGGCGAAGGCCAGGATGCATCAGTTACCTTCAGCCTGGAGTGGGACGGCTGGTCCGGTGTGGACACCGCTCTGAGACTGCTGGCTGATCAGGAGATTGCCGCCTCCGGCGTCGGGCTCCAGGTGGTGGACGCGGAAACCAATATGCCCGCCGACGGCACCTCCTTCACGTACAACCCGGAAATCGATTTCAAGCAGGCCTATCTGGAGGCTTGGGGCAAGTAGTGGCTGCTCATAACGAAAACCGCCGTTCCGTGCCCGCGGCAGCCGCGGGCACGGAACGTGCGGATGACCAAGCGGGGACCGTTGCCTTGGCCGCACACGGGCTGGTGAAGTCATTCGCCGGCGCCAAAGCGCTCTCGGGCGTGGACCTGACGGTCAACGGCGGAACCATCCATGCGCTGCTCGGGGGCAACGGGTCGGGCAAATCGACACTGATCAAATGCCTCGCCGGCGTCTACCAGGCCGATGCTGGCACGATCAGCATCCACGGAGAAAACCTTCCGGCCAGGCAGGTGACCCCGCGCCGCGCGCGTGCCGCCGGACTGAGGTTTGTTCATCAGGATCTTGGCCTGTTCGACTCCCTGAGCGTGGCGGAGAATTTCGCGCTGGACGCGGGTTTCCCCACCAATCCGCTGCATGGGATCCGTTGGCGCGAATTGCAGAACCGGGTGGACGGGTTGCTGGCGCACTACGCCATAGCGGCCCGGGCAACCGACAGATTGGGTTCGCTGCGGCCCAGCCAAAAAACCATGGTGGCCGTGGCCCGAGCCCTCGCCGACCAGCAGGACAGCGAATACACGCTGCTGCTGGACGAGCCGACGGCGTCTCTCGCTGAGGACGAGTCCAGGGAACTGATGGCGGCACTGCGCTCCCGTGCCAACCACGGGCAGACAATCGTGCTGGTGACGCACCGTTTCCGTGAAATCGAGGAAGTTGCAGACCACGTAACAGTGCTCCGCGACGGCATCGTCGCCGGCGGCGGACCCGTGGCCGATACGTCCATCGCTGCCATCGTGGACATGATGTCGGGCGCCGGACCCGCCGGACCGGCCAGCGCCGCCGGCAATGACGCGGTGCTTCGAACTCCGGCGCCGCCGGCCCCGGAGGCCGGCGCGCAGAGCCCCCTCTTTGAAGGCAGGGACCTTTCCCGCTACCCGCTGACAGACGTAAACCTCTCGGTGGCATCCGGTGAAATCGTGGGCCTGGCCGGCCTGGCCGGGTCAGGCCGCTCCACCGTCCTGCGCGCGATTTTCGGAGACACCTCCCTGACCGGAGGAAGCATGAGCCTGGCCGGTGCACCCCATGAACCGTCCTCTCCCGCGGACGCAGTCCGTTCCGGCGTCGTCTTCGTACCGGAAAACCGCCACCGGGACGCAGCCTTCCTGGACCTCGGAGTACGGGAAAATGCCTCCGCCACCGTCATCGGGCGCTACTGGCGCAGGCTCGTGATGAACCTGCGGATGGAACGCGATGAGACCCACCGGCTGCTGGCCGACCATTCGGTTCGCGCTGACGGAATAGAGATCCCGATCAGCAGGCTCTCCGGCGGCAACCAGCAGAAGGTGGTCCTGGCACGCTGGTTGCGGCGAAAACCCCGGCTGCTCCTGCTCGACGAACCAACACAGGGAGTCGATGTGACCTCCCGTCGGGATATCTACCGGTCCCTGCGGGACATCGCGGCACAAGGGTGCGGAGTGCTGGTGGCCTCCAGCGACCTCGACGAACTCGCCGAGCTGTGCGACCGGATCCTGGTCCTGGTGGAAGGCCGTATCGTCGCCGATCTTGACCCCGCGGACACCGGACGCAGCGCGCTTGCCGCTGCCGTGATGGCCGCAAATCACCCCGTCCGTGCCCCTCAAGAAGGATCAGAAGACTAATGGACAGCAGCCACGCACCGGCAGGATCCCTCGAGGCCCGGAAGGCCAAAGTTTCCGGCCAGGCCGGGGCGGAAAGCTCCCGGTCCCGGCCACAACGCAGGGAGGGAAGCCGGCTTCTGGGCGCGCACCTGGAACGTTTCGCCCTGCCGCTGCTGCTGGTCCTGATCATCGCCTTCTTCGGCGTTTTCCCGGCCAGCTCCTCCATCTTTCTCAGCGGAGCCAACGTCTCCGTGGTGCTGGCCAACCAGTCCGTCGTTACCCTCGTCGCCCTCGCCCTGATATTTCCCCTTGTCGCAGGACACTTTGATTTCTCGGTTGGCGGTATCGCGGTCCTGAGCAGCGTAGTTACCGCGGCCTCCATGGCGCATTTTTCGCTGCCGCTGTGGCTGTCCTGCCTGCTCGGGGTGGCAGTCGCTGCGGTGGTGGGAGCGGTAAACGGGCTGCTTGTGGCACGGTTTGGGATGAACGCCTTCGTCTCCACCCTTGGCATGGCCACACTTTTGGGCGGACTCATCCAGTGGTACACCGGCGGGCTGGCCATCATCGGCGTGGATCCGGCGTTCACGACGTTCGGCAGCAGCAGCTGGCTGGGCCTGCCGCGGGTGGTGTTCGTGGTGGCAGTGCTCGCTTTCCTGGCCTGGTATCTCCTGACACATACTCCCTTCGGCCGCGCGCTCTACGCCATTGGGTCCAACAACCGGGCCGCCGTCCTGGTGGGCCTGCCGCTGCGCCGGTACACCCAGACCGCCTTTTGCCTCTCCGGCACTCTGGCCGGGCTGGCAGGAGTCATCCTTGCGGCACGAACGGGCGGGGCCAATGCGGACAACGGAACCTACCTGCTTTTCCCTGCCCTGGCAGCTGTCTTCCTGGGCGCCACCGCCATACTGCCGGGCCGTTTCAACGTGGTTGGGACCGTGTTCGGAGTGCTGTTCGTGGCGGTCAGCGTCAGCGGCCTGACACTGAGCGGCGCTGCCAACTGGGTGGACCAGGTCTTTAACGGCGTGGCGCTTCTTGTCGCCGTCGGGCTGTCCAGTTATCTCGGCCGGCGCCGTTCGGGCCAAGGGACGTAGTGGAAGGGAGGCTCAACCGCCCCGATGGGAAGAAGACGAGCCAAGTAGCCGCTCGCCTATGCTGTCCCGCATGAAGTCCATCGATCTGAACCTCCTGCCGACGCTTCAGGCCCTGCTCCGGCTGCGCAATGTCTCGAGGACGGCGGAACACCTGCAGCTGAGTCAACCGGCTACAAGTGCCGCCCTTTCCCGGCTGCGCCGCTATTTCGACGACGAGCTGCTCGTCCGTTCCGGCAGGCACTTCGAGCTGACCCCGCTGGCGCAGGATCTGGTCCCGCTGGTGGACGAAGCGCTGCAGGGCCTGGACCGGGTCACCGGCATCCGGAGCAGGTTCGATCCCTTCACCAGCGACCGCGAGTTCACCATCGCAGCGTCGGACTACGCAGCAACGGTGGTCCTGGAACCGCTGCGCGGCATCCTGCAGGTCGAGGCACCCGGTGTCAGCGTCAACGTTGTCTCGGGGGATGCGATGCCCCTGCATCAGGCCGATTTCACCCGCTGCGACCTGATGGTCGGACCCACCGGGTACTCCCTGCCCGGGGAGAAAAAGGCGGTCTTCCGGGACAGCTTTGTGGCGGTGGTCGATTCCGGGAACCCCATCCTGCAGGCGGACCCCCTCCGTGCGGAGGACTTGGGCAGGCTTCCGCACGCGGTGGGCAACTTCGGCGCCTCGATCAAAACCCCTGCGGACCTCTTCTGGGAAACGCTGGGAATTCAACGCCGGGTCGCCGCGCAGGTATCCGGGTTGCTTGCCCTCCCGCTGCTCGTCGAAGGGACGGACCTGGTGGCGGTGGTTCCGAAAATGCTCGCCCTCAAATCGCAGCGGGGAGCAGGGATTTCGATCATCGAATTTCCCGCGGAAACGGAACCCGTGCTGGTGGAGGCCATGTTCTGGCACCCCAGCCGGGCCGAAGACCCGGCGAGCCTGTGGCTCCGTTCCGTGGTCCAGCGCGCCTGCGCCCAGCGGCACCCGGAGAGCACCGTCGTGACCCGCCTGGCGGAGGTCGGCGGGCCACCGCAGCCCTGACGTTCAGCCCCGCGCCGCCGCAGCCCTGACGTTCAGCCCCGCGCCGCCGCGGCGCCGTCGTAACTGCGCGGCAGGCGCCGCCGGGGCCGGGCACGCACCAGGGTGGATGCTTCACGGCGGGGTCCCACGGTGTTCGTGATGGTGCCGATGCCCTCCACCGTCATACTGACGCTGTCCCCCGTCTGCAGGGGAGGCGGAGCCTGATCACCGAGACGTCCCCACAGTTCGGCAAGACAGCCGCTGCCGCAGGTGCCGGACCCCAGCACGTCGCCCGGAAGCACCCGGGAATCCTGCGACGCGTAGGCCACCAGCTCGGCAAACGGCCAGCCCATGTTGGACAGCAGATCCTCTCCGACCCGAGACCCGTTAACGTCCACGCTCATCTGCAGGGCCAGGAAACCGTCGGTGTCGTGCCGGTGGGCGAATTCGTCGGCAGTGACAATCCACGGACCCAGGGTGCCGGCGAAGTCCTTTCCCTTGCACGGACCCAGGCTGACCTTCATCTCCCGGCGCTGCAGGTCCCGGGCGGACCAGTCGTTAAAGACTGTGTAACCGAAGATGTGCTGCTGCGCCTGCGCTGCGCTGAGGTTGCTGCCGCTGCTGCCGGGAACCCGCCCGATGACGGCGGCGACCTCCGTCTCGAAATCCAGTTGGCTGCAGCCAGCCGGGATGGGAATCTCGTCACCCGTGGCCCGGATGGTGTGCGGATTGCTGAAGTAGAACGTGGGGGCCTGGTACCACTCCTCCATAACGCCGGGCGTGCCGTCGATGCTGATCCGCATTCCCTCCACGTGTTCCTCGAAGGCAACAAAGTCACGCAGGGTGGCCGGCACCAGCGGAGCCAGCAGCACCACGGCGGACAGCGGCGCGGACGAGGCGGCTCCGATGACCCGTTCCGCGGTTGCCAGGGTCTCGCCCAACCCGGCTTCGAGCAGGTCGTTGGCAGTCTGTCCTGCGGGCAGCCCGTAGGCCCGGTCCTCATGGATGAAGCCGGAGCGGATTTCACCGCCGTCGTTCCAGCGTGCGAGCTTAACCATCGATTTCAATTCCTTCCCTGGGTGCGGCACCACTGGCGCCGGCCTTGGCACGGCCGGCCCGGATCCCGAGCGCTGCGGCATTGCCGGCGAGGATTGCCTGTTCCTCCCCGACGGACAGACCGGCGGCCCGGACGTCCCCTACGGGGTCTTCCGAGCCCATGTCGAACGGGTAGTCGGAGCCCAGCAGGATCCGGTCCGCCCCGGCGGCCCCGGCCAGTGCGCGCAGTTCGACCGGACTGTGGGTGAGCGAGTCGAACCACAGGCGGCTGATGTACGACGACGGCGGGGCGGCGCACACGTGTGCGTCCGGCCTGACCCGCCAGGCATGGTCGGACCGGCCGAGCGTGCTGGGCAGGTAGCCGCCGCCGTGCGCCGCGATGATCCGCAGCTCCGGGTAGCGGTCCAGCACCCCGGCGAAGATCAGGTGGGAGAGGGCAACGGCGTTCTCCGCCGGCTGCGAGACGGTATTCGCCAGGTAGAACCGGTCCAGCCGCTCGTCCAGCGAGCAGCCGAAAGGGTGCAGGAAAACGAGCGCTCCGAGTTCTTCGGCCCGGGCCCAGAAAGGCTCCAGGCGGGCGTCGGACAGTTCCACGGTCCCGGCGTTCGGTTCCTGCCCGGGGAGACGGTCGAATCCGGGGGCGTAGGACCCGATTTCCACCCCCAGCAGGCCGCAGTCCAGCACCGCATGGTCCAGGGCCGCGACCATGGCCTCCGGGTGCTGCAACGGAACCAGTCCCAGTCCCGCAAGCCGGCCGGGGGCGGACGCCACCAGCTCCATGACCGCGGTGTTGGCACGGCGGGCGATTTCCCCGCCGAGTTCGGGACCGGCGAAATAGTAATAGTGCGACGGCGAGGGCGAGACCAGCTGCACGTCGACTCCCGCGGCATCCATGTCCGCGAGCCGCCGGGACAGGTCCACCAGCCGCGGCCAGCGTTCCCGGATCATGGCGCCGGAGATTTTCACCGATGCGGGTCCCTGCCGGCGGGCATCGAGCTCCTGTGCAGCAGCAAACTCCGCCGGAGCGCAGGCCGCCACATACTCCTGCAGCGTCGGAAGGACCACGTGGGCATGGACGTCCACCACCGCGGGCAGGGACTCTTTTCCGGTCATGCGGGCTGGCTCACGGTTGCCGCTACGGTGGCGATCACGCCCGGGACGTCGGCGTCCCGCATCCGTCCTTCGAGCATCCACTGTCCCAGCTGCACCGATCCGCGGATGACGGTGCGGGCCCGTTCCAGCCGTCGCTGCGTGAAGGCCGTCCAGAGGGAGTCATCCAGCGTTTCCCGGCTGGTCAGCAGATCCGCCAGGACGGCTCCGTCTTCCACGGCCATGGCTGCCCCCTGGGCGATGGTGGGCGGGCAGCTGTGGGCGGCATCGCCGATAATCACGGCCCTGCCGCGGTTCCAGGGTCCGTCCACCAAGTGCGCAGTGAACCGGGTGTAGTTGATCCGCGCACTGTGGTCCAGGCCGGCCCGGATCTCCGTCCACGGCCCGCCGTAGGCTGCCGCGAGTCCGGCCATGATCTCCGGTCCGTCCTCCACCCTGCGCTCCTGGGCGTCCTCGACCAGATAGGCGTACATGCTGTCCTGGCCGGTGGGGCAGTACCCGGCAATGTAGCAGGGCCCGCCGTAGGTCAGATCGGTGCGGACCACATCGGCCGGCCGGTCCACGAACGCCCGCCAGATTCCCATTCCGGTGGGCTCCGGTTCGGTGGTGATCCCGATCGCGGCCCGCACCGCCGAGTGCAGTCCGTCGGCGCCGATCAGCAGGTCATAGGGAAGGCGGTCGCCGTCGTCGGTAATGACGGTGACTGAACCCGTGTCCTGTTCCACCCCCTTGAGCCGCCTGCCGTAGCTGATCCGTACTCCGGCATCGGCGGCGCGGCGCCGGAGCGCGTCGGTAAGGTCCGGCCGGTACATGCCCAGGGTGGCGGGCAGGTCCGGCCCGCCGGTCCGGACGTCGTCAACCACGGACAGCACGGTTCCTGCCGGATCCGGTGCGCGGAAGCCGAGCTCGCTGAAGGCGAAGCCCTTGGCGGCAATTTCGTCCCAGATGCCGAGGTGCCGGAAGATCCGCAGGGCGTTGCCCTGCAGGGTGATGCCGGAGCCGAGCGGGGACGGGGCCGCTTCCTTCTCCAGGACTTCCACGTCCACGCCGGCGTCGGCCAGCAGAATCGCCGCCGTTAATCCGGCTGCGCCCGACCCGACAATGCCTACCCTGTTCACAGCTGCCATGATGCAAACTCCTTTGTTTTCATTCCGGCGGATTATGTATCGGCTTATTTCACGGCGATGGGATTGACCGGCGAGCCGACGGCGCCGGTGATGGGCAGCGGGGCCGCCGTCAGCAGAAAGTCATATTGGCCGTCCGCCGCGCAGGACGCGGCAAGCTGCTCCGGATCCCACATTTCGCCCAGATAGAGGCCCAGGTTGGGGATGGCGATCTGGTGCAGCGGCTGGAACGCGGTGTCGAATTCGTTCGGCCGGACCTCGAACCCCCACGTGTCGGTGGCGATTCCGGCGATCTCGCTGCGGTGCAGCCAGGGCGCCATGCTGAAGGACAGTCCCGGCGCCGGCCCGCCTGCGTAGTCCCCCCACCCCTGCCTCAGGGTCCGGGCGTATTGGCCGGTGCGCAGCACCACGATGTCACCGCGCCGGATCTCCGAGCTGGGCCCCTGCTGCTCGATGGTGGCCTCGATATGCTCGGCGGTGATGGCGAATCCGTCCGGCAGCTCCCCGTCGCCGCTGCCCGCGCCGGGTCCCAGTGCCCGGCCGACGTCGAGCAGCACGCCCCGGGTGACGATCCGGGCCGCCGCGGTCTGGATTCCGGTGAGCTGGTCGCCTTCGCTGGTCACCACCGCACCCGCCCGCCGGCCGTTCCAGGCCTTTCCCCGGTCGAAAATGTGGCCGAGCCCGTCCCACTGCGTGGAGCACTGCAGCGGCATCGCGATGAAGTCGTCGGCGCCTCCGATGCCGTGCGGAAAGCCCTGGTTGCCGAACTCCGCTTCCGTGCCGGTGTCGGTCATGGTGTGGACGGGGTTGATCCGGCGGCGCCAGCCCTTCTGCGGACCGTCGGTATTGAACGGCTGGGACAGGGAGAACGTCTGGCCGGTGCGGACCAGCCGGGCTGCCTCCACCCGCTTGGCCTCATCGATGAAGTTCAGGGTGCCCAGGACGTCATCCGGCCCCCAGCGCCCCCAGTTGTTGTGCGCAGCAGCCATCGCCTCGATGCTTCCCAGCGCGTCGTCGCGGCGGATCATCTCCTGGTCTTCGGCATTGATTCCGGTCACGGTGCCACCTCATCCCTGCAGCGCACGAGCTGCGTTCCCAACCCGGTAATCGTGCCTTCCATAACGTCGCCGTCGCGGAGCATCCGTCCCCAGTGGGCCCCGTTGCCGGCGGGGCTGCCGGTCAGGATCAGGTCCCCGGGCAGCAGCGGCATCTGCTGGGAGGCATGCGAAACCAGCTGGGCCACGGTGAAGATCATGTCGGCGGTCGATTCTGCCTGCATGGTTTCGCCGTTGAGCCGCAGCGTCACCATGAGGTCCTGCGGATCGGCCACGAACTTTGCCGGCAGCACCAGCGGTCCCGTCGGCAGGAAACCCGGGGCGTTCTTGGACCGGTACCAGTCACTGCCGATGGCCGGCATGTCCTTGCGGAAGACGAGGTCACGGGTCGTGATGTCGTTGACCATCGTGTAGCCGAAGACGTACTCCAGGGCATCTTCGGGGCTCACGCGGAAGGCCCGCTTGCCGACGACGGCGGCGAGTTCCAGCTCCCAGTCATGGGCCTGGCTGTAGCCGGGGAGCACCAGGTCCTCGGTGGCGGAGGCCATCGCCGTCGGGAGGCCGATGAAAAAGTACGGGGTACCCTCGGCGGCCCGCCGGTCCATCGTGGCGGCGGTCCGTTCCCGGATCTCCTCGTCCGTGCCTTCACCGTCGCGGTGCGCCACTGCCAGGTCAATGACGTGCTGGCGGTAATTGGCCCCGGCCTGCAGGACCTGCTGCGGCCGCAGCGGCGCGAGCACCGTGAGGTCCGCGTAGTCGAGCCAGCCGGCGGCAGCACCGGCGGACTCTTCCGCGAGCCGGTCCAACTGGCCCTCGGCTTTGTCCCAGTGTTCGACCACCGCTTCCAGGGTGACCCTGTTTCCGGGCAGGTCCAGGTTCGCGTCCGTCAGCGGCAGGACGCGGCCGCCGGTTTCCAGTCCGGCCCGGGGCTCGCCGGTGCCCGGGTCCCGAAACGTGATCAGCGAGTAGGTCATCGATTCAGCCCCTGCCGTGCTTGGCGTAGGGGTTGAGCAGCGCTTGTTTCATTTCCTCCGAGGCGCCTTCCTCCGTGGCGGTGAACCCGTCCGCCAACGGGAAGGATTCGGTCAGCGAATGCGGCATGGCCCCGTTGCGGTAGAAATTGTTTGATCCCTGAGAGGGTGTCCAGGTGCGCGGCTCCCAGTCGGGGACGTAGTTGCGGTAGCCGCCCGAGTTCAGTTCCACCCGCAGAGCGCTCGGCTCCCGGAAGTACAGGAAGTTCTGCTCACCGATGCCGTGGATGGAGGGTCCGTATTCCATCGGGGTGCCGTTTTCCATCAACACGTCCGCGGCGCGCAGCAGGTCCTCATGGGTGTCCACCCAGAACGCGATGTGGTTGACGCGTCCGGCCCGGCCCGAGGTGTCCATGACCACCCCCAGATCGTGCGATTTTTCATTGGTGGTAAGCACGGAGAAGACCGTGATCGGTGCTTCGTCCAAGGTGGTGAAAGCCATGATCCGGAAGCCCAGGGCGGCGCTGTACCAGTCGGCGAACCCGGTGACGTCGCTGCTGGCCACGGTCACATGGTCCAGGAATCGCGGTGCCGCGGCGTGGCTGCTCCGGCGTTCGGGCCGGTCCGGGTAGATGGATGTCCAGCCGGGTTCCGCTACGTACGGCTCCACCTCGTAGAACAGTTTCATCGGGTGCCCGTAGGGGCCGGTGAACTGATAGGCCTTGCCGTGCGCGTGCCCGCCCGGAATCCATTCGCCCTGCACCCCGGCGGCTTCCACATTTGCCGCCGCCGCCTCGAGTGCCTCAGCGGACGCCGTGCGCCAGGCCATGTTCGCCAGGGACGGTTCTTCCCCCGGCCGTACCACCAGGCTGTACCGGTAATGGTCGCCCCAGCAGCGCAGATAGGAAACGCCGTCAAGGGAATCAACCAGGCGCATGCCGAAGTTCTCGACATAGAACCGGGTGGAGGCCTCGACGTCGGGGCTGGTGATCTCCAGATGTGCCAGATGGGAGAGGAGTCGTTCCACGGGCATTCTCACATTCGCTAGGTGCTGAGCTTTTCAGAACCTAACTGTGATCGCCATCACGTAGTTGTGGAAGCAGTCTTTTCCTATGGCAGGTATCCATGCAACGAATGGTCACGCGCCGGCACCGGCGCGGTGGCCCAGAACGCCAGTGCCGCGACCGGCAGCACCACGCCCAGGCCCGTGAACAGCTCCAGCGCCGCCGGGCCCTGGCCGCTCACGACGCCGGTCAGCATCATGGTGACGGTGATCGAGGACAGCATAAACACCGGCACCATCACCACCAGCAGGGCGATGCCCGCGCCGCGGACCCCGGCCCGCCGTCGTCGCACCGCCACCCACAGCGCCGGCAGCACCAGCGCAATCCAGACCCAGTGGTGGAACCAGGAAATCGGCGAGATCGCGAGCATCACCACGGCGTTCGCACTGATCGCCGCCACCGTGTCACCGCGGGCGTCCGAGCGGCGGATGGCGAAGAAGCCCAGCACGACGACGGCGGCCGAGGCCAGCAGCCAGAGCGGACGCTGCAGCGCCTCGGGTGTGCCCAGATGCGTGAGCAGCGAGTTCAGCGACACGTTGTACATGTCCGTGGTGTCCCCGACACGGTCGGAATCGAAGAGCGAGTCGAGCCAGAACACGCGGGACTGCTCCGGGGACGCCAGCCAGCCGACGGCAATGGTGGCGGCGAAAGTGAGGCCCATGGTGAGGATGGCCCGCCAGTCCTTCCGGACCAGGAAGATCAGCCCGAACGCCAGCGGGGTGAGCTTGATGCCCGCGGCCAGGCCGATGAGGATGCCGCGCGGAAGCTTTGACGACGGCGGCCGGAGCAGGTCCGCGACGATCAGGAGCATCAGCATCGGGTTGATCTGGCCGAAGCCCAGGCCCTCGCGCCACGGGCCGAGCACGCCGATCAGCAGGGTGGCGAGGACGGCAACGCCTGTGCTGCCGCCCAGGGCGGTGTGCAGCCGCGGCGGCAGCACCTTGTTTTCCGTGAGGTAGCGGGCGACCAGGAAGGCGGTCAGCACCAGGCAGGCGCACGACGTCGCGGTGAGCAGGACCAGCCCCACGGCCTCGGGCAGGACCGCGAACGGTGTCAGCAGCAGGGCGGCGAAGGGCGGATACGTGAACGGCAGGCCGCGGGTGTCCGTTTCGACCAGGCTCGGGTCATACAGGCGATGCTCGCCCAGGCCGAGGAACGCCCGGGCTCCTTCGCGGTACACGGTGAAATCCAGGCCGTGGATCTGGGCGCCGAGGACCACCAGGAGCAGCGCAACCGGAAGGCCGAGCGCGAGCCAGAGGATCCGGGTGCGGGTGCGGGACGCCGGGTCCGCCGTTGATATTGCCATGCCTGCCAGTTTAGACGGCGGCGTTCCGGCGGCTTGTTTGGAATAGCGGGCTGGACCGGCCGGGCAGATGCGGCCGTGCGGTGCCCGGCGTCGTCGTGCTCTTTATTCCTTGGGTGTTTCGCGCGTGCTGAAGGTCAGCGGCGTCTCGGGTTCGGGATCGGGGCCGCCGCCAGGGCGCGCTGTGCTGCGAGAATTTCGGTCAGGGTCCCGGGCTTGGCATAGACCTTGCCCTCCGGGGAGGCATCCGGGACGGCGGCGGCTTCCGCCGGGCCGGTCGCGGCGGCCCGCAGGTCCAGGCACATGAAGGTGCTGTTGGGATCGGCGCGGTAGCTGCCGAACGGCGGGCACGGGGTGAATCCCGAACGCTGATACAGCCGCCTGGACGAGGCGAAGAACTCCTGGGTTCCGGTTTCCAGCAGCAACGCGATGTAGCCGCGGGCGCGGGCGTTCGTGATGATCTGCTGCAGGAGCATCTGGGCAACACCCCGTCCGCGGGCGGACTCGACCGTGCGCATCGAGGTGATTTCGCCGTATTCACCTGCTGCGCCTCCGAACAGGGGAGGAAGTTCCTTCAACGCGCCGCAGCCCAGCAGGGTGCCGTCCTCGCGGACCGTCCAGAACGTGACGGAGGGGTCCCGCAGGGACGGAGGAGTCAGGCCGGCGGCTACCGTTCCCGCGGGATACAGCAGGTCCCGGTTCTCTGCGAGCAGGGCCCGGACATCCCCTTTGCCCGGATCGTCCCGGATTACGCTCACCCGGTGCGCCTCCAGGGCGCGCGGGCCGGCCTGCCCTCCCCGGACGGCGGGGCGCGTGTCGCGGAGGTCCGGGATAACGGGCAGGGCCGCCGTCGTCGCCTGGCCCGCTCCGGCGAACGGGACCGGACCCGGAACGCGGATCGGCGGCGGCGTGGGGATGTAACCGGGCATTTCTACTTCTTCCAACTCTGAAACGGAGACGGGCTCCCGAATGTCTTCCGGGACGTCGACTGTTGTCCCGGCAGAACCCGTCCGGCGACGCCGCCGGAGTGCAGCTGCGGGGACCCGCCGCGTCTTCTCAGCCAGAGTCTAACCGGTGCCCGCCGTGACGGCGGACACCGGCATGGCTGGGTCGGGTTAGCGGACCGTGAGTTCCCGTGCGGCGGCGGCAAGCTCGGCGATCCGGGGGTTGGCCTTCTCCAGCTCGGCTGCGTGCTCGGCGACAACCTCTTTCTTGGTCTCAAGGATCAGGGCGTCGAATTCATCCCGCACGCCCGTTTCCACGGAGCAGTTGTAGTACTTCACGGCCAGGGCCGCTTCGGCGGGAGTGGGCGCATACGTGATTTCAACGTCGGCGGGAATGATCTCCACCCCGGAGGCCTGCTTCGGGCCGCTGCGTTCGGGGTATTCCACCGCCGTACCGAGCTCGACGTCCGACGTGAAGCCGTACAGCTCGCCGGACGCCGGCGTCACCGGCACCCCGGCGTCGACCAGGCACTGGACCACTTCCTGCTGGAGGGGGCCCAGGGCCTCAAACGTCCGGTCAGCCAGGCCGCCGGCCAGTTTGCTGCTGAGCCGGTTGTAGTCGATCAGGCTTTGCTCGGCGTTTTCTCCCAGTGCAGCCCAGGCTTTTGTGTTGCAGGCTTCGGATACTGCCTCGAAGGCGTCGTCATGCACAAAGACCTTGGCCGGTGACGGGCCGAACTGTTCACCGCGGAGCCCGCCGGCCGTAGCGTCCTGCACGCTTTCGAAGAACGCGTCATCGACGGTGAGCTGGTCCAGCAGATCAGCGCGCCACTGCACTGCCGGTTCCTCCGGGATGAACGCCTCGTATTCGGGATAGCCGTTGTCCGCGTAGCACTGGAAGCGGAGGGTGTCCTGGGCAAGGTGGATGGCGTCCATATCTTCGGCCAAATAGATTTCGAACGGGTCGGCCGAGGACTCCGAAACCGGTGCCAGGCCGGAATCGGCGGCACAGCCGGCGAGAGCGGCGGCTCCGAGGGCGATGACCCCGAGGCCGGCAAGATAACGACGACGCCGGGCCGGTGCGGCGGGGTCGGAGGCCGGTGCGGGCGCAGCGGGGGAGAGTCGGTTGCGGTTCATGGTGTGCCTTTCGAGACTGGATCCAGGGTGCGGTGCCGGACCAGCTCATCGGGAGCATGTCCGTAGAACGACAGCAATAATCAGGTGGAGCAGGCAGTGCTGGTGGAGCGAGTGGTGCAGGGAAGCTGAGGGGTGCAGGTCAGGCGGTTCGGAGCCGGCGGAAGCGGAGCTGCCGGTCCGCGGCGGCCAGTGCTGCCGTGGCCAAGGCCAATCCGAGGAACGCCCATTCCCAGTGGGCGGTAACTGGGCCGGGTAAGCCCGAGGCGGCAAGCCAGGTTTCGAGGGAACCTCCGGACCAGAGTCGGACCAGCAACGGCGTCGATGCCACGGCCAGGCCAGTAGTCCAGGGGATCATCCGGCTTCCGCTGACCAGAACCATTCCGACGGCCAGCATCAGCGCCGCCGCTGCCAGCGTCAGGGACCGGGCATCAACGGCAAGCACGCTCGCCGCGTCGTAGAAGAACAGGGCAGCGCCGCCGGACAACCGGCTGACGGCCAGCCACAGACCCGCCAACGAGACACCGGCCGTGACGGCCCCCAGCAGGACGCGGCGGGAAGCACTGGCCGCGGGATTGCCGATGAGGGCCAGCAGTGCCAGGCCGCTGAGCACGAGCATGGGAGTAAGCGGCGGTGCGAGGATTCCCGCGACGGCGCCGGAGAGGGGAATCAGCGGAGCTGCCACTGCCGCGCTGAGATGCAGTGTCCGGCGCAGGGAGTGCCGGTTGGCCAGCGCAGCAACGAATCCGGCGAGCAGTGCCAGGTAAACCGCCGCGGCCGCCGTCGTGAACGGTCCCGCGGCCAGGAACGCCTCTCCGAACCCCTCGCCCGTGGGGCGCCAGCGCAGCGTGCCCGGCCGGACCCACGGCCCCCATTCGCCCAGCAGTGTCAGGGCGAGCGCAAGGTAGGTGGCCAGCACGGTGGCAGTGAAGGCGATGCCGTTGCGTCGCCGCCGGCCCACGCTGCCGAGCAGTTCCAGGCCGCGGGTAGCCAGGCCGTTGCCTACGAGGTTGAGCAGTTCGGCCGGGGTGGCCTTGGTGCGGTGCTCGGAACGGGCGACGTAGAGCAGTACGCCGATCAGTTCCTCGCCCTGCTCCCGGCGCCAGCGGCGCGGGTAGGCTCCCAGCGCCCGTGTGTAGGTGGCCTCCAGTTTGGAGGCTCCGCCGTTCATGCTCCGGCCTGCGCTGCACGCAATCGCAGCTTCGACATGGCCTGGCGGGCGTTGGCTGCCAGACGGTCCGCTTCCTTGGCGAGGGTGGCGGCGCCGCCGTCGGTAATCCGGTAGTAGCGGCGGGCTCGGCCGTCCACCACGTCCTCGCCGGAAATCTCCACCAACCCGTCTTCCCGCAGCCGGTCCAGCACCCCGTAGAGGGTGCCGGGCTGCAGCTTCACCCGGCCGCCGGAGAGATCCTTCGTCTCGGCGATCAGGGCGTAGCCGTGCTTGGGTCCGTCAGCCAGGGCCGAGAGGACCAGGAAGGTCGGTTCGCGCATCTCATGCTTGCTCATGCCCTGAACGATAGTCAGAAAAACTGAATATAGGGAAGAAATGAATATAACGGTTAAGTCACGGTTGTTTCAGTGCTGCCTGGGCTATGGGATCCGGGCCGATTCCCTTCGGTTTGTGGCCAATCCTGCGCTTTGTGGCAATCCCTGCGCTGCGCGGCGCAGGGATCCGGACAAACCGCAGGGATCCGGACAAACCGCAGGATTTTCCGGGTCCGACGGCCACGCCAGTAGGGAAGCCGTGAATGTGGAAGGGCCTGCAGCAGCGGACCCGCAAGCGGAAGGGAACCGTCAGTTGTCCAACTTGGCCAGCAGTGCTGCCAGCGACTCCCGCTCGCCGTCGTCAAGGACGTCCAGCAGCCGGTGTTCGGTGGCCACATGGTCCGGAAGGGCGGCGTCGACGGCGGCCCGGCCGGCGTCGGTCAGGGTCACCTGCTTGCCGCGCCGGTCCGAGGAACTGGGGGAGCGCAGGACGTATCCCTGCGCCTCCAGCCGGTTCAACCGCTGCGCTATGGCGCTGGAGGTGACCATGGACCCTGCAGAGAGGTCCTTGGGGCTGAGTGTGTAGGGCGGGCCGGAACGGCGCAGCGTGGCCAGCACGTCGAAGGAGGCCGCATCCAGGCCGTGCTTGGCGAAGGTTGCAGCAAGTTGTTCATCGAACCGGCGGGCCACCCGGGACAGCCGGCCGACCACGGCCATGGGGGAGACATCCAGGTCCGGCCGTTCCGCTGCCCACTGCCGGAGAACCATGTCCACGTGATCGCTCATGGAATGCACCCTAGCAATTAACTAAGCACTTAGCTATATTGGCTAAGTGCTTAGCAAAACTGGACTTCTGACTACGACGACGGCCCTGGCTCCGATCGTCTGGGGCACCACCTACATCGTGGCCGCCGAGCTGCTGCCGCCGGACCGGCCACTGCTGGCCGCCCTGCTGCGCTCGCTGCCCGCGGGCCTGCTGCTGCTCCTGCTGGTCCGGCGGCTGCCCCGCGGCAGTTGGTGGTGGCGCTCGGCAGTATTGGGGGTGCTGAACATCGGGCTGTTCTTCGCGCTGCTGTTTGTGGCCGCGTACCGGCTGCCCGGCGGCGTCGCTGCCACTGTTGGTGCGGTGCAGCCACTGCTGGTGGCGCTGTTTGCCTCGCGGTGGATCGGTGAACGCCTGACCGGACGGAAGTTAGCGGCAGGCGTGGCCGGGCTGGCCGGCGTCGGGCTGCTGGTGCTGCAGGCGCAGGCGCGGCTGGATGCGCTGGGTGTGGCCGCCGCGCTCGGAGGAGCGGTGGCCATGGCGGCGGGGGTGGTCCTGACGAAGAAGTGGGGCACCCCGGACACGCTGCTGGCGGCCACATCCTGGCAGCTGGTGGCCGGCGGGTTGTTCCTGCTGCCGGTGGCCTTGCTGGTGGAGGGTCCACCGCCCGCACTGACCGGCGTCAACCTGGCCGGGTACGCCTACCTCGGCGTGATCGGCACGGCGCTGGCCTACTGCCTCTGGTTCCGCGGCCTGCACCGGCTGCCCGCCTCAAGCACGGCACTGCTGGGGCTGCTTAGCCCGGTGGTCGCGGCGGCCGCCGGCTGGCTGCTCGCCGGGCAATCGCTCAGTCCCGGCCAGTGCCTGGGCGCGGCGATGGTTCTTGCCACCCTGGTGCTGGCGGGGCCGGCCGGACATCGGCGTGCCACGGCCGCGGCGGTGCGCCCGCATGATGTGCTGGGCCGGTCGGTTTCCCCACGCTGAAACGAGCTCCCGTGTTCACAGGTCTGTCCGCCTTTCCCCTGACACCCGTTATCCACGACACGGTGGATGAGGACCTCTTTGCCGCGCTGGTCCACCGTGCGGTGGAGGCCGGGGTGGATTCCATCGGTGCGTTGGGGTCCACCGGCAGTTACGCCTATCTGTCCCGGGAGGAACGACGCCGGGTGGCAGCGGCCGCGGTGCAGGCGGCCGGGGAGGTGCCGGTGATCGTGGGGATCGGGGCGCTGCGGACCTCCGATGTCCTGCGCGGAGCCGAGGATGCCCAGAACGCCGGTGCCGCCGGCCTGCTGCTCGCGCCGGTGTCCTACCAGCCGCTGACGGAGGACGAGGTGGCGGGCCTGTTCGAGTCCGTCTCCGCCGCCAGCTCAGTGCCCATCTGCATCTATGACAATCCGACCACCACCCGGTTCACGTTTACGAACGAGCTTTATGCCCGGCTCGGCGCCCTTCCGCAGGTGGAGGCCGTGAAGATTCCGCCCCGGCCGGTGGACGAAGCGGACCAGCGGATCCGTGAGGTGCGGGCCGCGCTGCCGGACCGGATGGCACTGGGGGTCAGCGGCGACGAGTTTGCCGCCCCGGCCCTGCTCGCCGGCGCGGACGTGTGGTTCAGCGTGCTGGGCGGCACCCTCCCGGACCTGGCGCTCGCCATCACCCGCGCCGCTCAGGCCGGGGATGCCGAGACTGCCCTGCGTTTGTCGGCACAGCTGGCACCGGTCTGGGACCTGTTCCGGGATTTCGGCAGCCTGCGCGTGACCTCGGCATTGGCGGCGGAGCTTGGCCTGCTGCCGGTGGAGAACCTGCCCGCCCCGCTGCGGCCCCTGTCCGCGGACGTTCAGCGGAGGATCGGCGGGGTGCTGCGGACGCTTCGGGGCTCAGCGGCCGGTTAGCCCACGGCGCATCCCGCCGCAGGACGCAAAACTCCTCCGCTTCGGGAAAACCCCTCGGTTTGTGACAAATCCTGCCTCGCGCGGCGCAGGGATCCGGACAAACCGCAGGGAATCGGACAGATCGCAGGGATTCGCTCCTGATCTCCGGGCTACAGACGTCGGGCTACACCGTCGGAGCCTCCCGCTCAGCCGGAGCCGCCGCAGGACGCAGAACCCCTCCGGTTTGGGAAAACCCTGCCGGTTTGGGAAATCCCTGCCACGGCGCAGCGGAGGGATTTCCCAAACCGGAGGGAAAATGCACAAACCGTAGGGAAACCAGTCGACCTACACGGCAGGAGCCGGCGCAGCCTCCGGTTCCGCAGGCGCGGCAGGAGCCGGCGCAGTCTCCCGCTCAGCCGCAGCCTCCGGTTCCGCGGCAACCTCGGCCGGAACCCGGACAGCCCGCAGCCCCAAATACACCCGGTCCCGGGCGAACGGTGTCCGGGCGAACCGGATTCCGGTGGCATCCCGAAGCGCATTGGCCAGCGCCGGCGCCACGGGGTTGAACGGGCTTTCGCTCATGGACTTGGCGCCCATCGGTCCCAGCGAATCGTCCGTCTCCGCGAAGAAGATCTCTGTGCGCGGCACGTCGGCGAATGTGGGGACGTGGTATTCGCGCAGGATCCGGGTCTCCACCGTGCCCTCGGCGTCAATGCGCACCTCCTCGAACAATGCCGCCCCGAGAGCCTGGGCAATGCCGCCCTCGATCTGGCCGCGGCACTGCATCGGATTCACGACGACGCCGGCGTCCGCAGCGTGCACGCTCTGCAGGATCCGGATCTCCCCGGTCCCGGCGTGCACCGCCACCCGGAAGCCCTGCACGTTGAAGGCGACCGACCGCGGGGTGCCGCCCCACCGGCCCTCCGCGGACAGGTCGATGCCCTCCTCGCGGGCCCGGACGGCGACGTCGGCCAGCGGGATCCGTTCGCCGCCGCACTCCACGGCGTCCGCCAGCAGATGCACCTGCGCCGAGGTGGAGCTAAACAGGGACGCGGCGAAGCCCTTGAGCAGGGTGGCCAGTTCCTCCGCAGCGGCCAGCGACGCCTTGCCCGCCACCACCGTGCCGGTGGAGCCGTACGCACCGGTGTCGTGGTCCACCAGATCGGTGTCCGCCTGCCGGATCAGCACCCGGTCCGCGGTGGTGTGCAGCGCCGTCGAGGCCAGCTGCGCGTGCACGGTGGTGGTGCCGTTGCCGAACTCAGCAGTGCCGACGTCGAGCCCGTACCGGCCGTCCTCACGCAGGGAAATCTTCGCGTGGCTGATGTGCCCGCGCGGCGGCACGGTGTCGATCATGGCGACGGCGCTGCCCTCACCGATCAGCCACCCGCCGTCGTCGGCCGCGTCGGACGGGTCGGCCGCCCCGGACGGCCCGGCTGAAACAAGCTCCGCCCCGGAGGTCTCCGGCTGCTCCCGCCCCGCAGCCAGCGCACCGGACACCAGCTCCAGGCATTGGTCCAGGCCGTAGCTGCCGTAATGCACGTCTTCGGCAGGTTCGGGGGAGGTGGAGACCATGCGGTCGCCGTGCGCCACCACGTTGCGGCGGCGGAAGTCCAGCGGATCCATGCCCAGGTCCCGGGCCAGCTCATCCATGGCGGATTCGATCGCGTAGATCATCTGGCTCAGCCCGTAGCCGCGGAACGCCCCGGAGGGCAGCGTGTTGGTGTAGACGGAGCGGGCGTCCACTTTCTTGTTGGCGCACCGGTAGACGGCCACGGATTCCCCGCAGCCGTGGAACATCACGCCGGGGGCGTGGTTGCCGTAGGCGCCGGTGTTGGCGGTGACATCAAGGGCCAGCGCGGTCAGGGTGCCGTCCGCGGAGGCTCCGGCGCGGACCTTCACGGCGAAGGGGTGCCGGGTGGTGGTGGCGGTGAACTGCTCCTCGCGGGTCAGTTCCAGCTGCACCGGGCGCTTCAGCTTCAGCGCGGCCAGCGCGGCAAGGTCCTCGGTGAGCACTTCCTGCTTGCCGCCGAACCCGCCGCCCACCCGGCCGGCGAGCACGCGCACCGAGGCAAGCTTCAGCCCGAAGATCCGGCACAGCGTCCGCCGGACGAGGAACGGCACCTGTGTGGAGGTCCGCACCACCAGGCGGCCCAGGTCATCGAAGTACGCGATCGAGCCGTGCGTCTCCAGTGCGACGTGCTGCAGGCGCTGGCTGTAGTAGGTGTTTTCGTGCACGACGTCGGCCGCTGCGAGGCCGGCGGCAACGTCGCCGACCTCGGAGTGCAGTTCCGCCACGACGTTCCCGGCGGTACCGGGGTGGACCTCCGGAGCGCCGGGCGCCAGGGCCGCCTCCGGATCCAGCACCGCGGGCAGCAGCTCATACTCGACCTTCAGCGCACGCACGCCTTCGGCCGCAGCGCCCACGGTGTCGGCGACGACGGCGGCCACCCGCTGGCCGCGGAACCTGACCACATTGTCCAGGACCCGGGTGTCGTCGGGGTCGTCGGTGTGCAGTTCGTGCTGGGCGGTGGAGAAGAGCTGGTCCGGGGCGTCCTCGTGGGTGAGCACCGCTTCAACGCCGGGCACGGCCAGGGCGGCGCTCGCATCAATGGACAGGATCCGGGCATGTGCGTGAGGGGAGCGCAGGATCTTCAGGTGCAGCAGCCCGGGCAGGTCCTTGGCCGGGACATCCAGGGTGTAGCGGGCGCGGCCGGTGACGATGTCCGGTCCCGCCGGAGCGGCCACGTTGACGCCGACAGTCCGTGCATCGCCGGTCTGCGCGGGGGTCGCTCCGCCGGAGGACGGCTCGGCGCCGGCGGTGCTCGTTTCAGTGTGCCGGTGCCCGCAGACAGCATCTTCGATGCTCCGGTAACCGGTGCAGCGGCAGAGGTTTCCCTTGAGGTTCCGGGGCAGGTTCTCCTTCTGCTGATCGTCGAAGGTCGCTGCGGTCATCACCATGCCGGCGGTGCAGAACCCGCACTGGAAGCCCTGCGCGTCCAGGAACTGCTGCTGCATCGGATGCAGGGCAGCGCCGTCGGCCAGCCCCGCGCCGTCGGCCAAGCCCTCGCCGCCAGCCAGCCGCGCCGTGTCGGCCAGCCCCTCGATGGTGGTGATCTCCCGGCCCTCGGCCCGGACCGCGGGGTAGATGCAGCTGTGCACGGGTTTTCCGTCCACATGCACGGTGCACGCGCCGCAGTCGCCGGCGTCGCAGCCCTTTTTGACGCCCAGGTTGCCCTGTTCGCGGAGGAAGGTGCGCAGGCACTGCCCGGGGAAGGGCTGGGCTTCCACCTCGGCGTTGTTGATCCGGTAGGTCACAGGGAGCCGTCCTCGGGTGCGGGTGCGGGTGCGGGTGCAGGTCCGGCAAGTTCGGCGCGGATTTCCTCCGCCAGCCGGTAGGTCATGTCCTGCCGCCATTCGGGCAGCCCGTGCACGTCGTCGTGCCAGAGCCCGGCATCAATCGCATCCTCCAAGCCGGCGCGCAGGTCGGCGGCGTCCGGCACCGCGGAAAAACGCAGCTGGACCGGACGCTTTGTGGCCGCAGTGACGGTCAGGACAAAGCAGTCGTCCTCGTCGACGCGGCCGATCAGGAGCACCCCGGACCGGCCCAGATTGGTCAGCGAGAGCCGCCGGAATGCAGTGCGTGCCCGCAGCGCGGCGGCCGGGAGCGAAATGCTGCGCAGCAGTTCCCCCGGCGCCAGCGCGGTACGCCCGTCGCCGGTCACGAGTTCGGCCACCGGCACCCGGCGGGAAGTGCCGCCGGGGGAGTGGATCAGTCCGACGCCGTCCAGCGCCGCGGTCAGCGAGGTCATGGGCCCGGCGGGCAGGCCGGTGCAGATGTTCCCGCCCACAGTGGACACGTTCCAGACTTTGAAGGAGGCCACGAAGGAGTCGCAGCACGGCTGCACCAGGTCCAGTGCCGGCCAGGCCTGCCGCAGTCCGGGTGCGGCGGCGTCCGGGAATCCATACAGTTCGGCGATGGTGCAGGTGGCGGCGACCTCGAGTCCGTCGTCGTTCAGCACCAGCGGCTCCCAGTCAGCGGCCGTGACATCCAGCAGCCGCTGCAGGGTTTCACTGCCGTAGGAGAACAGCACAGTGCCGCCCGCGAGCCAGGCGTCTCCGGGACGCCAGCGCTGCGGGTCCGCGGTGCGGATCAGCTCGGAAACGGTGGGTAGGTCCATGGGATTTCCTCAGCTGGCGCGGAGCCTGTTGGTCGGATGGATGGGGCCGGAAACATCGCGCAGCGGTTGTCCGCTGGCGGCGGCTCCGGACCGGGCAGCCACGATCTCCGCGAAAACGGATACTGCGGTCTCCTCGGGGGTGGCGGCACCGATGTCGAGCCCGATGGGGGAGTGCAGCTTCGCCAATTCGGGTCCGGCCAGCCCGGCTGCGTGCAGTGCAGCCAGCCGCGCGTCGTGGGTCCGGCGGGACCCCATTGCCCCGACAAAGGCCAGCTCCAGACGCAGGGCCTCGGCCAGGACCGGGACGTCGAACCTGGCGTCGTGGCTGAGTACACAGACCACGCTGCGGGCATCCAGCCGCCCGGCCGACGCCTCCCCGCGCAGGTACGCGTCCGGCCACTGCACGTGCACCTCGTGGGCATCGGGAAACCGCTCCGGCATGGTGAACGCAGGCCGCGCGTCGCAGATGGTCACGTGGTAGCCGAGCATCCGTCCCTGCCGGGCAAGGGCGGCGGAAAAGTCGTTGGACCCGATCAGCACCAGCCGCGGCGGTGCCAGCCGGGACTCCAGGAACAGGACGGCGCTGCCGCCGTCGCACTCCGGACCGCCGGGCTCTCCCAGTTCGACGACGCCGGTGCGGCCGGCCGCCAGCAGCGGAGCGAGGCGGGCTGCGGCACGCGCCGGGTCGAGGCCCAGCATCGCGGCCAGCGCGGGGCCGTGGGCGGAAAGCAGACCTGCAGGCGTGGCCCCTGCCGGGTCCCCGATCAACAGCGGAACGGAAGCCGCGCCGTCGTCGATCCTCCGGAGCAGTGCGCAGGGCTCGCCGGGCGGCGGAACGGCGGGGACCGTGCCGGAGAACACCGGGGAGATGAAGACTTCCAGGGTGCCGCCGCAGCTCAGCCCGACGGCGAACGCGTCGGAGTCGCTGTAACCGAAGGACTCGAGCCGCGGGCGGCCGTCGGCGAGGACCTCCTCGGCAGCGGCGACGACGGCTGCCTCCACGCAGCCGCCCGAAAGGGAACCGGAAATCACCCCGGTGCCACTGACCAGCATGGTGGTGCCGACCGGCCGGGGAACAGAGCCGGAGGCGCGGACGATGGTCGCCGCGGCGCAGGGAATCCCCCCGGCCGTGGCGGCCGCCAACTCTTCCAACATGTCCAGCACTGCGGCCTACCCTCCGGCAACCCGGCGGCAACCGCCACCGGCTAGCCCAGCAACCAAAGCGGTGAGTTCCCCCTGCGGGATAGAACGGGCAGGGGCCTTAATTCCGCAAAACAATGAAACATTTCAAAAGCGCATTACTTTGTACCTGCCGGCCGCAAAAGAATGTTCTTTCCGGCACCGCAAATCCGATCCAAAACCTCCAGGGCTCCGGTAATTGCAGGGAAGCGTACCACGCGGTTCTTTCCGGCGGGATACCCCGCCGGAAATGGCGTGCTGTCCTCAGCGGGCGCGTTCCCGCGGGTTATCCAGTCCGGTACGGGACAGTACGAGATAGCCGAGCAGGGCTCCACCCCACAGCAGGAACAGCGGGTCCCAGAGCCAAGCATGCCCGATCGTCGCCATGCGGTCATACCCGGTGTCCGGGCGGATCAGCCCGGCCAGCACGGCATTGCTCACCACCGTGTTCGCACCCCCGTACAGCACCAGCACCACGGCGCCGATCCAGCTCAGCGTCCGCCAGAGGCCCGGCTTCGGCACCCTGCCGTACGCCGCCGCCGCGGGAATCAGTGCGGCCGCGGCCTTGAAAGCGGCCACGGCTCCCAGCAGCACCCCGGTCCGCAACGGCGCCTCAGTGGATTCCTGTACGGCCCACTGGCCCACGGTATCCAGCAGCCAGCGGCCACCCAGGGCCCAGTAGAAGCTGAAGCCGGCGTGCAGCAGGCCAGCGGCGCACGCCGTCCAAAGACAGGCACGGCCGAGCCCGGTCGGGGCCTGCCGGCGGCCTGCCTTCCGTTCACCGGAGGAGTCCATGGAAGTCATTGTGGAAGCCGGCCGGCCGGACAGGAAGCACCCGCGGAACAGCGCACAAATTAACCTGCAGTAATACTGCAGGTTTAATAACGGGCAGTTCCTTGACAGATACTGCGGGGGCGCACAGACTGTCCCAAATATAAATTCCGTTCCGGAACATCGAATCAAGTCGGCGTCGCCGATGGTCAAGGGTGTCCAGCGCCGGCGGCGGATGAGTTCTGACTGAAAGCTGACACCCGTGCCCCCAGAAGACACGCCTCCAGAAGCAGCGGACTTCCTTGCCGCCTTCAACGCCGCGTCCCGGCCGGATGCCGAAGCGATGCTGCGGCCCTGCGTGGACATTCCCCGCTGGTGCAACGAGGTGGCCGCCGCCCGGCCGTTCGCCACGCCCGGGGAGCTGCTGAGTTTCGCCGAACTGGCCGCCCCGGATTTCACCCAGGCAGAGATCGACGCCGCCCTGGCCCACCACCCGCGCATCGGTGACCGCGCCGACGGCACCGGCGCTGAAGCCCGATTCTCCCGCGGCGAGCAGGCGTCCGTGAGCGGGCTCGAGGGGATCCAGGACCGGCTGCGGGCCGGCAACCGCGCGTACGAAGACCGGTTCGGCCGCGTCTTCCTCATCCGCGCAGCCGGCCGCAGCGCGGAGGAAATCCTGGCCGTCCTCGAAGAACGGCTGCAGAACACCGACGCCGAAGAACTCCCGGTCATTGCAGCCCAGCTGCGCGACATTGCCATCCTCCGACTCGAAGGACTGTTGAACGCATGACCCGCAGCCACGTCACCACCCACATCCTGGACACCGCCGCCGGCAGGCCCGCCGCCGGCGTCGCCGCCTCCCTCTGGTCCCTGCACGACGGCGGCGAGACGCGGGTGGGGGAGGGAACCACGGACGGGGACGGCCGGATCGGCAGCCTCGGCCCGGCGGAATTGGAGCCGGGCACGTACCGGATCGACTTCGCCACCGGCGACTACTTTGACGCCGCCGGAACGGACACGTTTTTCCCCAGCGTCTCCCTGACCTTTAGCCTCACCGACCCGGCCCAGCACTACCACGTGCCGCTGCTGCTGAGCCCGTTTGCCTACTCCACCTACCGAGGAAGCTGAGCCATGACCGAAGCAACGCAGGCCCCCGCGGGGGTCAACACCTCCACCGCCAGCACCGAATCGAAGATCGTGCTCGGCCGCAACCAATACGGCAAGGCCGAAGTCCGGCTGGTGAAGGTCACCCGCGACACCGCCCGGCACTCCCTCGAGGACCTCAGCGTCACCTCCCAGCTGCACGGCGACTTCGAGGCCGCCCACACGCAGGGGGACAACTCCTCCGTGGTGGCCACCGACACGCAGAAAAACACCATCTACGCCTTCGCCCGCGACGGCGTCGGCTCGCCCGAGGCGTTCCTGCTGCGCCTGGAACAGCACTTCACGGGCGGGTTCGGCTGGGTCACCGGTGGACGCTGGGCCGCGGAGCAGTACTTCTGGAACCGGATCAGCGACCATGACCACGCCTTCGCCAAGGACAAATCCGAAATCCGCACCGCCGTCCTGCTGTCCGAAGCCGGCAGGCAGCACCTGGTCTCGGGGATCAGCGGCCTGACGGTGCTCAAATCCACCGGCTCGGAGTTCCACGGTTTCCCGCGGGACCGCTACACCACCCTCGCCGAAACCACGGACCGGATCCTCGCCACGGACGTCACCGCCAAATGGCGCTACGCCCCGGAGACGGACCTGGCCGCCCTGGATTTCAACGCCCTCTACGCCTCCGCACGGACCCTGCTCCTGGACGCCTTCGCCGCCACGCACTCCCTGGCCCTGCAGCAGTCCATGTATGAAATGGGCAAAGCCGTGATTGCTGCCCACCCGGAAATCGTGGAAGTGCGCCTCTCCCTGCCGAACAACCACCACTTCCTGGTGGACCTGGCACCTTTCGGCCTGGACAACCCCAACGAAGTCTTCTTCGCCGCGGACCGGCCCTACGGGCTGATCGAGGCGTCCGTGCTGCGCGAGGGCACGGACCCGGAAGCGCCGGTCTGGAACACCGTAGGCGGGTTCTGCTGATGAGCCGCGCGCACCGCGCCGCGCCGGCGCGGGCCGCCGCCCGCCCCGAGGACGCCCGGCTGCCGCTGGGCAGCACGTTCGCGTATGGCTTCCAGCACGTGCTGACCATGTACGGCGGGATCATCGCCCCGCCGCTGATTGTCGGCACCGCCGCCGGCCTGGATTCCACCGACGTCGGCATGCTGGTGGCCGCCTGCCTGTTTGTCGGCGGCCTGGCAACCCTGCTGCAAACCGTCGGCATTCCCTTCTTCGGCTCCCAGCTGCCCCTGGTCCAGGGCGTGTCCTTCGCCGGAGTGGCCACCATGACCGCCATTCTCGACGGCGGCGGCGGGCTGCAGTCCGTCTTCGGCGCCGTGATCGTCGCGTCCCTGATCGGGCTGCTGATCACCCCGGTGTTCGCCAAGGTGATCCGCTTCTTCCCGCCGGTGGTCACCGGTGTCGTGATCACCACCATCGGACTGACCCTGATGCCCGTGGCGGCGAACTGGGCCATGGGCGGCAGCAGCGCCGCGCCGGACTACGGCAGCGTCTCCAACATCGGCCTGGCCGGGCTGACCCTGCTGCTGGTGCTGCTGCTGAGCAAACTGGGCAGCTCCACCATTTCCCGGCTGTCCATCCTCATCGCCATTGTCCTGGGCACGGTCTTCGCCCTCATCACCGGCAAGGCCGATTTTTCCGGGGTGGGCACCGGCCCCGTGTTCGCGTTCCCGCAGCCCTTCGCTTTCGGGCTGCCTACCTTCGAGGCGGCGGCCATCATTTCCATGGTGATCGTCATCCTGGTGACCCTCACCGAAACCACCGCGGACATCATCGCCGTGGGGGAGATCGTGGACACCAAGGTGGACGCCAAGCGGATCGGCAACGGCCTGCGGGCCGACATGCTTTCCAGCGCCCTGTCCCCGGTGTTCAACTCCTTCACGCAGAGCGCCTTCGCCCAGAACGTGGGCCTGGTGGCCATCACCGGAGTCAAGAGCCGCTTTGTGGTCAGCGCCGGCGGATTGATCCTGGTCATCCTTGGCCTGTTGCCGATCCTCGGGCGGGTAGTGGCAGCCGTGCCGACGCCGGTGCTCGGCGGCGCCGGAATTGTCCTGTTCGGCACGGTGGCGGCCAGCGGTATCCGCACCCTGGCCAAGGTGGACTACCGGGACAACATGAACTTCATCATCGTTGCCACGTCCATCGGCTTCGGCATGATCCCGATTGCCGCCCCTACCTTCTACGACCGGTTCCCCACCTGGTTCGGCACCATTTTCCACTCCGGCATCAGCTCCGCCGCCGTCATGGCCATCCTGATGAACATCCTGTTCAACCACATCCGCTCGGGAAACCCGAAGGACCCCTCCGTCTTCGCCGAAGGCGCCGACCGGATTGTGCGGGTCGAGAACCTGGCGGCGCTGAAGGAGGGCGACCATGTGCAGGACGGCAAGCTGCTGGACGCCGACGGCCAGGAAATCCCGCTGACCACCACCGGAACCGAACCCCATGAGGATCTCCACCGTGACACCAACCCTTGAGTACGACCCCGTCCTCGGCGCCGAGCACCTGGCCCGGCTGGACGCCGTCCTCGCGGACACCGACCGGCTGCTCGCAACGGCCTACCCCGGCGACGACGGCAGCCGCCAGCCCGTGCACACCGTCTACATCCCGGCAGACCGCTGCGTGCCCGCACTCCCCGGAACCTGGGGCGAGGAGGGGCTGGCCGCGGTGGCGGAGCACGGCAGCCTCGCCGGGCTGGCGGACCAACTGGGGATCGGCGCCGGGACGGCCGCCGCCGTCGTCCCGCTGGTCGAGGCGAAGCTGCGCACCGAACCGATCGAGGACCTACGCCTGGACTTCGAGGACGGCTACGGTATCCGGCCCGACGACGAGGAGGACGGCCATGCCCGGCAGGCGGCCGCCGCCGTCGCCGAGGCGGTGGCTGCCGGGACCGCCCCGCCGTTTGTCGGCATCCGGTTCAAGTCCTTCGAAGCTGCCACCCGCGCCCGCGGCGTCCGCACCCTGGACCTGTTCCTGGCCGGCCTGCTGGCAGCCGGGCCGCTGCCGGACGGACTGGTGCTGACCCTGCCCAAGGTCTCCACCGTGGAACAGGTCGAGGCCATGGTCTACATCTGCGAACTGCTGGAGGACGCCCACGGGCTGCCCGCAGGACGGCTCCGGTTCGAGGTCCAGGTGGAAACCCCGCAGCTGATCCTGGCCGCCAACGGCACCGTGCCCGCCGCGCAGCTGATCCACCGGGCCAAGGGCCGGGCCAGCGCCCTGCACTACGGCACCTACGACTATTCCGATTCGGTGCAGATCGCCGCGGCCTACCAGTCCATGGAGCATCCGGCCGCGGACTACGCGAAAGCCGTGATGCAGGTGGCCGCCGCCGGCACCGGCGTCCGGCTCTCCGACGGCTCCACCAACATCCTCCCGCTGGGTACACCCGCCGAGATCCTCTCGGCCTGGCAGCTGCACGCCCGGCTGGTGCGCCGATCGCTGGAACGCGGCTTCTACCAGGGCTGGGACCTGCATCCGGCGCAGCTGCCCACCCGCTTCCTGGCCACCTATGCCTTTTACCGGGAGGGGTTCGACGCCGCCGCGGTGCGCCTGCGCAATTACGTGCAGAAACGCGGCGGCAGCGTCCTCGACGAGCCGGCCACGGCCCGTGCGCTGGCCCGGTTTGTCCACCGCGGGCTGCTGTGCGGAGCACTCACCGAAGCCGAGATTGCACGGGACACCGGGCTCACCGGCGTCGAACTTGCCGCCCTCGCCCATCCAGCCGCCCGGCCCACCCCCACCCCCACCCCCATCGCCTCCGCCACCACCGAAGAAAAGGTCCGATAGTGAACACGCCCCGCTACTACGCCCCCGAGGGCGGCCTGCCCGCACAGACCGATCTGCTCACCGGACGGGCCGTGGTCACCGAGGCCTACACCGTGATTCCCCGCGGCGTGCTGCGGGACATCGTGGTCAGCGTGCTGCCCGAATGGACCGATACCCGCGCCTGGATCCTCAACCGGCCGGTCGCCGGAGGGGCCACCACCTTCGCCCAGTACCTGATGGAGGTGGCTCCGGGCGGCGGCTCCCGCGCCCCCGAGCCGGAACTTGAAGTGCAGTCCTTCATTTTCGTCCTTGAGGGCACCCTGACCGTCCGCCGTCTGGGCCGGGACCATGTGCTGACTCCGGGCGGGTTCGCTTATCTGCCGCCGGAAACGCTGTGGGGAGCGTTCAACGAGGGGCAGGAAACGGTGAAGTTCGCTTGGATCCGCAAGGCCTACCAACCGCTGGTCGGGCATACTCCGGCGCCGGTATTCGGCAACGAGGCGGACATCGCGCCGACGCCGATGCCCGGCACGGACAACAAATGGCGCACCACCCGGATGATCCCGGTGGACGACGTCGCCTATGACATGCACGTGAACGTGGTGACCTTTGAACCCGGCGCCGTGATTCCCTTCGCCGAAACCCACGTGATGGAGCACGGGCTGTACGTACTCGAGGGCAAGGCGGTGTACCGGCTCAACCAGGACTGGGTGGAGGTGGAGGAAGGCGACTACCTGTCCCTGCGCGCGTTCTGCCCGCAGGCCTGTTACGCCGGCGGCCCCTCGAACTTCCGCTACCTCCTTTATAAGGACGTGAACCGCCAGGTCCTGCTGGGGGGCCGGTGATGCACGAGGGCGCCCGCTCCGGTTACTCGGTGAACTGCTCCATCCTGTTCACCGAACTTCCCCTGCTGGAACGTCCGGCCGCCGCGCGCGCCGCGGGCTTCGACACCGTGGAATTCTGGTGGCCGTTTACCGAACCGGTCCCGCCGCAGGCACAGGTGGCCGAGTTTGAGGCAGCCATCCGCGACGCCGGGGTGCGCCTGGGCGCTTTGAACTTCGACGCCGGGGCAATGCCTGCGGGCGAACGCGGCCTGCTCTCCCTGCCGCACCGGGGAGCTGATTTCCGGGCCAACGTGCAGGTGGTGGCGGGAATCGGGGAACGGCTGGGCTGCCGGCTGTTCAACGCCCTCTACGGCAACCGCAATCCCCGCTTCAGCCCTGAGGAGCAGGATGCCGAAGCCGCGCGGAACCTGCTCGAGGCGGCCCGCGCCGTCGCGCCCTTCGGCGGAACCGTGCTGCTGGAACCGCTCAGCGGCGCGCCGGACTATCCCCTGAAAACGGCTGCGGACGTCTTCGCGGTGCTGGACCGGATGCACCGCGCCGGGGCGGCCAACACGGCGCTGCTCGCCGATTTCTACCATCTGGCGGTGAACGGCGACGACGTCGCGGCGCTGGTGGCGGCCGATGCCGGCCGGTTCGGGCACGTCCAGATTGCCGATGCTCCCGGCCGCGGCGCGCCCGGAACCGGAAGTCTGCCCCTGGCGGAGTGGGTCCGGGCGAGCCGCAGCGGCGGCTACCGGGGGGATATAGCGCTGGAATACGCGGCACCGGCTTCCGGGGCTTTTGACTGGCTGGATCCGGAGGCGAAGTCAGCGTCGGCCCCCGTGGCGCCGTCGAAGGAATCCGCCGCGACACCGGAGGCAGGCCGCTATGACCTGGTGATCCGCGGCAAGGCGGTCCTCACCCCGGAAGGAATTGTCCCGGCGGAAGTGGCCGTGCACAACGGCTCGATTGCCGCCGTCGTCCCGCTGGGCACCGGGCTGGCAGGGGAGCGGCAGCTGGAACTGGCCGAGGACGAAACCCTGCTGCCCGGACTGGTCGATACCCATGTGCACGTGAACGAGCCGGGCCGCACCGAGTGGGAGGGATTCGCGTCGGCCACCCGGGCGGCAGCGGCCGGCGGGGTCACTACGCTGATCGACATGCCGCTGAACAGCATCCCACCCACCGTGAACGTGGAGGCGCTGGAGACCAAGCGGGCCTGCGCCGAGCCGCAGGCCGCCGTCGACGTTGGATTCTGGGGCGGAGCCGTCCCCGGGAACGAAACGGACCTGCGTCCCCTGCATGACGCCGGCGTGTTCGGCTTCAAGTGCTTCCTGGTCCACTCCGGCGTCGACGAATTCCCGCACCTGGAACCGGCGGAAATGGAAACCGTCCTCGCCGAACTGAAAACCTTCGACGCCCTGCTGATTGTCCACGCCGAAGACCCGGACAAGATCCAGGACACCCCGGCCGGCTCGCGGTACGCCGGCTTCCTCGCCTCGCGGCCGCCGGAAGCGGAAAACACCGCCGTCGGACAGGTCATCGAGGCGGCACGGCGCACCGGGGCGCGGGCGCACATCCTGCACCTGTCCTCCGCCGAGGCGCTGCCCCTGATCCGCGCGGCGAAGGACGACGGCGTCCGCCTCACCGCCGAGACCTGCCCGCACTACCTGACCCTGACCGCCGAGGAGATCCCCGACGGCGCCACGGCGTTCAAATGCTGCCCGCCCATCCGCGGGGACGCGAACCGGGAACAGCTCTGGGCCGGGCTGGCGGACGGAACCATCGACTGCATCGTCTCGGACCACTCGCCCAGCACCCAGGACCTGAAGGACCTGGTGCGCGGGGACTTCGGCGTGGCCTGGGGAGGGGTGTCCTCGCTGCAGCTGGGCCTGCCGCTGATCTGGACCGAGGCCCGCAGCCGGGGAATCCCGCTGGAACGGGTGCTGCACTGGATGTCCACGGCGCCCGCAGCGTTGGCCGGCCTGGACCGGAAGGGCGGCATTGTTCCGGGCAAGGACGCCGACTTCGCGGTCTTCGCGGCCGGAGATACCTTCACCGTGGATCCTGCCGCCCTGCAGCATAAGAATCCGGTCACGCCCTACGCGGGGAAGCAGCTCAGCGGCGTCGTGCGGCGGACGCTGCTGGCCGGCGTCGACGTCGACCCCGCCGCTCCGGCCGGCCGGCTGCTGCGCCGGGGCGCGGCGTAGCCGGACCGATTGCGTGACGGTGCCCACATGACGCCCGTCGCATTTACGCAACCGCCGACCCTGAAAGTAATGTCTTCTGTATGGCCCCTTTCCGAAACAGCCGAGCCGCTGCCCTTCCCGCAAAACTGTCCCGTTCCTGGCTGCTGGCGTCCGCCGCAGACGAAGCGAACTTTGCACCGGCGCTGGCGTCCGAAGCTGATTCGGTGGTCTTCGACATGGAAGACGCCGTTCCGGCCGGCGGCAAGGCCGAAGCCCGTGAACGGGTTGTCGAGGCCCTGTCCACCGGCATGACCGCGTGGGTGCGCGTCAACGGCATCGAAACCGAGTACTGGGCCGATGACCTCGCCGCCCTCTCCAAGGCCCCGGGCCTGCGCGGCGTGATGCTCGCGATGACCGAAAAGCCCGAGCAGGTCACCCACACGGCCATGCGGCTGCAGGCCGGCACCCCGGTGCTCGCCCTGGTGGAATCGGCCCTGGGCATCGAGAACGCCACTGCCATTGCCAGCGCGCCGGGCACGTTCCGCCTCGCGTTCGGCGTCGGCGATTTCCGCCGCGACACCGGTGCATCGGATGATCCGATGGCCCTGGCCTACGCCCGTTCCAAGCTCGTTGTTGCTTCCCGCGTCGGCCAGCTGCCCGGCCCCATCGACGGTCCCACCGTCGGCGCACTGGGCGAGAAGCTGCTGGACGCCTGCAAGGTCACCCAGAGCATGGGCATGACCGGCAAGCTGTGCCTGATGCCCGAGGCGACGGACTTCATCAACCAGGGCCTCTCGCCGAGCGGCTCGGAAATCACCTGGGCCCACGAGCTGCTGGAAGCGCACGCAGCCGGAGCAGTGGTGGGCGACGGCTCCTACCTGCCGCGCCTGGCCCGCGCCCAGAAGATCTCCTCGCTGGCGGACTCCTACGGACTCTGGAACGCCTAAGCGGGGTTGTCCGCCCGCTCCAGCAGCTGCAGCACCAGCCGGGTGAGCGTGAACGCCGCGTCCATGTCGTAGTCCGGCAGGCTGATGTCAGCGAACAGGTGCGAGGCACCCATATAGAGGAAAAGGTCGGCGTCCGGCGTGGACGCGGCCAGGTTCTCCGCGGCGTCCAGGTCCCCGCTGTCCACGAATTCCTCATCGGCGTCCATGCCGTGGATCTGCACCGGCACACCGGCCGGCCAGGTATCACCGAAGGGACCAAGCGGCACACAGGCGCTGACCAGCACCGCGCCACGTGCGCCGGGGCGGGTCTGCGCGAGCCGCTGGGCCGGGATCACTCCGAGGGAGAAGCCGATATAGACCATGTCCTCCGGGAACCGGTCTGCAATGCTGACGCCCAGTTCTTCGATGGTGTCCATGCCGATCTCCTGGGCATAGGCCACTCCGTCCTCCAGATCGGTGAACGTACGTCCGTCATAGAGATCGGGCACCGTCACCGTGTGGCCGGCCTCGCGCAGGACCTCAGCGAAGGCATCCATGCCGGAGGTCAGGCCGAGCGCGTGGTGGAAAAGCAGGACGTTGGCCATCGGGACTCCTAGGGTTCGACGAGGATCCCGTCCTCGTCGGCGTAGAGCACTGCGCCGGGACGGAAGGTGACGCCGCCGAACTCTACGGGCACATCCACCTCGCCGACAGAGTTTTTGGCGCTCTTGCGCGGATTCGAGCCCAGTGCCTTCACGCCCAGGGGCAGCTTGGCGACGGCGGCACGGTCGCGGATGGCGCCGTTGATGACGACGCCGGCCCAGCCGTTCTCCACGGCGGCCCCGGCAATCAGATCTCCCATCAGTGCGGTGTTCAGCGACCCGGCGCCGTCGACCACCAATACCGCGCCCTCGCCCGGGGAGTTCAGCAGGGACTTGATGATGCCGTTGTCCTCCAGGCAGCGGACGGTGCGGATGGGGCCGGTGAAGCCCACATGCCCGCCCAGGTCCTGGAACTGCAGGGACACCGAGGCCAGCTCGTCGCCGCGTTCGTCGTACAGGTCAGCTGTGCTTGTGTTCATGGAACCACTGTGGCAGACGGCACAGCAGTGAATCATCGTGCCACGCCGAGGGTTGGCCCTACGCCGGCCCTCGGTTTGTCCGGATCCCTGCAGTTTGTCCGGATCCCTGCGTTGCGCGGCGCAGGGATTGTCACAAACCGCAGGGTTTTTCCCAAACCACGGGGAATTCCGCGCCGGACACTGCCGGGTGTCCCCGGAAGGTTACGTCTGCGCCTGCTGGGCGTGGGATTTCAGGACATCCACGATTTCCAGCAGGTCGGAGACGGAATGCGTGCGGCTGTCACGGGTGGCCTGCGGCCAGCCTCCGGGAAGGCCCTCGTTGTAATACAGACCGTCGGCCAGCAGGGTGATGGCACGGGCAATGCCCGGATCGCCCACCTCGTCATGGACCAGGTCGAACCAGCTGTGGTGGATGTCCTGCAGCAGCTCCGAGGCCACGGGATCGGATGCCTGCGCCAGACGGACGACGCCGATCAGTGCCCGGTCCAGCTCGCTGCCGACGTACACGGAGCTGCGGACCAGGTACCGCGCCGGCCCTTCCGGATCCTCGCGCATGGTCTGCAGGTCTGCCGCGGCGAGGCTGCGGAGCTTTTCGATCAGGGCCCCGGCCATCGCTTCCTTGTTCTTGAAGTGATACAGCAGGCCGCCTTTGGAAACCTCGGCGCGGGCGACGACGGCGTCCAGGGTGGCGCCGCGGGGGCCTTCATTGATGAGGAGCTCCTCATAGGCATCGAGGATGCGGTCCCGGGCGGGACGAGTGTTGGGCATGCTTTTACGCTACGCCATCAGCGGACGAAACAGCCGCAATTTGGCTACCATACAGTCTAGACGGTACAGTACTTCGGTGGGGTTTTCCCTGCCCAGAATCCGTGAAAGATCAACCTTGAAGGAGGAAGCCGTGCTGGCGGTCCAGGAAAAACCCGCAGTTACGCGTGCAGGAACGCGTGAATGGTGGGGACTCGCAGTCCTGATGCTGCCCGTTCTGCTCATCTCCATCGACAACAACGTCCTGAGCTTCGCCATCCCGTCGCTCTCGCAGGCGCTGGCACCCACCGGCGTCGAACTGTTGTGGATCGTGGACGTCTACGCCCTGGTCCTTGCCGGCCTGCTGGTGCCCATGGGCAGCCTCGGTGACCGGATCGGCCGGCTCCGCCTGCTGATGATCGGCAGTGTGGGCTTCGGTGTCTTCTCCCTGGTGGCCGCGTTTGCGCCCTCCGCGGCGCTGCTGATCGTGGCCCGTGCCCTGATGGGCGTGTTCGGTGCCATGCTGATGCCCGCCACCCTGTCGCTGATCCGCAACATCTTCACCGACCCGTCCCAGCGCCGGATCGCGGTGGCCATCTGGGCTGCCGGCTTCTCCGGCGGCGCGGCCCTCGGCCCGATCGTGGGCGGCGTGCTGCTCGAGCACTTCTGGTGGGGTTCGGTGTTCCTGCTGTCCATCCCGGTGCTGCTGCCGCTGCTGATCTTCGCCCCGATACTGCTGCCCGAATCCAAGGACCCCAGCCCCGGCGCCGTCGACATTCTCGGCGTTGTCCTGGTCATGGGCGCCATGCTCTCGGTCACCTACGGCATCAAGGAGTTCGCGCACGACGGCGCCGCGGCCGGCCTGCCGTTCATCGCCGCCGGCCTGGTGTTGGGCTTCTTCTTTGTCCGCCGCCAGCTGTCGCGGGAAAAGCCGATGCTCGACGTCCGGCTGTTCCGGAACCCGGTCTTCAGCGGCTCCATCGCCGCGAACCTGCTCAGCCTGTTCGCCATGGTGGGCTTCATCTTCTTCCTCTCCCAGCACCTGCAGCTGGTGGTTGGACAGACGCCCATCGAAGCCGGCCTGACCATGCTGCCCGGACTGGTGCTCACCATCATCACCGGCCTGGCCGTGGTGCCCCTGGTGAAACGGGTCCGCCCTGCGGTTGTGGTGGCCGGCGGGCTGCTCTTCAACGGAGCCGGCTATGCCCTGGTCTTTGCTGCGGGGGAGTCGGTGACCGTGCTCCAGCTGATCATCGCGTTCCTGCTGCTCGGCGTTGGGGTGGGGGCTGCGGAAACCATTTCCAATGACCTGATCCTGGCCAGCGTTCCGCCGTCCCGTGCCGGATCCGCCTCGGCCATTTCCGAGACGGCCTACGAGATCGGGTCCGTCCTGGGCACTGCCGTGCTGGGCAGCATCCTCACCGCGGCCTACCGCAACGGCGTCCAGGTCCCGGCCGGTTTGACCCCGGAGCAGACGGCTGCCGCCGGGGAAACCCTGGGCGGCGCCGTCGAGGCTGCCCGGGACCTGCCCGCAGATGCTGCCTCGGCGCTGCTGCATTCCGCGCAGACGGCCTTCGACTCCGGCGTCAACATCACCTCGCTGATCGGCCTGGTCACCATGGTGGTGGCCGCCGCGGGTGCGGCCGTGCTGCTGCGCCGGGTTCCGGCTCACCGGTAGTTCTGGTCCGGCAGCTCCGGCCCCGGCCCCTGTCCGGCCCGGCCCTGGTCCGGGGCCGGGGCCGTCCGGGCGTCCCGCGCCTTCCGTATAGACGATGCAGGCTGGTTTAGTCCCGGTGGGGACGCGCAATCAGCACCGGGCAGTAGGCGTGCGCGGCCACAGCGGTGCTGACCGAGCCAAGCAGCAGCCCGGCAAAACCGCCGCGTCCTCGGTTGCCCACCACCAGCATCTCCGCCCCGCGGCTGGCTTCCATCAGCACCCGGGCGGTTTGTCCGGCCACCGCTGACTGGGTGAGACCCTCCGGAATGCCCTTCCCTTCGAAGGCTGCTTCCACCGCCTCGGCCAGGCCCCGCTCGGCTTCCACCCGCGGGGACCATTCGGTGGTGGGAAACGGCGTGGCGAGCATTGCCGGAAACTCCCACACCGAGATGGCCTCAATGCGGCATTCCAGCAGGTCCGCCAGTCGGCGGGCCAGGCGCAGCGCTTCCAATGACTCCTCTGAGCCGTCCACGCCAACGACAATCCGCTTCCGGGTTCCTTCAGTCATGATGTTCCTTCCAAGGCAGTTGGATATGCAGCAGTTTGCGCCCCCGGCAGCGGGCAGGGCCATAGCAGCGGCGATTTGTGCGGCGGAACCGCAGACTTGAGCAGAAGCGCCAATCGGGCATAGGGTAATAAGCATGCTTACGTTAGCGTGAGCGACCGCCTTTCACGGCGGCCCTAGCCGGACCGCCCGAATGGACTGACCTACCGAAAGTGGGAACTTCTATGACAAACGGCAACAAGTCGGACCAGTACACGTTCCAGAACCCCGTGGACCGCTACCCGTCCATCGCACCGCCCATCCAGGACCAGCCCGAGCCGGGCCTGGACAAGGACATGACCCCGCACGTGGACCACGGCGAGGACACCTACCGCGGCACCGGACGCCTGGAGGGCCGGAAGGCGCTTATTACCGGCGGCGATTCCGGCATCGGTGCGGCTGTGGCCATTGCGTTCGCCCGTGAGGGTGCCGACGTCGCCATCTCCTACCTTCCCGAGGAGGAGCCGGACGCCCAGCATATTGCCGAGGTGGTCGAGAAGACCGGCCGTAAGCTGGTGAGGCTTCCCGGTGACCTCAAGGATCCCGAGTACTGCCGCCAGCTGGTCGAGGATGCCGTTTCGGCCTTGGGCGGGCTGGACATCCTGGTCAACAACGCGGGCAAGCAGATTGCCGTGGAGAACCTTGAAGATCTCTCCGACGAGCAGCTGGACCATACGTTCAAGACCAACATCTACTCGTTCTTCCGGGTGACGAAGGCCGCGCTGAAGCACCTGCCGGCCGGATCGAGCATCATCAACACGACCTCGATCCAGGCCTACGAGCCGTCCGCCGACCTGCTGGACTACGCCAGCACCAAGGCGGCCATCAACAACTTCACCAAGGGCCTTGGCCAGCAGCTTGCACCCAAGGGAATCCGTGTGAATGCCGTGGCACCGGGTCCGTTCTGGACCCCGCTGCAGCCGTCCGACGGACAGCAGAAGGAAGCGCTGACGGAGTTCGGCCAGAGCACCCCGCTGGGCCGTGCGGGCCAGCCCACCGAACTGGCTCCGGCCTACGTCTTCCTGGCGTCGCCGGAATCCAGCTACGTGATCGGCGAAACGCTGAACGTCAACGGCGGCACCCCGTCCCCGTAACGTCTGCGGTTTCATCCCGTTAGAGCTGAGGCCCCGCAGATGCGGGGCCTCAGCTGTTTAAGTTGTCGGGCACTGATTCCTGCTCGCCTGGCACTGTGGCCCGCACGGCATCCCAGGACGTGGTGCAGGTGTTGCTGGCGGGGTCTCAGGCGCCACTTCCGCACCGAAGCGTGGGACGTCCTGCTCGTCGCGGACACAGCGTCCCACGAAATGTGCTGTTGCTGTTGCTGGTGAGGTCCCAGCCGTCGCTTCCGCACCGGAGCGTGGGACGTCCTGCTCGTCGCGGACACAGCATCCCACGATGTGGCGCCGGTGTTGCAGGTGAGGTCACAGGAGCCACTTCCGCACCGGAGTGTGGGACGTCCTGCTGGGGGAGGGGACCAACAAAAAACGGCCGCTGCAATCCCCGGAAACCGGAGGTTGCAGCGGCCGTTAGGACGGACAACGTCTTAGCGGACGACGGTCTCTTCCGTGCGGAAGTCTGCACGGTCAATACGGCGGTGGTAACGCATACCGGCCAGGCCGCCCAGGATGGCGCCGAGCAGGGTGGCCAGCAGGCTGGCAGCGACGGCGATCCAGGTGCCGGCGTCCATGCCTTCCAGGTTCTCGGGCAGCGGCGCAACCGAGTTGAGCTGGCTGATGCTGCGGATGTCGTTGCCGAAGATCAGGCCCAGGACGATGACGACGGCGGCCGCCACCAGTGCCCAGAGCCATACGGCCAGGCCCTGCTTGGCGCCGTTGAAGCGGGCCATGCGCCCGGCGACGTATCCGCCGGCAAAGTAGGAGAGCAACAGGACCAGGAGCATGATGATCGCGCCGATGATCCCGGCGGACTGGTTGGCTGCTGCAGATTCCAGCGCCTGGCCGAGGTTGGTTTCAGCCGAGAGGCCCACGGCAGCGCCAATCGCCGCAGCCAGCGCCGAAAGCAGCACCACCATTCCGGTAGCGGTCAGCCAGCCGAAGAACGCCGCACCGAACTTGAAGCCGCCGAAGCGTTCCTTCTCCCGGGCCAGCAGTGCCTCACGGTTGGGCAGGGCGGCCTCGCGGGTGTGCACGGCGTCACGGCCATCAATTCGGCCGTCCCGGTCCTGGTCGCGTACGACGCCGCGGTCATCGTTCCGGTCGTCGCGGGCGTCGCGTCGATCATCCGTCGTGTCGCCGGCGTTCATGGCGTGCCGGTTCTCGGCGTCGCGGTCAGAATCGCGCTCAGTATCTGCGTCACGGTGGTCACGCACGGCAGATACCGATGTTGCGCCGCGGTGCTCGCCGGTGCCGTCGGTATCGGGGGAGCGGGTGGCGGTGACCGGTGCAACCCGGGTGTGCGTATCTTCGGAGCCGGAATCGGCGCCCGAACGGGAATCGGAGACCGGCATCGCGCGGCCGGCGGCGTCGTCGTTCGCGGTGCCCGCTACCGGCTCGGCGGCATGGCTGCCTGCGCGGCGTCCGGTGGCATGCGACGGAGAAGAGGAGGCGGTGTCGGTGTCCATGGCCCGGGTAGCGGTGTCCTCCCGGTGACCGTCCACGGGAATAGCCTGGCTGTCGTCGACGGGCGCCGGCCGATCGGACCGGTCCCGGAACGGGCCGCCGTCAGAGGCTCCGCGTCCGGTGTTGGAAGCGTTTGTGTTCCCTGGTTCGGTGCTCATTTACTGCTCTCCTGTTTTCCGTCCGGTGAATCGGGCTGAAGATGCCACCTTATAAGCATCCTTAGTAGTTTCTCCACCCGGCGGTCCGAGCCACGCCGGGGATTTCGGGCCCGGCGGACCGGGTAAAGGCTCCAGTTTGGGAAAACCCGACCGGTTTGGGAGATCCCTGCCACTGCGCAGCGGAGGGATTTCCCCAACCGGCAGCGGAATCCCCAACCGGCAGCAGAATCGCAAAGGCCGAACCGCCCCGGCGGGCAAATACGAGGGGAGTGGACAGCTGGTGGAACACTGGGGGAATGGATCCGGACCTTCTTGTAACCATTGCCGCAGCCCTGGTGATCGCCGTGGGCCTGATCGGCATTGTGGTGCCCGTGCTGCCGGGCAGCATCCTGATCCTCATTGCCCTGCTGGGCTGGGCCCTCGGAGTGCAGAGCGCGCCGGCCTGGTGGTCCTTCGGGATCGGTGCCGTGCTCCTGATCGCCGGCATGCTGTCCAGTGCCTTCCTCACCGGACGGCGGCTTAAGGAACGGGAAATCCCCAAGCGCTCCATCGTGGCGGGCGTGGCTGTGGGCATCGTTGGAATGTTCACCATTCCTGCCGTGGGCCTGTTCATCGGGTTCGCCGTCGGCCTGCTGCTCAGTGAGTGGCTGCGCAAGCGGGACCTGCCCACCGCCTGGTCCTCCAGTGTGGCCACCCTGAAGGCCATGGGCATCGGGATCCTGGCCGAACTGGCGCTGGCGCTGACCGCAGGCGGACTCTGGGGCGGGGCTGTCTGGCTGCACTTCGCCACCCGGTAACACCGTTCCCCGGGGTGAGCCGCGTGGGTAAGGTCTGGCGTTATGAGCGAGCCGCCGATCAACCGCAGCCTGCGGTCCGTTGATGATCTCCTGAGGCTGATGGACGGGCTGTTTGCCCGTGACTCGGTCCGCTGGACCCATGACGCAGGCAGCACCTGGTGGAACAGGTTCTATGCCGACCGGACCCGGCCCGTCCCGTTCTTCGCCGACAAACCCGACGAAAACCTGGCCCGGTGGGTCAGCGACGAAGTGTTCGCGCCGACGAGGGTACTGGATATCGGGTCAGGTCCTGGCCGCAATGCCCTGTTCCTGGCGGAAAACGGTTATACCGTGGATGCCGTTGATCTCTCATCCGAGGCCGTGGCGTGGGGCCGGGAACGTGCCGCAGCGCGGCGGCTGGAGGTCTCATTCACCTGCGGCGACGCCTTTGCCCCGCCGCCGGAAGCGTTTTCAGGAACGTATGGACTGGTCTACGACTCAGGGTGCCTGCACCACCTTCCCCCGCACCGCCGAATCAGCTACCTCCAACTGCTGAAGCGCACCCTCGCGCCCGGCGGCTATCTGGGGCTGGCCTGTTTCGCCCGGGGCCGGATGGGCTCGGAAGCTCCCGACGAACAGCTCTACCGCGACGGGACATTCGAAGCGGGAATTGCCTTCAGCCCTGACGACTTGCGGTGGGTTTTTGCGGACTTCGAAGAAATCGAAATCCGCCCGATGGCCGCTCAGGAACAGGACTCGCCCTGGTTTGGGGAATCTTTCCTGCTCACCGCACTGTTCCGCCGCCCGCCGGCCCCCTGACCCCTAGGCCCCGGTCACGAACCCCGCGAGGTTCCGCAGCTGGTCGGCACGGCAGCCGGGGTTCACGTACATCATGTGCCCGGCCTCGTAGTAGTGGTGCGTGAACCGGGACCGTGCTTCATCGCTCAGCCGCATGTGCGCCCACACGTACTCCGCGGCGAAATGCGGCGTGGCGCCGTCGTAGTAGCCGTAGTCCACGTGCACGCGCAGCGCCGGGTTGTGCACCAGCAGCCGTTCCAGGGTGCCGGTGACATCCACGGGCACACCTTCGAAGGTCTTGTAGCTCCACGGCTGGACCCGGCCGCTGAGGATTTCGTAGGGGAGATCGTTCTCGTAGCCGAGCTCGGCGCGGACATAGTGGTTGATGGCCGCTGAATAGGGGCCGTTGATGGCCACCAGGCTGGGATCGTCCCAGTTGATCCAGTCCTGCTGGTGCGCCGGCGCGGCGGTAAACCGGCCGTCAATGCGCCCCACGGCCAGGTTGTCCTCCCGCAGCAGCTCCGCGGAGAACATCGCGTAGTCCCAGCGCAGGTTGGTACGCCGGATGAAGCCCTCACTCAGGGTGGTGATGGCGGCGAGGCGGGCGACGACGTCGTCGTACTCCTCCGCGCTCAGCCGGGACCCCTGGGTCAGCGCATATCCGTACTCGCGCGCGGCGTAGGCTTCGGCTTCGCGGACGACGTCGGCCAGCTCGCGGCCCGGAAGCCGGCCGTGGAAGTGCGCGATGGCGGCGTAGGTCGGCAGGTGCAGCGCATAGGGAGTGTCCCGCCCGGGTGCGAAATCCAGGGTGGCCAGGTTCAGGACAGTCGAAATCAGGCCCAGACCGTTGACCGCCAGTCCGTAGGCGTCGAACAGCTTCCCGGCCACGGCCACCGCGCGCAGGGTGCCGTAGGACTCACCCACCAGGTACTTCGGGCTCAGCCAGCGGTTGTTCCGCGTGGTCCAGAGCCGGATCACCTCGGCCACCAGATCCCGGTCCTCCTCGAACCCGTGGAACTCCGCGGCGTCGTTGCCGTTCACCACCCGGGAGAAGCCCGTGTTCACCGGATCGATCAGCACCAGGTCCGCGTGTTCCAGCAGAGTCTGCGGGTTGTCCACCAGGTCGAACGGGGGAGGAGTCAGGGAACCGGCGTCGCCCGAGTCCACCATCCGCGGGCCCAGCAGCCCCATATGGAGCCAGACGGAGGAGGAACCCGGCCCGCCGTTGAAGGCAAACACCACAGGGCGCCGGTTGGGGCCGGTCTCCGGCGCGTCCGCCGTGTAGGCGACCAGGAAGATCTCCGCCTTGGGCCGGAAGCCGTCCGACTTTCCGTCGCTGAGTTCTTCCTTGCGGAAGACCATCCGTCCGGTGGTGGTGGTGTACCCCAGGCCCGAGGGCAGGGTGTGCCGGCGGACCGCGAAGTCGTCGGTGACGTCCGGTGCCGGGTTCGCGTCCGGATCGGCGGGGGCGGAGGCAGCGGTGTCGGGGCGTTCCTGGGAGACCATGGCAAGGACACTACCCGTGTCTCGGCCGATTACCCGGGAGGTGGGGCCGGCAAGTGCACTGCCTGCTCTTCCGCGGATTCCGGTGCGGGTCTACGTTGGAAACACCGTGACCGGCCACGGCACCCCGCAGAGGGAACGCCGATTCCGGCGCCGGTCCACAAGGTGCGGAGGCATTATGTTTTTCCATAAACAGGAACTCCAGTTCAAGTCCACCCCGGAGAAGCCGGATGCGGTGTTTGCCCGGAAGCTTCAAGAGGCACTGGGCGGCCAGTACGGCGAAATAACGGTAGCCATGCAGTACGGATTCCAGTCCTGGAATGCGCACATTCCGGGCAAATACCGGGACCTGCTGTACGGCATTGCCGCAGAGGAAATGGGCCATGTGGAAATGCTGGCCATCATGATTGCGCAGCTGCTGGAAAAGGCTCCGCTGGGGGTTACCGACGACGCCGTCCAGAACGATCCCACGGTTGCAGCGGTGATGGGCGGCATGGACGTGCAGCACGCCATCGTGGCCGGTGCCGGTGCCCGCCCGGTGGACAGCAACGGCAATCCCTGGACCGGCGGCTACATCACGGCCAGCGGCAATATGCTGGCGGACTTTACGTCCAACGCCAACATCGAAATGCAGGGCCGCATTGCCGTTGCCCGGCTCTACCACATGACCGATGACCACGGGGTGCGGGACCTGCTGGCGTTCCTGCTGGCCCGGGACACCATGCACCAGAACCAGTGGACCACCGCGGCCCTGGAACTTCAGGCGGAGAACATGGAACAGCTACCGGTACCCAGCAACTTCCCGCTCAACAAGGAACACCGCGAGGTGTCCTACCAGTACCTGAACTTCTCCGACGGCGAGCACGCCAAGGAAGGGTCCTGGGCCAAGGGGCCGACGCCGGACGGCAAGGGCGAATTCAGCTACCACGACGGTCCCACCACCCGGGCCCCGATGCCGCCCCCCACCCGCCCGGACGCCCGGTACTACGGGACCACGGACATCCCCAATCCGGTCGAGAAGGCAGCCGGCGCCGTGCAGGACAAGCTGAACAAGGAATAACCCCTGCCGGACGCAAACCGGGCGGAGCCGCAGAGGCTCCGCCCGGTTTTGCGCTGTCCGGGGTTTAGCCCTTCGAGGAGGTCCGTGCCGCTTCCCGGGCCCCGCCCGAGGTGAGTTCAGGAGCAGGTTTGGCGTAGAACAGCGAGGCCAGCAGGGCAAGGAGGATGACGGCCGCGGGCAGGTACAGGGACTGCCCCATGGCCTCGGAATAGCCGGCTTTGAGGGCTTCCGGGAACACGCCGCCGGCCGGTGCGGTGCCGCCGTCGGCCGCACTTCCGCCCAGGTGCGCCGTCAGCCGCGACTGCATGACCGCGGCGATGGCGCTGCTGCCGATCACCGCGCCGAACTGCCGGGTGGTGTTGTAAACGCCGGAACCGGCACCGGCGACGTCGGCCGCGAGGTTGCGCGTGGCGGTCAGCGACACCGAGGGCCAGATGCATGCGTTCGCCAGTCCCATGAGGGCCATCGGCAGGAGAAGGTGCCAGTAGGGGACGTCCGGGCTGAGGATGGAACCGAGCCAGATGAGGGATGCCGCCATGGCAGCGAACCCGAACACCGCAATGAACCGGGGGTTCCCGCGCTGGACGATTTTGCCCGCAGCCGGGGCGAGGACTCCGGCCAGGACGGCCATCGGGGCCAGCAGCAGAGCCGCCTGGGTTGGGCTCAGCCCGCGCACGTTCTGCGCAAAGAGGATCACCGGCAGCGAGAACGCGGTGACGGCGAAGCCCATGCCGGTGATGGAGATGTTGGCCAGGGAGAAGTTGCGGTCCCGGAAGAGCTTCAGCGGCAGGAGCGGCTCGGCGCGGTTCAGCCGCTGCCAGAGGACAAAGAGCCCCAGCAGCACCACCCCGGCAATGATCAGGGACCAGACGGACAACGGCCCGGCAATGGTTCCCCAGTTGTAGCTTTCGCCTTCCTGGATGCCGAAGACCAGGCAGAACATCCCCGCCGCGCTGAGCAGCACGCCCAGGTAATCGAAGCGGTGCACGGCGGTGGGGAGCTGCGGCACCAGCCGGTAGGCCAGGATGAAGCCCAGCACGCCCACCGGCACGTTGATGAAGAAGATCCATTCCCAGCCCAGTCCGTCGACCAGCACACCGCCCAGGATCGGACCCACGAGGGTGGCGACGCCGGCGGTTGCGCCCCAGAGGCCCAGTGCGGTGCCGCGCTTGTCCGGCGGGAAGATCCGGGTAATCACGGACATGGTCTGCGGGGTCATCAGCGCAGCGCCGAAGCCCTGGGCCACACGGGCGAGGATCAGCGCGTCCACGCTGTGCGCAAAGCCGCACCAGAGGCTGGAGAGTGTGAAGACCACCAGTCCGATCAGATAGACCCGGCGCGGGCCGAACCGGTCACCGAGCCTGCCGGTAATCAGCAGCGGCACGGCGTAGGCCAGCAGGTAGGCGCTGATCACCCAGATCACCTGGTCGAGTCCTGCGCCCAGGTCCGCCATGATGGCGGGGGTGGCGATGTTTACGATCGTGGAGTCCACCAGGATCATGAAGAACCCGATGACCAGGGACCAGAGCGCCGGCCACGGTTTAAGGTCCGGCTGGGAGGTGTTCAAGATGCGTTGCTGCCGTTCGGTCGAGAAAGCGGTGAGGGCGGAAAAGAGCCGAAGTCTATTGTGGACCTTTCTTCCCTGTGCGCACACCCCGGGCGGTTCCCCCGGGGGAATTCCGTGATGTCCTGAAACTCGCCGGTCCGGGTGAGGTGCCCGACGCCGGGGCGGGCGTACGATGCCAGCATCCGGCTGCGGGGACCGGGTTCGTTTTCCACGTCACTGTCCGTCTCAAAACAATGGAGTTTTAGATGAGTGTCAATGCCGCGTCCGCCGTGCCTTCTTCCCGCCGGATGAGCCGGGAGGAACGCAAGGTCCTCGCCGGAACCCTGGTCGGCACCACCATCGAGTGGTACGACTTCTTCATTTACGCCCAGGCTGCCGGCCTGGTGCTGGCCACCTTGTATTTCGGTCCCATCAACGACGGCCCCCTGGGCCAGGTGGTCTCCTTTGCGACCATCGGCATCAGTTTCCTGTTCCGTCCCCTGGGCGCCGTCGTGGCCGGACATCTGGGAGACCGGATCGGCCGGAAGAAAATGCTGGTGTTCACGCTGGTCATGATGGGTATCTCCACCGCCCTGATCGGTGTGGTGCCCACCTACGCGCAGATCGGCGTCGCCGGTCCGATCCTGCTGATTGTGCTGCGCATTATGCAGGGCTTCTCCGCCGGCGGGGAGTGGGGCGGGGCCGCCCTGCTGTCGGTGGAGCACGCCCCGGCGGGCAAGCGCGGGTTGTTCGGCGCCTACCCGCAGATCGGCGTGCCGGTGGGCATGATCCTGGCGACGTTCGTAATGTACGTGCTGAGCACGAGCCTGAGCGAGGAGGACTTCCTGGCCTGGGGCTGGCGGATCCCGTTCCTGGTCTCGGTGGTACTGATCATCGTCGGCTACTTCATCCGCCGCTCGGTGGCCGAGAGCCCCATTTTCAAGGAGATCCAGGAGCGAAAGAAGGAATCGTCCGCTCCGCTGGGCCAGCTGTTCCGGCACAACAGCCGCGAGGTGATCCTCAGTGCGTTGATTTTCATTGCCAACAATGCGGCCGGGTACCTGGTCATCGCCTTCTTCGCCTCTTACGCCACCGGTAAGCCGACCGCGGGCGGCCTGGGAATGGACCGGCCCTCGGTACTGCTGGCCACCACGCTGGGATCCTTCGGCTGGCTGATCTTCACGCTCTACGGCGGGATCCTTTCCGACCGGATCGGCCGGGTCCGCACCTTCCAGATCGGCTACGCCTGGGTGTTCCTGTGGTCGGTCCCGATGTTCCTGCTCATCGACACCACCAACATTGTGCTGTTCGCGGTGGCGATTTTCGTCCTGACCATCGGCCTGGGCCTGTCCTACGGTCCGCAGTCAGCGATGTATGCCGAGATGTTCCCGGCCCGGGTGCGGTACTCGGGTGTCTCCATCGGATATGCCCTCGGGGCCATCCTGGGCGGGGCGTTCGCGCCGACCATTGCCCAGGCGCTGTTGAACGAGACCGGCTGGTCGCCGTCCATCGGCCTCTACATCATGGTGCTGTGCGTGGTGTCCTTTGTGGCCGTGACCATGGTGAAGGAAACCAAGGGGAACGACCTGCACGTGGAGGGCTCGCCGAAGCAACAGTCCCGGCACTAGCGCCCTACCGTTCCAGGACGCCGATTTCGTTGCCGGCCTGGTCATAGATCCGCAGGGTGCCGCCGTCGACGTCGGCCGCGGCACCCGCGGCGAGCCATGTGTCCATTCCGGGCGGGCAGGCCATCAGGGTAGTGGCCATGTCCCGGAGGGTGACGCGGTTGCCGGAGACGGTCCAGTGCCCCATCAAACGGTTGCAGCCGTCCGTGCCGCTGACCCGCCCGTCGGGGCTGAAGTCCAGGGACGGTGCGTCCGGATTATCGACGTCGCCCCACGGGCCGGTCACATCGGCGGCCGAACTCCCGCCGTTTCCGCCGGGATCCGGGGAAGCACCGGCGTTGTTCCCGCAGGCGCTCAGCAGCAGCGCGCCCGCCAGTACGGGGAGCAGCAGCCGCATCAGAGCCACTTGTTCCGTTTGAAGGTCACGTACAGGATGGCGCCCATCCCGAACATCGCCACGATGGCCAGCGGATAGCCGAACTGCCAGCCGAGTTCGGGCATGTGGTCAAAGTTCATGCCGTAAATGGTGCCCACCAGGGTGGGCGCAAAGAGGATGGCAGCCCACGAGGAAATCCGCTTCACCTGTTCGTTCTGTTCAATGCTGGTTTCCGCCAATCGGTTGGAGGCAAGTGTCGAGGACAGGGTGAGCGCATTCTCCAGGATGGCGCGGTAGGCATTGACGCGGTCCACCAGACGCAGCACGTGGTCCAGCACGTCCCCGAGGTTGTCATGCAGGTCCGCCGGGATGCCGTACTGCTCCGCGTTCTGGCGCAGTTCGCCCACCACGTTTTCCAGCGGACTGATGGCGCGGTGGAACTGGATGACTTCGCGGGAGAGCTCGTAGATGCGGCGGGGAACCTCGGCGTCGCCGCCGAACAGCTGGTCCTCAATTTCGTCAATGTCGTTCTCCAGCCCGGCCGCGACGGGAGCATATTCATCCACCACCTGGTCCAGCACCGCGTAGAGCACGGCCTGCGGGCCGAGTGCCAGCAGGTCCGGCTCCTGTTCCAGCCGCTTGCGGACACGGGTCAGGTCCGGCGATTCGGCGTGCCGGACGGTCACGACGAAGTTGGGGCCCACAAACAGGTGCAGCTCACCGAACTCGACGCGTTCGACGTCGTCCAGGTAGCGGGCGGGCCGGAGCACCAGGAACAACTGGTCACCGTACTGCTCGAGCTTCGAGCGCTGGTGGCCGGCCAAAGCGTCTTCGACAATGAGCAGGTTCAGGCCGAACTCCTCGGCGACGGCCAGCAGCTCCACCTCGTCCGGGCGGTACAGGCCGATCCACGCCATGCCGCCGGAGCTGCGGGTCAGTTCGAACGTTTCATCCAGGCTGTCCGGGTTATGGTGGCGCTTGCCGTTCACATACACCGCATTGTCGACCAACGTCATGGACATTCCCCTAGCGTCTAAACCAAAAAACCCGTCAACGGCCGGGCACCGGGCGGCGGCCACTGCCCATTATCCCTGCCCGCCGGTCCCCGTGCCGCTCGGAGCCGCGAGCGGGACGGCGTCCAGCCCCGTGCAGTGCGCGCAGGGCATTGAGGATGGCGGCCAAATCCACCAGTTCCTGGGTCAGGGCACCGGCGACCGCCGGAATGTACCCGAAGGCTGCCACCAGCATCAGGGCCACGCTCAGCGCGATGCCGAGCCGGATGCTCTGCAGCGCCACCCGGAGCGTGTGCTGGCCGATGTCGACGGCGACGGCCACGCGGGAGAGGTCGTCGGCGGCAATCACCGCGTCGGCGGACTCGCCCGCCGCGGTGGAACCCCTGGCACCCATGGCAATGCCGACGTCGGCCGCCGCCAGCACCGGTGCGTCATTGACGCCGTCGCCCACCATCAGGACCGGCCGGTCGGGCAGGGCGGCAACCGCCCGGACCTTATCCGCCGGCAGCAAACCGGCGGAGACCTGCGTAATGCCCAGCTCGTGGGCGACGCTGTGCGCGGTTCCGGCGGCGTCACCGGTGAGCATCACCGTGGACCGGACTCCCAGCCGCCGCAGGTCCTTGAGCGTGGCCGCGGCATTGGGGCGCACGGTATCGCTAAGCACCAGGGTGCCGGCGAAGCTGCCCTCCACCCCTACATAGACGGCGAGTTCGCCGGGCCGCAGCGGCTGTTCCGCCGGGTCCGCGCCCGTGCCGGCAATGAACCGCTGCTTGCCCACCCGGATCCTGCGGCCGCCGATCAGCGCTTCCACCCCGTTGGTCGCCGTCTCCGAGGCGTAGTGGGCAGGCAGCAAAGCCAGCCCCCGCGCGGTGGCCGCGGACTGGACAGCGGCGGCCAGCACATGGGAGGAATACTGCTCCGCGGACGCAGCCAGGGCCAGCAGCTCATCCTCCGTGAACGGCGGCTGCGGATGCACTGCCACCAGTTCCGGCCGGCCGACGGTCAGCGTGCCGGTCTTGTCGAAGGCGGCCGTGCGGATCCGGGCAAGCTGTTCCAAGGTGGCGCCGCCCTTGACGATGATGCCGTGCCGGGCAGCCCGGCTCATGCCGCCCATAAAGGCCACCGGGGCAGCGATCAGCAAGGGGCAGGGGGTGGCCAGGACCAGTACCTCCGCAAAGCGGCCGGGATCGCCGCTGGCCAGCCAGGCAGCGCCGGCAATCAGCAGGGAAAGCCCGGTGAACGGAAGGGCGTACCGGTCCGCCAGCCGCACCAAGGGTGCCCGCGACGCCGCGGCCTCCTGCACCAGGGCCACAATCCGCTGGTACTGGCTGTCCGCCGTCGTCGCCGTGGCACGGATACGGACGGCAGCGGTGCCGTTGACCGACCCGCTGAGCACCGTCTCCCCGGCGCTGCGCAGGGCGGGCAGGGATTCGCCCGTGAGTGAGGATTCATCGAACTCCGCGGCCGGATCCAGCAGGATGCCGTCCACAGGCACCAGCTCGGCGGGCCGGACGAGCAGGATGTCGCCGGGCCGGACCTCGGTGGCGGCAAGGTCGACGACGGCGTCCGCTTCCAGCCGGTGGGCCTGCTGTGGTGCGCGTTCCAACAGGGCATCAAGCTCGCTGCGGGCCCGGCCGGCGGCATAATCCTCCAGCGCCTCGCCGCCGGAAAGCATCAGCACGATGATCAGCGCGGCGAGGTATTCGCCGACGGCGATGGTGCTGAGGATGGCAATGACGGCCAGGATGTCCAAACCCCAGTTGCCGGCACGGATGTTCCGGACCATCCCCGCGGCGGTCTGCAGTGCCACGGCGCCCGCGTACAGGCTGGCCGTCCAGGCCGCGGCGGTACCGGCGTCGACGGCGAGCAGGGCAAGGACCGCCAAGCCGACCAGCAGCGTGGCGAACACCAGCGGATAGCGGCGCACCGCGTCCGGGATCCTGGGTATTCTGCTGCTCCTCATGCCTTCAGTTTTAGGCCGGTTGCGGAGCAGTTTCCAGCAAGATAATGCTTACCTAAATTTTCCCGGCGAGGCTCTCAGCGGAGGGCCGCTTCAATCCGCCGGGCGGTTTCGGCCAGCCGCAGTCCCATGGCGTCTTCGTCCTTACCGGAGCCGAAGTACACCACCGACACCGCGGCGGGCAGCTGGCCTGCGGCAGTAACCGGAGCGGCAACGGCGGAAACCCCCTCGATGACCTCGTTGTGGCTGACGGCGTAGCCGCGCTCACGGGCCACACGGCTTTCGCTGCGGTACTTCTGCCCCGGGGCCAGCCGGTCCCACTGCTCTTCCGTCATGGCGGACTGGATCGCGATCCCGGGAGCGCCGGCGGTGAAGGAGTGCCGGGTGCCCGGGCGTTGGATGAGGGCGGTGCGGCTGTGGGTGGGTTCCACGGTCATCAGGGTGACGCAGTTCTGCCGGTCCCAGACCGCAACAAAGGCCGTCATGGACAGCTCGTTGGCCAGCACGCCGAGCTCGGGCAGCGCCGCCGACTGCAGGTCCCGCGACACGCCCCGCGCCAGCGCCGCGAGGCCGGGTGCGGCCGAAACCCGGCCGGCGTCGTCGCGCATCACCAGGGAGTGGGATTCCAGAGTCCGCAGGATCCGGTAGGCGATGGAGCGGTGTACCCCAAGTCGTTCGGACAGTTCGGCAATGCTCAGGGCACCCTCCGCGTCCGCGAGGAGTTCCAGGGCGCGGATGCCGCGGGAGAGGGTCTGCGACTGGGAGCCGGCTCCGGTTGGCTCTGGGGGTGTCATGGGCCAATCCTAAGCGCACGGCCCTGCGTTGCCGTGCCGTGACGGGAGGCGCCGGATGCCCCGTTACGGGCCGGCCGTTACACGCCGCGGCGGCGGCTGAGCAGCCCGGACATCAGCAGCAGCAGCCCGCCCGTGAGCGGCCAGAGGATGTACATGCTCAGCAGTGCACCGAAGGAAGCGACCACGAGGCTGGCCAGCATGGTGCTGCAGACCAGGATCATTCCCAGAACAATCCGAGCCTGGCCGCGGTGCGGCGAGGGAATGGGCGGAAGCCATGCGGGACGCTCATCTGTCCAGCTCATGCGAGCCATTTTAGGACTGCGCGGCGAGGAAGGAACCGGTCCGCGGCCTGTTTTCTGCGGCGGCCCGGAAACGGCCTCTTCCCGGACGCCGGACCGGCGTGAAACGATGGCAAAATCCTGCCGCCAACCCTGAGGGAGCCTGCCGCGATGGACGAAAGCGATCTCCTTATCGATGCCTTCGGACGGCTCCCCGGCGCAGTCCGGCGGGCAGTGAACAATCTCGACGCCGGTGCACTGAATCACCGCCCCTATCCGGACGGAAACTCCATTGCCTGGCTGATTTGGCACCTGAGCCGGGTGGAGGACCACCAGATTGCCGAGGTGTCGGGGCAGGAGCAGGCCTGGACCGCCGACGGCTGGGCCAAAAGGTTGGGGCTGCCGCTGGCGGTGGAGGACACCGGCTACGGGCATACCTCCGAGCAGGTGGCGCTGGTCCAGGTGCACTCCGCGGAGCTGCTGCTGGGCTATTACGACGACGTGCATTCCCGCACCGAGGCCTTCGTCTCGGGACTGTCGGGCGAGGACCTGGGCCGGATCGTGGACCGGGCCTGGGATCCGCCGGTCACGCTGGGCGTCCGGCTGGTGAGCACCTTCGCGGACTGCCTTGAGCACGTGGGGCAGGCGGCGTATGTCCGGGGAATGGTGCTGGCGCACTAACCGCGTGAGGTCAGCAGTTTTTCGCAGGCGTTGATGCAGCGGCGGCAGGCTTCCGCGCAGATCCGGCAATGCGGGTGCATCGCGGCGTGCTGCTGGCATTCCTCGGCACACGCGGCGCAGGCTGCAATGCAGGCATGCAGCAGGCTGGCGGTCGCCGGCCCCGTGGCACCTGTTCGGGACAGCACTGCGGACGTGGTCGCGCAGATCTCGGCACAGTCCAGGTCGATGCGGATGCAGCTGACCAGCTCGCCCACCATTTCCTCGCTCAGGCAGGCGTCCGCGCAGGCATTGCAGACCTGAGCACATTCACCGCAGGCCAGCAGGCACTCGACCAGGAGGCGGGGATCCGATGTGCGGGGGCCGGCGGCGGGATGGTTTTCGAGCATTTCGGTGATCAGGGCCATGGCATTCTCCTTGGTTCCGGTGTGCTTTGCGCAGGACCGCTCTCCGCGGGCGAACCGTGCCGGTTCCTCGACGGTAGCGAGGGTCCCGAGGCATTCCTAGGGTGCCGGGGGTTTGGTGCGGGCCCGAGCACGTGTTTAGAATCGGTGTAGCCTAGCGGGGTCGGTTGTTCGGCCGTTTCGATCCGTAGTTCGGACCGGGTACGACGCCGCGCGGTGCAGTTTGGGGCTTTAGCTCAGTTGGTAGAGCGTTTCGTTCGCAATGAAAAGGTCAGGGGTTCGATTCCCCTAAGCTCCACAGGAAAACCCCCGGGAAACCGGGGGTTTTTGCTTTCTCCGGAGCGGTCCCTCCGTGACGGGGCGTCCCGGAGGGACCGATAGAGTTGGTCCATGAACAACTTCAAGCAGAGTGCAGCGCTCATCTCCTGGGGCGGCGCGATTCTGTTCCTCGGTGCCCTCTTTATCCTCTTTTCGGCCATGGATGTCCTGATGTCATCAGGTGCTTATTCCGATACGCACAACAGCGTGATGTTCCTGTATCTGGGTGTGGTCGTCGCCATCGCAGGTGTTTCGATGCTCCTCGTAGGCATTCACCGCGTAGTTTCCTCGTTGGGTGTGCCAGGAAATCCCGCCGTGCAGGATCAGCCCGTGCCTAACGAGCCGGCAAACCTCGCCTAGCCGCATTTCCCGGTGACCGGGCGTGTTCCGCGGCGGAGGCCGGTGCCGGGCCATCAGCCCAGGGGTGTTAGACACAACACGCTTCATGCGGGCAGGGGACCCGTACCGCGCCTAGGCTGAAAGCATGAAAGTCACTGGCATCATGCGTCCTATCGAAACCCGGGAATTGGAAGCCGAGGGGGAGGGATTCCTCGAAGCCCGGGAAGCACTCCAGTCCCAGGTTCCGGAAGGCTGGCAATTGATTATGGTGACCACTCATCAGTAAGTGCTGAATTAGCGGTACCGGAAGTCCCTAATATAGTTCTTTAGCGATACCGTGAGTCCCTTTTATTTTGAAATACTCCTGAAAAACCGCGGATTGCAGCAGGATCGCGGCACCCACTTGGTCCGTCAATAGCGGAATAAAAGAACGGTGCCGGAAATGTTTGATTTACCGGTGACATAATCCGGGGTGCGTGTCATGATTTGCCAATGCCGACCCGTGAAGAAATAGAAGCAGCACGTACTCCTGCAGGTGGTTTCACCAAACAGCAGCTTGAGTTGTGGGGTATCTCCTGGCCGCCCCCGCGCGGCTGGCGCCTCCGCCTCGAAGAAGAAGCCGAAAAGTCCGCCCTGACCGGAAGCCAGGACCGGATCGGCGCGCTCTAGAACCCCGCACGCTACACTTCCCGAATGTCCACCACCTTCCGCAGGATGACCCCTGACGACGCCAGTGCGGTCACTGCCTTCCTGGCCTCAAACCGGTTCCCCTTCCATGTGAATACGGCGCCCGACGAGTTCCAGGCGAACAAGCGGGTGGCGGAGGGGCACTTCTGGAGCAAGGAATCCCAGGGGTACTGGGTGCAGCACGGCGGCAAAGACATTGGGTTGGTGGTCCTGGAGGACCTTGAGGACGACAACCCTGTCTTTGACCTTCGCCTGGCGGAAAGTCAGCGCGGCCGCGGACTGGGCGTGGCGGTGGTTCGGGCCTTGTGCCGGCTGGCCTTCACCGAATTGCCGGATATTGTCCGGTTTGAAGGCCAGACACGGGAAGACAACATTGCCATGCGTAAAACGTTCCTGCGGGCAGGGTTCGTCAAAGAGGCCCACTACCGGCAGGCGTGGCCGACGGCGGATGGCACCCGGCTTGCCTCCGTGGCCTATGCGATACTTCGCTCGGACTGGGAAACAACACGGTGACTCCACTGGACTTCGACGACCTGCTCCTGGATGCATAGAACCGCAAAAAGCTAGGGGAGCCAATTGGGAACTACGGATGCCGCAATTTCCGTTCGGGGATTGACCAAACGCTTCGGCCGGGTGGCGGCCGTGGACGATTTGTCCTTTGACGTGGAGCCAGGGAGCGTTTTCGCCTTCCTGGGTGCCAACGGTGCGGGGAAGTCCACCACCATTTCCTGCCTGACCACTGTCCTGCCGTTCGACGCCGGGACTGTCGAGGTAGCCGGGCACGACGTCCGCGGCAGCGGCGGCGGCGTCCGTGAAGCCATTGGGGTGGTGTTCCAGGATTCGATGCTGGATCCGATCCTCACCGGCCGGGAAAACCTTCAAACCCGGGCACGGTTCTATTCACCCGACAAAGCGGCCAATAATGCCCGCATTGATGAGCTGGGCCGGATGGTCGGCCTGGGGGAATTCCTCGACCGGCGCTATGCCACCTATTCCGGCGGAGAACGACGCCGCGTGGACATCGCCCGGGCGCTGCTGCACTCGCCGTCGATCATCTTCCTGGACGAACCCACCGCCGGCCTGGATCCGGCCAGCCGTGCCCTCGTCTGGTCCACCATCCACGACCTGCGGGAAAACCACGGCCTCACCGTTTTCCTGACCACCCATTACATGGAGGAAACCGAGGAAGCGGACCGGGTCTGCGTGATTGAGAAGGGGCAGATCATTGCCGACGGCACGCCCACCACGCTGCGCGCCGAATACAGCAGCAGCATCCTCTCCATCACCTCCTCCGACCCGCAGGCGCTGACGTCCCTGGCCCGCGACGCCGGGGTCGATGTCGCCGGGGTGGACGGCAACGTGCTGCGGCTGCGGGTAGACCGCTCCGATACCGCCCGCCGCCTCCTCGCGGCGCACGGCGACAGCGTCCTGGACTTCGAATTCCGCCACGGGACCATGGATGACGTCTTCCTGGCCCTGACCGGCCGGCAGGGGGAAGCAGCATGAACGTAGTCCTGGACATCACCGGCCGGAACCTACGCCTGTACTTCCGTGACCGGCTCAACCTGTTCTTTTCCCTCCTCGGCGCCCTGGTCCTGTTCCTGCTCTACACCCTGTTCCTGGGCAACCAGCAGACCGAAGGCCTGGCGGAAATGTTTCCGCAGGCCGCCGAGGAGGACATCAAGGGTTTTGTGGACGCGTGGATGTTCGCCGGGATCGTGGGTATCACCGCAATCACCACGGGGCTCGCCGCGGTGAACGTGATCGTGGATGACACCGCCAGCGGGCGTTTCCGGGACTTCCTGGTGTCTCCGATCAGCCGCGGGCAGCTGGTCCTGGGGTATCTGCTCTCCACCGTCGCGATCGCGCTGATCATGACCACAGTCGTGCTGGCCGTGAGCCTGGGATACCTGGCCGCAGTGGACGGCGTGGTGCTCACGGCGGGCCGGTTGGCCCGTACATACGGTTACCTGGTGCTTAGCTGTATCGCCTTCGGGTCGCTGAGCGCCTTCATCGTCACTTTCGTCCGTACCCCGGGTTCTTTCGCGGCACTGTCCACACTGGTAGGCACCATCCTCGGCTTCGCTGCCGGCTCCTACATTCCGGTGGGGGCTTTTCCCGAGGGAGTGAAGAACTTCGTCAGCGCGCTGCCCTTTATGCAGGCCTCCATGGTGGTGCGCCAGGAAATGACCGCCGGACCCATGGACGCCGTGACGGACCAGCCCGACGCCGTGGCCGCGGTGCAGGATATTTTCGGAATTACTGCACAGGTGGGGGACTGGTCAGTGCCCACCGGCTACGTTGTGGCTGTACTCGCGGCCATGGTGGTGGTCTTCGTCCTGCTGGCGGCGCTGCGGATCCGTTCCCGTATCCGCTGAGCGCCAGGCTGAGCGTCAGGGGCGGGCGTCGTCGGCAAGGACGGCCATCGAGATCGCGTCCACCCATTCCCCGTCCCAGTGCAGCGCTTCTCGGCGCCGGCCCTCCACCACAAACCCGCACTTTTCATACACACGCCGTGCCCGCGGGTTGAACTCGAAGACCTCCAGTTCAATCCGGTGCAGTCCGAGGTCGTTGAAGGCATGGCCCAGCACCGCGCGGGTGGCTTCCGTGCCGTAGCCCTGTCCGAAGACCTTCGGGGAGGACAAAGCGATGCGGAACCCTATCGACTCGTTGTCCGGGTCCAGGTCATTCAGCACTACCTCGCCCACATAAACACCGTCCTCGGCGCGGATTATTGCCCAGTCCGCCCGGTCTGCTTCACCGGCGCGGGTCTGCAGCCAGCTCCGGATCTGCTCCGGAGTGAAAACCGCGTGGGTGCCGGTCAGCCTGCGGCCCTCCGGATCCTGCAGTGCCGCCCACGCGCCGTCGAAGTGCTCCGGTCCCAGCGGCTCGAGCCGCAGGCGGTTCGTGGTGAGCGTGGATTGCTGCGCGAAGAGGTTCCCGGCAATCATGCGGCGGTCCCGGTATCGGCTGCCGCTTCGATGCGGGTGCCCAGGTTCTGCAGGCCGGAGCGGATCATGGCACCGTAGCCTTCGCTCCCGAGCTCCTCGGCAAGGGCCAGGCCCTGTTCCAGATGGCCGCGCGCACGCCCGGGCTCGCCGCGCCGCAGGTAGCCGTCCCCGAGATTCAAATGCAGCGAAGGAGCGAAACCTCCCGCCGACGGGATGCCCAACGGTGCAAGATCTTCGTCGCTGACCCCGGCATGTTCCGCAAGGGCGGCCTCGTCCCATGAGATCTCCGCGTCGAGGTCCGTTTCCGTGTCCGCGAGGTAGTGCGCCAGGACGCATCGATAGGCGTGCTGGTCCGGCACCGTATCCTCCCAACATGCCAGCAGTGCCTGCTGTCCTGCGGCCTTGTCTCCGCCCAGAGCCACCGTGACGGCGGCCGTGATCTCTGTCCAGGTTGTCATTCGAGCGATCCTAGCGGACCGGCGTCAGTTGCCTCCCGCCGGGAGTTCATAAACGATCTCCAGCCCGTCCTCGTCATCCCATTGCTCACCTGTGGCCACGAACCCGTACTGTTCCACCAGCCGCCGGGAGGCACCGTTATCCGGGCTGATGGTTGCCCGAACGGTGCGGATCGAGGGTTCCCCGGCAGCCACGGCAAGCAGCGCCTCCAGTGCGGCACGGGCGTAGCCCTGCCGCCGGTAGGCCGGGTCCACCGAGTACCCGACTTCCACCATGCCGTTGCCGTCCGGGGGGCCGTGGAACCCGGCCAGGCCCACCGCCCGGCCCAGTCCGGGGTCAAAGATGGCCCGGGTAATCCATGCCGCGTCCCCGGGATTCTCTTCCAGCTGCGCGCTCCGGATACGCCACAGCGGCTGCCGGTCCTGGGAAAAGTGCTCGGTAAGCTCCAGAGGCGCCTGCCGGTTGGCGCCGGGCAGGTCACCGGCGGCAAGCGCATCAATCACGCCGCGGGGAAGCTGGATCAGTTCAATGGGTTTGAGTGCCGCTGCCACTACTGGCTCCTTTGCCGATTCCGGCACCGCTTAATGCGCCCGGGCTACCGACCCTAGCCTCCTCCCCGACAGACTTGAAGGACCGCTGCAGCGAAGGGAAGAGCAGATGGGTACAGATTCCGTCCTGATCATCGGGTCCGGTCCGGCCGGTTACACCGCAGGGATCTACGCCGCCCGGGCCGGATTGAAACCCCGCATCCTCGCGGGCTCCGTCACCGCCGGCGGCGCCCTGATGAACACCACGGAGGTGGAGAACTTTCCGGGTTTTCCCGACGGTATCCTCGGGCCCGACCTGATGGAGAACCTGCGCAGGCAGGCGGAGAAATTCGGCGCCCTGGTGGAGTACGACGACGCCGTGTCAGTGGAGCTGGGTGCCCACACCAAGCGGGTGGCCACGGGCAGCGGGGAAACCTACAAGGCCCGCAGCGTCATCCTCGCCACCGGCTCCGTCTATAAGGAGCTGGGGCTGCCGGAGGAAAAACAGCTCAACGGCCGGGGCATTTCCTGGTGCGCCACCTGCGACGGCTTTTTCTTCCGCAACCAGGACATCGTGGTGGTCGGCGGCGGGGATTCAGCCATGGAGGAGGCACTGTTCCTGACCCGTTTCGCGGCGTCGGTGACCGTCGTCGTACGCCGGGACACGCTGCGTGCCTCCCGCATCATGGCGCAGCGGGCCCGGGACCACGCGAAGATCCACTTTGAGTTCAACAGCGAGGTCACTGCGATCCACGGCACGGACAAGGTCACGGGCATGACCCTTACGGACACCGTCACCGGCGCCACGCGGAATCTGCCGGCGCAGGGGGTTTTCGTCGCCATTGGCCATGCCCCGCGTACCGATCTCCTGGCGGGACAAGTGGATCTGGATCCGGAGGGGTACATCAGGGTCGCGGCTCCGAGCACGCAGACCAACCTGGACGGGGTCTTCGCGTGCGGCGACGCCGTGGACCACCGCTACCGGCAGGCGATTACCGCTGCGGGCACCGGCTGCTCCGCTGCGCTGGACGCCGAGCGGTATCTCGCGGCTCAGGCGGATGCCGACAGCATCGCCACCGCACTGGTGGAGGGGTCGCTGAAAGGCTAGCCTCAGGCACCGGTGAAGGTCAGCACCAGCAGGGTGACGTTCAGCCCGACCAGCAGCACCGAAACCAGCACGCCCAGCCCCGTGGTCCACCAATGGTTGCGGTGGCTCCCCATCAGGTCCCGCTGCGCAGTCAGCCAGACCAGCGGAATCAAAGCGAACGGAATGCCGAAGGAGAGGATCACCTGGCTGAGGATCAGGGCCCAGGTGGGATCGATGCCGACGGCGAGGATCGCCAGCGCGGGGAGCAGGGTAATCAGGCGGCGCAGCAGCATGGGGATGCGCACCTTCAGCAGGCCCTGCATGATTTCGGCACCCGCATACGCGCCCACCGACGTCGAGGCCAGGCCGGATGCGAGCAGTCCTACAGCAAACAGGGTGGCCACCACCGAGCCCAGCGAGGCGGCAATGGCGGCATGGGCGCCCTCGAGGGTATCGGTCCCTTCCACACCCTGCAGCGAACCGGCGGCGAGCAGCAGGATGGCCAGGTTCACCGAGCCCGCCACGGCCAGGGCAATGGTCACGTCCCATTTGGTGGCCTTGATCAGCCGGGTGGTGGTGAGGGAAGCGGTGCGTCCGGGGAAGCGGTCCCGGGTCAGGGCGGAGTGCGCATAAATGGCGTGCGGCATCACGGTCGCGCCCAGGATGGATGCAGCGAGGAGCACCGATTCGCTGCCTTCGAAGCGAGGCACCAGGCCTTCGACCACGGAGCCGCCGTCGGGCGGGTTGAGGAAGACGCCGGCCGTGAAGCCGACGGCGATCACCAGCATCAGCGTGACGATGACGTACTCGAAGCTCCGGTGCCGGCCGCTGTTCTGCAACTGCAGCACCACCATGGAGATGGCGCCGGTAATGATGCCGCCCAGGAACAGCGGAAGATCAAAGAGCAGCCAGAGCGCGACGGCGCCGCCGATCACCTCCGCGACATCAGTGGCCATCGCGACGAGTTCAGCCTGCAGCCAGTACAGCCGCCGGGCAGGTTTGAGTCCGATGCGTTCCCCGAGGAGTTCGGGCAGGCTGCGGCCGGTGACCAGGCCCAGCTTGGCCGAGAGGTACTGGATCAGCCACGCCATCACGTTGCCCGTCACCACCACCCAGACCAGCAGGTAGCCGAACTTCGCCCCTGCAGTCATGTTGCTGGCAACGTTGCCGGGATCCAGGTAGGCGACCCCGGCTACCAGTGCGGGGCCAAGCAGCCACAGGATATGGCGGGGGCGCGTTGCGGGGCGCGGGGTGTCGGGGAGCTGGACGGTACGGGCCATGACAGCAACCTAACACCTTAAGTTCGGCGTGCCTAACAATTCTTCGGGGGCAGCCTGAGTAGCGGTGAAATCCCGTGTCCCGCCGACGGGTGCCGGTGCAAAGCGCAAAGAAAAGGCGCGCATCCGCGGGGGGATGCGCGCCTTGTACGGGCGGGGTGTGGGTTAGTGTCCGGCCGGCGCGTAAGCGGGCTGGTTCGGGTTCTTGGCCAGGTCGAAGGGACCCTTGCTGGCCTGCGGACCGAAGTACCGGGCGGAGCCGTAGGAAAGGTAGAAGTACACAAAGACGCCGAAGAGAATGATCAAGACGGCAATCAGGACGCCCTGGCCGAACACCTTCGCAAGGTTGATCGCCAGGAGCACGGCTGCCACGATGTTCAGGACCGGGACCAGCATGGCCAGGAACCACCAGCCGGACATGCCGGCGATGCGGAAAAGCACCACCTGGGCGTAGACGGGGACAAAAGCCTCCCAGGGCTTGCGGCCGGCCTTCTTGAACATGCCCATCATGGCCAACCCACCGACAACGATGCCGATGATGCCGAACACGAGCATGGAGCCAACGAGGGCGCCGGCCCCAATGGTTGTTTCCTGCGTAGTTGTGCTGAATTCGGAGGCAGAAAGAACAGACGGAAGAATCGAGACTGGATTGATCATGCCGAGAACGATATTTGGTCGAGTGCTTATGTCAAGGCCCGGGGCCGTGTTTATTGAACCGTTATTCGTTCTTGTTCTTGAGTTCTCCCACCGGCCGCTTCCATGGCAGGGAACCGGTGACTTCCAGCTGCAGCGAATAACTTAAAAACGTGCGGATAAGCACGATTATGGCAAGTATTCCCACCGACTCGAAGGTAGGGGTCACAGCCACCGTGCGGATAATGTCTGCAGCCACCAATAACTCCAGTCCGAGCAGAATGCTTCGCCCCAGCCGCTGCCGGTATTCCTCATAGACCGGGCCGCGCCGGCGCATCGCAGCGGCGGCAGCAGCGATGGTGGCGGCCACGGCACCCAGGACGATGGCGGCTACTCCCGCCAGGTCCATCAATTCCCCCACGGATTCGATCAAATGCTGAAAGTCCATGCGTCAACGTCCTGCCGCAAACACCGCCGGAACAGAGTTCCGGGTGCGGCGGTTACGCCGCACCCTTCCATCAGTCCCTTTCTGCAGTGAGGGGTCAAGAGGGCACCGGCAGCGCAGCGCTGCTTCCATGCGAATCCGGGGCAGGGCGAATCCGGGGAGGGTCAGGCGGCGGCGGGGGAGGACTGGTAATAGAACCGGAAGTCGTCGTAAGGGTCGCGCCAGGCGGAATCGTCCCGGGCAATCCGGCGCACAGTGGAAGCCGGAGTCCACCGGTTATGGGCCTGGCCGTCGTCGTCAATCCAGTGCAGGAGGACCTCCGTGCGTGTCCAGGCCACGGCCTTTCCATCAACGCTGCCGTTTCCGGTCCGGCAGCGGACGTAGGGTTCCCGGCGGTAGCGGGCGTGGGTGACAGGGCCGGCGGGGGCGGAGGGCATTCGGGTGCCCAGTGAGGAACTCATGACCTCCACAATGGCAACCGCCTCTGACATTCCTGCCGTTGGGGCTGCCTCGCCGGTGCAGGCTAGGAAGCGCGGTCCCGCCATTTGGCGGCGGCACGGCTGGTGAGGGCAGCGCCACGGACCGCGGCACGGCTGGTCAGGGCGGCACCGTGGACGGCGGCGCGGCGGGGCATCATCCGGATTACGGGCGCCAGGCCGTTGCCGTGTACCTCCCCGGCCTGCGGTGCAGCAGATGGTGCTGCGTGTCCCTTCGGCCGGTTGAGCACGAGGTACGCAATACAGATCGGGAGGAAAAGCAGCGAAATAAGCGTGAGCGTGCTGAGGGCAAACACGGCAAGAGCAGCATGTATGGGTGAACCGAAAAGGGCGGCGACAAAGTCCGCGGCGCCAAAAAGCATCCATAGCCAGAAAACCGCAATCAGTACGAGCCCGCTGCGGGCACGGCGGAAAAGCATGGTGGACCGCCTCGGTGCAGAAGGCATGGCCTGAGACTGACTGCCCATTCGGTTATTCTCCCCAACTGAGGGTCCATTTTTTCGGAACCCCTAAGGCAGATAATAGCCGCTATTTATTGAATTGGAAGGAAGGATGCCGCGCCTCGTCCTGTGTTGGCAGCTCCTGCAGTCAGTTTTCCGGCCGGGGATTCATCTTGAGGCTCCGATGCCGCGGACTGTTTGGATTCAGCAGGGAATGCCTGTACCCATAGAACGCGTAAACCAGCACCCCGATGACCAGCCAAATACCGAAACGCAGCCAGGTTTCCCAGTGCAGCTGCAGCATCAGGAACCCCGAGGCGAGGACGCCGAACGCCGGTACCCACGGCATCAGCGGGAGCCGGAATTCCCGCGGGGCGTCCGGCTGACGGTAGCGCAGCACAATCACTGCCACGCAAACCACCACGAACGCGGCCAGGATGCCGATGTTGGTCAGATCTGCCACGGCACGAATGGGGAAGAATCCGGCCAGCAAAGCCGAGGTGCCGCCGGCGATCCAGGTCACCCGCTGCGGCGTGCCCCGCTTGTCCGTTCCGGCGAACCAGCCCGGAAGCAGCCCGTCCCGGCTCATGGCGAACCACACCCGGGTCACGCCGAGCAGGAACGTAAGCATCACGGTAAGGATGGACAGCACAGCGAAGGCTGAAATGACGGTGGCAATGACGGGCAGCCCGACGGATTGGAACGCGGAGGCGAAACCGGCGGTCGGGCTGATGTCCCGGTAATTCTGCATTCCGGTCAGTACCAGCGTGGCGAGGATGTACAGGACCATCGCGATGGCCAGGGAGAGCAGGATGGCTTTGGGCATGTGTTTCTTGCCGTCCGTGGCTTCCTCGGCGGCGGTGCTCATGGCGTCGTAGCCGAAGACGGCAAAGAAGACGGTGGCTGCCCCGGTGAACACCGCCCCGAAACCGCTGGGCAGGAACGGGGTGTAGTTGTCCGCGTTGATGTAGAAGAACCCCAGTCCCACGATGAACACGATCAGCAGGACTTTCAGGCCCACGGCCACCAGTTCAAAGCGTCCGAAGGTCTTGGTGCCGCGGCTGAGGATCCAGGTAATGAACAGGCAGACGACGGCGGCGGGCAGGTTGATCAGCCCGCCCTCCACCGTGTCCCCGGTTCCCTGCATCCAGATGGGCATCTCGATGCCGAAACCGGCGAGGAACTCGGTGAAGTAGCCGGAGATGCCGATGGCCACCACTGCCACGATTGCGGTGTATTCCAGCAGCAGGTCCCAGCCGATGAACCACCCGATCAGTTCGCCCAGCGCCACGTACCCGTAGGTGTAGGCGGACCCGGCGCGGGGCACCAGTCCGGCGAACTCGGCGTAGGACAGGGCCGCCGCGGCGCTGGCCAGGCCGGCGACCAGGAAGGAGAGCAGCACGGCCGGGCCCACGGGGGCGGCGTCGGGACCGCCGTTGGCCACCAGGCCGGCGAGGGTGAAGATCCCGACGCCGATGATGCCGCCCACGCCGATGGCCGTCAGCTGCCAGAGGCCAAGGCTCTTGAACAGCTTGTTGCCGGTTTTCTCCTCGTCGATTTCCTCAATGGGCTTGCGGCGAAGGACGGAACCGCCGCTGCCGGGGACTGTGGACATGTCTGCTCCCCTCCGCGCCCGGCGGGACCGCCGGAATCAAGGTCTACGGCTTCAGCTACGGCAGAAGTATGGACCTTCATCGGCCGGCGGGGTACCCCGCCGCCTTCCAGCGGTCGCCGAGCGCCTCAGAGCAGGAACAGGCTCAGGACCCAGACCGCTGCGAAACCTGCAATGCCCTGCACGGCAGTGGCCGGTGTCAGCGTGCGGTAGGCGGTGGCAGTCGGGATGCGGCTGAACTGGGAGACCACCCAGAAGTACGAGTCGTTGGCGTGTGACACGACCATGGCGCCGGCGCCGATAGCGAGGACCGCGAGGACGGGCCCGGCTCCGCCGGCCAGTCCCAGCGGTTCCAGCAGCGGCAGAAGCATGGCCGACGTTGTCACCATGGCAACGGTGGAGGAACCCTGGGCCGTCTTCAAGGCAGCTGAAATCACGAACGGCACCGCAATGCCCAGGCCCAGCGTTGCCAGGTTGTCGGAGAGGAAAGCGGTGATGGAGCTCTTGCCCAGCACCCCGCCGAATGCAGCCCCGGCGCTGGTGATCAGCAGGATGGGTGCCGCCAGCACAATCGAGTCCGAGATCTGGGTGTTGAAGGTGCTGAGCCTGCCTTTGCCGCGCAGCAGGAACACCGCCGCCAGCAGGCCAAGCGCAAGTGCGACCACGGGAGTTCCTACGAAGACGGCGGTTGCGGCCAGGCCGCCCTCACCCATCGGGGCGCCGGGCAGCTTGGCTATCGAGGACAGGCAGATCAGCGTAATCGGCAGCAGGATCGGCAGGAAGGCCATAAAGCCGCTCGGCAGCGTTCCATACTGTGTCCTCAGGTCCTCGTAGCTGACCTCCACCTCTTCGGCCGGAACGGGCAGCAGTTCAATGTCTTTTTTCAGGAACCGGTTGGCGTAGAGCAGGGCGGCACCCGCCGAAACCGCGGCCACCACCAGGCCGAGGCCGATCAGCAGGCCCAGGCTGTCCACCACATTCAGGTTGGAGGCGGCGGCCAGCGGTCCGGGCGTGGGCGGGACCATCGTGTGCGTGGCATACAGGCCGGTCATCAACGCTATGGACATGGCGACCAGGGATACCTTGGCCCGTTCAGCCATGGCCTTCTTCAGCGAATTGAGAATGATGTAGCCGGAGTCGCAGAAGACGGGAATAGAGACGATGTAGCCAATGATGCTCATGGTCAGGGTCGGAAACCGCGTCCCCAGGACCTTGATCAACACATCAGCCATGGCGATGGCGCCGCCGGACCGCTCCAGGATCACGCCGATCATCGTGCCGAAAAGGATCACCAGGCCGATGTTGCCCATGGTGTTGCCGAACGCCGTCGTAATTGTCGGGATGATTTCATCAACCGGCAGGCGAAACGCAAACGCGCCGATAAAGGCAGCGGCGAGGAGGGCGAGGAACGGCGAGATTTTGAGCTTTGCAGTGACGGCGACGATGCCGACGACCAGCAGCAGCAATATCAACAGATCAATCATGGTTTCCTAAAAGTGAAAAACTTCGATGTTTATCAACAGGGCAAATCATGGAATCACGGGTTTTCCCGAAGTCCAAAACGCGGTGCAGCCCGCTGCGTAACGCAACGGCGGCTGGGACTGGGCGGCGGCGTCCGTGGTCGCCCTGCACCTCTGCGAACCCTTGCGGGGCTTGGGAGGTCCGCACAGAATTGAGGCAATCGCTCCACGCCGCACACCCGTGTCGGCGGACCGCCGGGGGAACAGGTTGTCAATGGAACTTCTGCCAACGCACAGCATGCGGATCAATGACTGGTTGGGCGACTATGCAATGAACCTGGGCCGCTACCAGGGCGCGGAGGAGGGCATCCACGGTGCAGTCCTTGCCCGGCTGGCCGACGACGGATTGAACTACCACCACATCCAGCACCGGGTGAAGGCCATCGACTCGCTGGGGAAGAAGCTTGAACGGCGGACCGAGGACGGAGCGCCGCGGTATATCAATGGGCTCAATGACATTGATGACCTGATTGGCGTGCGGATCATCCTCTTCCTGGAATCGGATATCCCTGCTGCCATGGAGGCGTTGTCCGGCACCTTTGAAGAACTGGACCACGTGGACAAGTCCGCCGAGCAGAAAATACGCGGCGATTTCGGCTACTCCGGGCAGCACCTCATCCTCCGGGTCCCCACCGGCAATCCGCCGTCGGGCTGTGAATTGTTCGGCGGGCAGCGGTTCGAAGTGCAGTTCCGCACCATCCTCCAGCACGCCTGGGCCGAGTTCGAGCACGAAATCCGCTACAAAGGCACCGGCCCGGTACCGCCGGAGGTGAACCGGGCGTTCACGCTCGCGTCCGGACTGATCGAACTGGCGGACCGCGAGTTTGATGCCATCAACCACGTGGTTGCGCTCCAGCGGGTGCGCGGGGAAGCCCGCAGCGCCGGAGCTTCGAGCGGGGATGAACTGACCGCTGCCGCGCTCCGCGAGGTGCTCGAGCAGGAACTGCCGGAACATCCGCGCAGCCGTGCCGACCACTATGACTGGCTGGTGCAGGCGCTGGAAGCCAACACCGTCTATTCACTGGCCGAGGCCACCGCACTGCTGCGCTCGGCCGACTGGCCGTCCCTGGCCTCCCGGCTGCGGTACCGGTTTCCGCCGGGCCATGTCCGGGCCGCCGATGACTTCCTGCTGGAGCAGTGGGGCCGGGGTTACATCCAGCGCACGGCGCACCTGAGCGATGACGGCACCCGGCGCGGAAAGCTGGAATACCGGCTGCGGCGGCTGCTTGCCTGAGCCGCCGCCGCAGCCGCCGTCGTCGTTACCGCTTCGTACGCAGGGCCGCCGCGGCGTCGCTGGCCGTAGTGCGGATCCGGTACAGGCTGGTGGTTGCCGTCATATACAGCGTCCGGCCGTCCTGCCCGCCGAAGCAGACGTTGCTGACGGTTTCGGGCACCGGGATGTGCTCGAGCAGCTCGCCGGCCGGTGAAAACACCCGCACGCCGTCGCCGCCGGAGGACCAGATGTTCCCGTCCGTATCCACCCGGAACCCGTCGGGCACACCGGGGGCAACGCGCACGAACACCCGGCCGTTCTTCGCCTGCCGGCCCTCGACGACGTCGTAGGCACGGATCGGGTTGCCCTCGGACTGCGCCGGGCCGTACGGCGAGACGGCCTCTTCGGCGGTGTCGGAAACGTAGAGGACGGATTCGTCTGGGGAGAACGCCAGGCCGTTGGGGGCCATGATGTCAGTGATCACCGCGGTGAGCTCGCCGGTGGCCGGATCAAAGCGGAACACGTACCGGTCTCCGTACTCCAGTTCGCCGGGGTGGCCTTCGGCCGGGTTGTCGATCCCGTAGGAGGGATCCGAGAACCAGATGGTGCCGTCGGACTTCACGACGACGTCGTTGGGCGAGTTGAAGCGGACCTCGCCGAAGCGGTCCACCAGGGTTTCCACGGTGCCGTTGCGGTCCCGTTCCACGGCCCTGCGCCCGTGCGAGCACTGCACCACAGAGCCGTCCGCGTCCAGCGCCCGGCCGTTGGTGAACTCGATGTCGGAGCCGTAGACGCTGAGCTCGCCGGTGGTTTCGCTGTATTCCAGGATCCGGTTAGACCGCACGTCGCTGTAGCGCACCGCGTTGCGCTCCGGGACCCAGACGGGACCCTCCGCCCAGACCGCGCCCGTACCCACCTGCTCCAGCGAGGCTCCGTCTTCCAGCAGTGTCGAGGGGCGTGCGTCCATTGCGTTGTCTCCTTCTGAAGGTCCGGCCGGGCCTGCTTTTCGTGCGGGTGGTCTGCGTCCTTTTATACGCGAGGCTGCGGCGCCCGCCCAAAGGCACCCCTCGTCACGTCCAGGCCGGGCGGATGACGACGTCGGCCCGATGTATGGACTCCTGGACCAGGCGCGCATTGGGGCCGTCGACGTCCCGGACCCAGGCGGCGGCCGCTTCCGGCGTCTTCCCGAACCGGACATGCCGCTCCACCAGGCGCTGCACGCGTTGGTCTTCGTCGGGCTGGCAGTACCAGACCTCGGTGCACCGGGAGCGGACCTCACGCCAATCCGGGCGGTCCAGCAGCAGATAGTTCCCCTCCGTCAGGATCACCTTCGCTGCCGGAAACACCGGAATGTCGCCGGCCAGCGGCTGTTCCAGCGTCCGCTCGAAACCGGGCGCGTAGACCACGGCGGTCCGCGGTGACCGGAGGCGTTCCAGGAGCGCCGCATAGCCGTAGGCGTCGAAGGTTTCCGGGGCGCCCTTGCGCGCCAGCAGCCCGAGACGGGTCAGCTCCCGGTCCGAGAGATGGAAGCCGTCCATGGGAATGTGGGCAAAGCGCTGCGACTCGACGTCGTCGACGGCGCCGTTCAGCTCGCGGACCAGGGATTCCACGAGGGTGGTCTTTCCTGCTCCGGGGGCACCGGCGACGCCGATGACTACGGTTCCAGCCGAAGCCGAGGCCAGCGCCGAGATCCGGTTTTCCAGCTCCGTGAGTAGGGTTCGGGAATCTGCCACGGTCCTCCGATCGTGCCTCCGCTGTTGGCGGGCACCAGTCTACGACGGCGGCTGCGGTCCCCGCGGGTGCCGTCCCGCGCAGAGGGTCCCACGCTGTGGTGCTGATGGTACGGGAGTGGTCACACCAGGTGTCAGGCGTACCACCGGCTGGGATCTCGTGCCGTCCGCCGCCCGGTTGGTCCAACGCAGGAAGCGGGCGGCACGGACCCCGGCATAAGCTGGAGGTGTTGCCTATTTCGAGGAGAAAACCTTGTCCCTGCTGACCCCTTTGATCACCTCCGCCGGCCTGATCGGCGGCTACCAGACCGCCCGCTCCACCGGTAACCGCCAGCTGGGCGGAGCCGTGCTCGCCGCCGCCGGAGCCGGTGCATTTGCCCTCTGGAAGCGAGACGCCGGAACGGGCACCGCCGCGGCACTGACCGCAGGCTATGTAGCCGCCTTCGGCCTCTCCCATCCGCTCGCCAAGAAGATGGGCGCCTGGCCTGCCGTCTACACCGTCACGGGTGCCGTGGCCGCGGCGTCGCTGGTTTTCGGCCGACGCCGCTAGCCGCCTGGCCGGTCCGCGCCTCCTCATATCCCGCACCGCATCAAAGGTGCGGCCGAGCGGGAATGTTCCGCGGGCCGGCGTCGTTAAACTCTCTGGACGGCCCGGTAGGGTCGCCGCCGGAAACGGTGCTTGGTAACTCAATACGGGGATGATCGGTTTCGACGATGTTTGTTGAGCCAGGGGAAGCGGGCCGAGAACGCAGAGTTATCTCGTTAACGCTCTCTGCAAAACAATAAGTGCCAAACCTATGCGCACTGACTTCGCTCTCGCTGCCTAAGCAGCCGGAGTAGTCCGTCAGCCCGGAGTCGCTCTCGCTCCGGATCCTGGCGTCGTTTAGAGGGCCACTGCCGAACACTCCCGCCGTCGGGGTGTTCGGGACATTTTGACGGCTGGGCCCGGATCAGCCACCTGTATGCAGGATGGCTGGGGCCGAGAAAATCCGACGCATACTGCGCCCGGAGAAGCCCTGACAAAACAACACCGGACGGGGGTTCGATTCCCCCCATCTCCACCATATTTTGAAGGCCTGCCCCCATGGGGCGGGCCTTCATTGTTTCCGCTGCCGTTTCGCCTCTCCCTGTGCCGAGTCTTACCGGCGCGGCCGCGGCGCTAATCTGGGATACAGACAGCAAGCAGCCGCGGGAAGGAAACCACATGCAGGCATTGATAATTACCCCCGGGCAGAAGGACTCGCTGGAGCTGCGGGATCTTCCCGAGCCGGAAGCCGGTGAAGGCAGCGTGCTGGTGGAGACGCTCGCGGTGGGCCTGTGCGCCACCGACCGCGAAGTCATTGCCGCCGAATTCGGCACCGCACCCGAGGACCGGGACTACCTGGTGATGGGACACGAGAACCTGGGCCGCGTCGTCGAGGCACCCGAGGGCTCGGACCTTGCCGCCGGGGACCTGGTGGTCGGGATTGTCCGCCGACCCTGTGCGGAAAACTGCCGGGCCTGCGCCGCCGGCGAGTGGGACATGTGCCTGACCGGAACCTACACCGAACACGGTATTGAAGGACTCGACGGTTTCGCGCGCGAATACTGGCGCGGGGACCCCGATGACATGGTGAAGCTCGAACCCTCCCTGGAACGCGTAGGGGTCCTGCTGGAACCCGCCACCATCCTGGCCAAGGCCTGGGAACAGATCGACCGGATCGGCGGCCGCGCCTACTTCCGGCCGCAGGTTGTCGCCGTGACCGGCGCCGGGCCCGTGGGACTGCTCGGTGCCTTGTTCGGGGTGCAGCGCGGACTCGAAGTGCACGTCTTCGACCTGGAAGAGGACGGACCGAAGGAGAAGCTGACCAAGGAACTTGGCGCCGTCTTCCACACCGACACCCTCCCCGAATCCGGCATCAACCCGGACATCATCATCGAATGCACCGGCGTACCCACGGTGATCAATGACGTGCTGCAGCACGGCGCCAAAAACTCGGTCACCTGCCTCACCGGAGTCTCCGAGGCCGACGGCGAGCAGCCCGTGGACCTGGGTGCCCTGAACCTGAACCTGGTGATGGACAACCGCGTGGTCTTCGGCACCGTCAACGCCAACCGCCGCCACTACCTCAAGGCGGCCGCGGCCCTGGCCAAGAGCGATGCACGGTGGCTTGAGCAGCTGATCTCCCGCCGGGTTCCGCTGGCGGACTATGCACAGGCCTTCGAGGACCGCGACGGGGACATCAAGGTGGTGCTGGACCTGCGGGACGACGCCTGACCCGTCCGCAGGCTATTTCTACTGGGCGGCTTCGGTGATAGACAGAAGGGACGGAAGCCGCCCCGGCGGCCACGGCAACCTGCATTGGAGGCACGCATATGCGTAAGGACGCTGACCAACCGGTAATTCCCGACGGTTCGGAGGGGGACCGGGCCGAGCAGTCACTGCCCGCGGTTCCCGGTGCAGGCGATGCCGGACCGGAAGGTGAAATCCACCGGGACGGTTCCGAGGCGGACGGCATTGAGCAGGACATTCCCGCAGTTCCGGGCGCAGGCGACGCCGGACCGGAAGGTGAAATCCACCCGGACGGGTCCGAGGCCGACATCCTGGAACAGAAAGCAGACGTACCGGGGAGTGACGAGGACTATCCGCCGGGGGACGGCTGATCCCGTTTAGCCCCGTTGGTATTTGTCACGGTGGCTTCCGGTTCATTCCGCCGCCGGCTGTAAAACCCCCGGTTTGTCTGAATCCCTGCGGTTTGGGTGAATTCCTCCGCTGCGCAGCGGAGGGATTTGCACAAACCGCAGGATTTTCCGGGCCCGCAGCCACGTAGAATGAACGGCGGCAGAACGGGCAACGGAAACAGCAGGAGCGGCGTGGATCTTTTCGACCCGAGGGTGGTGTTCGACGCCGTCGATCTCGCCGGGGTGCTGGCGAACGGAGTCCTCGGCGGCGCGGTCGCGCGGCAGCTGCGGATGGACCCGGTGGGTTTCCTGGTCCTGGCGCTCACCTCGGCGTTGGGTGGCGGCGTGTTGCGTGACACCCTCCTGCAGGCCGGCACCCCCGTAGCGCTGACAAACCCCGCTTATCTCTTTGCAGCAATCGCCGGAGCCGTCATTGCCTATGCCATTGAGCTCAAGGGCAAATGGGCCAACCGGTTCCTCATTGTGATCGACGCCTTCGCGCTGGGCTGCTGGGCCGCCACCGGCACGGCCAAGGCGCTGGGGCTGGGGCTGGAATGGCTGCCGGCCATCCTGATCGGCGTTGTCACCGCCGTGGGCGGCGGCATGATCCGCGACATCGTGGTGGGCCGCGTGCCGGCCATTTTCGGCGGCAACACGCTGTACGCCACCGGTGCCCTCGTGGCCGCCGTCGAAATGGTGATCCTCTATCAGCTGGGCCTGCAGAACGTGGGCATGGGCGTGGCCATCGGCACCTGCGCCGTGCTGTGCACGGTGGCCCGCCGCCGCGGGTGGCGGCTGCCCGGACCGGGGGAGTTCAGCGTCCGGCTGAGCCGTCGTCCGCGCACGGAGGACCGGAGAAGCTCGGGCCAGGGCTGGCCGCGGCCTAAGTTCTGGAAACTCCGCCGCTGAGCCGACGTCGGCCCGCCGTCGACCTGCCGCTGAGCCGCCGTCGACCTGTCCGGGCCCGCCGTCGAGCTGTCCGGGACCGACAGGTGCCGAGGGCGTGCCGCCAGCCACGGCTCCGCTTTGCGGTAATTCGCGCCGCAAAGCCCCTGAAACAAGAACCGACGCGGATTTAGTCCCGGAAATCCAGGCTTTCGCAGACTGGATTTGCAGGGAGTAGCGTGGCAAATATGAGTGCTTACAAGAGCGTAAATCCAGCCACCGGAGAAACCCTTCAGGAATTCGCTGAAGCCACCGACGCCGAAATCAACCAGGCCGTCACTGCAGCACATGAGGCCTTCGCCAGCTGGCGGAACGAGCCCGTGGAGAACCGCACCAAGGTCATCACCCGCGTTGCGGAACTGTACCGGGAACGCGCCGAGGAGCTCGCCAAGCTGATTGCCCTCGAAATGGGAAAGCCGCTGCGCGAGGCGAAGAATGAGGTTGCCCTCTCCGCCAACATCTACGAGTACTACGCCACCCAGGGCCCCGGCTTCATGGCTGACGAGCAGCTCGACGTCAAGGGCGGCGGCAACGCCGTGGTCCGCACCGAGCCCGTGGGCGCGCTCCTGGGCATCATGCCGTGGAACTACCCGTACTACCAGGTGGCCCGCTTTGCCGGCCCCAACCTGATGCTCGGCAACACCGTGCTGCTCAAGCATGCGAACAACTGCCCGCAGTCCGCCCTGGCGATGGCACAGATCTTCGCCGACGCCGGCGTACCCGAGGGTGCCTACGTCAACCTGTTCGCCACCAACGAGCAGGCCGCGGACATCATCGCGGATGCCCGGATCCAGGGCGTGTCCCTGACCGGCTCCGAGCGGGCAGGCTCCGCCGTCGCCGAGGTGGCCGGCCGGAACCTGAAGAAGTACGTCCTCGAACTCGGCGGCAGCGATCCGTTCATCGTCCTCGACACCGAGGACCTCGACACCACCGTCAAGGCCGCCGTCGCCGGCCGGATGGGCAACGGCGGGCAGGCCTGCAATGCCGCCAAGCGCTTCATTGTGATGGAGGACCTCTACGACGATTTCGTGGAGAAGTTCACCGCCCGGATGGCCGCCATTGAACCCGGCGATCCGCTGCAGCCGGAAACCCGTTTCGGCCCCCTCTCCACGCAGGCTGCCGCAGACGGCCTGGTGGAGCAGATCCGCGACGCCGTGGACAAGGGTGCAACCCTGCACACCGGCGGCAGCCTGATCGACGGACCGGGTGCCTTCGTGCAGCCGACCGTGCTGACCGATGTCACGCCGGAAATGCGGGCGTTCTCCGAGGAGCTGTTCGGCCCCGCCGCCGTCATCTACAAGGTGTCCAGCGAGGAAGAAGCCATTGAACTGGCCAACAACTCCCCGTTCGGCCTGGGCGGAGCGGTGTTCAGCGCCGACGAAGACCGCGCCCTGAACGTCGCCGACCAGCTGGAAAGCGGCATGGTCTGGATCAACGGCACCTCCGGCACGCAGGAAGACCTGCCCTTCGGTGGCGTCAAGCGCTCCGGTGTGGGCCGCGAGCTGGGACGGTTCGGCATGGCCGAATTCGTCAACAAGAAGCTGATCCGCACCCCGCAGAAGAAGTAGTAGGTCCGGCAGGAAACCCGGGGCGGCCTACCGCCCCGGGTTTTTTATGCCTGTGAGGTTTCGAGGACGAAACCGGCGTAGTCCGGTGCCTCGTCCACCAACCCGGATTCGGTGTGGAAGGCCGATGCCACTTTGTAGGACTCCTCGGTGACCTTCGTGGAGGTGGCGATTTCCTTGGGCAGCAGGGCCACCAGCGCATCGACGGTCTGCGGTTGGGTGTCCTTCAGGTACTCGCCCAAGAGGGTCCGGGCCTTTTCCGGGTTTTCCTGGATCAGTGCCAGCGACTTATCCAGTGCCCGGTTGAATCCGTCCACGAGATCCTGTTTGGCCTCGATCTGGGCGCCCGTGCTGAACACTGCGCCGTGGATAGGCGACCGCAGCGTTTCGATATCGCCGCGGGTCGGGGAGATGTAGATGCTGCCCTCGCCCGCGGTTTCAACCTGCTGTCCGATCGGCTGGAAGAAACACAGTGCGTCCACCCTGCCGGCGGTCAGCGCGCCGATAGCGGCGGTGGCGGCACTGCCGATGTTGACCATCGTGGAATCTGTCTGGGCGTTCTTGCCGATCTGCTTGAACAGGTACGTCATGAGCGCTTCCGTGCCGCTGCCCGGTCCGGTGATGCCGATCTGCTTACCGACCAGCGCCTGGATCCGTTCCTCGAGCGGTGCGTCAGCGGAAGGACCGTCAAAGTTGTTCCCCACCACCACGTCCACGTAGTACTCGGTGACCAGGCCGCTGACCAGTTTCGCGTCGTCGTCGATCTTGTACAGGTTGAACGCGTCGGTGATGACGCCGGCGCCGAGATCGATGCTGCCCGATTTCAGGGCGGCGGCCACCTTGGCACCCGTTCCGAGCCGGGGGCGTTCTCCCATGGTCACTCCTTCGGCGGTGAAGAAGCCCTCCTGCTCGGCTACGAACAGGGGGAAAAACGCTATCGAGTCGCTGATCTGGCCCACATTCAGCACTCCCGGATCGGAGCTGCCCGCGTTGTTGGCGCAGGAGGCCAGGGCGGGCACGGCGGCGATGGCGGGAAGGACGAGCATCGACTTGAGCATGCTGCGTCTGGAGGGGGTAACCGTTTCAAACATTGGAGTTCCAATCTGTGGAGGAAGAGTTAGTGCTCGTCCAGCGGCTTCCAGCGGTTGATCCGCTTGCTGAGGACGGCGACGCCGGAGTTCAGGATGGTGGCAACGATGGTGAGCACCACCAGGGTGGCGAAGACGCCGGCAGTGTCGAACTGGGCGGCTGAGGCGTTGATCAGGTAGCCGAGTCCCTGGTTGGACGCGACCAGCTCGCCGATGACCGCACCGATCAGTGCGTACGGGATGGCTACCTTCAAGCCGGTGAGGAAGCCGGTCATGGAGGAGGGGAGTACGACCTTGAAGGCGACATGGCGGCGGTTGCCGCCCATCAGCCGGACTGCGTCGATCAGGCCGCGGTCCACTTCGCGGACCCCGGCGGCGGTGTTGAGGAAGACGAGGAAGAATACCGTGGCAGCTGCCAGCAGCACCTTCATGTCCATGCCGATGCCGAACCACACGATGAACAGCGGTGCCAGGGCAACCTTGGGGATGGAATACAGGGCGAGCATAAACGGATCCAGCACCTGGTAGAGCAGGTTGAAGGAGGCCAGCAGGTATCCCACCAGGGCGCCGGCAAGGGCTCCGAAGAAGAACCCGAGCAAGATCTCCTGCAGGGTGATCCAGGTGTGTGTCCAGAGCGTGCCGTCAGCGATCCAGTCCACCAGCCGTTCCAGGATCAGGCTGGGCTTGCTGATGAAGGTGATATCGATGACCGGTCCTGCGGTGATCTGCCACAGGGTCAGGAAGGCCACCAGTACTGCCGCACGCAGGCCCCAGACGATGGTTGAGTGGCCGAACTTGTCCCACCAGGTGCGGTTCAGGTTTTCCTTGACGGGACCGGATCCGGCCGCCAGCGGCGGTACCCGGCCTGTTCCCGGTGCGGTTGCCGCCGGCAGCGCCGGCTCGGCCGCGGATGCAGCGCTCATGCCGTGGATCCTTCCTTGAGGGCGGCAGCAAGCTTCTTGTGCAGCGCCACGAATGTGGGGTCGATCCGGGTTTCATCCACCGAGCGGGGACGCGGAATATTGATCGGCTCATCCAGCAGGATCCGGCCGAGCTGGCCCAGGACCACCACGCGGTCGCCGAGGAGGAGGGCCTCCTCGATGTCATGGGTGACAAAAACCACCGTCTGCCCGGAGCCCTGCCACAACCGCAGCAGCTCTTCCTGGAGTTCGTTGCGCAGCTGTGCATCCAGCGCTCCGAAGGGTTCGTCCATCAGGAGGGTCTTCGGTGCCCCTGCCAGCATTCGGGCCAGGCTGGCCCGGCGCCGCATTCCGCCGGAGAGTTCCCGGGGGTAGTGGTTCTCGAATCCGGTCAGTCCGACCTTGGCGATGAGTGACTGCGCCACCTCCCGGCGCTTCTCCTTGGATTCGCCGCGGATTTCCAGCGGCATTTCGACGTTGCGAACGACGTCGCGCCACGGCATAAGCGTGTCCGACTGGGTCAGGTAGCCGATGTCCACGTTGGGGCCGTTCAGCACCGCGCCCTGGTAATGGACGGTTCCCGAACTGGGCCGGGTAAGCCCGGAGAGCAGGTTCAGCATGGTGGATTTCCCGCAGCCGCTGCGGCCGAGGATGCTGACGAATGTGCCTTCCTCGATGGAGAGGTCAAAGTCCCGCAGGGCAACGGTGGCGGTGTCATCGCGCTCGAACTGCTTGCTCAGCCCGGAGATTTCCAGCAGGGAGCTCATACGGCCTGCACCTTGCCCCGGTGGTGGGACGGGGCATCCGGCAGCGGGTCCGCGCCGGCCAGCCAGCGGCTGTTATGCACAGTCATCAGCCGGACCTCTTCCTCCGTGAAATCCTGCGCCAGCAAAAGGTCCGCGGCGATGGCCAACCCGTCCTCCACAGGAGGGTTGAAGGGCTGGCCGAGGTCACTGCTGATAACCGAGTTTTCCGGGCCGGCATGGCGGATGTTGGAGAACCAGAGGTCCCAGGACACTTTGCCGGTGAGGGGAGTGGTGAGGCACCGCTCCAGCAGTGCACCCTGCTCGGCCAGCTCCCGCTGCTGATCCAGCAACATGCGCTGGGAGGTGAACTCCGGGTGGGTAATCACCATCCGGCGCACGCCCAACTCCACGGCTGCCGGAATCAGGCTGCCGGATTCGTCGGCGTGCAGGTGGCCGGTGGCAAGCGTCATGTCATGCTTTGCGATCAGCTCCAGGACCTGGCGGGCCTCCGGGACCAGCCCGCCGCCGGATTCCACCTCCACGGCGGGGGCGGCCATTCCGGCGGCGCGCAGGTCCTCCTGCAGTTGGGCCCACATGGGCGGGGTGGCGCCTTCGGGTTCTTCGGCGAGGCAGGACCGCTGGTTTGAACTGTCCACGGTAGGCAGCCAGACAAACTGGGCTCCGCCACGCGCGGCAATCTCCACGGCGATAGGGTTCAGGCCCCCCACGGAGGCATTGAGTGTGATGGCTCCGAGGACATCCACGCCCGGGTGGACCTTGCGGACGACGGCGGCGCGCTCTGCGGTGGGCGTGTAGTGGGACTTCAGCACAAATCCGGCCATTCCGAGCTCTGCGAAACGGGCGGCTAGATCAAGGTCGTCAATTCGGCGGCGCATAACGTCCGGCGCAATGTGCACATGGACGTCATAGGCGTCCCGGACTAGGTCCCGTGCGCGGGCTGAGGGCTGGTGATGGTCGGACATAAGGCTCCCTTGCCTGATGAGCGGTTGGTGCCCAAATTGTCGCCAATAATGTCAACGGTTGTCAATCCGGAAAAGTGAGCTGCTTCACAATCCGGGCAGGACAACAAATAACGCCGACGCGAAATGCGCCGGCGTAGGAACTTCAGTGGGGGAAAAGGGGGCAGCTAGGCCGAGCGGGTGTTTTCCGGTTCCGGTTCCGGTTGCCCCGCGCGGTCGCTGGGACCGTTGAACACCACATACCGGTACGCGAAGTAGCGGAAGATATTGCCCAGGCCGATGCCCACCACGTTGCCCGAAATGTTGTCCGCAAAGGTGCTGCGGAAATCCAGCACGTAGTGGGAGATGAACAGGCAGCCGGTGGAAATAAGCAGCCCCACCAGATTGGTCAGGGCGAAAAGCAGCGTTTCACTGCGGATGCTCCGGGTGCGTAGCTTCCGGAAGGTCACGTAACGGCTGCCCAGCCACGAAACGGTGGTGGCCGCCGCTACCGAGATGGTCTTGGCGGCGATGGGGCTGTCCGGCACGAGGGTGGCAGAGAGAATATTGAACAGGACTACGTCAACCACGAAGGCGACGGCGCCCACTGCTGAAAACGAGCCCAGACGGCGGACGATTGCGCGCACCTTGCTGGTTTCTGCCATTACCGAAAAATCCATTCAACGCATTGCTGCGGGACGCAGCTTCCTGCCCTTGCCGGTGCACACACGCGGGGAGGGACTTTTACCTTTCGGATGATGGCACAAAGTGCATTTGGCCTCAAAATCCTTGCAGACGCAAGCCGGATCAGGGCAGTGTGACCGTAAAGACAGTGCCCTTGCCGGCCTCGCTTTCCATCGCGATGGTGCCCCCGTGCTCTTCCACAATCCGCTTGGTGATGACCAGCCCCAGCCCGACGCCGGGGATCTGCGCCCGGCGTGCGGTGCCGGAGCGGAAGAACTTAGTGAAGACCTCCGCCTGCTCGGCCTCGGTCATGCCGATGCCGGAGTCCGCTACCCGAAGGACGGTGGCACCGGTTTCGGCGCGCCAGGCGCTGACCGTCACCCGGCCGCCGTCGGGCGAGTACTTCACCGCGTTGGAGAGCAGGTTGTCCAGCACCTGGGAAATGCGCTTGGGATCGACCATGGCCGGCAGGGTCTCGGGAACCTCGGCAACGATGGTCACCGCGTTGATTTCGGCACGCGGTGCGGCGGAGGTGATGCCGGAGCGGACCAGTTCGCTGAGGTCCGTGACTTCCTGCTGGACATTGGCGGAGCCGGCCGCGGCGGTCAGCAGGTCCGAGACCAGGTGCAGGAGCTTCTCGGAATTCCGCTGCGCCACCTTCAGCGAGGAGGCCACATACGCCGGGATGGCATCTTCTTCGTCCAGCGCCAGTTCCAGGTAGCCCATGATCGAGGTCAGCGGGGTGCGCAGCTCATGGGACACATTCGCCACGAAGTCGTCCTTCGCCGCCACGGCGTTCACCAGGCCGGTGACGTCGCTGTAGGCGATCACGGAACCGCGGAAGGCGTCGTCGTCGCCCTTGACGGAGCGGGCCGAGACGCTCAGCGCCTTCTGCTCCTCGCCGTTCCCGTACCAGACGAGTTGGTCCGAGAAGGACTGGCCGAGGGCTGCCCGCTTCACCGGGCGCTGGTCCACGGGGATCGGTGTGGTGCGGTCCGGCCCGAAAATGTACATCTCCGCTTCGGTGGGGCGGGTGGTGAAGGACGGGGCCGCGAGGCGCTCGTGGAGCTGCTGGCGGGAATTGGTAAGGATGCGGCGGCCGTCCTCGTCAATGACCGCCACGCCCACCCGGATGGTGTTCAGGATGGTTTCCAGCATCGACTCCTTGCGCAGGCTTTCCATCAGCGAGGCCTGCAGCACCACATCCTTTTCCTGCAGCACCACTGCCTGGGCGGTGAGGCTGGCTTCGGCCTCGGCGCGGGCGGCCTCGGCGTCTTCGGCGGTGCGCAGGGCCGAAATGAGGTCACGCTCGTACAGCCGGCGCTCGTGCGCATAGAAGGCAACCACCTGGTCAAGGGCGGGCCTCCCGCCGGCCGCGGGGGAACGGGTGGCGGAGAGCAGGACCGGGATGCGCTGGCCGTCGGGTCCCAGGAGGTCGACGGCGAGTTCGGCAAACGCGGCGTTCAACGCCAACTGCGGCATGGCGTGGGTGGTGTAGACAATCCGGTCGCCCACGGGCAGCAGCTTCAGGAAGCTGGTGCCGCGGACGTCCTCCAACGCCTTGCCGATCCATTTCTGCGCCGTGCCGTTGGCGTCCACCACGGTACCGTCCGCCAGGGTGATGAAGTACCCGGCCGGAGCGGTTTGGGACAGGGCGCGGTAGTCAAGCCGGAAATCCAGGTCCATGATGCTCCTACTTTGCCTGTTGCAGGTAGGCGAGGATGATGTCCGCGGTTTCCTCGGGAGCGCTGACATGGGGGAGGTGGCCGGTGGCTTCCATCTGCACCAGCGTGCTTTGCGGGAGGTGTTCCTGCAGGTAGCGGCCCACATGGTCCGGGGCGAGCAGGTCCGCGGAGGCCTGCATGATCAGCGCGGGGACTGAGACCCGGGGCAGCAGGCTGCGGACGTCGCTCAGGAAAGCCACGCGGGCAAACTGGCGGGCAATGCCCGGGTTGACCCGGCAGAAACTGCCTTCGAGTTCGGCGCCCAAAGCCGGAGCTGCCGGGTTGCCCATGATCACCGGCGCCATGGTGGCGGCCCAGACGAGGTAATTGGTGTCCAGGGACTCGAGGAGGTCATCGAGGTCGGCGCGGCTGAAGCCGCCTTCATAGCCGTCCTCGGGGTAGTCCATATAGCTGGGTGACGGTGCAACCAGGACGATGCGGGCGAGGCGCTCGGCGGCGGTGGCGCCGGCGGCAATGGCCATCATGGCGCTGACGCTGTGGCCGATGAAGGTGACGTCCTGCAGGTCCAGGTCTTCGCACAGTTCCAGGACATCGGCGACGTAGCCGTCCAAGGTGGCGTACTTGGCCGGGGTGTAGGCGGCGAGATCGGAACCGCCGGCACCGACGTGGTCGAAGAGAACCACTTTGTATTCATCGGTGAAACGCGGCAGTACCCGGGACCACATGCCCTGGTCGCAGCCGAAACCGTGGGCGAAAAGCAGTACCGGTCCGTCCGCTCGTCCCAGGACGCGAACATTGTTCCGGGTGCGGATATCTGTCTTCATTTACCTGTACGCCTGCTTTTCTTCTTATGCCGTGCCCGCATTGCCGTGAGCGGAGTCTCAGCAAACATTACAGGTGTAATACCGCTTAAACGGCCAGCCGGGCCGCGGACGGAAATGCTGTTCGGCGGGGCTGTCGGTAATGCAGGGAAAACGGGTTGGCCTGGGCCGCATTCACCGACCGCAAGTGCCGTGGTTACCGTTTGTTTCCCGGCAAACGGTCTTTACGGCACTTGCGCCACGGCATAGCGGAGCTCGGCAGCGCCGCCGTTGAACTGCGTGCTGGCGATCAGCCGCATGGGTGCGGTGGGGCCGGCCACCGGAAGCAGGCGCCGCCCGCTGCCCAATGCCACCGGCATGTAGGTGACCCACAGTTCGTCCAGCAGCCCGGCCTCGGCGAACTGTGCCGCCACATTGCCGCCGCCCACCACCCAGATGTTCCCTTCTCCCGCCGCGTCCCGAGCCTCCCGGAGCACCTCGCGGACGTCGCCGGAGGCAAACCGGACGTCCCCCTCCGCCGGGCCGGACTCTTCCCCGTGCGTGAGTACCCAGCACGGCTGGGTGTACTCCCAGCTGTCCGGTTGCTCCGCCCGGACCCAGCGGTAGGTTTCCGCCCCCATGACCACCGCGCCGACGTCGGCCATGAACCGGTCGTAGTGGTCCTGGAACGCCTCGAAACCGAACTGGAGCAGCCAGTCCAAACGGTTGTCATCGGTGGCAATAAAACCGTCAAGGGAGGACGCGACGTAATAGATGACCTTGGGCATGGGATGAGGATAGCCCGTGGTATCCGAAGGGACGTAGAGTCAGGCGGACCTGGTCGGCCGGAATAAACGGATTCCGCCTAGAAGGGATATCCGGCAATTCCGGGCCGCATGGTCAGCCACTGCGTCTCGGTAAACGCTTCGATGTTGGCGCCCGCCCCGCCGAAACGGGAACCCGTGCCGGAGGCGCCCATCCCGCCGAACGGTGAATTGGCTTCATCAGAGACGGTTTGTTCGTTGATGTGCACTTTTCCCGAGATCATGCGGTCTGCCACCTCCATCGCCAACCCCACCTCACCCAGCACGCCCACGGAAAGGCCGTATTCGGAGGCATTCGCCAGCTCGACCGCCTCATCGACGGTCGAGAACCCCAGCACGGGGGCCACCGGACCGAAAATCTCCTCCGTCCAGGCGGGGTTGTCCGGCGTCAGCTCCGTCAAGACAGTGGGCTGGTAGAAGAGGCCCTCATAGTTTCCACCCGCCGCAATCCGGGCACCGGCGTCCTTGGCCGCCCGTACCAGGCGATCAATGTTGTCGCGCTGGCGCTCGTCGATGATCGGGCCCAGCGCTACGCTGCCGGTGTGCGGATCACCGACCGGCAGCGCCCTGGCTTTGGCCGAGAGCCTGTCGATGTACTCCTCCAGCAGGGATTCGTGGACCAGATGGCGTCCGGTGGTCATGCAGATCTGTCCCTGGTGCATGAAGGAACCGAAGGCGCCGGCAGACGCGGCCAGTTCAATGTCGGCGCCGGGCAGCACGATCAAGGCGTTGTTGCCGCCCAGCTCCAGGTGGGCGCGCTTGAGCAGGCGGCCCGCAGTCTCGCCGACCTTGCGCCCGGCCGCCGTGGAACCCGTGAAGGAGATGATGCGTACCTCCGGCGCTTCCACCAGGGCCTGCCCAACGTCGGCACCCCCGGGGAGCAGCTGCAGGACTCCGGCAGGAAGGCCGGCCAGTTCGAAGATGCGCATGATGGACACGCCGCCGGAGACGCTGGTGCGGGGGTCCGGCTTCAGCAGTACGGCGTTGCCGAGCGCCAGGGCCGGCGCCACCGACCGGATGGAGAGGATCAGGGGGAAGTTGAAGGGGGAAATCACCGAAACGACGCCGGCAGCCCGGCGCCGCGCGAAGGACCAGCGGTTTTCATTGGAGGTCAGCACTTCCCCGGCAGGGTGGGCGGGAAGCGCCGCCGCTTCGAAGCATTCGTTGGCGGCAATGTGGGTCTCCAGCGCCGCCTTTGCCTCGATTCCGCCGGTTTCGCGAATGATCCATCCTTGGATCTCCTTGGCGTGGTCCTCGAAAAGCATCCCCGCCCGCCGCAGCACCGCGGCACGCTCCTCCGGCTTGGTCTGTGCCCATGCCTGCTGCGCGGCAGCCGCCCGGGTTGCGGCGGCAAGGGCATCGGCGCGGTCCGCTGCCCCAACGGCACCCAGGACAAGCCCGGTGGCGGGTTCGACGACGTCGATAACGCCGCCGGCCCCGGCCGTCCAGGAATCGGTGTGGATTTTTCCGTGCCAGGCGGATGTGGCGAGGATGGACATGGCTGCTCCTAGATTGCGGTGAAACAAGATGGCTGCGAAGGATTGGTTCCCTTGCGGGAGGGATCAGGCCGGGGTGGAGGCACCTTGACCGGGTGGTGTTTCTGCCGGGGTGGAACCCGCTGCCGCAGAGGCCGGACGCACGGCCCGCGTCTTGCGGCGCTGCACCAGCGTGGCGGCTGAGACGGCGATCAGCAAAGCTACCCCGTTGAAGACGTTCGTAACCCAGGTCTTGGCGCCCAGGATGACCAGCCCGTTGGCTCCGACGGCAAGCAGGTACACGCCCGTTACAGTGCCCCAGACGTTGAAGTAGCCGGCTCGGATGGCCGTGGCACCCAGGAACGCAGCGGCGTAGGCCGGCAGCAGGAATTCCGGGCCAAGGTCCGGCGTCGCATTTCCAGCGCGGGAAGCCTGCAGCGTTCCGGCAAGTCCGCCGAGCAGTCCGGCGCCGATGAAGGCCGCGGCCAGGTATCTCTTGGTGCGCACCCCGGACAGTTCGGCGGCGTCGCGCCCCAAACCGGTGGCCCGCAGGTATCGGCCGAAGGGAGTGCGTTCCAGGACAAACCAGAGGATGAGGGCCGCGGCGAGGAAATAGAACACAACTACCTGCAGCCCGCCGGGCAGGCGGAGCCCGGTCAGGGCCGAGAACGCATCCGAGGAATGGGTGATCAGCGTGGAATTGGTCAGCAGCAGGTTCAAACCGGCCAGGATGGTGGCCATGCCCAAGGTCGCAATAAAGGCGTTGACGCCGACGACGATGGTCATGAACGCGTTGATGGCGCCGATCAGCATTCCCAGGGCAAGCGTGGCGAGCAGGATCAGCGGCAGCGGCAGGCCGGTACCGGCCAGGACTATTCCGGTGATGGTGCAGATACCGAGGTTGGCACCCACGGAAAGATCGAACTCTCCGGCGGCCAGCGGCAGGATGACGGCCAGTGCCAGGATGCCCGGGACCGCCTGGTCGGCGAGGATTTGCCGGAAGTTGCCGGACGTCGCGAAGGTATCCGGCATAAGCAGCGCGAAGACGGCGATCATCAGTACCAGGAAGACCACGATGCCGTAGTTCTTCATGAGGATGCCGGGGTTGAGGCGGAGGTTCACTGTAGAGGCTCCTTGGTGGGGTGTGCGTAGTAGGTGGGGCGGGGCCTAAGCCGGTGCGCCGGTCTGGCAGGCGAGGGCGATTCCGTCCTCGGTGATTTCCGGCCCGGAGAGCTCGGCGGCGATCCGGCCGCGGTCCAGGACCACCACGCGGTCGGCCAGGCCGACGAAGTCGTCGTAGTCGGTGCTGGCAACCAGGACCGCCACGCCGTCGTCGGCAAGTTCCTTGAGCAGCCGGCTGATCTCCTGCCGGGCCAGTGCGTCAACGCCCTGGGAGGGTTCATCCAGCAGCAGCAGCAACGGCGTGCCGCTCGCTGCGCGTGCGACAACCACTTTCTGCTGGTTGCCGCCGGAGAGGCTGCGCACAGGTGCGGCGAGGGACGCGGTCTTCACCAGGAAGCGGCGGGAGAGGTCCTCCGCGGCGGCCTTCTCCGCAGCGCGGTTTATGACCGGTCCGCGGGTATACCGGCGGAGGCGCCCGAGCGTCAGGTTTTCCCCGACCCCCAGGTCCAGGACGACGCCGTCCCGCCGGCGGTTTTGCGGAACGCAGGCCACCCCTGTCGTGATTGCGGCTGCAGGGGAATCCGGTGCGTACGGCTTGCCGGCCAAGGTCATGGACCCGGCGGAGGGCTGTTGGGCACCGGCGATCAGGCGGACCAGTTCGCTGCGGCCGCAGCCGACCAGGCCCGTAACCCCCACGATCTCGCCGGCGTGCACATCGAGGTCGATGCCGTCCAGCCGGGGTCCGCTGAGTGCACGGGTGCTCAGCAGCACCGGGCCTTCGCGTTCCTCGGCGCTGCGGACGGCGGGGGACTCCAATTCGCGGCCGATGACCAGGGAAACGACCGCGGCAGCGTCACGTTCGCCCAGCGGCTCGTCCGCAACGAGCAGGCCGTCGCGGAGCACGGCGACGTTGTCCGCGATGCGGCGGACCTCCTCGATCCGGTGGCTGACATAGACGGCGGTTCCGCCGTGGCCGCGCAGCATGTCCAACAGGGCCAGCACGCGGTCTGCCTCGTGCGCGGGCAGCGAGGCGGTGGGCTCGTCCAGGATCAGGATGTTGCGGCGGAGCGCGTCGACGTCGGCGGGGGCGCCGTCGTCGACGCTGCCGGAGCGGTGCTGGAAGGCACGGGCGATCCCCACCATGGTGCGGGTGGAGGGGGTGAGGTCACCGACCAGCCTGCCGGGATGTTCGTCGATGCCCAGAAGTTCCAACGTGGCTGCCACGTGGGCGTGTTCCTTCCGGAGCTTCACCGGGGAAAAAGCGGTGCGGGTAAAGAACCCGTCGGAAAGCGCAAAGTTGTCGGCGATGGTCAGCGCGTCCACGAGTCCCAGGTCCTGGTGAAGGAACCGCAGGCCTGCGGCGTGTGCGGCCGCGGGTGTAAGCGGCAGTTGCAGGTCCTTGCCGCGGACCGAAAGGCTTCCGCCCGGATCCGGTGCGTAGACCCCGGCCAGGATCTTGATCAGCGTCGACTTTCCGGAGCCGTTCATGCCCAACAGCGCGGTCACTTTGCCGGTCTGGATGTCGAGGCTGACGCCGTCGAGGGCCCGTTGTCCGGTAAAGGTCTTGCTGATTCCGCGGATGCTCAGGGCTGCGGTGTGCTCCATGGGTACTCCTGAATGTGTGGCAGCGGGAAAGCGGTATACGGCCGGCCCGGATAACCGGGCCGGCCGCGTGGGTTCCGCGGAAACTACCCCGCGTTCTCCCACAGAGCCGTGAAGGCTGACTTCCAGTCGGAGTCACCCGTCCACGGCAGCTCGGGCAGGGTCTCCTGCAGCACCATGCGTTTGGGCATTTCGATGACCTGGTGCCCGCTGGCACCGTTGGCGAAGAGATTGTTCATCTCATGCACGGACAGGTAGCCCGTGTGCTCCATCGGCTTGATGACGTCCGCGAACTGGCTCTTGCCGTCCTTGATCAGGTTCAGGTTGGCGGAGTTGCCGTCGTAGGAAACCATCTTGATCTTCTCGCCGTTGGCACTGCGCTCCACGGTGGCCTGGGTGGAGACGACGGCGGCACCGGTGTGGGTCCAGATGTAGTCGATGTCCGGGTTGGCGGTCAGGGTGGCCTGGATCTGCGGCGGCAGTCCGGACTGCAGCTGGGACATCTGCGTTTCGATGGTCTCGACGATCTCGCAGCCGGAGCAAAGCTCGGGGAGCCACTTCTCGAACGCCTCGGTGCGCGCCGTGATGGACGGGAATGCCGGGTCGGTGGTGAGCAGGATCTTCGCGTCTCCGCCGCTGTCCTGGGCGATGGCAGCAGCCATCATCTTGCCCGAGACCTCCTCATCCGGCACAACCTCGACATCGAAGCGGTCATCGGCAGGGGACATGCTGTTGACCAGGAAAATGCCTGCTTCCCGGGCCTGCTTCAGCGAAGCATCGATCTGGTCACCTACGGCGGCGGTGAAGATGATGCCGTCGGCACCGAGCTGGATCGCCTGGTCGATGGCCTGGCGGGCTTTTTCCGGATTGCCGGCCGGATCGATCATGCGGGTTTCCCAGCCAAGGGATTCAGCCGCTTCCATGGCAGCGTCGGCTCCGCGGGCGCAGGCTTCCGACGAATAGGTGCAGGGAATGACCACGATGCTCTTGTCTTTCGCGATGGCCGCGGACTCCGTCGGTACCTCTTCTTCGAGGGGCTTCTGGAAGTCGGTGAGCATGGTCTCGAGCGCCGCTGTGTCCACGGACGAGGAACCGGTCTCGGCGGCGTCGGACGCAGTGCCGGCATCGTCACCGCAGGCGGCAAGGGACAGGACCAGTGCCGGGACAGCGAGCAGCCCGAGCAGGTGGCGGGGAGAGGTTTTCATAGGGTCCGGAGCCTTTCGGAAATGACACTGGGTGTGATGTAGCTCCCACTGTCACCGGCAGGGCAGGCCCGCTGAAGGCCTGGTCCGGAACAGACAAGCCGATGTCCGGATTCGGCAAGGTTCACATTCCGGAAAAGGCCGGCTTAGTCCGCCTGGCGTGCCGCCGCTGAAACGCGGGCGTCGCGGGGAGTGCAGCCGTACTCCAGGCGGAACGCCCGGGAGAAGTGGGCGGCCGAAACGAATCCGACGGACGCCGCGACTGCTGCGATGGAGGTGGCGGCGTGGGCCGGATCTGCCAGCAGCTCCTGGGCGCGGGTCAGCCGGGTCTCCAGTACATACCGAGCCGGGCTGGTACCTGCCTCGGCGAAGACCCGGGTCAGGTGGCGTTCGCTGATCCCCACCGCACGGGCTATCTGGGCCAGGGACAGGGCCGGCCGGCCCAGATGTGCACCGATGTAACCGCGGGCGGCTGCGAGATAGGCCAGCGAAGGCGCGGCCCCGGGCTCGCCGGTAATGATGGAGAACATTTCCAGCACGCTCCGTTCCAGCTCGTCCGTATCTTCAACCGGATCCCGGAAAGCCCCTAGTACAGCGTTGGCCGTGGTGTTTGCGTGCGTGGCGGCGGGTGACCCGGCGATGCGGAGTACCCGCGGACGGAAGTACTCCTCGCGGGCCGACTGCTCTCGCAGCACCGTGCGGGGTACCTCCACGATGACCTGGCGCATATCCGTGGAAAAGCCGTACATAAAAGGCCGGTTGGCGTCATAAACGACGGCTTCGCCCGCGGCCAGGGTTTCGCAGCCGGCGTCGTGGTAGAAAAACGCCTTCCCCTCGAGCAGCAGGCAGAGCATTACGGCGTCGACCGGGTTCCTGCGGATATTCTCCGGCGCGCGTTCAATCACATGGTCATTCCCAATGATGTGCGTCAGCCGGATCCGGGGCAGCGCAAGGTTGTTCTGGGTGGCCAGGAGGCTGCGTTCCGAGAGGGTGCTGCAGCGCAGCCCGAACAGCGCCTGCTCGTTGTACTCCTCCCACAAATCCAGCCGTTGGCGCAGCGGCGCCTGTGCGGTGGAAAACCGGCTGGTCCGGCGGGCTCCTTCAAGGGGGTCGAGAGGTGCGGAATCGTTCATCGGAACGGGAATCGGCACGGCCGGAGCCTCCAATCGGGCATCTTTGTCACGAATCAGGAGCAATGCACCCAAGGGTACGTGGATGTGGTGCACGTCACTATACGGAAGTATGCGGTGGAGATGGCGCACCTGGTGCCTGCTGTGTCGCCCCCGGGTTCCCGGGGCAAGCACTCAATGCAATAGTGTGGCCGTATCGTAAGCATGCTGATTACAGGAGGCTTCCATGAGTGAGCGGCTCGTAGCGGATCTGATTGTCGAACGCCTGAAGGCCTGGAATGTGGACCGGGTGTTCGGCTACAGCGGAGACGGCATCAACACGGTCCTGGGTGCGATGCGCCGCAGCGGCGACCCCGAGTTCATCCAGGTCCGGCACGAGGAAAATGCGGCCTTCATGGCGGTGGGGCATGCAAAGTACACCGGCGGGGTAGGGGTGATGATGTCCACCCAGGGGCCCGGTGCCATCCATCTGCTCAACGGCCTGTATGACGCCCGGCTGGACGGGGCACCCGTGGTGGCCATCGTCGGGCAGCAGTCCCGCAGCGTGCTGGGGTCCTCCTACATGCAGGAAGTGGACCTGATGAACCTGACGCGGGATGTTGCCTCGGCGTTCCGCCAGCAGATCAATTCCCCCGAGCAGGTCCCGCTGGTGCTGGACCGCGCGTTCAAGAAGGCGATGGCCACCGGCACGCCCGCCGTCGTCATCATCCCGCATGACGTGCAGCAGGCCCCGGCCCCGGAACTGGAACAGGAGCACGGCATCCTCAACACCGTTCCGGTGTTCAGCCCCGCGCGGACCTCGCCGGACCCGGCGGACATCCGGGCCGCCGCGGACCTGATCAATTCCGGCGAGCGGGTGGCCCTGCTCGTGGGGCAGGGCGCACGGGACGCCCGCGCCCAGGTAGCCGCCCTGGCCGAGAAGATCGGTGCGGGCATCACCACCAGCCTGCTCGGCAAGCCGTACGTGGATGAAACCCTGCCGCTGGCCGCCGGAACCATGGGACACCTTGGCACCAGTTCCGCCGGCTACGTGATGGACAACTGCGACACCCTGCTGATCATCGGGTCCAGCGACCCATGGACCGAGTTCTACCCGAAGCCGGGGACGGCGCGCGGGGTGCAGATTGACCGGGACGCTTCCGCGATCGGGAACCGTTACCCGGTGGAGGTCGGCATCACCGGAGACACCGTAGCCAGCCTGGACGCCCTGATCCCGTTGCTGGAAGCTAAACCGGAGGCTCCATGGCGGCGGCAGGTGGAGGAAAGCGTGCGCCGCTGGCACGAACTGGCCCGGGTGCGGGCCATGACGCCCGCCGATCCGGTGAACCCCGAACGCGTGGTCTACGAGCTGAACCGGCGCCTGCCGGACAACGCGCAGGTGGCGGTCGACGTCGGCAGCTCCGTGTACTGGTACGCGCGGCAGCTGCACCTTCCGGAGGGCGTCCCGGCGCACCTGTCCAGCACGCTGGCCAGCATGGGCTGCGCCGTGCCGTACGGACTGGCCGCGAAGCTGGCGTATCCGGACCGGCCGGTGGTGGCGCTCTCCGGGGACGGTGCCATGCAGATGGCCGGGGTGACCGAACTGATCACCCTGAGCCGGCTCTGGCAGAAGTGGGAGGATCCGCGGTTCGTTCTCTGCGTGCTGAACAACCGCGAGCTGGCCGAGGTCACCTGGGAGCAGCGCGAAATGGAGGGCGATCCGCGGTTCGAGGACAGCCAGTCGCTGCCGGACTTCAAGTACGCCGAGTACGCCAAGCTGCTGGGACTGGAAAGCATCCGGGTGGAGGATCCGGAGCTCCTGGGTGAGGCCTGGGATGTGGCGCTCGCGGCCACCCGGCCGTTCCTGATCGAAGTGGTCACCGATCCCGCGGTGCCGCTGCTTCCGCCCTTCCCCAGCGGTGCGGCCCAGGCCGAAACCATGAAGGACGGCCTGGCGCAGGAAGGCGCCGCGGGCGAGCATTCACGCCGGCTGCTGGACATCTACCTCGAGCAGGAAGAGGGCCTGTACCGGGACCTCTGAGCCGGCCGGGGCCGGAAACAACCCGGCATACCGGAACGGGCGCACCCGCGGTGGGTGCGCCCGTTCCTCCTTTCGGTGCCCGTCCTACGTGCGGGTCGGCGCGCCGAGCTCCACGGGTTCTTCATCATTCAGGTACGCGGATTCGGAGTGCGCCATGAGGTCGATGCCCTTGAGTTCACTCTCTTCGGGGATGCGCAGGCCGATGGTCAGCTGCAGCACCTTGGCAATCAGCCAGGTCACCACGAAGGAGTAGACCAGTACGGCTCCGCAGGCGACTGCCTGGCTGCCGAGCAGGGAGAAGCCGCCGCCGTAGAAGAGGCCGCTGACCCCGTTGGGTGCAGCCTCGGTGGCGAACAGGCCAATCAGGAGGGTGCCCAGCAGGCCGCCGACGGCGTGTACCGCCACCACGTCCAGCGAGTCATCGAAGCCAAGGCGGAACTTCAATTCGATGGCCAGGGAGCAGACCAGCCCGGCGATCGCACCGATGGCGACGGCGCCCAGGGGGCTTACCGCCCCGCAGGCCGGAGTAATGGCCACCAGGGCGGCGATCAGGCCCGACGCCGCACCAAGGCTCGAGGAGCGTCCCAGCCGCAGGCGTTCCATCAGCATCCAGCCGAGCATGCCCGCAGCTGCCGCGACTGCCGTGTTGAGGAAGACGACGGCTGCTGAGTGCCCGGCGCTGAGGGCGGACCCGGCGTTGAAGCCGTACCACCCGATCCAGAGCAGGCTTGCTCCCAGCAGGATCAGCGGCCTGCTGTGCGGCTGGCCGTGCGAGTGCGGCCAGCCTTTGCTGCGGCCCAGGACCAGTGCCAGGGCCAGGGCGGCAACGCCGGCGTTCAGGTGCACCGCGGTGCCGCCGGCGAAGTCGATGGCGCCCAGCTGGTTGGCGATCCAGCCGCCGACGACGGTGCCTTCCGCGTTGTCGAAGGCGAACACCCAGTGTGCCACCGGGAAGTAGACCAGCGTGGCCCAGAGTCCGGCGAAGACCATCCAGGCGCCGAACTTCATCCGTCCGGCCGCGGACCCGGCAACCAGGGCGGTGGTTACGCACGCGAACATCAGCTGGAAGGCAGCGAACAGGGCCACCGGGATGGCCGCGGCCGGATCTTCAGTAAGGAGTGCGGAGAGGCCGAGGTATTCCATCGGGTCGCCCAGCAGGCCCATGCCGCCCAGCGAGTCGCCGAACGCTGCGGAGTAGCCGTAAAGCACCCAAAGGACGGCCACGAGGCTGGCCCCGCCAAAGCACATCATCATCATGTTCAGGATCCGCCGTGAGCCCACCATGCCGCCGTAGAAGAAGGCGATCCCGGGGATCATCAGGCAGACCAATGCGGAACTGGCCAGCAGCCAGGCTGTGTTTCCAGAGTCCATGGAGGTACTCCCGTTCGGGTTGTGCGCCCGTTCCTGCCTCTGCCGATGCAGCCGGGCGGAGAATATGGACGGGCCAGCCCCCCGCGGCTGACCGGCACCCCGGTACCGGCGGCGCTGGTTTAAGCATGGGGCCGGTATGTTACGGCCGGGAGCGCCTGCAGGTTAGCGCTGCGTTAACGCGGTCTGGATGTCTGCTGGGAGGTTTCTGGACGTGCACGGCGGGTTGCGGGCGCGGCTGGCGGACTAAGCGGTGCGTGGCATGCCGCGGCCGAAGGCGAAGGCACGGACAATCTGGAGTGCACCCAGGACCACAAGGAAGATCCCGCCGTAAATCACCAGGACCGCGAGGGTTTCCAGGGGGAGGAAGAGCACCACTATCCCGGCGAGGATGCTCAGGATCCCCAGCACAATGGCGAACCAGCGGGACCCGCCGCGGTCCGATTCGGCCAGGGCCATCACGCCCTCCACGATCCACGCAATCCCGATGATCAGCGCCAGCGCCGTCAGGGTTTCGGCGGGGTTCCGCATGGCAATGACGCCCACCACCAGGAGCGCCAGGCCCACCAGGATATTGAGGATTTTCAATCCCGCACCCAGCCCGGTGAAGATGCCCAGCAGGATGCGGACGGCACCGGCAATGATGAAATACAAGCCGAAGAGGGCCGCCAGCACCTCAAGCGTCGCTCCGGGCCAGAAGAGGATAAGCAGCCCAAGGACCACGGAAACCACCCCGGTGATGGCCAGTCCGAGGCGGATGCCGCGGACGACGGATTTGGCCAGGTTCATGGCGTCCAACGCAAACCCGCCCTCTTGCTGGAACTCGCTGCCTGATGCGGACATCCTCAAGACCTCCAAAGATATTCCCCCATCGGCCCGGCTGGCCGGTCTCCCCAGTATCCGGTGCCAACGCCCCGCTTCTCTAGGGAACAGCCGCGGAACCAGCCGTCTGGACCCGGATCGTCGCTGCGGCCCGCCTGTGCCGGAGGGTTGGGTGCGCCCGTCAGGGGCCCAGCAGGTCCCGGACCTCGGCGTCGGTGGTCTGGCCGAACCGGCGGTACGCCAGTCCCACGGCGTCCAATCCGCTGTGCGGCCAGGGCACCACGACGTCGTCGGCCGGCGGGCTGAGCAGCTCCGCCGCACTGCCGCACGCTACCGGCGCAGCGGCGACCAGGCGGGCCGGGTCCTGCTGCCGGACGGCGCCAAGGGCGGCACGCATGGTCGCTCCGGTGGCCAACCCGTCATCCACCGCAATGACCGTGCAGCCGGCAATGCGCCGTTCCGGTGATCCTTGGCGGAACAGGTCCTCCCGGCTCCGGACCTCGCCGAGCTGCTGCTCGACGGCGGCCGCGAACAGGGCCTCCGCGTCCTGCGTGCGGCTGCGCCAATACCGGAGCACGTCCTCGTTGCGGACAATGCAGACCGTTCCAGCGATGCCGGCGACTGCGCCGGCCGCCAGTTCGGGCTGTTCCGGATAGCCGATCTTCCGCACCACCACCACATCCAGCGGGGCGGACAGTGTGCGGGCCACCTCGGCTGCCACGGGAACCCCGCCGCGGGGGAGGCCCAGGACCAGCAGGTCCGGTGCACCCGCGTAGGGGAACAGCCCGACGGCGAGCGCGCGGCCGGCGTCGGCGCGGTCCTGCCAGCGCGGGGAGGGGGCGGAGTTCGAGAAAAACATGGGATGGGCGGATCCGGTGGGACGGAAAATCGGGTTCGGGTGCTCCTCCCAAGCTAGGGACCGCCGCAGGCACCGGCAAGGGGTCCACCCAACCCGCTGCGTTGCCAAACCGGGGCCGGCATAGAAAGGTGTCCTTATGACGCAGACAGCAGTTGTTACAGGAGCCACTTCCGGAATCGGCGCGGAGTTCGCCCGCCAGCTGGCGCAGCGAGGCTATGACCTGGTGCTCACCGGCCGGAACACCGAGCGGCTGGAATCCACCGCGGCGGAACTGGCCCGGGACTACTCCGTGAAGACCGAGTGGATCGCGGCCGATCTCGCCACCTCCGAGGGAGTGGACGCCGTCGCCGACCGTGTGCAGAAGCCCGACGTCGGACTGCTGGTCAATAACGCCGGATACGGTCTGAAAAACGACTTTGCCCGGAACGAACTGCAGGCCGAAATCGACCACCTGAATGTGCTGGTGGGTGCGCCGCTGCAGCTGAGCCACGCCGCACTGAACGCGATGCAGTCCAACGGCGGCGGCCGGATCATCAATGTGGCCTCCGTAGCCGGCTTCATCCCGCGGGGAACCTACAGTGCCGCCAAGGCATGGGTCATCAACTTCAGCCGCTGGGCCAACCTCTATTACCGGGGCCGCGGCATCACCGTGACCGCCGTATGCCCGGGGTTTGTGCACACGGAATTCCATGCGCGCATGGAAATGGACAAGAGCGTTTACCCCAAGTGGATGTGGCTCAGTGCGGACCGCGTGGTGCGTGAAGCCCTGGCCGACGCCTTTGCGGGCAAGGGCATTTCCATTCCGTCCAAGCGGTACCGGGTGCTGGCCACGGTGGGCAGCCGGGCACCGCAGGCGCTGGTGGCCCGGCTGGCGGGCCGGGGGCGGTAGGGGGCCGCCGACGTCGGGCGTCACGGAAGCTGGCGGAGCCGTGGCAGCGGGCCTAGGGTTGCCCTGCACCGCCTGCCCTCTCCGGGGCCGACGACGAAACCGGTGAAAGCGAGTTCCATGAGCACCCCCACGGTCTATGCCCTGCATGAGAATCCCGAATGGTTCCCTCCCTTTGCCCGCGCCTTCGAGGCCGAAGGCGTGCACGTGGAGGAATGGCTGCTGACGGACGGCGTCCTGGACCTGGACTCGGTGCCGCCGGAGGGGATTTTCTGGTCCCGGATCAGCGCCTCCTCGCACACCAGGGACCATGGCCTGTCCAAGGACTACGCCCGGGCGGTGCTGTCCTGGCTGGAAGCGCACGGACGGCGCACGGTCAACGGCCGCCGGGTGCTGGAACTGGAAATGAGCAAGGTGGACCAGCTGACCGCGCTGCGCGCCGCGGGCATCGACACCCCGCGTACCGTGGCCGCCGTCGGGCGCCACCAGATCCTGGCCGCGGCCAAGGAATTCCCCGCACCGTTCATCACCAAGCACAACCAGGGCGGCAAGGGGCTCGGGGTGCGGAAGTTCGAATCCCACGGGGAACTGGCGGACTACGTGGCGTCGGCGGACTTCGAGGAGCCTGCGGACGGCATCACCCTGATCCAGGAATACATTGTTGCGGCCGAGCCCTTCATTACCCGGGCGGAGATTGTGGGCGGGGAATTCGTCTACGCCATCAAGGCGGACACGGCCCGCGGCGGGTTCCAGCTCTGCCCGGCGGATGCCTGCGCCATCGACCCGTCCACCGGCAAGCCGATCATGCCGCCGGGCGCCACCATTGCACCGGATGCGGACACCCAGCTGTTCAGCCTGCGGGAAGATTTCGACCATCCGGTGATCGGGAAGTACCTCGAGTTCGCCCGCCGGAACCGGCTGGAGGTCTGCGGCATAGAGTTCATCGAGGCCGCCGACGGCCGCCTGCTGACCTATGACGTAAACACGAACACCAATTACAACGCCGCCGTCGAAGCCGTGGCACCGCGGTCCGCACCCCGGGCCCTGGCCCGGTACCTGGCGTCCCTGGCGCCGGCCGCGGAATAGCGTGGTGCGGCTCAAGTTTTTTATCCACAGGGCTGCGGCCTCGATATAGTCGTGGTATCGCCCAACCTGAAGGAGACCTCCATGTCCGCTGCCCTGGAACCGCATTGGGTCAAGAACTACCAGCCCGGCGTTCCCGCGCAGATTGAGCTGCCCACCGAATCCCTTACCGCCATGATGGAAGACGCCGTGGAGCGGTTCGGCAGCAAGGTGGCCCTGGAATTCTTCGGCGCCGAAACCACGTATCGGGACCTGGGGGACCGGATCAACCGGGCCGCCGAAGGCCTGCGCAAGCTGGGGGTGCGGAAGGGCCACCGGGTGGCAATCATCCTGCCCAACTGCCCGCAGTACCTCATCGCTTTCTACGCCGTGCTCCGGCTGGGCGCCGTCGTCGTCGGCCACAACCCGCTCTACACCGAGCGCGAGCTGCGCCACCAGTTCGAGAACCACGGCGCCAAGGTGGCCATCGTCTGGGACAAGGCAGTGGAGAAGGTACAGGAATTCCCCGGTGACGTAGCCGTGGAAACCATCGTGGCCGTGAACATCACCAAGGCGATGCCCCGGATCAAGCGGATGGCCCTGGCTCTTCCGGTCCCCTCCCTGCGGCGCACCCGTGCGGGCCTGACCGCCAAGACCGAGCGCACCATGTCCTGGGAGGAACTGCTCGACAACGCTCCGCTGTCCGCGGACCACCCCCGCCCGGTTGTTTCCGATCTGGCGGCCCTGCAGTACACCTCGGGCACCACCGGTATCCCCAAGGGCGTCATGCTCACGCATTACAACCTGCGGTCCAACGCCCTGCAGGGCAAGGCCTGGATGCACGGTGCGCAGGAGGGCAAGGAAGTCATTTACGGCGTGCTGCCCATGTTCCACGCCTTCGGCCTCACCCTGTACCTGACCTTCTCCGTCCTCACCGGGTCGAGGCTCGTATTGTTCCCCAAGTTCGATGTGGACCTGGTCCTGACCGCCGCGAAGAAATCCAAGCCCACCGTCTTCTGCGCCGTCCCGCCGATCTACGAAAAGACCGCGCACGAGTCCAAGAAGCGCGGCGTGGACCTGTCCACCATCCGCTACGCCATTTCCGGGGCCATGACCCTGCCGGCAGCCACGGTGAAGCTCTGGGAAGAGGTCTCCGGCGGCCTGCTGGTGGAGGGCTACGGCCTCACCGAATCCTCTCCCGTGGCCCTGGGCAACCCGTTTGCCGAGTCGCGCCGCAACGGCACCATCGGTGTTCCCTTCCCCAGCACCGAGATGCGCGTGGTGGACCCGGAGAACCCCGTGAACGACGTCGAACCCGGTGCCGCCGGTGAGCTCCTGGTCCGCGGGCCGCAGGTCTTCGCCGGCTACTGGAACAACCCCGAGGACACCGCCGAGGTGCTGCTCGACGGCGGCTGGCTGCGCACCGGCGACATTGTCACCGTGGACGAAGACGGCTTCGTGAAGGTGGTGGACCGCCGCAAGGAACTCATCATCACCGGCGGCTTCAACGTCTCGCCGTCGGAGGTCGAGGACGTGCTGCGCACCCACCAGTACATCCTCGATGCCGCCGTGGTGGGCCTGCCCCGGGCCGACGGCGGCGAGCAGGTGGTGGCCGCCGTCGTCCTGCAGGAGGGCGCCGAGCTTGATGAAGCCGCCCTGCGCGCCTACTGCCGCGAGCGGCTGACCCCCTACAAGGTGCCGCGGAAGATCGTGGTTATCGAGGACCTGCCCAAGTCCATGCTGGGTAAGGTGCTGCGCCGCCAGGTGCGGGACGCCCTGCTGCAGGACGCGTAGTCCCCTCCTCGCAGCAAGTACCTATTGACGGGTCCGGAGGCGGGGGGCTGGAATTGTAAGTGGGCTTGGTATGTATGCCAGGTTCCTCACCAGTCAACCAGCCGGCCCGGAGCCGCAGGCGGATACCGACCGCCTTGTCCTCTGTCTCCGATCAGGCCAGTGGTGAATTACCGCCGGTCAACCGATTCGGCGGATTCGCTGTCGCGAGGAGAACAAGATGATCACGAATCAGCAGGTCGAAGGACTCATGAGCGGTTCGGGCAACGTAGTTGGCTCGAACGGTGACCGTATCGGTTCCGTTGGTACCTTCTACCTGGATGACCAGACCGACGAACCGGCATGGGTCACCGTGAACACCGGCCTCTTCGGCACGTCGGAAACGTTTATCCCGCTCAGTGAGGCAACCGTCGAAGGTGTCGACGTCCTCGTGCCCTACTCCAAGGAAGAGGTCAAGAACGCGCCGCACATCGAAAGCGACGGTTCGATCAGCCCCGAGGAGGAAGTCACGCTCTACCGGTACTACGGCTTCAGCTACGACGACGGTTCTTCGGAATCCGTCTCTGAAACCGACACGATTACCGAGACGCGGGACAGCGGCATGCGGGGCAGCGACATGAGCAGCGGTACCTCCACGGTGTCGGAGAGCCAGAGGTCCGGGACGTCCAGCAGCAGCGGGACGTCCGACCTTTCTTCCAGTTCCTCCAGTTCGGGATCCAGCGGGGACGACTCCATGACCCGTTCGGAGGAGCGCCTGAACGTCGGCACCGAGAACCGGGCGGTGGGCAAGGCCCGGCTGCGCAAGTACATCGTGACGGAGACCGTCACCAAGCAGGTGCCGGTCAGCCACGAGGAAGTGCGGATCGAGCGTGAGCCCATTACGGATGCCAATGCGGGGGATGCCCTGTCAGGTGCCGAACTCACGGAAGACGAGCACGAGGTGACGCTCCATGCCGAGGAGGCTGTGGTTTCCAAGCACACCGAGCCGGTGGAACGCGTCCGCCTGGACACCGAGACGGTGACCGGCACGGAGAGCGTCTCCGAAGAGATCCGCAAGGAGCAGATCGACACGGATGTCAATGATTCCTCCTCCCACGGGAAAAAGTCCGGCGGGTCGGGGTCGGGGTCCGGTTCGGGTTCCTCCGGGTCCACCGGGTCCGGGTCCGGCGGCAGCCGCTAGGTCCTGGCTCTCTTAACACGCACGACGCTTCATCAGCACGACGGCGGGTCCCGGGTTTCCGGGGTCCGCCGTTTTGCTGTGTCCGGTCGGGGGACTGCTTTGTTGCTCCGCTGGACCGGGGCTATTGAGCAGACGAAGGTTTTGCGCGGGCGGCCCGGGGGCACCTGCATCTAGTGGGCAGATAACGGGGTTATCGGGCGGCCATAACCCCATTTACTGCTCAGTCGATGAGTTGTGCAGGCTGGAGTATCCGCAGTGCCAGCACAGCGTCCCACAGGGTGGTGCTGCTGTTGCCTTGTGGGAAATCATCTGCCCCAACGGCACCACCGGATGGGATGTCCTGTCCTGTCCTGCCCCCGGCCCCGGCCCGAAGCCCGGTCCACAGCGGCACCAAAAGCCCTGCCGCTCCGGTGCAGGTGCTAGGTTGGGGCAACTGTCTACGAAGTCCCGGGGGAACCATGAGAAAAACCGCAGCCATTCCGGTCCTGGCCCTGCTGTTCGTCACCGGCTGCAGCGCGGAAGCAACAGAGCCCGAAGCCTCCTCCGCCCCTGCCGCCGCCGCGCCGGCTGCCGGGTCAACAGCCGACACGGTGGCTCTGGACTCGGCAGAGGAAACGTGCCGCAAGCTCCTCGGGACCGACGGTAACGGCCCCCTCTACCGGGCGATCTACTTCGTGAAAGACAACGGTTCAACGTTCGGCTTCGAGGGCTCCGACGGTGCGGGTGCAAGCGCGCTCAACACGGAAGTCCGCGGTATTGCCGACAGCGCCCCGGAGGGTATGGATGCCCTTTTGAAGGAGTTGGCAGCTCCGATTGAAAGCGCCATGCCGGTGGCCGGGGACTCCGGTGCAGCCCTGCACTTCGATATCTATGCCTGGAGAAACGCTGTTTCGGAGATCCTGGCCCAGTGCGCGCCCTATGAGGCCGCGGCCGGCGACGCCGGGGCAGCACCCGATGTGTCAGCTCCGTCCAAAGCGGGCGAGACCAGCGCGGCGTTCCCGGGCTACCCACTGATCGTGAACGCCGCCTCCGTGGATTACCGGGTGGCCGCCTGGTTCGACAGCAAGCTCGTCGACGGGCTGGTGGTTGCGCTGGCGCCGGGGCTGTATGCGGCGTTCGACCCCAACGTTCCTGACCTGTCGTCCTACTACGTTCCGGGCGGCGTGGCCGGGGACCGGGCCATGAAGGCAACCGTCTTTCCCAACTCAGGCGGCGCCGCCAGCTGGTCCGGAGTGAACCCCGGCCCTGAGGAACCGCAGTAGGGCCGGCAGGAGAACCCGCCCGGCAGGGACCGCGCACCTAGGACACCAACCGGGCCGTCCGCTCCAGGACCTCACGGCACGCGAGAATGGCCGGACGCCGGCTCCCCGCCTCCCGGACGGATGTGAAGATGGTCCGCCGCGGCCGGCCCGGCAGATCCAGCAGCCGGACGGTCGGTGTGCGGCCGGTCCACACAAGTTCCGGCATGAGGCCGACGGCGTTGCCGGACTCGATCAGCCGGATCTGCGCCTGCAGGTCAGCCGTTTCATACCGGACGTCCGGTTCGAACCCGGCCTGCCGGCACGCCTGCTCCGCCCAGTGCCGGGAGGCGGCGCCGCGCGGTTCCATGACCCAGGCCCGGGAGGCGGTGTCCGCGATGGAGCGGATGTCCCCGCCGTCCGGGGAATCGGGCACTGCCAGCTGGATGGCGTCCGTGGTGAGCTGCACGCGGTCAAGGCCGGGATGCCGGGGCGCGGCATGCCCGGGGTACTGTTCGGCGATCACCAGGTCGAAATCCCGGGCCCAGGTTTCATACAGTGCGGTTTCGGGTTCGCGCTGGGTCATTTCGATCCGCACCTCGGGATAGTCCCGCCCCAGGATGGTGAGGGCGTCCGGCATCAGGGCCAGTGCCGCCGACTGGAAGACGGCCACCCGGACCGTTCCCGCCACGGTGGTCAGGGACTCGGCCAGATCCGCTTCCGCCCGCTCCATGGCGTCCAGGATCCCGGCGGCGTGGTCCACCAGGATCTCGGCCTGCGGAGTGAGGGTGACCCGGCGTCCGGTCTTCCGCAGCAGGGGCACCCCTACCTCGCTCTCCAGCAGGGCCAACTGCTGCGACACCGAGGAGGGACTGAAGTTCAGGGCCGCGGCAACAGAGGCCAGCGTGCCCCGGACCTTGAGTTCGCGCAGCAGCCGCAGCCGGCGGATATCGAGCACGCGGGCACCTTTCTGATTGGTAAGCAGAGCCAAAGTGTATCGGTCGGAAAAGATCGCTTTATCTAATTGAACAACGGGCGGATACTTGGTCAGTACCTTCGGGGGGATAACTACCTGTTAGATGAAAAGAGCACCGACTAATGACCGATACCTTTGAGGACCGCGCCAGCGCCGACGCCGCCCCCAGCGCCGGGCTGGCAGAGCAGTCCGTAGCCCTCGTCCGCCGCTGGCTGACCGAGGCCTCGGCCGTCCCCGTGGACGCCTCCGCCGCGCAGCTGGCCGGCGTGCTGAAGGACCCGGACGGCCTGGGCTTCACCGTGGGCTTCGTCGACGGCGTCGTGCGCCCCGAAGACATCCGCGTCGCAGCCCGCAACCTCGCCGCCCTGGCCCCCCGCGTCCCCGGCTTCCTGCCCTGGTACATGCGCGCGGCCGTGCGTGCCGGCGGCATCCTCGGCCCGGTGGTCCCGCAGATTGTCATTCCCGCCGCCCGCAAGGTGCTGCGCGAAATGGTCGGGCACCTGATCGTGGATGCCACGGACGCGAAGCTGGGCAGGGCCATCGCCGGCATCCGCAAGGACAACACCCGGTTGAACATGAACCTCCTCGGCGAGGCCGTCCTCGGCCAGCACGAAGCAGCCCGCCGGCTGGAAGGCACCCATGCCCTCCTGGCCCGCGACGACGTCGACTACGTCTCCATCAAGGTTTCCTCCACCGTGGCGCCGCACTCCCCGTGGGCGTTCAACGAGGCCGTGCAGCACGTCATCGAATCCCTGACCCCGCTCTTCCGCCGGGCCGCGCAGTCCCCGGTGAAGAAGTTCATTAACCTGGACATGGAGGAGTACAAGGACCTGGAGATGACCATGGCGGTCTTCACCGGAATCCTCTCGCAGCCCGAGTTCAAGGACCTCGAAGCCGGCATCGTGCTCCAGGCCTACCTCCCGGACGCCCTTTCGGCCATGATGCGCCTGCAGGAATTCGCTGCCGCCCGCCGCGCCGACGGCGGTGCCGCCATCAAGGTCCGCGTGGTCAAGGGCGCCAACCTGCCCATGGAACAGGTGGAAGCCTCCCTGCACGGCTGGCCGCTGGCCACCTGGCACACCAAGGCGGACAGCGACACCAACTACAAGCGCGTCATCAACTACGCCCTGCACCCGGACCGCATCAAGAACGTGCGGATCGGCGTCGCCGGACACAACCTGTTCGACGTCGCGTTCGCCTGGCTGCTGGCCGGGGAACGCGGCGTGCGGGACGGCATCGAATTCGAAATGCTGCTCGGCATGGCCGCCGGCCAGGCCGAGGTGGTGCGCCGCGACGTCGGCAGCCTGCTGCTCTACACCCCGGTAGTGCACCCCGCGGAATTCGACGTCGCCATCGCCTACCTGATCCGCCGGCTGGAGGAAGGCGCCAGCTCGGAGAACTTCATGTCCGCCGTGTTCGAACTGGCTGACAACGAGGCATTGTTCGAACGCGAGAAGCTGCGCTTCCTGGCCTCGCTGGAGAACCTGGACACCGCCGTTCCCGCCCCGCACCGCGTGCAGGACCGCAACCTTCCCGCCGTGGCTGCCGCTACGGACAGCTTCGACAACACCCCGGACAGCGACCCGTCGCTGCCCGCCAACCAGGCCTGGGGCCGGGGCATCCTCGCCCGCGTCCCCGGTTCCGAACTGGGCAAGGCCGCCGTGGCCGCTGCCGCCGTCGGCACCGAGGCGGAGCTCGACGCCGTCATCAACACCGCCGTCGCCAAGGGCAAGGCATGGGGTGCACTCAGCGGTGCCGAACGCGCCGAGGTCCTGCACCGCGCCGGCGAAGTCCTCGAGGTACGCCGTGCCGATCTGATGGAGGTCATGGCCGCCGAAACCGGCAAGACCCTGGACCAGTCGGACCCCGAGGTTTCCGAAGCCATCGACTTCGCGCATTACTACGCAGAGCTCGCCCGCGAACTCGACAACGTGGAGGGCGCCCGCTTCGTACCGGCCCGCCTGACCGTGGTCACCCCGCCGTGGAACTTCCCGGTAGCCATCCCGGCCGGTTCAACCCTCGCCGCCCTGGCCGCCGGGTCCGCCGTCGTTATCAAGCCCGCCCGCCAGTCCGCGCGAAGCGGTGCCGTCATGGTGGAAGCGCTCTGGGAAGCCGGCGTTCCGCGCGACGTCCTGCAGCTCGTCCAGCTGGGTGAAAACGAACTCGGCCGCCAGTTGATCTCCAACCCGGCCGTGGACCGTGTGATCCTGACCGGCGGCTACGAGACCGCCGAACTGTTCCGCTCCTTCCGCCCCGACCTGCCGCTGCTGGCCGAAACCTCGGGCAAGAACACCGTGATCGTCACCCCGAGCGCGGACTTCGACCTCGCCGCCCGCGACGTCGCGGCGTCCGCCTTCGGGCACGCCGGGCAGAAGTGCTCCGCCGCTTCGCTGGTGATCCTGGTCGGTTCCGTGGCCAAGTCGCCGCGCTTCCGGAACCAGCTCGTGGACGCCGTCCAGTCACTGAAGGTCGGCTACCCCGAAGATCCCACTACGCAAATGGGCCCGGTCATCGAGCCCGCCGCCGGCAAGCTCCTCAAGGGACTCACCGAGTTGGGCGAAGGCGAAACCTGGCTGCTGAAGCCGGAACAGCTCGACGAGAGCGGCCGGCTGTGGAGCCCGGGCATCCGCACCGGTGTCCGCCGCGGCTCCGAGTACCACCGCACCGAGTACTTCGGCCCGATCCTGGGCGTTATGACCGCAGCCACCCTCGAAGAGGCCATCGACATGGCCAATGACATCGACTACGGCCTCACCGCCGGGCTGCATTCCCTCGAGCCGGCGGAAATGGACGTCTGGCTGAACCGCATCCAGGCGGGCAACCTGTACGTGAACCGCGGCATCACGGGCGCCATCGTCCGGCGCCAGCCGTTCGGCGGCTGGAAGAAGTCCGCCGTGGGCGCGGGCACCAAGGCCGGCGGCCCGAACTACCTGATCGGCCTGGGCAACTGGGAAGCCGTCAACGGCACCTCCGACGAGGCAGCCGCCGAGCTGCCCGCCGCCGCGCCGGCAGCACGCCTTGTCGCTGCCGCCGAATCCGCAGGCTCGGCGTTCACCGCCGACGACGCCGCGTTCCTCCGCCGCGCCGCCAACAGCGACGCCCGCGCCTGGAACGGCGAGTTCGGCACCGCCAAGGACGTGTCCGCCCTGTCCGCGGAGCGGAATGTCTTCCGCTACGTACCCGTTCCGGTGACTGTCCGCCTCGCCGAAGGCCAGCCGGCGGCCCTGCTGGTCCGGGTCCTGGCCGCAGCGCTGACCGCCGGATCGGCAGTCACCGTGTCCACCGCCGTCGACCTCCCGGCCGGCCTGCGGGCCGTCCTGACCGAACTCGGACTGCAGTTCCGGGTTCAGGACGACGCCGCGTGGCTGGCTTCCGCTGCTTCGCTGACGTCCGGGCGGATCCGGCTGATCGGCGGCTCCGTGCAGGCGCTGGCCGAAGCCACCGGCGGAACCCCGGACATTGCCGTCTATGCCCAGCCCGTCACCGAGTCCGGCCGCCTGGAGCTGCTGCCCTTCCTGCATGAGCAGGCCGTCAGCATCACCGCGCACCGCTTCGGAACGCCGAACTTCCTCTCGGACGCCCTGATCTAGGCGTTCACCGGAGGTTCGGAATCCGACGCCGAGCGGGAAGCACGCAGCAGGAAACGCTGCAGCTTCCCGCTCGGCGTTTTTGGCAGCTCCTCCACGAAATGCACCGCCCGCGGATACGCATGGGCGGCATACTGCGTCTTGACCAGCTGCTGCAGTTCCGCCGCCAGCTCGGGGGAGCCGGAGCCGGAGCGGAGCACCACGTAGGCCTCGAGCCGTTCTCCGCGCAGCTCGTCCGGAACCCCGATCACGGCACTCTCCGCTACCTCCGGGTGCGTGGCCAGCACGGATTCGACCTCGAACGGGCCGATCCGGTAGCCGGCCATGATGATCACATCGTCATCCCGGGCGGAGAAGTAGGTGTACCCGTCGGCATCGCGTGAACCGGTGTCTCCGGTGTAATACCAGCGGCCGTCGCTGCTGTAGCGTTCGGCGGTTTTCTCCGGGTTGTCCGTGTACCCGCTGAACCACATCAGCGGGCTGGCCGGAACGTCAATGGCCACCCGCCCCTTCTCGCCGGACGCGGCAGGGGAGTCCTCTTCCAGCGACAGCACTTCGGTGCGGTAGCCGGGCAGGGCGTGGCCCATCGAGCCAGGCCGGATCTCGCGGGACACCGAGTCCTCCCAGCCGTTCACAATGCACATCCCCATTTCCGTCTGCCCGTAGTGGTCCCGCACCGCGGTACCCAGGCAGCGCGTGGCCCAGCTGATGGTTTCCGCGTCCAGGGGCTCACCCGCACTGGAGGCGCGCTGCAGCGCCAGGGGGCCGACGCCGTCGGGCGCCTCGGCCCGGAGCGAGCGGAAAATGGTGGGCGCCGCGGCGAAGTTCGTAACGCGGAACCGGTCCAGCACCTCCCAGCACAGCTTCGCGCTGAAGCTGCCGCGCAGCAGCAGGTTCCGGCGGCCCGCCGCCAGCGGAGCGAGGATCCCGTAATACAGGCCGTAGGCCCAGCCCGGATCGGCGGCGTTCCAGAAGACGTCCCCTTCCTGCACGTCCAGTCCGTAGTGGAAGTAGGCGGAGAACGCTTCGAGCGCCGAAACCGGCACCGTCACGCCCTTCGGTGCGCCGGTGGTGCCCGACGTGAAGATTTCCACGAGCACCTCCTGCGGGTCCAGGACTGCCGCCGGCATTCCCGGCTGTTCGGCGGAGAGCAGCTGTGTCCAGTCCAGGGCATCCGCGGCGCCCGCGGTGTCCAATCCGCCGGCGTCCGTGCCGGCGCCAGTGCCGGCGGCCAGGACCGTAAGGCCCAGTTCCGGCACTAGGGGTGCCACCTTGGCCAGCTGGTTTTCGTCGGCCACCACCAGCCGGGCACCGCTGGCGGCCAGGCGTACGGAAATGGCCGGCGTGGCAAAAGCCGTGAACAGCGGCACGTGGACGGCGCCCAGGCGCCACAGACCCAGCAGCACCGTCACCAGGTCACCGCTCTTGCCCATCAGGGTTGCCACCCGGTCCCCGCGGCGTACCCCCAGCCGGGCGAAGGCTGCAGCGGCCCGCTCGGAGCCCGCCTGGAGTTCTCCGTAGGTGAGGTCGGTGGCGGAAAGGTCCTGCTCAATGACGGTGAAGGCAACAGAGTCAGCGGGATGCCGGTCGCACAGCAGTGCGGCGGGCGCCACCGGTTCCTGGACAGTGAGGGGGTTGAACATCTTATGCGGCTCCGTTCCATCAAATGTGCCGTGGATCACTCCCCGGCCGTAATCTCCATGCTAGGCCGACGCCGGCTTCGCCGGAGACATTGTGTCCTCACCGGGCAGCGGCCCATGATGGGGATCGAACGCCATGGGGCCGGCGGGGACGGGCCGGGACCGGCAGGACAACCGGAAGGCGGAACCATGGAGCAGCTGCTCATCGGGAAGAACGCGGTGATCTACGGCGGAGGGGGAGGCATCGGCGGCGCCGTGGCGCAGGCCTTCGCCCGGGAAGGTGCGCGGGTCTTCCTCGCAGGGCGCACGCCGGAGCCGCTCGAGGCCGTGGCGGATCGGATCCGGCATGCCGGGGGAACGGTGGAGACGGCACTGCTGGATGCCACCAATGAGCGGGCGGTTCGCGAACATGCGGACGACGTCGCGGCCGCGGCCGGCAGCCTCGATATCTCCATGAACGTGATCCAGCACGGGGACGTGCAGGGAACGCCCATGGCCGAGATGTCCGTCGCCGACTATCTGCGGCCGGTCGCCACCGCCGTCCAGACCTTTTTCCTGACCTCGCAGGCGGCCGCGAGGCACATGATGCGCCAGCGCTCCGGGGTGATCCTGGTGTTCGGCGGCTCGGGGGACCCGGTGCCCGGCCTGTACCTGGGCGGACTGCAGACCGCCTTTGAAGCGATGGAATCCATGCGCCGCCAGCTTTCCAGCGAACTGGGGGCCTACGGGATCCGGGTGGTGACCCTGCGCAGCGGCGGCGTTCCGGAAACCCTGCCGGAAAACATGGAAGGCGCCGGCGAGATTGCCGACGCCATGATTCGCTCCACCATGCTGGGCCGCGCTGCCACGCTGGAGGATGTGGGCTACGCAGCGGCCTTCGCTGCTTCGGACCGGGCCGCCAGCATGACCGCCGCAACGCTGAATATCAGCGCCGGCGCCCTGATTGACCGGTGACCGCAGCAGGGGGTGCGGCTACAGCTTCCAGAGGCTGAAATCGTCCATGCTGGCCGCAGTCCGTTGACCGGTGGACTCATCGCGGATCCAGACGGTGGACAGGCCCGGGGCCGTGTCCTGGACCTCGCCGTGGAAATAGGTGGTGCCGCCGCTGCGTGCTTCAACGATGTCTCCGCGGCGGAGGGAACGGATGCTGCGCACGCGCTTGGCACGTGCTGTCTTTTTGGGGGAGTGGGTATCGGCTACCGGCAAAAGGCATCTCCTCAATTAGTTGATACTTACACTAACGAGCGCTTGGCCGTTAAATATTCCCGTTCGCGCATGGACCACTGACCGGCGGGCGGTCCGCCGGGTAGGATTCGGCCATGGATATCGTGGATTTCCTGGTCATCCGCTTCCAAGAAGACATCTCCGAGGCCCGCAAACTACTGGCATCTTCCGACGTTTCGCTCTCGGACCGCTGGTATGAGGAGCGGCTGCTGAAGGAATGCGAAACCAAGCTCATGCTCATCGAGATCATCGGAGGTGCCCGCCGCCATGCACTTTCACGCATGGTCGTGGACCCCGACGACGATCCCCAGTTCCGTGAGGAGCTGGAGTGGACCACGTTGGCGCTGTCCGCCCTCGCCGCCGTGCACGAGGACCATCCGGAGTTCCAGGACAACTGGCGCCTGACGCAGGAACGCCCTTAGCGGTACGTTCGCTGCCAGCGATGGAAGAACGTGCGGCGTTGTCCTGCGGGCCATAGATTGGTTCCATGAGTGAAAAGCCAAAAGCCCCGTCCGCCCGCCCTGATCCGGACGCCGCCGGCCTCCTCCGCCAGCTTGCCGACTTTCACAAGGTAGCCACCACCTTCACCGGCTGGGACGGTTCCGAGCAGCAGGTATCCGACTCCACGCTGCGCAGCGTCCTCTCCGCACTGGGCCTGGCCGTCGAATCGGAACAGGACCTGGAACGGTCCCTCGCAGAGTCAAAGGCGGCCGCCTGGAAGCGCCCGCTGCCGCCGACCGCCGTCGTGCGCCAGGGCAAGCCCGGCAGCGTGCCCGTCCACCTGCCGCCGGGCAGCACCGCAAAACTGACCCTGCGGCTGGAAGACGGCTCAGAGCAGGAACTCGCCTGGCCTGAGCAGCCCGAGGAGGAACGGGACATCGACGGCTCGGCCGTGGCACGCACCCTGGTTCCCCTGCCCGAGGGGTTGGAGCTGGGCTGGCACACGCTCGAAGCGGCAAGCGGCGACATCTCCGCCACTGCCGTTCTGGTGGTCACCCCTGACCGGCTCGACACCGCGGACAAGCTGGAAACCGAGCGCGCCTGGGGGGTGCAGGCCCAGCTTTACTCGGTCCGCTCCTCCCGGTCCTGGGGGATCGGGGACCTCACCGACCTGGCGGATCTCGCCGCCGTCGCCGGCACGGATTACGACGCCGGGTTTGTCCTGATCAACCCGCTGCACGCCGCGGAACCCGTCCCGCCGATTGAGCCGTCCCCGTACCTGCCCACCACCCGGCGGTTCTTCAACCCGCTGTACATCCGGGTGGAAGCCGTGCCGGAATACGCGTACCTGACCGACGGCCAGCGGCAGGCCGCTGAAGAGGCGGCCCGATCCCTGTACCCGGCCAACACCTCCGCGGCGGAACTGGACCGCGACGCCAGCTACGCGGCCAAGCTGCGCGTACTGCAGGACGTGTACCAGGTGGAACGCAGCCCGAGCCGGCAGAAACAGTTCGACGCCTTCAAGGCCGACGCCGGGCAGGGCCTGGAGAACTTCGCCCGCTGGTGTGCCCTGGCCGAGGAACTGGCCCCCGGCGCACCGGAGTGGGCCGAGGCCACGGGCCCGGACAGCGACTACGTGATCAGCCGGCTGCCCCGGCTGCAGGAACGCATCGACTTCTTCAAGTGGCTGCAGTGGATCTGCGACGAACAGCTGGAGGGCGTGCAGCTGGCAGCGAAGAAGGCAGGCATGGGGATCGGCGTGATCCACGACCTCGCCGTGGGCGTGCACCCCAGCGGCGCCGATGCGTGGATGCTGCGCGACGTGCTGGCCTCCGGCATCTCCGTCGGCGCGCCGCCGGACATGTTCAACCAGCGCGGCCAGGACTGGAGCCAGCCGCCGTGGCACCCCGGACGGCTGGCCGACTCCGGCTATGCCGCCTACCGGGACATGATCCGCACCATCCTCCGGCACGCCGGCGGCATCCGGGTGGACCACATCCTGGGCCTGTTCCGGCTCTGGTGGATCCCGCAGGGTGCCGGATCCCCGGGCGAGGGCGCGTATGTCTACTACGACCATGAGGCGATGATCGGCATCCTCGCGCTGGAAGCGCAGCGGGCCGGCGCCGTCGTTATCGGTGAGGACCTGGGCGTCTTTGAGCCGTGGGTCCAGGAGTACCTCGGGGAGCGCGGGGTGCTGGGCACCTCCATCCTGTGGTTCGAGCAGACCGAGGACGGCCCGCGCGATCCGGAGGAATACCGGGTGGGCGCCCTGACCAGCGTGAACACCCATGACCTCCCGCCGACCGCCGGCTACCTGGCCGGTGAACACGTGAACCTGCGCGAATCCCTTGGCCTGCTCAACCGTCCGGTGGAGGAAGAGCGGAAGGCAGACAGTGAGGGGCAGGAAGCCGTCCTGAATGCGCTCCGGCAGCGCGGGCTGCTGCCCGAATCCGCCTCCGAACAGGTGGCCGGCCAGATGCACGGCGAGGAAGTGCAGCAGACGGTGGAGGCGCTGCACGAATTTATCCTGCAGACGCCGTCGGTGCTTCTCGGCGTGGCCCTGGCCGACCTGGTGGGAGAGAAAAAGACCCAGAACCAGCCGGGGACCGCCGATGAGTATCCGAACTGGCGGATTCCCCTCTGCGGTCCCGACGGCGAGGCGGTGCTGTTGGACGACCTGGAACAGAACGAAAGGTTCCGTTCCCTGGCGGCCCTGATGCAAAAGGGGATCTAGGCTTATACCCCGCCACCCCGCCCCCGCCCCTCGCCCCCGCCTCGCCGGCGGGCGTTGCGTCGGGCGTTGCGGTGGCCACGGTCAAGCGCCGGTGCGGTGGTCTGCTTTGCGGACCACCGCACCGGTTTTTTGTGCGCTCCCTGGGCCGCTGCCGGTATGCGGGAACAAATACTGTTGACATTCTCAACGATCCGGGGTGACATGGAGCCAGCCACCGGCACGGGTTCAGGGAGCCCGGTCCGGGTAACGGCCAGGGCACCACTCTTACCACCACAATGAAGAGGTAGGTCATGAGGAACACGATCACCAGGAAACTGTCCACGGCTGCGGCAGGCGGAGTTCTGCTGGCACTGGCTCTGACGGGCTGCTCCGGCGGTTCGACCTCCGGATCCGACGCCGAGTCGTCGCCGTCGGGCAGCGAAAGTTCCGGCAGCGGTGAACTTCAGCAGGTAGTGGTGGGGGTGTTGTCCATCGCGCCGTCCTCGGCTATGCAGTACGGCATCGATGAAGGCATTTTCGAGAAGCACGGGCTGGAGATCGAGCTCCAGCGCGGCACCGGCGGGGCAGCCATGCTGCCGGCGGTCTCCACCGGCGACATCCATTTTGCCGTGGGTAACCCGCTGTCGGTCATGGTGGCCAAGGACAAGGGCCTGGATATGAAGATCGTGTCCGGGTACTCCAATTCCCTCGCCGAAGGCGATGACATCAACGGTGTGGTGGCCCGCGCGGACTCCGGGATCACGTCCTTCGCCGATCTGGAAGGCAAAACCACCACCGTCAACGCGGTCAATACCCAGGGCGATCTGACCATCATGGAAAGCGCCGCCCTGGCCGGCGCCGATCCGGAGCAGCTCAACTTCAACGAGCTGCCGTTCCAGGATATGGAAGCCGCGCTCGAGCGAGGCAATACGGACGCGGTCTGGCTGCCCGAGCCTTTCCTGAGCCGCGCCCTGGCCAATCCCGACTACGTCCTGGTTGGCTATCCGAACCAGGAAGCGGTCGCCGGGATGCCTACGATGGTCACGTTTACCTCCGGCCGGTATGCGGACGAAAATGCGGAAACCGTCACGGCCTTCAAGGATGCCGTCACCGAAACGCTCACCTCTGCGCAGGCCAACGTCGACGACGTCCGCGCCACCCTTCCGACGTTCATGGGGATGGACGCGGCAGTCGCCGAGAACCTGAAGATGGAGGAGTTCGACGGCGAACTTCGAAGCGACGAGCTGGATGACCTGGGCGCACTCATGCTGAAGTACGAGTTTGTGGCAAAGGAACCGGACGTCGATGCCATGACGGTGCAGTAGCACCATGGAGAATCAGGGGCTGGGATCCTGGATACACCGCCGGCACCTGAAGTCCGCCGGCCGGACTGCACTGGTCTTCCAGGGCCGGAACATCAGCTACACGGAGCTGGACGAGCGGATCAACCGGCTGGCACAGGCGCTGCGTGCCTCCGGCGTGGACCACGGCTCCCGGGTGGCTTTCCTCGGGGATAACCATCCCGCATTCCTGGAGACGTTTTTTGCGGCCGGAACGCTGGGTGCCGTCTTCGTTCCGTTGAACACCCGGCTGGCGCCGCCCGAAATTCAGTTTGCGCTGCTGGATTCGGGCAGCTCGGTACTGGTGTACACCGGTGCGCTCGCCCGGCTGGCGCAGCTGGGGTCGGCCGGCACCTCGGTGACGGTTCGGCTGGAGGTGGCCGACGGCGCCGCCCCGGCCGACGGTCCGGTAGCGGCCGGAGCGGGCGGAGAAGGAGTGTCCGATTTCGACGCCGTGATCGCCGCGGCGTCGCCGGACCGGCTGGACCTGCCGGTTGCGGGAGACGACGGGGCGATGATCCTCTACACCTCCGGCACCACCGGCCGGCCCAAAGGCGCCCTGCTGTCCCACGCGAACCTGGCCTGGAACTGCTACAACGTGCTGGTCGACTACGACGTGTCCGGGACGGAGGTCGCACTGATGATCTCCCCGATGTTCCACGTCGCGTCCCTGGACATGGGCGTGCTGCCGGTGCTCCTCAAGGGCGGCACCGTGGTGCTGGAAACCCGGTTCGAACCGGGCCGCACACTTGCCGCGATTGAACAGTATGCAGCCACCTACATCAGCGGCGTGCCCACCACCTACCAGATGCTGTGCGAGCATCCGGACTGGGACAAGCGGGACATCAGCTCGCTGACCACCATCACCTGCGGCGGATCCGCAGTGCCGCTCCGGGTCCTGGAGGCCTATGAAGCCCGCGGCCTGTCCTTCTCCAACGGTTACGGAATGACTGAAACGGCCCCGGGCGCCACGGCGCTTCCGGCCGCCCGATCGAGGGAAAAGGCCGGTTCCGCCGGATTGCCGCACTTCTTCACCGACGTTCGGATCACGGGTCCGGACGGCGGGGTGCTCCCGGCGGGAGAGGTGGGGGAGATCCAGATTTCCGGACCCAACGTCATCCGCTCCTATTGGAACCGGCCCGACGCCACCGCGGAAGCCTATGCCGACGACGCATGGTTCCGGTCAGGGGACATGGGCTATTTCGACGACGACGGGTACCTGTTCATCTCCGACCGGCTGAAGGACATGATCATTTCCGGCGGAGAGAACATTTATCCGGCCGAGGTCGAGCAGGTTATTGCGGAGCTGGAAGCCGTGGCTGCCGTTGCCGTGATCGGGGTGCCGGACAGCAGATGGGGCGAAGTCCCCCGCGCGGTCATCAGCCTGCGGGAGGGATACGCGCTGACGGCCGAGGAAGTGCAGGAACACCTCTTCGGCCGCCTGGCACGGTACAAAGTGCCGCGCACGGTGACGATGGTCGAGGACTTTCCCCGAACGGCGAGCGGAAAGATCCGCAAGGCCGAACTGCGCCGGCAATATCCGGACTGACTGCAGCACAAATGAAAGCACAAATGAAACAGGCGGGGAGCCGATGCTCCCCGCCTGCCGCTGTGATGCTCCCCGCCGGGGCTACTGCTCCAGCTTCATGGCCTTGCGCAGCGTCAGCGAGCCTCCGCTCTGCAGGACGGCCCGCCGGTAGATCTTGGCGCCAAAGCCCAACAGTGCGTAGGCCGCGGCCAGCGCAATGGCCAGCGATGCGAAGGTCTGCCACAGCGGCACCTCCGAGCTGAGCATCCGCACGGGCATCGCCACGGAGGAAATCACCGGCACGAACGAGGCGATGACCAGCAGCTGGCCCTTGGCAAACATCCCGGCAAACAGGGCGGCGAAGATGATTGCCATGACCGGGGTGGAACTGCTGTTCAGGTCCTCGGACCGGCTGGCCATGGCCCCGAGCATTGCCCAGCCGGCGGCCAGGATCAGGAACCCGACGAGGAAGAAGACCAGGAACCAGCCGGACACCGGAATGATGGAGCCCACCATGTCCGCCGTTCCGGTCAGGTTCAGCGCCAGCAGGGCTGCCCCGCCGTACAGTGCCAGCTGCACCACGGCCAGGACGGTGTTGCCGATCACCTTGCCGTAAAGGAGCTGGCGGATGGGAATGGCGGTAGCCAGGATTTCCACCACCCGGTTCTGCTTCTCCTCCAGCACGGAGGTGGCAATCGCCATGCCGAAAATGATGGTGGCCATATAGAAGAGGAAGCTGAACGCGAAGCCGACGACGGCGGCGATCCCGGCCTGCTCGGCGTTGCCTTCCAGCAGCGCTTCTTCCAGCTCGCTGCCGGCGGTCAGTTCCGCCGCCGTTGTGCCGGCCGCTGCGGCGTTGGCACTGAGGACATAGCTTGTCAGGGCCTCGGAGACCGGCCCGCGGATCCCGGAACCGATTTCGTCCTTTCCGGTCAGGGTCCAGCTGCCGTTCTCCGCTTGGATCAGTGCGGCATCGGCCTCCTCGTCGCGGACCAGCTGCAGGGCAGCCTCGGGGGAGTCTGCCGTTACGGCTTCGAAGGAGGTGTTCCCGTCGCCTTCCTGTCCGGCGGCATCCGCAGCGGTGATGATTTCGGCGGCGGCGGAATCTGCCACGGCCACCGTATGGTCCGAACCGCGCGAGGACATGTAGGCGTTGAAGAGGACGCCGCCCACGATCAGCAGCAGGGTCACCAGCGTGGAGAGCAGGTAGGTGCGGTCGCGCATCTTGACCATGACTTCGCGCAGCGTCACGATGGCCCAGGCGGGCGTGTTGTCAGGGGTTTCCGGAGCTCGCCCGGGCTTGGCCACGGGGGTTCGGGTTGCGGTGCTCATGCTGTCACCTCACGGTAGATGTCGCTCAGGGACGGACGGATGGGGGCGAATTCCTGTACCGTGCCGCGGGAGAGGGCGGCGGCCAGGGTGCGCTGGGCGTGGGCGTCGTCGTCGAACTCCACGAGCGCGGAGGGGCCGGCGACGTCGATGACGGTGAGCCCGGTTTCCTCGCGCAGCCAGCCGGCGTCGGGAGAGACCGTGATGCGGTGCCGACGGGGTGCCGTGGCGCGAAGCTCGTCGCCGGTTCCGGCGGCCATAAGGCGGCCGCCCTGCAGGACCACCAGGTTGTCGCAGAGCCGGTCCACCAGGTCCAGCTGGTGGCTGGAGAACAGGACCGGCACACCGGCGGCGGTGCGTTCGCGCAGCAGCTCCACCATGGAGTCGACGGCGACGGGGTCCAGCCCGGAGAACGGCTCGTCCAGGATCAGGGCGGTAGGCCGGTGCAGCAGCGAGGCGGCGATCTGCACGCGCTGCTGGTTGCCCAGGGAGAGCGATTCGAGCTTGTCCTTGCTCCGGTCGGCCAGGTTAAACCGGTCCAGCAGTTCCATTGCCTCACGGCGGGCAGAGGACTGGCTCATCCGGTGCAGCTGGCCGAGGTAGACCAGCTGGTCGATGATTGGCTGCTTGGGGTAGAGGCCGCGTTCTTCGGGCATGTACCCGAACTGGGCGCGCTGGGCGGCGGTCACGGGGGACCCGTCCAGCAGCACTTCGCCGGACGTGGCGGTCAGGACTCCCATGACCATGCGCATGGTGGTGGTCTTGCCTGCGCCGTTTGCACCCACGAAGCCGGTCATACGGCCGGACGGAATGTCGAACGTGACGTCGTCGACGGCGGTTTTGTCCCCGAAGCGTCGGGTGAGATTGCGGACCTGCAGCATGTGCTGCTCCTTCCCCGGAAGAGGCCGGGCCTAGTGATGAACTTCTGCTTCGAGCTTAGGCAAAAGAGCAGCACGGCGGATCGGCCGCGGGATGGAACCTTCCCGGGTCAGCCGGCGGCCGGCTTGTCCCCCGGGAGGATGAGGCCGGACTCATAGGCGAACACCACTGCCTGCACCCGGTCCCGGACCTGGATCTTGCTCAGCAGGTTGGAGACATGGGTCTTGACGGTCGCCTCGGCCACGAACATCCCCGCGGCGATCTCGGCATTGCTCCGGCCCGCGGCAACATTCACGAGCACTTCGCGCTCGCGGGAGGTCAGCGAGTCCAGGAGTTTCTGCTGCTGGGCGGACCCCGACGGCGGGCGGGTTCCGACGGCGGTGGCCGGGGCAGCGGTTGGGTGGCCGGTTGGCAGGGCAGCGGCACCGGCGGCCTCGGCATGCAGCTGCCGGGCGAAGCGTTCGATGACCCGCACCGTCATTTCCGGTGCCAGCAGGGCGTGTCCGCCGGCGACGGCGTGCACCGCCGCCACCAGGTCATCCGGATCGGAGTTCTTCAGCAGGAAGCCGCTGGCGCCGGCGCTGATGGCATCAAAAAGGTAGTCGTCGCGTTCAAAGGTGGTGAGGATGATGACCTTCGCGGTGCCGGCCTGCACTACCTGCTCGGTGGCCCGGATCCCGTCCAGGACCGGCATCTGCACGTCCATGAGGATGATGTCCACGGGGTGTGCCGCAGCAAATGCCACCGCCTCGGCGCCGTTGGCGGCCTGGCCCACCACCTCGATTTCGTCCTCCACGGAGAGCATCATGGCAAAGCCTGCCCGCAGCAGGGCCTGGTCATCAGCCAGCAGGACCCGGATCGGTTCCATTACTTACGTTTTCCCTTTCGAAGGAGTTCTGCCGGCCCGCAGCATGCGGCCTTCGGCAACCACGGTAACGGTCAATGGAGCGGAAACCGGACCCGGACGCGCCAGCCGCCGCCGGACCGCGGTCCGATTTCGGTGGTGCCGCCGTGCAGGTCTGCCCGTTCCCGGATGCCCCGGATGCCGAACCCGGAGCCGGCGGTGCTGCCGGTGCGCGGCCGGCCGTTGTCCACGGTCTCCACCTCCGCCCAGCTCTTGCCGGTCCCCGTGGTGCCCGTGCGGAGGGCGACGACGGCGGAGCCTGCGGTGGAGTGCCGGCGGACGTTGGCGAGGGACTCCTGGACGGTGCGGTAAATCGAGAGGCCCAGCGGTGCGGGGACCCGGTCCAGCGAGCCGGGTACATCTTCGGACCGGTGATATGACACGGACAGGCCCAACTGCTCGTGCTCCGCCACCAGGGCCGGGAGGTCCGCCAGGCCGGGCTCCGGGGTGCGCCGCGCGCCGCCGTCGGACTCCGACCCCGGTTCCTCACCGGCGCGGAGTACGCCCAGCAGGGACCGCATCTGTTCCACTGCTTCGCGGGAGGAGGCTTCAATGGTCTGCAGGGCGCCCGCGGTGGCCTCGGGTTTCTTCTCCAGCACCCGCCGGGCCGCGCCGGCCTGGACGCCGATCACCGCTATGTGGTGCGCGACGACGTCGTGCAGCTCCCGGGCGATGCGCAGCCGTTCATCCAGCACCGCCTGCCGGGCCAGTTCCGTCGCCTGGAGTTCCAGCTGGGCGGACTGTTTGACCAGCAGTTCGCGCTGGTGCGCACTGCGCCAGGCACTCATGCCGAACATGATGGCCCCGCCGAAGAAGGCAGCGTTGATTGCCAGGTTGTAGAGGGCCAGGGACGCCAGCGGCGGCAGGAAACCGCGGTAGGAGTCATCGCCCTCCATGATTCGTTCCAGCATGCCGTCGTAGGCGGAGGAGACGGTGAAGGAAAGGATCACCCACAATGCCATCACGGCAATAACCACGGTGGTGCCGAGCCAGAGTATCCGGCGGTCCTTCGCCCAGGCCACGGCGGTGTAGAGCGAGGCGAAATAGGCCGCCTGGAAGCTCGTCTGTGTGGCGACCATGGGCACCAGCAGCCCCAGGCCCAGGAACACGGCGCTGCAGATCAGCATGACGGCCACCGGGTATCGTCGGCGCACCACCAGGGGCAGGATGATCAGGGCCAGCGCCAGATGCTGGAACCAGATGGGCCCGGTTTCCCCGGCCAGGGCACCGATGCCGCGGCTCACCTCCATAACGAGCGCGGAGATCAGCAGCAGGATGATCGTTCCGATGACGTCGTGGCGCTGCTGCGTGCGGGTGGGTCCCGGGCGTTCCCAGTCCTCCCCGGTGCGCCAGGGGAGCCGGGCGAGCCAGCCGGGCCGGGTCCGTGCGTTCCGTGCCGGGCCGGCGTCGGCCGTGTCGAAGGCCATGGTCTCGATCATGCTGCCCAGTCTAGGAGCTGCACCGCGGGCAGGGGGTCCGCCGCAGGGATGAACGACCTGCGGCGGATGAAGCGCACTCCTTGCCAGGAGCCCCGTTCACCGCCGTCGTCGGGCCGGAACCGGTGCGGTTGGGGCCGTCCCCCCTGTGCTGGAGCGAAAGGAGTGATTTACTGCGTAGGTAGCGGCAGTCCGAACGGCAGCCGGCCATCAGCGTAGATGACAGGACTTCAAGCATGTTTGTACAGGAAGCACAGGCGATCCTGCCTGATCTGGTGGCCCTGCGGCGGGAGCTGCACCTGGATCCGGAGACCGGGATCAACCTGCCCCGGACGCAGGAAAAGGTCCTCGCCGCCCTCGAAGGGCTGGACCTGGAAATCACCCTGGGGGTGAAGACCACCTCCGTGGTCGCCGTGCTGCGCGGCGCCGAGCCCGGTCCCACCGTCCTGCTGCGCGGGGACATGGACGCGCTGCCGGTAAGCGAACTGACCGATCTGGACTATGCCTCCACCAACGGATCCATGCATGCCTGCGGGCACGACCTGCACGTCGCGGGCCTGGTGGGGGCCGCCCGGTTGCTCTGCGCCCAGCAGCAGGACCTCTCCGGCAACGTGATCTTTATGTTCCAGCCGGGGGAGGAGGGCCACGACGGTGCAAGCCTGATGCTCGACGAGGGGGTGCTCGACGCCGCCGGGGAACGTCCCGTAGCCGCCTACGGCATCCACGTCCGGCCCGGACCGCTGGGAGTCTTCCGCACCAAGCCCGGCACGCTGATGGCCGGCGCGAACGAACTGCGGATCACAGTGAAGGGCTCCGGCGGGCACAGCTCCCAGCCGCAGACAGCCATTGATCCCGTGCCCGCGCTGACCGAAATCGCGACGGCGCTGCAGACCATGGCCACGCGCCGGTTTTCCGCCTTCGACCCGATCGTGCTCACCGTGACCCAGCTTTCCGCAGGGGAGGCAATCAATGTCATTCCGGATACGGCCAGCCTCGGCGCCTCGGTCCGCACCCTCTCGGAGGAATCCCTGGACCGGGTGATCGTGGAGTCCAAGGCGCTCGCCGAGGGCATTGCCGCCGCGCACGGCTGCAGTGCGGAGGTGGACTTCACCATCCGCTACCCCGTTACCTGCAACGATCCTGACCGGACCCGGGAAGCCGTCACCGGGCTGCGGGAGATCTTCGGCGAGGACCGGGTGCTGGAATCCCGTGACCCGCTGATGGGATCGGAGGACTTCTCCCTGGTGCTCAACGAGGTCCCCGGGACCTTCATCTTCCTCGGTGCGACGCCGCCGTCGGTCAATCCGGTCACCGCTGCCTGGAACCATTCACCGCGCGTGGTCTTTGACGACTCGGTGCTGGGGGACCAGGCGGCCGCTCTGGCGCAGCTGGCCTACAACCGGCTGACTTGAGCTGGGCTGAGCTGCCGTTGACTGCGCCCCTGCCCCGGCCCGGGCAGGGGTGTTAGCGTCGGGACCATGTCTGCCATCTCGAAGGTCCTTGCCCTTGCCTCCCGCCCCGCGCCGCCGACGTCGAAACCCCGCCGCATCGGCGCCGTTGCCCTCGGTTCGTTCCTGGCCTTCGCCGGGACCTCGCACCTGACCTTCGTCCGGCAGGAATTCCAGGCCCAGGTGCCGGACTGGGTTCCGCTGAACGAGGATGCCGTGGTGCTGCTCTCCGGCGTGGCCGAAATCAGCCTGGGCGCGGCGCTGATCCTGCTGCGGAAACGCCGGGTGCCGGTTGGGCTGGCCGCCGCTGCGTTCTTCATTGCGATCTTCCCGGGCAACATTTCCCAGTACGTCACCCACACGGACGCGTTCGGCCTGGATTCGGACCGCGCCCGGCTGGTGCGGCTGTTCTTCCAGCCGCCGCTGGTGCTGTGGGCGCTGTGGTCCACCGGGGCGTGGAAGGAACTGCGGGCGGCGCTGAAGGGCTAACCCGGCGGGTCAGGGCGCGGCCTGTTGCATCCTGGCGCGGCGTTTCTCTTCCCGAGCCGCCGCCTTCGCCTGCAGCAGCCGGGCCTTCTCCTTCTCCCGCCGCCGTTTGTCCCGACGGCGGGAGCGCCGTGCCCGGCGTCGTTCCTCGTTCCGTTCCTCGAGCTCGAATTGGGCCGCCTCCCACTCCCGATACCACCGCGGCAGCAGGAGGGGTCGGAGGAACTTCGGCAGGAAGTAGATATGGATCATCACCACGGTCATGCAAAACACGGCGGGAGCCAGCATGAGCCCACGCGTCACACCGGGGTCCACGCCGAGCACCTCCAGTCCGAGGAGAATGTCCACCGCGGTCATGGGCAGCCCCGCCCAGAACATCATGAATCCCAGCCGGGAGTGCTTTGCCGTTGAAGGGTAACTGGACGGACCTGCCCAGGACGTCCAACGGCCGGAATATGCGAGGATGCCCGCCGTGAGCAGGACCGGACCGGCGCATATTGCGAGGGCAGCGAATGCAATGACGGCAAACTGCGGTGGGGAGTCCATGGCGATCACTCTAGGGGACAGGGTTCGGGGTTAAAGTGCCTTTCCCTTACAGATGGGTCTCGCCTGCCGAATGTATATAGGGGCGTGCACCCGAAAGCGGTCGCGCGTGCGGCGGCGGTGTGCACACCCGCCTCGATCCGCACCAGCGAAAAGACCCACGAATGTCGCAGCAGCACGCCAGTCAGTCCACCCCGGAGCAGCCACCGGTTGGAGGACCAGAAACCGCAGAGATGCTTACTGTCGGCTCAGTACCTCCTCCGCCACCTGCGCCGGATGCCGATACCCCAGCGTCCCCGCGGGGTAGGAAAGCACGAGGAGACCGGCGCACGGCCACGAACCCTGTGGACAAACCACTGGTGGACCGACAGGTGGCGAAGCGTAAAGCCGCACGGATCTGGCTAGCGGCCGCCGGCGTCGTACTGCTTGCCGGCGGCGCTGTAGGTGGACATTTCCTGACCGACCCGACCCGGAGCGAGGAATACATCGCGCTCTCGGAAGAATCGGCGCAGCGCCAGTCGATGCTCGAGAAGTCCCAGGACGACTACAACGTCATGAAGGAGGACTACAACAAGCTCTCCAGCGGCATATACGCCCGGGAGCTGAAGGTAGGGGAGCGGGAAGAAGCTGCCGCAAAGGCCGAGGCCGATGTGGAAAAGCGCGAATCTGCCGTCACCGCCGCGGAGAAGCAGAAGGCAGCCGACACCATCAGCGACGGCACCTGGACGGTGGGCACCAACGTTTCGCCGGGGACGTATACAACCGCGGCCGACGTCGGCTCCAGCTGCTACTGGGGAATCTACAGAAGCGGTTCGAACGGTGACGACATCCTGCAAAACGATCTGCCAGGCGGAGGCCGTCCCACCGTCACCCTGTCCGAGGGCCAGGACTTCAAGTCCAGCCGATGCGGCAAGTGGGAGAAGCAGTAATGACGCAGGAAGACGCAACGAACCCGGGTCCGCAGAACCCCGCCGACAGCACGGAGAGTGCGCGGATGAAGCCTATGCCGCCGCTGCCTCCAGCCCCTCCAGCACAGTCCGGGCCGCCCGCGCAGTCCGGGACCGGACCGGTGAATCCCGCGGCACTGCCGTTCGGTATGACGCCGTACCCGCCTACCGTCCAGTTGCCGCCGTCCCGGCGGAACTACGCATTGTTCGCCGGTGCTGGGCTTGTTGTCGGTCTGGGTGCTGGGCTCCTGCTCGCGCAGATTGACTTGCCCTCCAACTCCACCGCTCTGGTTGACGCTGTGGAGCTCTGCGATCTCACGGACCAGTCGGGTATCGCCCTTGGCGACGAGGGGCAGAGCTTGACGATGTCCGGTCAGGGTAACGAGACCTTCGGTTATGGAGCCGAATTCGCAGATATCCAATGTGTGCTGGCCGCCATTGATATGCCTGACAGTGTGAGCAGCAGGTTGGGGAATACCCGGGCACTGGACGGAACTCAAACTGCTCAATGGGGTGAGTTCTCCACCTTTTGGAACTACCACCCGGATGACGGCATGAACGTGACCGTTGAGGTTGTTGGCGAAAAGTAGCCGAGCCGTTCACCAGGCCCGGACCGGCCTCAACCGACCGACGGAATCTGAGGTGCTGAGGCACCAGGGCGAGTCGAGAAGCGTCCCCTGCGGGATCCGCAGGGGTCGCTTCTGTACTATCAACGGACTGGGGGAGCGGCCGCTGCCCTGCCAACTACTGGGGGACTCACGCCGTGCACATTCCGGAAATACTCACTGAAGAACAGACCGACAATGCAGTCACGCTGCTCAGCAACTACTACACCCAGCTCGGTTCCAAGGGTCGGGTCCGCACCGGGGCCCGGTTCGACACCTGGGCCGGAGGTGGAGACGCACCCGACGTCGTGAACACCATCACGGCCGATGACATGCTCGCCGCCTCGTTCCTCTCCGTCCGCTTTTCCCCGAGAGCTTCCATTGGCATCCTTGAGACGCGCTGCGAAGACATCACCGCACTGCTTGCCCAGATCCCCGTTGATCTGGACCTGACGGCCCTCAGCCGCGACGAGGTGGAGAAGTTCCTCGGTGAAGATGGCCCGGCCTGGCAGCTCTGGAACATCCTCCGCGGAAAGGATCTTCAGAAGAAGGAAAAATGGGGGATTGGACCAACCAAGGCGAGCAAGCTGCTGGCCCGGAAGCGTCCCCGACTGATCCCCATCTGGGACTCAGTGGTGAAGAACGAGACGAAGCTGAAGGGCTCCCTGACCCAGTGGGATGACTGGTACGAGGCGCTCACCCAGGACGGCGGCGCCCTCGCCCTCCACCTCGATGAAATCCAGCGCCGCGCAGAGCTCCCACACCCCGTTTCCCGGCTCCGCGTCATGGACGTGGTCCTGTGGATGCACGGCACCGGCGGCGGAGTGCCCCAGCCTCCGGCCGGCGAAGACGAAGAGGCTTAGCTCTCAGCGTGCGTCTGTTGTACAAATACCGGGGTTATCCCCACGGAGAAGCCCCGGTATCTGTACAACCGGCGCGGAGAAGCCCCGGTATCTGTACAACCGGCGCCGCCCGCACTATGAACGCGTGCGGGCCCATGAATCGCGTAGACATACCCACCTAATGGGGCTCCTGCTTCCGGTGTGACAACAGCTGGCCGCACAGTGATTGGGAAATCCCAGGAAACGCCGCCTTCCGTACGGCTGACGCCGCCTGAGAGCAGCTCGGCAGCATCGCCTGCCGGCGGAAATCCGGATCGAATAACTTAACGCAGACAACGATGGGGGACGAATGACAATGAACAGGCTGCTCACCGACGAGGAAGTGTTCGCAGAGCACCGGCGGCTCCTGGCCCGTGGGGAGAAGCGATTCCTTCATCGGACGGAGTTTGGCAATCTGCAGAGCTACGCCTCGGATGAACTCGGGTTCCGACCCGACGGTGCTCCGCCGTCGGATCACCCCACTTCCTGGGTGCGGGGGGTGATCCTCCTCATCATGTATGCCGTATTCATTCTCTTTTTCGCCGGTGTTGGCCTTTTCCCGTCAGACGACTGGATCTTGAGAGTCCTCGCGGCGATTCTCGTTGCGGTGATGCTCGGTTGTTCTTTCCGGCTCGCCGCGGCGACGCGAAAGGAATTCCGGGCCGCGAAAGTGCGGAAGCAGCGCGGGCTTCCGAGGCCCGGCCGCCAGGGTGTGGTTGCCCTGCCGGACGTTGTCGATGGGCGTTTCGGTTTCCGGCACTGACCGGACGCCGCCCGCTGCGCAGGGGTCCTCGTCGCCCGCTGCGCAGGGATCATCTTCGCCGGGGCGCGAAGAATCGGTTGCCGTAAATCCGGTGTACAGATAACGGGCTTATGCCGGCCGAATAACCCCGTTATCTGTACACCGGACGAGGCTTAGCCCCGTTATCTGTACAACCGACGCCGCCCGCACGTTCATAGTGCAGTAGATGCTGCCCGCGGGCCGGTGAGGGGGCACCTACTGCACTATGAACCGGTCCAACCGCTGAACCGCCACAGAAAATCCCGCCCAGTGGTGCTCCTGTTCCTGGTGTGACAACAGCTGCCACAAGGGTCCCAGAGAGTGTGGGAATCCAGTTGGGCTGGCCCATCGGTGCTGCCTTCTGTACAGCTGATGCGGCCTGGGGCTGCGGCGGACAGCATCAGCTGTACAGAAGGTGAGGCCTATCGGGAAGCCGGCACTCCGAAGGCCCCCAAGCCCGCACTCCGAAGGCCCGGAAGCCGGCCCACTCGCCGGCCCCCACCCGCCCCCAGGCCCCGCCCGCCTGTTGCAAAAACATCACGTTGTACGGGTTTGGAGCTTCTCGGAGCGCTTTGTGAAGCAGGTAACGGTAAGGTTGCTGGGTAGTTTTCGCTCGGACACCAAACCCGGACACCAAACTCGGACACCAAACTCCGACACCAAACACGGACACCAAGCGCCGGGCGGCGACAAGAAACATACGTAACCAAAGTGAAGAGGTCTTGATGTGTGGGAATTCGTGGCGGACCGGTATCAGCAGATCCTGTTCGCCGGATGGCAGCACTTCAGCCTAGTTGTCCAGTGCCTGATCCTGGCCACGGTCATTGCCGTGGTTATTGCGGCCCTGGTTTACCGCAATAAGACCCTCAGCGGAGTGGCCAACGGCGTCTCCGCGGTAGGCCTGACGCTGCCGTCCTTCGCCCTGATCGGCCTGCTGATCGCACCCTTCGGGTTCGGTGCCGTGCCGGCCGTGATCGTGGTGGCGTTCTATGCCACCCTGCCCATCCTGCGCAACGCGGTGGTGGGCCTGGCCGGGATTTCCCCGACCGTTGTTGAATCCGCCCGCGGTGTCGGCATGAGCCGGCTGCGCACGCTGCTGCGCATCGAACTGCCGCTGGCCTGGCCGGTCATCCTTGCCGGCGTGCGCGTGTCCGCCCAGATGGTGATGGGTATTGCCGCCATCGCGGCCTACGCCCTCGGCCCGGGACTGGGCGGCTTCATCTTCACCGGCCTGTCCCGCCTCGGCGGGGCCAACTCCCTCGAGTCCGTGGTGGTCGGCGTCGTCGGCGTCATCCTGCTGGCCCTGATCCTTGACCTTCTCCTGGTCGGCCTCGGCCGGCTCACAACCCCGCGAGGTATCCGTGTCTGAGACTCTTTCCCCAACCACCGGCGCCAAAGCCACCGCCACCGGCATCCTGCTCGAAGACGTCACCAAGCGCTTCCCCGGGCAGGACAAGCCGGCGGTCGGCGGCCTGACCATGGAGATTCCGCGGGGCAGCATCGTGATGCTGGTCGGCCCGTCGGGCTGCGGCAAGACCACCACGCTGAAGATGATCAACCGGCTCATCGAGCCCACCAGCGGACGGATCATCCTCGACGGCGAAGACGTCACCGGGATCGACGGCGACCAGCTGCGCCGCGGGATCGGCTACGTCATCCAGGCCGGCGGGCTCTTTCCGCACATGACCGTGGCGGCGAACATCGCCGTCGTCCCCAAGATGCTCAACTGGGACAAGGACCGCATCCAGGCCCGGGTGGACGAACTGCTCGAACTGGTCTCCCTGGATCCGGCCCTGTACCGGGACCGGTACCCGAAGGAGCTGTCCGGCGGGCAGCAGCAGCGCGTGGGGGTGGCCCGTGCGCTGGCCGCCGATCCGCCCGTGCTGCTCATGGATGAACCGTTCGGCGCCGTGGACCCGATCACCCGCCAGCGGCTGCAGGACGAACTGCTGCACATCCAGTCCGAGCTGCACAAGACCATCGTCTGCGTCACCCATGACTTCGACGAAGCGGTGAAGCTGGGGGACTGGATCGCCATCTTCGACGAGGGCGCCCAGCTGGTCCAGTACGACTCCCCGGAACGGATCCTGGCCAACCCCGCCAACGAGTTCGTGGAGAACTTCATCGGCTCCGGCGCGGGCCTGAAGCAGCTCACCCTGACCCGCGTGAACGAGGTGGAGCTGGCGTCCCCGATTACCGCCGTCGTCGGCGACCTTGCCAGCGACACGCTCTCCCGCCTGCAGGGCGCCGGCGAGCAGAACGCCGTGTTGCTGGACGAACGGGAGCGGCCCATCCAGTGGCTCTCCCGCCGCCAGCTCAGCCGCCTGGACCGGCACACGGACGCCGTTGATGCCAAGCTTCCGGTGATCAGCGAGCATTCCACGCTCAATGACGCGCTGGACACCATGCTGGTCTCCAGCACGGGCGCCGCACTGGTGACGGGTCCGCGGGACCGGTTCCTCGGCCTGGTCACCGTCCAGACCGTGATGGAAGCGATCACCGCAGCGAACGACGCCGCGCAGCAGGGCTCCTCCGGCGCCCCTGTGGGCCTCAACAGCGGCGGCATCCGACGCGGCACAGAGACAGACGCGCAGGCGGCGGTGCAGGACGACGCCGGTGCTGCCGCCGGCCAGGGCACCCGATGACCGCCGTTTCCACGGCCGCCCAGGCCCGGACCGAAGCCGAAAGCGGCGCCGGCCCGACATCCTGGCGGCCGCTGCTGCTGCAGCTGGCCGGCATCGCGGTGGCCTTCGGGCTCCTGATGCTCTGGCTGACCACCGCCGAGCTCAGCGTCACCGAGCGCACCACCCTGGCCCCTGCAGCACTGTGGGACTACACCGTCCAGCACCTCCTGCTCACCGGGGTGTCCGCGGTGATCGTGCTGGTGATCGCCATCCCGCTGGGCGTGCTGCTCACCCGCGGACGGATGCGCCGGGTCACCGGACCGATCATGGCGCTGGCCAACATCGGCCAGGCGGCGCCGGCCATCGGGCTGCTGGTGCTGCTGGCCTTCTGGGTCGGGTTCGGCTTCCGGGCTGCCATCGGTGCGCTGGTGGTCTACGCCCTGCTGCCGGTCATGCGGAACACGATGGTGGGCCTGCAGCAGGTGGACCCGCGCATCGTGGAGGCCGGCCGCGGCGTCGGCATGAGCAACGCCCAGGTGCTGTTCCGGCTGGAACTGCCGCTCGCGGTGCCCGTGATGCTCTCCGGCGTCCGGACCGCCCTGGTGCTCCTGGTAGGCACCGCCACCCTGGCCACCTTCGTCAACGGCGGCGGGCTGGGAATCCTCATCACCACCGGCGTGAACCTGAACCTGACCACCGTGCTGGTGGCCGGAGCCCTGCTGGTGGCGCTGCTGGCCCTGGTGGTCGACTGGATCGGGCGCCTGGTCGAGCACGTCGCCCGGCCGAAGGGACTCTAATGAAAAAGCAGCCAAACGCACGCGTCCGCCTCGCTGCCGCAGGAGCCGCCGCCGCCGGCCTGTTGCTTGGAGGCTGCGGACTGCAGCCCGCAGCCTCCTACGTGCCGGAGGCGGACCCCGGGCTGATCCAGCCCGTCGAGGGCCTGCCCGACGACGCGAAACTCACCGTCACCAGCAAGAACTTCACCGAACAGCTCATCCTGGGCAAGATCGCGGTGCTGGCCACCAAGGTAGCCGGCTTCGACGTCACCGACCTGACCAACGTGCCCGGCAGCCAGCCGGCCCGGGAGCTGCTCCTGTCCGGGCAGGCCGGCATGACGTGGGAATACACCGGCACCGGATGGATCGCCTACCTCGGCCAGAGCGAAGGCATCCCGGACAAGCAGGAACAATGGCAAGCCGTGCATGACGCGGACCTTGCCAACGGCGTCACCTGGGGCGATCCGGCGCCGCTGAACAACACGTACGCCATGGCCATCCGCAGCGAAGCGGCCGAGGAACTGGGCGTGGACAGCATCTCCGATATCGCCAACCTGCCGGTGGAGGAGCGCACGTTCTGCCTCGAGGCCGAGTTCAATTCGCGTCCGGACGGCATGAACCCGCTGCTGGAAAAGTACGGCATACCGCGCGGGGCGCCCAACGGCGTGCCGGACGCCAATATCGGCATCTATGACACCGGTGCCGTGTATTCGGCGACCGACGCCGGGGAGTGCAACTTCGGCGAGGTCTTTGCCACGGACGGACGGATCGATTCGCTGGGACTGACCGTGCTCGAGGATGATCTGGCCTACTTCCCTGCCTACAACGCCGCGCCGGTCTTCAATACCGAGGCGCTGGAGGAATATCCGGAGCTGGTAGACATCTTCGCGCAGGTGTCCCCTTTGCTTACGGACGAAGAACTGCGCAAGATGAACCTTGCCGTAGACGTCTACGGCCAGGAGCCTGCCGACGTCGCCTTCGACTGGATGGTCGAGAAGGGCCTGATTACCGCTCCCGAGTGAGGTGGACACCGTGGACCTTCCAGCCATCCTCGACGCCGGCCACGTCGACGACGCCGCCGGCCTGCTGCACCGCTACTACACGCAGAAACTGACCTCCGGGCATGTGCGGACCGGGGCAAGGTTCGACACGTGGGCCGGCGGGGGAGACTCCCCGGGGGCCGCCAACCGGATCACCGCCGATGACCTGGTTGCCCTGGCCCTGCTCGGCGAGGAAATCAAGGGACCGGCGGTGGTGGGGCTGCTCGAGACCAAGGCCCCGGAGATCGGCGAGCTGCTGGAACTGATTCCGGTGAACCTGGAGCTGGCGGACGTTACCGGCGTCGAATACGTCCACGTCCTCGGCAAGGACAGCCCGGCATGGCTGCTCTGGGAAGTGTTCCGGGGCTACCGGGGCGGGCAATGGAAGATGGGTCCCATGAAAACCAGCAAGCTGCTGGCCCGCAAGCGGCCGAAACTGATTCCGATCTGGGATTCGATGGTCGCCCGCAGCATCGGGGCGGGTACTTCCCTCACGCAGTGGGAGGAGTGGCATGCGCTGCTCACCGACAATGACCGGGAACTGGCCCGGCGACTCGATGCTGTCCAGGACCGGGCGGCCCTGCCGGTCCGGGTTTCCCGGCTGCGGGCCATGGACGTGGTGCTGTGGATGGACGCCAAGCAGCGCGGTTTCCGGGCGGCGCCGGGCGACGACGACTGAATTGCCGGGCCGGTGGAAGACGCCGGCGGCTAGTTCCGGTAGGTGAACACGGTCAGCCCGCCGGTCGCGAAACGGGGGATATCGGCGTTGGCGGCCTGCCCCTCGGCGGTGGTCAGGGACTCCTGCATGGCCGATTCGTCGTCGAAATCGGCTTCAAACAGTGCAAAATACGGCGGCTGCTCCTCCGCCGACCTCAGCTCCTCGGAAGCCCGCAGCTCGCGGAGGCCGGGAATGTTGCGCACCAGCGGCAGGTGTACGTTGCGGTAGTGCCGGCGGAAGGCAGCCGGGTCCCGCGGCTGCCGGAACAGAACAACGAGGGTGTGCATGCAGAAAAGGTAACGCGGCCGGCGGCAACGGGACAGGGGGTTGGTCCGGCGCCGTTAAGGACAGGTAGTGCCGCGCCGGACTAGAGTCCTCAGTACGCCGGGACGCCATGCCCGCGGACCCGCAACGAAGAGGAACCCTTATGTCACTTTCCACCAGCCCAGCCGCGACGCCGACGCCGGAGCTTCCGGACAGCATGCGCGTCTCGGTCCTGCGCGTCCCGGCCGCCGGGGGTGAAGGTACCGACAGCCACGCCTCCAACCAGCTCTCCGTCGATGAACGCCCGCTTCCGCAGCCGGCGCCGAACGAGGTGCTGGTCCGGGTGGCCGCCGTCGGTGTCTGCGGCAGCGACGTGCACTACTTCCGGCACGGGCGGATCGGGCAGTTTGTCGTGGAGGAGCCGCTGGTGCTCGGGCACGAAGCGTCCGGGACCATTGCCGCCGTCGGCACCGCCGTGGACCCGGAGCGGATCGGCCAGCGCGTGTCCATCGAACCGCAGAAACCCTGCCGCCGCTGCGGGCAGTGCAAGCAGGGCCGCTACAACCTGTGCCCGGACATGGCCTTCTACGCCACCCCGCCGGTCGACGGTGCCTTTGCCGAATACGTGGCGATCGAGTCCGATTTCGCCCACGCAGTCCCGGACACCGTCTCGGACGAAGCCGCGGCCCTGATGGAGCCGCTGTCGGTGGGGATCTGGGCCTGCCGGAAGGCCGGCGTCGGGCCCGGACAGCGGGTCCTGATAGCCGGAGCCGGGCCGATCGGCGTGATCATTGCCCAGGTGGCGCGCGCTTTCGGTGCCAGCGCCGTGTACATCAGTGACATCGCGCAGGACCGGCTGGACTTCGCCGCCCGGCACGGAGCCACGCACACCGTGCATGCCTCCCAGCAAGTGGACGGGCTGGGCGTGGATGCGTTCATTGACGCGTCCGGAGCTCCCAGCGCGGTCCGCGCAGGCATCCGGGCGGTGGCCCCGGGCGGACGGGCCGTGTTGGTGGGCATGGGCGCCGAGGACGTCGAACTGCCGGTCGGCGTCATCCAGAACCGCGAAATCTGGCTCACCGGCGTCTTCCGCTATGCCAACACCTGGCCGACGGCGATCTCGCTGGTGGCAGAGGGCAAGGTGGACCTGGACGTGCTGGTCACCCATGAGTTCGGGCTCGGCCAGGTGCGGGAGGCGCTCGAGGCCGGGCAGGAACCGGGCGCACTCAAGGCCATGGTCCAGCCCTGGCGCTGACGGACGGCGCCGCGGAGTCCGGCACCGGTTCGCGCGGAGCGGACCGGGAAAAGAAAACTCCGCGGCGCACCTCGACACTAAGTTACTGAGCGGTAATATAGCGGGCATGCACCTCATTCTGCGCACCATCCTGACCCTGTTCCGCGCCCGACGCCGGCCCAAGCTGGGCTTCTTCGAGACCTCCTCAGTGCCCGCGAAGGTCCTCGTCACCGACATCGACTTTGCGATGCACCTGAACAACGGCATGTACTTCTCGATGATGGACCTGGGCCGCTTCGACCTGCTGGTCCGCAGCGGCGTCTGGGACATCATGAAAAAGCGCGGCTGGAGCCCGGTGGCGAACAACGAAACCATCAGCTTCCGAAAATCCCTGCAGCTGCACCAGCAGTACAGCATTGAAACCCGGGTCATCGGGTTCGATGAACGGGCCATCTACATTGAGCAGCGCATGGTGGCGGACGGCGAGATCTATGCCAGCGCGGTCATCTGCACCCGTCTGGTATCCAAGAGCGGCCCGGTGAGCAACGAGGAGATCTTCGAGGCCGTGGGTGCCGTCCCGCCGTCGGACCTGGAACTGCCGGAGTGGATCAACGACTGGCGTGCCGCCGTCGCGCTGCCGAGCACCCGCCGCCCCGCTCCGCACACCTGGGCCTAAGCGGTGCTCCGGTCCCGGGCGTTGCCCGGGACCGTTGACACCCCCGGATGCCGGGCCGAACCTAGAAGCAGGGGGACCTAGGAACGGGGTGCTCGGTGAAGCTGACGGTCAACACTTTTCTGACGTTGAACGGCGTGATGCAGGCTCCGGGCAGCGTGGAGGAAGACCCGTCCGGCGGTTTCACCGGCGGCGGGTGGCTGACTCCGCTTGCTGATCCTGACCTGGAGCAGATTGTCTCCGAGTGGTACGCCATGGCCGATGCACTGCTGCTCGGGCGCAACACGTACGACATGATGCAGCCCTACTGGGAGGCCGCGAACCAACCCGGGGACTTCATTGCCACAGCACTGAACCGACTGCCGAAGTATCTGGTCTCCACCGCAATGCCGTCGGCGCCCTGGCACAACACGCATCTGCTCGAAGGGGAGCTGGTCTCGAGCGTGGAACGGCTGAAGTCCCGGCGCAGCGGCGAACTCCAGGTGCATGGCAGCTATCAGCTGGTGCAGGCGCTGGCGGCGGCCGGGCTGGTGGACGCGTACCGGCTGCTGATTTTCCCGGTGGTGGTGGGCCAGGGCAAGCGGCTCTTCGAAGACATCCGCGAGGCCGCCTCCTACAGCGTCTCCCGGCCGCAGACCACCCGCTCCGGAGCCATCTGCGTCACGCTGCACCCCGCCGCGCTGCCGGCCGAAACGGGGTCCGACGCCGGATCCGGAATGTCCGCCTGACGCCGTTCAGTCAGGCCCAAATAAGGAAGAAGTTTTCCGCTCTGCGATAAAGTGGGGGCAATTCGTGGGGAGGGGCAATCATGGCTGAACGGGCCGCCGGATCCGGCGTGCAGTCAGTGGAACGGGTCTTTGAACTGCTGGAGCTGATTGCCGACGCCGGCGGGGCAGTGACGCTGAGCGAACTTGCCGCCTCCACCTCCCTGCCCCTGCCCACCATCCACCGGCTGCTGCGCACCCTCGTGGGCCGGGGCTACGCCCGGCAGCTGCCCAACCGGCGTTACGCCCTCGGGCCGAAGCTGATCCGGCTCGGGGAAGGCGCCAACCTGCAGCTCGGTGCGCTGGCGATGCCGCAGCTCAAGGGCCTCGCGGACGATCTGGGCGAGACGTCAAACATGGCAGTGCTCGACGCCGACATGGTGGTTTATGTGGCCCAGGTTCCCTCACGGCATTCCATGCGGATGTTCACGGAAGTCGGCCGCCGGGTGCATACCCATGACACCGGCGTCGGCAAGGCGATCCTGGCGCAGCTGCCGGATGAACAGGTGCGGAGCATCGTGGGCAGGGCGGGCATGCCCACCCCCACCGGTCACAGCCTGGGCAGCGTCGATGCGCTGCTGGCGGATCTGGCAGGCATCCGGGAGCGCGGGTACTCCGTGGACGAGCAGGAACAGGAACTCGGGGTGCGCTGCTTCGCCATGGCTGTCCCCAACGCGCCCACGCCGTCGGCGGTTTCCGTCTCGGGGCCTGTCTCGCGGGTGGATGAAGCCTTCGCGGACCGTGCGGTGCCGCTGCTGCGCGCAGCCGTGGAGCGGATCTCCGCCGAGCTGAACCGCTAGGACATTTCCCGGGAGCCTTTTCGGGCAGCCTTCCCGGGCACGGAAAAGGGCAGGTGCCGCGGCTGCGGTACCTGCCCTTTTCTCAGTGATGCGAGGTGATGCGGTGCTGCCCGGACCTTAGTGCTGGTTGCCGCGGCGGGTGCCGGCGATCAGCATGCCGATCGGAACCAGCAGCAGGAGCAGCGGGATGAGTACGGCCAGGATCTTCGGGGAGGTGAAGATTTCGCCCGGGGTCAGCGCCGTGGTGCTGGCCCGCATGGTGTCTGCACCTTCGGAGATCTTGCCGTTGCCGTCGGCCAGGGTCTTGCTGCCTTCGGCCAGTTCGGTGTTGCCGTCGGCCAGCTTCTTCGCGCCGTCCTTCAGGTCGCTCGTGCCGGCGGTCAGCGTCTTGCCGCCGTCGTCGAGCTTCACAACGCCCTCGTCCAGGGACTCGGTGCCGGTGACCAGGCGGCTGGTGCCGTCGGAGAGGCTGATGGTGCCGTCGTAGATCTTGTAGTTGCCGTCGGCCAGCGTGTAAGCGCCGGTTTCCAGGGTGTCCAAACCGGTGGCGAGGGTTCCTGCGCCGGTGGCGAGCTTGCCGTTGCCTTCGGCCAGCGTGTACGCGCCGGTCTCGAGGGTCTTCAGGCCGGTGTTCAGCTCGGTGGCACCTGCGGAAAGCGTTCCTGCACCGTCGTAGAGCAGTTCAATTCCTGCAGCAGCTTCACCGGCTTTGGTGGCGAGGTAGGGAGCCGCAGCGGGATCGTTGAGCTTGCCGAGGCCCGTGGCGATGGCTCCGGTGCCATACAGGGTGCCGTCCTGGTCATATACCGGGGTCCCATCCGCGTTTATGTCGTACGGGATAGGGCCGTCAGTGTTGGGGTCGTAACCGGTGATGCCGTTGTCAATGCCGGCAACCAGTTTCTCCAAACCTTCGAGTTTCGCGGCGGCCTCGAGAATTCCCTGTCGTGCCTCGGGCAACGCCTGAATGCTGGCTAGGAATTCGAGCTTGACGCGAGCAGCCGACTTGCCGTCCTTGCTGTAAGGGGTCAAATCCGCGGCAATATTGGCTGCAGCCGTTTTGCCGTCTTCGCCGGGAGTGGCGTGGATGCCTTGCCACATCTGCAGTGTGCCGTTGCTGACCTTTACGGAGCCGGGAGCAAGCTGGCCGATGCCATCGGCCACAGATTGTGCACCGGTAGCGAGTGCGGGTGCGCCCTCGGCCAAAGGGGCCATCTTCGTGTACAGCTCGTTGGCGCCGGCGGCGAGGTCGTCGGAGCCAGCTCGTGCCGTCGTCGCACCGGCAGCCAGCGTGTTGGCGCCGTCGGCAGCGCTGTAGGCGCCGGCGGTCAGCGTGCCCGCACCCGTACGGGCGTTGGTGGCACCGGCAGCAAGCTTGTTGGCACCCTCGTTGGCGGCCTCGGCGCCGGTGAGAAGCTTGACGGCTCCTTCATCCAGCGTGGTGGCGCCTTCTTTCAGGGTCGTCACGCCGGCCTTGGCGGAGCCGATGCCCTTGGCCAGGGTGTTGGCGCCCGCGTCAACCTTTTCGGTACCTTCCGAGAGGTCCTTGGCGCCGGTCTGCGCCTTCTCGGCGCCGGCCTTCAGGTCTCCTGCGCCGGTGGAGGCGCGCTCGGCGCCGTCGCTCAGCTCCGTTGCGCCGCTGGCAACCTTGCCCGTAAAGAGCACGAAGAAGGCGAGGAGGAGGACCAGGAACAACGCCAAAAGTACGGTTAAAAGTGTGTGTGGGCGGCTGGAGGCGCGCCCGGACGTGGAACTCGTCATTGAATATCCTTCTTCTGCTTCTTACGATTCGAGACTGACTAAGCGGCGAGCGGCAAGGACGCAGCCTCCGCGGATGCAAGGTGACCGGGTCCGTCGCTACGTTGAGACGTAATCAGCCAAGACCAGTGTGATGTCTGTTACATCTAAGCTACCCGCGGGTAACAAAGCAAGGCTTTTTCGAAATTAGTTACCGATGAGTAGGTTGCGCGGTATGTTTTGCTGCGCTAGTGGTACTCAGCGTGTCGAATCCATGTAACCCAGCTCACACCGGGCATCGTTGAGTGCAGACAGGATCGGCGCGAGATAAGGGAGTCTGTATGAGCTGGCTGGACCGCGACCGCACAATCGCCCCGCCCGGATTCAATCGATGGCTGATTCCGCCGGCTGCGCTGGCCGTACACCTGTGCATCGGACAGGTCTACGCCACCAGCGTCTACAAGACGGCGCTCGTGGAATACTTCGGCGCCAGCCTCACCCAGATCGGCATCATCTTCTCCATCGCCATCGTGATGCTCGGGCTCTCCGCCGCCGTGATGGGCACCTGGGTGGATGCCAACGGACCCCGCAAGGCCATGTTCGTTTCGGCCATGTTCTGGGTAAGCGGCTTCCTCATTGGTGCCTTGGGCATCTTCACCGGGCAGCTCTGGCTGCTGTACCTCGGCTACGGCTTCATCGGCGGCATCGGCCTGGGCATTGGCTACATTTCCCCGGTCTCCACCCTGATCAAATGGTTCCCCGACCGGCCCGGCCTCGCCACGGGCATGGCCATCATGGGCTTCGGCGGCGGTGCGCTGATCGCCAGCCCGCTCTCCTCGGCACTGCTCACCTTCTTTGACCCCGAATCCGGCACCCCCGGATGGGTGGCCAGCGGCGACGCCGTGGGCAAGCTGTTCCTCACCCTGGGCGCCCTCTACCTGGTGTACATGCTCTACGGCGCCTGGAGCATCCGGGTGCCGGCAGCGGACTGGAAGCCCGAGGGCTTTGACCCCTCCACCGTCGCCTCCAAGTCCCTGGTCACCACCAATCACGTCTCGGCCGCCAACGCCATCAAGACCCGACAGTTCTGGCTGGTCTGGATTGTGCTCTTCTGCAACGTCACCGCAGGCATCGGCATCCTGGAACAGGCAGCGCCCATGATCCAGGACTTCTTCCGCCAGCCCGACGGCGCCTCGCTGGTGACGGCCGCCGTCGCCGGCGGTTTTGTCGGCCTGCTCTCGATCGGCAACATGGGCGGGCGCTTTGTCTGGTCCGCCACCTCCGACCTGATCGGCCGCAAGCGCATCTACATGATCTACCTCGGTGCCGGCGCTGTCCTGTACGCCCTGCTGTCCTTCTTCGGAGACACGTCCACCATCCTCTACGTGGCCCTGGCGTTCGTGATCCTGTCCTTCTACGGCGGCGGGTTTGCCACGGTTCCCGCCTACCTGCGGGACCTCTTCGGCACGTTCCAGGTCGGTGCCATCCATGGCCGGCTCCTCACGGCCTGGTCCGCTGCCGGCATTGCCGGTCCGCTGATCGTCAACTCCTTCCTGGATGCCCAGGGCACCCCGGGGGAGCTGACCGCGGCGGCGTACTATCCGGCACTGCTGACCATGGTGGGACTGCTGGTGGTTGGCTTCATCGCCAACCTGCTGGTGACGCCGGTTGCGTCCCGCTACCATGAACCCGCGAAATCCGAGCCGGCGGCCCCGGCCCGGACCGCCACCCAGGACGGAGAACGCTGATGACCAAGGCAAAGTTGACGGTGAGCTGGCTGCTGGTGGGGGTCCCCCTGGCCTACGGGGTGTTCCAGACCCTGACCCGGGCCGCGGCGCTCTTCGGCTGACCGAGGTACCGCGGATCACGGGTATGGGGCAGGACATGGCCGGCAGTTGGAATGAGGTTCGGATCCTGCCGCCGGAAGCGCGGCCGGACTCCTATACCCAGCTGCCGTTCACGGGCTGGTTCCTCATGATGGGATGGGCGGCGAGGGCGCAGCACACCTACCGCCATCCCGGCACACTGTATGAAACCCTGCCCACCCAGGAGCTGTTTGCCCCCGAGGACGAGGAATGGGTCTACCAAATGACCAATGACTATCTGGCGCTGGTCGGCGTTCCGCCTGTCCCGCGCGGATACGTCTGGTTCCTGGCCCGGCCTGCAGGGATCACCTCGGATGAAGCCCTGTGGCGGCGGCTGAACGAAAAGATCGATGAGGTGGGAGGCATACCCCACTTCGACGGCCCCGCCTACGTCACGGGGGCCTATCCGGTCATCGCGGAGGCGGTGCGGCGGCTCTACTGATGGGGCTTCGAAACCTTGGCGTCCTTCGAGTCCATCACCTGGTCCATGACCAGGGAATAGAGCACCGCTGCCATTGCCATGACGGGACGGGGCCGGGCCACTCGGCGTCGGACCAGCCACGCTTCGACAGCCTCATCCAGTACGAGGCTCAGTGCCGTGATCCCGCTGACGGCTGCGCCCATCAGCACAGCCAGACCCGTCAGCGCAATTCCCGGCATCCGCCTCTGGGGCCCGGCTGCACGCACGTAGGAAGGGGCGGTTGCGGAATCACCCCCGGCCCCGACCGTGAACGGGGTGACGAGGTCAACCGTTCCGGCGGCGGCCAGCTCCCTCCCTTTTCGCATGCCCCTGCTGAGGGCCACGACGCCGATGGCGCCCACGGCTGCGCCCGGTACAAGAACATAGGCGCGGCGCAGTCCCGGGGACCAGTCGGCCGGCCGCGACAGGGTAAAACCGCCGACGGCAGCGGCAATCGTGAGTGACAGCGGAAGATTCTTCATGGCCCACACGGTACCTGCCGCCGGAGGGGCTGTGGAACCGGGAACGCGGTGCAACGATTGAAGTGCAAATCCATCCATCGCGCCGCTGCCGGTGCGGAGAGCAGGAGTATGCCATGAAGGCCCTTCAATACCGCGCCATCGGCCAGCCGCCCGAAGTGGTGGAGATCGATACCCCCGAACCCGGCCCCGGGCAGGTCCGCCTGAAGGTCACCGCCGCCGGGGTCTGCCACTCGGACGAATTCATCATGAGCCTCCCTGAGGAGGAGTACATCTACGGTCTGCCCCTGACGCTGGGGCACGAGGGTGCCGGCGTGGTGGACCGGGTGGGCGACGGCGTGCAGTACATCGAGGAGGGCACGTCCATGGCCGTCTACGGGCCGTGGGGCTGCGGGATTTGCTACGAATGCTCCAGCGGCCGGGAAAACTACTGCCGCAACGCCGCGAAATTCGGCATTGTCCCGCCCGGGCTCGGTGCACCCGGGGCCATGGCCGAATACCTGATTGTGGACAGCCCCCGCCATCTGCTTCCCCTCGGGGACCTGGATCCGGTGCAGAATGTGTCCCTGACCGACGCCGGGCTCACGCCGTACCACGCGATCAAAGGCTCCCTGGAGAAGCTGCCCTCCGGTGCCACCGCCGTCGTCATCGGCGTGGGCGGGCTGGGGCACGTGGCCGTGCAGATCCTGCGCGCCATGACCGCGGCCACCGTGGTGGCGCTGGATATCGACGAGGCGAAACTGAACCTCGCCACCGACGTCGGCGCGCACTACACCTTCCCGTCCGAGCCGGGCGCAGCGGACCTGGTCCGGGACCTGACCGGCGGCAGGGGAGTGGACGCCGTCTTTGACTTCGTGACCAACCAGGCCACCCTGGACCTGGGCCAGGCGATGGTGGGATCGCAGGGCGACCAGGTGCTGGTGGGGGTCGGCTCGGGCACCGTGTCGGTGGGCCTGGCTGCCACAGCCGCCTGGGAAACCTCCATCCGTGCCCCGTACTGGGGTTCGCGGTCGGAGCTGTTCGAGGTGCTGGACCTGGCCCGGGGCGAAGGCATCAACGTGCATACCGAGGTCTTCAGCCTGGACGAGGCCCCGGCGGCCTACGAGAAGCTGAAGAACAACCAGCTGATCGGCCGCGCCGTCGTCGTGCCGTAACTCCGGCGCGGAAGCTACAGCGGCGCGGAAGCTGCAGCGGTGCCGGAAGTTACAGCGGTGCCGGTGCCAGCCCGGCGAACCCGGCGGCGGACCGCAGCAGCTGCGGCACGCCGGCCTCCAGCGACGGGGCGAATATCCGGTCGTTGGGGCGCTCGCCCTTGAGCCAGCGGGTATAAATGGCCTCGCAGAAAATCGATGCCTTCCACAGGGCCAGGGCCTGGTACCAGGGCAGCGCTGCCAGATCCAGGTCCATCCGCTGCCGGTATGCCTCAATGACATCCTCCCGGGTGTAATAGCCCGGGTAGCGGGTCACTCCGGTGAGCTCCAGCGGCGTAGCGACGCTGCCCGGCTCGGAGTAGGTGGCGGTGAGGTAGCCCAGATCGGCCAGCGGATCGCCGATGGCGGACATTTCCCAGTCCAGGACGGCGATCACCCGGGCGGGGGACTGCGGGGCGAACATCAGGTTCCCGGGCCGGTAATCTCCGTGCAGCACCGAGGCGGCCTGGCTGTCAGGCACGTTGTCCGCCAGCCAGCTGCCGATCCGGGCCACCTCGGGAAGGTTGCGCATGGTGTTGACCTCCCACAGCCCGGAGAACCGGGCCACCTGCCGCTGCAGGTACCCCCCCGGCTTGCCGAAGGAGGCCAGGTCCCCGCTGCTGACATCCACGGAATGGATGCGGACCAGGGCGTCGACGACGGCGGCGCTGGTGGCCCGGCGGTCCTCCATGGCGGACAGTGCGGTCGGGATGGTGTTGGTGATGACCAGTCCGTCGAGGAAGCCCATCACGTAAAACGGCACCCCGAGCACGGACTCGTCTTCGCAGAGGGCCAGGATTTCCGGCACCGGCACACCCTGCACGCGCAGCAGCTGCTGGATCCGGGCTTCGCGGACCATGTCATGCGTGGAGCGGGGCAGCGGCGGGCGGGGGCCGCGCCGCAGCACAAAGTCATCATTCCCGCGCCGGATCCGGTAGGTGATGTTGGACTGCCCGTCCCCGATCTGCGCCCAGGACAGCGGCCCCGAACCCAGTCCGTGTGCGTCGAAGAACGCCGTCACTTCATCCAGGATCAGCAGCGGAGGGGAGGCCAAGGACTCGGCCTGGGAACGGGTGGCTACAACTTCGGTGCCGTCGGCAGTGGTGTGCATGGGGTTCAGGCTTTCGCTTCGGCGGGGAATCCGGCGTCGTCCGCGGGCGCCGGGCGGGACACATCGGAAAGATCCGGAGCGCCGCGCTCCGTTTCCCGGCGGCGGCCGGCGGAAGCGCGGCGGGCAATGGCCCACTTATGCGTTTCGTTGGAGCCGTCATAGATGCGGAAGGCGCGGACCTCGTTGAGGTAGGAGGCCAGCGGCAGCCGGTCGGTGACGCCGTCGCCCCCGCACAGCTGCAGGCTCCGGTCGATCACCCGGTACACCGCCTCCGAGGTGTGGGCCTTGGCCACCGAGGACAGCGCCGAACCCGCCTTGGCATCGGTTTCCAGCAGGGCGGCGGTCTTGGTGATGATGGCGTCGGAAGTCTCTATATCGATGACGGACTGCGCGATCATTTCCTGGGCCAGGCCGAGTTCGTTCATCACCGAGCCGAAGATCTCCCGGCGGTTGGTGCGGTCCAACGCGATATCCAGGGACCGCCGGGCCAGGCCGAGCCAGCGCATGCAGTGGGTCAGCCGGGCCGGACCGAGCCGGACCTGCGCGTACCGGAAGCCTTCCCCGGGTGCGCCGAGCACGGCGGCGTCCGGAACAAACACGTCCTCGAAGTGGACGTGCGGATGCCCGCCGCCGATCGCCCGGTCCATGGTGTGCAGCTGCTCGCCGATCCGCACTCCGGGGGCGTCCATGTCCACCAGGAGCATGGTGGCCCCGGCGGGTGCGCCGGCCACCGCGTCGGTGCGCACCATGGCAATGCAGAAGGTGGCGTTGTTGGCTCCGCTGGTGAAGCGCTTGTGCCCGTTGATCAGCCAGCCGCCGTCCACCTTCGCGGCGCTGCTGCGCAGGGCGGCGGGGTCCGATCCGGCGCCCGGGTGCGGCTCGGTCATGCCGAAGCAGGAGCGGGCCTCGCCGGAGACCAGCGGGGCGAGGTAGCGGCGCTTCTGCTCCTCGCTGCCGATCAGGTGCAGCATGTGCATATTCCCCTCATCCGGGGCCATGCAGTTCAGTACCGAGGGGCCGATCAGCGAATAGCCGGCCTCCTGGAAGACGGGGGACCAGTACGCCAGCGGCACCCCCTGCCCGCCGTACTCGCGCGGTGCGTGCGGGGCGAAGACTCCGGCGGCCTTCGCGGCGGCACGCAGTTCCTCCAGCAGCGCCTCCGGAACGACGGCGCCCGGCCGCGGTTCTGCGGGCATTACCGTGCCGCGGATGAACTCGCGGGTGCGCAGGCGGAGGTCTTCGATTTCCGCAGGCAGGGAAACAGTGCTCATGAGTGGTCCTTAGGGGATGCGGTGGGAGCGGTCAGGCCGAGCCGCCGGCCACGAGCAGGCCGCCGTCGAGGTTGATGATCTGCCCGGTGATCCAGGCGGCGTCGTCGGAAGCCAGGAAGGCGGCCGCGCCGGCGACGTCCTCCGGGGTGCCGAGCCGCTTCAGCGGGTAGGTGGAGCTGACTTTCTCTTCGCGGCCCTCATACAGGGCGCGCGCAAACTGGGTCTTGACGACGGCGGGCGCCAGCGCGTTCACGCGCACCGTGGGGGCCAGCTCGACGGCGAGGGTGCGGGTGAGCTGTTCCACGGCGGCCTTGCTGATGCCGTAGAAGCCGATGCCGGCGGCCGGGGTCTGCGCCGAGACCGAGGAAAGGTTCAGCACCGATCCGCCGCGGCCGAGGAAATCCAGGGCCTCGTGCGCGCAGACGGCGGAAACCCAGGCGAGGGTGCCCAGCACGTTGACGTCCAGGATTCGGCGGGCGGCCTCCGGGTCCAGCTTGCTCAGGGGTCCGTACACGGGGTTCACGCCGGCGTTGTTGACGAGAATGTCCAGCCGGCCCCAGGTCTCGGCCACGGTGTCCAGCACCTCGGCCCGGTGGTCCGGATCATCGGATTTGCCGGCTATCGCCAGGACGCTGCCTTCGGGGAACTCGGCGGCGGCTTCCTTCAGCGGTCCGATGTTGCGGGCAGTGATGCAGACCTTCGCCCCTTCGGCCGCCAGGCGGTGTGCGATCGCCAGCCCGATACCGCGGCTGGCTCCGGTGACAACGGCTGTTTTGCCCTCGAGGCGCCGCCCGCCTGCAGACTGCTCCGGTTTGGTCATGTGCTCCGCCAACTTCCGTCTCCAACCACTACCGAGCGACCGCTCGGTACGGTTAGTCTGGTGCAGGCCCCGTAAAGTGTCAAGGATCACACCGGGTATTCGACCATCGAGGGGACGCCATGACCGCAGTCCGTACGCAGCCCGACTGGCGCGACTTTTCCGTGCCCGCCCTGCCGCCGCTGCTGCGCAACGCGCTGGACTGCTTTGTGGAGCACGGCTACCACGGGACCAGCATCCGCACCGTGGCCACCCGGGCCGGCTTGTCGGTGCCCGGGCTCTACCACCACTATCCGTCCAAGCAGGCGCTGCTGGTGGGGATAGCCGAATCCGCGATGGCGGATCTCTACGCCCGGAGCACCGCCGCCCTCGCCGAGGCGGGCGAGGACGTCGAGGACCGCTTTGCCCTGCTGATCGAATGCCTTGTCCTGGTCCATGCCTACCGCTGGGAACACGCGTTCATCGCGGCCAGCGAGATCCGCAGCCTGGAGGGCACGGCCCGGGCCGCGCACATCGCGGCCCGGGACCGGCAGCAGAGACTCCTCGACGACGTGGTGTCAGCAGGCGTCCGCAGCGGCCGCTTCGCCACCGGACATCCCAAGGACGCCAGCCGGGCGGTCACCACCATGTGCACCGGAGTGTCCCAGTGGTACCGCGCCGGAGGTCCGCTCAGCCCGGAGGAACTGGCGGTGCGCTATGTGCAGATCTGCCGCGGTGCGGTGGGAGCGACGTAAGGCTCACCGGTACCGGCGGTGCAGGTTCTCCTTCGGTTCGTCGCCGAGGGCCGTCTCCGAAATCCACGGACCCGTCCCCTCGGATGCATCCAGCACACCGTTTTCCTGCCAGGTGTAGCGACCGTCCAGGACTCCCTTGGACAGCCGCCGGTCGGACTCGTCGGAGTTGTGCCACAGCCCGTCGAACAGGGACTCGATCCGCACCCGGGACTGCCGGCTGAAGGCGTCCGCAAGCTCGAACGCGCTTTCACCCTCCGCCGGATCCTCGCGCCGGATGTTCAGCGCGCGGACGCACGAGGCCGAGATCGCGAAGATTTCCGCGCCGATGTCCACAATCCGGCCCAGGAAGACCTGGTGGTGTTCCAGTCCCGCCTGCCAGCGGGCCATGCCGAGGAACGTGGAACGGGCCAGCCGGCGGGAGGCCCGCTCGGCGTAGCGCAGGTGCCGGGCCAGCAGGCCGAACTCGGCGTAGGACGTGGGGACGTTGCCCTTGCCCGCGGCGAGCGTCGGCAGCCACTTGCCGTAAAAGCCGCTGGCCTTCAATGCAGCCCGCGCCTTGGCGCCCACCGGGGCGTCCGCCACCGCCAGGTCCCCGGCCGCGGACAGATGCGCGTCCACGGCTTCCCGCGCAATGAACAGGTGCATGATCTCGGTGGAGCCCTCGAATACCCGGTTGATGCGGAGGTCCCGCAGCTGCTGTTCGGCCGGGACCGCGCGCTCGCCGCGGGCGGCGAGGGAATCTGCGGTCTCGAAACCGCGTCCGCCGCGCACCTGCACCAGCTCGTCGGCAACGTTGTAGGCCATTTCACTGGCCCAGAGCTTCGCCAGTGCCGCCTCGATGCGGATGTCCTTGGTGCCGGCGTCGGCGAGCTGGGCGGAGAGTTCGAAGACCGCCTCCAGCGCGAAGCTGGTAGCCGCAATGTAGGCGAGTTTCTTGGCCACAGCCTCGTGCCGGCCGATGGGCCGGCCCCACTGTTCCCTGGCACCGGACCAGCCGCGGGCAATCTTCAGCGACCACTTCCCGGAGGCCGCGCACATGGCCGGGATGGAGAGGCGGCCGGTGTTCAGCGTGGTCAGGGCAATCTTCAGGCCCTGGCCTTCGCGGCCCAGCCGGTTGGCCGCCGGAACGCGGACATTGGTGAAGCGGGTGACCCCGTTCTCGATGCCGCGCAGGCCCATGAAGTTGTTGCGGTTCTCTACCGTGATGCCGGGGGAGGACATTTCCACCACGAACGCGCTGATGCCGCCCTTGGAACCGCCGTGCGGCGGAACGGCGGCCATCACCACCACCAGTTCGGCAATCACGCCGTTGGTGGTCCACAGCTTGACGCCGTCAATCACGTATTCGCTGCCGTCTTCGGAGGGGATGGCCGTGGTGCGCAGCCGCGCCGGGTCCGATCCGACGTCGGGCTCGGTGAGCAGGAACGCGGTCACCGCCCCGGCGGCGCAGCGCGGCAGGTACTCTTCCTTCTGCTCCTCGGTGCCGAAGACCTTCACCGGCTCCGGCACGCCGATGGACTGGTGGGCCGAGACCAGTGCCCCCAGGCTGGGGTGCACGCTGCCCAGGAGCATCAGGGCGCGTCCGTAGTTCAGCAGGGACAGTCCGAGCCCGCCGTAGTGCTGGGGGATCTTGATGCCGAACACCCCCAGATCCGCGAGTCCGCGCAGGTTCTCGTCCGGAATCACCCCGGTGCGTTCAATGGCCAGTCCGTCCATGGTCCGGCAGTACTCGGTCAGGGCTTCCAGGAACAGCTGGGCGCGGGCCTCCTCGTCGAGGTCCGCCGGCGGCAGGGAGCCGACCAGGTCCAGGTTGTAATTGCCGAGGTAGATCCCCTTGGCGAAACTCGGGCGGGATTCCCCGGTATCGCGTGCTGCTTCAGTTGCGTTGCGGGCGTCCTGTTCGGTGACCACGCGCTCTTTGATTCTGCTGGCACTTCGGTTGCGGCCAGCGTCTTGGGAAAGATCAGTGGTGCTCATGGGATTTCTCCTCCGTCATGGCTGCACCGTGGATCCGGCACCGTGTCCGGCCTCGCAGCCCACTGTGGGGACCATGCTACGCGTCAGTAGGTAGGGGTAAAGGGGGTGCGGTGGCTAATGTTGGCCGCAGGCCGTAAAGCCGGAGGGAAGCTCCCGGAAAAGGGAGAAAACCGGCAGGGGTTCAACGTGAAGGAGATCGACATGGCATGGGTGGAGACGGAACGCGCGGAATTGGTCCGGACGCTGCGGGAGGCGGATCCGCTGGCGCCGACGCTGTGTGAGGGATGGGATGTGCGCCGGCTGCTGGCCCATCTGGTGCTTCGTGAGCACGCGCCCTGGAAGATTGCCGCCGATGCGGTGCAACGGTCCAAGCCGGGGCAGGAAAAGCAGCTGGGGATCGAGGCCGCCGCCGCGGGCACCCCCGAAGGCTATGCCGCATTGGTGGACCGGTTCGCCGCCGGTCCGGCCCGTTTTTCACCGTTCCGGCTGGATGCGGCGAACCTGGTGGAATACGTCATCCACCACGAGGACATCCGCCGCGGGGGAGCAGCGGCAGCGCCGCGGGAACTTCCCGCAGGGGAGCAGCAGGCCCTGTGGAAGCAGCTGGGCCTCATGGCCCGGATGGGCTACCGCGGCAGCCCGGTGGGCGTGGAGCTGGCAGCGCCCGGTTCCGGCCGGCGCCGGGTCAAGGGCGGCACCCCGTCGGTGCTGATTTCCGGAGACGTGGTGGATCTCGCCCTGCATGCCATGGGAAGGCGCGCGGCGGCCAATGTGAGCATCGAAGGCGGGGGTGACACGGTCCGGGCGTTCCGCCAGTGGGCCGCCCGCTAACTTCGCCCGGCTTGACAAGTACCCCCTCTTTGCCGTTGAAATAGTAAGCACACTGATTGTTTCAGCGGAGCAGGACCGCCTACCAATGACGTATCAGGGAAGCAGGAAGATGCAGAACGAGGGGGACTGGGAACCCGTGCGGCTGCTCTCAACGGCTGCAAGACTGGTAAGACGAGAAGTAGATAACAAGCTCCGCGCCGTGGGGCTGACCCAGGAGCGCGTGACGGTGCTGCGCGTGCTCCTGGCGGAGGGGCCCATGCGGCGCGCGGAGCTGGCCAGACGCCTGCGCGTCACCGCGCAGACCCTGGGCACGGCGCTGGTGAGTATGGCCGCGCAAGGTCTCGTGGAAGAGGTGTCGGCGGAGACCGTCGGCCGCTCCGGACGATGGATGGCCATCTCCGAGCGCGGACAGAAACTGCTGGCGGACGCCGAAAACCTGGAGCAGGACGATTCCACGGCCGGAATCGGTCCGGAGCTGCGATCGGAGCTGATTGCGCTCATCCGCGGCCTGGAGCATGGCAAGCAGCAGCGGCCTTCCGGCACGCCGCCCCTGGCCGGGGTGCAGCAGAACGGCTCCCCGCTGGCGGCGGCCTCCGAGCCTCCGCTGCCGGGGTAACGTGTTGACCTAAGAGCAGCACGTTATTGGCCTGGTGCCGGGGAAGGAAGGGCATGAGCGAGGGTATCCGCGTTGCCGATGTTGACGAGATAGACGAGGGCGAAGCCCTGACCGTGGACGCAGAAACGGCGGGCACCTCGGACGATATCGCCGTGTTCCACAGCGACAACGGACGCTTTTATGCGCTCAATGACACCTGCACGCATGAGGATGCCTCCCTTGCCGACGGGTGGATCGAAGGGGACGAGGTGGAATGCCCCGTCCACTCCGCACGGTTCTGCCTCCGCACCGGTGAAGCCCTGTGCCTGCCGGCACTCATCAACACCAAGGCGCACCGCGTTGATGTGCGCGACGGAGCCGTGTGGCTCTACCCGAACGAGAGCCCCCTCAACGTTTGACGGCCCCTGCAGCCCCCGCGTCCATTGCTGTAGTGGGCGGCGGAATCGCCGGCTTCAGCGCCGTCCGTGAACTCCGGCGGCGCGGCTACGCCGGCACCCTCTTCCTGGTGGACCCCGCCGGGCTGCCCTATGACCGGCCGCCGCTGAGCAAGGCCTTCCTCGCCGGAACCCTGGACCGGCTCCGCCTGCAGCTCGCCCCGGAACAGTGGTACGAAGACAACGGCATTACGGTGCTCGCCGACGCCGTGGACAAGCTCGACGCCGGGAACGGCACCGAGGCGCCAGTCCTCGCGTTGGCCTCGGGCAGGGACCTCGCCGCCGACGTCGTCCTGCTCGCCACCGGCGCCCGGGCCCGCCGGCTGCCGCTGCCCGGCATGGACCTGCCCGGAGTCTTCACCCTGCGCAGTGCCGACGATGCCCGTGCCCTGCAGGGGCACCTGGCTGCCGGCGCCCACCTGGTGATCCTCGGCGCGGGACTGGTCGGCGCCGAGGTGGCGGGAACGGCCCGCGCGCTGGGAGCCGGCGTCACGTTGGTGGATCCCGCCGAACTGCCGTTCGCACAGGCCGTGGGCCCCGCCATGGCCGGTTACCTGCACCACCTCCACGCTGTGCACGGGACAGGGTATGTGCGGGGTGCGGCGGCAGCGATCTTCCCGGACGGAAACTCCCTGCGGGTGGAACTGGCGGACGGAGGCAGCCTGGCCGGCACCGCCGTCCTGGTCGCCGCGGGCAGCGAGCCCGAAACGGCGCTCGCCGAAGCCGCAGGACTCGCCGTGGACGGCGGCCTGCTGGTGGATGCATCCGGCCGCACCACCCATCCGCGTATTTTCGCCGCCGGTGATTCCTCCCGCCGCCTCGGCCCCGACGGCGTGCCCGGCCGCCGCTATGAACACTGGGATGCCGCCCGCCGCACCGGCGAAGCGGCCGCTGCCGGAATGCTCGGCGCCGAACCTCCCGCCGGCACCGCGGACTGGTTCTGGTCCGACCGCTACGGCGTGCACCTGGAAGTGGCCGGCAGCATGGCCGTCCCGGGGCGGACCGTGCTCCGCGGCGAGCCCGGCTCCGGATTTATGGTGTTCCGGCTGGGCCTGGACGGAGCGCTGGCGGGAGCGGCCGCCGTTGACGGCGGAACCGCTGTCCGGGCGGCCCGGAAGCTCATTGAATCCGGCCGGATCCTCGACCCGGCGCAGCTGCAGGACCCGGCCGTCGACCTGCGCCGGCTGGCCCGCGCGAAGGCCTGAAACAGGCGGCGGACACCGGGCCCGGAGGCATTTCCAGACCCCCGGATGGATTACGAAAGGTTAGCGTTGCGTAATTAGGGAAAACCTAGGCTAACCTTACTTTTGGATCCGCGACCGCTGGGTCCGTTCCGTTCGTTTAGTGATCCAAGGAGCCCCACATGGCCCTGTCCCGGATGCGCCGCGTTGCCGCTGCGGCCGCCGTCGCCGTTCTGTCCCTTTCCGCCTGCTCCACCGGTGCCGCGGGGGAAAACGAATCCTCCGGCAGTGCTGCAGCTGCGGAAGACCAGTTTCCCGTGACCATCAAGCATGCCTTCGGCGAGACCACCATTGAAGGGGTTCCCGAGCGGGTAGCCGCCGTGGCCTGGGCCAACGCCGAAACCGCGCTGGCACTGGACGTGGTTCCCGTGGGGATGCCGCTGATCGAATTCGGCGGCAATGACCAGGGCACCACTCCTTGGATTGACGAGGCACTCGAAGACCTGGATGCATCCATCGGATCGGAAAACGCTCCGGTGCAGTACTCCGAGGCTGACGGCATTGCCTTCGACGACGTCGCCGCCACCGACCCCGACGTCATCCTCGCCGCGTACTCCGGCTTGTCCCAGGAGGACTACGACAAGCTGAGCAAGATCGCTCCCGTGGTGGCCTACCCCGAAACCGCCTGGGGCACCTCGTGGCAGGACACCGCCACCATGATCGGCGAAGCGCTCGGCAAGAGCGACGAAGCCGAGCAGCTGGTGGCAGACACCGAACAGGCCATCACCGACAAGGCGGCCGAATACCCGCAGCTCGAGGGCAAGTCCTTCATCTACGGCAACCTCGCCCCGGGTGCGGAGAACTCCGTCTACACCGCGCTGGACAACCGCCCCAAGTTCATGGAATCCCTGGGCCTCACCATGGCACCGGTGGTAGCGGAGAACACCAAGGGCGACGAGTTCTACATCCCCTGGTCGGATGAAAACCTCAACCAGCTGGATTCCGACATCTTTGTCAGCTGGGTGGCCAGCGAAGAGGTAGCCGACAGCATTGCCTCCGACCCGCTGCTGGGGCAGATCCCCGCTGTGAAGAACGGCGGCCTCGTGGCCGACGCCGACCCGACGCGCGTCTTCTCCACCTCGGCCATCAACGTGCTCAGCATCCCCTACGCCCTGGACAACGTGGTGCCGATGATCGCCGACGCCGCAACGGCGGCCGACGAGGCAAAGTAGGACCCGTTACCTCCGCCTTCCCCGGAAGGCGCAGCGGACACCCCGGAATCCTCCGGGGTGTCCGCTGTTTAACCGCCCGGCGGGCAGGCTCCGCCCGATCCCGCCGCGGGGCCTGATTGGACAGCCACCCACGGCTGTTTGCAATGATCGAAGGTATGGAAGACCTGCTCTCGCTTGCTGTCAGCTTTAAACCGCTCTTTGCCGTGCTGGTGGCAGTGGGTGTGGCCCTGATCGTGGCCCGGATCCTGCGGGAAGTGGTCCACCGGGCCTTCCGCAAGACGCCGGGTATCCGGGAGATCTCCGTCAACGCCCGGAACCCGCTGCGGCTGGGGCTCTCGCTGATCGGCGCGCGGATTGCCCTCGGAGCGACCGCTGCCGGTGCCTCGTGGCTGCCGGCTGTGGATTACGTGCTGGTGCTGGGACTGATCGGGGCCGTGGCGTGGCTGGGCGTGGTCCTGCTGCTGGTGATCGAGGCCATGATCCTCACGAAGTACAGCACGGACACCCGGGACAACCGCCGGCTGCGGCGCTTGAAGACCCAGGTGATCCTTGGCCGGCGGGTGGGCATAGCCGTGCTGATCACCATTGGCGTTGCCTGCGTGCTGCTGACTATCCCCGAGGTCCGCGCACTCGGTGCCGGCATCCTCGCCTCCGCCGGCGTGCTGTCCATTGTGGCCGGCCTCGCCGTGCAGGGGACGCTGACCAATGTCTTTGCCGGCATGCAGCTGGCCTTCACCGACGCGATCCGGGTGGACGACGTCGTCGTGGTGGAAGGCGAGTGGGGCACCATCGAGGAAATCACCATGACGTACGTGGTGCTCCACATCTGGGACGACCGCCGCCTGATCCTGCCCTCCACCTACTTCACCACCACGCCGTTCCAGAACTGGACCCGCCGCCAGTCGGACATCCTGGGCACGGTGGAATTGGACCTGGACTGGCGTGTGCCGGTGGGGGACCTGCGCACCCTGCTGAAGGAAATCCTCGCGGACACCGATCTGTGGGACCAGCGCACCAGCGTGCTGCAGGTGACGGACGCCGTGAAGGGCCTGGTGCGGATCCGCATCCTCGTCAGCGCCGTGGACAGCGGCACCCTGTTCGACCTGCGCTGCCTCATCCGCGAAAGCATGGTCGCCTATCTCCAGGAATGGCATCCGGATGCCCTGCCGCGCCAGCGCTGGGAAGAAGTCCGTCCCGCCGGCAGCGCGGTGCACAGCGGCCCGCGTGCCGCGTCGGTTCCCCGCAACGAGGACACCAGCGACTCGCAGTTCTTCACCGGAAGCATCGATGCCGTGGAGCGCCGGGTGAACTTCTCCGGCCCCGGTGAAGAGGTCTTCGCCGAACGGGAGGAAAACGCCGTCGACGGCGAGCCGCGCTGACTTCCCCGTTCCCCGCCGGACGGTCCGCCCGCAGGTGTTGACAGCAGGGCTTGCGCCGGGCGGCAATAAGAACCCCGGCAGTTCGGCCGGGCCGGCGAAGGGACGAGAAGATGGCGGATGCATTCACGCTCCACGAAATCCAGGGCTCCAGCGTTTGGGCGAAAGACGGCGAGCGGCTGGGGCTGGTGGGTGAAGTGCACCTGGACCGCGCCACCGCAGAGCCGGTCTGGATCTCGGTTGACCTGGGCCTGTTCGAACCCCAGGAACACTATGTTCCGCTGGCCGGTGCCCGCCGCGACGGCCAGGACATCTTCGTGAACTACTCCAGGGACCAGGTGGCGCACTCGCCCGGTGCCAATCCGGAGAACCCGCTCAGCTCCGGCGAAGAGGCCGTCCTGATGGACTATTACCGGATCCGCTGAGTTCCGCGGATCCGGGTGCGGAGCGGGATCCCTTTGTTGGTAAGAACGCTTACTAATACGATGGGGGCTGAACATCCATCCCAGCAGGAGGCCGCAGTGGCACAGGACACCAACAGCAAAGCCGAGACCGCACCCAGTCCGGACGATGCCAGTAAGCCCGATAAACCCACCGAGGTATCCAAGCCCAGTTGGAAATACATCCTCAAGAAGACGCTCCGTGAATTCTCCAAGGACCAGTGCACCGACCTTGCCGCGGCCCTGACCTATTACACCGTCCTGGCGATCTTCCCGGCGCTGCTGGCCATGGTCTCCATCCTGGGAATCGTGGGACAGGGCGAGAGCACCACCAATGCCCTGCTGGACTTCGTTAAGCAGTTTGCGCCCGAAGACGCCGCCAAGGTCATCGAAGGACCCATTGAGCAGCTGACCTCCTCCAGCGCTGCCGGCCTCACGCTGATTATCGGTATTTTGGGCGCCCTCTGGTCCGCCTCCGGCTTCGTGAAGGCGTTTGGCCGTTCCCTGAACCGGATTTACGAAGTCGAGGAAGGCCGGCCCGCCTGGAAGCTGCTTCCCACGCAGCTGCTCGTGACCCTGGTCCTGGTCCTGATGGCGGCCGCGCTGCTGCTGATGCTGGTGATTTCCGGCCCGATCGCCGAAGCCATCGGCAATGTCATCGGCCTGGGCAGTGAAGCGGTAACCATCTGGAACATCGCCAAGTGGCCGGTCATGGTGATCTTCGCCGTGCTGATCATCGCAGTCCTCTACTACGCCACCCCGAACGTCAAGCAGCCCAAGTTCCGCTGGATGAGCATGGGCTCGCTGATTGCCCTCGTGATCCTGGCGATCGTGACCCTTGGCTTCAGCTTCTACGTTGCAAACTTCGGCAACTACAACGCGACCTACGGTGCCATCGGCGGCGTGATCGTGCTGCTGCTGTGGATCTGGCTGGCCAATCTGTCCCTGCTCTTCGGTGCGGAGTTCGATGCCGAGGTGGAGCGCGGCCGTGAGCTGCAGGCCGGCATCCAGGCCGAGGAATCCGTGCAGCTTCCGCCGCGTGACACCCGCCAGACGGAGAAGCGCCAGGAGCAGGAAGAGAAGGACATTGCCGAGGGTCGGAAGCTGCGCCAGCAGCACGCCGGCAAGGACTACGACGACGACCTGCACGAGTAACCGTTAGCGCTCTGTAGAGCCACGCACACCGGAAGCGCCCCGGACCAATTGGTCCGGGGCGCTTCTGCGTGCCGGGGTGGTGCCGGTGGTTACCAAAACGTGAGTTGTCTCACAATGTATTAACTAGTAAGTTACAAACGATCGGCAGGGCTGCCGACGTTGTTGACGAAGGAGTCAAGTGCCGGACAAGCAGAAGCCACCACCCGGAGAACAGGGGCGGTGGGGAAGAATCGCGGCGGTCATCACCCGCATTGAAGTAGTTATCGGAGCAGTCTCGCTCATCACCATCCTGGCCATGGTGTTCCTGCAGGCGCTGCAGCGCTACCTGCCCGGAGGGGGTTTCGCCTGGACCGGCGAACTGGCCCGCTTTGCGCTCATCTGGCTGACCTTCGCGGCAGCAGGCGTTCTGGTCAGCACCAACGGGCATATCGCACTGGAAATCGTGGATGCCATCCCCAACCAGATGGTGGTGCGCTGGGCCCAGGTGGTTGCGCTGCTGGTAGTTGCAGCTACCGGAATCGGACTGACCATCGAGGCATTCGCACTCATTGACTCGCAGCAGATCATCAAATCTCCTGTGCTGGGTGTTCCCATGTCCTGGGTCTACATCCCGGTGCTTATCGGAGTCATAAGCCTCGCGATCAGGGCATTGATCGCCGCCGTACTCGTCGCCAGGAACGGGCCGATGCTCACGGAATACGACACCGACGAGGGTACGGAGGCAGTCCTGTGATGCTCGCCTTCCTCGGTCTCGCCATTGCCGTACTCCTCATCATCCGTGTCCCCGTGGCAATCGCGTTCCTCGGCCCGTCACTGGTGTACATGATGATGAACGGCCGCTCTCCGGGGAGTGCGCTGCGCGAGGTAGCCAACGCAGCCGACAGCTTCCCGCTGCTGGCCGTGCCCCTCTTTATCCTGCTCGGAGCCCTTGCCAACCACGCCGGAATAGCCGACCGACTGTTCCGCTTCGCGATGGCCGCTTTTGCCTCCGTGCGCGGCAACCTCGGCTACGTGAGTGTGGGCGTCAGCCTCGGCTTCTCCTGGATGAGCGGATCAGCCGTCGCAGACGCCGCAGCGCTGGGCAAGGTGGAAATCCCGGCCATGCTCCGCAACGGGTACAGCCGCCGCTTCGCTACCGGTGTCGTGGCGTCGTCGTCGCTCATCGCGCCGGTTATGCCGCCGAGCATTCCGGCGGTCATCTTCTCGGGGCTGGCTGCCGTTTCCACCGGTGCCCTGTTCGCAGCCTCCGTGCTGCCGGCATTGGCCATGACCCTCGGGCTCTGCATCGTTGTCTTTGTCCTGGTGCGGCGGCAGCCCAACATCGTCCGGGGTACCTTCGACAAGGCCGAGTTCACCGCCTCGCTCAAAGGCGTGGCACTGCCCCTGCTGGCGCCGATCATCATCCTCGGCGGCATCCTCGGCGGCGTCTTCACCCCCACCGAAGCCGCCGCCGTGGGCGTGATGTACATGCTCCTGCTGGGAATCGTTCAGCGCAGCCTTTCGCTGGCAGGACTGCTTGCCGCCATCCGGGAAACCGTCCTCACCACCTCGGGCATCATGCTGATTGTCGCCAGCGCGTCCCTCCTGGGCTACATCCTTGCGCGGGAGCGGCTGCCGCAGATGCTGACGGAGGCGATGTTCGGCTTCACCGACAACCCCACGGTCTTCCTGATCCTGGTGGTCCTGCTGGCACTGGTGCTCGGCACCGTCATTGACGCCACCGCAATCCTGGTACTCGTGGTCCCCATCCTGATGCCGATCGCGGTGCAGTACGGGGTGGACCCGATTTCCTTCGGTGTGCTGCTGATTATCGCCCTCATGATCGGCCTGCTGACGCCTCCGGTGGGAACGGTTCTTTTCGTTACCTCTGCGGTGTCCAGGACCCGGATCGGCGAAGTCTTCCGCGGATCCCTGCCGTTCACCATCCCGTTCCTGGTGATCCTGGCGCTGATTGTCGCGTTCCCGCAGGCCCTGCAGGTACTTCCAGGCCTGTTGGGTCTCTAAACCGATGAACCCCAAAGCAACAGACACGCACAACCGATGAGAGGAACAACCATGAAAGTACAACGAAGCAAGCACCTGGCCCTGGCCGCCCTGGCTGTGTTGCCGGCAATGATGCTGGTGGGCTGCTCGGGCGGCAATACGGAATCCGACGGAGGAAGCGGGGGCGGAGAGGAAATCGAGCTCACCCTTGCCCACAGCTATAACGAGGACCAGCCGCAGCACCGCTGCGGAGCCCAGGTCATCGCTGACGAGGTAGCGGCGGCAGACGTCGGGGTGTCGGTGGAAATCTTCCCGTCCAGCCAGCTTGGCGGCGACGCGGACCGTATCTCCTCAGTCGCCTCCGGGGACGTCGACATCGATATCCAGGGGGCTTCAGCCCTGGGATCGGTCTACGAGCCCATCAGTGTCCTTGACGCCGCCTACGTCTTCGAGGACGCGGACCACCTTGCCGCCTTTATGGCCAGCGACGAATCGCAGACCGTGATTGACGGTTTCGCGGATGCCGCAGGGGTCCAGACCCTGGGCGCGTGGTCCGCCGGGGCCCGGCAGTTCACTGCCAACAAGCCCGTCACCGAACCTGCCGACCTTGAGGGACTGCGGATCCGTTTCCCCGGTTCACCCCAGTTCCTGATGAACGCAGAAGCCCTGGGTGCATCCGCCACCGAGGTGGCCTATGAAGAGCTGTACCTCGCGCTCCAGCAGGGCACCGTGGACGGTCAGGAAAACCCGATCACCAACATCAAGGCGCAGAACCTTGCCGAGGTGCAGGATTACTTGAGCATGACCAACCACCAGCTCAACACGAACCTCATTATTGCGGGGCCGGTCTGGAACGAGCTCTCGGAAGAACAGCAGGAGGCAGTGAACGCCGCCGTGGAGAAGGCCGTCACGGAGGTTACGGCCTGCGTTGAGGAGGACGAAGCCGAAACACTGGCCCAGTGGAAGGCCGACGGTGCCTGGGAAATCGTCGAGGACGTTGACGTGGACTCCTTCCGCAGTGAAGCCCTTGAGTACCTGGAAGGGGAGTACAGCGGAGACTCCCTGGCAGTGTTCGAGGCAATCCGAGCTACGGCTGACTAACCGGCGTGGGGTCGACGACGGCGGCGCGCACCGTGCCAACCTTCACCGGGGACATCCCAGCGGATGAGCTCGGGACAACCCTCATCCACGAGCACGTTTTTGTAGGGCATCCCGAACTCGACCTCAACCTGCCCCATCCCGAATGGGATGAGGAGCAGGCGGTTGAGAAGGCCGTAGCGGGTTTCGAGCGGCTTTACGCGCTCGGGGTGCGCACCGTCGTCGACCTCACAGTGCCCGGGCTGGGCCGCGACGTTGCACGCGTGCTGCGTGTGGCGCGGCGCAGCCCGGTGCGGCTGGTGGCAGCCACTGGTTACTACACCGCCGACGGGTTGCCGCAGTTCTTCCGGACCCATGGTCCCGGCGGGCTGGTGGACTCGGCAGATCCGCTTGTTGAGCTCTTCCTTCGGGATATCCGGGAGGGAATAGCCGGCACGGACATTCGGGCGGGCATGCTGAAAGTCTTCTCCGACGCAGAGGGGATCACCCCCGACGTGGAACGTGTGTTCGCGGCGGCTGCGCAGGCACATCTCGAGACCGGGGTGCCGGTGACCACGCACTCACATGCACCATCCCGCGGCGGCCTAGACCAGCAGCGGCTGCTGGCCCGGCTGGGAGTGCCGCTGGACCGCGTGGTGATTGGCCACGCAGGGGATTCCGGGGACCTGGACTATCTGATGGCCCTTGCCGATTCCGGATCCTTCCTGGGATTCGACCGGTTCGGGATGGATCACGTGGTCTCCGACGCGCAACGGTTCCGGGTGCTCTGGGCGCTCCTTAGCCGCGGGTACGCTGATCAGATTGTGCTCTCGCATGACGCGGCTTTCTTCAGCAGGATCACCCCGCCGTCATGGCGCGAGCGCGCCGTGCCGAACTGGCACATGGAAAACGTGCATACCCGGGTGTTGCCGCGGCTGCGGGAACTGGGGCTGAATGAAACGGTCCTCGCAACCATGATGATCGATAATCCACGCCGCCTATTGGCACACGGGCCATAATTGAGATGAAAGACGGTGAACTTATCACCAGCCATTCCGTGCAGCAGCACGAGACACTGCGAAAGCGCGACCCCGAGCGCACACGAGCCGAGATCCTCGCGGTATCGACCGAGGTTTTCGCCGCCCAGGGATACTCCGGGGCGCGCGTGGATGAAATTGCGGACCGGACCCGCACCACGAAGCGGATGATCTACTACTACTTCGGCAGCAAGGAACAGCTCTACCTCGCGGTGCTCAAGAAGGCGTACAGCGGTATCCGTGAGGCCGAGCGCGCCATCCAGGTTTGCAGCCTGGAACCTACCGAAGCCATCCGCCAACTCGCCGAACTGACCTATGACCACCATGTCCGCAACAGCGATTTCATTCGGCTGGTCATGATTGAGAACATCCACCGGGGCGTCTTCATCCGGCAGATTGAATCAATGCGCGAGATTGTGGAGCCGGCCGTCGGCATGCTGGACGAGATCCTCACCCGAGGGCAAAGCGAGGGAGTGTTCCGCCATGACGTGGACGCCTTTGACGTGCACCTGCTCATTAGTGCGTACTGCGTTTTCCAGGTGGCGAACCAGTACACCTTCGGCTATCTCTTCGGCAGGGACCTGCACGCCGCGCCGCTGAGCGGGCATCTCCGGTCCATGCTCGGCGACGTGGTCGTGTCATGGCTGCTGGCACCGGAGGGAACGGCCCGGCCGGTCACCTGAAGTGAAACCGCCCCGGACCAGCTGGTCCGGGGCGGTTTTGCGTGCGGGGCGCGGCCGGAGGATTCCCGGATCGAGAGTTTGGCGCCTACCGCTCCTGCGTGGTTTCGGTGCTGCTTTCCTTCGACCTGCCCGCACCGCGGCGGCCCTTGGCGCCGAGGTTCTTGCCCTTGGCCAGGAACCGGGCTCCGAACAACAGCAGCCCGATGGCCATCAGCGCGCCGGCCCGCAGCCAGACGGTGCCGTCCTGCTGGGTCAGGAGCAGCAGGCAGGAGGCGATAGCGAGGTACGGCATCACAATCGGAGCCTGGAAGTGCTTCTCCTCCACCTTGTCCTTGCGCAGCACAATCACGGCGACGTTGGTGCTCAGGAAGACGAAGAGCAGCAGGAGGACCACGGTCTCGGCCAGCGACGCCAGTCCGCCGGTCATGGTCAGGATCATGGCGACGGCGGTGGTGGCGATGATGGCCACCCACGGGGTCTTCCGGTTGGGCAGCACCCGGCCGAAGACGGCGGGAAGCAGGCCCTGTTCCGACATGCCGTAGGTCAGCCGCGAGGACATGATCATGGTCAGCAGGGCACCGTTGGCCACGGCGACCAGGGCCACCAGGCTGAAGAGCCAGTCCGGAATACCGAAGCCGGTGGCGCTGACGACGTCGAGCAGCGGTCCAGAGGACCCGGCAAGGTCTTCGGTGGGCAGGGCAATGGATGCAGCCAGTCCGATCAGGACGTAGACGAAGCCTGCGGTGAGCATCGCCGCGAAGATGGCTTTCGGGTACACCCGGCGGACGTCCCGGACTTCCTCGGCGATGTTGGCAGAGACTTCGAAGCCCACGAAGGAGTAGTAGGCAATCACCGACGCGGCGAGGACCGCCGTGCCCGGATTCACGCCTACCGGGAACTGGGTGATCTGCTCCGTGAAGCCTTCGCCCTTACCCAGCATGAGGCCCACCAGCACGATCACCAGGACCAGCCCGGAGAGCTCGATAATGGTCATGACCACGTTGCTGCGCACCGATTCCGTAATGCCGCGGGCGTTCAGCAGCGCCACCAGCAAAAGGAACACGATGGCGGCGGGGACCGGGGGGACGTCCAGGAACGGACTCAGGTAGTCGCCGGTGAATGCCAGTGCCAGTCCGGCCGCACTGGTCACGCCGGCGGCGAGCATGGCGAAACCGACCAGGAACGAAATGGCCGGCACTTTGAAGGCACGCTGGGCGAACACCGCGGCGCCGCCGGCCTTCGGGTACTTCGTCACCAGCTCGGCGTAGGAGGCGGCGGTCAGCAGCGCAAGCACCAGGGCAACCAGCAGCGGCACCCAGATGGCACCGCCCACCTGGCCCGAAACCTCGCCCACCAGTGCATAGATACCCGCACCAAGTACGTCGCCGAGGATGAACAGATACAGCATGGGGCCGGTGATGCCCTGCTTGAGTTTGGAGGCAGGCTTTTCCTGCGTGGTTTCTTCCATGCGGAAAAGTCTAGACAACATAGTAAGAATGCTGATGATTTCCGCCGGATCCTGTAAAAAGTAGCTATGACCAGTTCTGAATCTTCCCCTGCTGCTCCCGAATACGACGTGGTGATCGTGGGCGGCGGCATAGCCGGACTCACCGCTGCGCTGGTCCTGGGGCGGGCCCGCCGGCGGGTGGTGGTGCTCGACGCCGGGTCCCCGCGTAACGCTCCTGCCGGCCATGTGCATGGTTTCCCCACGCGAGACGGCATGCCGCCGGCCGAACTGCTTGAGCTCGCCCGCGCCGAGGTCCGCGGCTACGGCGTGGAACTGGCGGAGGCCACCGTGGCCGCCGTGGAACCCTCCGGCACGGTCAGGACCGGCGACGGCGGAGAGTTCCGCGGCCGGCAGTTGATCCTGGCCACCGGGCTGCGGGACGTCCTGCCGGACATCGAGGGCCTGCACTCGCGCTGGGGCCGCGACGTGCTGCAGTGCCCCTACTGCCACGGCTACGAAACAATCGACAAAAAGCTGGCCGTGCTGGGAACCGGGGAAACCTCCATCCAGCAGGCACAGCTGGTCCGCAGTTTCTCGGAGCATGTGGTGCTGGTGCTGCACGGGGACATTTCCCTCAGCGAAGAGGACGCGTCCGGCCTGGCCGCCATGGGGATCCGGGTGGTGGACGGCACAGTGGCGGAGCTGAGCGTCGAGAACGATGCCCTGGCGGCCCTGGTGCTGGCCGACGGGCAGACCGTTCCCTGCGAAGCGCTGTTCCTGGAGCCCGCCGCGGAGATGGACACCGGGCTGACCGAGTATCTGGAAGTGGACGACGACGGCTGCATTGTCACCGACGAAATGGGACGCACCAGCCAGGAGCGGATCTGGGCCGTGGGCAATGCCACCGATCCGTCCGCCCAGGTGGTCGCCGCCGCCGGCGACGCGTACCGGCTGGCAGTGGTGGTCAACGCCAAGCTGCTCGAAGAGGATCTCGGGCTGGCGGTGGCCGCCGCACGCCCGGCAGCAGGCATGGTGGAAGCAGCGGACCTGCGCGAAGCGGTCTAGGTACCGGCTAGCGGCGCACCTGGCTGCGGGGTGCCAGCAGCGGAGAGCCGGCCACGCCGTCGCCGTCGCTCATCCCGTCCAACACGAACTGCAGGGCTTCCAGCGAGGTGCGCCGCGGCTGCCAGCCCAGCTCTTCGCGCGCCCGGGCGGTGTCCATTACCGGCACACCGGCGGCCAAGTCGATCCAGCCCGGATCCGAGGCCTGCAGGTGCGCCGCCCAGGTCAGGCCGACGACGGCGCGCACCAGTTTCACCGGCACGTTCAGGACCCGCTTGGCGCCCAGCACCCCGGCCAGGAGCTCGGGCGTTATGACCGGATCGGCGGCAATGTTGAAGGCACCCTCCGCGCGCTGGTCCACCACGCGCCAGTAGGCGTCGGCCATGTCATCGGCGTGGACCGCCTGGAAAACAAACTCGCTGGGCAGCGGGATCAACGGCAAGCGGAGCTTGTTGAGGATGAACTTGGGGATCACCCGGCCCACAAAGTAGACGCCGATCTCGCTTCCGGCGTCGGAGGAGAAGACCAGCCCCTGCCGCAGCCGGGCCACGGCGATCTCCGGGTACTCCAGTTCGAACCGGTCCAGGAGCGCTTCCTGCTCGCCCTTGTGCCTGCTGTAGTGCGAGCTGGCAATGCCGCGCGCCGGCCAGGATTCATCCGTCAGCCGGTCTTTCGGAGCCGGGCTGTATGCACCCACAGAGGAGGCGCAGACAAACTGCCGGACCCCGGCGGCGGCCGCCGCGGCCAGCGCATTCTCCGTGCCCTTGACGTTGACCCGGTGCAGCTCGGCTTCGTCGCGGTTGGGCTGGATCAGCCAGGCAAGGTGGATGACCGCATCGGACCCGCGCAGCGCCTCGGTCAACTTGTCCACGTTGGCGGCGTCGCCGACGTCGATGCTGTGCCACTCGACGTTGTTGTACGGAGGCAGCGAGGTATCCGGAATCCGGCGGGCAATCCCCACCACCTCCAGATCGCCGCGTTCGCTGCGGGCCTCGGCAAGCCGGCGCAGGATCGCCGTTCCAACGTTTCCGGTTGCTCCGATAACCGCTACTCGCATGGTCCAGTTCCTTCCGTTGAACTGCTGCCGGCGTTGGATTCGACTCTACCGCCGCGCCCGTTTTCCGGCAGCCCCGAACGCAGCCCGGAACGCATCGCAGACCGCCGGCCGACCGCCCGCGGCAGGGCGCAACGCGTTAGTCTGGTGGGCATGACAGCTCAGGGATCAGCTCCGGCGGACAGCTCCGCGCACAGCACCAAAGGCGCCTATGTCACCGGCGGCACCGAATACACGCGGGACACGAACTACATCGAAACCCGGATCACCAGGGACGGCCGGGACGGCTACCCGGTGGAGGCCGGACGCTACCGGCTGGTCGCGGCGCGCGCCTGCCCGTGGGCCAACCGGACCATCATTGTCCGGCGGCTGCTGGGCCTGGAGGATGCCATCTCGCTGGGCCTGCCCGGGCCCACCCACGACGCCCGCAGCTGGACCTTCGACCTGGATCCGGACGGAAAGGACCCGGTGCTCGGCATTGAACGGCTGCAGGAGGCCTTCTTCCGCCGCGTCCCCGGCTATCAGCGCGGGATCACCGTCCCGGCGATCGTCGACGTTCCCACCGGTGCCGTGGTGACCAACAACTTCCCGCAGATCACCCTGGACTTCTCCACCGAGTGGAAGGAGTTCCACCGCGAAGGTGCTCCGGACCTGCTGCCCGCCGAGCACCTGGCGGAAATGGAACAAGTCAACAAACGGATCTTCACCGAGGTGAACAACGGGGTGTACCGGTGCGGCTTCGCCGGCTCGCAGGAGGCCTACAACGCGGCCTATGACCGTCTCTGGGCTGCAATGGACTGGCTGGAGGACCGGCTCTCGACACAGCGCTACCTGGTGGGGGACACCATCACCGAGGCGGACGTCCGGCTGTTCACCACCCTGGTGCGCTTCGATCCCGTCTATCACGGGCACTTCAAATGCAACCGGAACAAGCTCACCGAGATGCCCGCCCTGTGGGGATACGCACGGGACCTGTTCCAGACACCCGGCTTCGGCGACACCGTGGACTTCGAGCAGATCAAGGCGCACTACTACATCGTCCACGAGGACATTAACCCCACCGGGATTGTGCCCAAAGGACCGGACCTGTCCAACTGGCTTTCGGAGCACGGCCGCGAGGAGCTGGGAGGCCGGCCCTTCGGCGACGGAACCGCACCCGGACCGGTGCGGGAATCGGAACGGGTTGCCCCCGGACACGGCGCCGGCAACTAACCCGCGGCAGGCGTCCTAATACGCAACATAAACGTTTCTTAAAGGCAGTAACCATAGGCTAGCCTTACTTAAGAAATTGCCTGTTGCTCTAGGGAGGTGCCTACGTGAGCGTTGCCGCACGCCCGTCAGGCGTTCCCCGCCAGCGCGGCTCCCGCGTGCACCTCACCGAAGCGGCTTCCGCCGCGGGTACGACCACCGGTCCCGGCACCGAACCTGTTATTTCCCGTCCGGACACCGCTGGAAACCGCCGATCCGGACGACGTTTCGGCCTGCTCCTCCTGACCCTTGCGGTCCTTGCCGTGGCATGCGCCGCGTCCGTCGCCATCGGTGCCCGGCCGGTCGCCCCCGGCACCGTCTGGGAGGCCTTTACCGCCTTCGACCCGGCCAACGGAGACCATGCCGTGGTCCACGCACGCGTTCCGCGCACGGTCCTGGGCCTGGTCACCGGCGCGGCCCTCGGCCTGGCCGGTGCGGCCATGCAGGGCGTGGCCCGCAATCCGCTGGCAGACCCCGGCATCCTGGGCGTCAACGCCGGAGCGGCGTTCGCCGTGGTGCTGGGCATCTACATCTTCGGCGTCACCAACCTCAACGGCTACATCTGGTTTGCCCTGGCCGGCGCCGCCGGAGCCGCCGTCGTCGTTTACCTGGTGGCGAGCCTCGGCCGGGAAGGCGCCACACCGGTCAAGCTGGCCCTGGCCGGCGCAGCGCTCAGCGCCGGATTGATGTCCCTGCTCAGCGCCGTGCTGGTTTCCAGCCAGCAGACCCTGGACACCTTCCGCTTCTGGCAGGTGGGCAGCGTGTCCGGACGCAACTGGGACACCATCGTCGCGGTGCTGCCGTTCCTGGCGGCCGGCGCCCTGATCACCGTCTTCGCCGGCCGGGCCCTGAACGGCCTGAGCCTGGGTGACGACGTTGCCCGCGGGCTCGGCCAGCGCGTGGGACTCACACGGGGGATCACGGCGCTGGGCGTGGTGCTGCTGTGCGGTGCTGCCACCGCCGCGGCCGGCCCCATCGCGTTCATCGGCCTGGTCATCCCGCACGTGGTGCGCAGTTTCACCGGCCCGGATTACCGCTGGATACTGCCCTTCTCCATGCTCCTCGCCCCGGCACTGCTGGTCACCGCCGACGTGGTGGGCCGGGTCCTGCTGCCGCCGGGGGAAATTCCCGTCGGGGTCACTACCGCAGTGATCGGCGCGCCGGTCTTCATCTGGCTCGTGCGGCGGCGGAAGCTGGCCGAACTGTGAGCACCGCCGTCGAGACTCCCCGCGGACCCCGCACCGCACCGGCCGGTGCGGCAGAAGCGGTCCGCGCCGCCCGGCGACAGGGACGCCGACGCCGGGTGCTGGTGCCCTCGCTGCTGGCCGCCGCGGTGTTCGTGCTGTTCGCGGTCTACGTGCTGCTGGGCACCTATACCTTCACCATCCCGGATTTCTTCCGGATCCTGTTCGGGGAGCAGATCCCCGGTGCAACCTACATCCTGATGGAGAGCAAGCTTCCCCGGGCCGTCATCGGCACCTTGATCGGGGTGGGGTTCGGGATAGCCGGGGCGGTATTCCAGACGCTGCTGCGCAACCCCCTGGCCAGCCCCGACATCATCGGCATCAGCTACGGCGCCAGTGCCAGCGCGGTGGGTGCAATCGTGCTGTTCGGCGCCGCCGGGACCACGGTGTCCGTCGTCGCGCTGATAGGAGCGCTGGTGGTGGCCCTGGCCATCTACCTGCTTTCCCGCCGCGGCGGTGCGGCGGGTTACCGGCTGGTGCTGGTGGGTATCGGCTTCGCCGCCGTGATGCAGGCACTGGTGAGTTTCCTGCTGACCCGGACGGACATCCGCACCGCCTCCGAAGCGCTGGTGTGGCTGAACGGTTCCCTGAACAACAGCAGCTGGGACCGTGCAGCGGTCCTGGTCGCCTTCCTGCTGGTGCTGCTTCCCGCCGCGGCCGTGCTCTCCCGCAGCCTGCGGGGACTGGAACTCGGCGACGACGCCGCTGCCGGCCTCGGTATCCGCGTTGAAACAGCGCGGCTGGCCCTGATCATCGTCGGCGTAGGCCTGGCCGCCGTCGCCACCGCGGCAGCCGGCCCGGTGGCCTTCATCGCGTTCCTCTCCGGACCCATCGCCCGCCGGCTGATGGGCGGGGAAGGCACACTGCTCACCGCCGGACTGGTCGGCGCCTGCATTGTCCTGGCAGCGGACTTCGTCGGTGCCAACCTCATCCCCGGCGTCACCCTGCCCGTGGGCGTGGTGACCGGCGCCCTCGGGGCCCCTTTTCTTCTGTGGCTGCTGGTCACGTCAAACCGCGTAGGCCAAGGAGGCTGACATGGAGAACCTGCTTTCCGCTGAAAAGCTGGAGCTCGGATACGACGAGCGCAAAGTGGTGGACTCGCTTTCGCTCACCCTCCCCGCCGGGAAAATCACGATCATCGTCGGTGCCAATGCCTGCGGAAAGTCCACCCTGCTGCGGGGCCTGGCCCGGCTGCTGAAGCCCACCGCCGGCACCGTCTACCTGAACGGCAAGGACATCTCCGCCGTGCCCAGCCGGCAGGTGGCGCGCACGCTCGGACTGCTTCCGCAGACCCCCACTGCCCCCGAGGGGATTACCGTGGCGGACCTGGTGGGCCGCGGCCGCTACCCCCACCAGGGCTGGTTCCGGCAGTGGACCTCCGCCGACGACGACGCGGTGGCCGCCGCACTGGCCGCCACGGACACGGTGGACCTGGCCGGACGCAGCGTGGATGAGCTTTCCGGCGGCCAGCGCCAGCGGGTCTGGATTGCCATGGCCCTGGCACAGGAAACGGACATCCTGCTGCTGGACGAACCCACCACCTTCCTGGACGTCACCCACCAGATCGAAGTCCTGGACCTGATTACCGACCTCAACCGGCGGGCCGGCACCACCGTGGCCATCGTGCTGCACGATTTGAACCTGGCCGCCCGTTACGCGGACCACCTGGTAGCCATGAAGGACGGGAAGATTGCCGCGGAAGGCGCCCCGGCCGACGTCGTGACCGAGGAACTGGTGGGCACCGTCTTCGGGCTGGCCTCCCGCGTTATCCCGGACCCGGTGTCCGGCACGCCGATGGTCGTCCCGCTTGGCCGCCACCACAGCGCCGCGCCGGAAACGGAATCGGAGCCGGAACCCGAACCGGAGCCGGAAAAACCACGGGGCTACCTGCCCAATCCGGGGGACGGCCAGCGCCGGTCCGGCATCAACGAGCCCATGGAGGCCGCATCATGACGCACGTCCGCTCCGCCAACGGGGCAACTGCGGCTTCCGCCGCAACCGCCGCACCAGCCGCACCCGTTCCGGCCCGCCACGGCCGCCGGGCCCGAAGCGCCGGCGCCGTGATGTCCTTCGACGTTGAGGTCAAACGGATTGCCCGGGTGGGTACCAACTTCCAGCGCGTCACCTTCGCCGGTCCCTGCCTGGCCGACTTCGGCGTGCAGGGACTGACCCATGACCTGCGGATCAAGGTGATTGTTCCCTGCGTCGACGCGGACGGCACCTCCCTGCCGCTGCCGGACCTGTCCACGCTGGACGCCGGCTGGTACCAGGCCTGGCTGAAGCTGGATCCGGCCACCCGCGGCTGCATGCGCACTTACACCGTCCGCGATGCACGCTGCTCCGGACCCGAACCGGAGATCGACGTCGACTTCGTGATGCACTTCGACGAGGACGGCAAGGGCGGGCCGGCTTCCAGCTGGGCGGCCTCCGCGGAACCGGGGGACCGGGTCTGCATCATTGGACCGAACGTTGCCCAGTGCGTCACCGCCGAGTCCTACGGCGGCGTCGAATGGCGTCCCGGCATGGCCCGGCACGTGCTGCTCGCCGGGGATGAAACCGCCGTACCGGCCATCACCGCAATCCTGGAGTCGCTGCCCGAAGACGTCACCGGCCACGCCCTGATGGAAATTCCGTCCAGCGGCGACCGCCAGGAGGTCAGCACCAACTCCGGTGTGCAGATGATCTGGTTGGCCCGCGGCACCCGGCCGCACGGCGAACTGCTCGACGCCGCGGTGCGGCAGGTCGTGGCGCTGCCGGGCTGGGCATCGGTGGAGACGGCCGACGGCGCACCGTTCCGTCCCAGCCCCACCCTGCGGGAACCCGAGGAAGTCAACGTGGACGAGGCCATCCTGTGGGAAACCCCGCAGCGGCTGGATCCCGCCGTGGTGGAAGCCTCACGGAATCCGCACGCCCCGTCCGGTGCCCTTCCCTTCTATGCCTGGATTGCCGGCGAGGCTGCCGTGGTGCGCGGCCTGCGCCGCTACCTGGTGCGCGACGTCGGGATCGACCGCAAGCAGGTGGCCTTTATGGGCTACTGGCGCAAGGGCCGCGCCGAGCTTTCCTAACGGATTCCCCACCTGATTTTTCATTCGACGGGCCTGCCACACGGCGGGCCCGTCCTCCTGAGAGGAAGAACCATGAAAAGAACTCCGATTGCCGCTGCGCTGGTGGTCCCTGCGGTCCTGCTGGCCCTGAGCGGCTGCGGCGCAGACGCGGGGGACAGCCCGGAGGCCGGGGCAAGCACCGCAGGGTCGGAGCACTTCCCGGTAACCATCGACTCCGCCCTGGGGCAGGCCGTGGTTGAGGAAAAGCCCGAACGCGTGGTCACCATCGGCTGGGGCTCCGCGGACACCGCCGTCGCGCTGGGCACCACGCCGGTGGGCGTCGAAGAAGTCACCTGGGGCAACGACGAACACGGCAACTACCCGTGGGTCAGCGAAGCCATCGAGGAGCGCGGCGACGATTTCCCGGCCACCTTCACCGGAGGGCAGGACATTGACATTGATGCCATTGTTGCCCTGGAACCGGACCTGATCCTGGCCCCGAACTCCGGCATCACCCAGGAGGACTTCGACATCCTCAACGATCTCGCTCCCACAGTGGCCTACCCGGAGCAGGCCTGGAACATCAGCTGGGATGACCAGATTTCGCTCATCGGCAAAGCCCTCGGCGAACCGGAGGCAGCACAGGACGCAGTTGACGGCATCGGACAGTCCCTTGCGGACAGCGCCGCCGAGCATCCCGAGTTTGCCGGAAAGACCTTCGCCTATGTCTGGGGCGGCGGCGCCCCCGGCTCCCTGGTGCTTTACAACGAGGGTGACGCACGCGTGGATATCCTCACCGCGCTGGGCATGACCGTGGCCCCCGAGGTGCGGGACATTCCCTCGAGCGAGGGAAGCTTCACCTCGGACCTGGGGCTGGAGAACGCAGGCAAGCTGAACGACGTCGACGTGCTGTTCACCTGGTACAACGACGAAGCCGAGCAGCAGCGCACCGAAGAACAGCGGCTTTTCGCGCAGATCCCCGCGGTTGAACGCGACTCCGTGGTGCGCAGCCTGGACCGCCAGGTCGGCATGGCCTCCAGCTTCCTGACGCCGTTGAGCGTTCCGTGGGTCCTGGATCGGTTCGAGCCGATGATTGAAGAAGCAGTTGCCAAGGTCGACTAATTCGACGCCTGGCTTGGTTCCGGCGCAGGCCGGAAACCCGGGAGCGGCCGGTGCAGGTGCGCAGGCCGCTCCCCGGCGTCCGCTGCTGGGCGCCGGGCGCGGGACGGCACTGCTGGCCGCAGGGCTGGGCATGTTGTTCCTCGCGGTCATCACCAGCCTCGCCGTCGGCGCCCACCAGCTGAGCCCGGCGGAGGTCGCGGCCTCGCTGTGGACGGAAATCAGCGGCACCGGCAGCACCTATGCAGATGACGTGGTAGCCAGCCGGATGCCGCGGACCGTCCTGGGCATGGTGGCCGGAGCCGCCCTGGCCGTGGCCGGGGTAATCATGCAGGGCCTGACCCGCAATCCGCTCGCGGATCCCGGCATCCTGGGCGTCAACGCTGGAGCCGCAGCCGCGATGGTCACGGGCATGGCGTTCTTCGGCCTCGGCGCCACGAGCGCGAATGTCTGGGTAGCCCTGCCCGGTGCCCTGCTCACCGTAATGGTGGTGTACGGCCTGGCCTCCGGCCGGCGCGGTTCGACGCCGGTCCGGCTGGTGCTGGCCGGCACCGTGATCTCTGCGGTGCTGCTCTCCTACATCCAGGCCATTGCCCTGACCCGGCCGGATGTGTTCACCATGTACCGGTTCTGGGCAGTGGGGTCCCTGAGCGGCCGGACCATGGAACAGGCCTATGACGTGCTGCCGTTCTTCCTGGTGGGACTGGTTGCCGCCCTCGCCACCGGCCGGACCCTGAATGCCCTGGCACTGGGCGAGGAAGCCGCGGCATCACTCGGACTGCGGCCGCAGACCGCCAAGGTCACCGGTGCCCTGGCCGCCGCTCTCCTGTGCGCCTCGGCGACCGCCGCCGTCGGGCCCATCGGCTTTGTCGGCCTCGCGGTGCCCCACATCGTGCGCAGCTTTACCGGCCCGGACCACCGCTGGCTGCTGGTCCTGAGCGCCGTTGTCGGGCCTGCCCTGCTCCTGTTTGCGGATGTCGCCGGCCGCCTCGTGGCACAGCCCGGGGAAATGCTTACCGGCGTCATCACCGCCCTGCTGGGCGCACCGCTGCTGATCCTGGCCGTCCGCCGGATGCGGGCAGTGGCATGAGCGGCGTCCGCACCGTGCCGGGGAACCGCACCACGCGCGGCGTACGCACGGCACCCGGAACCCGCACCTTCCGCCTGGGGAAGCGCGTGAGCTTCCAGTACCGCAGGCGCAGCCTCCTGATCTGCCTCCTCCTGACCAGCGCACTGATCCTGGTGGGAGCATTCACGCTGACCGCAGGGGAGCTGGGGCTGACCTGGCGCGAGTTGTTCGGACTTGCCGTCTCGCCGCCGGAGGGAAGTGCTTCCTTTGTGCTCGAACGGCTGCGCGGGCCGCGGTTCCTGACCGCAGTGGGCGCAGGCATCGCGTTCGGTGTGGCCGGATCCCTCTTCCAAACGGTCACCCGCAACCCGCTGGGCAGTCCCGAGGTGGTTGGTTTGACCAGCGGTGCGGCTGCCGGAGCCGCCGCCACCACGCTTTGGCCGGGCTACCTGCCCGTACCCGTCGCCGCGATCCTGGGCGGTGCCGTGGCAGTGGGACTGGTCTGGCTCAGTACCGGCCGCGGATTCGCGCGGCCCGGGAAGCTGATTGTGGCCGGTATCGGCATTTCCGCCGTAGCAACCGCCCTGACCTCGCTGGCGATGACGACTGTGGGGGAACAGCAGGCGCAGACACTGGCCTTCTACCTCAACGGGTCCCTGGCTTCCCGGTCCTGGTCCCATGTGGCCACGATCGCCGTCGCCGTCGTCCTTGTACTGCCCGCCGCGGCAGCACTGCAGCGGCAGTTGAACCTGGTGTCCCTCGGCGATGACATAGCCGCCGGGCTCGGCGTCCGGGTGGTGCGTACCCGTACGGTCGCCGTCCTACTGGCGGTGGTGTTGGCTGCAGCGGCCGTCAGCGTGTGCGGGCCCGTGGCGTTCGTGGCCCTGGTTGCCCCGCAGATCGCGCTGCGCCTGCTCGGGGTTTCCTCACCCGGTGTTGTCGCACCGGCGCTGGTAGGTGCGCTGGTACTGACGCTGTCCGACTTCGCCGTCCAGCAGATCGACGTCGGTGCGGCCCTTCCCGTGGGCATCTTCACCGCGGCCCTGGGCAGCCTCTACCTGGGCTACCTGTTGTTCGGGGAAGCACGCAAGGGCGTGCTCTGAGCCGGACCGGCCGTGGGCCCGGCGTTGGCGAGAGCCCTGACACGGGGGTGCCGGACATGGGTCACGAGGTGTGTTGGGATTGGCCACAAAAGGGGGACCGGCGGCCTCTTGGTTCCTAAAATTAAAAGCGGGCCGGATTGCCATGCGGAGGACCGGGATGGTCCCGCAGGTACGTTCCAATCCGGCTTGAGTGCTCCAGGGAACCCGGTGAAGGCTACCCGGGCCCGGAGAACGCAACGGACGGCAGAAAGTCCGGATCACAGAAGAGTCCTTGACCAACGCACACTGAGGTGATTGTTGACCGAGCACTTTTTAGACTCCGCACATTCAAAGAACTCCGATTCCTTCCCGGCGGGCGAACAGGCTCCCAAGCGAAATCCCCTTGATCTCCGGATCTCCGCCGAACGCGTGCGGGCCCGCGCAAAGGACCTGCGCGCCCAGGCAGGGACGCTCCGTACGCGGGCTGAAGACCTGAGCGGCCGTGCGGCCAAGGAGGCGGGGGCCCGGGCAAAGGAACTGGGGGCCCACGCCAAGGTGCTGGGCGCACGGACCAGGAACTGGATCCAGGAGAACGATGCCCCTAACCGGCGGACCGGCGCACTGTCCATCGCCGCCGCCGTCGCTATCGGCGGGCTCGTCACCGGAACGGCCGGAGCAGTCGAACCGGACCTGCGGATTGAACGCCAGGTTGTGGTGTCCGAGGTGCCCACAGTCCACCGCACGGACGGCGGAGACGGTACGGACGGCGCGGACGCCGGTGCCCCGGCAGCGGAGGCGCCCGAACCGGCACCTGCGGCGGAACCGGCTGCAGCGGAACCGGCCGCCGATCCTGCTCCGGAACCGGTTGCCGAACCGGACCCGGGACCTGTCCCGCCCGTGGACGACATGGTGGTCACGTCTCCGTTCGGCAACCGGAACAACCCGCTGGCCCCGGGCGCCTTGGAATTCCACACCGGAACGGACTTCGGCGCGGTGACCGGAACCCCGGTGAAGGCCATGCTCGGCGGCACCGTCACCGAAGCCGGCTGGCATACCACCGGCGGCGGCGGGCTGCGCGTGGTTGTTGACCACGGCGACGGCCTGCAGACCACCTACAACCACCTCAACAGCATTGACGTGAGTGTGGGGCAGGCCGTGGACGCTGGCGCGGTGGTGGGTGGAGTCGGCAGCACCGGCAACTCCACCGGGCCGCACCTGCACTTCGAAGTGCTGCGCCACGGGGACTACGAAGACCCGATGGGCTGGTTGTAACCGGGCCGTCCGGAGACGGCCCGGTTCACGGGTTACGGGTTACGGCACCGGGTTGGTGAGGACCGCAGGGTCCTTCTTGCCGTGGGGCATCCGGATGCGCAAGGCACTGGCATCCATCTCGAACAGGATATGGGTGGCGTTGCCCAGATGGTCGCCGTCCATTTCGAAGTCCAGCGGCGACTCGGCCCACACCTCGGCACGCTTGCACTGGTAGTACTCCACTGCGGTGCTGCTGCCCTTGCCGCGGCGCAGCAGCCCGGTCACCACGCCAACCCAGCCCAGCTTGCCCTTGGGCGCCAGGGTCAGGATGTCGAGCAGGCCGTCATCGAGTTTGGCACCCGGGAAAATCTCCAGGCCGCCGGTGATCTTGCCGCAGTTGCCACCCATGACGCTGCGGAGGCGGCGGTGGACCGGCTTGCCGCCGTCAATCGAAATGGTGGTCTTCACGGGCTTGCCGGGAAGGTTCCGGATGCCGGCGTCGACGTACGCCAACCAGCCGATCTTGTCCTTGAGCGTGTCCTTGGTGTCCGCCATCATGCCGGCGTCGTAGCCCAGCCCCGCCATCACCAGGAAAGTGTCACTGTCCACGGCTTCGTCAACGGTGACGTGGACGACGTCGATGCGCCGCTCCGTGCCGTTGAGGGCGGCGCGGACCGCCTGCTCCGGGTCATCGACGCCGATGTCAAGGTTGCGGGCCAGGAGGTTGCCGGTGCCCAGCGGCAGCAGGCCCATGGGGAAGGAGGTGCCGGCCAGCTCCGCGGCGACGCAGCGCACTGTACCGTCTCCGCCGGCGGCAATCACCAGGTCGACACCGGCTTCCATGGCCTTGCGCGCCATGGAGTGCCCCGGGTCCGCTTCCTCGGTGTCGAAGAACAACGGCTCATCCCAGCCTTCGTCGGCGCAGATTTCCGCAACCCGCACCCGGACGTCAAAATCCGTCTTCTTGATGGGGTTCACAATGACGGCGGCACGGGGACGCGACTGGGTGTCTGGGCTGGTCATGGTGTCCTTATCGTAAGCATGCGAACTATGGTCCGGCTCTGAGTCTAGCCCGGCACGGAGCCCGTCGGCGGCGTGCGCGGCATCCTGCTTGGAACGGGAGTTTCCCGAGGAAGCTTGTAATCTGTGGTGGTGACTTTCAAGCAGCGATACGTGGCCCTGGGTGATTCGTTTACGGAAGGCGTGGGGGACGAGGATGAGACCCGTCCCAACGGCGTGCGTGGCTGGGCGGACCGCGTGGCCGAGCAACTGGTGCTCGCGGACAGCTCCTGGGGGTATGCGAACCTCGCCATCCGCGGCAAGAAGCTGCACCAGGTCCTGAACGAGCAGGTGGATGCCGCCATCGCGCTGTCGCCCACGCTGGTGACCATCTATGCCGGGGGCAATGACATCCTGCGTCCCAAGGTGGACATTGACGCCATAGTTGCCGCCTACGACGCCGGGATTGCGAAGCTGTGCTCCAGCGGTGCCGCGGTGCTTGTCTTCACGGGATTCGATTCGGGCAACTCCCCGGTCTTCGGCCGCACCCGCGGACGCACGGCGATCTACAACGAACTGGTCCGCGAGGCGGTGGAGAAGAACGACGCCGTGCTGGTGGACTACTGGCGCATGAAGAACCTCCAGGACGAACGGTACTGGGCCGTGGACCGCCTGCACATGTCCCCGGCCGGTCACATGCTGACCGCCAAGAAGGTGCTGGAAGTGCTCCGCGGAACGGACGCCATTAGCACTCCGGAGCTGGAGGAGCTGCCCGCGCGCAACCGGGTGGAGCAGCTCCGCCGGGATGCCCAGTGGGCGCGCGAATACCTCGGTCCGTGGGTGAGCCGCAGGCTCCGCGGAGTGTCTTCCGGGGACAACCTCAGCCCCCGTTATCCGGACCTGACGCACCCGCCGCTGCCCGCTTCGTAAACGCCCGTGCGGGAAATCACATATGCGGCGATAAGTACGCTGTTTGTCTACCGAAACCGCTCCCGGCCCCTGCCCTGACAAGGGAAATTACGTTCCTCGATTCGGTGGATGCACCGCATTTTTCCTAAACTTGTAGGCCTGCCCGGCACCGTGTGGTGTTCGGGTGGTTGCTTCTGTCTCCAGCAGCCGACTTCGATCGAGGGAAGGCCCACATGCCGAAAGATGCACCCCCCCACGTCTCCGGAACCCCGGATTCACCGTCCAGACCGACGGCCCGCAAGACCCGCAGGTCCCCCCTGCGGCGCCGCCGTCTTGAGGTGGACGACGTAAATGTCGTCGACAAGTCCATGATGAAAAAGGCTGTCGGCGGCACGGTTGTCGGCAACACCATGGAATGGTTCGACGTCGGTGTCTACGGCTACCTCGCCGTCACCATGGGTGCCGTCTTCCTGTCCGACGCCGACAAGGACGCGCAGCTGCTCTTCAGCCTCGGCGTCTTCGCTGCCACCTTCATCGCCCGTCCGCTGGGCGGCGTCGTCTTCGGGCGCCTCGGCGACCGTATGGGCCGCCAGAAGACCCTGGCCATCACGCTGATCATGATGGCCGGTTCCACTTTCGTCATCGGCCTGCTGCCCAGCTACGGCACCATCGGCATCTGGGCTCCGATCCTGCTGGTGCTCATGAAGCTGCTGCAGGGCTTCTCCACCGGCGGCGAGTACGCCGGTGCCACCACCTTTGTTACCGAATACGCCTCCGACAAGCGGCGCGGCTTCCTCGCCAGCATCCTGGACCTGGGCAGCTACCTGGGCTTCGCCCTGGGTGCAGCCGTCGTATCGGTAATGCAGCTGCTGCTCTCCGACGCCGACATGGTGGACTGGGGCTGGCGCATCCCGTTCCTGGTTGCGGGGCCGATGGGCGCCGTCGCCATTTACTTCCGGCTCAAGATCGAAGAATCCCCGGCGTTCCAGGCCACCCTGGATGCACAGGAAGCCGGCGCCAAGGCCGGCGACGAAACCGAGTCGCTGGGCACCATGGGCATTTTCCGTGCCTACTGGCGTCCGATCGTGCTGGCCATGGTCCTCGTGGCCGCAGCCAACACCGTGGGCTACGCGCTGACGTCCTACATGCCCTCCTACCTGACGGATTCCAAGGGCTACGATCCGGTCCACGGCACCATGCTGACCATCCCCGTGCTGGTTCTGATGGCACTGTGCATTCCGCTCACCGGCAAGCTCTCCGACCGCATCGGACGCCGTCCGGTGCTGTGGATGGGTGCCGGCTCCACCATCGTCCTGGCCGTTCCGTCCTTCTGGCTGATTGGCCAGGGTCCGGTTGCCACCACCCTGCTTGGCCTGGCGCTGCTCGCCGTCCCGGTGACCTTCTACGTGTCCAACCTGGCCTCCGCACTGCCGGCGCTCTTCCCGACTGCCAGCCGCTACGGTGCCATGGGCATCTCCTACAACTTCGCCGTTGCCATCTTCGGCGGCACCGCGCCGCTGATCATGCAGGGCCTGATCACCCTTACGGACAACGACATGATGCCGGCCTACTGGCTGATGTTCACCTCCGTGGCGGGTGCCATTGCCGTGGGCGTTATGAAGGAATCGGCCAACCGGCCGATGCCCGGTTCCATGCCGAGCGTGGACACCCACGCCGAGGCACACGAACTGGTGGCCGGCCAGGACGAGAACCCGCTGCTCGACGTCGATTCGCTGCCGTTCGACACCCTGGGAAGCCAGCAGGCGCCCTCCACTGCACAGCCCGCTGACAACCGCGCGGAGCCCGGCGTCAGCCGCTAACCGCAATACCGCCAGCCACAGGAGCCGGCCGGACGCCCCGCGCGACCGGCCGGCTCCTGCCGTTGGGCACCGGTTGGAGCGCAGCCCCAACCCTGCGATCATTGAAACGTAAAGCTTTGACGAGAGGAACGCCGGGATGACTGAGAGCACCCCCCGCTGGCTAAGCGCCCCGGAACGGCAGGCCTGGCTGGCCCTGTACGCGGTATCGGGCCTTCTCCCGGCCGCGCTCGACGCCGATCTGTTCCGCCGTGCGCGGATCACCCTCTTCGATTACCACGTCCTGGCCATGGTCTCCGAGGCCGAAGGCAGGTCCCTGCCGATGAGCGAGCTGGCCGCGCGCTCCAACGCTTCGCTGTCCCGGCTTTCCCATGTGGTGAAGAAACTGGAGCAGCGCGGCTGGATGTCCCGGACTCCCTCGCCTGCGGATGCCCGGGTGACGACGGCGGCACTGACGGATGAAGGCATGGCCGCCCTCGAAGGACTCGCGCCGGAACATGTTGAATCCGTCCGGAAGGCGGTCTTCGATGCCCTCTCCGACGAAGACGTCGCGGATCTGGAACGGGTGGGAAAGAAGATACTCGCCCGCCTCGACCCCGGCAACGGCATTCTCGGGCCGAATCAGGCACCGTAGCGCCAAAGTCAACTTGTTGCCCGGGTGCCTGCCCTTGTTAACGTGGTTAGTACTGAGCTAACGCTCGATATCCACGGCACGATGAGAGGCACCACAGCATGCGCGTACCCCGAATCCTGACCGTAGTCCTCGCCGGCGGTGCCGGCGGACGGTTGGGCAGCTTAACGGACCACCGAGCGAAACCGGCCATCCCGGTTGCCGGGTCCTACAACCTCATCGACATTTCCCTCTCCAACCTGCACAACAGCGGCTTCGGCGATGTCTGGATTGTGGAGCAGTACAAGCCCCAGTCGCTCAATGACCAGATGGTCAGCGGGCGGCCCTGGGACCTTGACCGCACCCAGGGCGGGCTGCGGGTGCTTCCGCCCTTCCAAGGCGGCGACGGCGAAGGCTTCGCCCAGGGCAACGCGGACGCGCTGTACCGCCAGGCGGAGTACATCCGCGAATTTGATCCGGACCTCGTGCTGGTGCTCAGCGCCGACCATCTCTACCGTCTGGACTACCGCGACGTCGTCGAAACGCATCAGGCAAACGGGGCGGCCCTGACCCTGGTCACCACGAAGATCAACAACAACCCGGGAGACCACGGGGTGGTCGAGGTAACCGACGGGCTGGTCACCGGATTCGAGTACAAGCCCCAGGACCCGAAGACGGACCTGGTGGCGGCGGAGATCTTCCTCTATGACACCGATGTCCTCCTGAACGCACTGGACACCCTGGTGAAGCGGGACGGCCAGCTCGAGGATTACGGCGACCAGCTCATTCCCTACCTGGTGGAGCAGGAAAAGGTCGTGGAATACCGGCTGCCGGGGTACTGGCGGGACATGGGCACGCCGCGCAGTTACCACCAGGCGCACCTGGACCTGATCGAGGGCAACGGCCTGGATTTTGATGATCCGCAGTGGCCGATCCTCTCCGCCAGCCCGCGGCGGCTGCCGGCCTATGTCGGGCCGAACGGTGTCGCCGTGGAGAGCCTGCTGTCTCCCGGTGCCCGGGTCGAAGGCAGCGTCCGCCGCAGCGTTCTCAGCGCCGGTGCAGTAGTGGAGGCCGGTGCCGAAGTGGATTCCTGCGTGCTGCTGGACGGCGTGGTGGTCCGGTCCGGAGCGCGGATCGCAAACCTGATCGTGGACTCCACGACGGTGATCGGCGGAGGGCGGAAACTGGACGGCGCGGAGCTGGATCCCGAAAACGGCGTGGCCGTGGTGGGACGCGATTCAAAGGCGGACGCGCCGTCGTCGTGATACCCGGCACGCAGGTACCTCCGAGTTTGAACGAAACGCCCGTTGCCCCTAGGATAGAGAGGCGTTAAGTCGTGTGTGTGTTAACCTGTTCCGCTCCGCGCGGGCAGGGGAGTATTTGCACGGCCACCCGTATAAACCTAGAATTGAAGGCTGTCGAGCCGGGTTCTCCCGTTCGGCTGCCTGAACTTCACCGTCTTCCCCGCGGCGAGGCACTTCGGCTGGATCTCACCCCGCCAGGTTAACCTCCGGAAAGTCGCAGTAATAACGGTGTCAAAACTGGTGGCGGGACGCTCTTTATGGCAGGTGCTTAGGCGCTTCCGCCTTGTGTCTGTTTTTTGAGGACCGTCATATTTACTACAACTGGAGGAGAGATCATGGCAGCTTACTGCCAGGTAACCGGAGCCATCCCCGGCTTTGGTCACAGCATTTCGCACTCGCACCGCCGCAACAAGCGTCGGTTCGACCCGAATATTCAGAAGAAGCGCTACTGGGTTCCGTCCCTGCGCCGCAACGTGACGCTGCAGGTTTCTGCACGCGGCATCAAGACGATTGACATCCGCGGCATCGACGCTGTTGTTACCGATCTGATCGCGAAGGGTGTGAAGCTGTAGTGGCTAAGGACAAGGACGTACGTCCGATCATCAAGCTGAAGTCCACTGCGGGCACCGGCTACACCTACGTAACTCGCAAGAACCGTCGTAACGATCCGGATCGTATGGTTCTGAAGAAGTACGATCCCAAGATCCGCCAGCACGTCGATTTCCGTGAGGAGCGCTAAGAATGGCAAAGAAGTCCAAGATTGCCCGCAATGAGCAGCGCAAGGTTGTTGTTGAGCGCTACGCTGCCAAGCGCCTCGAACTGAAGAAGACCCTGGTCGACGCTAACGCTACCGACGAAGCCCGCGAAGCTGCACGCCTCGGCCTGCAGAAGCTTCCGCGCAACGCTTCCCCGGTCCGCCTTCGTAACCGCGACCAGATTGACGGCCGCCCCCGCGGTACCCTCCAGAAGTTCGGTATCTCGCGTGTGCGTTTCCGCAACATGGCCCACGCAGGCGAACTGCCGGGCATCAAGAAGTCCAGCTGGTAAGCACTGCCTACCGCTTTAGAAGGACGGTCCCTCAACGGGGCCGTCCTTCTTGCTGTTAACGACCCTTTTGCGGGCCGGCCTCACCGGATGGAATTCCCTGACAAGGATTTCGCTGTCCCACCCGTCCGGAGGCCGGTCCGGCACTGATAGCGCAGATATCGGGGTTACGGGCCCCGGATAAGCCCGTTATCTGCACACCGGATGCGGGGCGGGGTCGGCCGAGGCCCCGCGGCGGAGGAACAAGACCCGCGGGCGCCGGCTCCGACGGCCCCGCCGGCAACCGCATATCACGGGACCAGCTTCCACGCGAGTTGACTGCTTATTGAGGGCAAAAAGCCACTTTTCGGCCGGGTTATCGGGAAAAATCCGCTAAATGCAGGGGTTTTTGCCGGAGTTGGGGGTCCAAGCTGGTAAGTTTTCGAACAGCGGCGGTTTCGCATCCGCGTTCCGCTCGAGTTACCCCAGAGTCCAGGAGGACATAAATTGGCTATGAACCGCAGTGAACTTGTTGCCGCAGTTGCAGAAAAGTCCGGCAACAGCCAGACCGCAGTCAACGGCGTGCTGGATGCCGTCTTCGACATCTTCGTAGATTCCGTTGCCAAGGGCGAGAAGATCACCATCCCGGGTTGGCTGGCAGTTGAGCGCACCGACCGCGCTGCACGTACGGGCCGCAACCCGCAGACCGGCGAAACCATTCAGATCCCGGCAGGCCACAGCGTCAAGCTGACCGCCGGCTCCAAGCTGAAGGCTGCCGTCTCCACCAAGAAGTAGCAGAACACCAGCGGCAACCTGCCGCAGCATTTGAGAGGGCCGGCATCGCGAAGATGCCGGCCCTCCCGTGTTTTCGGGTACCGGCCGGGGAGCCCAGCCGAAATGCCGCCGCGGCCGCACCGGCTGCAAACCCGTGACAGCCGCGACAATGATTGGCCCTATTTTTACAGCGGGTAGAGAATGGGTACTGTGCCAAAATCCGTCAAAACCCAGACCGATCGCCCCGCCGGCAGTTCGCGGCTTCCGCAGCACGGCAACGGGGGCGACCCAAGCGCAGCAGGGGCGAGCAGCAGCGCTGTTCCCGGCGTGCGCACCGGCTGGCTTGCAGCCGCCGGCGCCCTCGCCTTCATCGCCCTGGCAGCGGCCATGCTTTTCACCGGTGCCGCCGGAGCAACGCAGCTGGGGGATCCCGGATCGCTGACCCGCTGGGCGCTCCCCGCAGCGAAGGCCGTGCAGAATATTTCCATGGCTGCCGTTATAGGCTCGCTTGTTTTCGCCGTGACGATCCTGCCCAAAAGCCTGAATTTTCGACGCGTGCGGAAAAACACGTCCGGCCGGCCTGCACCTGCTGAGCCCGAGCATCCTGCGTTCACCCGTGCGCTGACCCTGACCTCGGTTGCCGCGGTCATCTGGACCCTCTCCGCGCTGGCGGTGATGGTGTTTACGTACTCGGATGTTTCCGGGCTGCCGCTCGGCACCGACTCCACTTACACGGCGGGCCTGGCGTCCTTCCTGACTGACTTTTCCACCGGCCGGGCCTGGCTGGCAGTGAGCATCATCGCCGCCGTAGTCACCGCACTGTCCTTCGGCGTGCGGTCCCTCGGCATGCTGGCCTTCACACTGGTCCTCGCCGTCGGCGCCCTGCTCCCCACCGCCCTGATCGGGCACTCCGCCGGCGGGGACGATCATGCCGCAGCGGTGAACTCGATCGGGCTGCACCTGCTGGGTGTATGCCTTTGGATCGGCGGAATCATTGTCCTGGCCGTCGTATCCAGGCAGCTGGGTTCCATCACGGGCGTAGTCCTTGCCAGGTTCTCGGCCCTCGCCGGCTTCGCCTTCGCGCTGGTGTTCCTCTCCGGCGTCGTCAATGCGTCCCTGCGGATCAATTCGCTGGACCAGCTGGGGACGCCTTGGGGCGGCCTGGTCCTCACCAAAGCCGGGCTCACGCTGCTCCTGGGCGTTCTGGGGCTGATGCACCGCAACTGGATCATTCCGCGCCTCGCCGGTTCCCACCCGTCCCGTACCCCGGTGCCCGCCGGCACGGCAGTCCCCAACGGCGGGCTTTCGGCCCAACGGGTGCTCTGGCAGCTCATTGCCGTGGAACTGGCCGTCATGGGTGCCGTGTCCGGCGTGGCCGTGGCCCTGGGCCGCACCGCGCCGCCGCGTTCCGAAGAGCTTCCCCAGGATGCCTCCCCGGCTCGTATCCTGACCGGCTACGACCTTCCGCCCGAGCTGACGCCGGAACGCTACCTCACCGAGTGGCGGCCGGACTGGCTCTGGGTTGCCGTCATCCTGACGCTGGCGACGTCCTATCTCATCGGCGCGGTGCGTCTGCGCCGCCGCGGAGACAAATGGCCGGTCCGGCGCACGGCCTGCTGGCTGGTTGGCCTGCTGGCCCTCGGCTACATCACCTGCGGCGCGCCGCAGGTTTACGGCATGGTCCTGTTCAGCACGCACATGCTGGCGCACATGGCCCTGACCATGGTGGTGCCGCTGTTCCTCGTCCTGGGGGCACCGGTCACCCTGGCGCTCAAGGCACTGACGCCCCGCACCGACGGTACCCGCGGGATCCGGGAATGGATCCTCATCGGAGTGCATTCACGCTTCTCGAAGATCATCACCAACCCGATCGTGGCCGCCGTGAACTTTGCCGGCTCCATTGTGGTCTTCTACTATTCGGACCTCTTCGGGCTGGCCCTGCGCGAACACGTTGGGCACGAGCTGATGGTGGTGCACTTCCTGCTGACCGGTTACATCTTCATCCTGACGATGATCGGGATCGACCCGCTGCCCGGCCGCGCGCCGTACCCGCTGCGCCTGGTGATCCTGCTCGCCACCATGGCCTTCCACGCCTTCTTCGGAGTGGCGGTGATGGGCGGAACGGCATTGATCCAGGCTTCCTACTTCGGGAACATGGGCCGGGAATGGGGACTGTCGGCCCTGGCGGACCAGCAGCTGGGCGGTTCGTTGATGTGGGGAATCGGTGAAATTCCGACCCTGTTCGTGGCCATCGGGGTGGCTTATCAGTGGTCCAAGAGCGACGCCCGGGAAACCCGGCGGCTGGACCGCGCAGCGGAGCGGAATAATGACGCCGATCTGACTGCTTACAACAACATGTTTGCAAACCTGGCACAGCGTGATGCCGGGACCCCGGACCAAGGAGATCGTTAATGACTGAAACCGTGCGCGCCGGATACCGGGTGCGGGCCTCGGAGCTTGAGGGCCGCAACTGGCTGAACACCGGCGGCCGGCAGCTGAACCTGGAGGATCTCCGCGGCAAGATCGTGTTGCTGGATTTCTGGACTTTCTGCTGCATCAACTGCCTGCACGTGCTGGACGAGCTCCGGCCCCTGGAGGAAAAGTTCTCCGACGTGCTGGTCACGGTGGGAGTCCATTCCCCGAAGTTCGAGCACGAAGCGGACCCGGTGGCCCTCGCCGCCGCCGTGGAGCGCTACGAAATCCACCACCCCGTCCTGGATGACCCGGAGCTGCTCACCTGGCAGGCCTACACCGCCCGTGCCTGGCCCACCCTGGTGGTCCTGGACCCCGAGGGGTACATCGTGGCGCACCTGTCCGGCGAAGGGCACGCAGCGGGCCTGGAATCGCTTGTGGCCGAGCTTGTGGAGGAACACGAGGCCAAGGGGACACTGCACCGCGGCGACGGCCCCTACGTCCCGGCAGAACCCACCGCCGGGGACCTGCGGTTCCCGGGAAAGGTGACCGCCCTGCCCGGGGGTACCTTCCTGGTTGCCGATACGGGCCACCACCGCCTCGTGGAGCTGGAAGCGGACCTGACGGGCGTCCGCCGGACCATCGGCGACGGCACCAAGGGCTGGCGGGACGGCGACGCCGGGACGGCACGCTTCAACGAACCCCAGGGTGTGGCCCTGCTGCCTGCCGACGTGGCGGAAAAGGCAGGGTACGACGTCGTAGTGGCGGACACGGTCAACCACCGCCTGCGTTCGGTGAACCTCGCTACCGGTGCCGTCCAGACCATCGCCGGCAACGGCGTGCAGCGGCTGCTGGACGCCGGGAACCAGACCAAGGCGGGTGCGGCATCCGCCGGATCCGGTGAAGCCGCGGGGGACAGTGCCCCCTCCGATTCCTCCGACCTGCTGGGCGCCGACCCGCTCAACATTTCGCTGTCCTCGCCGTGGGACCTGGTCTGGTCCTCGAAGCTGCAGCGGCTGGTCATCGCCATGGCCGGCACCCACCAGATCTTCAGCTTTGATCCGGTAACCGGGGCCGTAGCAGTCCTGGCCGGCACGGGACTGGAAGGCCTGCTCGACGGCGCCGCCTCCGCGGCCTGGTTCGCCCAGTCCTCCGGCCTCGCCGAAGACAACGAGGGAAACCTCTGGGTGGCGGACTCCGAGACGTCCGCCCTGCGCAAGCTGTCCCTGGACGGCACCGGCATCCAGGTGGAAACCGCCGTCGGCACCGGCCTGTTCGACTTTGGCTTCCGCGACGGCGCCGCCTCCCAGTCCCGGCTGCAGCACCCGCTGGGCGTAGCCGTGCTGCCGGACGGTTCCGTGGCCGTTGCCGACACCTACAACGGTGCGGTGCGGCGCTACGATCCGGTCACGGGCACCGTCTCCACCCTGGCCCGCGGACTCTCCGAGCCTTCGGACGTGCTGGTGGACAACAGCGCCGCCGAACCGCTGCTGATTGTGGTCGAGTCCAACCGGCACCAGCTGGTCCGCCTGCCCATCCCGAAGGAAGCCCAGTCCGTGGATGAAGGCGCCCGGCAGACGCAGCGGCCGAAGACCCCCGTGGAAGCCGGACCAATGTCCCTGACGGTGCGCTTTGCCGCTCCCAAGGGCCAGAAGCTCGATGACCGCTGGGGCGATCCCACGCAGTTGAAGATCTCCGCCTCCCCGGAGGCACTGCTCGTTTCCGGCGGCGGTACGGCCACGGGGCTGACCCGTGAGCTCGTGCTCTCCGACACGGTGACGGATGGAGTACTCCACATCACCGCCCGTGCTGCCGCCTGCGACGGAGAGCCGGGCGGGGAGATCCCGGACCACGCGGCCTGCCACATGTACCAGCAGGACTGGGGCATTCCGGTAGTGCTGCAGGCCGGCGGCGAGTCCGAGCTGGTCCTGGACCTGCGCGGACTGGACTGAGCACCTCTTCCCTGACAGGGCGGCCCTGACCGGGCCCGCTTAACGACGCAGGCGGCGGCATGGGAATCCATGCCGCCGCCTGCGCTTTGTTGAGGGCTGCTAGTCGACCTGCGGGCTCAGCGTGACGTTTTCGCCGTCCACGCGGAGGGAAGCACTGAAGGTGAAGGGCTCATCGGCCACCAGCGGGCTCTTGTCGCCGCTGAAGAGGTCCACCTGGGTGGCGGTGACCTGCGCGGTGCCGCTCAGCGGGCTGAGCACCCAGGCGCCCTCAGCCTGGGTCAGTTCAACGTCGGGGTAGTCGGTGATGCTCCACCTGATTGGCTGGTCCACCCGGTTGTTGGTGAGGTGGTAGAACGGGCAGCCCGGAGGCGCCAGACGGTCAGCGGCCGTGCAGTCGTCGAGGAACTCGCGGATACCGGCATCAATCTTGGAAACCAGTTCCTTGGTTGCCTCCGGCACGAGGGTGAGCTGCGGCTCGGCGTCGTCCGACACCAGGATCTCCCGCTCCGCGGCGGCCAGGTACTGGCTGTCATAGGAGGCCGTCACCCGCGACGCCGGGAAGGCGGCGAACGTATTGGCGCCCTCCGGGAGCGTTACCCGGACCCCGTTGAGGGTCGCTTCCCGCAGCGCCGGAGCATTGACCTGAACGGTCGGCAGCGTGGCCGGCGCAAAGTCCCAGGTGTCGAAGAAGAGCCAGCGTTTGCCGGTGTTCTCCAGCACGAACCTGGTTGTTCCCTCGGCCTCGCCGTAGGCGTAGTCCACCGCAACCTCGACGCGGTTCCCGCCGATCTCCTCGGCGTCGCCGATTTGACGCACCTGCTGCCCCTTCACGGAGGCACGGAGGGCGTCGCCGTCCAGCAGTGCGGCGTTGGCCTCAGGGACCTGCGCGTTGAGCATCCCGAGTGCCTGTTCGCCCTCGCCGTCGGCCAGCTTCTGCAGATAGCTCTCGACGTGTTTCTCGGGGCCGTACGTCTTGGCGTTGACGAAGTAGATCACGACGACGGCGGCCGCGATGGTGAGCATGAGGGCAAGCAGCCAGGCGGCTACTGCCTTGATTACCGGTGATGTTCCCTGCACTGCTCTTACGTTACCTGCCCGGACGGACGAAGGCCGGATCGGTTTCCCGTCCGGCCTTCGTGTCAGCTGCCCTGGGGGAGGGCTGTGCCAGTTGTCCCGCTGCTAGGACGCTGCCGCCGGGACGGACTCGTGGGCAGCGGCGATCTCCTCGGCCCGGGCAGCATTGGCTTCCTCGGTCAGCTCGGCGCCCGCTGCGGCGTCGCGTGTGAGGTTTTCACCGGTTTCCGGGTCGAAGAGGTGCACCTTGCGGGTGTCCAGCCACAGCTCGGCGTCGCGTCCGCCGCGGATCCGGCTGGCGGCGTCGAGCGTCACCACCACCTGCGGGCGCAGCTCGTCGGCGTCCATGTCCCGGGCCAGGTTGTTCAGCAGCTCGCGTACCTCGGGGGTGGGGTCGAAGTGGATGTACCCGTACTGCTCGTTGCCCAGCCACTCCGTATGCGTGATCGGTGCCGTGAACGTGGAACCGTGCTGCAGCTTGCTTTCCTCCACGAGGGAGGCATCCTCGAAGAACTCCGGGCGGATGCCCACCAGCACAACCTGCTTGCCGGCGGCCTTTGCTGCCTTGTCTTCGGGGACGCGGATGTCGCCGACGGCGGTCTTCAGCACTCCGTCCTCCAGCGTTGCAGGCAGGAAGTTCATGGAGGGGGATCCGATGAAGCCGGCCACGAACAGGTTGATGGGCTGTTCGTAGAGCTCGCGCGGGGAGGCGACCTGCTGCAGGATGCCCTTCTTCAGCACCGCCACACGGTCACCGAGCGTCATGGCCTCGGTCTGGTCGTGGGTCACGTAGACGCTGGTGGTGCCCAGGCGGCGCTGCATCTGCGCAATCTCCGAACGCATCTGGCCGCGCAGCTTCGCGTCCAGGTTCGAGAGCGGCTCGTCGAAGAGGAACGCATCGGCCTGCCGGACGATAGCGCGGCCCATGGCCACCCGCTGCCGCTGGCCGCCCGAGAGGTTGGCCGGCTTGCGGTCCAGGTGGTCCGTCAGTTCCAGCGTTGCGGCGGCATCGGTCACGAGCTTGCGGACCTGCTCGTCGTTGTACTTACCCTTGTTCAGGCGCAGCGGGAACGCGATGTTCTCGTAGACGGTGAGGTGCGGGTAGAGCGCGTAGTTCTGGAACACCATGGCCAGGTTGCGGTCGCGCGGTGCCTTGTCATTGACGCGCTCTCCGTTGATAAGCAGATCGCCGGAGGTGATGTCCTCCAGCCCTACGATCATGCGCAGCAACGTCGATTTTCCGCAGCCCGACGGGCCCACCAGGATGATGAACTCGCCGTCGGCAATGTCCAGGCTGACATCGTTGACGGCCGGAAAACCGTCGCCGTACTTCTTGACGAGGTTCTTGAGGGTGATAGATGCCATGGTTAGGGATCCTTTTCTTCAGTCCGGGTGCCGAAAGGGAACTAGCCCTTGACGGCGCCCTGGGTTAGGCCGGAGACGATTTGGCGCTGGAACGCGAGCACCAGGACAACTACGGGAATGGTGACGATGATCGCCGCGGCGGAGATGGCACCGGTGGGCTCCTCGAACTGTGAAGCGCCGGTGAAGAACGCCAGGGCTGCCGGTACCGGCCGCGCCGCCTCGGTGGAGGTCAGCGATATGCCGTACACGAAGTCATTCCAGGCGATGAAGAACGCAATGATCGCGGTGGTGAAGACGCCGGGGGCGGCCAGGGGAACGATGGCCTTGCGGAACGCCTGCCACGTGGTGGCGCCGTCAACCTGGGCTGCCTGCTCCAGCTCCCACGGGATCTGCCGGAAGAATGCCGCCAGGGTCCAGATGGAGATCGGCAGCGTCAGGGACAGGTAGGGGATGATGAGTCCGGGCCACGTGTCGTAGAGCCCGATGTTGCGCCAGAGGTTGAACAGCGGGGTCACGATGGAGATCACCGGGAAGATCGAGACACCCAGCGCCGTGGTCAGCACCAGTTTCTTGCCCGGGAAGTCCAGGCGGGCAATTGCATAGGCGCACAGGGTGGCCAGGATGACCGCGATGAAGGTGGCGATCAGGCAGATGCCGATGGAGTTGCGCAGGCTGCTCAGGAACAGCCCCTGCGCGTCGCCGACGAGGATCTGCTCGTAGTTGCTCCATGACCAGTTGGTCGGGAGGAAGGTCCCGGAAGTCAGGTCGCTGGGCAGCTTGAACGAGGTGGCCAGGATCGATGCCACGGGGAACAGCGCGTACAGGACAACCAGAACCGAAATAATGGTCCAAATTGTCCGCCGTTTGGCAGGTGAGGACTTCACTTATTTACCCCCTCGTGCGCCGGAAAGGTCTACTTTGAACAGTTTGATGGCGATGAAACAGATGATGATGACGCAGATGAACAGCAGCACCGACACGGCCGAGCCCATGCCGATTTCCAGGCGGGTAATCGAAGTCCGGTAGGCCAGCAGCGAAAGCACCTCGGTGCCGTACGCGCCGTTGGTCATGATGTAGACGTTGTCGAAGATGCGGAAGGCGTCCAGTGCGCGGAACAGGACGGCGACCATGATGGCGGCCTTCATGTTCGGGATGATCACCTTGGACATCCGCTGCCACCAGGACGCACCGTCAACCTCTGCCGCTTCCGTCAGCTCGCCCGGAACCTGGGCCAGGCCCGCCAGCAGCAGCAGGGAGATGAACGGGGTGGTCTTCCAGATTTCAGAGGCCATGATGACGGACAGTGCCGTCCAGGTGTCGGCGAACCAGTTCAGGTCCGAGTCGATACCGGGCACCCAGTTGAACCAGCTGTTGATGTAGCCGGAGTTGATGTCGAAGGCATAGAACCAGGCGAAGGCGGAAACCACGGTGATGATGCCGTACGGCACGAGGATCGCGGTGCGCAGCCAGCCGCGGACGGCCTTCAGTGCGCTGTTCATCACCAGGGCCAGGGCAAAGCCGAGAATCAGCTCGACGACGACGGTGATGACCGTGATCAGCACCGTCACCCCCAGGTCCCGCCAGAACAGGCCGTCCGAAAGGATGGTCGCGTAGTTGCCCAGTCCCACGAACTCCCGGTCCGCCGGGGCGGTCAGGCGGTACTTGAACAGCGATTCCCAGAGCGCCAGGAGGATCGGATAGGCGGTGACCGCGAGCATGATGATGAAGGCGGGCCCGGCGAGCCAGAAACCCAGCCGCCGCTCCGCTTTGGCGCGGTCGCTGAGGGGCTGTTTGGACGGAGTGGGCTTGGCCGGGGCGTCCCGGACCGCTTCGACGGAAGTGCTCACAGCAGTTTCTCCCCTCTAAGGACTGCGAGAATGAATTCCTGGCTCTCGGCCGGGGTGGTATCGGGGTTGACGTCGCTCGGCGGAGTCCAGGTCTGCTGGATGCCGGTGGAGATCTCGTTGTAGTAGGGGGTCTGCGGCCGGGGCACGGCCAGTTCCAGCGAGTCCCGGATGACCGGGGCCATCGGGAATGTCTCTTCGATCCCCGGAGCGTTGTAGGCCTCTTCGTTCGACGGCGGGTTGCCGTTGGTGGTGAAGTACTGGGCCTGGTTCTCGGGCGAGACGATGCATTCGATGGCCTCGAACGCCAGGTCGGGGTGCTCGCTGTTGGAGCCCACACCGAGGTTGATGCCGCCCAGCGGGGGAGCCGTATCCTCGCCCTCGTTCATGGCCGGGTAGAGGGCCCAGCCGATGTCCTCGATGAGGGACGCAGGCAAGGCACCCTCCTCGACCGACGCGTTGGTGGCCGGCCAGACGAAGGGATAGTTGACCATGAACGAACCCTGGTCACCCTGGAACTGGATCATGGAGGTGTTTTCCGTCTGGGTGGGCAGACCGGGACCGCCCAGGCCCTCCTTGCCGATCGTGGAGACAACCTCTGCTGCCTGCTTTCCGGCCTCGGTGTCGAGACCCAGCTGCAGTTCATCCGCCGACGCGTCCGGATTCTGCACGATTTCACCGCCGGCAGACGCCACCAGGGCGTTCACCCACACGGTCATGGACTCCGCGCGGGCGCCCTGGACGCCGATGTATTTATCCTGGCTCTGCGCGGCATCGATGATCTGGTCCCAGGTCACCGGCTTGGTCATGTCCAGTTGTGCAGCCTCGGCCACGGATTTGCGGTACCAGAGGATCTGGGTGTTGGCCCAGAACGGTACGGCCACCACTTTGTCTTTCCACTTTGCGCCGGCCAGGGCGCCTTCCAGCACGCCCTCCGTGGTCCGCTCCGCTACGTCATCGGGTACGGGTGCCAGGTAACCCGGCTCCGCGTACTCGGGAACGTTGGGTGGATCCAGGCTCATGATGTCCATGCTCTTGTCCCCGGCAGCGAGGCGCCGGGCCAGCTGTTCGCGCTGGGAGGCGGCATCGTTCGGCAGCAGGGAGGTCTCGATGGTGTACGCGCCCCCGGAGGCATCGCTGCACTGCTTCGCCAGTTCGGCCTGCCCGCCGGCATCCGGATTGATGTACCAGGTCAAGGTGGGTGCTGCGCCCTCGTCGGATCCGCAGCCGGTCAGGAGGGTTGCGCCCAAGGCCAGAGCAACGCCGGCCGCAGCCCGTGCCCCTTTCCGGGTACGACCCCAGTATCTTGCGTCGTTTGGCATCGGTACTGTGCCTCCACCTCGTCGTAAGTGTCCCCTGCGGCGTTGCCTGAGACGGGCCGCACACTAAGCAGCCTTCAGTTTGACCATATGCCTTGAACGTAATTTACGCCACATTCCTGCCGGTCAAACCGGGCGTTTCATCAGGTCAGCAGGGCTGCGGCCAAGACCAGCACGGGCAGCGAGGCAATGGTGGTGAGCAGCACGGTGTCCTTGGCCACCAGCACGCCTTCTTCGTAGCGGGCAGCAGCAACGAAGACATTCTGGGCGGTGGGAAGGGCAGCGGTGACCACGACGGCGAAAAGCAGGTGTCCTTCCATCCCCAGGATGAAGCGGGCCAGCAGGAAAGCCAGCAGCGGTTGGACAAGGAGCTTGAAGGCAGAGGCGAGGATGACGTCGGCCCGCCTGCCGCCGTCGGCATTCAGGGGCCGCGACCCCACCAGCGAAAGCCCGAAGGCAAGCAGCATGGCGGGAACCGCTGCACCGCCGATCAGGGACACCGGTTCATGGATGATTTCGGGCAGCTGCGTGCCGGTGGCGGCCAGCAGCAGGCCGATCAGCGAGCCGACGATTATCGGGTTGCGGACCACCTGCGCGGCGAAAACCCGGACTGAGGTCCGCCGGCCGCTGGTGGCCGAATCCATCATCATCAGGAAGAGCGGGGTGAAGAAAGCGAGCTGGAAAATCAGCACGGGTGCGATATAGGCGGCGTCCCCGAGGACGTACACGCAGATGGGCAACCCAAGATTGGCGGCATTGACCAGGGACGAAGACATGGCCGAAATAAGCATTTCCGGCAGCGGCCGGCGCAGCCACCAGCGGGTAATGAGCACATAGAGGACCGCCGTGGCCCCGGCGCTGGCGGCGGCCACCAGCAGCGGAAACGAGAAGACAGTGGGCAGGTCCGCATCGCTGAGGGTAACGAGCAGGAGCGCGGGCGATGCAACGAAGAACGCCAGGCGGCTCAGTACGGTCTGGGCGTTTTCACCAAGTATGCCGAGCCGGCCGATGGCATACCCGGTAAGGATGATGATCCAGACAACGGCGAATCCGGTGAGTACCCCCAGCACCGGATGCTGCTATCTGGCTTCGGCTGCGGCGCCCGGGTTGCCGGCCATGACCTGAGTGTTGTCCAGGGCCAGCGGAGGACGCTCGGTGCCTTCCGTCACGGCCTCGGCCGGGTCCGTCCCCAGTTCCAGGATCCGGTTGGCGGAATCAACGTGGACAACCGTCGGCACGAAGGAGCGGGCCTCATCGGTGGTCATATCGGCATAGGTAATGAGGATGACCGTGTCGCCCACATGCACCAGGTGGGCCGCTGCACCGTTGATGCCCAGCACCCCCGAGCCGCGTTCGCCGGCGATGGTGTACGTCTCAAGCCGGGCGCCGTTGTCGACGTCGACGATCGAGACGAGCTCGCCGGGCAGGATGTCCGCGGCTTCAAGGAGGTCAAGGTCAACCGTCACGGACCCCACGTAGTGCAGGTCGGCATGGGTCACCGTGGCGCGGTGGATTTTGGACTTAAACATTTTCCGGTTCATCGCGGATAAGTCTACGCCGAATACCCCGGACTTTGAGCCGGGGGTTGACACGCTGACAGCGAAAGTGCAGGTGCAGCACAGCGCAGGGGAAGGGGTGGAGTCTTGCCCCGAAGTGGAGCGGGCGACGGGAATCGAACCCGCGTATCAAGCTTGGGAAGCTAGCGCTCTACCATTGAGCTACGCCCGCAGTGTCCGGAAGGAATCCGGCACAGCTCCTAACTTTACATGGAACCCGCCGGTTGCCTAATTCGTTTGCCGGTGCTGCCGAAAGGTTTCCGGACGGGTTGCCCAAACACCGGCCGGCCTAGTCTTCGGAGCCCTCGCCGGGTTCGGAATCGGCGCCGGCGCGGGCCCGCTCCACGAGTTCGCGCCACCTGCCCTTGACCTGCCGCTCCGGGATGGTGACGGCGGCCGGGCCCACGGAGATCTCATACGTGAACCGGTCCGGTTCGCTGTCCGGGGCTTCGGGCGGATCGCTGAGGAGCGGCAGCCACCGCTCCTGTGCCTCTTCGGAGCTGACCTGCGTGCTCCAGGTGCGCTGCATGCCCGCAAAGCCGCCGCTGCGCACTACAACCAGTCTCATACCAAGACGTTAACCTCTTTCCATGCGGCCTGCACAGCAGTACTTTCCTCCGTCCCCGCTCCGTACCGTTTTTCCGCTGCGGTGACCGTGGCGGCGGCGAAGACGGCGAAGGTGGCGTCGGAGGGAAAATTCCGTTCGGTGATGGTGTCGTACCAGATCTGGCCGGCGCGTTCCCAGGCATACCCGCCCAGGGCTTCAGCCACCAGGTAGAAGGCGCGGTTGGGGATTCCGGAGTTGATGTGGACACCGCCGTTGTCCGCCGCGGTCTTCACGAAGTCAGCCATGGACGCCGGCTGCGGATCCTTGCCAAGCACGTCGTCGTCGTAGGCAGTGCCCGGTGCCTTCAGGGACCGCAGTGCCTGCCCCTGCACCAGGTCCGTAAACAGGCCTTCGCCAACCAGCCAGCCGGCCTGGTCCGCTGTCTGTCCCAGCAGTTTCTGCTCGACCAGGACGCCGAAGACATCCGCTACTGATTCGTTGAGTGCCCCGGACTGGTCACGGTAGTCCAGCTGCGCGGTGTACTGGATGATTCCGTGGGCCAGCTCGTGGCCGATCACGGTGAGGGATTTGCTGAAGCGTTCAAACACCTCGCCGTCGCCGTCTCCGAGCACCATCCGGGAACCGTCCCAGAAAGCATTGTCGTAGGCGTGTCCATAGTGGACGGTGGCCTCCAAGGCCCGCCCCGCGCCGTCGAGCGAGGATCGTCCGTAGGCATCGCTGAAGAGACGGTACGTGGCGCCGAGGCCGGCGTAGGTTTCGTCCACCGCCGGGTCGCCCGTGTCCGGTTCGCCCTCGGTCCGCACTACCGTGCCCGGCAGTTCCTCCAGGCCCAGGGCATCGGAGATGGTGCGGCGCAGGGACGGGGTAAACGCCGTGCCTGATCCGCGGGACGGCGCAGAACGCGGCGCCGAGCGCGCGGATTCCACGCCGTCGATCCCGGTCAGGGCGCGGCGGGCCGCCTTCGCCGCCGTTGCCTTTGCAGGGTCTTCGGCGGCGGCCAGGCGGGCAAGCAGATACGGCGGAACGATGGAACAGATCGAAGAAGCAACGCTTGAGTTGGTCACGGTACAGCCCTCCCTCTGTTGTGAGGTTCCCCAGCGTAGGCCCCGGCACTGACACTGCAAGCGCTAGGCCTGCAAAAACGGCATCAAATGGCCATAACGCAACCTAATCGGCTGTTTTCGACCCTTCTACGGCTGGATCAGTCCTGTTCCGTGCCGGCAGGGTCCTGTGCCTGCGCGGCGGCCTTTTCGGACGCTTCGACAAGTGAAGCCACAACGTCCGGGCCGATCTCCAGCCCTACTTCGTGTCCCGGATTGACGGACATGCCGTATCCCGGGGCAATGCTGCGGATGGTGGCTTCGCCGCTGGCCTTGACGACCACCGGTGCTGCTTCGCGCAGCTGCGCGGGGATGCGGTCCGCGGAGGTGAAGGTGGCAGCCACGGAGTAGTCGGCGTCCGGGGCCTTCAGGACCACTGCCTGGAAGGTGGAGGGATCGTCGGCCTTCGTCAGGCGCCCCACGCTGAGCAGTTCCGACGTCCAGATGACGGACATGACCTCGCGGTTGGTGAGCCTGCCCTCACGGCCGGCGGTGATGGCTTCTTCAAGCGCGGCGCCGGGCGCTTCGACGTCGTCCTGGGCCAGCGGCATTGTCGGGATCTCGGGGGTGTTGTCCGGTTCCATGGGGACTCCTTCTCAGGGCTCGGTGCCAAAACCCCAAGTCTGGCATATGGAGCGGATACCGTGGTGGGCATGAGTCCGAACGAGAACACCCGCAGCCTCGAAGCAGGCATCGAGCGGGACTTCAGCGACAAGATGAGCTACGGGTCCTACCTTGCCCTGGATGAACTGCTATCCGCGCAGCATCCGGTGAGCAGCCCGGAGCACCACGACGAGATGCTGTTCATCATCCAGCACCAGACCTCGGAACTGTGGCTGAAGCTCGTCCTGCATGAGTTGCTGGCCGTGCGTGCACGCCTGGCGGCGGATGACCTGCGTTCGGCCATGAAGGGAATTGCCCGGATCAAGCACATCCAGCGCTCGCTGACTGAACAGTGGTCCGTGCTGGCGACGCTGACCCCGTCCGAGTACTCCGAATTCCGCGATGACCTGGGCGCCTCGAGCGGCTTCCAGTCCTACCAGTACCGTGCCGTCGAGTTCCTGCTGGGCAACAAGAACGAGGCAATGATTGCGGTGTTTGCGGCAGACCCCGCCGCTCAGGAGCTGCTGTCCGGCCTGCTTTCCGAAACCAGCATCTACGACGAGTTCATCCGCTATCTTGCCCGCCGCGGCTATGCCGTGGCGCCGGAGCTCCTGGACCGCGACGTGACGCAGGCACATGTGTATGACGAGTCACTGCTGGCGGTCTACAAGTACGTCTACGAAAACGCCGCCGGGAACTGGGATGTCTATGAGGCCTGCGAAGAGCTGGTGGACCTCGAGGACAATTTCCAGCTGTGGCGTTTCCGACACCTGAAAACCGTGGAACGCACCATCGGCATGAAGCGGGGCACGGGCGGTTCCAGCGGTGCCGGCTTCCTGCGGCGTGCCCTCGAACTGACGTTCTTCCCCGAGCTCTATGCGGTGCGGACCGAAATCGGCCGCTAGGGGCATGCGCTATTTTTGAAGAGTGCTGATTTCTGACCGCGACATCCGAGCCGAGATTGCCGACAACCGGATTGCCCTGGACCCCTATGACCCCGCCATGGTCCAGCCTTCCAGCGTCGATGTGCGCATCGACCGCTTCTTCCGGCTATTCGACAACCATAAGTACGCCCACATCGACCCCTCGCAGGATCAACCTGAGCTGACCCGCCTGGTGGAAGTGGATCCGGATGAGCCGTTCATCCTCCACCCCGGGGAGTTTGTCCTGGGTTCCACCTACGAGCAGGTGACCCTGCCGGACGATATCGCCGCGCGGCTGGAGGGTAAGTCCTCGCTGGGCCGGCTTGGGCTGCTGACACACTCCACGGCGGGCTTCATTGATCCCGGCTTCTCCGGCCACGTCACGCTGGAGCTTTCCAACATGGCAACGCTGCCCATCAAGCTGTGGCCCGGCTCCAAGATCGGCCAGCTGTGCTTCTTCCGGCTCAGCTCCCCGGCGGAGCACGCGTACGGCTCGGGCCGCTACGGCAACCGGTACCAGGGCCAGCGGGGCCCGACGGCGTCGCGCAGCCACCTGAACTTCCACCGCACCGATGTCACTGCTGCGTCGAATGACGAGGACACGGCGGGCGTCAGCGCCTCCTAAGGGCTGGCGAGGACGCGGCGGGACCGTCCGGCTGGAGGGCCTGGCGGAGGCGGCACCGTCCGGCTGGAGGGCCTGGCGGAGGCGGCTTTAATATTCCAAGCGAGCTCTGCGAGCGAAGGAATTTCGTTGCCGCCGTAGCCAGGCCCGTAGGCCGGTCCCGGGGCCAGGCCCGTAGGCCGGTCCCGTAGCCAGGCCCGCGAGCCCTACTCCTTACCGACGGGCAGAGCGGTCCGTGCAGCGGGGGAGCGGACCGGGAGCAGCACCAGCAGGCCGATCAGCAGCACGGCCATGATGCCGATGATGCCGTACCGCTGGGAGCCGAAGATCACGATGCAGGTGGAGAACAGCATGGGGGCCAGGAAGCTGACCGCCCGCCCGGTGGTGGCATAGAGGCCGAACAGCTCGCCTTCCTTCCCTTCCGGGGCGAGCCTGGCGAGGAACGCCCGGGACGCTGACTGGGCCGGGCCCACGAACAGGCACAGCAGCAGGCCGAAGATCCAGAACGTGGTGTCGCCGGTCCACTGCAGTCCAAACAGGTCCTGGTCATCCGGGCCCAGCACCACAATGGCCGTGCCGGCAAGGATCAGTCCGATCAGCGAACCGACGATCACGGCCTTGGGGCCGGAGCGGTCATCGAGGAAGCCGCCGACCACGGACCCGGCGGCGGCGACCACGTTGCCGAAGATGGCGAACATAATCACCTCCGACAGTTCCCAGTCGAAAGTGCCGGACGCGATAACGCCGCCGAAGGTGAACACTGCCGCCAGGCCGTCGCGGAAGACGGCGCTGGCGAGCAGGAAGTAAATGGTGTGCGGGTCGGTCCGGAAGAGGGCCTTGATGCGCTTGAAGAGGAGCTTGTAGGACGCAAGAATCCCCAGCCGTGCCAGCGCCTCCTGCCGGGGAACCTCGGGCACGGTGAACATCAGCGGCAGGGCGAACAGCAGGAACCAAACGGCGGAAAACAGTGCAACGAAGCGGATGTTCATTCCGTCCTCGGAGGTGACGCCGAACCAGCCGACGTCGGGCTGCACAAAGCCCACGAGTACCAGCGCCAGGGCAGCGATTCCGCCTACATAGCCCATGGCCCAGCCCAGGCCGCTGATTTTGCCGACGGTAGCCGGTGTGGAGATCTGGCTGAGCATGGCGTTGTAGTTCACGCCCGCAAATTCGAAGAACAGGTTTGCCGCGGCGATCAGTGCCACACCCAGGATCAGATAGTCGGGCGACGGGAAGACGAACCAGCACGACGCGACCAGGGCGCAGGTCAGCAGGGTGTTGACGGTGAGCCAGGTGCGGCGGCGTCCACCCGCGTCCGACCGTTGGCCGGTGACCGGCGCGAGGACGGCCACGGCGACGCCGGCAAGGGCGAGGCCGGCGCCGAGGACGGCGGAGTTCTCGTCTTTATCCCCGAATTGGGCGGACGTCAGGTAGACGGTGAACACAAAAGTGGTCATCACTGCATTGAAGGAAGCGGACCCCCAGTCCCAGGCAGCCCAGGCCGCCACCTGTTTCCAGCGTGCAGGTGCGGAGGCGCGCGGCGCGGGGACACCCGGAGACGTATTTTTTGTGCTGAGACTCATGCCGCTGAGCCTAGCGGCTGCCGCGGCCCGGAACGGTATTCAACCCCCAAAACGCCGGTGGCCGGTTCCGGTGCGGAACCGCCCGAATAGGAGGGCGTAGGTATGCCATGGGTAGAATGTACATACGACCTTGACCGCCCCCCTTGATAACTGCAGCCAAAATCAGGCTGAAACATCGACGAAAAAGCCCGGGAGATCATAGTGCTGTTTGTGCTCACCGTTTTGTTTACGGTGGCATTGGTTGCGCCCTTGGTGTTCCGCAAAGTCGGCCGGTCGGCGTTCTACATCCTCGCGGCCTTCCCTGCCGCCGCGTTCATTTGGCTGATAGCCACTTTCCCCCGGTACACCGGTGCAGACCAGACGCTGGCCTCCGGCGCCCCGAACGCGCCGCCGTCGGTCACCATTGCCTGGATTCCCGACCTCCGGGTGGAACTGGCCTTCCGGATGGACACCCTTGCGGCCGTGCTGTCCATCCTGATCCTCGGCGTAGGCGCCCTGGTCCTCTTCTACTGCGCCCGGTACTTCCGGCCGAATGACCCGAAAATGGGCAGCTTCGGTGCCCAGCTGCTGGCGTTCGCCGCCGCCATGTTCGGCTTGGTTACGGCGGATGACCTCATCCTGCTGTTCATTTTCTGGGAACTGACCACCATCCTTTCCTACCTGCTGATCGGGTACTCGGCGCACCGGCTCTCTGCCCGCCGCGCGGCCCTGCAGGCACTGATCGTCACCACCTTCGGCGGCCTGGCGATGCTGGTCGGCATGATCATGCTCGGCACCGCCGCAGGGACGTACCGGATTTCGGAAATCCTGGCGCAGGCACCGGAACTGGTGAACGCCGGGACGATGGTCAACGTTGCCATCGCCCTGCTGCTGGTCGGCGCCGTCTCCAAATCCGCCCTCGTGCCCTTCCACTTCTGGCTGCCCGCCGCCATGGCGGCACCCACCCCGGTCAGCGCCTATCTGCATGCCGCCGCGATGGTGAAGGCCGGCATCTACCTCATTGCCCGGCTGGCCCCCGGCTTCTCCGAGACGCTGCTGTGGCACCCCATCGTGCTGCTCCTGGGCCTGACAACCATGCTGCTGGGCGGCTGGCGCGCCCTGCGCCAGTACGACATCAAACTGATCCTCGCCTACGGCACGGTCAGCCAGCTCGGTTTCCTTACCCTGGTGGTGGGCCTCGGCAGCCGGGAGGCCGCAGTCGCCGGGATGGGCCTGCTCCTGGCGCACGGCTTCTTCAAGGCGACCCTGTTCCTGGTGGTCGGGATTATCGACCACCAGGCCGGCACCCGGGACATCCGCAAACTCTCGGGAATCTTCCGGGCAGCACCGAAACTGGCCGTCGTCGCCGTCATCGGTGCGGCATCCATGGCCGGTGTGCCGCCGCTGCTGGGCTTCGTGGCCAAGGAATCGGTCTATGAGACCTTTGTGCATTACGGCGAGCAGCAGGGCACCATCGCCGCCTGGCTCCTGCTGGCCGGCGTGGTGACCGGTTCCATCCTCACCTTCGCCTACAGTGCCCGCTTCATCTGGGGCGCCTTTGCAGCCAAGGAGGGCCGCACACCTACCCCGTTCAAAGCGGTGTCCTGGTCCTTCCTCGCCGCTCCGGCGATCCTGGCCGGTGTCACAGTACTGTTCGGGCTCTGGCCTGCACCGCTGGATTCTGCGATTGCGTCCTACGCGGATCTCTTCCCGGCCGAAGGCAAGCCCACCCACCTGGCCCTCTGGCACGGCCTGACCCCGGCGCTGGGCCTGACCGTGCTCACCCTCGGGGTCGGCGTCGTCCTGTTCCTGCTGGCCCGGCAGGTAGAGGACCTCCAGCGGGACGTGGCCTTCCCTGTCGACGCCGAGCGGTCCTACCGAGGCGCCATCGGGGTACTCGACGACGTCGCCGTGTGGGTTACCGGGCGCACGCAGCGCGGTTCGCTGCTGTTCTACCTGTTCGTCATCCTGACCATGGCGATCCTGACGCCGCTGACGGCACTGATCCTGCGGTCCGCGCCCCTGCCGCAGGACTTCCGCTGGTTCGATACTCCGCTGCAGGCCGTGATCGGCGCTGCAGTGGTCCTGGGCGCCGTTGCCGCGGCCCGCGCGACGAAGCGTTTCCTGGCCGTGCTGATGGTGTCCGTCAGCGGTTACGGCATTGCGCTGATCTTCGCGCTGCAGGGAGCCCCGGACCTGGCCCTCACCCAGATGCTCGTCGAAACCATTGTCCTGGTGGCGTTCGTGCTGGCCCTGCGGTCCCTGCCGGCCCGCTTGTGGAAGCGCGAGCCCAAGCGCCACCGCTTCCTGAGGGCACTGCTGGGCATCGCCTTCGGCGCCAGCATGGTCGTGTTCGCCATGACCGCCATGGCTTCCCGTGTCGCCACGCCCGTATCCCTCGACTTCCCGCAGCTGGCCTACGACGGCGGCGGTGGTTCCAACATTGTCAACGTCACCCTGGTGGATATCCGTGCCTGGGATACATTCGGTGAAATCACCGTGCTGGCCATCGCGGCCACGGGCCTTGCCTCCCTGATCTTCGTCCGCGGACGCGGCGACAAGCGGCGCCGTGCCGAGGGCGTGGCCAGCGGTTCCGTGGACCGGGGGCGGGAGCAGTTTGCCCCCACTGCCCGGCGCCAGGCCACCCTCGTTATGGCCCGCAGGTTCTCCAGCGTGGGCCGTGACGCCTGGCTGGTGGCCGGCCGGACGCTGGCGCCCGAGCGCCGGTCCATCATCTTCGAGGTGATTACCCGGCTGCTGTTCCACTCCGTCATCCTGTTCTCCGTCTACCTGCTGATTGCCGGCCACAACCTGCCCGGCGGCGGGTTCGCCGGCGGGCTGATGGCCGGACTGGCGCTGACCATCCGTTACCTGGCCGGCGGCCGCTTCGAGCTGGCCGAAGCCAGCCCGGTCAGTGCCGGAACGCTGCTGGGCGGCGGCTTGGGCGTGATTGCCCTGTCCGCTGCGGCGCCGCTGTTCTTCGGCGGGCAGATCCTGCAAAGCGCAATCCTCAAGTTCACCTGGCCGATTTTCGGGGAGGTCAAATTCGTCACCTCCACGATCTTCGACATCGGCGTGTACCTGGTGGTGGTGGGGCTGGTGCTGGATGTCCTGCGCAGCCTGGGCTCGGAGATCGACGAGCGCAGCGAGGGTGATGCCGACGACGAGGACGACGACGAAAACACTGTGGAGGAACCGGAAATCATCGACGTTGCCGCCCGTCCCGAAGAGGAAGAGGTGTCACGGTGACTGTTAACCTCACCCTCCTCGTGGTCATGGGGTGCCTGTATGCAGCCGGCATCTACCTGCTGCTTGAGCGGAGCCTGACCCGGGTGGTGCTTGGCCTGGCCATGCTCACCAATGCAACGAACATCCTGCTGCTCGCCACCGGCGGGCCGGCGGGGCTCGCACCGATCTTCAACAAGGACATTGCCGCGGATGCCTACAACGATCCGCTGCCGCAGGCCTTCATCCTGACCTCGATCGTCATTTCCTTCTCGGTCACCGCCTTTATGCTCGGCATCATTTACCGGTCCTGGGTGCTGGGCCGGCAGGACGAGGTCCAGGACGACGTTGAGGACCGGCGCGTGGCAAGCCAGAGCAGCTTCGACGCCGAAGATGACGCAGACGTCCCGGAGGACACCACGGAATTCACACCGCCGGAGGAAGCCGAAGAGGCTCCCGGCTCCCAGCGCGGCAACACACCAAACGAACCGGAGGTGAACCGATGAACACAGCCAGCCTTGCACCGCTGGCGGTGGTGCTCCCGGTCTTCGGTGCCGCCCTCGCGTTCATCCTGATCCGGCACCAGCGCGCCCAGCGGGTAGTCAGCATCAGCATCCTCAGCGGAACCCTGATCCTGGAAATCGTCCTGCTGGGCTCCGTCTGGACGGCAGGCGCGCAGGCCGTGAACCTGGGTGCCTGGCTTCCACCGTTCGGCATCACCATGGTGGTGGACCAGTTCTCCGCGTTGATGCTGGTGGTCTCTTCGGCGATCAGCCTCTCCGTGCTGATCTATGCCGCCGGCCAGGGCATGGCCGACGGCGACGAAGACGGACCCATTTCGATCTTCCACCCGACCTACCTCATCCTGGTGGCAGGCGTTTCCAATGCCTTCCTCGCCGGGGACCTGTTCAACCTGTACGTGGGCTTCGAAATCCTGCTGACCGCCAGCTATGTCCTGATGACCCTCGGCGGGACAACGCCGCGGATCCGCGCCGGCGTGACGTATGTAGTGGTCAGCGTGGTGTCGTCGCTGCTGTTCCTGATTTCCATTGCCATGGTCTACGCGGCCACCGGCACCGTGAACATGGCCGACCTGGCCCTGAAGCTCGGCGAGCTGGATCCGGCGACCCAGCTGATGCTGCACCTCATGCTCCTGGTGGCATTCGGCATCAAGGCCGCCATTTTCCCGTTGTCCTTCTGGCTGCCGGACTCCTATCCCACCGCACCGGCCCCGGTCACCGCTGTGTTCGCCGGCCTGCTGACCAAGGTGGGTGTGTATGCCATGGTCCGCACCGAGACCCTGCTCTTCCCCGGGGACAGGATCAACACGCTGCTGATGGTGGTGGCGGGGCTGACCATGCTGGTGGGCATCCTGGGTGCCCTGGCGCAGACCGACATCAAACGTATGCTCTCCTTCACCCTGGTCAGCCACATCGGCTACATGGTGTTCGGCCTGGCGATTGCCTCCGTGATGGGCATCGGTTCCACCGTGTTCTACGTGGTGCACCACATTACGGTGCAGACTTCGCTGTTCCTGGTGACGGGCCTGATCGAACGCCGCGGCGGAACCGCCAACATGGACCGGCTCGGCGGGCTGGCACGGCTGTCGCCGCTGCTGGCGGTGCTGTACTTCATTCCCGCCATCAACCTGGCCGGCATCCCGCCGTTCTCCGGCTTCCTGGGCAAGCTCGGCCTGATGCAGGCGGGCGTGGACCTCGGCACGCCGCTGGCCTACGTCCTGGTCGGTGCAGGAGCCGCCACCAGCCTGCTGACCCTGCTGGTCATGGCCCGGGTCTGGAACCGTGCATTCTGGCGTACCCCCGAGGATGCCGTGCACCCGGATCCCATCCTGCTGGCCACCAGCACCGACGGATCCAGCCTGCGCAGCTCCGAGCATGTCATCGAGCATGCCACGGGACGGTTCTCCGGCAGGGAGTCCGTGGACCTGCTGCCCCGGACCATGGTGTACCCGACCGTGGGCCTGGTTGCCCTCGGCGTCGCCCTGACCGTGGCTGCCGGACCACTGTTTTCCCTCAGCGACGACGCCGCCCGGGACCTGCTGGACCGCACCCCGTACATTGAAGCGGTACTGGGCGAGGGGGCAGCACAATGACCAAGGAAGCACGCATGCGCAGCCGGTCCCGCGTTCCGCTGCTGCAGGAACTGCCCCTGCTGATCTGGCTGGTGTTCCTGTGGGGGGCGCTGTGGCAGGACTTCAGTGCCGGGAACCTGGTCTTCGGGGCGGTGATCGCCTTCTTCGTGGCGAACATCTTCTACCTCCCGCCCGTGGAACTCAGCGGCAGGTTCAACCCGCTCTACGGGCTGCTCTTCGCCGGACGCTTCCTCTACAAGCTGGTGCAGGCCAGCTTCCATGTGCTCTGGCTCGCGCTAGTCCGCGGCCCGCGGATCCGCAACGGGGTCATCGGGGTGAAGCTGCGCAGCCGCTCGGACCTGCTGGTCACGGCCACCGGCCACGTGCTCTCCCTGATCCCCGGCTCGTTGATTGTCGACGTCGACCGTTCCACCTCGACCCTGTACCTGCACGCGCTGAACGTGTCCACGGCGGAACAGGCCGAAAAGGTGCGGGCCGATGCCCTGGACGCCGAGGCCTGGCTGATCCGCACCCTGGGAACCAAAGAGGAGCTGGCCGCCCTGCGCGCCGAAACCGCTGAAACACGGAAACGAAAGATTGGAGGCCGGGCATGATGAGCGCAGCTGTGGTGGCCGTGTCCGTCATGTTGGCAGTGGCCGGCGCCGGCGCCATTTACCGGATTGCCCGGGGCCCCTCGATCCTGGACCGGGTACTGGCCTCGGACGTGCTGCTGGCCATTGTGGGTGCGGCCCTGATCACGGACATGATCGTTTACCGCAACCTGGACTACCTGGCCCTAGTGGTCGCTATCTCCCTGATCGGCTTCATCGGCTCCGTGACCGTTGCCCGTTTCGTAACGGACAGGCGGTAGCACCATGGAGGAGACCGTCTATGACGTGATCACAGCCGTGCTGATGCTCGGCGGCGCCCTGATGTCCCTGGCCGCCGCCATCGGCCTGATCCGATTCCCCGACCTGCTCAGCCGTATGCACGCAGCCACCAAACCCCAGGTGCTGGGGCTCCTGCTGTTCCTGCTGGCCATGGCCGTGGAATTCCGCAGCTGGAAGCTGCTGCCGATCCTGTTCGTGGCCTGGATCTTTATGCTCCTGACCGCACCGGTCTCGGCCCACATGGTGGGCCGCGCCGGTTACCGGACCAAGCACCTGCGGCCTGAACTGCTGGTCATCGACGAACTGGACGACGTCGTCGAGCGTGCACAGCGACTGCTCCGGGAAGCGGAAGAGGAAGTGCTCGAAGACGAGGATGACGATCCGCGCGTGGACGACGATCCGGGGCACAGCTACACCGGGGAGCTCGACGACGACGAGATGCTGCGCGCCCGCGGAACCGGCGCAGGCGGGGCGTTAAACAGCGACGCCCAGCGCCCGGGGAAAAACCCCGAGGGCTGAGCGCGGCTCCTCCGCCAAAGGCGGAGGCTTCGATAATCGAAGGCTTAGACGATTTCCGGCGTCTTCTGGTAGCGCTGGATGGCCCGCTGCGTGCCGCGGTTGGTCAGCACGCGGATGACCTGGCTGACGGCACCCGAAACCACGGCGAACGCCACGGCGGAACGGAGGCTGTTTTCCAGGCTGCCCTCGGCATCCTTCGGCGGCTCGTTGCCGGTGGCCTTGGTCCAGGCGAAGTCCAGCACCTTGGCGGCGACGATTCCGGAGAGGATGCTCGCTCCGGTTCCGAGCAGTTTGAGGATCAGGTTCATGAATACTCCTAGCTTCGGGCGTTTTTCCTAACCCTACGGTACCTGTTTGCCCGTCGCCGGATCAGGAACACGTGTGTAGAGTGGAACCGCAAACATACGACAGGGGAGCGCCGTCCCGCAGCAGGTCTTCGGACCGCGAAGGACAAGGCGCTGAGAGTGCGGATATCCGCAGACCCTCGAACCTGATCCGGTTAGTACCGGCGAAGGGAGTCGAGAACTCAGGGAAATTCCCCGTTGGCCGGCAACGGCCCGCGGGGAAGCGCGCCGGTTTACCGGTGCAGCATCACCCTCCCCTCCTGACCTCAGGAGGATATTCATGAAAGACCAATCCGCAGCACCCGACCGCACCCGGCCCGCAGCCCCAAGGCGTTCCTGGCGGGTGGTGGACATTGTTGTTGCCTCCGTCCTCGCGGTGGCCGTGGGCGTGATCTTCTGGGCCTGGTCCCTGGGCTACGCCGGGATCAGCGTACTCACCGCGGCGTTTCCGCCGCTCGCCGGGCTTTACACCGGCGGCTGGCTGATTGCCGGGGTGCTGGGCGGGCTCATCATCCGTAAACCCGGCGCGGCGATCTACTGCGAGATGCTGGCCTCAGCCGTGTCAGGCGTGCTGGGCACGCAGTTCGGCCTCTCCGTGCTGCTTTCGGGCTTCCTGCAGGGCCTGGGCGCCGAGCTGGTGTTCCTGCTGTTCCTGTACCGGCGGTTCTCCCTTCCCGTGGCACTGCTGGCCGGGCTGGGGTCCGGCCTGTTCCTCGGCCTGAGCGAAAACGTCCTGTACAACGTGGAATGGGCTGCACAGTGGCAGCTGCTGTACGTGCTGCTCACCTGCGTCTCGGGAGCGGTCATTGCCGGCGGGCTGTCCTGGCTGGCGGTCCGCGCGCTGGCACGGACGGGTGCCCTTGCACCCTTCGCATCGGGTCGGACGGGAACGGCGTAACGGTGCTGTTCGGGAAGAAGGGCGGGAGACGCCCGCCTGCAGCGGCTTCCATTCCGTTGCGGGACGCCGCCCCGGGCTCCCGACGCCGGCCCCGCCCGGCCGCCGTCGCAGCCCGCGGCTGGGGCTGGCAGCACGGGGGACGGACCGGCTCGGCGGTGGCGGGCCTGGACCTGGTGATTTCCCCGGGTGAGCGGGTGCTGCTGCTGGGTGCTTCCGGCGCTGGAAAGTCCACGTTCCTGCACGCCCTTGCCGGTGTCCTCGGCCCGGATACCGGCGGGGAGGAACATGGGGTCCTGACGCTCGACGGTGTCCATCCCGCGAACGCCCGCGGACGGACCGGGCTGGTCCTGCAGGACCCCGACTCCCAGACCGTCCTGTCCCGGGTCGGAGACGAAGTGGCCTTCGGTGCAGAGAACCTGGCCGTTCCGGCGGCGGAAATCTGGCCGCGGGTGCATGCGGCACTGGCCGACGTTGGACTGGAGGTTCCGCTGGACCGATCCACGGCCGCGCTCTCCGGCGGACAGAAGCAACGCCTGGCCCTCGCGTCAGTGATGGCCATGGAACCGGGCCTCCTGCTGCTCGATGAGCCGACGGCCAACCTGGACCCGGACGGCGTGGTGGAAATCCGCGACGCCGTGACCCGGGTGCTGGACCGCACGGGTGCCACGCTCATCGTGGTGGAGCACCGGGTGGATGTCTGGGCCGGCGTTGTGGACCGCGTTGTTGTCCTCGCCGCCGGCGGCGGCGTGCTGGCGGACGGTTCCCCGGAACAGGTACTGGGCAATCCCGCGCACCGCAGCACCCTGGCGGAGTCGGGTGTCTGGCTGCCCGGTACCAGGCCGGAAATTCCTGGCGGACCCTGGGCGTCGGCTGCGGCCGGTCCCCGGCTGCTGGAGGCCCGCGGGCTGGCCGTTGCGCGTTCGCTCCGCGGTCCCGCCGTGCTCACCGGAGCGGACCTGAGCCTGGACGCCGGCACCGCCGTCGGGATCACGGGACCGAACGGTGCAGGCAAATCCACGCTTGCCCTGACTCTCGGCGGCCTGCTCCGGCCAAGGGAAGGAACCCTCACCGCGGCCCCGGCCCTGGCCGGCGCGGCCCGCCCGGAACCCGGCCGCTGGACCTCCGCGCAGCTGGTGGACCGCATCGGCACCGTCTTCCAGGAACCCGAGCACCAGTTCCTGGCCAACACCGTGCTGGACGAACTGGCCTTCGGGCCGCGGCGGCTGGGCCGGGAGACGGACGCGCAGGTGCTGGCCCGGGTGCACCACCTGGCGGAACGGCTCCGGCTGGACAAACTGCTCGAGGCCAACCCGTTCACGCTTTCGGGCGGGGAGAAACGCCGCCTGTCAGTGGCAACCATGCTTGCCACGGAGCCGTCCATCCTGCTGCTGGACGAGCCGACCTTCGGACAGGACGCCCGCACCTGGGCAGAACTGGTGGCCCTGCTGCGCGGCCAGTTGTCGGAAGGGCGCTGCGTGGTTTCCGTGACGCATGACGCCGAGTTCATCGATGCGCTGGCCTCCCGGAACCTCCGGGCGGCGGGCGGGGTGCTCACCCCTGGTATTCCTGCCGGCCCCGGCGTTCCTGCCGACGACGCCGGAACCGCAAGCGACGTCCGGGTGCGGCGATGAGCGCTGCAGCTGCCGCGGCTCCGGCCCGCCCCGCCGGCACGTTCCTGGCCCGCGCCAACCCGCTCTCCAAGCTTGCCGCGGCTGTGCTGCTGACCCTGGCAGTACTGGTGACGGTGGACTGGGTGAGTGCCGCCGTCGTCCTCACCGCCGAACTGGCCCTGCTGCCGCTGCTGCACATCCGGATCGGAACGCTGGTCCGGCGGATCTGGCCGCTGCTGGCCGCGGCGCTGATCGGTGCGTGGGGCACGGCGCTGCTGGCGGAAAAGACCGGGACGGTGCTGCTCGAGGCCGGGCCGCTGGTGTTCACCTCCGGCTCCGTAGCCGCGGGCATCGCCATCGGGCTGCGCGGCCTGGCGATAGCCCTGCCGGGAATCTACCTGCTGGCCACCACTGATCCCACGGACCTGGCCGATGCCCTGGCCCAGAAACTGGGGCTGCCGCACCGCTTTGTCCTGGGCGCGTTGGCGGCCATGCGTCTGGTGGGGCTGCTGGTGGAGGAATGGCGCACCATCGGACTGGCCCGGCACGCCCGCGGTGCGGGACCGGATGCCGGGGGAGCGGCCCGGCTGCGGGGGTTCGCGGGGCAGTCCCTCGCGCTGCTGGTGCAGGCGATCCGCCGGGCCACCCGCCTTGCGACGGCAATGGAAGCGCGCGGCTTCGGCGCCGCGGAACGGACCTGGGCTCGAACGTCGACCTTCAGCGGGGTGGACGCCGCGGTGTTCGGGGTGGGGGCGGCCGTGTCCGCCGCTGCCGTGGCAGGCGCGGTGGCGGCCGGCACGTTCAACTTCATCCTGACCTGAGGCATCCCGGCCCGGCCGGCTCAGAGGGCCGCGTCCGCCAGCTTGGTGAGTTCGGCGTTCAGGACCTCGGAGAAGGGCAGTTCCCTGCCGTCGATGGAGCGCACCGGCACCAGCAGCCGGATGCTGGACGCCAGCCAGACGCCGTCGGCCGCGAACAGGTCTTCGGGCACCAGCGGCCCGTATCCCAGTTCCCAGCCGGCGGCTTCGGCCGCACGGAAGAGGGCATCCTGCGTGGTTCCGGCCAGGATGCCGCTCCTGCGCTCCGGAGTGAGCAGGGTGCGCACGCCGTTGCGTTCGCGGGCCAGCACCACGGTGGACGTGGGCCCTTCGAGGACCTTGCCGTCGGAGGAGGTGAAGATTGCGTCATCGGCGCCGTTCGCGCGGACGTAGCGCAGGGCCGCCATGTTCACCGCGTAGGAGAGTGTCTTGGCGCCGAGCAGCAGCCACGGAGCCCGGGCGGCCGCCAGGCTGTCATAACCGCGGTCCAGGAGCAGGACCTTGATGCCCTCCATACGCTGCCGTGAAGCATCGGCGGCAGGGGTGACCTGCACCCACGCCGTGGGCGTGCCGGCGCCCTCGACGCCGCGGGTCACCACAAGCTTCACCGCCGCCCGGGCAGGGGACCCGGTGCCGGCGGTTTCCGCCTCCGCGTGCAGGGCGAGCGCCGTGGCAATGGCCCGTTCCCAGGCGCCGCGCGGGGGAATCTCCAGCTCCAGCAGCCGCGCGGAGGACGCCAGCCGGTCCAGATGGGCATCCGGCTTGCGGGGCACGGAATCCACGGCCAGCAGCGATTCGAAGATCCCGTCTCCGCGGGTCACGCCCAGGTCATTGATCATCAGCTGGGGGACTCCGGCGTCGGCCGGGCGTCCGTCGGGAAAGGCGGAATCCAGGAAAACCAGAACAGTCATGGGCCCAGCCTAGCCGCGGCGGGCCCGACCAGCGCGGCCGGACCGATAGGCTGTCTGGAAGGCGGCGTCGGGGAGGAGCAGGGTGTGTGGTGGTCTGTGTCGGGTTTTGACGTGTCCGGGTGGACAGCCGTCGTCCTGACCACGGTGGATTATGCGATCCGGATCATTGCCCTGGGCGTTGTACCCGGCAACCGCCGTCCCACCACCGCTATGGCCTGGCTGTTGTGCATCTTCTTCCTGCCGATTCCCGGGATCATCCTTTTTTCCTTCTTCGGCAACCACCGGCTGTCCGAGCACCGGGTGAAACGGCAGGCCGAAATCAGCCGCCTGGTCCGTGAAAACACCAAGGAACTGGAAACCGAGGGCACCAATTACGACGGCCCCGAGTGGGTGCTGAATGCGGCGGAACTCAACCGCCGGCTGGGATCCTTCCCCACCCTGGACGGCAACAAGGTGGACCTGCAACGTGACTACCACGAGTCCGTTTCCGAAATGACCGAGGCCGTGGGGAAGGCTACGCGGTACGTCCATGTGGAGTTCTACATCATGGGGTACGACGCCGTCACCCGCGACTTTTTCCGAGCCCTGAATGACGCTGCCGCCCGCGGCGTCACCGTCCGGCTCCTGTTTGACCACATCGGCACCCTCCGCATCCCCGGTTACCGGAAGCTGCTGCGCGAACTGCGCGGCAGCGACATCCAGTGGCGGCGGATGCTGCCGGTCAATCCCTTCCGCGGGCGCTGGCGCCGGCCGGATCTGCGCAACCACCGCAAGATCCTGGTGGTGGACGGGGATGTGGGCTTCACCGGCTCCCAGAACCTGGTGGAACCGGCCTACAACAAACGCCGCAACCGCCGGTCCGGACGCAAATGGGTCGAACTGATGGCCCGGATGGAAGGGCCGGTGGTGGATGAACTCAATGTCGTCTTCGCCACGGACTGGAACGCCGAGACCGACGAAAACCTGGAACGGGAACTGAGCCTGTACGAATCGTCGTCCAATCCGGGCGGCGTCACGTGCCAGGTGGTGCCCAGCGGCCCCGGCTTCAGCACCGAAAACAACCTGCGCCTCTTCGCGTCCCTCATTTATTCGGCGAGCGACCGCATTTCCATCACCAGCCCGTACTTCGTCCCCGATGACACGCTGCTTTACGCAGTGACGACGGCGGCGCAGCGAGGCGTGGAAGTGGAGCTGTTCGTCTCCGAGAAAGGCGACCAGTTCCTCGTGGACCACGCGCAGCGCTCCTATTACGAGGCGCTGCTGCGGGCGGGGGTCCGGATCTACCAGTACCCCAAACCGCTGGTACTGCATGCGAAGCACTTCACCATCGACAATGAGGTGGCGGTGCTGGGGTCCAGCAACATGGACATGCGCTCCTTCTCGCTGAACCTCGAGGTCTCGGTGATGATGTTCGACGGCACCATCGTCGAGCAGATGCGCCGCATCGAGGACACCTACCGCGCACTGTCCAAGGAGCTCATCCTGGACAACTGGGTGGGCCGGCCGCTGTGGCAGCGGTACATCGACAACGTGGCCAGGCTGACGGCGACCCTGCAGTAGTCCCTAGCCGGGAATGTTCCCCGGTTCCGGCTGCAGCCGGGACAGGACGGTCCCCAGCGCTGCCGCGGCGTTCCCCTGCGGACCCACGAGCCGTACGGTGAGATCCGCGGCGGAGGCGGCGTCGTCGTCGGCCGCCCAGCGCCGTTCCTGCGCCGCCCACCGTTCCCAGTGCGGAGCATAGGTTCCTCCGTCGCGCTCCAGCGCGACCCGGCGGCGGACGCTTTCCTCACCCGCCACCCAGATCGTGGTGTCCAGCAGCTGCCGGGCAGCGCGGTGGGCGGCGCCGACGCCTTCGAAGACCACGGCGTCGGCCGGTTCGGTTCTCTGCCAGCCGCCGCAGCGTCCGGCGGCCCAGTCCCAGGACTGCCAGCGGGCCGCCCGTCCCTGGGCGAGCGGGCGCAGGATGTGCTCGCGGTAGTAGGTCATTCCCGCTTCCAGCCCGTCCCAGCCGGGGTAGACATCCTCCAGATGGAACACCCGCACGGAACCGGAGCGGGACAGGGCAGCGGCAATCCCGGCGGCCAGGGTGGTTTTTCCGGCGCCGGAGAAGCCGTCCACCGCAATGAGCAGGGGTGCGGCGGGGCTAACCGGCATCGGGGGAGTTCCCGGTGCACACGGTCATGATGGCGGACATTCCTTAACCCTAGCCAGAAACGGTCAGGCCCTGAGGAGCAGTTCACCGCAGGGGATCAGGAACCAGCCGTCCGGGGCACCGGCCCACTCCTGCCAGCCGGCGGCAAGCTGCGCCAGCAGGTGGCTGTCCGCCAGTCCGCGTTCCTGCGCCTGCTCCGCGAAGGCGGAGTGCAGTACGCGTTCGGACCAGGAGTCCGCGTGCCCGCGCCGCTCTTCCGGTGTTGCGTAGAGCCAGTTGGAGGATGAGGGTGTGACGTCGGTGAAGCCGGCCTCCAGCGCCCAGGCCAGCAGGTGCCGGCCGGCATCGGGCTCAGCGGAGTTGCCGCGGGCAATCTCCTGGTAGATCCGCATCCACTCCGCCAGCGCGGGCGTGGGCGGATGCCAGATCATGCCGGAGAAATCGGCGTCGCGCACCGCCACCAGCCCGCCCGGTTTCGCGACCCGGCGCATTTCCCGAAGCGCGGCCACCGGGTCCATCAGGTGCTGGAGCACCTGGTGGGCATGGACAACGTCGAACGTTTCGTCCGGAAAATCCAGGTCATAGACGTTCCCGGCAACAAAGGAGGCGTTGGCCAGTCCGCGTCCGGCCGCCCGTGCCCGGGCCTGGACAAGGACGTCTTCGGAGGAGTCCAGGCCCACCACCGGGCCCGGAGCCGCAAGCGCGGCGAAGTCGGCGGTGATGCTGCCCGGGCCGCAGCCGACGTCGAGAATGCTTACTCCCGGCTGCAGTTCCGGCAGCAGATACGCGGCGCAGTCCCGTGCCGTGCGGAGGGCATGGGCGTCCACCACGCTGCGGTGATGGCCGTGGGAATAGGTTTCGGAAGCCATGGCAGGACCCTACCGCCCGGCCAGCCGGAGAAGGGGAAGGTCCCGCTGCCGTGTTCCGCAACCTCCGGGCGCAAAGTTGAGCCTGAGACGCTCAAGTTTGTTGACAAAGAAGTACTGCTGAGTAAAGTTGAGTGCAGAACGCTCAATTGCTCTACGTGGCGATCCGCGGACCCCTACCTGGCAGATTCGACTGCAGGTTTGGTCCGGGCGGAGCCGTCACGAGATGCGGGTTTCTCCAAGGAAAGAGGAAGCAAATATGTCACGTGCAGTAGGTATTGACCTCGGTACTACCAACTCGGTTGTCTCGGTCCTGGAAGGCGGCGAGCCCACGGTTATCGCCAACGCCGAAGGCGGCCGCACCACTCCGTCCGTCGTAGCCTTCGCCAAGTCCGGCGAAGTCCTGGTAGGCGAGATCGCCAAGCGCCAGGCAGTCAACAACATTGACCGCACCATCGCTTCCGTCAAGCGCCACATGGGCACCGACTGGAACGTAGACGTGGACGGCAAGAAGTACACCGCCCAGGAGATCTCCGCCCGCATCCTGATGAAGCTGAAGAACGACGCCGAGGCGTACCTCGGCGAGAAGGTCACGGACGCCGTGGTCACCGTTCCCGCCTACTTCAACGACGCCGAGCGCCAGGCCACCAAGGAAGCCGGCGAGATTGCCGGCCTGAACGTGCTGCGCATCGTCAACGAGCCCACCGCTGCTGCCCTGGCCTACGGCCTGGACAAGGGCAAGGAAGACGAACTCATCCTGGTCTTCGACCTCGGCGGCGGCACCTTCGACGTTTCCCTGCTGGAAGTCGGCAAGGACGAAGACGAGTTCTCCACCATCCAGGTCCGTGCCACGGCCGGCGACAACCGCCTCGGCGGCGACGACTGGGACCAGCGGATTGTCGATTACCTGCTGAGCCAGGCCAAGGCCAAGGGTGCTGATCTGTCCAAGGACAAGATCGCCCTGCAGCGACTGAAGGAAGCAGCGGAGCAGGCCAAGAAGGAACTCTCCTCGGCTACCTCCACCAACATCTCCCTGCAGTACCTCTCGGTCACCCCCGAAGGCCCGGTCCACCTGGACGAGCACCTGTCGCGTGCCAAGTTCCAGGACCTGACCAAGGACCTGCTGGACCGCACCAAGAAGCCGTTCAACGACGTCATCAGCGAAGCCGGCATCAAGGTTTCGGACATCGACCACATCATCCTCGTGGGTGGTTCCACCCGTATGCCCGCCGTCTCCGAACTGGTGAAGGAACTGGCCGGCGGCCAGGAGCCCAACAAGGGCGTGAACCCGGACGAGGTTGTGGCCGTGGGCGCTGCCCTGCAGGCCGGCGTGCTGAAGGGTGAGCGCAAGGACGTCCTCCTCATCGACGTCACGCCGCTGTCCCTCGGCATCGAAACCAAGGGCGGTGTGATGACCAAGCTGATCGAGCGCAACACGGCCATCCCCACCAAGCGCAGCGAGACCTTCACCACCGCGGATGACAACCAGCCGTCCGTGGCCATCCAGGTCTTCCAGGGCGAACGCGAGTTCACCCGCGACAACAAGCCGCTGGGTACGTTCGAGCTGACCGGCATTGCGCCGGCTCCGCGCGGCGTTCCGCAGATCGAGGTCACCTTCGACATAGACGCCAACGGCATTGTGCACGTGTCCGCGAAGGACAAGGGCACCGGCGCCGAGCAGTCCATGACCATCACCGGCGGGTCCTCCCTCAACAAGGAAGACATCGACCGCATGGTCCGCGAGGCCGAAGAGCACGCCGCGGAGGACAAGAAGCGCCGCGAGGCCGCCGACATCCGCAACTCGGCCGAGCAGCTCGCCTACTCGGTGGACAAGCTCCTCGCCGACAATGACGACAAGCTGCCCGAAGACGTCAAGACCGAGGTCAAGGGCGACGTCGACGCGCTGAAGAAGGCGCTCGAAGGCACGGACAACGACGACGAGGTCAAGACTGCGTTTGAGAAGCTGCAGGCTTCCCAGACCAAGCTGGGCGAAGCTATCTACGCCCAGGCCTCCGCCGCCGGTGCTGACAGCACCCCCGGTGCCGCTGACGGTGCTCCGTCCGGTGACGGCTCTGCCGCAGGCAGCGCTGCCGGTGACGAAGACATCGTTGACGCCGAAGTTGTCGACGACGAAGAAAAGAAGTAATCATGCCGGCGGAAAACGAGCACGGGAACACTCCCGAAGGTGAAGAGCCCGTAAAGGGCCAGGAAACGCCCGGCTCGGGCGAGACTGCGGATTCCGCCAACGGTGGCGCGGCAGGGGAGGAAGCTTCGGCTTCCGCCCCGGCCGCCGGGGCCGACGGAGATGCACTCTCCCAGGCGGAACAGATCCTGAACAACGCCGACGTACCGGCCCAGCCTGCCGCATCCGGTTCACCGGAAGCCGCTGAACTGCGCAACGACCTGCTGCGCCTGCAGGCCGAGTACGTGAACTACCGCAAGCGGGTGGAACGCGACCGCGACGTCGCCCGGGACATGGCTGTCATCGGAGTGCTGAACTCCCTGATGCCTGTCCTGGACGACATTGACGCCGCGCGCCAGCACGGCGACCTGGCGGAGGGACCCTTCGCCGCGATCGCTACCAAGCTGGAAAACTCGCTGAAGACGTACGGACTCAGCCGCATCGATGAGACCGGGGTGGAGTTCGATCCGAACATCCACGAGGCACTCATCCAGCAGCAGAGCGCGGACGTCACGTTCGATACGGTGACGCAGATCCTGAGGGCCGGCTACAAGTCCGGCGACCGGGTCCTGCGAGCCGCGCAGGTGATTGTTTCGGTTCCGGAACAGTAGTTGCACCGTGTCCGGGGCCGCCGTAAAGCGGCCCCGGACATTTTTCCATCGGCAGGTCCCGCAGCAGGGGCAGCAGGCCCGGCAGCCGTGTTTTCGCGGCAATGCAGCGGGATTCGCAAATGAGGAAGGGACACCAATTGGCTAGTCAGGATTGGGTCGATAAGGACTTTTACAAGATTCTGGGTGTTCCCAAGGATGCGTCCGACGCCGACATCAAGAAGGCGTACCGCAAACTGGCGCGGAAGTACCATCCCGATCAGAACCAGGGCGACGCCAACTCCGAGCGGATGTTCAAGGACCTCTCCGAGGCGTATTCGGTCCTGTCCGACGCCGAGGAACGCCAGCAGTATGACGCCATCCGTGCCATGGGCAGCGGCGCCCGGTTTACTGCCGGCGGCCCCCAGGGCGGCGGCGGCGGTGCCGGCGGAGCCGGCTTCGAGGACATCTTCGGTGACCTGTTCGGCCAGACCGCACGCGGCGGCGGCCGGCGGACCACCTTCAACGCGGGCGGCAGCAACATCCCGCCCGAATTCGCCGACCTTTTCGGCGGCGGCGGCTTCGGCGGCGGCGGTTTCGGCGCCCCGCCGCCCACCAAGGGTGCCGACCGCACGGCCAGCACCACCATTTCCTTCGCCGGGTCCATTAACGGAACCGTGATCGGCCTGCGCGAACCCAGCGGCGAAGTGGTGGAGGTCCGGGTGCCGGCCGGCGTCAAGGACGGCCAGAAGATCCGGGTGCGCGGCAAGGGCCAGCCCGGCGCCGCAGGCGCGGGGGACCTGATGGTCACCGTCCACGTCACGCCGCACGATTTCTTCACCCGCGAGGGCAACAACATCCGGATCCACGTTCCGGTCTCGTTCCCCGAGGCCGCCCTCGGTGCGACCATCGAGGTGCCCACCCTCACCTCCGACACCGTCCGGCTCAAGGTACCCGCCGGAACACCGTCGGGACGCACCCTGCGGGTCAAGGGCCGCGGCGTGCACACCTCCAAGGGCAACGGGGACCTGTTGGTGACTATCGACGTCGCCGTTCCCACCCACCTGAACAAGGACGCCCGGGAAGCCGTCGAGGCATTCGCCGACGCGACCAAGGGCGAGGACCCCAGGGCCGGATTGGCAGCAAAAGCACGGTTGTAATTCCGGCGCTCCGCTCCCCGGAGGGTGAACTTCCCGCGTTACCATTTCAACAGCAGTGAAGGAGGAACAATGGGCATAGACGTCAATGCGCCTATCTTCGTGATCTCCGTTGCCGCTGAGCTCGCGGAGATGCATCCGCAGACCCTCCGGCAATACGACCGGCTCGGGATTGTCCGTCCCAGCCGGGCTCCGGGGAGGTCCCGCCGTTACTCCCAGCGCGACATCGAACTGCTGCGCGAGGTCCAGAAGCTCTCCCAGGAGGGGGTCTCCCTCGAAGGCATCAAGCGGATCATGGAGCTGCAGAACCAAGTCACCGGCCTGCGCCAGCGGATCGTGGAACTCTCCACCGAACTGGACGAGGCCCAGCGGCGCGCCCCCGACCGCAGCCGCGTCTTCGCTGCCGGGCTCGCCGGCGACGTCGTCACCCTCAGCCGCGGGCAGCGCCCGCCGGCCGCCGCCACCGCCGTGCAGCAGTTGGGCCTGGTCTCGCTGATGGAACGCCGGAGCCGGCTGCGCGCGCTTCCCGCAGGCAAGTCCGCCGAACGGAACTACGCCGACGACGGCTACATCCAGTCGCTCTAAGCGCCGGCCTGCAGGGCCTTTATGACACAATGCCGGGATGCCATATGAGGAAACCCCCGTAGGTAGCGTCCAGGCGTTGTACCGCTATCCGGTCAAGTCGACCGCGGGCCAGGCGCTGCGCGCCTCCACCGTGACCGACAGGGGATTGCAGCATGACCGCCGGTGGGCGGTTTACACCGACGACGGCGGCATCGCCAGCGGCAAACGGACCCGGCGCTTCCGCCCCGTGCCCGGGTTAATGCAGTGGTCCTCCAGGATCGAGGACAGTGAAACTGCGCCGTTGCTGCTGAGCCCCGAGGGCCGTCAATATCGAGTCGATGATCCGGCCGCCTCCCGGGCGCTGAGCGCGGCCTTCGGCCGGGAACTGACCCTGCGGCCCGAAACCGCTGTCAGGCACCATGACGAGACACCCCTGCACCTGGTGACCACATCCTCACTTGCCGCACTCGAGGGCCTGGCCGGTGCGGTGGATGAGCGCCGCTTCCGTGCCAACATCGTCATCGACACCGGTTCCAGGCCGGCGTTCTGCGAGGACCGATGGGTCGGCGCCGAACTGGTTCTCGGCGGCGAGGTCATTCTGTGTCTGGGGGAGGGGATGCCGCGCTGCGTGATGATCGACCAGGCGCAGGCCGGTGTTCCGGCGGAGCGCAAGGCGTTGAAGCTTCTCGGCGCGCACCACTCCGCTGAATTCGGGCTCCAGGCGCATGCCGTGCAGACCGGGAAGCTGCGGGTCGGAGACGTCGTCACCCTTCGCCGCAACCGAACCGCGTAACGGCTAGGTGCCGTCGCTCTGGTCAGGACCCGACGAGTCCGGTTCCGGGGGTCCGCCGTCCAGCGTCATAAACAGATCGATGGAAACACGGCCGGACATGGTGCCCTCCCCGTTTTGATGACGGCACTGGTAACCGTGCCGGGCACCATGCTCGCGACGCCGCGTTGCACCTGTCAATGAGCGGGAGGCGAGCAGGCGGTCCCCCGGGAAGCAGCCGGAGGGCTAGCGCAGCCGCCGTGCGCGAAGCACAACATCCTCGGTGTGGTGGGCGCCCGCACCGCTGGCAACGTGCCGTGGGCGGGTTTCGTCGACCTCTGTCCGCCAATCGTCATCGAGCAGTGCGGCCACGTCGGCAACTCCCACGTACTCGTGAAGGTCAATTCCGCGGGCCTTCGCTTCCTCCGCAGTGGGCGGCGGATGGTGCACCCACAGGAGAACCCCGCCCGGCGCGACGGCGCGAAGCAGCGCGTGTTCCGCTTCGTTCCCGTCAGTCCGCAGGAGTACGGGGTACTGCGCCGAAACCAGGTCAAAGGAGGCCGGCGGCAGGGCAGCCTCGACCAGACCGGCATGCACCCACTCCACCCGGACCGAACGCAGCCCGGCCTGGCGGGCCGCCCGGGCGAGGGCTACCCCCGAGACGTCCAGTGCAGTGACGTCCCACCCCTGTTCCGCCAGCCACAGGGCGTCTGCACCCTCACCGCAGCCCACATCCAAGGCGCGGGCAGGCCGGAGCCGCCGGGCCTCGCTGACCAGCACGGCATTCGGCTGCCCGCTCCACAATTCGCTGCTGCCGGCGTAGCGCCGGTCCCACAGCTCCTCAACGGCTGCAGGATCCCGCGGCTGGGAATCGGAGGGCTCGGCGCTGCGTGTCACCGGCGGGTGTCAGCCTCCGGGCGAAGACGGATAAGGCGCTGGGGTCCGTCGTCGTCCAGCTCCACCAGGTCGCCGTGCGAGGAAAGGAAATCGGTGAAGGACCGGAAGCCCAGCGGCTTCTCGTTGAAGGCCGGGTCCATCCGGCGCATCTGGTTCTTGACCGTGCCCGTGTTGAGCCACTCGTCGGCGTCGCCCTTGGCGTGGCCGATCTGCAGGGCCCGTACGAGGAGTTCCGTGGCGAGGACACCCGGGTCGACGTCGTCGGCGGGTTCCGGCTCCTCAAACCCGGCCTGTCCCGTGTGCGAGAACATGGGGACCGTAGTGAGCCTGCGGGCAGGGGCGGGATCGGGCTGGGAATCCGTCGGGGCCGCGGTTTTCCCGGCAGCGGTATCCGCCGCGGCCGGAGCGGCGGCTGCGGCTTCGATGCCGGGAAGTGAGTCGTAATCCTCGAATTCATCGCAGGCCGCAGCGAGGGACGTGCTGGTTGACCCGGCGACGCCGATGCCGACGACGAAGCGGCCGAGCCGCTTGGACTTCTGCGCGAGGGCAATGTAATCGCTGTCGCCGGCCACGATGATGACATGGGTCAGGTCGGGCAGGCGGAAGAGGTCTTCGACGACGTCCACGGCGAGGCGGATATCCGCCCCGTTCTTGGTTCCGCGCGTGGTGGTGGTGAACAGCTGCGTGAGGTCCACTGCCCGGGACATCAGCTGGCGCTGGTAACTCGCGTTCACCGGCACCGACCAGTCGGCATAGGCGCGGTTGACCACGAGGGTGCCGAAGGAAGCGGCGAAATCGATAATGGCGTTGAAATCGACCGTGGCGGCGGTGAGCTTGGCGGCAACTTCGGGATCCGCCTCGCGGTTCGTCCGGTCGAAATTGCGGATACCGTCGCGCTGGAACGCGTTGCGGCCATGCAACTGCTGATAGCGCGAGATGACAATGTTGTCGAAATCGATGTAGAGGCCGACGCGTGCGTCGTTCGGTTCAGTCATTTCAGTTAGATCCTTCGGTAAGCAAGGTCGAAAATCAGTCGGCCGGCCTCGTGGGCCTTGTTCTCGAAGCTGGTCAGGGTCCGGCCTTCGAAGCGCGGGGCCCAGCCGCCGCGAGTATCGACGTCGTCTTCCGGGGCCTTGTTCTCCAGGCCCTCCCGGTGCACGCGCGTCAGCGGGCTTTCTTCACCGGCACGCTCGCCGGCGTGCAGATTCTCGAACCGCGCCGATGCATCCAGCACCTCGCGCATCTGCACGGCGTAGTCGGACCAGTCGGTTGCCAGGCGCCACGTGCCGCCGGGCTCCAGCACCCGGGCCACCAGCTCCGCGAAGGATTCCTTGACCAGGCGGCGCTTGTGGTGGCGGGTCTTGTGCCAGGGGTCGGGGAAGAACACCCAAACCTCCGCCACGGACCCGGCCGGGAGCATGCTGGCCAGCACCTCCGGGGCATTTGCCTGGACCACGCGGATATTCGTCAGGCCCTTCTGGCCGATCCGCTGCAGCGTCTGCGCCAGGCCGGGAAGATAGACCTCCACGGCAAGGAAGTCCTTGTCCGGATTCTTCTCGGCGGCATGGGCAACGGCCTCGCCCAGGCCGGAGCCGATTTCGACGACGAGGGGAGCGGTGCGCCCGAACTCGACGGCGGCGTCGAACACGTACCCGGGGTGCACCGAGGTGTCCGCTTCGTCACGCGGGACATCAACCACGAAGCGGTCGGAGAGTTCGTCCCAGGCCTGCTGGCGGCGGCCCTGCAGGCGCGAGCCGCGCCGGACAAAGGACACCGGAGAGCGGAAATGCTGCTCCTCGTCGGTGCCGGCGGCGGGATCCACCGGCCCGGTTTCGGCGGCGTCGGGCAGGGCTGGTTCAGTAGTCATTACTGTTAATGCTATCGGCTGCCGCGGGTCCGGATTTCACCGCAGCCCCCGCCCCGATTAGGAAAGTTTCCGCATTGCGGTAAACTGGAGGCAGATGTTGGTCCTGCCACTGTTGAACCGTGCTTAAAATCCAAGGTTTAAACAGTGTGTGTAAGCAGTCCAGCCTGCGTCGATGAACGCTTTCTTTTGTCCCGCTTCAGTGCGGTAGACACTGTCTGACTTTTCTTCGGCGAACCCCCGGCCCAAACGGCGTTGGGGGCCTCTTACCGAAAGTTGCCTGTCTTTAATGACCACTTTTGCTGCCCTTGGTGTGCCCAAGGCACTTGTTTCCTCCCTCGCCGCCGCCGGAATTGACGAGGCCTTCCCCATCCAGGTGGAAACCCTTCCGGACACCCTCAAGGGCCGCGACGTCCTGGGCCGCGGCCGCACCGGCTCGGGCAAGACCCTCGCCTTCTCCCTCCCGCTGGTCACCCGGCTGGCCGAGAATGAGGCAGCCTACCGCCGCCGCCCGAACCGCCCGCTGGGCCTGGTCCTGGCGCCGACCCGCGAACTGGCCACGCAGATCAACAACGTGATTGAGCCTCTCGCGAAGGAACTGGGCCTGAACACCACCGTGATTTACGGCGGCGTGTCCCAGCAGCGCCAGGAAAAGGCACTCAAGGCCGGCGTCGATATCGTCATCGCCTGCCCGGGCCGCCTCGAAGACCTGATGAAGCAGAAGGTCATCAGCCTCGAGTCCGTCGAGATCACCGTCCTGGACGAGGCCGACCACATGGCGGACCTCGGCTTCCTGCCGGTTGTCCAGCGCCTGCTGGACCGCACTCCGGAAAAGGGCCAGCGGATGCTGTTCTCCGCCACGCTGGACAACGGCGTGGACAAGCTGGTCCGCCGTTACCTGTCCAACCCGCTGACGCACTCCGTCGATGAGCCGCAGGCAGCGGTGTCCACCATGGAGCACCACGTGCTGCTGGTCCAGGACCAGACCGCCAAGAAGCTGCTGGTCAAGGAACTGGCCGGTGGCCAGGGCCGCCGCATCATGTTCATGCGCACCAAGCACCACGCCCGCAAGATGGCCCAGTTCCTCACGGACAACGGAATCCCCACGGTGGACCTGCACGGCAACCTGTCCCAGAATGCCCGTGACCGCAACCTGGCGGAGTTCGCGTCCGGCGACGTCCGCGTCCTGGTCGCCACCGACGTCGCCGCCCGCGGCGTCCACGTGGATGACGTTGAACTCGTGGTCCACATTGATCCGCCCACGGAGCACAAGGCCTACCTCCACCGTTCAGGCCGTACGGCCCGCGCCGGATCCAGCGGAACCGTGGTGACGCTGACCCTCCCGGAGCAGAAGAGCGAGGTGTCGAAGCTGATGAAGGCTGCCGGCGTCGACGTTTCCATCGAGAAGGTCAGCCATAATTCGCCGTCCATCGCCAAGCTTGTCGGCGAACGCGCGGCCGTTGTGGAACCGCACGTCCGCGCTGCGCAGCTTGCAGCCAAGTCCCCGCAGCAGGGCGGCGGCCGCTCCACCGGCGCCAACGCCCAGCGCAAGCGCGCAGCCCGCAGCACGGGTGCTCCCCGCGCCGGCGGACGCGGCGGTACAGGCGGACGCGGCCGCGTTTCGGCTGAACGCCCGGACCGCAGCGAACGCAACGACCGCGCAGCAGCAGGCGACGACCTGCGTACGCAGCGTCCGGCCCGGTCTTCGGACGGACGCCGCAACAGCGCATCGGCTGCGACCGCATCCGGCCGTAACCGCCGCCCGGCAACCGGCCAGCGCGCCGAGGGTGCCGGCGGCGGCCAGCGTGCAGGCGGAGCCTCCCGCGGCGCCGGTGCAGCTTCCGGCCGTCCGGCACGCGCCGCCGGTCCCCGCCGCGCCACCGCGCCGGCGTCGAACGAACGCCGTTCCCGCTAAGGCATAGCAACAGCCGAAAGAGGCGCCGCACCCACGAGGTGCGGTGCCTCTTTTGGCGTCTGCTTTACGCGCGAGCGGGCTACTCCGTGTAGAGCCCCATTCCACGCAGCACATTGCGGCGGGCAGCATTGGAGAGAAGGAACCGGCGGCCGGTTGTCAGTTCCGGATCAATGCGGACAAACGCGTTTTTCGTCCCCGCCTGCCAGGGGAAGAGCGGGAGTTCCTCGGAATCCAGGATCTCCGAGAAGTCTTCGAGCAGGGTGGCGCCGCCCTTGAGCACCACGCTCCAGGCGGAGGACAGCGTGTCATCGTAACCGTCAATTTCGAACGCAACCCGATTGCCCGAGAGCGCGCCGGCCAGCTTGGTTCCGGTCGCGGTGCGGAAAACCACCGTGCCGTGGTCAACGGCGAAGTTAACGGGGAAAATTTCGGGATGTCCGTCGACAATTACGGCGAGCCGGCCGAACTTGGCTTGTCGGACGTAGGTCCAGCACTGGCTGGAAGTCAGGTGGTCTGCGGGGTTCTCGTCGCTGATCGGCATGGCGCCAGTCTAGGACAGGTGCAGGCGGGCGGGTATGCAGGCGGCGAAGCCGTGGCTAATGAGTACCGGGTAGAGAACAATGGAGCCATGAAAGCGATCCTGAACGTCATCTGGCTTCTGTTCGGCGGTATCTGGCTTGCCCTCGGTTATGCACTGGCGGGTGTGATCTGCTGCCTGCTGATTGTCACCATCCCGTTCGGTATCGCATCCTTCCGCATCGCCAACTATGCGCTCTGGCCGTTCGGTCGGACGGTCGTGGACCGGGGCGGGTTCACCGGCCCGCTCAGCCTGCTGGGAAACATCATCTGGCTGCTGCTGGCCGGCATCTGGATCGCCATTGGACACATCCTGACGGCCATCCCCATGTTCGTGAGCATCGTCGGGATTCCGCTGGGCATCGCGAATTTGAAGATGCTGCCGATTTCGCTGATGCCGCTGGGCAAGGTCATAGTGCCTACGGACACCTGGCAGATCACTCCGTACGCCGGGAACGCGTACCGGCAGCCGGGCTACCAGGGCCGGGTTGCACCCCGGCAGCAGTGGCCCTCCTGAGCCGTTCCCTTCGCGGTTAGCCCTGGGCGCCCTCAAGGAAGGCCTTCATCAGCGGCCCGCCTGAGGTGGAGCCCCGCTCACCCTGCTCCACGAACACCGCAACGGCCAGGTCGCCCTGGATCGCCAGCACCCATGCGTGGGTTTCCGGCGGCGTCTGGCTGCCGAACTCAGCGGTTCCGGTCTTGGCGAGCACGGGTTCGCCCGGCACGCCGAGCAGCATCTGCACTCCGCCTTCGGCGACGACGGCGCGCATCATCTCCCGCAGCGATGCGGCTTCCTCTGCCGTGAGGTTCCCCGGCACCGGAGCTGTCGTTTCAGGAGCGGAAGCGGTGGGAGAAGCCGAAGCGGACCCGCCGGCCGGGGCCGGCGAGGCGGATTCCCGGATCAGCGTGGGGGAGACCCGTTCACCCTTGCCGATAGAGGCACCGGCAACCGCCATGGCGAGCGGGGAGACCAGGACCTGCCCCTGTCCGATCAGCGAGGCTGCATGTTCGGTGCCTTCAGCCTCCGCCGGCACGGAGCCCAGGAACGCGTCCGTGCCGATCGAAGCATCCACACCGATACCCAGGTCTCCGGCGGCAGCGGAGAGGCCCTGCTGGGAAACGGTGCCCTGGGCATTGAGGAAGGCAGTGTTGCACGAGTTCGCGAATGCCGTGCGCAGCGGGATGCTGCCAGTGGCCTCGGCCGGGTAGCCGGGGACGTTGTTGAACTTCCGGCCGTCGACGTTAAGTTCGGACGGGCACTCCACAGTGCTGTCCGGTGTGGTGCCGTTACGCAGCATTGCCAGCGCGGTGGCTGTCTTGAACGTGGATCCCGGCGGGTACTGGCCCAGGAGGGCGGTTTGCTGGCCTTCGCTGCCGGGGCCGTTCGCCACGGTCAGGATTTCGCCGGTGGAGGGCTGGATGGCCACGATGGCGGACGCCGACGGCTCCTGCTCCAGGACTTCCTCAGCCAGCTGCTGCAGCCGTGGATCCAGGGTGGTCTGCAGATCAGCACCCGTCTGCGGGTCGATGCTCTTGACGGTGTCGCTGGTTCCGGCTGCATTTTCGACGGTGACTGTTACGCCGGGACTGCCTTGGAGCTGCGGGTTGTACTGCTTCTGCAGCCCGGACAGACCGGTCTGGTCCCCGGCGGACACCCTGCCCTCGGATTCCTCAACCAATTCCGCAGTCGCCTCGCCCACTGTGCCCAGCAGGGCACGGGCAAAGCTGCGGGTGGGCGCCAGGATCCGCTGCGCGGGTATGGCAAGTGCGCCGGGGATGGCTTCGATGGCCGCCGGGGTTGCCGGTCCCTCAGCTTCCTCGCGCTGGACAAGCGCCTCGACAAAGGCTTCGGGGCCGGAGGCCTGCACCTGGGCGGTGTACGAGGATGGGTCCAGCCCCACCAGTTCGGCCAGTGCCGCCGACGAGGACGCGTACTGCTCCTCGGAGAGGTCCGGCTTGTTGATGCCGATGCGGAGCACCGGCCGCGCGTTCATCAGCGGTTCCCCGTTGCGGTCGAGGATGTCTGCGCGGCCGCCTGGAGTAGTGGAGCGGACCAGCCGATCGCCGTCGAGAAGGGGACTGAACAGTACGGATGGTGCCCACTCAACCAGCCACTTGTCGTCTTCTCCGCGGCGGAGCTGGGCGGAGCTCTCATAGGTCCAGTCCGGCTCCGAATCACTGTTGACGTCCCAGGCGTAGGTCAGCCGTGCGGTGGCGGCGGCGTCGTCGTCCTCGTCTTCCTCAACGCCGGCCACCGCGACGGCAGGGCGGATCGGGCCCATGCCGGCGAGCAGCTCTTCCAGCTCGGCATTCACGTCGGCGGGAGTGCCCGCCGTAAAGGCAGACGCCGAAACATCCATCTGGCTCAGGCCCTCCGCCAATTCGGCGGCGGCGTTGTCAGGCGCCGGCTTGTCCCCCGAGCAGGACACCAGGGTCAGGGCCAGGGCGGCCACGGCAAGGACAGAAACGGAAGTACGGTTTTTCCCCATCCGCACAGGCTACCCGGGGTGGGTCCCGACTATGGATTCGGGACACGCAAAGGACGGTGCGGAATCTATCAAAGGGATTTGCGCTGTTCCGATTTCCTGGATGCGGCTCACAATCGGTGCCCGTCTGCTGTGATCCCGGGGCCGGTTTGCCCCGGTCGGGAACCCTGTGCAGGGCATGTTTTCCCTGCTACGGTTTTTGGAAACGGCCAGGGACGTGGCCTTATAAATACAACTCGCTTCCACCGGCACCCTGCGGACAGCCGGAACGGCCGCAAAGGCCGCTGGAGGACCGGATCGGTTGCCGGTTGTTCTACGGCAGGAGTGGGCAAAATGTCCGATCTGGACATAATTCTCGAGAAGACGGTGCGGTCCTACGGGCGGCGGCAGATCCAGGCCGGCCACGCACTGATGATCGTCATGGCACGCGATATCCCATACCCCATCGGAGAAGTGTGGTCCGCCCTCGCGGATCCGGAGCGCTTGGGTCAATGGGTGGCGCTTCCCGAAGGGGACCTGCGGCGAGGCGGCACCTACAGTCTCCCGGACGGATCCCACGGAGCGATCCTCCGTTGTGACGGACCCCGCCTTCTGACCGTGTCCTGGGCGCGGGAAGGAACCTCCGCTGCCGAGGTGGAATTTCACCTGACCGGGGAGAACGGCGATACCCGGCTGGAACTGCGGTACGCCTCGGTGCGCAAGGGATTCGCGGTAACCGCGGCCCCCGGCGCAGGACTCTGGACCGGCGGTGCGGGGTGGGAATACTTCCTCGACGTCCTGGAAGAGTACCTGGCCGGGAATATCCCCGAGGAGCCGCCCGGGATCCGTTTTGAAATCGAAGCAGCCGGGCCGCTGGCACAGCTCTTTGAAGCGCGGAACGAACGCTGGCGAAGGACGGCAGACGAATTCGACCGGGAGCACATCCCCTAGGCGTCCCCAGCCGCGGTGGTGCGGTAGAGAACTTTACTTCAAAAGTTGAGCGAACTAGACTCAACTTTGTTTAGCATTGCGGAAGCATTCTTCGCTGAGGTTTTGAGGAGCCACCGTGGAAACCAAATTCACGAACAAGAGCCAGGAAGCACTTTCGGCTGCGGCCATGAACGCGAACACTGCGGGGAATCCACAGATTGAACCGGCGCATCTGCTGAAAGCGCTTATGGACCAGCGGCAGGGGGTCGCCGTTGCCCTCCTGAAGGCTGCAGGAATCAATGTGGACACCGTCAGCGCCGCTGCCAGCACCGCCATTCACCAGCTGCCTTCCTCCTCCGGCAGTTCAGTGGCGCAGCCCCAGTTTTCCAGGCCCCTGCTTCAAGTCATCAACGCGGCGCAGCAGGAGGCAGAGAAGCTGGGGGATGCCTTTGTCTCCACCGAACACCTCCTGCTCGGGTTGTCCCTCGACAACGGTCCCGCAGGAAAAGCGCTTCGGGACAACAACGCCGGGCACGACGCGCTCAGCGCCGTGCTTCCAACCGTACGAGGAGACCGCAAAGTGACCAACGCTGATCCGGAGAACACCTTCCAGGCCCTGGAAAAATTCAGTACCGACCTGACGGAAATGGCCCGCTCGGGCAAGCTGGACCCCGTGATCGGGCGGGACGCCGAGATCCGGCGCGTCATCCAGGTGCTCAGCCGCCGTACCAAGAACAACCCGGTACTCATCGGCGAGCCGGGCGTGGGCAAGACGGCCGTCGTCGAAGGACTGGCCCAGCGCATCATTGCAGGGGACGTGCCCGAGAGCCTGAGCGGCAAGACCCTGCTGTCCCTTGACCTTGGATCCATGGTCGCCGGCGCCAAGTACCGCGGCGAGTTCGAGGAGCGGTTCAAGGCCGTGCTCGAGGAAATCTCCAATGCCGAAGGCCAGATCGTCACCTTCATCGACGAGCTGCACACCGTAGTAGGGGCGGGTGCGGCCGAAGGGTCCATGGACGCCGGCAACATGCTCAAGCCAATGCTGGCGCGCGGAGAGCTGCGGCTGATCGGCGCCACCACGCTGGACGAATACCGCGAAAATATCGAAAAGGACGCGGCATTGGAGCGCCGTTTCCAGCAGGTATACGTGGGCGAGCCCAGCGTCCCGGACACCATCGGCATCCTGCGCGGCCTGAAGGAGCGGTACGAGGCCCACCACAAGGTCGCCATCGCCGACTCCGCCCTGGTTGCCGCCGCAACGCTGTCCAACCGCTACATCACCGGACGCCAGCTTCCGGACAAGGCCATTGACCTGGTGGATGAGGCTGCTTCCCGCCTGCGGATGGAAATCGACTCCGCGCCCGAGGAAATCGACGAGCTCCGGCGTGCCGTGGACCGGCTCACCATGGAGGAGCTCGCACTGGCGAATGAAACGGACGAGGCCTCGATTGAGCGGCTGGCCGTCCTGCGCGAAGACATGGCCAATAAAAAGGAACAGCTGGCCGCGCTCAACGCCCGGTGGGAAGCCGAAAAGGCAGGCCTCAACCGCGTCGGTGACATCAAGGCCCAGATTGACGAGCGGCGGAGTGAGGCGGAGAAGTTCCAGCGCGACGGCGACCTCACGGAAGCCTCCCGCATCCTGTACGGCGAAATCCCGGCTCTCCAGAAGGAACTGGAAGCAGCGCAGCAGGCGGAGGCGAACAGTTCCGGAGAAGAAACCCGTGAACTGATGGTCTCCGAGGAAGTCACCGCAGACGACATTGCCGAAGTGGTCTCCGCCTGGACGGGTATCCCCGCCGGGCGGATGCTGCAGGGCGAATCCCAGAAACTACTGGATATGGAAGAAGCCATCGGCTCGCGCCTGATCGGGCAGGGCAAGGCCGTGGCGGCGGTCTCGGACGCCGTGCGCCGCTCGCGGGCAGGCGTCAGCGACCCGGACCGTCCCACCGGTTCCTTCCTGTTCCTAGGCCCCACCGGCGTCGGCAAGACCGAGCTGGCGAAGGCCCTGGCGGACTTCCTCTTCGACGACGAGCGGGCCATGGTCCGCATCGACATGAGCGAGTACTCCGAGAAGCACGCGGTATCCCGCCTGGTGGGTGCGCCTCCCGGATACGTGGGCTATGAAGAGGGCGGCCAGCTCACCGAAGCAGTGCGCCGCCGCCCCTACTCGGTGATCCTGCTGGACGAAGTGGAGAAGGCACATCCGGACGTCTTCGACATCCTGCTGCAGGTGCTCGACGACGGCCGGCTGACTGACGGACAGGGCCGGACGGTGGACTTCCGCAACGTCATCCTGATCCTGACGTCCAACCTCGGGTCCCAGTTCCTGGTGGACCCGGGCCTGACCGAGGAGCAGAAACGCGAATCGGTGATGTCCATGGTCAACGCGAACTTCAAGCCGGAGTTCCTCAACCGGCTCGACGACGTGATCCTGTTCGATCCGCTGAGCCTGGAGGACCTGACCCGGATCGTGGACATCCAGGTGCGTGCCCTGGCCAACCGCCTCCACGAGCGCAGGCTGGTGCTTGACGTGACCGATGCAGCACGGGAATGGCTGGCGCTGACCGGCTACGACCCTGCGTACGGTGCCCGGCCCCTGCGCCGCCTGGTGCAGCGTGAAATCGGCGACCAGCTGGCCCGCGGGATCCTGGCCGGAAAGATCAGCGACGGCAACACGGTCCTGGTGGATAGGCCCGCAGACGGTCTGGACGGGGACGGGCTGGTGGCCGAGCCCGGGCTGACGGTGGCAGCGGTCTAGGTCCGAAGACCAAAAGGCGCGCGGCGGATGATGCCCGCCGCGCGCCTTTGTGCTGTTTGGCTGCGCTTACTCCCGTACCCGCTTACTCCTGCACCAGGGACTCGGTGAGGTCCTGGCCCTCGGGGGCGAAAACAATGCAGTCCACGCGGCGGTCGCCGGAGGCCCAGGTCTGCTCGGTGGGGATGGACTTGGTCAGCTTCAAGCCCGGGGACTCCGCGGCGGCGTCGGCATACTCCACGGCCTTGCAGACCTCGTTGACCCGCTCCTCCAGGGCGCCGGTGCCGGGGAAGACAGCATCCTCGGTGTAGCTGTCGGTGGCGACCAGCTGGGCGTTGTGCGGTGTTTCGCAGGTGACTACGGTGGCGCCGGAGTTGACGTCGTCCCAATCCTTCAGGCACGCTCCCTCCACCAGCTCCAGGGGGCTCACATCCTCGGAGATGACGCCTTCCTCCTTGTCGTTAAAGACGAACACGAAAAGCAGGATGGCGACGACGGCGGCGAGCACAACGCCGCCGAGTACCAGAAGCAGGCGGGTGTTGCTCTTGCTCTTGCCGCTGCCCTTTGCCGCGGCGGGAGCGATGCCTGCCGCCGTCCCTGCCCCTGTTGCGGAGGCCGTGGTGCCGGAGGCTGCGCCGGGCTGCCTGGAGGCTGCTGTTGCCCCCGCTGCCTGGCTTTCGGCCAGCCGGCGTGACCGGCGGGTGTCGCCCGCCGGCACAGCTGCCGTAACGGGCTCCGGTTCGCCGGACGCAGCAACCGGGGCGACTGCTCGCTCCTGGGGTGCGGCGGTCATCGGTGCGGCCGCGTTGATGCCATGCAGGGGATGCGGTTCAGTGTCCCCTCCGGACGGCTCCTGCTCCGCTTCAGCGGCCGGTTCAGGTGTTTCACCGGGCGCCGGAACGTCTAGCCCTGCGGCGGCTTCACCTTCGCCGCCATCGGCTTTGGGGCCCTCAGCCTCGTCGGTGCTGTCGGGCACGGCTTCAGTCTCGGTGCCCTCGGCGTTGGAGTTAGCTGCACCGTCACCGTGGTCCGCGGCGTCTTCCGTGCCGTCGGTGCCGTCCGGCACTGCTTCGCCTTCCGTGCCGTCCGGCACGGCTTCGCCTTCCGCGCCGTCCGGCACGGCTTCAGCCTCCGCGCCGTCGGCCGCAGCGGTACCGGCAGCTGAACCGGAGGCCGTTGCCTCGCCATCTTCGGGTGTTGAACCGGAAAGAGCGGTCGTCTCGTCAGTTTCTCCAGGCCCATCGGTGCCGGCGGCGTTAGCATCCACCTGGACTTCGGTCCCGGCAGGAGCCGGTTCAAGTCCGGACAGGCGCCCTGCTTCCGCCGCGTTGGCCTCGGCTGCAGCGGTTTCCGAGGCAACCTGGTCGAGGGCCGCTGCTTCCACGGCGTCCTCACTCAGGGCCGGCTCGGCCAGGGAGGGTTCTTCCAGTTCGAGGTCCTCGGGTGCCACCACCACCGGCTCCGCGGGAAGCTCCAACGCAGCGGTTTCGTCGCCGTCGCGTTCAGTCCCGGCGTCCGTAGCCAGTGCAGTCGCTGCGGAGCCCGCGCCGTCAGCCCCTTCGGCAGCCATGTCAGGCTCCCCGGCACCCTCGAAACTGCGTTCCCAGACACCGGCGTCGTGGTTTCCGTCTTCGGAGAGCCACGCGGGGGAGTCCGAATGCGCGCTCAGATCGGGGAGGGCTCCCGGCGTACTGTCCTTCTCCGGCGGCGGATAAACCGCTTCCGGTGTACTTTTCTGATCGCTCATGGTGAACGTCTGTCCTCCCTGTAGGCGGTGGCATGATGCACCCCAAAACTGTCTCTACCCCTGACTTTAGCCAATATCAGAGGGTGGGCGCAGGGACCGGCGTGCCGGAGGCCCTGTGCTAATGCCCCGGGAATACTCCTCGCCGCGGTCAAGGGGGCACAAGCCAGCGGGAAAACATGTAACCTGTACTTACGACAAATTGACCAAATATTCCGGGGCCCTCGTTCATCTGCCCGAACGACTAACCTCCGGATCGACGCAAAAAGGGGGTCACGCCATGGGGCGCGGCCGTCAAAAGGCAAAAGCAACCAAGCAGGCTCGGGAGATGAAGTACTTCACCCCGGCCACGGACTACTCGGCGCTGCAGCGTGAGCTCTCAGGACCGACGAGTCGTCCATCCAGTCGATATCCCGAGGAGCCGGCTGAGCCCGACTACTCGGCGTACGAAGATAAGTACGCGGATCAATTTGGCGACGATGACGATGATGAGGGTAACCGCCGCGTAGGCTAGCGGTAATTTCCTCAACGACGTTGGCCAATTGCCTCCTTCAGCGGATCACCTTAGGGTGGGTCCGCTGATTGGCGTTAAGCCTGTAAGTAGGTTTCTCTTAGGTCAAGGCCCCGCACCGGCGTATCCGGTGCGGGGCCTTGCTCTACCCGGCCGGAGCGCTCAGGCGTAGGTCCCGACCAAGCGGACGGCACCGCCGTCGACGCCCTTGGCGCCCTGCACAAAATCGGAATCGGCGCCGGACGGCGTTTCAATCCCGCCGACGGTGCCCATGACCCATGCAGGGACGCCGCGGGCCGCGAGGCGCTCGAGGGCGGCCTCCGCGCTTCCTGCATCGACGATCGCCACCATGCCGACACCGAGGTTCAGCGTCCGTTCAAGGTCCGGCTGAGGCACGTTGCCCAGTTCAGCGATCAGCTTGAACACCGGCGGCAGTTCCCAGGTGGAGCGGTCCACCGTGGCCTGCAACCCCTTCGGCAGCACACGGGCCAGGTTTGCTGCCAACCCGCCGCCGGTCACGTGGCTGAAACCATGCACTCCGGCCGCCTCGTAGCGGGCGAGGTCAAGGCAATCCGCGGCGTAGACGCGGGTAGGTTCGAGCAGTTCCTCGCCCAGGGTGCGTCCCAGTTCGGAAACCTGGCGTTCAAGCTGCCACCCGGCATGGTTGATGACGCGGCGGACCAGGGAGTAGCCGTTGGAGTGGATCCCCGAAGATGCCATACCGATGACTACGTCGCCGCGGCGCACCCGGTCCGGGCCGAGGAGCCGGTCCGCCTCCACCACACCCGTGGCAGCGCCCGCGACGTCGTACTCGTGCTCACCCAGCAGGCCCGGATGCTCGGCGGTTTCCCCGCCGACCAGCGCCGTGCCGGCCACCTCGCAGGCCGCCGCGATGCCGCGGACTATGTCGGCGATGCGCTCCGGCACCACCTTGCCGCAGGCGATGTAGTCCGTCATGAACAACGGCTCGGCTCCCACCACCACGATGTCATCCACCACCATGCCCACGAGATCGAAGCCGATGGTGTCGTGGATGTCCATGGCCTGCGCGATGGCAACCTTGGTTCCGACGCCGTCCGTGGACGTTGCGAGCAGCGGCTTCCGGTAGCTGAGCAGCCGCGAGGCATCGTAAAGGCCGGCGAAACCGCCCACTCCGCCCAGCACCGACGGATTGTGGGTGGCCTTGACGGCCGCCTTCATCAGTTCAACGGCTTTATCGCCGGCTTCGACATCCACTCCTGCGGACGCGTAGGTGATGGAGGTGGCGTTCATACGGCTTCTTTCTTTTCGGCGTCGGTAAGCAGGTTCTCGTATTCGCTGTCCGGTCCCGGGTCACAGCCGTTGGATCCGGCGGCTTCCGCGGGATTGGCAGGTTCCAGCAGGTTCTTCCCCAACCGGTCCGCGGCGGGCAGTTCGATCGGGTAGACACCGGTGAAGCACGCCGTGCACAGCCGTTCCCGCGGCTGCAGGGTCGCATCGATCATGCCGTCTTCGGAAATGTACGCCAGGCTGTCCGCACCGATGGACGCGCGGATTTCCTCCACGGCAGCGCCGTTGGCGATCAACTCGGCCCGGGACGCGAAGTCGATGCCGTAGAAGCACGGCCACTTCACCGGGGGAGAGGAGATCTTCACGTGGACCTCGAGGGCGCCGGCTTCGTGCAGCATCCGGACAATGGCACGCTGCGTATTGCCGCGCACGATGGAATCATCCACCACCACTACCCGCTTGCCGCGGATTACCGATTCGAGGGCGTTCAGCTTCAGTTTGATGCCGAGCTGGCGAAGGGTCTGGCTGGGCTGGATGAAGGTACGGCCAACGTAGGAGTTCTTGACGAACCCGTGGGCAAAGGGAATGCCGGACTCCTCGGCGTATCCCACTGCCGCCGGGGTGCCGGATTCCGGAACCGGGATCACGATGTCCGCCTCGACCGCGTTTTCCCGTGCCAGCTGCCGGCCCATCTCGACCCGGGATTCGTAGACCGACCGGCCGGCAATGGTGGCGTCGGGGCGGGCGAGGTAAACGTACTCGAACACGCAGCCGGCCGGCGTCGGCTCCCCGAAGGTGCGGCTGCGGACCCCGGATTCGTCAATGGCAATGAATTCGCCCGGCTTGATTTCCCGGATGAAACTGGCTCCCACCGTGGCGAGGGCGGAGCCTTCGGAGGCCACCACCCAGCCACGCTCCAGCCTTCCAAGCACCAGCGGCCGGACGCCGTAGGTGTCCCGCGCGGCGTAGAGGGTGCCCTCATCCATAAACACAAAGGAGAACGCGCCGCGCAGTTTCGGCAGCAGCTCCATGGCCGTGTCCTCCAGGGAGCGTCCGTCGCTGCCGTTGAGCAAAGCGGTGACCAATGCCGTGTCGGAGGTGTTGCCCTGGGCGATTTCGCCGGAGCGGGGCCGGCCTTCGCGCTCGAGGATCAGTTCATACAGTTCAGCGGAGTTTGTCAGGTTGCCGTTGTGCGCCAGGGCCACGGTGCCGCTCGCGGTGGCGCCGAGGGTGGGCTGGGCATTGGCCCAGTGGGAGGCTCCGGTGGTCGAATACCGGCAGTGCCCCACCGCAATGTGCCCCAAAAGGGTATTGAGCGTGGTCTCGTCGAAGACCTGGGATACCAGCCCCATGTCCTTGTATACGCTGATGCGGTTGCCGTCGCTGGTTGCTATGCCGGCGGACTCCTGTCCGCGGTGCTGCAGGGCGTACAACCCGTAATAGGTAAGCTTCGCCACCTCTTCGCCGGGGGCCCAGACTCCGAAGACTCCGCAGGCATCCTGCGGGCCTTTTTCTCCGGGCATCAGATCATGGGAAAGCTGTCCGTCTCCACGTGCCATGTGTGAATTGTCTCATGGACAACCGGCGGCGCGGGCTGTGCGCGCAACCGTTACGACGACGGCTGTTCCCGGCTCTCCGGTTCCGCGGGATCTACGCTTTCCACCATGGACCGGCGGGCCCTGCGGACACTGATCCAATCCAGGATGAGGGCGGTCAAGGCGCCCAGCAGCAGCCCCGGGAGGCCGAACATGACGGTGAAGAACCCGAGGGTGGCTTCACGCGTGAAGCTGGGGTTCTCGGCCCCGCCGTAAGCGACGAAGAGGGCAGCAATAAACCCGGCAACCACTCCCAGTGCCAGGAAAGGGACGAAACGGGGAGCGCGGCGGACCGTAATCTCGCGGCGCTCAGGGCTGTGCTGCTCGGAAACCATGCTTCGATTCTACCGGCCGGGCACTCTCCCGCTTGCCGATGGAAACCAGGCGCGGACGGGACGGATCCCGGCCGGGGATCCTAGGACCCGGTCCGGAAGAGCGGCAGCACCTCGGAAAGGTCCGCGCGCAGCCCCGAGGCGGCCACCTTCCCCGCGGCAACGGCGTCGGCCCAGGACTGCCGGCCGGTGACCAGCGCCAGCCAGGTGGCGCCGTCGGTCTCGATGACGTTCGGGGGAGTGCCGCGGGTGTGCCGGGGGCCGGCCACGCACTGGGTCACCCCGAAGGGCGGAACCCGGACCTCGACGCTGTTGCCGGGGGCGCGTTCGGCAAGTTCCTCCAGGGCATACCGCACTGCCATGGCAGTGGTGCCGCGGTCAGTTGCCCCGGCTGCCGCTGCCTGCAGGGCGGCCCTGCCGTCTTCGCCCGAGATCCGGCGCCGTGCCACGCTTCTAGCCCAGCAGCGCCGTGACCGGCGCACCCAGCCGCAGGCTTCCCACGGGCTGTCCGCCGCCGAGTACCGGCTGCATGATCTTGGTCAGCACCTTCTCCACGGCCAGCGGATCGACGGCGCCGCTGGCAGCCAGCAGCGTCAGGCCCACCAGGGATGCGGCGCGGGTATTGCCGTCGAGCATCTTCAGCGCCACGGCAACGCCGGTGTCGGTGCCCAGCACCAGGACACCCTCGGCGCCGTTCTTGGCGATGATCCCCAGGTCCTCCATCACAACCGAGTTCTCGCGGCCGTGGCCGTGCACCGCCCACGGGTAATCGAGCATCGCGGTGGCAACCGTTGCCGCACGGGCGTTGCCGTGCTTGCCGGACGGCGCCTTGGCCAGCCGGCCGATGCCGCGGGCCAGGCCGGTCAGCGAGACAGCGGCCAGCGGCGCGCCGCAGCCGTCCACCGCCCAGTGCTGCACGGTTTCACCGGTGAATTCCTCGATCACCTCTGCGATGCGGCGCTGCAGCGGATGCTGGGGATCCAGGTAGGTGGCGTGGTCCCAGTTGTTCTCGGTGCACGCCCAGAGGAAGGCGGCATGCTTGCCGGAGCAGTTGAATGCGATCCGCTGCGGCCCCTTGCCTTCGCGGATGAGTTCATTTCGAGCCTCGGTGTCCTGCGGCCAGTCCTCGGGGCACTGCAGGTGCCCCTCGGTGACGCCGGCGGCGGCCAGCATGCCGCGTACGACGTCGGTGTGTTCCCGGGAGCCGACGTGGCTGGCGGCGGCAAGTGCCACCTGCGGCCCGCGCAGCGGCACCCCGGACTGCATGGCCGCGACGGCTTGGAACGGCTTGAGCGTGGAGCGGGGGAAGATCGGCGTGGTGATGTCACCGAGTTCCGTGACCACGGTGCCGTCGGCGGCCATCACGACGGCGGAGCCGATGTGGCGGGATTCAATAAAACCGTTGCGCTCCAGCACTGCCAGTTCAACGGCGTCGGACGCGGTAAAAGTTGCGTTCATGTTCTTCAGTCTAAAGGGGTGCGGGGGGCGAACCGGCGATGACGGCCCCGGCACCGCCGTCGATCTCGCTGCCCCCCGCTGTTCCTCGGTATGCGCCGCACCGCTGCAGCGCCCGCACTTCCACTATCGATCCGCCTCGGGGCTACCTGCAAGGGACGTCGGCCTGCAGGTACCGGACGAATGGCAAATAGGTAGCCACGGATGCCAAGCTGCCGCGGGCAGGCATCCCGGCGGCAATCCGTGCCGCGGCGTCATGTTGGGCAGGTGCTTTCAGGCGGTCCATCCCAGCAAGTACCCTGATCTACTGTGAAGGTTCTCGTAGTAGGCCCCGGCGGCCGCGAACATGCCCTTGTCCGAGCGCTCCTAGCTGATCCCTATGTCCGCGAGGTCCACGCGGCACCCGGGAACGCAGGCATTGCCCAGCTGGTGCCGGTCCACCCGGTCGAGGCCACCGACCCCTCCGCGGTCACGGAACTGGCCCGCTCCCTCGGTTCCGACCTGGTGGTCATCGGACCGGAAGCACCGCTCGCGGCAGGTGTGGCCGACGCGCTGCGGGAGGCGGGGTTTGCCGTGTTCGGTCCGTCACAGGCTGCCGCCCAGCTCGAAGCTTCCAAAGCCTTCGCCAAGCAGGTCATGGCGGCCGCCAACGTTCCCACGGCCATGGCGCGCATGGCCGGCACCATGGAGGAAGCCGCCGACGCACTCGACACCTTCGGCACTCCGTACGTGGTCAAGGACGACGGGCTGGCCGCGGGCAAGGGCGTGGTGGTGACTTCGGACCGGAACGAAGCACTGGAGCATGCCCGCGCCTGCTTCGAGGCGGGCGGAACCGTGGTGATCGAGGAATTCCTGGACGGCCCCGAGGTCTCGCTCTTCGTGCTCTCGGACGGACGGCATGTGGTGCCGCTGGCTCCGGCCCAGGACTTCAAGCGGATTTTCGACAACGACGCCGGCCCCAACACCGGTGGCATGGGCGCCTACTCGCCTGTGGACTGGGCACCGGCCGGGCTGGTGCAGGACGTAGTCCGCCGGGTTGCGCAGCCGACCATCGACGAAATGGCTTCCCGCGGCACCCCTTTCGTGGGCGTGCTTTACTGCGGGCTTGCCCTGACGACGCGCGGGGTGCGGGTCATCGAATTCAACGCCCGCTTCGGTGACCCGGAGACGCAGGCGGTGCTGGCCCGGTTGAAGACACCGCTCGGCGGGCTGCTGATGGCGGCGGCCAAGGGGGAGCTGGACGCCATGGAACAGCTGAAATGGGACCCGCGCCCCGCCGTCGCCGTCGTGGTCGCAGCAGAAAACTATCCGGGCAAGCCGAGGACCGGTGACCGGGTGCGCGGGCTGAAGAAAGCCGGGCGGCTGGAGGGCGTACACGTGCTGCACGCCGGGACCAAGCTCAAGAAGGACAAAGTGCACAGCGCCGGCGGGCGGGTACTTTCCGTTGTCGCGCTGGGTTCGGACCTGAACGAGGCGAGGGACCGTGCCTACGCCGGCGTCGATCTGATCCGGCTCGAAGGGTCCCAGCACCGCACCGATATTGCCTTGAAGGCTGCCCGCGGCGAAGTGCGGGTTCCGGAAGGCAGCTCGGGGCAGCCGGGCAGCACCGCCGAGCCGGAGGCCGAAGTGGCCCGCGAAGGGAAACTCGCATGAGCGACGGTACGGGCCGTGCGCCCCAGCTGCCCGGCTGGCGGCATGTGTATTCGGGCAAGGTGCGCGATCTGTACGTGCCCGAAGGGGACGGGGACGACGCCGGCCGCGTGCTGGTAGTGGCCAGCGACCGGATCAGCGCGTATGACCACGTGCTGGCCACCACCATTCCGGACAAGGGGCGGATCCTCACCCAGCTCAGTCTTTGGTGGTTTGACCAGCTGGGGGACATCCCGAACCATGTGATTTCCGCCCGGGAGGGTGTTCCGGAGACGGTGGCCGGCCGGGCGATGATCTGCAAAAAGCTGGAGATGTACCCGGTGGAGTGTATTGCGCGCGGTTACCTGACCGGCTCCGGGCTGGCCGAGTACCAGGCCTCCCGCACAGTATGCGGGTTGCCGCTGCCTGCCGGGCTGGTGGACGGTTCGCGGATTGAACCGGCCGTGTTTACCCCCTCGGCCAAGGCCGAGCAGGGCGAACATGACGAGAACATCACCTATGAGGCAGTGGTGGACACAGTGGGCCCCGGCACGGCGGAAGAGCTGCGTACGCTGACGCTGCAGATCTACACCCGGGCAGAAGCCGTGGCACGGGAACGCGGGATCATCCTTGCGGATACCAAAGTGGAGTTCGGAAAGGATCCGGTGACCGGTGCGGTCACTTTGGGGGACGAAGTGCTGACCCCGGATTCGTCCCGTTTCTGGGACGCGGCACTGTATTCACCCGGCCAGGCCCAGCCGTCCTTCGATAAGCAATATGTGCGGGACTGGCTTACCTCACCGGCCTCGGGCTGGGACCGGTACTCCGATGCGCCGCCCCCTGCCCTCCCGGACGACGTCGTCGAACGCACCCGGAGCCGGTATGTGGAGGCCTACGAACGGCTTACCGGGGAGAAGTTCGTCTAGTCCCGGCATGTGCTCTTGGCACCTTAACGCAAAAGGGCCGGTCAGATTTCTCTGACCGGCCCTTTCTGGTCGGGGTGACAGGATTTGAACCTGCGACCTCGTCGTCCCGAACGACGCGCGCTACCAAGCTGCGCCACACCCCGTAACCACTGTTCCGCTGAAGTGTTTGACGACCTCGCGAAGCAACTTTACAAGGATACTAGACAAATCCCGATTCCGCGAAACGGACGTCTTGAACCTCTCCGGCGGCCGCTGCGGAAGGGCCGGTCCGGAGCCGGATCCGGGCTTAGGTGTCCCGCGCCGTCAGGGTCAGCAGGACTGCCTCGGGACGGCAGGCAAAGCGCACCGGTGCGTAGCGTGAGGTGCCGATGCCGGCGGAGACATTCAGCGGCACCCGGCGTCCTGCGTGTGCCCAGGAGGTCAGGCCGCGGGCCTGCCAGGTCGGCAGGTCGCAGTTGCTGACCAGGGCGCCGTAGCCGGGAATGCAGACCTGTCCACCGTGGGTGTGCCCTGCGAGGATGATCTCGGCGCCTCCGCCGGTGAACTCGTTGAGCACGCGCTGATAGGGAGCGTGGGCGACGCCGATCTTCACTTCGGGTGCTGCGTTGTTTCCCGTGGATGGGGATGCGCCGGACGGAGCAAAGCCCTGATATTTGTCCCGTCCCAGGTGCGGGTCATCCACTCCGGAAAAGTTCAGGCGCAGGCCGGGCAGGTCCATCACACTGCTGGTGTTGGTCAGGTTCTGCCAGCCGGCGTCCTGGAAGGAGTCGAAGAGGCTGCCCCAAGGCAGCTTCTCAGGTTCGCGCCGATGCTTGGAGGGGCCGGTGAAGTATGTGAACGGATTCTTCAGGACCGGGGCGTAGTAGTCGTTGGAGCCCGGGACAAAGACACCCGGGAAACGCATCACGGGTTTCAGCGCCTCAAGCACGGCTGGTACTGCCTGCGGGTGGCTGAGATTGTCGCCGGTGTTGACTACCAGATCCGGTTCCAGCTCAGCCAGGCCCTGCAGCCAGCGGACTTTCCGCTCCTGGCCGGGAACAAAGTGGATGTCCGAAAGGTGCAGGACCCGCAGGGGAGCGCTTCCGGTCGGCAGGACCCGGACGGTTTCTTCACGGACACCGAAGAGGTTCCGTTCTATCAGGGAGCCGTAGGCGAAGGCCGCAGCGCCGGTGCCGGCGAGGCCGCCGGCCAGCCATGCTGCCTTCCGCACCACAGAGGTGAGGGTCGAATCAGCCACTAGCCGTTACCGCCGCCGTTGCCGCCGCCGTTACCGTTGCCGCCGCCTTCACCGCCGCCGTTACCGCCGTTACCGTTGCCGCCGCCTTCACCGCCGCCGTTGCCGCCGTTACCGTTGCCGCCGCCGTTGCCAGGCCCCTGATCTGCGGCAGGGGAGGCCGGCGGGGAAGCCGGCGGAGTGGCGCGGGGCGGTGCCGTGTTGCCGACCATGCTGGCCGGGGGAGCGGTAAACGCGTTGGCTTCGTACTGGCCGGCAATCCGCTGGATGTAATTCTTCCAGGAGGGACCGGCGATCAGGGAGCCGTCGATTTCCGGGTAGGTCCGTCCGCCGATCAGCTTGTCGGACATGGTGGTGTTATTGGCTTTCCAGTTGCCGATCCACGAGGCGGTGACCATTCCGGTGCTGTAGCCCATGAACCAGGTCTGCGAGCGGGTGTCGTTGGTGCCGGTCTTGCCGGCGGTGGGAACACCGACCTGCAGGTTCACACCGGAACCGTTGGTCATCACCCGCTGAGTGGCCATATTGACGCCCTGGGCAACCTCTTTGCGCATCACCTGCTCGCAGGACTGCTCCGGAACCGGATATTCGGTGCCGTCGGCGCCGGTGACGGACTCAAGCGCAATGGGGTCACACTTCATGCCTTCGGCGGCAAGAGTAGCAAAACCGGTGGCCATGGACAGCGGAGAGGCGTCGCCGCCGCCGCCGAAGGTGGACGGCGGGTCGACGGAGAGCATGTCCTCTTTGCCTTCCGAGCTCTTGCCGTTGTGGATTCCTGCGGCAAAGGCGATTTCCTGGAAGGAGCACAAATCCAGCTGGTTGATCTCCGCGAGGGTGATGGTGTTGTAGGACTGCGCCAGGCCGTCCAGGACGGTGGTGCTCTTGTAGTTCGTGTCGCCGTAGTTGATGGGCGTCCACGGTTCAAGTGCAACGTAGCGGCCGCCGGGCAGGCACTTGGCGTTCCAGGAGTGCCCCGCGGGGTAGGTGCGCTTGGACCCGTTCAGGGTGGTGTTCAGGGTTTTGCCCGAATCCAGCCAGGCAGCAACTGTGAACGGCTTGTACGTGGACCCGGGCTGGAAACCACCCAAGCCGTTGAGCGGTTTGCTTGGATCACCGTCTTGGTTGACGTCCACGTTGAAGTTCTGGACGGAGTTGCCGTCCGCGAGTTCCGGCGTGTACCGGGTGTTCTGGGCCATGGTCAGGATCTTGCCGGTGCCCGGTTCGATGCTGACCATCGCGTGGCCGATCTCAGCGTCGGTGGTGTCCGGATTGGCCGTTTCGTTGACGGCTGTCTGCGCGGCATTCTGGAACGTTGGGTTCAGGGTGGTCTTGATGGTCAGGCCGCCGCGCTTGAGCAGCTTGTCCCGATCTTCCTCGGTGGCGCCGAAGTTCTCGTCGTTGAGCACAAGGCGTGTTACGTAGTCACAGAAATAGGGGGCCTGTGAGGCACCAACGCAGTTGCTCGATACCGGCGTGATCTGCAGGTCCAGTCCGGTGGCAACAGCGGCGTCGAAGTCTGCCTGCGCGATGCGGCCCTTATCCAACATGGCCTGGAGCACCAGGTTCCGGCGTTCCAGGGCGCGCTCGGGGTTCAGCTCCGGGCTGTAGAAAGTGGGACCGTTGACGACGCCGGCCAGCAGGGCCGACTGGGCGATGGTCAGGTCCTTGGCATCAACGTTGAAGAAGTAGCGGGCCGCAGCCTGGACGCCGTACGTGGTGCCGCTGAACGGAACGATATTGAAGTAGCCCTCAAGGATTTCGTCCTTGCTGAGCTCTTTTTCCACCGCAATTGCAAGCTTCATTTCGCGAAGCTTGTCGCCAACCGATTTACCGCCGCTGAAAACAACTTCCTCGTTGTTCTGCATGTTGGTGTCAATGATGACGTTGTTTACGTATTGCTGGGTGATGGTGGAAGCACCGCGCGTGCTGTCACTGGTGGCATTGGACACAAGGGCCCCCATGATGCCCTGCAGGTCCACCCCGCCGTGATCGTAGAACCGGTCATCCTCGATGGCCAGCATGGCATCCACCATATTCGGCGACACCTGGTCGAGGGTCACCGGCTGGCGGTTCTCCTCGTACACCGTGGCGATCAGGGAGCCGTCGTTTGCGTAGATCTTTGACGGCGTGGCCAGTGCCCCGCGTTCCAGCTCCGAGGGAAGCTGGTCAAAGAACTGGATGGATCCGGATGCGGCTGTGCCTGCTGCTGCGGCTACGGGAACCAGGAGACCGGCAGCCAGGACTCCGCAAAGAGCACTGATGCCGAAGAACGCGACGAGCTTCCCGAGAGTGGTCGCCGTGTCAAAGAACGGTGATTTGCGTGCTGCCATGCGAGACAGTCTACAAGCACGTTACGCTTTCCCTTATGACCAAATGGGAATACTTCATTACGCCTCTTCCACTGCACACACCCGGCCAAGTCCTCAATATGCACGGGGACGAAGGCTGGGAACTGGTACAGATCGCTTCGGCGCCGAACGGAACCGGTTCCGTCGCCTACATGAAACGCGAAAAAAACCAGTGACCAGCGCTGCCGGTGCAGTCTCGGCTGTTGAGGTCAGGCTCCGGGAACTGGGCCTGAGCCTTCCCTCCGTCGCGTCTCCGGTGGCCGTCTACGTTCCGGCCGTGATCACCGGAAACCTCGTCCACACTTCCGGCCAGCTGCCGTTTGTGGACGGGGTCCTGCCGGCCACGGGCAAGGTCGGTGCCGAAGTGGGCGCAGAGGAGGCCGCGTCCTACGCGGCCATCTGCGCCGTCAATGCCCTGGCTGCCGTGAAGGCTCAGATTGGTGACCTTGACCGCGTGGTACGGGTGGTGAAGGTGGTGGGCTACGTCGCCTCCGACCCTTCCTTCACCGGCCAGCCGGCCGTCATTAACGGTGCTTCCGAGCTGCTGGGAAATGTCTTCGGCAAGGCGGGAAGCCATGCCCGTTCCGCCGTCGGTGTCGCGGTCCTGCCCCTGGACGCGCCTGTTGAAGTAGAAATGATCGTTGAATTTGCCTAACTCCACAGTCCGGCTTTTCCCGGTAGCCCCCGCGGACCGGGTGGCGGCCCAGACTTGGTTCGAGCGCCCCGACCGCACGCCCCGCAAACCGCGGCTGGCGTCCTCGGTGGTGCTGCTGCGGGACTCCCCGCGCGGTACCCAGACGTACCTTTCGTACCGGCGCGGCGAATCGCCCCTGGGTAAGGTCGCCTTCCCGGGCGGCAGCATCGAAGAGAACGACGACGCGCAGGTCGCGTGGTACGGTCCGGCCCCGGCACTGTGGGCGAAGTCCATGGGTGCCGACGACGCGCGGCTCGCCCGCCGCCACGTCGTGGCCGCGATCCGCGAGTTGTTCGAAGAAACCGGCATCCTGCTCGCCGGCCCCGACGAGTCCACACTGCTGGAAAGCAACCGCGGCCCGGAATGGATGGCTGCACGAACGGCCATTGCCACCCAGGAGGCATCCTTCCTGGAGCTGCTTGGAAAGCGCGGCCTCGGCCTGCGCACCGACCTTTTGCGCCCGCTCTCCAACTGGCACAGCGCCGACTTTGCGCTCCGGCGCTTCGATACCCGTTACTTTGCCGCGGTCCAGCCGGTGGGCCAGGACGCCACCCTGCTGGAGGGTAAAGGTGTCTGGGCAGACTGGAAACCGGCGGCGGAAGTCATTGCCGCGCGGGACAGCACCGAGTTGGGCGACGAAATCGGCCAGCAGGACACGACCGGGCTGACCCTGGGCGAACTGGTGGTTCCCGCCGTCGAACTCACGCTGGAAAAGGTAGCGTCCGCCCGAGGCTGTATCGCGTATCTTTCGAGCCGCCGGCCCGCGGCCGTTTACCAGCCGGAACTGGTCGAGGTTGATGGGAAGCCCTGCGTAGCCGTCCGCCCAGGTGGCGGCACCGAAGGATCCTCCCAGCACGGGCGCTAGCCGGCCTCGGCTCGGCCGGTGCACAAACGTGCACGGATCTCAAACAACAACGGCGGCGTCGGTCGCAGGGACCGACGCCGCCGTTGTTGGTGTTTCGTGCCTTTAGCGGGAGCGCTGGCGCAGCCGCTGGACGTCAAGAATGACAACCGCGCGGGCTTCCAGGCGCAGCCACCCACGCTGGACAAACTCGGCGAGGGCCTTGTTCACAGTTTCGCGGGAGGCGCCAACCAGCTGGGCCAGCTCCTCCTGGGTGAGCTCGTGCGCAACCAGGATGCCGTCGGTCGCGGGACGGCCGAAGCGGTCCGCCAGGTCCAACAGCGCCTTTGCCACGCGGCCCGGAACGTCGGAGAACACGAGGTCCGCCAGGGACTCGTTCGTCCGGCGAAGCCTGCGGGCCAGTGCCTGCAGCAGCTGGACGGAAACCTCGGGGCGGGTTTCAATCAGGGCGCGCAGGTTCTCGTGCCGCAGGCCCGCAAGGCGGGTTTCGGAAACGGCGGTTGCCGTGGCGTTCCGGGGCGAGGGATCAAAGAGGGCCATCTCGCCGAACAGTTCGCCCGGGCCGAGGATCGCCAGCAGGTTTTCCCGACCGTCCGGGGCGGAGCGGCCAAGCTTGATCTTGCCGGAGACGATGAAATAGAGCTGGTCGCCCTGATCGCCTTCGCGGAAGACGGAGGCGCCGCGTGAGAGGTCGACCTCAGTGAGCTCTTCGGTCAGGGCGGCGAAGACGTCGTCTCCCAGAGAGGCGAACAACGGCGCGCGGCGCAGTACCTCGATATCCATGAAATCTCCTGTAAATAGTGGTCTCTCCTTATTATCTTGCCGCACGTCACCCCCTAGTGATACCTAAAGCACGTTTGTTCACCGATAGGTCCGAAAAAGAGGGCAGGACCACAGGCGCCGGGTCAATCCTGATAACGGGTTCCGGAGGTTGTCCCTATAAACTCGCACTGCAGCGGCCTTCCACCGCCCGGCCACCCGATTGACACGCTTGGAGCTCTTTGTGCTCGGACTGACACTTCTGGACATCATCCTGCTCCTCGTCCTGATCTTCTACCTCGTTGCAGGACTGCGCAACGGACTGGTGGTGACCCTCGGCGGGATCGTGGGATTCGTTGCCGGCGCCGTTGGCGCCTTCTTTGCCATTCCGCTGGTTGCCGAATGGGTTCCGGATAACGGCTGGCGGCTGACGGTGGTCATTGCCACGGCCGTCGTCCTGGTGCTCGTGGGCCACGCGGCCGGAGCCGCGCTTGGCGGAATGATCCGCAGGTGGCTGAATTTCCCGCCGCTGAAGTTCCTGGACCGCGTACTCGGCGGTGCCGCCAACCTTGTAGTGGCAGCGCTGGTCATGGCCATGCTTGCCTTCAGCGTGACGACGCTGGGCGTTCCGTTCCTGTCCCAGCAGATTGCCGCCTCGAAGGTACTCACCACCATTGACGATGCCACCCCCGAGCAGGTGAAGACCTGGAGTGCGCAGATTCGTTCCTTCACTGTCTCCGAGGGGCTGCCGACCATCCTTGACAGCGCCGCACCCCAAACGGCTGTCCCGCCCAGCGCGGAGGTGGACTCCGAGGAGCTGCGGACCGCGTCGGCGTCGGTCCTCAAAATCACCGGCACGGCGTATCAGTGCGGTCAGAACCAGACAGGGTCAGGCGTTGTGGTGGCGGATGACCGCGTGCTCACCAACGCCCACGTGGTTGCCGGCGTGAACGAACCGGTAGTGGAGGTTCCCGACGGCAGCGTGCTCCCCGGACGGGTGGTCCACTTCGATTCAGCACGCGACCTGGCCGTCCTCGCTGTGGAAGGGCTCGACGCCGATCCCGTCCCCGTGGGCGAGCCGCTTGCGGCCGGCACCACCGCGGCCTTTGCCGGTTATCCGGCAGGCGGCCCGTTCCGGCTGCAGGCCGCAAGCGTCGAGGGCCTGTCCAACGTGTCCGTCCGGGATATCTACGGAACCTCCCCAACGGTGCTGGAGGTCTACACCCTGGCCGCGAACGTGCAGCAGGGTAATTCCGGCGGGCCGCTGCTGGACATGGACGGCCGCCTCGCCGGCATCATTTTCGCCAAGACCACCAGCGACCAGCCGATCGGCTATGCCCTCTCACTGGCTGAGGTCGGCCCTGTGGTTGACGCCGCACCGGGTTATGACAGCCCGGTTTCCGCCGGCCAGTGCACCAGCAAATAATCCTGCCCCAGCTACGCCGTGCCGGCCATGGCTACTCCGCGGCCCGGCCGCCCGCGGACCCGATCAGGTAGTCCACCGCCATGCGGTAGCCGCTGATACCGGCCCCGCAGATCACTACCTCCGCCACTGCGGAGACGAAGGAGTGGTGGCGGAACTCCTCGCGGCGGTGGATGTTGCTCAGGTGAACCTCGACCACCGGCAGCTCCACGCCGGACAAGGCGTCCGGGATGGCCACCGACGTGTGGCTGTAGGCACCGGGATTGATGACAATGCCGTCCGCAGTGCCGCGCGCCGCGTGGATGGCATCGATCAGATCGCCTTCGTGGTTGGACTGGACACAGTCCACGGTCCAGCCGTGGGCGGAGGCCGCGGCCATTGCCGCGGCCTCCACATCCGCCAGGGTGGAGCTGCCGTAGATCGCCGGTTCGCGGGTGCCCAACAGGTTCAGGTTGGGGCCGTTAAGGACGAGGAGGTTGCGGGTTCCGGCTGCAGTCATGGCTTAACTATGCCGGAGCTTGGATAAGAAGGCTGCACGGCGGCCGTGTTGCGCGCTGTCATGCGGCGGGCGGCCAGCGCGCCGGCAATGGTGATCAGGGACATCAGGGCCAGGACGACGCCGGGATGCCACCACGCACCGCCGGTTGCATTGGAGAACACCTGGGTGATGGACGGGGTGAATCCGGAGAGGATGCCGGCCAAGCTGTAGGCCAGGGACATAGCGGTGAAGCCGGTTCGGGCCGGGAACAGATCCGCCATCAATCCGCCCAGTGCCGCCCACGCCGCCGTCGGCGCGATGCCGCCGATCAGGATGGTCAGGATGTAGACCGGCGCGGTGGCGTTGCTGATGATGAAGTACAGCGGGAAGGAGATCAGCAGGGTGGCCACGGCTCCGGCCATCACCATCCGCGCCGAACCGATCCGATTGGCCAGGAAACCGAACGCGGGGATGGTTGCCAACTGCAGCACCGAACCGACCAAGGCCGCGTTCAGGACTGTGGATTCGGACAGCCCAAGCACAGTTGTGCCGTAGGACTGGGTGTAGGTGGTCATCAGGAAGTAGGAGCCGATACCCAGCAGTGCAGCCGCGGCCGCCACCAGGACTGCAGCCCACTGGGTGCGGAGCACCTCCAGCAGCGGAACCCGGGTGATCTGGTGCGCCTGTGCCACGCCCTTGAAAACGGGGGTTTCATCGATGGCCAGCCGCAGGTACAGGGCGATGCCCATAAAGGGGAAGGCCAGCAGGAACGGAATGCGCCAGACCCCGGCCGCCAGGTCCTCGTCGGAAACCTGGGTGAGCAGCAGGAAGATGCCGGTGACCATGATGGTGCCTACCGGCGAACCGATCTGCGGGATGGCCGCGTACAGCGCCCGCTTTCGGGGAGCGGCGTGCTCGGTGGCAATCAGGATGGAACCGCCCCATTCACCCCCGACGGCCAGGCCCTGGAGCAGGCGCAGCGCGACCAGCAGCAGCGGCGCCCAGATCCCGATGGTGTTGTAGTCCGGCAGCAGGCCGACGGCTCCGGTGGCGGTACCCATCAGGACGATGGTTCCGATCAGGGACGTTTTGCGTCCTACCCGGTCACCGATGTGGCCGAAGAGAATGGCGCCCAGGGGCCGGGCGATGAAGCCCATGCCCAAGGTCAGGAAGGACAGCAGGATGCCGGTCGCTGCATCCACGTCGGGAAAGAAAATCCGGTTCAGGATCAGGGCTGCGGCCGTGCCGAAAACATAGAAGTCGTAGGACTCCAAAGCGGTGCCGATAAACGAGGCGCCCGCAACTTTGCGGGCCATCTTGGAAGAGGAGGGGGTGGGGGGTGCGGCTGGTGCGGCCGGTGCGGGTGTAGTAGACACAGACAGGAATTGTCCTAGCAGTGGCGGCTTTCACCAAGTCCATGAGTCCAATGTCACATTGGTCCGGATTTCCGCGGATCTAGGAGGGCTGTCCCGGTTTCGGGAGGCGGGGAAGAACCAGCGCTCTTCCGGCGGTGATCAGTGCCGGTTCGACGGCGGTGCCGTCCGCCACGTATCCATGCACCATTGCGCCGTCCCGCAGCATCAGCAGCTGGTCCGCGAGCTGTCCGGCGTCCGCGATGCCCAGCTGCTGCAGCCGTTCGGTGACGAGGGAATGCAGCCACGCGCGGTGCTCGGAAACAACCACCCGGACGGGATGGCCGGGGTCCGGATATTCCGCCGCCGCATTGATGAACGGGCAGCCGCGGAAGCCTGCGCTGCAGGCCTCGGCACCCATCGCTTCAGCGAACTGCAGCAATCCGGTGCACGGATCCGGGTCCAGCTCCGCGGCCCGTGCCCGCATTGCCGCCGACTGCTCCCGCAGGTAAGCGACCACGAGGTCATCCTTCGAGCGGAAGTAGCGGTAGAAGGTCACCTTCGTGGTGCCGGCAGCGGCAATGATCTTGTCGGCACTGACTGCCCGGATTCCCTCTCGGTAAAACAGGAGAGAGGCCTGTGCCAGGATGCGCTCCCGCACGGATGTAGCTGCCATCATGGTTCCCCTGACTCCCTCACTTGCAGTAGACGTACTAGTTAGTCTACCTTGAGGTCTACCGACTTTTCCCCACAAAAGGAGTTCCCCATGAGCGCTTTGTACACTGCCGCCGCCACCGCCACCGGCGACGGCCGCAACGGTGAAGCCCGTAGCAGCGACGGCAAGCTCGAGGTGAACCTGTCCACTCCGACCGAAATGGGCGGTTCCGGCGAAGGTACAAACCCGGAGCAGCTTTTTGCCACCGGCTACGCCGCATGCTTCCTCTCCGCACTGAAGATGATTGCCCGCGCGGAAAAGGCACCAATCTCGGATGCCGCCGTGACGGCGGACGTCAGCATCTTCAAGAACGACGACGGCGGCTTCAAGCTGGGCGTTGAACTCCACGTGGAGATGTCCGGCGTCGACGAAGCCACTGCGGACAAGCTGACCCAGGCCGCCCACCAGGTCTGCCCCTACTCCAACGCCACCCGCGGCAACATCGACGTGAACCTGGACGTCACCGTCGGCTAAGCCGCACGGTTAAACAACGGCAGGTGCCGTCCCGATCAGGGGACGGCACCTGCTGTTGTCTGCGGGGCCTACTTCTTGAGCGAAGCCGCAATCTGCTGCATCACTGTATTGTCCGCCAGCGTGCTCGAATCGCCGGCTTCGCGGCCCTCGGCCACGTCCTTGAGCAGCCGGCGCATGATCTTGCCGCTGCGGGTCTTGGGTAGTTCGGGAACCACCAGGATGTGCCGCGGCTTGGCGATCGGTCCGATCTCCTTGCCCACGTGGTTGCGCAGGGTGGTGACAATGTCGTCGTCGTCCTTTGCGCTGCCGCGCAGGATCACGAAGGCAACCACGGCTTCTCCGGTGGTGTCGTCCGCAGCGCCGACGACGGCGGCTTCGGCCACCGACGGGTGACTGACCAAAGCGGACTCGATCTCCGTGGTGGAGAGCCGGTGCCCGGAGACATTCATAACGTCGTCCACGCGGCCAAGGAGCCAGATGTCGCCGTCCTCGTCCTTCTTGGCGCCGTCACCGGCGAAGTACATGTTGTCGAACCGGGACCAGTAGGTCTCCTTGAAACGTTCCGGGTCACCCCAGATGCCGCGCAGCATGGACGGCCAGGGTTCCTTGACCACGAGGAAACCGCCGGACCCGTTGGGCACCGATTCGCCCATCTCATCCACCACGTCCACTGAAATGCCGGGGACGGCCACCTGGGCAGAGCCCGGTTTGGTGGCCGTGATGCCGGGCATCGGCGCGATCATGTGGGCGCCGGTTTCCGTCTGCCACCACGTGTCCACGATGGGGGCGGGGTGTTCCTTCTTGCCGCCGTTGGCGCCGATGACCTGCCGGTACCACATCCATGCTTCGGGGTTGATCGGTTCGCCCACCGAGCCCAGTACCCGGATGGAGTCGAGGTTGTACTTCTGCGGAATGTCCCGGCCCCACTTCATGCAGGTGCGGATGGCGGTGGGCGCGGTGTAGAGGATGGAGACCTTGTACTTCTCCACCAGCTCCCACCAGCGGCCCTGGTGCGGGGTATCCGGGGTGCCTTCGTAAATCAGCTGCGTGGCTCCGTTGATCAGCGGGGCGTAGGCGACGTAGCTGTGGCCGGTAACCCAGCCGATGTCCGCGGTGCACCAGTACACGTCCGTTTCGGGGTGCAGGTCAAAGGTGTTCAGGTGCGTAAAGGCAGTCTGGGTGAGGAACCCGCCGGTGGTGTGCAGGATGCCCTTGGGCTTTCCCGTGGTTCCCGAGGTGTAGAGGATGAACAACGGATGCTCGGAGTCGTGGGCTACGGGGGTGTGCTCGGCGCTCGCAGTGTCCACGACGTCGTGCCACCAGCGGTCCAGGCCGTCGTTCCACTCCACGGGCTCGCCGTTGCGGCGGACCACCAGCACGTTTTGGACGGTATGGCCGTCCTTGGCGAGGGCTTCGTCCACGGCGGGCTTGAGTGCGCTGGGCTTGCCGCGGCGGTAGGAGCCGTCCGCCGTGACCACGAGCTTCGCCTCGGCGTCGTCGATCCGGCTGCGCAGGGCGTCGGCGGAGAAACCGCCGAAGACCACCGAGTGCACGGCGCCGATCCGGGCGCAGGCCAGCATGGTGATAACCGCTTCGGGGATCATCGGCAGGTACACCGCTACGCGGTCGCCCTTGGCGACACCCAGGGATTCGAACGCATTCGCCGCCTTCTTGACCTCTTCGGTCAGCTGCGCATAGGTGTAAGTGCGCGTATCCCCGGGTTCGCCCTCGAAGTAAATGGCCACCCGGTCTCCGCGGCCTTCTTCGACGTGCCGGTCCAGGGCGTTGTACGCCGCGTTGAGCTTGCCGCCGACAAACCATTTGGCGAACGGAGCATCAGTCCAGTCCAGCGCCTGGGTGAAATCCTGTTCCCAAGAGAGAATGCTCCGCGCCTGCCGCGCCCAGAATTCGGGACCCTCGGCTGCCGCCTCCTCGTACAGCGAGGGCCGGGCCACTGCAGATGCTGCAAATTCGGCACTCGGCGGGAAGCTCCGGCTCTCATGCAGCAGGTTCTCGAAGGCGTCTCCGTGCTTCTTTGCAGGGGACTGATCAGACATGGTTGAACCCTTTCACTTCGCTGAAAATCCATCACTAGGGGAATCGTGCATGGCTGCAAACCACCCTATCCCCGGATTTACGCCACTGTGTCCGCGCTCACATAATCGGTTACAAAACGGCGCGATTATGCGGTGAGCGGTATGTCACTCCGCCGGGACGCGCCGCCCCCGCGCTAGTCTGCCTCGCCGTCGTTGATTAGGCTGTCTGAAGGAAGCAACCGCCTACGTACCGTAGATGCGCACCTCCAGTTCTTGTCCGCACCCCGTGCGGACAAGGGGCAGGGGGGTCGTGAATGGAGATCAGTATGAACAACCCCCCTGTTGAGAACGAGGCCCGCACCACGGCCGGATCTTCGGAAACCGGCGGACACCCCTCCGCGACGGACAAGGGCCTGCAGGCACATCCGGCCGCCACGGACCAGGAAGCCCTCGTTGGGCCCTTCGGGCTTCGGGACACCGTTGTAGGCGCCTCGGTCCTGGTGATGCTCGTGGGCAGCATCCTGCCGTTCTTCACGGTGACCCGCCTCGGGTTTGAAGAGGACTTCAACCTTTGGAATGCGTTTTCCCTGTTCTTCATCGGCATTGGCATCCTGCTGCCGCTGCTGGTAGCCGGACTGTTTGCCGGCCGCCGCCTCGCGCCCAAGATGAAGCCCCGCGTCGGATCGCTTTCCCTGGACCAGTTCGCCTCCGTGACTGCTGTGCTGGCCCTGGCGTTCTTCTTCATCCAGACGGTGACGGACTTCAGCGTCGGCGCGATGGTCGCACTGGTCGGTTCCCTGGGCCTGGTGGTGTCCACCACCCTGGCGCCGCACCTTCCCTTCTTTGCCCGGGAATTCCGTAACCGCCCCGAGTCTGCTGCCGCGCTGACTGCCCGCGACGCTTTGCCGCTGCGTCCGCGTCCGGCCCGCCCGAAGCCTGAAGCGAAGCCGGAGACGGAGAACGCCGCCGGCGCCCGCCGTTTCACCAACCCGCTGCGCCGCAACGAGGACACCCGCACCACCGTGCATGACGCGCCGAGCCAGGGCGGCTCCGAACTTTCCGCTCCGGGCGGCACCGCCGTCGTCGGAACCTCCACCGCCGGGGCGGCAGCGGCCGCTCCCGCCGCCTCCGCGCACGCTGCCTCCGCCCCCTCGACGCAGGTTTCCCCTGCCACGGCATCCCCGGCTACGCAGGCGCAGCCCGCTGCCGCTCCGGCCGCCGGAATGCAGGCCGAGGAGCCCATGGCCGCCACGACCGTGAATCCGGTGGTCCGCGACGCCGGAACCCCCGAAACGTCCGCAGCAGGGGCCCACGAAGCCGAAGCCGGCAACGCGGAACCCATTACCGCTACCCGTGACGAGTCCGAGGCAGTGGTCGAGGCGTTCTGGTTCGCCGTGGGGACCCCCCGCCAGATTGTCGACGAGCGCACCGGCCTGCCGCTGTTTATGTTCCACCCGGGTGACTGGGAACTGGGCCTGGAAGACCGCGGCGACGAATTCCTTGTCCAGGACAAGCGCACCGGACGCATCGGCGTGCTGCGCGACCTCAGCAACATTGAGCGCGTCGACGCCGACCAGTAGGCCGTTCGGGCCATCAGCAGTATCCAACCGTCAGTAGAAGGACACCCAGCAGTGGCAAAGGCAACCGGCAGCGATCCGTCCCTCCTCGCTTTGAAGCGGAGGGCACGGCGGATCAACCGGATGCTCGGCGAGGTTTATCCCTACGCCGTGGCCGAGCTGGACTTCACCAACGCGTTTGAGCTGCTGGTGGCCACTGTGCTTTCGGCGCAGACCACGGACATCCGGGTCAATGCCGTCACGCCCATCCTCTTCGCCCGGTACCCCGACGCCAAGGCGATGGCGGAGGCCGACGAGGAGACGCTGCAGGAGATAATCCGGCCCACCGGATTCTTCCGTGCGAAAGCGGCCAGCGTGAAAGCTTTGTCCACCCGGCTGGTCGACGAGTTCGACGGCGAAGTGCCGGACCGGCTCGAGGACCTGGTCACCCTGCCCGGCGTCGGCCGGAAGACCGCCAACGTGGTGCTTGGCAACGCTTTCGGCGTTCCGGGAATCACGGTGGACACCCACTTCGGGCGCCTGTCCCGCCGGTTCGGCTGGACCACTGCCACGGACCCGGTGAAGGTGGAAGAAGACGTTGCGGCGCTGTTCGAGCCGAAGGACTGGACCCCGCTTTCCAACCGGGTGGTGTTCCACGGCAGGCGGGTCTGCCACGCCAAGAAACCCGCCTGCGGCGCCTGCGCCGTCGCCCAGCTCTGCCCCTCCTACGGTGAAGGCGAGACGGACCCCGAGAAGGCACGCAAACTGCTCAAGTATGAGCTGGCCCCCGGCCGCGAGGAACTGCACGCCCGGATGATGGCCGCCGAAACCCGGGTCCAGCTGCGGGCCGCCGGCTTCGGCCTGGAAGCATGAGCGCCTACGCCGATCTGCGGGCGCTGGGTGTCTCCGCCGCCGCCCGCACCACCTACTTCGACGCGAACCTGGAGCTGATGCGCCGCAGCGTGGATCCGGCCACGGCCCGCCGTGCCGCCGTGCTGATTCTCTTCGGCAACCTGGATGACAAGCCCTCGGACTTCCGTTCCGCCGGGGTCCCCGCCGAACTCGATGTCCTGCTGATCGAGCGGGCAGCCACACTCAACGACCACCCCGGTCAGGTGGCCTTTCCCGGCGGCTCCCTGGATGCCGGCGACGCCGGCCCGGAAGCCGCAGCCCTGCGCGAAGCCCGGGAGGAAACGGGACTGGACCCCGACGGCGTCACGGTCCTCGGGACCCTGCCGGAGGTGGGGCTGCCCGTCAGCAACTTCCTGGTCACCCCGGTGCTGGGCTGGTGGCACCGGCCCACGCCGGTGGACGTGGTGGACTACGGAGAGTCCGCATCGGTGTTCCGCGTACCGGTGGCCGACCTGCTCAATCCGGAAAACCGGCGGACCGCCGTCATCACGAACGGCTCGCGGACGTACCGTTCGCCGGCCTTCCGCGTGAACGGAGTGCTGGTTTGGGGCTTCACCGGCATCATCCTCAACGCCGTGCTGGATGAACTGGGCTGGACCCTGCCTTGGGATGAGGGCCGGGACATCGTTCCCGCGCTCTAGTCGGCGCTGCTACTTGGCGTCCGCGTAGGAGTCCACGGCAACTGCAACCACCGGGAACTCCAGCGGAATCGGCCCGAACAGCAGCCGTGTGGCCGCCGATGCTGCCTCCGTTACCAGCGCGCTGACCTCCTCGACCCGTTCGGCGGGGACCTGGAGCATCACCTCGTCATGCAGGAAAAAGACCAGTTCCCCGGCGGGGGAGGACGACGACGCCGCCCGCAGCCGCCGTCGTATCTCCGCCAGCCAGCACAGCGCCCATTCCGCCGCCGTCGCCTGGACCACGAAGTTGCGGGTGAACCGGCCATGGGCGCGGGCGAGAGAATCGGCGCGGCGCTGCTCCTCGGCGCTGGTGCTTTGCTGGGCGCGGAGCCAGCGTTCCGAAACAGGCGGCGAACTGCGGCCCAGGTGGCTGCTGACCACCTGCCCGGCCTCCCCTGCCCGGGCGCCGCGTTCCACTACGCCGATGGCCTGCGGGTAGGCACGGGTCAGCACCGGCATCAGCCGGCCCGATTCCCCGCTGGTGGCACCGTACATGGCCCCGAGCATTGCCATCTTGGCCTTGGCCCGGTCGCCGTCGAAACTGCGGTCGGCGATGCCTTGGTAGAGGTCCTTGCCGCGGGCTGCTGTCGCCAGTGCATTGTCCTGCCCCAGGGCGGCGAGGACCCGGGGTTCCAGCTGCGCGGCGTCGGCCACGATGAGCCGGTGGCCGGGGTCCGGGCGAACGGCGTCCCGCACGGTCTTGGGGATCTGCAGCGCCCCGCCGCCGCGCGAGGCCCAGCGCCCGGACACCACGCCGCCCACCACGTACTCGGGCCGGAAGCGGCCGCCGTCCACCCAGGCATCCAGCCAGGCCCACCCGTTGGCGGTCAGGAGCCGGGACAGCTTTTTGTACTGCAGCAGCGGCTCGATGGCGGGATGGTCCTGCTGCTGGAGCTCCCAGGAGCGGGTGCTGTGCACCTCGATCCCGGCGCGGTGCAGGGCACGCAGCAGCTCCTGCGGGGAGTCCGGGTTGAAGCCGGGGTTGCCCAGCAGCCGGCGCAGCTCCGCGGCGAGCTGTTCGAGCTTTTCGGGGCGCTGGCCCTCCGGGGGCCGGGGGCCGAGGGTGTCCCGGAGCATGGCTTCGTGGATGTCCCGGCGCCACGGGATGCCGGAGTTTTCCATTTCCACGGCAATCAGGCCGCCGGTGGACTCCGCGACGGCCAGCAGGTTCAGTTTCGCCGGGGACGCGGCACGCGCGATCGCATCCAGTTGGTCCGCCAGCTCGGCGGCGAGCTCTGCAGCGGTGGCCTGCTGCGGTCCGGCCGCCGCTCCGGCGGGGGCATCGAGGGTATCGAAGATGGAGGTCTGGTCGGGGGAGTGCTGGACCGGGAGCAGCTGGCGGGGTGCCGGGTCTGGAGCCTCTTCCGCGGCGCGCAGTTTTTCGATGTAGGGAGTGGAGGGCACCGACTCGGCGAACCGCAGGATCCCGCGGACCAGCGCGAGGTCGTGGCAGCGCTCCACCGTGAGTCCGGCATCCAGCAGCCGGAAATAGACTGCGCGGGCGGATTCCCAGACCCAGCGGACCGGCTGTTGTTCATAGTGCCGAACGGCCGCGGCCAGCCGGTCCCGGGTAATGACGACGGCGGGCGCGGAGGGAACGCCGGCGTCGTCGGTTTCCTGCAGGGTCCAGGTCTCGTCCTTCGCCTGGGCAGCGCCGGTGCCGGGTGCGAGGACGATGTACATGCTTCTATTCTCACCCGGAACCGGCAGCACCGTGCTTAGCTGCTTCGGGCGGGGGAACCTGCGGTGCGGCGATAGGGGAGACTGGAAGCTCACCAACTCTCAGGGCGGAACCACTTGATCACTCTTCAGCAGGACAATGACGGCTTTATTCGGATGGACCGGCATTTCCCGGCCTCCGCCTCCATCGCGGTCCGCTTCAGCGACGGAACCAGCGAAGTGCTCACCGGCGTCCGGCTGAATCAGGCGTACGACGACGCCGTGGCCGTTTTCCGCGCAAAGAACCATCTGGATGCCAAGGGTTTCTCCCGCGTGCCGAAGAAGGTTTTCCCCGGCGCCAACAAGATCAATGTCGTTCCGGTGCAGCCCGGGATGGGCGACTAGCTCAAACTCACGCCGATTCCACGGTGCGGGCGCCCAGGTGCCCGGTGACGAGCCTCAGCAGTTCGGGCACCACCGCGGGGGAGAAGTAGTGGCCCATACCGGGGATTGTGGCCAGCCGTGAGCCGGGTATGGCGGCCACCGTCGCGGCGCCCCCGCTGGGATGCACAATCGGATCCCGGTCGCCGTGGATGACAAGTGTCGGTACCCGGATTCCGGCCAGGGCCCCGGTGCGGTCGGCGGAGGCATGGATGGCGCCGAGCTGCCGGGCCCGGGCCGTCCCGCCGTCCGGATAGGCTCCGCGGTCCCAGGCCTGGCCGGCCAGTTCGGCTTCCGTCGCCGGATCCGCCGGGTGGGTCCGCCCGGAAAGATGACGCATCATGGCCACGCGTGCCCGGATGAACTCCTCGCGGGTCCGCGGCGGCCGTGCCGCGAACCGGCGCTTGGTGGAGAAAGCTGCGGCACCCACGTCCCGGGCTCCCGTGGTGGAGATGACGGAGGTCAGGGTCAGGACGTGGTCCGGGTGATGGGCGGCCACGGACTGGGCGATCATGCCGCCCAGCGACATCCCCACCACATGGGCCTTGCCCACCTGCAGGTGCTCGAGCAGCCCCGCGACGTCGTCGGCCATGTCCTCAATCCGGTAGGCGCCGGGCATCGGCCGGGCGAGTGCCTGATGCAGGAGGGTGGGGGTGGGGGTGTCCATTCGGCCGGAGCGTCCGACGTCCCGGTTATCCGGCCGGATGACGCGGTAACCGGTAGCGGTCAGGCCCTGCACGAATTCCGCCGGCCACGCCGCCAGGTCCAGTCCGAGGCCGGACAAAAGGACCACCGGCTCGCCGTCGTCGGGCCCCTCGATCCGGTAACACAGCCGCAGCCCGGACTCGAGCGTGACGAACCGGTCCTCCGCCGAATTGTCGGCGCCGCCGGCATCGCCGCTGAAGTGCAGGTACTCGTCCGCCAGCGCGCCTTTCTGCAGGTCCCTTCGGTCGGCCAGGAAGTTCATGGTCATCAGCCAGGGAGCCTGGTCGCCCTGCCGGGGCAGGGACGACAGGCTGCGCTGGACATACCCGGCGCCAAAGTCCAGCAGCGGCCGGGTGGGCATGCCCGGCGGCGCCACGGGGACGGCCGATGTGTAGCCGTGCCGGTCCATGGAGCTGAGCAGCCGCGAGAACCACTGCGTCAGCAGCCCGACCTTCAGCGTCCAGGAAGCGTTGGTGTAACCGATGGCGAAGGCCATGTTCGGGATGCCGCTGAGCATCACTCCGCGGTAGGCAACGTGCTCGGCCAGGTTTACCCGCACGCCGTCGAGCTTCAGTTCCATACCGCCCAGCACCTGGACGGTGAATCCGGTGGCGGTCACCACGACGTCGGCCTCCACTTCCTCTCCGGAAGCCAGCCGGAGGCCGCGCTCGGTAAACCCGGTGGTCCGGCCGGTCACCACGGTCGTGTTGCCGCTGCGCAGGGCGGTGAAGAAATCGCCGTCCGGCACCGCGCACAGCCGCTGGTCCCACGGCCGGTACGGCGGGTTCAGGTGCTTATCCAGCTCAAAACCCTCCGGCACATTACGGGACTGGATACCGCGGATGAGCTTCCGGGCAAGGTTCGGCCAGCGCTGGCAGAACACCCAGATGGCCCGCTGGCGGCGGGCACTGACCTCGGCCATGATCCGGCCGGTGCGTTCGGGCCCGACGACGCCGCGCAGCCGCCGGGCCAGCGGATCCTCCGCCGGGACGGGAAGGATATAGGTAGGCGTGCGCTGGACCATCGTCACGCTGGCGCCCATCTCCGCCAGCGCCGGAACCAGGGTGACGGCCGTAGCGCCGCTGCCAAGGACCGCAATCCGTTTCCCTGCGACGTCCAGTTCCTCGGGCCAGTGCTGCGGGTGCACTATCGGTCCGGCGAATAGTTCCCGGTCGGGGAGCTCCGGCGCGTAGCCCTCCCCGTAGCGGTAGTAGCCGGCAGCGTTGAAGATCCAGCCGGCGGTGAGCTGCAGGATCTCCCCGGTCCCCACCGGTTCGGCTGGGACAAGGTCGGGGCCGGCTTCCGGCGTCCGCGTGCGCTCGACCGTAACGGTCCAGTGCGCGTCCCGGCTGGACCAGTCCGCGGAGAGCACGCGGTGGTGGTAGCGGATCAGGGAATCCACGCCGTATTCGGCGGCGGTCTCCTTGAGGTAGTGCAGGATGCTCGGGCCGTCGGCAATGGCTTTCTCTTCACGCCACGGACGGAAGTCATAGCCGAAGGTGTAGAGGTCCGAGTCGGAGCGGATTCCGGGGTACCGGAAGAGGTCCCAGGTGCCGCCTGCACGGCCGCGGGTCTCCAAGAGGGCGACGGAACGCCCCGGATGGTCCATGCGCAGGCGGCAGGCCGCGCCGATGCCGCTCAGGCCGGCGCCGATGATCAGCACGTCCAGGTGTTCCATATCGGTTTCCATGACTCCCTGCTTCCTTCGCCGGCACGCCGCTGTGCCGGATTGTCGGTGCCGAACCGTTGCTGAACCGTTCCTGCTGCAATGTCCGCTCCCGGTTAGCGCCGACCTTATCGGATTCCTTCGACGGTAGCTGATGCGGCCGGAGGCGGCCGGACCTTTCCTCCACAACCTTCTTGCCGGCAGCAGTTCCTCAGGATGCCTCGGCCGGCAGATACACCGGGCCGGTCCTCGGTGCGACGGTGAGGCGCATGGATATGGAACGAGGTGCGCCGGGCACCGGCCCGACACGCACCCGACGGTTGCCGGAAACACGGCCCGGCCGCAGGCTGCCGGGCACGGCTGGCGGGGACGCCGTCGTCGCTGTGCTCGTGGCCGCGGATCAGGCGCTGCAGGATGAAGTGGCCCGGGTCGCTGCAGCTGCCGGCGTGGAGATTCCCGTGGCTCCGGATATCCCAGAGGCGATGGCCTTGGTACCGGATGCGCTGCTGCTGGGCACCGGGCACCTCCGGTTCCTGGCCGAACAAGGAGGGCCGGGTCGCGCGCTCGCCGCTGCGGGAGCCGGTTCGGCAGGAACGGGGAAGCCCGAGGTCATTGTGGTCAGCCTGGCGGAGGACTCCAGCGTCTGGGACGCGGCTGCGGGAAGTTCCGCGGGCCGGGTCGCGGTCCTCCCCGCAGCGGCCGGCTGGCTCGCGGGCTTTCTCGGCAGACGGCGCAGCCTCGCCGGAGGTACGGTCCTGGGGGTCTTGGGCGGCGGGGGAACCGGTGCCTCCACCGTGGCGTGCTGGTTGAGTGCCAATGCCGCTGAGATCGGCCACTCGGTGCTGTTGCTGGAGGGGGATCCCTGGGGAGCCGGCTTGGAGTGGGCTTTGGGGGCCGCCGATCTGGAGGGGATCCGCTGGCCGGATTTGGAGGGGCTAAGCGGCAGCCTGAATCCCGTGCAGCTCGCGGCCGGGTTACCGGCGCTCGCCGGCTTTTCGCTTTTGAGCAGGGGGACAGGGTTCCCTCCGGCTGATGAGGCTGTTGCCGCGGCGGTCATGGACGCAGCGCGGAGCGGATATCAGTTGACCATCGTTGATCTGGGCCGGACCGTCGGCGCAGCGTCGCTGCTGCGTTTCTGCGACCAGGTGCTGTTGGCGGTGCCTGGCCGGACAGGCGGGGTCCTGGGGGCGCAGGCATTGCTGCCGTACCTCCGGGAAGTGCCGGCCCATGTAGTGGTGCGCGGGCCGCTTGGAAACGGATTGGACGAAGTCCTGGTGGCCGAAGCCCTGGGGTTGCCGCTGTCCGGTTACCTGCCCTTCCAACGGGGAACCGGCGGGGAGTACGGCCAGGCGCTGGCGGGTGCGGGACGCCGGCGGATCCGGCGCGTATCGCAGCGGATTCTGGCGAGGGTGTTGTCCGGGCCGGTTGGGGCAGCGCCGTGAGTATGTCCGGTGCCGGCAGCGGGGGAGTTCACCGCCCACGGCGTGGCCAGCCGCTTGGTCAGCCGCTTGGCCCGGATCCGCTGTTGGCACGGGTGCGGGACCGGATGCTGGCACGCTCCGAACCGGTGACCGGAGCACGGCTCGCGGCAGCGGTGCAGGCCAGCGGGCAGCTCCTGGGGTCCGAGGGGACACTGCACGCGGTGGACCGCATGCGCGCCGAGCTGCAGGGCCTGGGCCCGCTTCAGCCGCTGGCATTGCTTCCCGGCGTCAGCGACATCCTGGTGAACGGTCCGGACCGGGTCTGGGTGGATGCCGGCCGCGGCTTGGAACTTACGGCCATCCGGTTTGCCTCGGACTCGGAGGTGCAGGCACTTGCCACGCGCCTGGTGGCGGCCGGGGGTCGGCGGCTGGACGATTCCTGTCCCTGCGTCGATGTCCAGCTGCAGGGTTACCGTGTGCATGCAGTGCTCCGCCCGGTTTCCACCGGGGCTACGCTCCTGTCGGTCCGTATTCACCGGAGCCGGTCTTTCACCCTGGCGGAACTGATACGCGGCGGAACCCTGGACCGGGAGTGTGAAGCCCTGCTCCGCGCCATTGTCCGCCGACGCTTGAACTTTCTCGTCAGCGGAGCCACCGGCACCGGGAAAACGACGCTTCTCTCCACGTTGCTTTCCCTAAGTGGACCGCAGGAACGGCTGGTGCTGGTGGAGGACGCAGCGGAACTGGAACCGGACCATCCCCATGTGGTGGGCCTGCAGAGCCGACACGGAAACGTGGAGGGCAGCGGGGTATTGGATCAGGCCGAACTGGTGCGGCAGGCCCTGCGCATGCGGCCGGACCGCCTCGTGGTGGGGGAGTGCAGGGGAGCCGAGGTCCGGGAACTCCTGGCAGCGCTGAACACCGGCCATGACGGAGCCGGCGGAACCATTCACGCCAACTCCGCCGCGGGAGTGCCTGCCCGGTTGGTGGCGTTGGGCGCACTTGCCGGTATGGCGCCGGAAGCAGTGGCACTGCAGGCGGCAGCAGCGCTGGACGTGGTGGTCCATCTGCACCGGTCGGCCGGCACCCGCACTATTGCCGAGATTGCGGTCCTGGTGATCGCCGAAGGAAAACTGACTGCCGTTCCGGCCCTGGTCCTCAGTGGAGGGGAATACCGGCGCGGCAGCGGGTGGCCCGAGCTCGAACAGCGGCTGGAGGTACGGGCAGCCGCTGAAAACGGTGCCGGATCCGTGCCGGCGGGCAGTTAGTGTCGGCGTGGCAGGGCTGACCGTCGCGGTACTCCTCGCCACGGCAGCGGCCCTGACACTCGGGGCTCCGCCGCGCCGGCCGCCGGTTGCCCGCCGCAGGTCTGCGCGCGTAGCGGACGGCCTTCTTCTCCGGCGGCGCCGTCGCCCTCGCCCAAAACTCGACGGTGATGCCCCGGCGCTGCTGGTGCGGGAACTGGCGGGGCTGCTGGCGGCGGGACGCTCGGCCCATCGGATCTGGGCGGACGCAGCCACACTGTACGAAGCACCCGCTTCAGCGGAGACCCCCGTTCACCCCTTTTCCCCGGTGCTGCAGGCGGCCGCGGCGTCGGCAGCGCTGGGTCTTAGTCCGGTGTCGGTGCTTGCCGCCGCGGAGCGGGCAGGCAGCCGGGAAACGGATCCGGCGCTGCAGCAGCTGTGGTCCGGTTTGGCTGTCTGCCTGCGGGTATCGGAGCGGAGCGGCGCCCCGCTAGCCGCTGTGCTCAGCCGGTATGCCGGGCAACTGGAAGCCGCCCGTGATGCCGCCTCCGACCGGGAAGCGGCAATGGCCGGCCCGCGTGCCACCATGCGGCTCCTGACCTGGCTGCCGGGCGGCGGGATCCTCCTGGGCTACCTGCTGGGCGGCAACCCGCTGCAGATCCTGACGGCGACGCCCCTGGGGTGGCTTGCGGCTGCAGCCGGAACCGGGTTCTGGCTGGCAGGGCGTCTGTGGTCTTCACGGCTGGCGCGGAACGCCCAGGCTCCGGTGCAGGGCAATTCCGGATGACCGGCCTGCTGGTGTTCGCGCTCCTTTCGACGGCCGCCCTGCTCCTGACCGGATCCGAGGAGCGTCCGCGGCAGCAGCACCTCCGGCAGAGGATCGAACCCGGGTCGGAGGGCAGCACCGGTGATCCCGCCCTGATGCTGGACCTGATTGCAGCGATGTTGGAAGCGGGACAACCGCTGCCCTCGGCGTTGGCCATCCTGCGTGACGGCGTGGATCCGGCTACGTCCCGGGATCTTGACCGGCTCCTGCAGGCACTGGACCTCGGAATTCCCTGGGATGCCGCGTGGCAGTTGTCCGCCGGTTCCGCCTCCGCCGGAGCGCAGCCAGCGGGTGGGGAACGGGTATCCCGGGTCAGCGGAATGCCAGCCTCGGCACTCGCGGCACTCGGTCCGGCGCTGCGCTTCACAGCCGTTACGGGGGCACCGTCAGCTGCGGTGCTTCATTCCCAGGCGGACGCCCTTCGGCGGCGCCGGCAGACGGAGAGCAGGCGGCGCGCAGCGGCGCTCGGGGTTCGTCTGGTGATGCCGCTGGGGCTGTGTTCGCTGCCCGCGTTTGTGGCTTTGACCGTGGTGCCGCTGCTGATGTCCCTGCTGCCAGGGTGGAAATAACCAGTTTCGGCAGGACTGGTTTCACCTGTTTGTTCCTCCACAGCCCACCGCCGGACCGGGGTTGTCCCCATCGGCGTCCGGGCTGCAACCGTCGGCCGGCGGCCGGAGGCAGGCTCGAAGTTCAGACCCTTTCAGCAGGAGGAAAGACACATGCCACACAGCACCAGATCCGTTGCCGCACCATCCCAGGCCGCTGCCCGCTCCGAAATGGATGGGGGAGGGCAGGACAGACGGCAGGCCTGCCCGAACCCGGGATCGGACGGCAGCAACGGGGTGTACAGCCTGTCCGGGCGCACTGCCGCGGATGCTCCCCGCCTGACACTGGTGAAGCCGCTGCTGGCGACGCAGGAACCGGTGGATCCGTCGTGGGATGACCGAGAGGCCGGCATGGCCACCGCCGAATATGCCATTGCCACGCTCGCGGCCGTGGCTTTTGCGGGTTTGCTGGCCATCATTCTGGGCGGTGACGAGGTCCGCGGCATGCTGGTCTCGCTCATCCGGTCCGCGCTGACTTTGGGGTAGGCGAAGGAAGGAGCGCGGAACAGTGCCCACGGGACAAACATGTCTGGACCAGCCGTCACAGCGGAGTCGGCGGGGATCACAGCCGTGAAACCACAGGACGCGAGGCAGAAGATGACAGCCGCCGGTGCGGCACGCGAAACTCCGAGACAGAGCGACCGCGGAGCGGTGACAGCCGAGTTCGCGGTGGCGCTGCCAGCCATTGTGCTTGTCCTGGTGGGCGGGCTGACCGGTATTTCCGCAGGTATCACCCAGCTTCGGCTGGAGGAGGCAGCCCGGGCGGCGGCGCGTGAGGTCATGCGCGCAGATCAGCCCGCCGCGGCGGCTGCAGTTCAGCGGCTGGCCGGCGATTCGGCCGAGCTGATCCTCTCTGTTGAGGGGGCATGGACCGCTGTGGAGGTCCGCAGCTCCCTGACCCTGCCCGTGCTGAGCCTGCTCCCGCTGGAACTCTCCGCGGACGCCGTCGCTTTCCCGGGGGACGGAGGCCTGCCGCATGGCATTCCGTCCACCGGATAAACCCCAAGCCGACGTTGCGGCAGGAGCCCGAGGGGATCCCGAAGCCAGCCGTCCGGAAGGCAGTATGGAAGGCAGGACGGAAGGCAGGACGGAAGGCAAGGCGGAACCGGCCAACCCCGGAGCTGCTAACACCGAGCCGAATGACCGGGGTGCCGGTACGGTTGCCGCGCTGGCGATCTGCATGGTGTTGCTGGGGTTCTCCGTGGTCGCGCTGGTGATGGTGCAGGCATCGGTGGCTGCTGTAAGGGCCGCCGCTGCCGCGGATCTCGCCGCGCTCGCCGGTGCGGATGCCCTGCGCGGGCTGGGGCCGTCCGGAGCCGCCCCCAGCGCGGACTACGCTGCCGGCATTCAGGGTTTCAGCGGCCTCGATGCCGGTGCGGGCGCCGACTCCGGCAATCAGGGTTCCAGTCGCCTCGATGTCGATGTCGATGCCGATGCCGACACCGGTGCAGGTGCCGCTTCCCGCACCGGGAATGCCTGCAGGGTGGCCGGAGAAGTGGCCGCGCGCAACAACGCAGCACTGCGCGACTGCACTGCCGATCCACGTTCCGGCTCCGTCACCGTGGAAATGGAAGTGCAGGTCCCGGCGCTTCCGGTGCCGGCCACGGCCCGGGCGCGAGCCGGACCTCCCGGCTAGGTCTGGCGGCCGTCCGGCTAGGAGGTCAGGGCCAGGGCCTCCGGAGCGTGGTCCAACAGCACATTCAACAGCGTGACGGCACCCTTCTTATCCAGCGGATTGTTCTTGTTGCCGCACTTGGGGGACTGCACGCAGGAGGGGCAGCCGCCGTCGCATTCGCAGGCACGGATGGCATCGCGGGTCGCAGCCAGCCAGATCCGTGCCGCCTCGTAACCTCGCTCGGCAAAGCCGGCGCCGCCGGGATGCCCGTCGTACACGAAGATGGTCGGCTTCTCAGTGTCTGCATGCAGGGCAGTGGACACCCCGCCGATGTCCCAGCGGTCGCTGGTCGCCACGAGCGGCAGCATGCCGATGGAAGCGTGTTCGGCGGCATGCAGGGAACCGGGGAAATCAGCAGGGGCAAGCCCGGCCGAGACGAGGAACTTCTCATCTATGACAAACCACACGGCCTTGGTGAACAGTTCCTTGGCCTCCAGTTCCAACGGCTCCTCACCGAGGATCTCGTTCGAGATCAGGGCCTTGCGCTGGTAGGAGACCACCTGCGTGGTGACCTTCACCGTGCCGAAGCAGACCTGGATGCCGTTCCACTCGGAGGTGCGGTCCGTTTCCAGCACCTCTACCTGGGTAATGTCACGGGCCTGGGTGTAGAACTCCGGATTGGTGCGGGTGACCATGGCGCAGTGGTCGGCCTCGTTAAGCTCATCCACCAGGAACGTCTGCCCCTGATGGACGTAGATTGCCCCGGTGTGCGCCTGGTACTGCGCCTGCGGGGAGTCCATGGTGCCCAGCAGCGTGCCGGTTTCCGTCTCGACGATGTTGATCGGCCCGCCGCCGGCCGCCCGCAGGTTGACCATGGACGCGGCGCTTTCCGGATGCGTCCAGAACCAGCCGGAGGGCCGGCGCCGCAGATAGCCCTGGTCCACGAGCTGCTCCAGCAGCCCGCCCGCGGTGGGACCGAACAGCTCCCGTTCGTCCGGAGTTATCGGCAGCTCGGCTGCGGCAGCGCAGAGATGCGGTCCCAGCACGTACGGGTTGGACGGGTCAAAGACCGTTGCCTCCACGGAAATGTCGAAAATGGCCTCGGGATGGTGCACCAGATAGGTGTCGAGCGGATCGTCGCTGGCGACAAAAGCGGCCAGCGCATCCTGCCCGGACCGCCCGGCCCGGCCGATCTGCTGGAACAGCGATGCCCTGGTGCCAGGCCAGCCGGCAACCAGCACCGCGTCCAGCCCGGAAATGTCTATGCCCAGTTCCAGCGCCGAGGTGCTGGCGATACCCAGCAGTTCACCGCTGCGCAGCCGCCGTTCCAGCTCCCGCCGTTCCTCCGGCAGGTAGCCGGAACGGTAGGCCGCCACCCGGTCCGGCAGGGATGGATGTACCTCGTCCAGCAGCCGCCGGGTGATGGTGGCAATGGTTTCCGCCCCGCGGCGGGATTTGATGAAAGCGATGGTGCGGACCTGCGCTGCGACCAGGTTGGCCAGCAGATCGGCGGTCTCCGCCACCACTGTGCGCCGCGACCGTGCTCCGTTCTCGCCCTTCAGCTCGGTCAGCTGCGGCTCCCACAAGGCCACCGTGGTGGACCCGTGCGGCGAATGGTCCTGCGTCACGGCGGTGACCGGTGCACCGATCAGCCGGCTGAAGGAATCCGACGGTTCGGCGGAAGTGGCCGAGGCACCGATGAACACCGGATCGGCACCGTAGTACCGGCAGATCCGCCGGAGTCGGCGCATCAGGTTGGCGACATTCGAACCGAAGACCCCGCGGTAGCTGTGCGCCTCGTCGATGATGACGTATTTCAGGCGGCGGAAGAACCGCGCCCACCAGGCGTGGTTCGGCAGGACGCCGAAGTGCAGCATGTCCGGGTTGGCGAGCACGAGGTTGGCGTGGTCCCGGATCCAGCGCCGGGCACCCGTGTCCGTGTCGCCGTCGTACGTCTCGGCCCGGACCGTGGGAAGCTGCAGCGACTTGACCGCGGCAAGCTGATCGGCAGCCAGCGCCTTGGTGGGGGCCAGATACAGTGCGACGGCGCCGGAGGGCTCCAGCGTGGCGCGGTCGTCGAGGGAAGTGCGGTGGATCGCGTCCAGGACGGGCAGCTGGTAGGCCAGCGACTTGCCCGACGCCGTGCCGGTGGCAATGATCGTGTGCTGCCCGCTGTGTGCGGCTTCGGCGGCTTCCATCTGGTGCGCCCACGGCTCGTGGATGCCGCGGCGCTGGTAGGCGGCAACGACGTCGGGGTGCGCCCATTCGGGCCACGGCGCGGTGACGGCACGGCGCGCAGGAATATGGTGCACGTGCATCAGCTGCTCGGGCTCGGCGCCGCCGCCCAGCAGCGGAATCAGGGAATCATGAAGAGCCACGTGCTCATTGTCCCACCCGGAAATCCGCGGGCACGCATGTTCACTGCCGGGGGAAAAGGGGGTACGAAGGTCAAAGCCGCGGCTCGAACATAACGACGGCGGCGAGGGACTCCCAGCCCAGGTACCGGTAGAGCTCCTGCCCGTCCAGCGAGGCGATAAGCAGCCCGGAATCGGCGTCGTCCTCCAACGCCAGCGCGGTTAATGCCCGCATCACGTAGCTTCCCAAGCCCCGGCGACGGTACGCAGGCTCCGTGATGATCCGGTCAAACACGGCGTAGCCGTCGATCACAGCGACCCGTCCCTGCGCTATCGGCTGCCCCGCGTCAAGCACCGTTACGGTGCCCACCTTGTTCTCGTGGGTGCTTTCGGTCTCATAGCCGTCCCACGGCAGCACGGGGTATTCGATGTCCTGGCCCGCCATATCGGCGACCATCAGGACCTCGTCGCTTGAACGGATGTGCAGCCCGTACACGGACGCCGCCCCATGGATTTCGTGGACCCGCGTGGTCACGATGGTGAACAGCCGGGTGGGGCTGTGCCGGGCGGAAGAAGCCAGGGCGGCGAACTCGTCGTGGGAGGGTTCGAGCGCGAAATACTCCCAGTCATTGGTCCGGTCATGCAGGAGTGCCGCCGGAAAGCGGCCCTCATGGCGGGTCCGGTACCCCCGGGCCTGGGCCCACCCGGAGACCCAGGTCTCAAGCAAATCGTCATCCAGCGCTCTCATAGATGCACACTAGCGGCCACCCGGTGCGAACGGTATGCATCCGAGATGAAATGCGGATGCCTGCCTCGGTCTACCCTTGTCTTGTGGCACTGAACCGAATCGCACTGTATTACGCTTTCACTCCTCTTCCCGACCCGGAGGCAATCCGCCTCTGGCAGCGCGCGCTCTGCGAAAAACTGGGCCTGCGCGGGCGCATCCTGATCTCGCAGGACGGCATCAACGGCACCGTCGGGGGAGAGCTGGACGCCGTCAAGGCCTACGTCAAGGCCACCCGGGAATACCCCGCCTTCAAGAAGATGGACATCAAGTACTCCGAGGGCTCCGCGGAGGATTTCCCGCGCCTGAGCGTGAAGGTGCGCAACGAGATAGTGAGTTTCGGCGCACCGGGCGAATTGAAGGTGGACGAAAACGGCGTGGTCGGCGGCGGCACGCACCTGCGCCCGGAAGAACTCCACCAGCTGGTCGAAGAGAAGGAAAAGGCCGGCGAGGAAGTGGTCTTTTTCGACGGACGCAACGCCTTCGAAGCGCAGATCGGCAAGTTCAAGGGCGCCGTGGTGCCCGACGTGTCCACCACGCATGACTTCATCGCCGAACTGGAATCGGGCAAGTACGACGACCTCAAGGACAAGCCGGTGGTCACCTACTGCACCGGAGGCATCCGCTGCGAGGTGCTCTCCAGCCTGATGGTGAACCGCGGGTTCTCCGAGGTCTACCAGATGAAGGGCGGTATTGTCCGGTACGGGGAAACCTACGGCGACAAGGGCCTCTGGGAAGGCTCGCTCTACGTCTTTGACAAGCGGATGCACACCGAATTCACGGACGACGCCGTGACCATCGGCCAGTGCGTGCGTTGCCAGGCCCCCACGAGCAAGTTCGAGAACTGCTCCAACCCGTCCTGCCGCAAGCTGACCCTGTACTGCGCAGACTGCGCATCGGACCCCGCCACGCTCCGCTGCCCCGACGGCTGCGACGGGTAACGCCCCAAACTTACTTAGGCTGCGGCTAACTGCCTATATACTTCCCCACCCGCCGTTGTTAGCATCGCGGCACGGGCGCTGGCGCCCGGAACAGGCCTGAGCGGAACCGGCGTCTGCCGGGCACCCCGGATTCGGGCGCAGCCCAAAGGCGGGGGAATATGGAAACGGTTGACACGGCAGACGCCGCAAAGAAGACAAATGAATGGGACCGGATAGTCGATGTCCTGGTGGTGGGATCGGGCGCAGCCGCGCTGACAGCGGCCATCACCGCAGCGGACGAGGGACTGGATGTCCTGGTCGTGGAAAGCACCAAGCTTTGGGGCGGCACCACCTCCATTTCCGGCGGCGGTCTCTGGATGCCCAACAACCCCCTGATGAAAGAGGCAGGGGTGCAGGACAGCCAGGAGAACGCGCTCACCTATATGGAAGAGGTGATTGCCGACGTCGGTCCGGCCTCCTCGCGCGAACGAAAACTCGCGTTCCTGCGCACCGTGCCCGAGGTCGTGACGTTCCTGGGCGGTCTCGGGGTGCAGTGGATGCGCTCCAAGGACTACCCGGACTACTACCCGGACCGGCCCGGCGGCATGGTCGGACGTTCCCTCGAGGTGAAGGCCTTCGACACCAAACTGCTGGGGCCGTGGTTCAAGCAGTCCCGTCCGGCGGCATCTGGCATCCCCGCGCCGCTGGCCACCGACGACGTCTGGGAGCTCTCCAGGGCCTGGTCTACGCCGAGCGGGTTCATCCGCGGTGCCCGCTTCGTTTTCCGCACCCTCGGGGGCCTGGTCCGGGGCAAACGGCTGTACGGCCTGGGTGGAGCCCTGTCCTCCTCGCTGATGTACATCGTGCGTAACCAGCAGACGCCGGTCTGGCTCTCGGCACCGCTGACGGACCTGGTCCAGGATGACGACGGCGCGGTGCTGGGCGCCGTCGTCCGCCGTCAGGGACGGGACGTCCGGATTCGGGCAAGGCGCGGCGTGGTGCTGGGCGCCGGCGGCTTTGCACGAAACGCCGAATGGCGGGAAAAGTACCAGGGCCTGGAGAAGGAATACTCCTCGGCGCCGGAAGGCGACCTCGGACAGGCCATCGACATTGTGGCCTCCCGGGGCGGCGCGCTGGCGCTCATGGACGATGCCTGGTGGGGGCCGACCGCCGTCGGGCCCAAGGGAAAGGTCACCTTCACCCTTGCCGAGCGGTCCATGCCGTTCTCCCTGGTGGTGGACGCTGCGGGCAAGCGGTTCCTGAACGAGTCCGAATCCTACGTGGATTTCGGCCACCACATGCTCGAGAACAACAGAAAAGTACCGGGCGATCCCGCCTGGCTGGTGTTCGAGGCCCGGCACGCCCGCCGCTACCTGTTCAACGCCCTGCTGATCGGGCGCAAGGACTGGACGCGGCAGGGACTGCTGCTTCGGGACGACACGGTGGAGGGGCTGGCGGAGAAGATGGGTGTGCCGCCGGCCGCCCTGCAGGCCACTGTGGAACGGTTCAACGGCTTCGCGCGGACCGGGGTCGACGAAGATTTCCATCGCGGCGACACCGTCTATGACAACTACTACAGCGATCCGCGGGTGAAGCCGAACCCGAACCTGGGTCCGCTGGAGAAGGCGCCGTTTTCCGCCGTGCGCCTGTACCCCGGAGACCTGGGCACCAAGGGCGGACTGGTGACGGACGCCGATGCGCGGGTGCTCCGCGAGGACGGCAGCGTCATTCCCGGCCTGTATGCCGCGGGAAACACCACGGCGTCCGTCATGGGCCGGACCTATCCAGGGGCCGGGGCAACCATCGCACCGGCCGTGGTCTTCGGTTACCGTGCTGCCCGGCACGCGGCGGCCCACGGGCTCTCCGCTGTGGACCCGGCGGAGGCAACACCGGCGGCATTTGAGTCAGCACCGGCGGAGGCAACACCGGCAGCACCGGCAGCAACACCGGCGTCGGCGGCCGGAGTGCAGGGCACGGCCGGGTAGCGGGCTCTCCGGCAGGGCGGACGGGCATCCGGATGCGAAGGAGGTGCCCGTCCGCCGATTGCACGGACCGCCGATAGCGCGGCCCTAGACTGGGGGATGTGATTGATTTCTCTTCCGTTCCTTCTGCACCCCTGAGCCGCGACACCTGGCTCCTCAAGGCGCTCGCCGCCGATCTGGAGGAGGCCGGATACACCGTAAACGGTGTGGCCGGGTTCCTAGGCGAGGCCGCCTCGGCGGCCCTGCAGCGGGACCAGCTGGTTCCGGCCCTGCTGGCCTGCCGTGCGGAAGCGGAAGCGGCTTCTCCCCGTCGAGTGGCGGTTCCCATCCAGCTTTGGCTGTTGGGGGAAACGGCTGAGCGGGCCGAACTGGACAGCGCGTTCCCGCGCACCGGCACCGAAGGCCTGCTGGAACTCGGACTCATTGAACGCGGACGCATCTTCGGCACCTTCCGGGCAGCAGTGGACCTGCGCCCCTACGGCACCGACGACGGCGGCTCCGGTTCCGCCGGGAATCCAGACGGTGACCTCTGGGTGGCCAGCGACCTGGGCAGCCACCAGCGGCCCGGCGTGCTGCGCCGCGACCACGTCCTCGGCATCGGGCAGGCCTCCCTGAGCCTGGCCCAGCTCACCGTACGCGCGCCGGTGGGACGTGCCCTGGATCTGGGCACCGGATGCGGGATCCAGGCCTTCCATCTGCTCCGGCACGCGGACCACGTCACGGCAACCGACATTTCCGAGCGAGCCCTCGGCTTCGCCCGGTTCAACCTGCTGCTCAACGCCCCCCAGCTGGACATCGATCCGGACCAGCCCGAGGAGCGGTTCACCCTCCGGCTCGGCAGCCTGCTGGAGCCCGTGGCCGGCGAAAAGTTTGATCTGGTGGTCTCCAACCCGCCGTTCGTCATCACTCCGCGCACCGGCGGCGGCGACGATGAGAGGTACACCTACCGCGACGGCGGCCTGGCCGGTGACGGCATCGTCGCGGCCCTGGTGGCCGGACTGGAGGAGGTCCTGCGTCCGGGCGGCACCGCCCAGATGCTGGGCAACTGGGAGATCCCGGCCGGCCGGGACGAGGAATGGTCCGCCCGGCTCGAGGAATGGCTTCCGGACGGGACAGACGCCTGGGTCATCCAGCGTGAAACCCTCACCCCGACGGAGTACGCCGAAATGTGGCTCCGCGACGCCGCGCAGGGCCGCGAACGCGAGGAATACGCTGCGGCGTACGCCGGTTACCTGGCGGATTTCGCTTCCCGGAATGTCGGCACTGTGGGGTTCGGCTCACTTTGGCTGCGCCGACGCCGGAAGCCCGGCGCCGAACCGCTGCGCAGGTTCGAGGAAATCACCCATCCCATCGAACAGCCCGTGGGCCCGCACCTGGATGCCGCCGTACGCCGGTTCGACTGGGTCAGCAGCCGCACCAAGCTGGAGACCGTGCACCTGCTGGTTGCCGACGACGTGACGGAGGAACGCCATCAGCGCCCCGGAGCCGAGCATCCCGGGGTGATTCTGCTCCGTCAGGGCGCGGGACTGCGGCGGACCAACCTCATGAGTACGGAGCTCACCGGGTTCGTGTCAGCCTGCGACGGCGAGCTCTCCGTGGGACAGATAGTCTCAGCCCTCGCCGCCCTGCTGGACCGCCCGGAACCTGAGTTTGGCGAAAACCTGATCGCGGAAGTGCGTAATCTGGTCTTGGACGGGTTCCTCGTTCCGGACCGCTGGTAGGCACTGCGCCTGTCCCGGTGCAGATCATGCCTGCGGTGCTTTCCGGTTACCCTAGTGCTGGGGCATCGCGCATACTGTCTGTGGATGTACCGGACTGCCGATGCACCAAAGCGCCGGAACGACGCGCCCCGAACTTATTTGAACCACCCCGTTACGTAGGAGAACAGTGCCAGTTAAGGCAACGGACAAGAAGACCGGCAAGAAGAAGCTTGTAATTGTCGAGTCTCCGGCCAAGGGCAAGACCATCGCCGGATACCTCGGCGAAGGCTTCGAGGTGACGGCGTCGATGGGTCATATCCGTGACCTTCCGCAGCCCTCCGACCTGCCCGCCGAGTTGAAGAAGACGGGTGTCGGCAAGTTTGCCGTGGACCTCGACAATGACTTCGAGCCGTATTACGTGGTCTCCGCGGACAAGAAAAAGAAGGTCGCCGAGCTCAAGGCAGCCCTCAAGGACGCCGACGAACTCTACCTCGCAACTGACGGTGACCGCGAAGGTGAAGCCATTGCCTGGCACCTGCTCCAGGTGCTCAAGCCCAAGGTCCCGGTGCACCGCCTGACCTTCCCCGAAATCACCAAGGAAGCCATCCAGCGCGCCCTGCTGGAAATGCGCGACGTCGACGTCGCCATGGTGGATGCCCAGGAAACCCGCCGTATCCTTGACCGGCTCTACGGCTACGAGATTTCCCCGGTGCTGTGGCGCAAGGTTGCCCGCGGCCTGTCCGCCGGACGCGTGCAGTCCGTCGCCACCCGGCTCGTGGTCGAACGCGAGCGGGAGCGCATGGCGTTCCGCGCGGCGTCGTACTGGGACCTTGTGGGAACCTTCGCCACGGAAGCGGCCGAGAAATTCAAGGCCCGCCTGGTTTCCGTCGACGGCTCCCGCGTAGCCACCGGCAAGGACTTCACCGACCGCGGTGAGCTGAAGTCCAAGACTGCCGTGCACCTGGACGAAGCAGCAGCCGTGTCGCTTGCCGCCGGCCTGGAATCGGCCGCGTTCAGCGTCCGTTCCGTCGACACCAAGCCGTACACCCGCCGTCCGGCCGCGCCGTTCACCACCTCCACCCTGCAGCAGGAAGCCGGCCGCAAGCTGCGCTTCTCCTCGCGGGTGACCATGCAGGTGGCCCAGCGGCTGTACGAAAACGGCTACATCACCTATATGCGTACGGACTCCCCGGCGCTGTCGGACCAGGCCATTAACGCCGCCCGCCGCCAGGCCTCGGAGCTTTACGGCCCCGAGTACGTGCCCGAAGCCCGGCGCGTCTACAAGGGCAAGTCCAAGAACGCCCAGGAAGCGCACGAGGCCATCCGCCCCGCCGGTGACTCCTTCCGCACCCCGGCGCAGGTGGCCTCCTCGCTGCGCGGCGACGAGTTCCGGCTCTACGAGCTGATCTGGAAGCGTACCGTCGCCTCCCAGATGGCCGACGCCAAGGGTTCCACGGCATCCGTGCGCATCGGTGCAGTGTCCGCTGACGGGCGCGACGCCGAGTTCTCGGCTTCCGGTACGGTCATCACCTTCCGCGGCTTCATGGCTGCCTATGAAGAGGGCCGCGACGCCGTCCGCGACGACGACGAGGCCGAGGGCACCGAAGGCGCCCGCCTGCCGGTGCTGAAGGCCCAGGACACCCTGACCGCTGCAGACATCGCTGCCGGCGGCCACGAGACCTCCCCGCCGCCGCGTTTCACTGAAGCGTCGCTGGTGAAGATGCTCGAAGAACTCGGCATCGGCCGCCCCTCCACGTACGCCGCCACCATCTCCACGATCATGGACCGCGGCTACGTGACCAGCCGCGGCCAGGCCCTCGTGCCGAGCTGGATCGCGTTCTCCGTGGTCCGCCTGCTGGAGGAACACTTCACGGATTACGTCGACTACGACTTCACCGCGGAGCTCGAAGAGGACCTGGACCGTATCTCCCGCGGCGAAGCCGGCCGGGTGGAGTGGCTGAACCAGTTCTACTACGGCGACCGCGTGCAGACCGGCCTGCACACCATCGTGAACGACCTCGGCGAAATCGATGCGAAGGCGATCAACTCGATCGAGATTGCCGACGGCATTGTGCTGCGCGTGGGCAAGTTCGGCCCCTACCTGGAGCGTCCGCTGCCCGCAGACGCCCCCGAAGGGACCGAGCCCGAGCGGGCGAACGTTCCCGAGGACCTGGCCCCTGACGAACTCACCGCCGAAAAGGCCGTGGAACTGATGGAGACCGCCGCTCCCGAAGAGCGCGTGCTGGGCACCGATCCGGAGACGGGCCGGACCATCGTGGCCCGCAACGGCCGCTACGGCCCGTACGTGATCGAGCTGATTCCGGAACCCACCGAAGAGGACCTGGCGAACCAGCCGGTGGAGTACTACAAGAACGGCAAGCCCAAGCCGCCGAAGAAGCCGGTGAAGGTCAAGCCGCGCACCGGTTCGCTCTTTAAGTCCATGAGCGTGGAAACGGTGACCCTGGACGAGGCGCTGAAGCTGATGAAGCTGCCGCGCGTCCTGGGCACCGACGCCGAGGGCAATGAGATCACGGTGCAGAACGGCCGGTTCGGTCCGTACCTGAAGAAGGGCACGGATTCACGGTCGATCGGTTCCGAAGAGGAGATCTTCACGATCACGCTCGAGCAGGCGCTGGAGATCTATTCCCAGCCCAAGCAGCGCGGCGGCCGCCAGGCTGCGGCACCGCTGGCTGAATTCGGTGCCGACCCCGTGTCGGAAAAGCCGATTGTGGTGAAGGACGGCCGCTTCGGTCCCTACATCACGGACGGCATCACCAACATCACGGTGCCCCGCTCCACGGCCATCGAAGAGCTGACCCGGGAGCAGGCCATTGAGCTGCTGGCGGAGAAGCGCGAGAAGGGCCCGGCGAAGAAACCCGTGAAGAAGCGCGCGGCGCCTCGGAAAGCTCCGGCGAAGAAGTAGGGGCCGGTAGAGCGATAATGGAATCATGCGCCTAGGCGTTCTCGACATCGGGTCCAACACCGTCCACCTCCTGCTGGTGGACGCCCATCCCGGTGCGCGTCCCGTCTCCTTCGCCTCGCACAAGCGCCCGCTGCAGCTGGTGTCCTATCTGGACGCCGACGGTGCGATAAGCGAGGCCGGGCAGGACGAACTGATCGGGTTCGTCAACGAGGCCTGGAACTTCGCCCGCCGGCACGGCGCGCAGGATCTGCTGGCCTTCTCCACCTCGGCCATCCGGGAATCGGCCAACGGCGCCGAGGTCCTGGCCCGGGTGCAGCGGGAGACTCCGGTGCAGCTGGAGGAACTCTCCGGCGGAGACGAAGCGGCGATGACTTTCCTCGCCGTCCGCCGCTGGTACGGCTGGGGTGCCGGTTCCATCCTGGACCTGGATATCGGCGGAGGTTCCTTCGAAATGGCACTGGGCCAGGACGAGCTTCCGGAAATCGCCCGGTCCCTGCCGCTCGGTGCCGGACGGCTGACCCGGGACTGGCTTCCCGAGGATCCGCCCTCGCCCAAGAGCATCAAAAAGCTGCGCAAATACATCCGCGGCATGGTCGGGGAAGCGGCTGAGGAGTTCAGCGCCTTCGGCCGCCCGGACCTCGTCGCCGGAACGTCCAAGACCTTCCGGTCGCTGGCGCGCATTGCCGGCGCCGCGCCGTCGGCCGCCGGACCGTTTGTGCCCCGCGTGCTCACGTTGGAGGACCTGTCCCTCTGGACCAAGCGGCTGGGCGCCCTGAGCGCCCGGGACCGTGCCGGACTGGACGGTGTGTCCGCGCTGCGCGCACCGCAGATGCTCGCCGGAGCGCTGGTGGCGCAGGCCGCCATGGAAGCCTTCGACGTGCAGTCCCTGAAGATCTGCCCCTGGGCGCTGCGCGAGGGCCTGATCCTGCGCCGATTCGACACGCTTCGTTTTGAAACACCCGGCGACCTGCCCCGCGGCCCCGCCGAAGGGGAGGAATTCCTCGTGGCTGCAGGGGCGGGTCCTTCGTCCAATGGAAAGCCAAGCTGAACATGCCGACGTCCCTCCCGCAGCCCGGACGCGCCGCTATTCCGGTGGCGCTGTCCAGCGCTTCCGTGTACCCGCTGTCCGTACATGACACCTTCGCGGTGGCTCATGACCTGGGCTACGACGGTGTCGAAATCATGGTCACCAACAGCCAGGTCAGCCAGGACCCGGACTCCCTCAGGGAGCTGAGCGAGCAGTACCGGCAGCCGATCCTGGCCATCCACGCTCCCACCCTGCTCCTGACGCAGCAGGTCTGGGGTGCGGCATGGACAAAGATTGAACTGTCCGCGGCGATGGCCGCGGAAGTAGGTGCTGCCACCGTGGTGGCGCACCCTCCGTTCCGGTGGCAGACGGGTTACGCGGAGAACTTCGCCGAAGGCGTGAAGGACATCGCCGAACAATACGGCGTCACCATCGCCGTGGAGAACATGTATCCGTGGCGGGTCCGGGGGCGGGAGGCCAAAGCCTACCTGCCGCACTGGAACCCGATCCCCGAACCGTATGAAAACGTCACCTGGGACTTTTCCCACGCTGCCATCGCCGGTATGGACTCCTTTGAACAGATCCGTAAACTCGGGGATCGGCTCCGGCACGTCCACCTGACGGATGGAACTCCCAACGGCAAGGATGAGCATCTGCTGCCCGGCGAGGGTACGCAGCGGTGCGCCGAGGCGTTGTCCTACCTGGCCGACGGCGGTTTCGACGGCGTGGTGGCCGTGGAGGTCAGCACCCGAAAGGCGCGGGGAGCGGGGGAGCGCGAGGAACAGTTGAAGCAGACCCTGGAGTTCGCGCGGGAACACCTCAGGCCCAAAGCCGTCCTGGCCGGACACGACGCCTAATAGCCGGCGGGCTTTGCCGGTCCGAACCGGCGTATTAGCGGCATGACAGAATCGAAGTCATGGAAAGCGCACAGAATCCCCGACTGACATTCCTTGGGTGCGGCTCGATGAACGAAGCCATCCTCGGCGGAATCCTCGCCGGAGGCCTTGCCGCCGAGCAGGTAACCGCCACCGTCCGCCGCGCCGAACGGGCTGAAGAGCTTCGCACGGCCCACGGCATCACCGTCCTTGCAGGCAGCGAGGATCCGGACGCGAACCGGAAAGCCGTCGCCGAAGCCGACCTCGTCATTGTGGGCGTCAAGCCCGTGGGCGTGGCTGACCTGCTGCGCGAAATCGCTGCGGACCTGCCCCGCGGCGCCGTCGTCCTCAGCGTGGCTGCCGCCGTGCCGCTGGCCCTGATGGAGTCGCTGCTGCCGGAAGGCCAGTCCGTCATCCGTGCGATGCCCAACACCCCGTCCCGCCTCGGCCGCGGCGTCACGTCCATTTCCGCCGGCCGTTCCGCGGGCCCCGACGCGATGGACCTGGCCCGCCGCGTGCTGTCCGCCACCGGCACCGTGGTGGAGGTGCCCGAAGAACAAGTCGACGCCGTTTCCGCCGTCAGCGGTTCCGGCCCCGCCTACGCGTTCTACCTGGCCGAGGCCATGGCCCGGGCCGGCGTCGAGCTCGGCCTGGACCCGGATCTCTCCGCCCTGCTGGCCCGCGAAACGGTGGCCGGCGCCGGGTACATGCTGGCCGAGCCCGAGGCCGATGCTCCGGCCCTGCGCCGAGCCGTCACCAGCCCCAAGGGCACCACGGAAGCGGCCATCCGGACCTTCGACGAGCTGAACCTTCCCGGCGTGATCGAGGCCGGTGCCCGTGCGGCAGCGGCTCGGGCCGAAGAAATTACGAAGCAGCTGACTGCTTAGGCTGGTTTCCTGGCTCCGCCGGCTGGATCTGTTGGGTCCGCGTCTGGGCCCGTGGCTGGGCCGGCCGCGCCGGCCTCCGGGCCTGGCTCCGGCGGCAACGAAATTCCTACGCTCGCAGGGCTCGCTCGGAATATTAAAGCCGCCTCCGCCAGGCCCTACGGCCGGACGGTAACGCTGCCATCTCCGGCAGGCCCTACGGCCGGCTCGTTTCGCTGCAAGTCCAGCACTGCGCCCAGGATCCCCTCGGTTTGTCGGGTTCCCTGCGGTTTGTGACAATCCCTGCGCCGCGCGGCGGAGGGAAGTGCACAAACCGCAGGGCTTTGGACAAACCGCAGGGTTTGCGGTCGGTCGACAGGCATCACCGGCGCTGCCGGCTGGGCGGGTTGTTGTGATTCCTTCTGCCGCCTTTGCCTCGGCGACTGCGCGCATCAACGAGTCCGGTGCCCGTGCGGCAGCGGCCCGGGCATCGGAAATCGCGAGGCAACGCACCGCGCAGCTCTGTCTAGCTCTACAGAGGGGGTGCGTGCAGGTGCGAACCACCGGAAGGCGTGGCGGAGGCGGCTTTAATATTCCAAGCGAGCTCTGCGAGCGAGGAATTTCGTTGACGCCGGAGCCACGCCTGGCGGCGACCCACAGGTGCCCCGCAGCCTGAGCCTCCCCTGAAGCCGGCCCGGCAGGCTACCGGAAAACCGACCTACGGCCGGGCCGCAAACCGTTCCAGCAGATCCACGTGCCCGGACACGATCAGGGTGTCGCGGCTGGAGACCTTGGTATCGGGCTGCGCGTAGGTGAAGTCCTCACCGGGGGATTTCACGCCGACCACGGTGACGCCGTACTTCGCCCGTACATTGGACTCGCCCAGGGTGAAGCCCTGCGTCTCCTTCGGCGGGTACATCTTCACGATTGCGAAACCGTCATCGAACTCGATGAAGTCCAGCATGCGGCCGCCCACCAGGTGCGCGGCACGCCGTCCGGCGTCGGCCTCCGGGTAGATCACGTGGTTCGCCCCGATGCGGGTGAGGATCTTGCCGTGGGCCGGCGTGATGGCCTTGACCCACAGGTGCTCAATGCCCAGGTCCACCAGGTTCACGGTGATCAGCACGCTGGACTCGATCGAGGTTCCCACGCCCACGACGGCGGCGGAGAAGTCCTCGGCGCCCAGTTGTTTGAGTGCCTCGATGTTGGTCGCGTCGGCCTGGACCACGTGCGTCAGCAGGCCGGACGCCTTCTGGACGAGCGCCGGATCGCGTTCCACGGCCAACACCTCGCGGCCCTGGCGGACCAGCTGCTCGGCGGTGGCGGCGCCGAAGCGGCCGAGTCCGATGACCAGGACCGGTGCGTTGTGGGGAGGTCTGTCAGCCAATGATCGGCCTTTCTTCGGGGTAGTGGTAGAGGGTGCTGCGGTGGCGCACGGCAAGTGCCGCGGCAAGGGTGATGGTGCCGACGCGTCCGGCGAACATAAGCATCGACAGGACGTACTTCCCGGACGGCGGCAGGGCTTCGCTGAGGCCGGTACTCAGCCCCACCGTGGCGAAGGCGGAAATAACCTCGAAGAGGACCGGCTCCAGGGACTCATTCGTGATGACCAGCAAGGCCGACGTGGCCACCGCCACCAGGGTGGCGCCCAGGATGGTCACCGAGATAGCAACCCGCATGGCGCCCTGCGGGATGGTGCGGCCAAAGGCCCGGACGTCGGCGTCGCCCCGGGCCTCGGCCACCACGGCCAGGAACAGGACGGCGATGGTGGTGACCTTGATGCCGCCTGCCGTGGAGGCGGAACCGCCGCCGGCGAACATCAGCATGTCGGTAAGGAGCAGGGTGCTGGAGTCCAGGTCCGTCATGGAGACCAGGTTGAAGCCGCCGGACCGGGTCATCACCGAGGCGAAGATCGAGTGGATGATCTTGTCCCCCAGGGACAGGTCCCCGATGGTGCTGGTGTTGAACCACTCAAAGGCGCCCCAGATTATCGCGCCGGCCACCAGCAGGATGGAGGACACCAGCACGGTCAGCTTGGTGTGCAGGTTCCATTTGCTGACCCGGGCACGGGTCTGCAGCAGGACCATGATGACCGGAAAGCCCAGCGAGCCGATAAATACACCGAGCATCAGCGGAATGAGGATCCACAGATCTTCTTCGTACGGCACCAGGCCGTCGGAGTGCGGGGTGAAACCGGCGTTGTTGAACGCGGAAATGGAATAGAAGACCGCATGCCAGATTGCCTGGCCGGGGGATTCACCCAGGATCATGAACCGCGGCGCCATGATCAGGGCCAGGGCCAGTTCAATGACGACGGCGGTGCTGAAGACGATGCGCAGCAGGTGGCCCACTTCGCCGAGCCGGCCCGTGTTCATGCCTTCCTGGGCCATGAGCTTGCCGCGGACGCCGAGCCGCTTGTTCACGGCCAGTGCCAGCAACGAGGCCAGGGTCAGGATGCCCAGGCCGCCTACCTGGATCGCGATCAGGATCAGCACCTGCCCGAAGGTGGACCAGTAGGTGGCGGTGGAGACCACGGTGAGGCCGGTGACGCAGACCGCCGAGACCGCGGTAAAAAAGGCGTCGTGCAGCGGCGCGGATTCTCCGCTGCTGGAAGCGGCAGGCAGGCTCAGCAGGGCGGTGAAGAGCAGGATGACCAGGCTGAACACGATAAGCGCCAGCCGCGCGGGCCGGCCGGTGACCAGCCCGCCCACAAACTCACGGATCCCGGCAACGATGGCGGGACCGCTGTGCTGCTCTTTCTCCAGCAGGGATTGCCGTGGGATTGCCATGGGTGGTCCAGTTCTTTTCCGCGGTGGTTCCGCTCAGTAGTAGCACTTATCCGGCAGATGGGCGCGGACACCAATATCAGAGTAGCGCCCGCATCACGTAGCCTGTCTGCATGATCAGTTCCGGGCTAAGCCTTCCCATTATGCCGACGTGCATTGTCTGGGATGAATCCATGCTGGCTTACGATTTCGGCGCAGGCCATCCGATGAGCCCGGCGCGCCTGGACCTGACGGCCCGGCTGGCCCGTGAACTGGGTCTTTTCGACCTCGAAGGCGTCTCCATGGCCGAGCCGTACGTCGCCTCGGCGGCCGACCTGCTGACCGTCCACGGCTTCGATTACATCAGCGCCGTGCAGGCAGCCGGAGCCGACCCCGCGAACTGCAACACCCTGCTGGGACTGGGCACCGAGGACACGCCGGTCTTCGCCGGCATGCACGAAGCAAGCGCCCGGCTGGTCGGCGGTTCCCTGGCCGCCGCGGACGCCATCCTCTCCGGCGAGGCGACGCATGCGGTCAACTTCGCCGGCGGCATGCATCACGCCGGCTATGAAAAAGCGTCCGGATTCTGCGTCTATAACGACGCCGCGGCCGCCGTCGCGCGGCTCCTTGCCAACGGTGTGCAGCGGGTGGTGTACATCGATGTTGACGCCCACCACGGTGACGGCACGCAGAACATTTTCTGGGACGATCCGCGCGTTATGACCATCTCGCTGCATGAAAGCGGACTGACCCTGTTCCCGGGAACGGGATTCGCCAACGAAACCGGCGGCAAGGCAGCCGAAGGAACCGCGGTCAACATTGCCGTACCGGCGCGTACCACCGACGCCGGCTGGCTGCGGGCCTTCCACGCAGTGGTACCCCAGCTGACTGAGGCCTTCGCCCCGGAAGTGATTGTCAGCCAGCACGGCTGCGACAGCCACACGGATGATCCCATGACCAGCCTCCGGGTCAGCGTGGAGGCCCAGCGGCAGGCTGCCCTGACCATCAGCGACCTGGCCGGCCGCCTGTGCGAAGGACGCTGGATTGCCACCGGCGGAGGCGGCTACAACGTTGCCTCCGTGGTGCCGCGGTCCTGGGCATTGCTGATGTCGGTGGCTGCCAACGGTCGGGTGCGTCCCGCCACCCCGCTGCCCCCGGCCTGGCGCGACTACGTGCTGGAGAAGCATGGCGTGAAGACGGGCGAGACGCTGGGTGACGGGGCCGATATCTGGTGGCGTTCCTGGGAAGTGGGCTACGACCCGAATGACGAGATCGACCGGACCGTGATGGCCACCCGCAAGGAACTGTTCCCGCTGCACGGGCTGGATCCTTGGTTCGACTAGGCGGTTCCTCGGGGATGCTCCCGGTCCCATATCCGCTAGGGTAAATGCCATGGTCTTTGACGATGTGTTTGCAGTAATCGCGGAAGGTACGCGGCGTGAAATCCTGGGCGCCCTGCGTACCGGCGACAAGTCCGTAGGGGCACTGGTGGAGGAACTCGAGGTCAGCCAGCCCACGGTCTCCAAGCACCTGAAAGTGCTGCGCGAAGCCGGACTCGTCTCCATGCGGGCCGAAGGCCAGCGCCGGTACTACTCCCTGGAAACTGCTCCGCTCGAGGAACTGGTCCTGTGGCTGCGGGCCTTTGAGCTCGCGTCACTCACGGAGTCCCGCCTGGCATCCGTTTCTGCAAGCCCCCAACCCGCCACCGCTGCTGCCGCAGCGGCCGGTGCGCTGGTGCCCGGCGCCGCAGAGACCCGCTCGCTGCCGGTGGACGCCGGCGTGCAGAACCTCGGCCGCACGGTGGGACGGGCCGCAGAGCGGGCCGCCGACCTGTTCGGCCAGTTCCCGAAATTCCGCCGCCGCCGGCCCTAGGGACGCGGCCCGCAGGCACTTTGGCCCGCCTTGCATCGCATCCCCGGCATCCGCGGGGCTAGCGTAGTCCTAACCGGGGAATCCAATCTCTAAGGAGCAGCACATGGAACGTGTACTGACGCGCGTACGCGACGACGTCTTCCGCCGCAATCCCGGGGAAACCGAGTTTCACCAAGCCGTCGTGGAAGTCTTCGACTCCCTCGCCCCAGTGCTGCGCAAGCATCCCGAATTTGCCGAGGCCGCGATCCTGCAGCGGATCTGCGAGCCCGAAAGGCAGATCATCTTCCGGGTGCCCTGGGTAGACGACAAGGGCCAGGTGCAGATCAACCGGGGCTTCCGGGTGGAATTCAACTCTGCCCTCGGCCCGTACAAGGGCGGACTCCGGTTCCATCCCTCCGTGTACCTGGGCATCATCAAGTTCCTCGGTTTCGAACAGATCTTCAAGAACGCTCTCACCGGCATGCCGATCGGCGGCGGAAAGGGCGGCTCGGACTTCGACCCGCGGGGCAAATCCGACGCTGAAGTGATGCGCTTCTGCCAGTCCTTCATGACCGAGCTGTACCGGCACATCGGCGAGTACACGGACGTTCCGGCCGGTGACATCGGCGTTGGCGGCCGCGAGATCGGTTACCTCTTCGGACAGTACAAACGCATCACGAACCGCTACGAATCAGGCGTCCTCACCGGGAAGGGCGTGAGCTGGGGCGGATCCCTGGTCCGTCCCGAGGCCACCGGCTACGGCGCGGTGATGTTTGTCGAGGAGATGCTCAAAACCAAGGGCATGAGCCTGGACGGGCAGCGGGTGATTGTCTCCGGCTCCGGCAATGTGGCCATCAACGCCATAGACAAGGCCCAGATGCTCGGCGCCACGGTGGTGGCCTGCTCGGATTCCGCGGGCTACATAGTTGATGAAAAGGGCATTGACGTTCCGTTGCTGCGGCAGATCAAGGAAACGGAGCGGGGCCGGATCTCGGAATATGCCGAGCGCCGCGGACACTCCGTGAACTACGTGGCGGAGGGTTCCATCTGGAACGCGGGAGCCGGCGTCGCCCTGCCCTGCGCCACCCAGAACGAACTGGACGAAGCGGACGCGCTGGCATTGATCAAGTCCGGGGTCCGGGCCGTGGCCGAGGGTGCGAACATGCCGTGCACTCCGGCCGCCATCAGCGCCTTCCAGGCCGCCGGGGTGCTGTTCGGCCCGGGTAAGGCGGCCAACGCGGGCGGCGTCGCCACCTCCGCGCTGGAGATGCAGCAGAACGCGAGCCGGGACTCCTGGTCCTTCGAGCATACGGAACGCCGGCTCAGCGAGATCATGGTCAACATCCACGAGCGGTGCGCCCGGACTGCGGAGGAATACGGTTCCCCCGGCGACTACGTAGTGGGCGCCAACATCAGCGGCTTCGTGAAGGTAGCCGATGCGATGCTGGCCCAGGGCGTGATCTAGACCGGCTTGCACTGCCCGGGCCCCGCGGCCGCGGAAAGAACTTCCACTATGGTTACTCCTGCCACTACAGTAGGGACCATACGGGGCCATCAGTGACGCACGTCGCAACCGGCCGGTGACGCGATATCCTTCAGCCGCAGGTGCTCCACATGGCTTGCTGTCGGGAGCGGCGGCAATGAGCAAAGGAACGGGACTAAATGGCAGACGAGGGAAACTTCTCGGATGTGCGGTTTCTGACGGTATCGGAAGTTGCCGACGTCATGCGGGTCTCCAAGATGACTGTGTACCGGCTGGTCCATTCCGGCGAGCTGCCGGCCGTCCGTTTCGGCCGGTCCTACCGTGTGCCGGAATCGGCCGTCCAGAAGGTGCTCCGCGACGCCGTTATTGACCGGCGTACAGACACTGCCTAAGCCCTGCCCCGGGTATCCGTCTTCAGATAACAGCGACGGAGTGGACCGTTCCCGGCTGCTGTTCCGGGCTGGCAAATTCCACAGCCCCGAAGCTGTACCCTGTTAAGGAACGTTTTAATCGAAAGCCAGTAACTACCGGCAACCAGCCCCTGTGCCCACGGCAACAGGGGAAGGGAATCGGTGACTCCTAATAAGTTTGTGAGGACTCTGTGGGTTCAGTAATCAAGAAGCGCCGCAAGCGTATGGCCAAGAAGAAGCACCGCAAGCTGCTTCGCAAGACCCGCCACCAGCGTCGTAATAAGAAGTAGATCCTTCTTAGCGACCGTTGTCAGCGGGCCCCGCTGCATGTGCAGTGCCGGGTCCGCTAAGGCAGAGCCCGCCAGTCCCCAGGGATAGGCGGGCTCCGGTTTTTAAGCAGCCGGGCGGCTAGCTCTGCCGGGCTGTCAGCGGGCCCGCACCCAGGAGAACCCCCGCCACAGCCCGTAGGCAGCCCCGGCAACGGTTGCGGACTTCAGGCCCAGTGTTGCCGCCCTGCGGCCTGAACGGAAGTCGTACACGGGCCAGTTGCGCTCACGGGCATGACGGCGCAGGCGCGCGTCCGGATTGATCGCCACCGGATGGCCCACCAGACTCAGCAGCGGAACGTCGTTGTAGGAATCGCTGTACGCCCAGCAGCTTTGCAGATCCAGGCCTTCCTTCTCGGCCAGCGCCCGGACACCGGCAGCCTTGGCCGGCCCATGCAGGAACTCACCCACCAGTCGCCCGGTGTACATGCCGTCGGCGACCTCGCTGACTGTGCCGAGGGCGCCGGTGAGATCGAGCCGGCTGGCGATAACCGAAGCAACTTCGATGGGCGTTCCGGTGACCAGCCAAACCGGCCTGCCGGACTTCATATGCTGCTGGGTCAGCGCCCGGGTGCCGGGCCAGATCTTGGAGACAATCATCTCGTCGTAGACCTCTTCGCCCAGCGTGCGCACGTCCTCCGAAGAGAGGCCGGTCGCGAAGGCCAAGGCGGCGTCGCGGACCGAGTGGACGTCCTTGAGGTTTTCACCCTGCAGCATGAACCTCAGCTGCTTGCTCGCGAAGCCGGCTGCTTCACGGATGGTGAAGACTTTCCGCTGGTACATCTTCCGGCCCACATGGAACAGGCTGGCACCGCGCATGAGCGTATTGTCGACGTCGAAAAAGGCCGCTTCGCCAGGTTTGCCCACCGCGTCTGTGGTTCCGGTGGCTCGGACTACAGTGGCTCGGGGCATGGTCCGAGTCTACGCAAAACCCGGCCTGAGCGCGGAAATCCGACGTATTGGGGCTATTTTGGACATATGAGTGAATCCGTCGGACCGGAAGTCGTCCTCCTTACCCGGCCGGGCTGCCATTTGTGCGAAGACGCCCGCCTGGTGCTCCGGCGCGTGGGGGAGGACCTTGGCATCCCCTGGCAGGAACGCAGCGCGGAGGAAGACCCGGAACTCGCCGCCCGTTTCGGTGAGGAGATCCCGGTGTTGTTCATCGACGGCGTCCAACGGGACTTCTGGAAAATCGACGAAACACGGCTGCGGCGTCTGCTGGGGTCGTGATGGCATCCGAGGAAGTCCGGTCGGAACGAGCCGATCTGGAGGGCGGGACGGCCAACAGCGGCCAGGCGGCCGGAACGTCGTCGGCCGCAGCGGGCGAAGGGCGGCACATACCGCCGGCGTCACTGGCGCGGTTGACCATCTACTTGAGGGCGCTGTCCGCCATGCTGGCCGACGGGATAGAGCGTGTGTCCTCTGAAGAGCTGGCTGAAGCCGCCGGCGTCAATTCGCCCAAGCTGCGCAAGGATCTGTCCTACCTGGGGTCCTACGGGACCCGCGGCGTCGGATACGACGTCCCGTATCTCAGCGGACAGATTTCCGCCGCTCTTGGCCTGACATTGAACTGGCGGGTGGCCATAGTAGGAGCCGGCAACCTCGGCCGCGCCTTGGCAGGCTATCCCGGGTTCGGCTCGAGGGGCTTCGAGGTTGTGGCACTGTTCGACGCCGACCCGATGGTGATCGGCCAGGAGGTGGGCTGGCTAAGGATCAGCCCGGTGGACTCGCTGGAAGCAGTGCTCGCGAAGACCGGGGCAAACATGGCGGTGCTTTCGGTGCCCGCCGAGGTTGCCCAGGATCTATGCGACCGCCTCGTGGAGTCCGGGATTACCAGCATCCTCAGCTTTGCTCCCGTAGTGCTGCAGGCGCCCGAAGAAGTCCAGATCCGCAAAGTGGACATGGCGACCGAACTGCAGATCCTTGCCTACCACGCACAGCGCTCACAGGTTTCGCAGATCGCCGCCCGGGCCCGTCTGGCGCGCTAGGACCGGATCCGGCTGCAGGGGTTCCGCCTGGTCCCCGAGACGATGGTGCGGTTTTGCCTGGTGCCGTTGTGGCCCGAATGGCTGCACCGAGGGTACCCGCGGGTGGAACCACGGGGCTGCTCCCTTGGTGAAGGTGATCGCGGCTCCTGCGACACCCAGGGCTGCAGCGAGAGACTGGGTGCCGGTTCCTGCGTTCATCGCGTAGAACAGTGCGGTGCCGGCAAGGACCGCGGAGACTACCCGCGCCCAGCGCCGCTTGTCCCGAACGGCAACCGCAAGCAGCAGGGCGGTTCCCATGATCACCAGGGCATAGGCGATCGCTATCGCCGCGAGCGTCCTGGCATAGTGGGTGCCGGTCACTCCGTACCGCTCGAGGAGGGCAAGGGCAGGCGGCAGCGAATCAGGTACGGGCATCCGGGAAACGGTTGAAAGGGTGCCCCACAGATTGATCAGGCCCGCACCTGAAATCAGCGCGAATGCGGCTGCAATGGCAGGAACCGGGTTGCCGGTTTTCGCCGGCAGCCGGCGTTGCACGGCCCGCACCACCACGGCTATCGCGTGCCCTGTGGTGCGGGCTGCCACTGAGGTGGTGTGTGCGACGGCGCGGGCACCGACGGCTGTGACGCGCGCTGCGGTTCGGGCACCGACGGCTGTGGCGTGCGCTGTGGTTCGGGCACCGACAGCTGTGGCGTGCCCTGTGGTGCGGGCTGCCACGGAGGTGGTGTGTGCGACGGCGCGGGCACCGACGGCTGTGACGCGCGCTGTGGTTCGGGTACCGACGGCCGTGGCGTGCCCTGTCGTGCGGGCTGCCATCGAAACGGAGCGTGCGACGGCGCGGCCACCTACGGCTATGGCGTGCGCCGTTGTTCGGGCTGCATTGGAGATGGCATTTCCGATGGTGCGAACTACCACGGCACCGGCGTGCGCCGTGGTGCGGGCGGCCGTCGCAACGGCGTCAGCGACAGCGCGGGCGGCCGACGAAACGGAACGTGCAACGGTCTGGGCCGCCACCGACACCGCATGGGCGGCAGCCCGCGCCCCTGCGACCGTCGCGTGTACGGCGGATTGGGTCGCCGCCGATGCTGCGTGTGCAGCGGCCAGTATCCAGTTCCAGACGGCATGGGCCACGGCTTGGAGCCATGCGGAGGCGGCACGGGCTCCGGCGCCGACACGGTTGGCCCCGGACTGGACCGCAGCGCTGGTGGCATGGGCACCGGCCTGGACCTGAACGGATGTTGCATGCGCCCCGGCGTGGACACCTGCAGAAGTTGCCTGGGCCCCCGCTTGAACCCGGAACGAAACGGCGTGTGCCCCCGCGCGGACCCGAACAACCCCCGTGCGGACGCCGGCAGAGGTGGCCCGGGCTCCCGTTCGGGCTTGGTTGGAGGTGGCCTGCGCCGCGGCTTGGATCCGAGTGGACGCACGGCGCACCAAGCTGCGGAGCCAGGCGTAGGCTCCCTGCACTCCTATGCGGAGCCAGACGACGGTCCCGACCGCCCCGACCCGAAGCCAGGCGGATATGCCACGCAGGCCTGCGCCCAACCACGCAAAGGTGCCGCGAATACCGCTGCCAATCCAGGCGACGACACCCTGGAGCCCGGCCCGGAGCCAGAGGTAGAAGGCATGGCCGCTGCCATTCTCCCCGGTCGCTGAGGATGAGCCGGGTTCAGGGGAGGTAAGTTCCTCCCGGTCCGGAGAGCCGCGGCCGGGATCGGAACCTGCTGTGGAGCCCCCGGATACCGTCGGGGGGTGGAGCGGTGCTTCCGGGATGAAGATGTTGGCCCCTGCATACTCCGGAGAATCGACTGCCCGGTGCAGATAGCGCAGGGGAATGCGTGTTTTTTGTTGTTGCGGGTTAGGAAGCAGAGCTGCCATGGTCCTCCCCTTCACGGCGGAACGGCACCTCCGGGGCACCTTGCGAAGCAACTCGCCGCCGGAGGAGAACACAACGCTACGCGGGCACGGCCGGTGTGTGACCCCTCCACTGCGAAACCCGATCCGGCAAGGGAAAAGTCCCGCCGAAACCGACGGGACTCTGCGAACTCAGTAGGGGTAGAGCGGAGCCTTGCGGAAGTACGGGGTGGACGGCCGCAGATACAGCATCACGATCCCGGCAATTCCCAGGAGGCTGGAGGCCAGCGAAATCAGGCTCAGTGGTGAGGTGAAGTAAGCGCCCAGCATGGTGAGGATGCCGATCAGGGAGAAGGCGGCAAACACGGTGCCTAGAATGCGGGCCCAGTTTTTCCCCCTCCGCACAAAGAGCGCGATCAGTAGGTAGATTGCAAAGCCGATCAGGGCCACGACGATGCCAAAGGAAATGAGGAAGGAGCTCACGCCTTCTTCGTCCAAACCGGTTTCCGCGAACGCCTCCTGCTCCTGGGACGTCATGATCGACGGCAGGCTGAAGGAGGTGATGATGTTGTTGATGAGGCTCAGCACGCCTGCCGCAATGATCAACCAGGATCCGATGATGACCTCGCGAGGGGCAGGGCCCTTCGCCGGTTTGACCGGCGGTGCATAGGAGTAGGGCTGGGCGTAGCCGGAGGGCTGGGTGTAGCCGGAGGGACCGGACTTGTCGTAGGGGCCGCCAGGGGCATACTGGCCGTACTGCGGCTCCGGGCGGGAGCCGGGACCGGATCCGGGAAGGGTGAATCCATCGGGATTCGCAGCGCCGCCTGCACCCGCGGGGCTGGTGGGGCCGTCCGGATTGGTCGGGTGGTTGGGCTCGCGCCCTGGCTCGGGAGTGTTTTCTGGTGTGCTCATGTCCGCCTGCTTGCTGGTTGGTGTCTCGAAGCGGCTGGACGAAGGTGCCATCGGCGTGGCCGGGGCGCCCCCGCAGCCAAACATCCAGCGTATCGCGGTGGGGCCGGGACGGTCAGGGGTCCCGGAAAGATGGCCCCGGAGCGCACCCCGGAAAACAGCCCCAAAAAAACGGCCCCGGACCAATGGGTCCGGGGCCGCCCTGTGGGGGGGATATGGGGGTCTAGGCTGCTACGAAGGCCGCGTCGACGTTGATGGTGACCTTGTCGCCCACCAGGACGCCTCCGGTTTCCAGTGCCGCGTTCCAGGTCAGGTCGAAGTCCTTGCGGCTGATCACCGTGCTGGCGGAGAAGCCGGAGCGGGTGGCGCCGAAGGGATCCACGGCCACACCGTTGAACTCCGTGTCCATGACGACGGAGTGGGTGATGCCCTTGATCGTCAGGTCGCCGGTGACCTTGTAGGTGGAGCCGGCGCTTTCAATTCCGGTCGCAGTGAACGTCAGCTCCGGGAACTGCTCGACGTCGAAGAAGTCCGCGCTCTTGACGTGGGCGTCGCGGTTGGCGTCGTTGGAGTTGAAGGAGTCAGCGGCAATGACGGCAGTTACCACGGTGTCAGCCAGGGTCTCGCCGACCACGAGCGTGGCCTCGACCTTGTCGAAGTTGCCGCGGACCTTGCTGATGCCGGCGTGACGGACGGTGAAGCCCACTTCGCTGTGGGAGGCGTCGAAATTCCAGGTTCCGGTGGTGAGGCCGCTGGGGATCATGGAGAGCTCCTTCTGGTAGCGGTGCTGCCGGGAGGCCCCGACGGCACTTTCATGCATTTGCATACAGTGTTGCACGGTTTGGTTAAAGGTTCAAGTGAAATGGGCCTGTCGATTTCGAAGATTTAGCTGACGGCTCCAACTCTGCGAAACTGGGACACATGTCCCGCTCATCCATACACCTCGTGCGCCACGGTGAAGTCTTCAATCCGGACAAGGTCCTTTACGGACGCCTTCCGGAGTTCCATTTGTCCGACCTCGGGCGCCAGATGGCGGACCGGGTGGCGGAACACTTCATCGAAGAGCGCAGCAAGGGGGCCAACCTGGTCTACCTGGTTGCTTCGCCGCTGACCCGGGCCCAAGAGACCGCCGCCCCGCTGGCGGCCGGACTGAACCTGGAGATCGCCACGGACGAGCGGATTATTGAGGCGGAAAACCGCTTTGAGGGTATGTCCCGCATCAAGAGCCAGCTGCGCAATCCGCGCTACTGGCCGCTCCTGCGCAATCCCATGCGGCCTTCCTGGGGGGAGCCGTACGCCAAGCAGGTTGCCCGTGTGATGTCCGCCGTTGATGATGCGCGGATGCGCGCCGTGGAACTCGGCGGAGATGATGCCGAAGCCGTTTTGGTCAGCCACCAGCTGCCGATCTGGGTCACCCGGCTCGCCGCCGAGGGGCGGAAGCTCTGGCATGACCCCCGCCAGCGCGAGTGCACATTGACCTCCGTCACCACCCTGGAGTTCGACGGTGCCGTACTCACCGGCGTGCGCTACGCCGAGCCCAGCGCGGACCTCCTTCCCGGTGCAGCAAATGTTCCGGGAGCATAATAGAATTACTACGCGTTGTAGAAGTGGCTCCTCCCTGCCGCGATGAAAGCTGGAAATCCTTGAAGAACCGCACACGCCCTGCTGAGCCGGAAGCCCTTGGACGCCGTTCCTTCCTTCGGCTCGGTGCCGGGCTGGCCCTCGCCGTCCCCTTTGCCGCAGCTGCCGCCGGCTGTTCCACGGATGACCCCCTGGCCGAGCAGGCCAACGCTGGAGACAACAAGAACTACATTGCCGGAGACGGCTCCGTCACTGAATACGACGCCGCCGAACGCGGCGAAGCGGTGCAGTTCTCCGGTTCCCTGTTCGACGGCACCGAGGTTACCTCCGCCGACTGGGCGGGCGACGTCGTCGTACTCAACTTCTGGTACGCGGCCTGCGCCCCGTGCCGGAAGGAAGCCCCGGACCTGGTGGAGCTGCACGATGAGTTCGCCGGTGCCGGTGCCCGCTTCTACGGCGTGAATATCCGGGACGAGAAGGCCACCGCGGAAGCCTTCGAACGGAACTTCAACATTCCGTACCCCAGTTTCCGGGACAAGGACGGCGGCGTGCTGCTGGCCATGACCAACTTCGTTCCGCCGTCGGCCGTACCCACCACGCTGGTGCTGGACCGGCAGGGCCGCGTGGCTGCCCGCATCCTCGGACTGGCAGACAAGGGCACCTTGAAGGCCCTGATCAGCGACTCGCTGGCAGCGTAGGGACAGTGTCCTTCCTTACTGCCGTCGTGGCCCCGGTGACCGAGTCCACCGCCAATACCTTTGCCGACACCGTCCTGAACGGGTCCGTCCTGCTGGCTATCCCCGTGGCTGCCCTCGCAGGCCTCGTATCCTTCCTTTCCCCCTGTGTGCTGCCCCTGGTTCCGGGCTACCTCGGCTATGTCACCGGGTTGACCGGCGTCGACCTGCAAAAGCAGCGGCGGGGACGGATGTTCGCCGGCATTGGATTGTTCGTGCTCGGCTTCTCCGTGGTCTTCGTGGCCCTGGGCGCCGGAATCGGACAGCTGGGTGCGTGGTTGAAAGGCTCCGAACAGGCGTGGATCTCGCAGGTCCTCGGCCTCGTTGTGATCCTGCTGGGCATCGTGTTTATGGGCGGCATGAGCTGGTTCCAGCGGGACCGCAAGATCGAAGCCAAGCCGCCGGCCGGGCTCTGGGGAGCTCCGGTGCTCGGCATCACCTTCGGGCTGGGCTGGGCACCGTGCATCGGCCCCACGCTTTCGGCAGTCCAGCTGCTTTCCTTCTCCGGCAGCGACGCCAGTGCCGCAAAGGGAGCCCTGCTGACCTTCGTGTACTGCCTCGGACTGGGGCTGCCTTTCCTGCTCATTGCCGTCGGGTTCCGCCGCGGCATGGGAGCCCTTGGCGTCTTCCGCCGGCACCGGCTGGCCCTGCAGCGTTTCGGGGGCGGCATGCTGATTGCCCTGGGCCTGTTGATGGTCAGCGGAGTCTGGAACCAGTGGATCAACCAGCTCCAAGGTTGGTTGGGTAACGTGACCCTGCCGATCTGATGCCGAAACCCAGTGAAGAACAGACGACCAATGAGAACACCTTGACCCCGGGACCGGATGACGTGACAGACAAAGCAACAACGCCCCGCCCGTCCAACCCCCGCCCTGCCAAGGGACGCCGGGATGACGTTGCGCTGCCCGCCCTGGGGCTGCTTGGCACGCTGCGCTGGGCCTGGAACCAGCTGACCAGCATGAAGACGGCGCTGTTCCTGCTGCTGCTGCTCGCCGTCGCCGCCGTGCCCGGATCACTGTTTCCGCAGCGCCCCGCCGATCCCTCGGTAGTCACGCAGTACATCAAGGACAATCCCGAAACCGGGCCCTGGCTGGACCGCTTCCAGCTTTTCGACGTGTATTCCTCCGTCTGGTTCTCGGCGATCTACCTGCTGCTGTTCATCTCGCTGATCGGCTGCGTGATTCCCCGGGCCAAGGCCCACTTCAAGGCCATGCGTTCCAAGCCTCCGCGCACCCCGAGCCGTCTCTCCCGGATGCCCGAATACGGCACGCTGACGGTTCCGGCGTCGATGTCTATGACGCCGGCCGAAGCCGTGCGCGACGCCGCGAAGATCCTGCGCCGCCGCGGTTACCGTGTGGATGTCCGGGACGCGGACGGCGACCGACCCTCCGTCGGAGCCGAACGGGGCTTCGCCAAGGAACTGGGCAACCTGGTGTTCCACACCAGCCTGATCGGCGTCCTGGCCTGCGTGGCTCTGGGCGGGTTGTTCGGCTACAGCGGACAGAAGATCGTGGTGGAGGGGGAGTCCTTCGTCAACACCCTCGTCAGCTACGACACCTTCACGCCCGGCTCCAACTTCACCGAAGCCCAGCTGAGCCCCTATTCGCTGACACTGGACGACTTCCAGATCGAGTTCGACCGCGAATCCGAGACCCACTACGGACAGCCCCTGGACTTCACGGCGAACGTGACCGTGAAAGAAGACCCCGAGGCCGAGCCCGAGGAACAGGTCCTGAAGGTCAACTCGCCCCTGACGCTGGGCGGCACCCGGGTGTACCTGGTGGGCAACGGCTACGCCCCGGTAGTGACCGTGCGCGACGGCGAGGGCAACGTGGCGCTGGAAGGCCCGGTCGTGGCCGTTCCCACCGACGCCATGTACACCTCCCTTGCCGTGATCAAGGCCCCGGACGCCAAGCCGGACCAGCTCGGCTTCGTCGGATTCTTCCTGCCCACCGCCATGATCGACGAAGCCGGAGTCAGCTACTCCGGCGACCCGGATCCGATCAACCCCCAGCTGAACCTCAACTCCTACTACGGCGACCTGGGGCTGGACGAAGGTGTGCCCTCCAACGTCTACGTGCTGGAAACCGAAGACCTGACCCCGCTGAACAACCGCGACCTCGACGCCGGCGGCATTGTGCTGGGCGCCAACCAGACCTACGAACTCCCCGACGGCAAGGGATCCATCACCTTCGACGGCCTCAAACGGTACGCCGCCCTGGACATCCACTACGATCCGGGAAAGACCGGCGTCCTGGTGTTTGCCGTGCTCTCCCTGTCCGGTCTGGCTGCCTCGCTGTTCCTGGCACGTCGGCGGGTCTGGGTGCGGGCAGGCCAGCATCCCGACGGACGGGTCATGGTCGAATACGGGCTGCTGGCCCGGGGCGAAGATCCCCGGCTGACCAGTGAAGCAGCTGCGCTCCGCGGACTGTTCGCGGAGAAGTGGTTGGCACGGCAGGACGCAGAAGGACAGAATGTTGGACGGGCCACCGTCTCCGCAAACGCAACGGCGGACAGCAATGCCGCAGAAAATCCAGGTAAGGACCAGTAATGCCCTCCATCGATTACACCCTCGCCCTTTACAGTGAGCGCTTTATGCTGCTGGCGGCGTTCGCCTACACGGTCGCCTTCCTGGCGTTCGCGTGGGACCTGGCAAAGAGCAGCAAGACCATCCGGGCGGTGGAGAGCCGGCTGGAACAGAAGACCGCCGTGCGTGAAGCCGTTCCCGCCGGCTCCGGCAACGGCTTCGCCCGGGACTGGGATGCCGACGGCAGCCGCGAGGCACAGACCGCTGACAGCGCCATGGGCTACACCGGTCCGCGGCGCAACGCAGCCCGGGTAGGCGTTGCCCTGACCGTGCTGGCCGCAGCCGTCCACGCGGCCGGCGTCATCACCCGCGGCATGGCCGCGCACCGGGTTCCCTGGGGCAACATGTACGAGTTCTGCACTACGGGCGCCCTGGTGGTGGCCGTGGTGTTCCTGCTGGTGCTGACCCGCCGGGACCTGCGCTTCCTCGGCACCGTGGTGGTGGGCCTGGTGCTGGTTATGATGATGGCCGCCACCATCGGGTTCCCGACGCCGGTGGCGCACCTGGTTCCCGCGCTGCAGAGCTACTGGCTGATCATCCACGTTTCGGTTGCCGTGATTGCGTCCGCACTGTTCACGCTGACGTTCGCCATGTCCGTCCTGCAGCTCCTGCAGGCGGACCGCGAAACCCGGATCCGCTCCGGCCGCAAGGAACGTCTGCCGTTCATGCGCATCGTGCCCTCCGCGCAGAGCCTGGAAAACCTGTCCTACCGCATCAACGCAGTGGCTTTCGTATTGTGGACCTTCACCCTCATGGCCGGCTCCATCTGGGCCGAACAGGCGTGGGGCCGGTACTGGGGCTGGGACACCAAGGAAGTCTGGACCTTCGTTATCTGGGTGGTCTACGCAGGCTACCTGCACGCCCGTGCCACCCGCGGCTGGACCGGAACCCGTTCCGCCTGGCTGTCGATCGTCGGCTACCTCTGCGTGGTCTTCAACTTCACGATCGTCAACATGTTCTTCTCCGGCCTGCACAGCTACTCCGGCGTCTAACTCAACCCGGGTCCAGCCCACAAGGGCTTGGCTGCCCGGCCCCGCAGGCATGGAAAGACCCGTTCCGGGACATCCGGAACGGGTCTTTTTATGTGCAGCTATGGCTGCGAAGTTGCTGCAGGGGCCTCAGGCGCCGGGCTTGCCGTCGTCGTTCTGTTTGTCCCTGCCTTCTTCCTTGGCCCGCAGCGCGGCCTCCCGGGCCCGCAGCTCGGCTTCCTTCTGTGCCTGGCGGCGCCGGACCTCGAGATTGCGCAGGAACTCCGGATCGTCGTCGGGCGCCGAGGGGCGCCGCGGCTCGCGCGGGCCGGGCCCGGCGGAGGGCCGGCCGAACAGGAACCAAAGCACTGCGCCCAGGACCGGAATGAGGACGATGGTGAACATCCAGGACACCTTGGAGATGCTGCGCACCTCGTTTGCCCGGGACATGAGGCAGTCGATAACGGCGTAAATGATCACGGCAGCGACGATGATGACGCCGAACAAGACAAGACGGGGCATACGGACATTGTAGTGGAGGGCACGGTCCGTGGCGTCGGATGGACGGAAGGAACACCGGGGACGCCGAGCGCCTAGAATGAAGGCGTGGCTTTCTGGAAATTTACTGCTCTCCGCCTGGGTTTGGTGGCCGTCTTCTTCGTGATCTGCATGGTGCTGCAACTCGGCCTCCTGCTCTCGGCGCTTGCCGCCGCCGTCCTGGCCTGGTGCGTGACCTACCTGTTTGCCCGCGATATGCGGGACGAAGCGGCCCGTACGGTACAGCGGCGCTTCACCGAGGAACGTGCACCCAAGCGCAACCGCGGCGAACTGGATGATTCCGCGGCGGAGGACACCTTGGTGGCCGAGAACCCGGACGTGCAGATCGACAACGACCGCCGCCGCGACGCCTAGCCTGCCGCGGCGACGCGGTAAACCTAGGCCAGCAGCCGCGTGAGGACGAGTCCGGCGCCGTAGAGCACGCTGAAGCCGAGGTTGATCAGACCGGTGTGCTTCAGGACCGGGATCAGGCTGGAACCCTTTTTACCCGTGAGCATCAGCCCGCAGGGCAGGATGCACGCCGGAATGAGCAGCAGCACCAGCAGGATCCACGGGTAGCTGCCCGCGATGAAGAGCGGCAGCAGCAGCGCCAGGGCCAGCATCATCACGTAGCTGATCCGTGCCGCACCGTCGCCCAGCCGCACGGCGAGGGTCCGCTTGCCGGCCACCCGGTCCGTGGGGATGTCCCGGACGTTGTTGGCCATCAGCAGGGCCATGGCGATCAGGCCGGTGCCGATGGCGCCCAGCACCGAGGCTGTGTTGATTTCCAGCGCCTGCGTGTAGGTGGTGCCCAGCGTGGCCACCAGTCCGAAGAACACAAAGACGAAGATGTCGCCCAGCCCCCGGTAGCCGTAGGGGTTCTTCCCGCCGGTGTAGCCCCAGGCAGCGGCAACGCAGCCGATGCCCACGAGGATCAGGTACGGCGTGCCGGCCAGGACCACGAGGGCCACTCCCGCCAGCATGGCGGCGGCGAAGCAACCGAACGCCGCGTACTTGACCTGCTTCGGGGACGCCAGCCGGGAACCGGTCAGCCGCAGCGGCCCCACCCGGTTGTCATCCGTGCCGCGGATGCCGTCCGAATAATCGTTCGCGTAGTTCACGCCCACCTGCAGCAGTACGGCAATCAGGGCGGCCAGGACGGCACGGACGGGAGAGAAACCCCCGAGGTCGTACGCGGCGGCGGATCCGATAATGACCGGCGCGATTGCCATCGGCAGCGTCCTGGGGCGGGCGCCTTCTAACCATTGGGCGGCTGTAGCCACGGTGTTGTTCCTTAGTTCTTGAGTTGAGACAGGTGCGTAAAAGACGGGTCAGTGCCGCGCGGCGGCCAGCAGCCGCAGCAGCGTCATGCGGTCCGCCTTGCCGTTGGGCAGCAAGGGCAGGGATTCAAGCAGCAGGACCACCTTCGGGACGGCAGCGGCGCCCAGCCGGGAGCGGACGGCATCTCGGATCAGTTCGGGGTCCACGCTGCCCACGACGGCGGCGCCCACCCGGGAGCCCCATTCGGCGTCGTCCAGGCCCAGCACAAAGGCCTGGTCGACGCCGGCAACCGTCTCCACTGCCTCGGCCACGGCCTGCGCGGAGACCTTGATCCCGCCGCTGACAATGACGTCGTCCAGCCTGCCGGAGACGGTGACCCTGCCGGCGTCATCCACTGTGCCGGTGTCATCCGTGCGGAACCAGCGGCGTCCGGAGTTGAACCGGAAACGGTCCTCGGTCAGGTCCGGCCGGCCCATGTACCCGTCCGAAAGGACGTCACCGGCAATCCAGAGGCGCCCCTCCCACCGGATGACGTCGACGCCGGGCAGCGGCACGCCGTCGTAAACGCACCCGCCGCAGGTTTCGCTCATCCCGTATGTGGTCACAATGTTCAGCCCGTAGCCGCGGGCCTTTTCCAGCAGGGGAGCGCCGGCCGGAGCGCCGCCGAGCAGGATGGCGTTGAACCGGCGCAGTACGCGCAGGGTTTCCGGCGCCGGATCCTGCAGCAGGCGGTGGAGCTGGGTGGGCACCAGCGAGGTGAAGCGGTTGCGGTCTGTCATGTCCTCGGCGGCGCGGGTGAACACCTCGGCGCTGAACGGCACGGACAGGTCCATGAAGACCGGCTGCGTCCCGGCGTACAGGGAGCGGACCAGGACCTGGATGCCGGCAATGTAGTTGACCGGCAGGGCCGCCAGCCACTGCCCGTCCGCCTTCAGGGCCATGGCGGTGGCCATCGAGGACGCAGCCAGCGCGTCCGTGCTGAGCATGGTCTGCTTCGGGGTGCCGGTGGAGCCGGAGGTGCTCACCACCAGGGCAATGTCGTCATTGGGCAGTTCGCCCTCGAACGTCTGGTCCGGATCGGTGTGCGGCGCCACCGCGGGGCCTTCACCGGCCAAGGCATCGGCAAGCGGGGAGAGGAGCATGCCGGCGTCGAAGCCGGGGGTAATCAGGACTGGGAGCAGTTCCAAGGGGGTCCTAGAAGTAGTAGGGGAACGAGGACCAGTCCGGGTCGCGTTTGGCAAGGAATGCTTCCTTGCCCTCCACCGCCTCGTCCGTCATGTAGGCCAGCCGCGTCGCCTCGCCGGCAAAGACCTGCTGCCCGGCCAGGCCGTCGTCGGCCAGGTTGAAGGCGAACTTGAGCATCCGGATGGCCTGCGGCGACTGCCGGGCAATGTCTGCGGCGTATTCCAGGGCGACCTTTTCGAGGTCCGCGTGGTCTACGGCTTCGTTGACGGCGCCCATGGCCACCATCTCCTCGGCGGAGTACTCCCGGGCGAGGAAGAAGATCTCGCGGGCCTTTTTCTGCCCGATCTGCCGGGCCAGGAGCGCCGAGCCGTAACCGGCGTCGAAGCTGCCCACGGTCGCGTCGGTCTGCTTGAACTTGCCGTGCTGGCGCGAGGCGATGGTCAGGTCCGAGACCACGTGCAGGCTGTGGCCGCCGCCGGCTGCCCAGCCGTTCACGACACTGATGACCACCTTGGGCATGGTGCGCATCAGGCGCTGCACTTCCAGGATGTGCAGCCGGCCGGCGCGCGCCGGGTCGATGGTTTCCTTTGTTTCTCCCTCGGCGTACCGGTACCCGTCTCGGCCGCGGATCCGCTGGTCCCCGCCGGAGCAGAAGGAGTGGCCGCCGTCCTTGGGGGAGGGGCCGTTGCCGGTGAGCAGGACGGTGGCGACGTCGGGCGTCATCCGGGCGTGGTCCATGGCCCGGTACAGCTCGTCCACGGTGCCCGGACGGAAGGCATTGCGGACCTCCGGCCGGTTGAACGCGATACGCACGGTCGGCAGGTCACGCACGACTGCGCCGTCGGCGTCGCGCTCCACCTGGCGGTGGTACGTCATGTCCTGCAGGTCCTCGAACCCGGAAACGAGACGCCACTGCTGCGGGTCGAAGATATCGGACACCTGTACTGGAAGTTCTGTGCTCACAAACCGAGTTTATCGCCAGTGGGCAAAACCGCCGGACGGCGGGCTCCCGTCCGGCGAAGCACCCGCCCGGGCACCGGTGTGCCCGGCTCCGGGGCCAGTTCTCCGCTTACCCCTGTCGGGTCCGTGCGCCCTGCCCCAAGCTTGTAGGTATGGCTGGCTCCGTTTCGGGGATCGATGGCCCCGCATCCGATGCAATGCTCTCTCTCGGCAGGTTCTTCACCCGGTGGGATGAAACGGGTGACGGACGGGCCGTGTTCCGGGAAGGCGGCCGTGAGGGGGACGCCTTCTACCGGAACCGGTGGAGCCACGACAAGGTGGTGCGCTCCACCCACGGCGTGAACTGCACGGGCTCCTGTTCGTGGAAGGTGTACGTCAAGGACGGGATCATCACCTGGGAGGCGCAGGAAACCGACTATCCCTCGGTGGGGCCGGACCGGCCGGAGTATGAGCCCCGCGGCTGCCCGCGCGGTGCGGCCTTTTCCTGGTACACCTATTCCCCCACCAGGGTCCGGTTCCCCTACATCCGCGGGGTGCTGCTGGAAATGTACCGGGAGGCCAGACAGCGCACGGGGGACCCGGTGCTGGCCTGGGAAGAGATCGTGAATGATCCGCAGCGCCGCCGGACGTACCAGCAGGCCCGCGGCAAGGGCGGGCTGGTGCGCTCCAGCTGGGCCGAAGCCCTGGAGATGACGGCCGCAGCGCACATTTCGACGATCAAAAACTACGGACCGGACCGCTGCACGGGCTTCTCGCCGATTCCGGCCATGTCCATGGTGTCGCACGCGGCCGGAGCGCGGTTCATCAACCTCATCGGCGGGGTGATGAACAGCTTCTACGACTGGTATGCGGACCTTCCCGTGGCCAGCCCGCAGGTGTTCGGCGACCAGACGGACGTCCCCGAATCCGGGGACTGGTGGGATGCCACCTACCTGATGATGTGGGGCTCCAACATCCCGGTGACGCGCACCCCGGATGCGCACTGGATGGTGGAAGGGCGCTACCGCGGGACCAAGGTGGTCTCCGTCAGCCCCGACTATGCAGACAACACGAAGTTCGCGGACGAATGGCTGCCGGCCGCCGCCGGCTCCGACGGCGCGCTCGCCATGGCCATGGGACACGTGATCCTCAAGGAAAACTTCGTGGACCGGCGCGTGCCGTTCTTCGAAGGCTACGTGCTGCAGTACACCGACCTGCCGTTCCTCGTCACGCTCGAGGAGCGGGACGACGGCACCGTGGTCCCCGGAAAGTTCCTCACCGCCGCGGACCTGGGACGCCGCGAAGCCAAGGCCTCCGACTCCGCGTTCAAGACGGTCCTGCTGGACCGCGAGGCCGGCACACCGGTAGTGCCCAACGGATCGGTGGGCTTCCGGTACAACGAGGCCGACGCCGGCAAGTGGAACCTCGACCTGCAGGGCGTGGTGCCGGCACTGTCCATCGCGGATGCCGCGAGCGTCCGGCAGGGGACCAGCCGGGTGGACCTGCCCGCCTTTACGGACCCCGGGGGCACGGGGTCCGTCCTGCGCCGCGGCGTGCCGGTGACCACCGTGGCGGGAAAAACCGTCACCACCGTGTTCGATCTGATGCTTGCCCAGTACGGACTCGGGCGGAACGGCCTGCCGGGGGACTGGGCGGCGGGCTACGACGACGCCGCAACCCCTTACACTCCGGCGTGGCAGCAGGAGGTCACCAACGTGGCCCCCGAGGCAGTGATCCGCACGGCCCGGGACTTCGCGGCCAACGCGGAGAAGTCGAACGGCCGGTCCATGATCATCCTCGGCGCCGGCATCTGCCAGTGGTACCACGGGGACGTGACCTACCGGGCCATCCTGGCTCTGCTGATGCTCTGCGGCTGCCAGGGCCGCAACGGCGGCGGCTGGGCGCACTACGTGGGCCAGGAAAAGTGCCGCCCCATCACCGGCTGGGCGGCCATGGCTTCGGCCGGGGACTGGAACCGGCCGCCGCGCTTTATGATCGGCACCGCGTTCTGGTACATGCATACCGACCAGTTCCGTTCCGACGGCTATTCCTCCGACTCGATGCAGTCACCCCTGGCCAGCGGACACCTGCGCGGTCTGCACACCGCCGACGTCATCGCGAAGTCCACCCGGATGGGCTGGATGCCTTTCTTCCCCCAGTTCGATGCGAAGAACTCCCTCGATGTTGCCGACGAGGCGGCTGCAGGGGTGGCCCGGGGCGAGGCGCCCGACGAGCCGGGGTGGGTGGCGCAGCAACTCAAGGACGGGCGGCTGCGGTTTGCCGTGGAGGACGTGGACGCTCCGGAAAACTGGCCGAGGACGCTGATCCTGTGGCGGTCGAACCTGCTGGGCTCCTCCGCCAAGGGGGAGGAGTATTTCCAGAAACACCTGCTCGGCACGCTGAACAACGTGATGGGCGCGGATCACAGCGAGTCCCGGCCGCGCGACGTCGTCTGGCGTGAAGACGCGCCGCAGGGCAAGCTCGATCTGCTGGTTTCCGCCGACTTCCGGATGACGAGCTCCACGCTGCTGTCCGACGTCGTGTTTCCCGCTGCCACCTGGTACGAGAAATACGACCTTTCCTCCACGGACATGCACCCCTACGTGCACGCGTTCACGCCCGCCATCCCGCCGCCGTGGGAAGCGAAGACGGATTACGACCTGTTCCGCCTGCTCTCGGAGGAGTTCTCCCGGCAGGCCGCCACGCACCTCGGCGTGCGGAAGGACATGGTGGCCACGGCGCTGACCCATGACACGCCCGGAGAGATCGCGCAGCCCGGCGGGAACGCCCCGGACTGGAAGGGCACCGACATCCCCGCGGTTCCGGGAAAGAACCTGCCCTCCCTTGCCGTGGTGGAGCGGGACTATACGGCCATCGCCGAGAAGTTCGCCGCCGTCGGACCGCTGGCGGACAAACTGGGATTCACCACCAAATACGTCAAGTACGACGTGACGCGGCCCTTGGAACAGCTGGCCCGCAAGCACGGCGTCTTTGACCGGGGTGCAGCGGCGGGCCGCCCGGCCGTGGACACCGACGCCCGCATGGCCGAGGCGATCCTGCTCCTCTCCGGTACCACTAACGGGGAACTGGCCGTGCAGGGGTTCCGGACCCTGGAGAAACGGACCGGAACGCCGCTCGTGGATCTGGCCGAGGGTGCCGAGGACCGGCAGATCACCTTCCGAGACACCCAGGACCGGCCGACGCCGGTGCTGACCTCCCCGGAGTGGTCCGGCTCCGAGACCGGGGGCCGGCGCTACGCACCGTTCACGATCAACATCGAACGGCTCAAGCCCTTCCACACCCTGACCGGGCGGATGCATTTCTTCCTCGACCATGACTGGATGCTGGACATGGGCGAGGCCCTGCCGATCTACCGGCCTCCGCTGGACATGCACCGCCTGTTCGGGGAACCGCAGCTGGGCACCCGCGGGGAGCTCTCCGTGGCAGTGCGCTACCTGACCCCGCACAACAAGTGGTCCATCCACTCCGAATACCAGGACAACCTGCTGATGCTCTCGCTGTCCCGCGGCGGAACCTCGGTTTGGATGAGCCCGCAGGACGCCGCCCTGATCGAGGTATCGGACAACGAGTGGGTGGAATGCGTGTCCAACTCCGGGGTGCTGGTGGGCCGGGCGATTGTCAGCAGCCGGATGCCGGCCGGAGTGATTTACGTCTACCACGCGCAGGAACGCATCATCGATGTGCCCAAGTCCGAAGCCACCGGCCGGCGCGGCGGCATCCACAACTCCGTGACCCGGATCCTGGTCAAACCCACCCACATGATCGGCGGGTATGCCCAGCTGTCCTGGGCCTTCAACTATCTCGGCCCCACCGGCAACCAGCGGGACATTGTCTCCGTGGTGCGTAAACGTTCCCAGGAGGTGCAGTACTGATGCGGATCATGGCGCAGACAGCAATGGTGATGGCGCTGGACAAGTGCATCGGCTGCCACACCTGTTCGGTGACCTGCAAACAGGCCTGGACCAACCGGGCCGGCACCGAGTACGTGTGGTTCAACAACGTGGAAACCCGGCCCGGGCAGGGGTATCCGCGCAGGTACGAAGACCAGGAGCGGTGGAAGGGCGGCTGGGAGCTGAACAACCGCGGCAGGCTAAAGCTCAAAGCCGGCGGGAGGCTGGCCAAGCTCTTCGGCATCTTTGCCAGCCCGGTCCAGCCGGAGCTGAACGACTACTACGAGCCCTGGACCTACGACTACGAAAACCTGATCAACGCACCGGCCGGCAACGACTTTCCCGTGGCCAAGCCCAAGTCCCTGATCACCGGCAAGGACATGAAAATCACCTGGTCGGCCAACTGGGACGATGACCTGGGCGGGTCCGAGCGCACCGGCGGGCAGGACCCGGTGCTGGAGAAAATGCGCCGGGACGCGGAGGAGAAGGTGAAGCTGGAATTCGATTCCACCTTCATGTTCTATCTGCCGAGGATCTGCGAGCACTGCCTGAATCCCTCCTGCATGGCTTCCTGCCCATCGGGCGCAATCTACAAACGCGAAGAGGACGGCATTGTGCTGGTGGACCAGGACCGCTGCCGGGGCTGGCGGCAGTGCATCACCGGCTGCCCGTACAAGAAGATGTACTTCAACCACCGCTCCGGCAAGGCGGAGAAGTGCACGTTCTGCTATCCGCGCATCGAGGTGGGCATCCCCACGGTCTGCGCCGAAACGTGTGTGGGCCGGCTGCGGTACATCGGGATCTTCCTGTACGACGCCGACCGGGTCACCGAAGCCGCGTCCGTGCCCAACGAGCAGGACCTCTACGAGGCGCAGCTGGACCTGATGATGGACCCCAATGATCCGGAGGTCATTGCCGGCGCCCGGGCCGAAGGCATCCCGGAGGACTGGCTGGACGCCGCGCGGCGCTCGCCGGTCTACGCCCTGGCCAAGGAAATGCGGGTGGCGCTGCCGCTGCACCCCGAATACCGCACGATGCCGATGGTCTGGTACGTGCCGCCGCTGTCCCCGATCGTGGACGTGTTGAAGGAGCAGGGGCACGACGGCGAAGCGGCGGAGAATCTCTTCGGCGCCATCGAGGCCCTGCGGATTCCGGTGGAATACCTCGCCGAACTGTTCACAGCAGGGGACACGGACCTGGTCACCGCAGTGCTGCGGAAACTCGCCGCCATGCGCGCCTACATGCGGAACATCACCCTGGGTGATGAGCCTGACGAGCGGATCGCGGCCGACGTCGGCATGACCGGCGCGCAGATTGTCGCGATGTACCGGCTGATGGCCATTGCGAAGTACGAGGAGCGGTACGTGATTCCCGCCGCGCACGCGGAGGACGCGCACAACCTTGAGGAGATCGGCTGTTCCCTGGATGTGGAGGGCGGCCCCGGGATGGGGCAGACAGGGGTCTTCGGCGAGGCTTCCGGGCGGCCGATGCCCGTGGCGGTGGAGAACTTCGAGGCCCTGCAGGCCCGGCAGCGCGGGGAGGACCCGACGGGCAACGGCAACCTGGGCGGGCGGGTGAACCTGCTCAACTGGGATGGACGGGGCTCTCCGCAGGGGTTGTTTCCGGCCAACAACAACCGCGGCGCACCCGATGAGGGTGCCGGCGAGGGCATGGGCGCGGGCTACGACCAGGCTGAGGGCGACGGGCCCGGTTCGGATCAAGGCAGGGCTGATAAATGAGCCTGCTGGAGAAGCTGCTCGGCAAACCCGGGAAGGGCACCCTGGCGCCCGAGCCCTACGCCGATGCCCGGCCGGGCCGCAGCCGGGTGATCCGGCAGGCCGCTGCCCTGCTGCTCGAATACCCGGACGAGCAGCTGGTGGAACTGATCCCGGGAATCCGCGCGGCCCTGGCTGAAGCCGGGGCACCGGCGGAGGAGCTGGAGCCGCTCTTCGCCTGGCTGTCGTCCCGGCCGCTGCCGGATGTGCAGGCGGCCTATGTGCAGGAATTCGACCTGTCCAAGCGGCACAGCCTGCACCTGACCTACTGGACCGACGGGGATACCCGCCGCCGGGGCGAGGCACTCGCCGCCTTCAAGGAGATCTACCGCTCCCACGGTGTGCTGCCGGAAGGCACCGAGCTGCCGGACTACCTGCCCCTGGTGCTGGAATTCGCCGCCAAGGTTTCTCCGGAGGACGGTTACGAACTGCTGCAGCGCTACCGTCCGTCAGTGGAACTGCTCCGGCTGGCCCTGCGGGACGACGACCTGCCCTACGAGGGCGTCCTCACCCTGGTCTGCTCCACCCTTCCCGGTGTGTCACCTGAGACCCAGGCCGCCGTGATGCGTACGGCGGGCTACGGCCCGCCCACCGAAACCGTGGGGCTGGAACCGTACAGCTCCCGGCTGCTGCCGGTGAGCGAAAGGAGCCACCCATGACTGCCGTACCCGCACCGCTGGACGTGCCGCCGCCGGGGAACGTGCAGGTGGGTGTGGACGACGTCATGCTTTGGGGAGTGCTGCCCTATCTGGTGCTGGCCATCCTGGTGCTCGGCTCCATCTGGCGGTACCGGTATGACCAGTTCGGCTGGACCACCCGGTCATCCCAGCTCTACGAGTCCCGGCTGCTGCGCATCGCTTCCCCGCTCTTCCACTTCGGGATCCTGGCGGTGATTGTGGGGCATTTCGTCGGATTGGTGATTCCGAAAACCTGGATGGATGCGATCGGGCTCAACGAGGACACCTACCATTTCTTTGCCCTGAGCGTGGGCATCCTGGCGGGCGTAGCCACGCTGGTGGGGATAGTGCTGTTGATTTACCGACGCCGGACCACCGGCCCGGTCTTCATGGCCACCACCCGCAATGACAAAGGGATGTACATCTTCCTCCTGGCTGCGATCCTGACCGGACTCGCGACCACGGTCTTTTCCGTTTTCGACACGAACATCGTCAACTACCGGGACACCGTGGCGCCGTGGTTCCGCTCCATCTTCATCCTGCAGCCCGACATCACGGGAATGACGGCTGCCTCCATGTCCTTCAAGATCCATACGGTCTTCGGGCTGGTGCTCTTTGCCCTCTGGCCCTTCACCCGGCTGGTCCATGCGTTTACCGCGCCCGTGCACTACCTGTTCCGGCCCTACATCGTCTACCGCTCACGGGGCCGGCGGCCGGTTCCGGGGGCTAGGACGCCGCGCGGCGGCTGGGACCCCGTGGGGACCCCCGACCGGGACCGCCCGGGCACACCTTAGGAACCGAGTTCATCTGGCGGAAGGCAGGCAGCCATGTCCACAGCATCTTCTCCTCCGGCCGCAGGCGCAGACCTCCGGTCCGGCCAGCTGCGGAACCTGATCGTCGCAACCATCGCCTCCACAGTGGGGTTCTGGGCCTGGACGATCATCGGACCGCTCTCCAGCCGCTACGCCGCAGACATGGACCTGGGTGCCGGACAAACCTCGGTCCTTGTGGCCATGCCGATCCTGGTCGGCTCGGTGGCCCGGATCCCCGTCGGCGCCCTGACGGACCGCTACGGCGGCCGCGTTATGTTCACCGTGATCCTGGGAGTGACGGCGCCGCTGGTACTGCTCACCGGAATCGTCGGCCAGCAGGGTAACTTCCCCTTCCTGGTGGTCATCGCGTTCTTCCTCGGCATCGCCGGGACCGTCTTCGCGATCGGCATCCCCTTCTGCTCCGCCTGGTACGAACGCAGCCGGAAGGGCTTCGCCACCGGGGTGTTCGGGGCCGGCATGGTGGGGACGGCCGTGTCGGCGTTCTTCACCCCGCGGCTGGTGGCCGCCGTCGGCTACATGGGCACCCACATCACCATCGCCGTCGTCGTCGCGGCCATGGCAGTGCTGAGCTGGCTGATCCTGCGCGAATCCCCGGCCTGGTCAAGACCCACGGAACCGGTGCTGCCGAAGATCACCCACGCCTTCACCCTGCGCGTCACCTGGCAGCTGTGCTTCCTGTACGGCGTGGTGTTCGGTGCGTTTGTGGCGTTCTCCAACTACCTGCCCACCTATCTGGGCAATGTCTACGATTACGATGCGACCGCGGCAGGAACCAGGACCGCAGGCTTCGCCGTGGCCGCCGTCATCGCCCGGCCGATCGGCGGCACCATCGCGGACAAGGTCGGGCCGAAACTGGTCACGCTCGCTTCCTTTGCCGGCACGGCAGTCCTGGCCGTTATTGTTGCCCTCCGGCCGGAGGAGGAGGAGGTCTACGGTACGGCGTTCATCCTGATGGCCTTGTTCCTGGGGCTGGGCACCGGCGGAGTGTTCGCCTGGGTGGGCCGTGCCGCTCCGGCGCAGGACGTGGGCACCGTCGGCGGGATTATTGCCGCCGCCGGCGGGCTCGGCGGCTACTTCCCTCCGCTGCTCATGGGGGCAACCTATGATCCGGCGAACCGCAGCTATTTCGTGGGCCTGATGCTGCTAGCGGCCTTTGCAGCCGTCGCCCTGCTGCTGACGTTCACGGTGCGCAACGGCGGCAAGGTGGATACCCGCTCCGGTACCTGAGCCCTTGGCCTCCGGGGACCGGCGGGTAGAGTCGGAGCATGGGTGCAACTGAACTGATTCTGGTCCGCCACGGTGAATCCGCCGGCAACGTGGCCGCTACCCGCGCAGGCCGCGAGGGCGCCGAACGTATCGACCTTCCCTGGCGGGACCCCGATGTCCCGCTCAGCTCCGACGGCGAGCAGCAGGCGGCAGCGCTTGGCCGCTGGATTGCCGGGCTTCCCGCCGAAGAGCTGCCCGAGTCCGTCTGGTGTTCGCCCTACCTGCGGGCCAGGCAGACGGCCGAACTGGCGGGGCTGGCCGGCCTCACCGGTGGCATGCGGATTGATGAGCGCCTGCGGGACCGGGAACTCGGGATCCTGGATCTGCTGACCTCCGCCGGCGTCGTGGCGCGTTTCCCCGGGGAAGCCGAACGCCGGTCCTGGCTGGGGAAATTCGCCTACCGTCCGCCGGGCGGCGAGTCCTGGGCCGACGTCGCGCTGCGGCTGCGGTCGGTGTTCCGGGACCTCGACGACGAGGAAGACGGCAAGCGTGTGGCGGTGGTTTGCCACGACGCCGTGATCCTGCTGATCCGCTACGTGCTGGAACGGATGAGCGAGCAGGAACTGCTGGACACCGCCGCCGCCAACAGCGTGCGGAACGGCTCAGTCACCCGGCTGGTGCGCCCCACCGGCACCGGGCCCTGGAAACTACACACCTTCAACAGCGTGCTCCACCTGCAGGACAGCGGAGCACCGGTAACCGAACATGCAGGAGAAACCGATGACATCCACCCCCGTTGAGCTTGTTACCCCCGCACTGCTGCGAGGCTGGCGGCTTTCCACCGAGGCCTCCGGCAAGGAGGACCGCGGCACCGTGCTGGTGATCGGCGGAGCGCGCAGCACCCCGGGAGCGGTGATGCTGACCGGGCTTGCCGGACTGCGGGTCGGCGCCGGCCGCCTGACCATGGGGTTGGCGGAATCGGCGGCGATCGCCGTCGCCGTGGCCATCCCCGAATCCGGGGTGGTGGGACTGCCGGAGGAAGACGGCGGGATTGACGGCGCGGCGGCCGGCAAGCGGCTCGAATCCGATCTTTCGACGGCGTCGGCAGTAGTGATCGGCCCCGGCCTGGACGACGCCGAGCAGGCCGCAGCGCTCCTGCGGTCAGTGGTTCCGCTGCTCGGGGAAAAGACACAGGTGGTACTGGACGCCTTTGCCCTCGGAGTGCTGCCCGGGCTGCCGGAACTTTACGACACCCTGGCCGGCCGGCTGGTCCTGACCCCGAACGGTGCTGAAATCCTGCGCCTCCTCGAGGACGAGGATGCCGACGAAGACTCCCTGGACCTGCCGAAAGCCTCCCTGGAGGTGGCACGGAAATACCGGGCGGTGGTCAGCGCGCACAACGTCATTACCGCTCCTGACGGAAGGAGCTGGGAAGTGCCGGCCGGGAACTCGGGCCTGGGAACTTCCGGGTCCGGGGATGTCCTTGCCGGTGCGGTGGGCGGGTTCCTTGCCCGCGGTGCGACGCCGGAACAGGCAGCGTGCTGGGGCACCTATCTGCACGCGGTGAGCGGGGACCGGCTCTCCGCCTCGCGGGGACCGCTCAGCTTCCTGGCGCGGGAGCTGCTCGAGGCCATGCCGCCGGTGATCGCGGAGTTGAGCTAGCGAGGGCTGTATCCCGGCGGAACGGCCCATATCCTGAGGTAATGACAGCGAACGAATACCGGACCGGCCCTCCGGGGCGACCTGCGGCCCACATTCCGTGGCTTTCCTACCGTTTCACCCGCCGTGACGCCGTGGCAGCAGGTTTCTACGTGGTGTTCCTGCTGGTCCTGAGCTTTGCGCCTGGACTCGTTATGCCTGTCCTGGTGATGCTGGTTCCGGATCCGGTTGCAGCCGCCTACGTCCTGAACCTGGCGTTTTACGGGGTCGCAGGCCTCCTGGCTTTCCTCGCGGCCCGGCCCTACGTGGTGCGGGAAACGAAGATTCTGGCTACCCGGCCGGTGCTGTCCCTGTCCCTGATTCCGGCCGGCGTCCTCGTCATGCTCATTGTCACCATGATCGGGGCGTTGCTGAGCGGGCAGGTCGAAACGGCGGTGAACCAGGAAGCCGTCGAGGGATTTGTGGGGTCCGTATCGCCGTGGCTGGTGGTGCCGCTGCTGGTGGTGCTGGCGCCCTTTGTCGAGGAGTACATTTTCCGCCACCTGCTGATCGGCAAGCTCAGCCGGTACTGGAACCTCTGGGGATGCTGCATCCTGTCGGTCCTGTTATTCGCCTCCATCCACATTGTGGGCAAGGAATCCCTGACCCTGCCGGTGCTGATGCCCTACCTGGCGATGGGCGCCACCCTCGTAGGCATCTACGTCTGGGCCGGAAACAACTTCATGCTTTCCTACGGTGTGCACGCCGCGAAGAACCTGCTGGGCGTCATCCTCCTCTACAGCGTGCCGCCGGAGCTGTTGCAGCAGTAGCTGCTGCCTGCGTAGCTGCCGCGTCCCAGCGTCCGCCTTCTCTACAAGGGTGAGTACCGGCGTCGTCAACCGATGCAGAATTCGTTCCCTTCCGGGTCGGCCATGGTGTACCAGGATTGCGGCCCCTGGCTGGCTTCATAAAGGAAGGTGGCTCCCCGCTGTTCCAACCTGGGGCGTGCTTCCTCCTTGGCCATGTCATCCAGAATCACGTCGAGGTGGATCCGGTCCTTGACCGTCTTGGGTTCCGGCACCGTCTGGAACAGGATGCGCAGCCGCCCGCGCCGGCCCACCTGGTCGGGCGGGCAAATGGCAGCGACATCCCGCCAGACCCGGACGCCGTGGTGTTCCACTACGTCCGTCGGTGAGGCGAGGCCCTGGTCCAGGGCGGATTGGAGGACCTCCTGGTCGGTGGGTTCCCTGGCCCATTTGAGGGTTTCGGCCCACCAATCCGCTTGGTTGAGGGCATGGGTGCAGTCCACACAGATTTGTACGTTGTATGCCATGGCGCCCAGCGTAGGTTCGCGGCCGCTCCGGGCCACGGGTATTCGAGACTGCTCAGTTCAGCGCGCTTGCCCGGCTCCGGCATTCATACGAATCCCGGAGCCGGGCAAAAGGCTAGGAGCCGGCCTTTTCGATCCGCTCAGTTTCCGGGGCCCGAACCAGGGAGCCGTTGCATGGAACCACCCGTTCCGGCCGGGCCAAGTAGAAAAAAGAACTCCGGGCATCCGAGTCGAATCCGCCGGGCACCATCAGTGTGGAATAGCGCTGGCACCACTGCGGGGTATCGACGGCGGCCGCGAGCGCGGTGGCGACGGCCGGAACATTGTGGAACCACATCAGGTGCTGGGTACCTTCGGACACCAGGTAGATGAGGTCCAGCTGCGGATCCGCCGTGACTTCGACGTCCGACCACTGTTCCCAGCCCTCGAGGCGGCGGCTGTGGATCCAATGGATGTTGTGCCCGGGGGCGAAGCCGCTGCAGTTGCTGAGACCGGATTTGCTGACACTGGAGATGCTCACAGTGGGTTCCTTTGCAGGTTGTCCTTGCCTGCGACGAATGACGCAGGCCGCTTCGTCATCCGAACCACCCGCCGAACAATGGGGTTGGTGTGGGGCCAGTCGGAGCTTTTGTGCCCGGTAAACCGGGCGAAGGCCACATCTCGTGAAGCTGAAAACTACTCTAGCGGAGGCCACTGACATTTCGACAGTGGACCGTTTCAGAGGGTGCCGCTGGGTGGGCGTGCGTCGTGTGGGGGTGCGCCGGGCGGACCGGAACGGCGGCAACGAAAATCCCTGCTCGCAGAGCTCGCAAGGATTATTAAAGCCGCCTAACCCGGTCCGTCCGGCGCCTACGTTCCGCACCTCGCCTGCCGTCCGGTGCCTACGTTCTGCACCTCGCCTGCCGTCCGGTGCCTACGTTCTGCACCTCGCCTTCCGTCGGCGCGAGGACCTCGGGGGCGACGCCCGTCCCTCCCAGTCGAAGATGTACGCAGGCCGCGTCCTGGTTGGGACGCTGCCCGCGGCCGGAGGGCCTGGAGGAAGGCGCTCCGGCACCTACAACCGCCACCGGAGGAGCTGGGCCCAGCCCGCCCCGGAAGGTGCTGGACACCACGCGCCGCCACCGGAGGGGCTGGAGGAAGGCGGCTTTAATATTTCCCGCGAGCTCTGCGAGCGGGGAATTTCGTTGCCGCCGTTCCAGCCCCGCAGGGGGCGGACCCGGCTGGACCCGGAGGACCCGGCGGACCCGGCGGACCCGGCTGGACCCGGAGGACCCGGCGGACCCGGCGGACCCGGAGGACCCGGCGGACCCGGCGGACCCGGCTGGACCCGGAGGACCCGGCGGACCCGGCGGACCCGGCTGGACCCGGAGGACCGGGCGGACCCGGGCCAGACGAGACTTACCGCCAGCCGGCCCCCGGCGCCACAAGCTTGACGATGCTCTCCAGCAAATGCGCGTTGTACTCCACGCCCAGTTGGTTCGGCACGGTCACCAGGACAGTGTCGGCTTCCTGCACCGCAGCATCCGCGGCCAATTCGGCAGCAATGACGTCCGGTTCACCGATGTAGCTCTTCCCGAACCGGGCCAATCCGCCGTCGAGGTGGCCCACCTGGTCCCGGCCCTCGGCCTGCGCGCGCAGCCCGAAGTAGTGCCGGTCCTGCCCGGTCACCAGCGGAATGATGCTGCGGCTGACGGACACCCGCGGGGTGCCCTGGTGTCCGGCGTCGGCCCAGGCCTTCCGGTACACCGCAATCTGCTCGGCCTGCAGCTGGTCGAACGGCACCCCGGTGTCCTCGGTCAGGAGCGTGGAGCTCATCAGGTTCATGCCCTGCTCACCGGTCCACTTGGCGGTGGCCCGGGTCCCGGACCCCCACCAGATCCGCTCCGGCAGTCCGGGGGACAGCGGGTCAATGGCCATGGCTCCGGTGCTGCCGGTCATGGCCGGATCGGCCTGCGCCACTCCGGCGCCGGCAATGGCGGCACGGAACACTTCGGTGTGCTGCCGGGCCATGTCGGCGTCGGAGGAATCCGGGCCGGGAACGTAGCCGAAGGACTCATAACCGCGCAGGGCGGGCTCGGGGGATCCCCGGCTGATGCCGAGCTGCAGCCTGCCGCCGCTGATCAGGTCCGCCACTGCGGCGTCTTCTGCCATCGCCAGCGGATTCATGTAGCGCATGTCGATCACTCCCGTGCCCAGCTCGATCCTGCTGGTCCGCGCGGCCATGGCGGCGAGCATGGGGAAGGGGGCGGAGAACTGCGGGGCAAAGTGGTGCACCCGCATATACGCGCCGTCGACGCCGATTTCCTCGGCGGCGACCGTCAGCTCAATCTGCTGCAGTATTGCGTCCTGCGCACTGGGAGTCATCGACCCCACAGCATTCCGGTAATGTCCGAAGGACAGGAATCCTATTTTCTTCATAAAAGCTCCAGCGCCGGAAGCGTCGGCAGTATTCCCGGTCACCTGCGCCGAACCAGCGAAAGGAAACAGCCCTCATGCACATCACCATGGTCCCGGGCTATCAGGGCTCACCGCCGGAGCAGTGGCAGAGCCGCTGGGAAGCGGAGCTGCCGGACGTCACCCGCATCGCGCCGTCGTCGTGGGATGAACCCGAGCTTCAGGACTGGATGGCGGCGCTGGACCGGGCCGCCGGCGCGCAGAAGGGGCAGACGGTCCTCGTGGCCCACAGCCTGGGCTGCCTGGCCGCGGTGGAGTGGCTGCATCGAAACCCCGACGGCGCCCGCGGAGTGTTCCTGGTCAGCCCGCCGGATCCCGTTGCCGCCTCGTTTCCGCAGGCCGCGGAAACGTTCCGGAATCCGCGGATGCAGGAACTGCCAGTGCCCGGCCTCCTGATTGCCAGCGAGAGCGATCCGTACTGTGCGCTGCCGTCCGCCCAAAGCATCGCTGCGGCTTGGAAACTGCCCGTTATCAACGCCGGCGAGCTCGCCCACATCAACGAAAAGAGCGGGGTGGGCTACTGGGAGCAGGGCCGCGACCTGCTCACGGCCTTCACCGCAGGGCTGGGGGAACCGGCCGCAATCGGATAAGAATGGGCACATGGACCTTCCAGTGATGCCCCCGGTTGCGCCGATGCTGGCCAAATCCGTCAGCGCCCTGCCCCGCGGGGACTACCTGTACGAACCCAAATGGGACGGATTCCGGTCCATCATTTTCCGGGACGGCGACGACATCGAGATCGGCTCCCGGAACGAAAAGCCGATGACGCGGTATTTCCCCGAACTCGTCGAAGCGCTCAAAGCGAACCTGCCGGAGCGGTGCGTGCTGGACGGCGAGATAGTTATGGTGGCTCCGGACGGCAAACGGCTGGACTTCGAACTGCTGCAGCAGCGGATCCATCCCGCCGCCAGCCGGGTGAAGCTGCTCGCGGAGGAAACTCCGGCCCGGTTCGTGGCCTTCGACCTGCTGGCCCTGGGCGACGTCGACTACCGGAACCGGCCGTTCTCCGAACGCCGGGAGGCCCTGGTGCAGGCGTTGAAAACGGCGCAGGCACCGGTGTCCGTCACCGCCGCCACCGACGACGCCGACCGGGCGCAGGACTGGTTCGGCCGTTTTGAAGGTGCCGGCCTGGACGGTGTGGTGGCCAAACCCCTGGCCGGCCCCTACGCGCCGAACAAGCGCACCATGGCCAAGCTCAAGCACGAACGCACGGCGGACTGCGTGCTCGCCGGCTACCGGGTGCACAAGTCCGGCCCCGATCTGATCGGCTCCCTGCTGCTGGGGCTCTACAATGACGACGGCGTGCTGGTGAACGTGGGGGCGGCAAGTTCCTTCCCGATGGACCGCCGCCGGGAACTGTTCGAGGAACTCCAGCCGCTGGTCGCCGTCGAGGACGGACACCCGTGGGCCGAGGGGGAGCAGGAGAAGGGGACGCGCACCCCGCGCAACTCCGAGGGCAGCCGATGGAGCGGGAAAAAGGACTTCTCTTTCGTGCCGCTGCGCCCGGAACGGGTGGTGGAGGTGCGCTACGACCACATGGAGGGGGAGCGGTTCCGCCATGTGGCCCAGTTTTCCCGCTGGCGGCTGGACCGCACGCCCGAATCCTGCACTTATGAGCAGTTGGAGGAACCGGTGAAGTTCGACCTGGCGGAGGTGCTCGGGAGCTAGCGGAAATTGTCCGGCGGGGCTAGGCAGGGAAGCACTTCGGTGCCTAGCATTTTTTGGCGGCATCTCCGGTCCGCGGGCCCGGCGGCCGCGGACACCCGCCCACAAGGAGCCAAAGATGATCCAGGCAGCCGACCTCGAAACCCTCCGCAACGTTGTCCACGGCCCGCTGAACAGCCCCGGGGAACCGGGGTACGCCGTCGACACCGCCGGCTTCAACCCCTCGGTGATCCAGCGTCCCGATGCCGTGCTCGGGGCAGCCGGCGTCGAGGATGTACAGAATGCCGTCCGCTGGGCAGCTGAGCGCGGCATTCCTGTCGGGATGCAGGCGACCGGCCACGGTGCTGCCGCCTTCATGGACGAGGGCCTGCTGATCAACACCTCCCGGCTGCAGGACCTGGCGGTGGACCCCGACGCCGGCACGGTCACTGTGGGTGCCGGCGTCCGCTGGCGCTCCGTGCTGGAGGAGACAGTGCTGCTCGGGCTTACGGGCCCGCACGGCTCCTCCGGAACCGTGGGAGTGGTGGGCTACTCGGCCGGCGGAGGGCTGCCGCTGATGGGCCGGGCGCTGGGATTCGCCAGCGACCATGTGCAGGCTATCGATGTAGTGACTTCCGACGGCAGCCTGAGGCACCTCGAAGGAGGCAGCGCCGAAGACGCCGGGTTGTTTGCGGCGCTGCGCGGCGGCAAGGGCAATTTCGGCGTCATCACGTCCATGACGCTCGGGTTGACCCCGTTCCGGGAGTTTTACGGCGGCGGCATCATGTACCCGGAAGATGCCGGTCCGGAGGTGCTGGCTGCGTTCCGAGCCTGGACACCCCAGCTGCCGACGGATGTTTCAGCGTCCCTGGCCTTCCTGCACCTGCCGGATGTCCCGTTCCTTCCCGAGGAACTGCGCGGTACCGCGCCGGTGCACCTGCGGTTCGCGGTGTTCGGCAGCCGGGAAGAGGGCGACACGCTGCTGGAACCCATGCGGCATGTATCCGCGCCCTTCATGGATACGGCCGGGCCGATGGACTACGGGGCAGTAGGCAGCATCCACATGGATCCGGACGAACCGGTGCCCGGCCTGGACCGCGGGACCCTGCTGGCCGAGCTGCCCGATGAACTGGCGGCCGGTTTGCTGGGCCAGGTGGGGCCGGGATCGCATACTCCGCTGATGATGACGGAAATCCGGTTGATGGGCGGATCCCTGGCTCTGGATCCTCCGTTCGAGGATGCGGTGTCCGGCCGGCAGGCAGGCTTCAACCTCTACTCCGTGGGACTCAACGTCCCGCCGGCTGCGGACGCCACAGCAGCGGCCCTGGATCTGCTCGACGTCGTCGTCGGCCCCTACACTGCGGGTGCGCTGGTCAACCTCAGCGGACCGGCACGCACGGAGGCGGGCGCCCAGCCTGCGTGGGATCCGGAGGTTTTCGGACGGCTGCAGGCGGCCAAGGCCGCCTACGATCCGCAGAACCTCTTCCGGTTCGGCCACGCGGTTCCGCTGCCGGCCTCCTGAGAACGGTTTCTGTGGCTGGGTCGACCCGTACGGAAGGTGGCGCTACCGATGGTGCCCTCGCCGGCAGCCGACCCCGAACTCGCTGCCTGCGTCCTCGAGGATGGCCGCGGTGTAGCCCTCCCGGTAACCCGTCTCCGTGGGGTGCAGGTTGTACGGGCTTGCAGTGTCGAAGATGATCCACGAATCGGCGGAACCGACACCGTGCCCGGCAAACTCGTCCACCACGTCCACAAACACCCCGTCTTCGGGAACCTGCGCGGCGATGACGGCATTCAGGGCGTCGGTGCCGCCATTGAACAGGGCCTGTGCCTCGGCACTGAGCGGTCCCGGAGCGCCGGCTTCGAACAGATGCGGGTATCCGGTAACCACCAGGGTGGCCCGTGGCGCCGCCTCGGCAATACTGGCAAATGCCGCAGCCAGCTGCGGTGCCAGCGCGGTTTGGGCGTAAGCGGTGGCCTGCTCGATGGCCGGTGCGCAGGTGACCGGCAGCTGCGCCCCGGCGCAGGCGGCCACCACGGCACCGAACCGGACGTCGTTGCCGCCGATCGTCAGGGTCACGACGTCGGTCCGGGCGTTGAGCTCGCCGTAGGCTGAGGCATTGTTGATCTGTTGGGGCAGGTCCACCGGCGTGTCGGACGGAGTGCTTAGGGCCGTGGCGCCGGCGCAGGTGGCGTCAGCTTCCAGATCCACCCGGTTCAAGGCGTCCAGCAAGGCGGGGTAGCCCTGTGCGGTACGGCCGCAGGCGTCCAGTAGGGGGCCGCCGCCGTAGCCGGAGGCGTAGGAATCTCCGAAGGCCACATAGTCGACGTCGCGTCCCCAGCCCTGACCGCCGCCGTGCCCGCCGCCGTGGCCACCTCCATGCCCGTGCCCGACGCGGGAATCGGATTCGTGGCCGCCGGCAGTGGCCGGGGCAGTGCCTCCGGCCAGGAGGGCGGCGGTGGTCAGGGTGAGGACAGCCAGACGGCGGAACAGCAGCGGTTTGGGGCTCATCATCGTGCTCCTTAGCGGGGTATTGCAAACGTTCGAGGGCAGAAGTCTGTCGCAGGGAGGGGGCAGCGGCAACCAGCAGTACGCTGTCGCGGCACCGCGGCAGTATTTAAAGTCCAACGGGTGTGGGAAGGGCCGCTTTCGGCTAGGGTGTCGATATACCGACCGCATGGTCAGTAATCCTGCGGCGACGATGCCTGCAGGAGAGCAGCTGCGGTTTCTTCCCGTTTCGAAAGGCACCGAAATGACGGCCACCGCCATCGACGTCGAAACCGTTCCCAGCTACGTCCGGGGGGCCTGGTGGACACCGGATCCCGCAGGAGCCCGCGGCACCGAAGTGCACGATGCCAGCACCGGCGAGCTGCTGGCGCTGGTCAGCAGCGAGGGTCTGGACACCGCCGCCGTCGTCGACTATGCCCGAACCGTTGGGCAGGCCGAACTGGGGAAGTCCACCTTCCACCAGCGGGCCCTGCTGCTCAAGGAACTTGCAATGCACCTCAATGCGCAGCGCGAGGAGCTGTACGCCGTGTCTGCCCGCAGCGGCGCCACCCGGACCGATTCCCTCGTGGACATTGACGGCGGGATCGGCGTCCTGTTCGCCTACGGTTCCAAGGGCCGCCGCGAACTGCCGAACTCCACCGTGATTGTCGACGGCGCCGTGGAACAGCTCGCCAAGGACGGCTCGTTCCTCGGTGAGCACATCTACACCCGCATTCCCGGCGTCGCCGTGCAGATCAACGCCTTCAACTTCCCGGTCTGGGGCATGCTGGAAAAACTGGCCCCGGCGTTCCTCGCCGGGGTGCCGAGCATCGTCAAGCCCGCCAGCCCCACGGGGTACATCACGGCAGCGGCCGTGCGGATGATCGTGGACTCGGACATTCTTCCCGCCGGATCCCTGCAGCTGATTTCCGGTTCCGCGCGGGACCTCCCGGATCACCTCGATTACCGGGACATGGTCTCCTTCACCGGCTCGGCCTCCACCGCCGAACGATTGCGTGCCCATCCGCAGATCGCCGTCGGCGGTGTCCGCTTCACGGCGGAAACAGATTCGCTGAACGCGGCACTCCTGGGTCCGGACGCCGTTCCGGGTACCCCCGAGTTTGACGCCTTCATCCGCTCCCTGGTCACAGAAATCACGGCCAAGGCCGGCCAGAAATGCACCGCAATCCGCCGGGCCATCGTCCCTGCCGGGCTCGTCGATGACGTGGTTTCCGCCGCCGGGGAGCGCATCCGCGGGCGCGTGGTCCTGGGCGATCCGCGTGCCGACAACGTGACGATGGGTGCCCTGGCCTCCCGGGAGCAGCTTGACGGGGTCCGGGAAGCGGTGCAGCGGATGCTGGCGGCCGGCGCCCAGCTGGCGCTGGGATCGCTGGACGCCCCCGACGTCGTACGCGCCGACGGAAGCGAGGGAACCTCGCCGGACGGCGCCTTCATGGAGCCGCTGCTGCTGACCTGGCCGGACAGCGACGCGGATGCCCTGCACAATATCGAAGCCTTCGGCCCCGTGGCCTCGGTGGTGGGCTACACCGACGCCGCCGACGCCGTCCGGCTGGCCGCCCGCGGCGGAGGATCGCTGGTCGCCACGGTCTGCACCAATGACCCGGACGTGGCCCGGGAAATGCTTACCGGCATCGCCGGACACCACGGGCGGGTATTGTTCCTGAACCGCGAAGACGCCCGCTCCTCCACCGGGCACGGTTCGCCTGTGCCCCACCTGGTGCACGGCGGTCCGGGTCGTGCCGGCGGCGGCGAGGAGCTGGGCGGCATCCGTGCGGTGCGCCATTACATGCAGCGCACCGCCGTGCAGGGCTCACCGAATATGCTCACCGCCCTCACCGGTATCTGGCATCCGGGGGCGGACCGCCGGTTCGACGCCGGCCATCCGTTCCGCAGGCACCTCAGCGAGCTGCGGGTGGGTGACGCCGTGCGGTCGGACCTGCGGGAAGTGACCCTCGAGGATATTGCCGCCTTTGCGGAGACCACCGGGGACACGTTCTACGCCCACACGGACGCTGCAGCCGCGGAGGCGAATCCGTTCTTCCCGGGCATCGTGGCGCACGGCTACCTGCTGCTGTCCTGGGGTGCTGGCCTGTTCGTGGATCCCGCGCCGGGGCCGGTGCTGGCCAACTACGGACTGGAAAACCTGCGGTTCCTGACGCCGGTGGCCGCGGGGGACTCCATCCGCGTCACGCTGACCGCCAAAAGGATCACGCCGCGTGAAACGGACGGGTACGGCGAGGTGGCCTGGGACGCCGTCCTGACCAACCAGAACGACGAACTGGTGGCCACCTACGACGTGCTGACCCTGGTGGAGAAGTAAGTCCCGGAATGGGGCGGGCCAGGAGTCCGGGCTAGGCATTCCGTTTGCGGTAGGCCTGCATCTTTGTGCGGGCGCCGCAGATCTCCATGGCGCACCAGGTTCCGCCCCGGTTGCGTGAAGTGTCAAAGAAGACCCAGCGGCAGACGTCCCGGCGACACGCTTTCAGACGCTGAAGCTGGGCGGGGTCGGCATGGACCAGGACGGCACCGATGCGGGCGAGTGCCTCGCGCACCGGGGGCTGGGGGACCGGTTCGACGCGCGGCTCTCCTCCGGAGGCCACGACCCGAACGGGAAGCTGCTCCAGGGCACGGTCCAGGCGCTCCAGGCCGACGACGGTGTCGGGTGCCGGCGTGCCGTGCAGGTGCCCGCCGTCGTCGTGCGCAGCCTCGCTGTGCCCGCCGTCGTGGTGCGTGAGGAAGAGGGAACGCAGCCCCTCCCGAAGTTCGATCGCCAGGGCAAGGTCCTCATCGGTAGCCTGCGTGCCTGCCCCGACGAGCCCGTAGCTGCCCAGCCACGCCGTCAGGCTGTCGGTGTTGTCCAGGGCGTCCTGCCCGGCTTCCCGGTCGGCAGTATTGGCGAACACCTGGAGGAGCCGCAGGGGAGCAGGGGCCGGTGCGCGCCCGCCCGGCTCCGGGTATCCGCTGTCCGCAGGAACATATGGTTCCGGAGTGTTACCACTCATAGCTGATTGCCGGTAACGTATGCCGGAGCAGCGGAAAAGGACAGGCCGTCAGGGGACCCAGCTATGCACGCATCAGCTCGATCGAGGATGGCTCGTCGTCCCGACCGCCTGGCTCGATTCTTCGTCGCAGCGGGTCTCCCTTTCCGGCACATGCCTTCATTATTGCCTGTCACAACCGCAGCCGCCGTACAGCCGAGGGCCGCGGCATGAAGGACCCTAGCTGGGTGCTGCTGCGCACCGACCGCAGTTTCCGCCGCTACTGGCTGGGGCAGGGCGCTGCCAGCGCCGGGGCCCAGGTCACGGGCATCGCGGTTCCGCTGGTTACAGCCATCGCCCTCGATGCCGGGCCGGCGGCGGTCAGCCTTGTCGCTGCGGCCGGCACCCTGCCGTACCTGCTGTTCTCGCTGGTGGCCGGGCATCTCCTGCAGGGACGGGACCAGCGGCGCTCCATGGTGGCGGCCGATCTTGCCCAATGCGTGCTTCTGGCCCAGATTCCCCTGGCCTGGGCCGGGGGATGGCTCAGCGTCCCCCTGCTGGCCGCCGTCACCTTCCTCAGCGGCTGCTGCGCGCTGATTTTCGGGTTATCGGCCTTCGCCTTTGTGCCCGCGCTCGTTGCGGACCGGGACCTCGCGCCGGCCAACCGTGCCGTCCAAGCAACTCGAACCGTCACGGAGATCAGCGGCCCGGGGCTGGCCGGCCTGCTGGTCTCGGCGGTGGGTGCTCCCGGCGCCTTGATTGCCACCATGCTCGGGCACCTGGCTTCCGCTGCGGGAGTAGCCTCGAGCCGCCCCCGGTCCCGGACTGTCGGTGCGGGCTCGACGGCGGTGGTCCCCGGCCCCGAGCCCGGCCGATCCTCGAAACCCGCCCCGTCCAAGGAGAAGCGGCCCACCATCCTCACCGGACTGCGGATCCTGTTCGCTGACCGCCATCTGCGCGCCTTGACCGTCCATGCGGCCACCTATAACGCCGCGGAACAGATCCTGATGCTGAACCTGATTCTCTGGGCGGTGCAGCAGCAGGACGTCGGTGTTGGTGCCTATGGCCTGGCGCTGGCCGGAGCCGGTGTCGGCGGCCTTCTCGGGACGCTGACCGCGCTCCGCCTGGCCGACAGAGCAGGCCTTGGCCCGGCATTTGCCGTTTCGCTGGTGCTGTCCTGCGCGGTGCCGCTGCTGCTGCCGGTCTGGCCGGTCACCGGGTGGACCCTGGCTGCTGTCATTGCTGCGGTCATGCTGCTGCGGGGCATCGGCGAGGGCAACGCCAATATCTACTCGCTGACGATGCGCCAGCAGCTCATTCCGCGGGATGAACTCACCCGCTCCGCCGGTGCCTATACCCAGGTGATGTACGGCTCCATTCCGCTGGGCGCCCTGCTGGCCGGCGTCGTCGGCGAAACGCTGGGGGTCCGCGCCGGAGTCCTGATCGGCGCCGTCGGGCTGGTGCTCTCCGCGGTGCCGATGCTCACCCCCGCGTTCCTGCGGCTCCGCACCATCCCTGTCCCTGCCGCCGCCTGACGGCTGCGGGGACACATGCTCAGGCCCGGCGGGTGTGCAGCCCGTCGAAGACCATGGTGATGATGTTGTCTGCGAGCTTCTGCGCGGGCAGCGGCCCGCCGGGTCGATACCATTCCACGATCGAGTTGATGGTGCCGAACAGCAGGCGCGTGGTGGTGCGCGGATCGATGTCGCTGCGCACCGACCCCTCGCTGCGGGCCGCGTCCACGAGCCCTGACACCCGGTGGTCGAACTCGCGGCGGCGGGCCAGGGCACTGCGTTCGATTTCTGTGTTGCCGCGCAGGCGCAGCAACAGCGTCACGAACGGCAGTCGCTCAGTCAGCACTTCGATGGTGCCGCGCAGGACGAATTCCAGCCGGGCATCCGCCGCACCGGCCGAAGCCCGAGGATCGTCCAGCACGGCCTCGAGTCCGTCCAGCGCATGGTCCAGCGCCAGGCGCAGCAGATCGCCCTTGGACGTTACGTGGTGGTAGATCGCGGACTTCGTGATGCCCAGATTCTCGGCCAGGATGCCCATGGACGTGGCTTCATAGCCGTGCCGGTTGAACACGTCCACGGCCACGTTCAGCACCGTCTGCTGGTCATATCCGGGCCGGCCGCGGCGCGGTCCGGATGCCGGTCCGGCCGCAGGCTCGGACCCGGGGTCGACGGCGGCAGCGGTCTGCTCCGGTTCAGTCTCGGCAGCGGGAACGGGAGCAGGTTCGGAGGAAGCTCCGGCGGCGGCAGGCATGGCGCTATTTTCCCACGTCAACGGGCGGTTCACTGCGCCGGGGCGGTATCGGTGACGCGGCGCAGGTCGTAGATCCGGCGCAGCTTGCCGCTGGAGCGTGCCAGCGTCCCGGGGTCGACCACCTCAACGAGGCAGGAGGAACCGACGTGGATCTTGACCTGCGCGGCGAGTTCCAACGCAGCCGCCGCGGAGTCCGGCGTCGTGGCGTCTTCCCGGCGCTCAATCCGGACCGTGAGCTCATCCAGGCGTTCCGGGCGGGTGATTTCGAGCTGGAAGTGCGGGCTCAGCGCCGGGATGCGCAGCGCGATTTCCTCGATCTGGGTGGGGAAAAGGTTCACTCCGCGCAGGATGATCATGTCGTCGCTGCGGCCGGTGATGCGTCCCATCCTGCGCATGGAGGGCCGGGCCGTTCCGGGCAGCAGACGGGTCAGGTCATGGGTCCGGTAGCGGATGATCGGCAGCGCCTCTTTCGTCAGGGAGGTAAAAACCAGCTCGCCCGGCTCGCCGTCGCCCAGGACCCGGGTCTCGTCAAACGGGTCGATGATCTCCGGCCGGAAGTGATCCTCCCAGATATGGGCCCCGTCCTTGCTCTCCACGCACTCGCCGGCCACGCCGGGCCCCATGACTTCCGAGAGTCCGTAAATGTCGCACGCGTCCAGGTCCATCAGCGTTTCGAGTTCGTGCCGCATTTCCTCGGTCCACGGCTCGGCCCCGAGGACCGCGTTCTTCAGCGAAGTCGAGCGCGGATCGATGCCGGCCGCTGTCATGGCGTCGGCGATGGCCAGTAGGTAGGTCGGCGTGCAGAGGATGGTGTCCGGTTCGAAGTCCACGATGAGCTGGACCTGCCGCTCCGTCTGCCCGCCGGAAACGGGGATCACCGTGCAGCCGAGTCTCTCCGCGCCGAAGTGGGCCCCCAGCCCGCCGGTGAAGAGACCGTAACCGTAGGCATTGTGCACCTTGTATCCCCGGCGCACTCCGGAGGCACGCAGGGAACGGGCCACCAGGGTGCTCCAGCGGTCCAGGTCCCCGGCGGTGTAGCCGACGACGGTGGGCCGCCCCGTGGTTCCGGAGGACGCGTGGATGCGGGCCACCTGCTGCTGCGGGACGGCGAACATCCCAAACGGATACGTCGAGCGCAGGTCCTCCTTCGTGGTGTACGGGAACCGTGCGAGGTCGCTCAGTTCGCCCAGGTCGGAGGGGTGCACCCCGGCGTCGTCGAACTTGCGCCGGTACAGCGGAACCCGTTCGTATGCGTAGGCGACGGTCTGCTTCAGACGCACCAACTGGAGGGCCTCCAATTCGTCCCGGCTCATACGTTCCTCCGGGTCCAGCGTCGAGGGATCGGCTGCGGCGGACTTGATCGGAGGAGAGGGGGCTTTCATGGGCGGCTTTCGATCGAGGCGCCGGACGGTGTCCGGGCGGGGTTGGGGATGGTGCGTGAACGTCCGCGGAAGAGGGCGACGACGGCGGCGGTCCCGTCGGGGCGTTCGGACCGCACCTCCACGTCGTAGACGCCGCTGCGGCCGTTGCCGGCACGGTGCTCGGCGGAAGCCGTCAGCCGGTCACCAGCCCTGGCCGGAGCCAGGAAGGTGACGTCGGCACCGGCAGCCACCGTGATGTGTTCCCGTTCCCGTGCCGGCCCGCCGCCTTCCGGATTGCAGGCCAGGGCGAAGGCCGTGTCGGCAAACGCGAAGACCATCCCTCCGTGCCCGATGCCGAAACCGTTGACCATCTGCGGGCGGAGCAGCATCGAAATACGTGCCGTGCCGGGGCCGATGTCCAACACGTCAATGCCCATCCAGGCCGAGGCGGCGTCGTCGACCAGGAGGGGATGGGCAGGGGACGCGACCCCGGGAACCTCGGTGTCAGCCATGGGACCTCTTTTCTTTACCGAATGTTCATTAGGTAATCCCGCCAGGTGTTCGGCTGTCAAGGATTCCGGCCGTCCCGGTCGGCAGCCGCCTGCGGACCGAACTTCCAGACAGTCGGGGAATGGCCGGGGGCAGTGGCGTAACCTAGTGAGGTGACTCTCTCTGCGGCCACAGCCGTTTCCGGTCCTGTCCGCCCTCCAATGTCTTCCCTTTTGCCTGAGTGGCTGGACCCCCAGGTATTCCTTGCCGACCCGGCCCTCGCGCCGTGGGTGGTCCTGATGGTCTGCGGCATCGTGTTCGCAGAAACCGGGCTGCTGATCGGCTTCTTCCTGCCGGGGGATTCCCTGCTGTTCACCGCCGGGCTCCTGGTGGCTACGGGCACCATCGATATCAACGTGTGGCTGCTTGCTGTCCTGGTCTTCATCAGCGCCTTCGTAGGCGACCAGACCGGCTATTACATCGGCAGGAAGGCCGGCCCCGCCGTCTTTAACCGGCCGGACAGCAGGCTCTTCAAGCGGGAGAACGTAAGGCGCGCCCAGGTGTTCTTTGACCACCACGGCGGCAAAGCCGTGATCCTGGCCCGGTTCGTACCGGTGGTTCGGACCTTCACCCCGGTGGTGGCCGGCGTTGCCGAGATGAAGTACAAGGCGTTCGTTTCGTTCAACGCGGTGGGTGCGTTCGTCTGGGGCGTCGGCGTGACCCTCCTGGGCTACGTCCTCGGCGACCGCGTGCCCTTTGTCCGGGAAAACCTGGACCTGATCTTCGTGGCCGTGGTGGTGCTCTCCGTGATTCCGATTGTCATTGAGGTCCTGCGCCAGTCCCACAAGGCCGTCACCAAGGATGATGACGAGGAGGACGACGGCGAGGACAGCGGCACCGAAGCGGCTGCGTCAGCAAAGGAAGCCGGTACCGTACCGGAGCGCAACGCCGAGACCGGACGTGCCGCCGACGTCGTCGAACACTCCGGCCGGCACACCGGTTCCGCGGAAGCCCGCCGCATCACCGCACCGAAGCCCAAGGTGGAAGGCGCAGGAGCGGTCGAGTAGCCGTCGAAGCCCCGGCTGGAGAACGTCCAGCGCAAGCAGGCCCGGACCTTTTGGTCCGGGCTTTTTTGTGCCCGCCGGAGCCGTACGGCGGGGCATCCCTCGGTAACGATTTCATAACCGCCGCGGCCCCATCAGGGGGTTGACCTGCGGATACGCAGCTGGGGTGATTCTTTGCGGGGAGTGTGGGAGCGCTCCCACTTGACATGTGATTCAGCCTACATCACGATGGCCTGAGCTTGTGGGAGCGCTCCCACCGTTTTATCTTGGCCGCCGGTTCGGCAGCAGGGCGCATCCGTAAGGCAGCGGCACGGAACGCGCGGAGGTATCGCGGACGCTCGTGCTTCGATACCCGGATTATGACAAAGGAGTCAGCAATGAGTACCAAACCCACTTCCGCCGGCCGTGCACGCCGCGGACCTGCGCTTGCCGCATCCGTTGCAGCCGCAGCCCTTCTCCTGACCGCATGCGGCGGGGGCGACGACGGAGCTTCCGAAGGCGACGGGACGGTGACGCTCAGCGTCAGTACCTTCAATGAGTTCGGTTACGAGGACCTGTTCAAGGAATACGAGGAGGCAAACCCCAACGTCAAGATTGTCCATGACAAGAAGGCGACGTCGGACAATGCGCATGACAACCTGAACACCAAACTCGCTGCCGGTTCCGGGTTGTCGGATATTGAAGGCATCGAGGTGGACTGGCTGCCCGAACTGAAGCAGTACCCGGACCAGTTTGCCGATCTTGCCAGTCCCGAGGTTGAGGGCCGTTGGCTGGACTGGAAGACCGAAGCCGCCACCACCGAGGACGGCAAGCTGATCGGTTACGGCACCGATGTTGGCCCCGAAGGCGTCTGCTACCGCGCTGATCTCTTCGCCGCTGCAGGCCTTCCGACGGACCGCGAGGAAGTTGCCGAGCTGCTGGAGGGCGACTGGGACCACTACTTCGAGGTGGGCGAGCAATTCACGGAAAAGTCTGATGCCGCGTGGTATGACTCGGCCATGGCTGTGTACCAGGGCCAGATCAACCAGGTCCAGAACGCCTACGAGGAAAATGACGGCACCGTCATTGCCACCGAGAACCCGGAGGTGAAGGACATTTACACCAAGGTCCTCGAGAACTCCGTGGACAAGGACCTCTCTGCCCATCTGGAACAGTGGTCCGACGACTACACGGCAGGTTTCCAGAGCGGCGCCTTCGCGACCACGCTGTGCCCGGGCTGGATGCTTGGCAGCATTGAGGGCAACGCAGCCGGCGTTGAAGGCTGGGACATCGCCAACGTGTTCCCCGGCGGCGGCGGCAACTGGGGCGGCTCGTACCTGACGGTTCCCTCGCAGGGCAAGAACCAGGAAGAGGCCATCAAGCTGGCGCAGTGGCTGACAGCGCCCGAGCAGCAGATCAAGGCCTTCGAGTCCAAGGGGACCTTCCCGAGCCAGGTCGAAGCGTATGAATCCGAAACCCTGCTGGGCTCCACCAACGAGTTCTTCAACAACGCACCGGTGGGCGAGATCCTGGTGGACCGGGCGGAAGCCGTCACCATGACGCCGTTCAAGGGCCCGAACTACTTCACCATCAACACGTCGATGGCACAGGCACTGAACCGGGTGGACGTGCTCAAGACGGATGATGCCGACTCCTCCTGGAAGAAGTTCGTAGCCAGCGTGGACGCTCTGCAGTAATCCCTCCAGGCCACCGGTGCCTGCGGCTGCATACTGCGTCGCAGGCACCGGACCACCACTTCTTGCCCTCGCAACGTTAGGAAGAAACCCATGGCCGTCACCGTCAAGCCGCCCGCCGCGCGGACGCCGGTACGCCGGGTAGGGTTCAGCAGCAGGCTGGCCCGCTGGGACGTCAAAGTCTCCCCGTACCTCTATATCTCGCCGTTCTTTATCCTGTTCTCAATCGTGGGACTGTTCCCGCTGATCTACACCGGATGGGTCTCGCTGCACAACTGGAACCTCATCGGCGGCAACCTCGGATTCAGCGGCACGGAGAACTTCACCTTCGTCCTGTCCCAGCCCTACTTTTGGAACGCCGTCGGCAATACCTTCAGCATCTTCCTGATCTCGGCCGTTCCGCAGATCATCGTGGCCATTGCCATTGCTGCGGTGCTGGACGCCAACCTGCGCGCCAAGACATTCTGGCGCATGGGTGTGCTGCTTCCCTACATTGTTGCGCCGGTGGCTGTGGGACTCATCTTCGGCAACCTCTTCGCCGACCAGTCCGGTGCCATCAACGGTGCGCTGACGTCTTTGGGGCTGAGCCCGGTTCCGTGGCATGCCAATCCGCTCGCCAGCCATGTGGCTATTGCCGTCATGGTGGATTTCCGCTGGACCGGCTACAACGCGTTGATCTTCCTGGCAGCCATGCAGGCGGTTCCGCGGGATATGTACGAAGCGGCAATCATCGACGGCGCCAGCCGCTGGCGGCAGTTCATCTCGGTGACTGTCCCCATGCTGCGGCCCACCATCATCTTCGTGGTCATCACCGCAACCATCGGCGGACTGCAGATTTTCGATGAACCGCGTGTGTTCGACAATTACGGGCTGGGCGGAGCTGACCGCCAGTGGCAGACCCTGACCATGTATATCTGGGAACTGGGCTGGGGCCAGCGCAACCTGGGCCGGGCGTCAGCAGTGGCATGGCTGTTGTTCGTCATCATCGTTCTCATTGCGGCACTCAATTTCCTTATCACCCGACGCATCGCCACCCAGGGAGGACGGAAATGACTTCCGTACCCATGGTCGAACAGACCGCCGGCCGCAAGGCCGCCGAAGCAGCCAAACGCCGCCGGGACCGCGGCGGTGCGCAGCCTCCGCGCCCGTCACTGGCGCGCGGGCGGAAGACCGGCGGTTTCAACCGCCGGCCGGGCTTCCTTACCTACGGACTGCTGGGCGCCGTCATTCTTGGATCGGCGCTGCCGATCCTGTGGTCCGTCCTGGTGGCGAGCCACGACAGCACAGTGATCGCCAAGGGTGTCCCGCTGATTCCGGGCGGCAACTTCTTCGCAAACGCAGCGACGGTGCTGGATACCATTCCGTTCTGGAAAGCCCTGGGCAACAGCATCCTTGTCTCCACTGTGACTGCTGCTTCCGTGGTGCTCTTCTCTTCCATGGCAGGTTTTGCCTTCGCGAAGCTGCGCTTCAAGGGAAACAAGGCACTGCTGGTGTTCGTAGTGGCCACCATGGCCGTTCCTACCCAGCTTGGCGTCATTCCGCTGTTCATTGTGATGTCCAAGCTGGGCTGGACCGGCACCATGGGAGCGGTCATCATCCCCGGGCTGGTCACTGCCTTCGGCGTGTTCTGGATGACCCAGTACCTGCAGGACGCTCTGCCGAACGAACTGATCGAGGCGGTGCGCGTGGACGGTGCCAATATGTGGCAGGCGTTCTGGCACGTGGGCCTGCCGGCAGCACGCCCGGCTGCGGCGATGCTGGCACTCTTCACCTTTGTCGCCACCTGGACCAACTTCTTCTGGCCGTTGATTGTGCTCAATGCGCAGAACCCGACCCTGCCGGTGGCGCTGCAGCAACTGCAGTCCGCGCGCTTCGTGGACTATTCGGTGGTCCTTGCCGGCGTCGTACTCTCTACCATTCCGCTCTTCATTGTCTTTGCCGTCGCCGGACGGCATCTGGTTGCAGGAATCATGCAGGGAGCGGTGAAGGGATGACCATGAACAACAACTCCTCATTCCCGTCCGGATTCGTGTGGGGTGCGGCGACGGCGGCCTACCAGGTGGAGGGCGCTGCTTCGGAAGACGGCCGGAAGGATTCCATCTGGGACACTTTCAGCCGCGTTCCCGGGGCCGTGGTGAACGGTGACAACGGGGACATCGCCTGCGACCACTATCACCGGATGGACGATGACGTGGCCCTCATGAAGTCACTGAACCTGGACTCTTACCGGTTCTCCACGTCCTGGGCACGGATCCGGCCCGACGGCGGCCCGGTCAACGCTGCGGGGCTGGATTTCTACAGCCGGCTGACGGATTCGCTGCTCGAGGCCGGGATTCAACCGTGGCTGACCCTGTACCACTGGGACCTGCCGCAGGCCCTGCAGGACCAGGGCGGCTGGGCCAACCGGGACACGGCATACCGGTTTGCCGACTACGCCCTCAGCGTCCACGACGTACTGGGGGACAGGGTGACGGCCTGGACCACCCTGAACGAGCCCTGGTGCTCCGCCTACGTGGGCTACGCCAGCGGCGAGCATGCGCCCGGACTGCAGGATCGAAAACTCGCGGTTGCCGCGAACCATCACCTGCTGCTGGCACACGGACTTGCCGTCCAGGCGCTCAAGGGCCGGGACGCGGGCCTGGACACCGGCCTGACCCTGAACTTCACGGTCGCCGATCCCGCCGATCCGCAGAACCCCGACGACGTCGACGCAGCCCGCCGCATCGACGGGCAGTTCAACCGGATGTTCGCGGACCCCGTCTTCCACGGGAAATACCCCGAGGACGTGGTGGCGGACCTGGCTCCCTACGGCTTCGAATCCCACGTCCAGGACGGAGACCTGGCGGTCATCAGTTCCCCTATCGACTTCCTGGGGGTGAATTACTACCACGGTGATGCCTTCACCAAGACCCCGCCGACGGAACCCCTGACGACGGCGGCGCCGTCGGCACGTCCGACGGCGAGCCCGTATCCTGCCGCGGACGGGATCCATGCCGTGCGGCGCGGACTGCCGCAGACGAACATGGGCTGGGAGATCCAGCCCGAGGGACTTCGGCGGCTGCTGAACCGGCTGCAGCACGACTACACCGGGCCGGCGGGCGTGCCGCTGTACATTACCGAAAACGGTGCAGCCTTCGATGACGACGTTGTGGCCGACGGGACCGTCCAGGACCTGGACCGGCTCGACTTCATCCGCTCGCATCTGGCAGCGGTGCAGGAGGCTGTGGCGGACGGCGTCGACGTCCGGGGCTACTTTGCCTGGTCACTGATGGACAACTTCGAGTGGGCCTGGGGCTACGCCAAGCGGTTCGGGATTGTGCACGTCGATTACGAAACACTGCAGCGCACGCCCAAGGCCAGCGCCCGCTGGTACGCGGAAGCGGCAGCCGCCAATGCCCTGCCCCCGGGCTTGCCGGTACCGGGCACCGCAACCCCTGCGTATGTCGTATCGTCGAAACGATGAGCACCCTTAAGCCCGGGCCCCGGAGCGGGTCGGTGAAACCCCGGCGCAGCAGCCCCACGTTGGAAGATGTGGCGGCGCTGTCCGGTGTTTCCCGCTCGACCGTTTCCCGAGCCATCAACGGCGGTGCCCGGGTCAGCGCCCAAACGCAGGCCGCCATTGACGCGGCGATCGGGGAACTGGGGTTCACGCCCAACCGCGCGGCCCGTTCCCTGGCCACCAGCCGTGCCGATTCCATTGCCCTGGTGATCCCGGAGCCGGATGGCCGGGTCCTGGTGGATCCCTTCTTCGCCATGACGTTGAACGGAATCACGGAGGCTTTGAAGGATACCGAGGTGCAGCTGGTACTGCTGATTGCCCGGCAGGGCGAGAAGGAAGGGCAGTTCATCCGATACCTGCGCAGCGGCCACGTGGACGGAGCCATCATCGTTTCCCACCACAAAGCCGACGCCCTGGAAACCGAACTGGCGGACGCAACGCTGCCGGCCGTGTTCATCGGCCGGCCGTGGCAGGACCGTGCCGGACTGGCTTTCGTGGATACGGATAACCGGACCGGCGGACTGCTCGCTGCCCGGCACCTTACGGGCCGCGGCTACCGGCGGATCGCCACGGTCACCGGACCGGCGGACATGACAGCCGCCCAGGACCGGACCGAGGGGTGGCGGCTGGGACTGGCCGAGGCAGGGCTCGAACCGGCCGGCGTCGAATCCGGACACTTCACCACCGAGGGCGGTGCCGCAGCCGCCGCCCGGCTGCTCGACGCCGACCCGGGCATAGACGCGATCTTCGCTGCATCCGACCCGATGGCCCTGGGTGTGCTGGAGGTCCTGCGCGAGCGAGGACTGTCCGTGCCCGGCGACGTGGCGCTGGTGGGATACGACAACCACCGGCTCGCATCCTCCAGCACGCCGGGCCTGACCACGGTGGTCAACCCGATGGTCGAGATGGCCCGGCGGGCCGCCGAGATGCTGCTGCGCGAAATCGAGGAGCCCGGTTCACATCTGGAGCCCGTCGTCTACCCGCCGGAACTGGTGGTCCGGGAGTCCGCCTAGGCCGCGTTTTCCCGGCGGGCAGCCGGCAGCAGTTCCCGGGCGCCGAGTGCGGACAGGATGAACGCGTAGTCCCACGCCCGGTCCTTCCACGCCTCGTACCGGCCCGATGCTCCGCCGTGGCCGCCGTCCATTTCGATCTTCAGGACAATCGGTTCGCTGCCGGTAGTGGTCTCGCGCAGCTGCGCCACCCACTTGGCCGGTTCGACGTACAGCACACGGGTGTCGTTGAAGCTGGTGACCGCCGCGATCTGCGGGTAGTCCACGGCCCGGATGTTTTCGTACGGGGTGTACTCCTTCATGTACCGGTAGACCTCCGGATCGGTGATGGGGTTTCCCCATTCCTCCCATTCCAGGGCCGACAGCGGCAGGTCGGGATCCAGGATGGTGGTCAGCGCATCCACGAAAGGCACCTGCGCCACGATGGCGCGGTACTTTTCCGGGGCCAGGTTTGCGACGGCGCCCATCAGCAGCCCGCCGGCGGAACCGCCCATTGCGGCAATCCGGTCCGGATCCGCCCAGCCCGAGGAGGCAACCCAGTCCGTGGCATCCACGAAGTCGGTGAAGGTGTTCTTCTTGTTCAGCTTCTTGCCGTTGTCGTACCAGGCGCGGCCCATCTCCCCGCCGCCGCGGATGTGCGCCACCACGTAGACGACGCCGCGGTCCAGCAAGGACAGCCGGGCGATGTTGAATGCCGGATCCATGCTGAGTTCGTAGCTGCCGTACGCGTAGACCAGCGCCGGGTTGCTGCCGTCCCGCTGCAGGTCCGCCCGGCGGATGACGGAGAGCGGAATGCGGGTGCCGTCCGCCGCCGTCGCCCATTCGCGTTCGGCGACGTACTCCTCGGAACGGTAGCCGCCCTTCACGGGGGTTTCCTTCCGCAGTTCCAGCTCACCGGTGGCCAGCACGTAGTCGTAGACGCGCGGCGGCGTGAGGTAGGAGGTGTAGCTGAGGCGGATGATCGGGGAATCGAACTCGGCGTTGGCCAGGTTGGCCGTGTAAAGCTCTTCGTCGAAGGCCGGTTCCACGGGCGTGCCCTGCGCCGGAGTGCCGAGGCCGTCCACGGGCAGGATCTGCACCCGCTCGGTGGTGTCCTTGCGGACCGACACGAGCACATGGGTGCGGGTGACGGCGGCACCGTTCACGCGCACGGTGTCATCGTGCGCAATGACGGTCTCCCAGTGCTGGTCCGCCAGCGGCTTGGCGAATTCCTCTTCGGCGACGAGCGAGAGCATCGAGTTCAGGGCGTTCCGGTTGTGCGTCACCAGGTATTTGCGTGCTCCGTCCAGGGTCAGCGGCTCGGCTTCGTAAAGGATGCGCTCGCTGCGGGGAATCAGCGTGCGGACGGTGCCGGAGGGGTCGTCGAAGTCCAGGACCCGGTATTCGCTGTATTCGGAGCTGCTGATGCCGATGAGCAGCTGCCGGCGGTCGGCCGAGAGGTCGAAGCCGGTCCACATGGCAATGTCGTCTTCCTGGTAGATGACGACGTCGTCCTCCACCGGGGTGCCGAGCGTGTGGGCCTTGACCTGGTAGGGACGCCAGGAATCATCCACCACGGTGTAGAAGACGCGGCGGCCGTCGGGGGCGAAGGCCAGTGAGTAGAAGACGTTGGAAATGACGTCCGGCAGCAGGTCGCCGGTGCGCAGATCCTTGATCCGCAGCGTGAACCGCTCGTCTCCGGCGTTGTCCTCGGAGTAGGCCAGCAGGTTGCCGTCTTCGGTGACCGCCAGGCCGCCGAGCGAGAAGAAGGGCTTGCCCTCGGCCTCGGCGTTGCCGTCCACGAGGATCTGTTCGCCCGGAACCGGAACACCGGGGACCACGGCGGGCGGCGTCCAGTCGGCGTCGAGGTTCCCGGTGTCCTGGGCAGCCGTGCGGCAGTGGATGGCGTACTGCTTGCCTTCCTCGGTGCGGGTGTAATACCACCAGCCCTTTTTGCGTGCCGGAACGGACAGGTCCGTTTCCTCGGTGCGGTTCTTGATTTCGTTGAAGATCTGTCCGCGCAGCTCTTCCTGGTCTGCCGTCATCGCGGCGGAGTAAGCGTTCTCTGCCTTAAGGTGTTCCACCACCTCCGGGTTTTCCTTCTCCCGGAGCCACTCATAGTTGTCAATGAACGTGTCACCGTGGCGGGTGCGTTCGGTGGGGACTTTCTTGGCAACCGGAGGCAGGGGAGTAGTCATGCTTCGAATATATCCATCCCGGCGGCGGCGTCGAAGGACCGCGCTGCCGTTATGCTCGCGGCTTAGCCCCGCGGCCGGTCTCCGGGGTTGGTCTCCGAGGTTGGCAGTGGGCCAATCCCGGGCGGTTAATCCCCGGTCAGGTTAATCCCCGGGGGCTAGTCCACGGGCCGGCTAGTCCCCGAGCAGCAGCCAGGCGCAGAGTGCACCGGCGGCGAGGAAGAGTGCCCAGTTCACTGCCACCACCAGCAAAGTGGAGGTAAAGGAGCGCGCGGAGGCTTGGTGCCGGGGAAGCAGCACCGGCTCGGGCGCCGGACCCTTGCGGAACTGGCCCCACAGGCTCGTTGACAGCAGGACGCCTCCTCCGCACAGGGCCAGCGGGAGCGCCGGCAGCGAGAACAGGATCATCTCCGGTGCGAACAGGAACAATAGGGTCTCCATCAGGAGGCAGGCCGCCAGCAGGAGGGCCGGCCGCCGCAGGGATCCCCAGGTGGGATTCACTGCGTAAAGCGGGCTGACTCCGGCCACCACCATGGCGGTAAGGGCCAGCAGCAGACCCGGAACGGTGACGCTGACGGTCGCCTCTTCAGCAGTCACGGCTGCCGACACGGCAAAGAAACCCAGCAGACCCAGAAGCGTGGGGACGATGACGGCCGCAGCCGACGCCCGTCCCGTCGGTCCGGTTCCGACCAACTCCGGCGAGGGTCCGCTGCTGTCCGAAGCTACACCCGCGCGGATGGCCCGACGGCCGGCGTCGGGCTCTGGAACACCCATGACTTTCCTTTCCGCAACGCAACGTCTACTCACCAGTTTTACATGGCCTGCCCCTTGACGGGCCCATTCCGCCTCCATATCCTGAACGAACGGTCGGTAATTATTAAGCGGGGCGGCTACCGGTCGGAATGACTGCTAATCGGCGCAATGAAAGCGGAGAAACCATGAGCGGGCAAGAGCACTTTGACGCACTCATTGCAGCGGATGCCCGGGTGGAGCCGCGGGACTGGATGCCAGAGGGGTACCGAAAGACGCTCGTCCGGCAGATCTCCCAGCACGCACACTCGGAAATCATCGGCATGCAGCCGGAAGCAAACTGGATCACCCGTGCACCGTCCCTGAAACGCAAAGCGATCCTGATGGCGAAAGTGCAGGACGAAGCAGGCCACGGCCTCTACCTCTACTCCGCCGCTGAAACCTTGGGCACCCCGAGGGACCAAATGACTGCCGACCTTATTGCCGGCAAGGCGCGCTACTCGAGCATCTTCAACTACCCCACGCTGACGTGGGCGGATATGGGTGCCATCGGCTGGCTGGTGGACGGTGCCGCCATCTGCAACCAGGTCCCGCTCTGCCGTGCTTCCTACGGTCCCTACGGGCGGGCCATGGTCCGGATCTGCAAGGAGGAGTCCTTCCACCAGCGGCAGGGCTTCGAGATCCTGCTGGAACTGGCCAACGGCACCCCCGCGCAGCGGGAGCTGGCCCAGGACGCCATCAACCGCTGGTACGCCCCCTCGCTGATGATGTTCGGACCGCCGGACGATGATTCGCCGAACTCCCGCCAGTCCATGGCGTGGAACATCAAACGCTTCTCCAACGACGAGCTGCGTTCCCGTTTTGTCGGCATGATTGTGGAGCAGGTGAAGGTGCTCGGCCTGACCCTTCCCGATGCGGATATCCGTTACAACGAGGAGACCGGACGCTGGGAACACGGGCCGCTGGACTGGGACGAGTTCTCCGAAGTCCTCGCCGGCCGCGGCCAGTGCAACTCACAGCGGCTGGCCCGACGGCGGGAAGCCCACGAAGACGGTGCCTGGGTGCGTGAAGCCGCGGCGGCCTATGCCGCCCGCCAGGCCGGCCGCAGCAGCGAAGGCGCGATGTCCAGCGAAGCGGGGGCGGCGTAGCCATGACGGGCGGATCAACCACGGGCGACGACGGTTCGAAGCCTGCCCTCTCGGGCACGGGTACGGCCGCAGGGAACGACGGCGGCGCGGCGCCGGGTGCCGTACGCGATGGTGGCCTGCAGCCTGCGGGCACGCCAACAGGTACACAGACCCCCACTGCGTCCTGGCCGTTGTGGGAAGTGTTTGTCCGCTCCTCCCGGGGCCTGTCCCATGTGCATGCCGGTTCGCTCCATGCACCGGACGCGGATATGGCGGTACGCAATGCCAGGGATCTCTACACCCGGCGAAACGAGGGTGTCTCGCTCTGGGTGGTGCCGGCGTCGGCCATCATCGCCAGCGATCCCGACGCCAAGGGACAGTTCTTCGAATCCCCGCAGGGCAAGGATTACCGCCACGCCACCTACTACACCAAGTCGGAAGGGGTGAAGCACCTGTGAGTTCAGACAGCGCCACCCGGATTACACCGGGCAACGCCCTGCGGCCGGAGGACATTGCCGCCGCGGGAACGCGTGCGGATCCCGACGCCGCCGCTTACGCCCTGCGCCTGGGCGACGACGCACTGGTACTGGCGCAGCGGCTCGGCTGGTGGATCTCCCGGGCACCCGAGCTGGAAGAGGATGTGGCACTGGGGAACATTGCCCTGGACCTGATCGGGCATGCCCGGTCCTTCCTCAGCTATGCCGGCAGCGCCGACGGCCGTACCGAGGACGATCTCGCGTATTGGCGGAAGGAAACAGAATTCCGCTCCGTGCATCTGGTGGAACAACCCAACGGTGATTTTGCCCGCACCATTGCCCGGCAGCTCGTGGTGTCCTTCTACCAGTTCGAGCTGTACGGCGCGCTGCAGCATTCCACGGATCCCACCCTTGCAGCGATCGCGGCGAAGGCGGTCAAGGAAGTGGACTACCACCGGGACCACAGCGCACAGTGGGTGCTCCGGCTCGGCCTGGGCACGGACGAATCCCGACGCCGGATGATCCGTGCGCTCGAACTGACCTGGCCGTACGTGGCAGAGCTGTTCGACGACGACGAGCTTGTGGCTTCGCTCGGCGACCGTGCCGTTCTGCCCTCGTCCCTGAAGCCTGCCTTCGACGGCAACATTGCCGGCGTGCTGCGCGAAGCGGAACTGGACCTGCCCGCGGTGCCGCCTGCTCCCGGCGGCGGCCGGCGCGGACGGCACAGCGAACATCTGGGTTATCTGCTGGCCGAGATGCAGGTGCTGGCCCGCGAACATCCCGGCGCATCGTGGTGAGCCTGATGGAATCCTCCCTGCGTCCGGCGGACCCTGCCGTGGAGAACCCGGTGGAACGCTCGGTGCTGCGTCCGGCGGACCCTGCCGCAGCAGCAGCCTGGGATATCGCCGCCACGGTCTGCGACCCCGAAATCCCCGTACTGACCATCGAGGACCTGGGTGTGCTCCGGCGGGTGGAGGTCATCGGCGCGCGGGTGTTGGTGGCCGTTACCCCCACCTATTCCGGCTGCCCCGCCATGGACGCCATCCGGCAGGACGTCGCCGCCGCCCTGGATGCTGCCGGTTATCCCAGCGTCCAGGTTTCCCTGGAACTGGCTCCGGCGTGGACCACCGACTGGATGAGCAGTGCAGGCAAAGCAAAGTTGGACGCCTACGGAATCGCGCCGCCGTCGGGACAGGCCGCTGCGGGGCCCGTGCGGGTGGGCCTGAGCGTGAAATGTCCCCAGTGCTCCTCTTTGAATACCCGTGAGCTGACCCGCTTCGGCTCCACGTCCTGCAAGGCGCTGTGGGTGTGCGGCGACTGCAGGGAACCGTTCGACTACTTCAAGGTGCTCTGAAGCCATGACAGCCCTTCCCGAAGCGCCGGCCCGCCGCGGCGCCTTCCATCCACTGACCGTGGCCGCAGTGCGCCGGTTGACCGAAGACGCCGTCGAGGTCACCTTCGCGGTGCCGTCCGGGCTAGTGGAGGCCTACTCCTATCTGCCGGGACAGTACGTTGCCCTGCGCACGGTGCTGGACGGCACGGAACTGAGGCGCAGCTACTCCATCTGCGCCGAACCGAAGCCCGGCGAACTGAGGGTTGCCGTCAAGCGGGACCTGGGCGGGTTGTTTTCCTCCTGGGTAAACGAGCATTTGAGGGCCGGGGACGTGCTGGATGTGATGAGTCCGGCCGGCAGCTTCATCTCCCGGCACGCCCCGGGCCAACCCGGACTGGAAGCGGTGCACGGGCAGGTGTTTGCCGCCGTAGCCGCAGGGTCCGGCATCACCCCGGTGATCGCAATTGCCCGCACCGTGCTGGCGTCGTCCGACAGCACGCGCTTCGACCTGGTCTACGCCAACAAGGCGGCCATGGATGTGATGTTCCTGGAGGAGCTGGCGGACCTGAAGGACCGCTACCCGTCCCGGTTCGCCCTGCACCACGTCCTCTCCCGCGAGCAGCGGATTTCGCCGCTGCTCAGCGGACGGCTCGACGCCGGGAAGCTCACCACCCTGATCGACTCGGTGCTCCCTGCAGCAGCTGTCGATGAGTGGTTCCTCTGCGGCCCGTTCGACCTGGTGCAGTTGTGCCGTGATGCGCTCGCCGAACGCGGGGTCGACCCGGCCCGGGTGCGTTTTGAACTCTTCACCACCGGGCCTCCCGACCGCCCGGAAGGTTCCGCCGGCCGTCCGGTCCTGCCCGACAGCTCGGGAGAGAACTTCGACATCACCTTCCGGCTGGACGGACTGCAGGGCAAGGTGGCCAGCCCGGTGCACGCCCGGGAATCCGTGCTCAACGCAGCCCTCCGCGTCCGCCCGGACGTGCCCTTCGCCTGTGCCGGCGGTGTCTGCGGAACCTGCCGGGCCAGGCTGGTTTCCGGCACCGTGGACATGGAGGAGAACTACGCGCTGGAACCGGAGGAACTGGAGCGCGGCTACGTGCTGACCTGCCAGAGCCGGCCCACCAGCCCGGAGGTGACCGTTGATTACGACTTCTAGGAGCACCCGTTGATTGAACTCGACATCCACGACGGCGTGGCCGAAGTGGTCCTGAACGCCCCGCAAAAACTCAACGCCCTGGACGGCCGCGCCCTGGCGGACCTGGGGCAGGCGTACGACGACGCCGCTGCCGCGGGCGTGCGGGCGCTTTTGCTGCGGGGCGAGGGCAGGAGCTTCTGTGCAGGGCGGGACCTTTCCACTGTCTCGCCGGACCACGACGATGCCCGCGGCTATCTCGTGGATGACCTGTTGCCGCTGCTGCAGAAAATGTCTGCCTTTCCCGCGCCGACGTTCGCTGCTGCCCAGGGTGCGTGCCTGGGAGTGGGGCTCGGATTGTTGGTGGCCACCGACGTCGTCTACGTAGCTGCCGACGCGAAGATCGGCTCGCCGTTCGCGAACCTGGGTGCGGCGCTGGACTCGGGTGGACACTGGCTGTTCACGGAACGCCTGGGGCCGCACCGCACGCTGGACCTGATCTACACGGCGGAACTGATGAGCGGTGCGGAAGCGGTGGCTGCCGGACTGTTCAGCCGCGCCATGGACCCCGCCGAACTGCTGGACCGCACCCGTGCCACGGCCTTGAGCGTCGCCTCCGGTCCCACGCAGGCCTTTACCGCGTCCCGGGAACTCGTGGCACAGATCCGCGACCGGCGGCTGGGTTTCTGGGAGGCTCTCGATGCGGAGAACACCGTGCAGGAAAAGCTCAGCGGAACACCCGACTATGCGGAGGGCTTCAAGGCCTTCCTGGCCAAGCGCAAGCCCGTTTTCCAGGGCTGACGTGTTCCTGCTCAGCTTGTGATGCGGTGGACACCGGACTACCTTGGAGGTAACTCGTAAGCATGCTTACAACAGGTGCTTGCCGGCGCTGGAGAACCCTGAGACACCAAGGAGGCAGGAATATGGCCGAAAGCTATAACCCGAACAATGACCCGGCGAACCCGGATAAGCCGAAGGATGCGCAAAAGGGCTCCAATACGCAGGAGGGCACCGGCAACCACGCCCACAGCGAGGCTAAGGCAGGGAGCACCAATCCGGATCCGATGGACGGCAACATCACCGGCCTCGAGCCCGGCGGCGGCGTTCCTCCGGGAGAGACCCCTCCGGCCGAGGATCAGATGAGCACCGACCAGGGCCATGACGAAAACTGACCTGCCGGACTGGATGAACGCCTGGACTTAAGAAGCTACCCGGGCAGCGTCCGGGCAGACATAAAAAGCAGACGAAAAAGCAGGGCCTGCAGTTGCGGGCCCTGCTTTTTGCCTTCCCTGCTGCGACGCTAGCGGGTATCGCGTTCCTCGAAGACCAGGAACGTCTGAGTGTCCAGGACACCCGGCATGGACTGCAGCTGGTCGAAAATGACCCTGCGCAGGTGAACGTTGTCCTCCGCCCGGACCAGCACGATAACGTCGAACGAGCCGCCCACCAGGGCAATGTGGTGGATCTCCGGCACCTCGCTGAGCCGGTCCTTCAATTCCCGCCAGGCGTGCTGGCGGACCTTCAGCGTCACATACGCAGAAGAACCCAGTCCGGCCTTCTCCGGATCTACCAGCGCGGTGAACCGGCTGAGGACTCCGGACTCGGTGAGGCGGGCAATCCGCGAGTAGGCGTGCGCCCGGGAGATATGGACCGCCTGCGCGACGGCGGTAAACGAGGCCCTGCCGTCGGCCCGCAGGACGGCCAGGATTTTCCGGTCAATGTCATCCAGCGCCTGCACCTGCGTTGTAGTCATAATGTCCACGCTCTCCCCAAGTAATCTGCGTCACATTTGCAAGGTGTCCATCAGATTACTCCCGCAGGCCGCTGGCGTCCAAGATTTCGCGGAATGCTGGTAACAATTCAGCGCCCGAAAGCATACTGGCAAGACAGAAGTTCCGCGTGCAAGGATGCCGCGGTACTGCGGACGGAGGCTCGCGATGACCATCTCTACCGACAGGACCCGCCAGGCTGCCTTTGGCACCGAAAGCGGTTCCGGGAGCGTCGATGCCCTGTTGCCCTCGGACGTCCCCGTCCAGCTGATAGATGCCGGCGGCGCAGCCCGCCAGGATTCCCGGTACGCGATGCCCGCCGATGAAATGCTGCTGGATGCCTATGCCCGTCTGGTGGCGGGCCGGCGCATCAATGACCAGGCCAACGCCCTGGTGCGTCAAGGACGGCTGGCCGTCTACCCTTCCTCCCATGGGCAGGAAGCCTGCCAGGTAGCTGCCGCTGCGGTGCTCCAAACACAGGACTGGCTGTTTCCCACGTACCGGGACAGTGTTGCCGTGATGTCCCGCGGTGTGGACCCGCTGCAGGTGCTGACGCTGTTGCGCGGAGACTGGCACAGCGGGTATGACCCGTACGAGCACCGGGTGGCACCGCAGGCCACCCCCCTGGCCACCCAGCTGCTGCACGCCGTCGGCGTTGCGCACGCCGCGAAACTCAAGGGGGAGGACACCGTGGTGCTTGCCCTGTGCGGTGACGGTGCCACCAGCGAGGGCGACTTCCACGAAGCGCTGAACTTTGCCGCGGTGTTCCTTGTGCCCGTGGTGTTCTTCATCCAGAACAACGAATACGCCATCTCGGTGCCGCTGAAGAACCAGTCCGCGGCGCCGTCGCTGGCCCACAAAGCCGTCGGATACGGCATGCCGGGGGAGCGGGTGGACGGAAACGACGTCGCCGCCCTCCTCTCCGTCCTGGGCGCGGCAGTGCTGCGGGCACGCGAAGGCGGCGGACCGGCACTGGTGGAAGCACATACCTACCGCATGCAGGCCCACACCAACGCGGACGACGCCACCCGGTACCGTTCGGCGGAAGAAGTGCAGGACTGGTTGCCCCGGGACCCGCTGGCCCGGACCCGCACCTACCTGCGCGGCCGCGGGCTGCTCGATGATGCACGCGAGGATGACCTGGCCGCGGCGGCCGAAGCGCTCGCGGCAGCCATGCGCGAGGGCCTGAATGCCGACGTTGAACCGGACCCGCTGGCGCTGTTTGAACACGTCTATACCCGGCGAACACCGCAGCTGGCGGAACAGTCCGAGGTGCTGCGCGGTGAACTGCAGCGCGACGTGCTCGAACGCGATGCGGTGGTCCGCAACGCCGACGCAGGCCCGGGCGACGCCGGGAACCCCGCAGATCCCGGCGCTTCGCGGTGACACCTCCTGATCCGAAAGGCAGCACCATGGCAGCAACTCCTACGGTCACTGAGCCCCGGACGGGGGAGATGGCCGACGCCGGGGCAGAGTCCGGCCCGGAAATCCTGACCTTCGCCAAGGCGCTCAACACCGCGCTCGCCGACGAGATGGCGGCCGATCCGACGGTGGTGGTTTTCGGAGAGGACGTGGGTCCGCTCGGCGGGGTCTTCCGGATCACCGACGGGCTTACTGCTCGGTTCGGAACCGGCCGCTGCTTCGACACTCCGCTGGCCGAATCCGGGATCATGGGCATGGCCGTGGGCATGGCGATGAACGGTCTGCGTCCGGTGGTGGAGATGCAGTTTGACGCCTTCGCCTATCCTGCGTTCGAGCAGGTGGTCAGCCACGTGGCGAAGATGTCCAACCGCACCAGGGGAAAGGTGAAGCTTCCGCTGGTGATCCGCATTCCGTATGCGGGCGGGATCGGCGGGGTGGAACACCACTGTGATTCCTCCGAGGCCTACTACGCGCACACCCCCGGCCTGACCGTCGTCGCGCCGGCAACCGTAGCGGACGCCTACACGCTGCTGCGCGACGCGATCCGGCTGAATGATCCCGTGGTTTTCCTGGAACCGAAGAAGCTCTACTGGAGCAAGGAACCAGTGGACCTGGCCGTCCTGCGCCGCGCCGCCGATGACGCGCTGCGCACGGGCCAACAGGTTTCGGGCGGGATCGGCACCGCAGCCGTGGCACGCACCGGAACGGATGCAACGTTGGTGGCTTACGGGCCGTCAGTGTCGACGGCACTGGCTGCAGCGGCAGCCGCCGAAGCAGAGGGCCGGTCCCTGGAAGTCATCGACCTGCGCTCGATTGTTCCGTACGACGACGCCACCGTGGACGCGTCCGTCCGGCGCACCGGACGCGCAGTGGTCATTGCCGAAGCACCGGGGTTTGCGTCTGTCGCTTCGGAAATCGCGGCCCGCATCTCCGAACGCTGCTTCCATTCCCTCGCCGCACCGGTGCTGCGGGTGACCGGCTTCGATGTGCCGTATCCGGCGCCGAAGCTGGAACACTGGTTCCTGCCCGGAGTGGACCGCATCCTGGACGCCGTGGATGACCTGCAGTGGGAGGAGCCGGAGGCTCCCGGTGCCGGCACCGGCCCCCGAATCTCTGCTTCGGAGGATCCCCGATGAGTGTTCGTACCTTCCTGCTGCCGGACCTGGGCGAGGGCCTGACCGAGGCGGAACTCGTCCACTGGCTCGTGGCGGTGGGGGACACGGTGGTGGTGGACCAGCCGGTGGCCGAAGTAGAAACGGCAAAGTCCCTGGTGGAAGTTCCGTCCCCCTTTGCGGGCCGCGTGTCGCAGTTGCACGGCCAGGCCGGCGAGAGTGTCGACGTCGGGCGTCCGTTGATCTCCGTGGACACTGCGGCTGCGGCAACGGTGGGGGCCGGTCTCGCCGCCGGAATGACAGCGACGGGAACCGGGGAAACGATGGCACCTGCGGCGGCCGTTGGGCCGGCGGAAGCGGCCGAAGCAGTAGCGGCTGCGGCATCGGCCGGCGAGACTGCGGCAGGGGAAGCCTACCGGGAGGAAGAGAAGGCAGGGTCCGGAAACGTCCTTATCGGCTACGGAACCCCGGCCAACGGTCAGTCCCCGCGGCGCACCCGTGCGCCGCGGCGGCGGACGGTCGCGGCTGTCGGCCAGGTTGCCGGCCCCTTTGCGGGCGCGGTTGCCGGTCAGGTCGCCGGCCAAGTTGCCGGCCAAGTTGCCGGCACCTCGGCTCGAACGGAAGCTCCGCGTTGTGTATCCCCTCTGGTCCGCCGCCTGGCCCGTGACGCCGGATTGACGCTGGCGGATGTGGCCGGCAGCGGACCCGACGGGCTGATCCTGCGCCGCGATGTCGAAGCCGCAATGGCGTCCGCTGGGGTCGAAGACACTGCCGGCGAAACCAGGGGCGTGACCACCGGAGCCACCGGCGAATCCGGGGCCGCAACGGATCCGAGGACGCGGCTCACCGTCACCTCGCGCACTCCGGTGCGCGGCCTGCGGCGCACTGCCGCCGAAAACCTGAGCCGCAGCCGCAGCCTGATCCCCGAGGCGACCGTGTGGGTGGACGTGGATGCCACGGCCCTGATGGACCTGCGCACGGACCTTTCCGGGCAGGGGAAGGACGCACCGTCGCTGCTGGCTTTCCTGGCCCGATTCACGCTGGCCGGACTCACCCGGTTCCCGGAACTCAACACCCGGTTTGTGCCTGCGGAGGAGAGAGTCGGTGCGGGCCCGGGGGAGGACACACGGGATAACGCGGACGAGGCCAAGGACGGCCAACAGGCCGTGATTGAGGCCTTCGACGGCGTGAACCTGGGCATCGCAGTGCAGGCTGAGCGCGGGTTGATGGTCCCCTCGGTTCGGCGGGCGGACACCCTGTCCACTCGGGAACTGGACGCGGAGATCCGCCGTCTCACCTCTGCTGCCCAGGCCGGCCGGGCGACCCCCGCCGAACTTTCCTCAGGCACATTCACGCTCAACAACTACGGTGTCTACGGGGTGGACGGCAGTGCTGCCATCATCAATTACCCCGAGTCGGCCATCCTTGGAGTGGGACGCATCATCGAAAAACCATGGGTGGTTTCCGGCCAGCTCGCGGTCCGGAAGGTCACCCAGCTGACCCTGGTGTTCGATCACCGCGTCTGCGACGGCGCGACCGCCGGAGGCTTCCTGCGCTACGTTGCCGACGCCGTCGAAAACCCGGGCCGCGTGCTGGCGGACCTGTAATACGTGCCGCAGACAGCCACCCGCGATAGGTTGGAAACCGGCCGGCGAAAAGGAAAGCTGACATGACAGAAACACCGCAGCAGCACATCCCCACCCAGCGCAGCTGGAAGGAGGTCGCACCCCGGGTCTGGGTGCGCGCCAATGCTGCCTTTGCCGTCAACACCGGGCTGGTGATCGGGGACGATCGGGCGCTGCTGATCGATACCGGAGCAGGCCCCGGCATGGCGCAGGAAATTTACGATTCCGCCCGGATGCTGACCGACCTGCCGCTCACGGCCGTCAACACGCACGCCCACTTTGACCATTACTTCGGCAACGCCCTGATGCTCGCCAACGGCGTCGAGGATATCTGGGGTACCGCCGGATGCGCCGCGAGTATCCGTGAAAACGGAAACAGCCACCGTCCGCAGGCCGCCGACGTCGAACCCGGGATGGCTGCGGCCATGGGCGAAAACACGGAAATCGCCGAACCCACGAAGCTGGTGGAGGACGCACCGGTGGACCTGGACCTGGGCGGCATCTCCGTGACCCTCTTCCACCTCGGACGCGGCCACACGGACCACGACCTGCTGGTGGGAGCCGGGGACGTGCTCTTCACCGGCGATCTCGTCGAACAGGGCGCCGATCCGGCCTTCGAGGATTCCTTCCCCAAGGAATGGATCCGCACGTTGGGGAAAATTTCGGCGCTCGAGGACCTGTACACGGTTTTCGTTCCGGGGCACGGCAAGCCCGTCACGGTGGATTTCGTGACCACTCAAATGAACAAGATGCGCACGGCCGTCGCCGTCACCCGCAGCGCCATGGACCAGGCCTCGGTGGACATGACGAAGGCAATTCCCATCCTGCCGTACGGGCCGGACCAGTCCCGGGCATTGCTCACCCGCCTGCGGACCCTTGCCCGGTGGAAGTGGCTCAAGCAGTAACCAGACCCGGACCGGAACCGGTTTGGAGATAGTCTGGGGCCGTGCCAGCGGATGATTTCAGCCTTCGGAAAATAGCTGTCCCGGCCTACGGGCCTACCCTGCTTTACGGGTTGGCGACCGGAGCCATCCTGCCGGTCATCGCGCTCAGCGCCCGCGATCTGGGCGCCACCGTCGCCCTGGCGGCGCTGGTCATCACCCTTACCGGCGTCGGTTCACTCCTGACGAACGTGCCTGCCACGATTGTGACCACGCGGTTCGGGGAGAAATGGGCGCTTGTCGCTGCTTCGGCCTGGTGCGCGCTGGCGATGGTCCTTGCCGCGGCAGTCCCGGTGCTGGCGGTTTTCGCCCTGGCCGTCTTCATGGTCGGTATGGCGGGGTCGGTCTTCGGGCTGGCCCGGCAGAGCTACCTGACGGAAGCCGTACCGGTGAACTTCCGGGCACGGGCCCTGTCCACACTTGGCGGGGTGAACCGGATCGGCGTCTTCATCGGCCCCTTCGCAGCCGCCGGTGCAATCCACTTCTTCGGCACCACCGGGGCGTACTGGGTGGGTGCCGCGGCCGCCGTCGGCGCCGGGATCCTCAGCCTCCAGGTACCGGATCTTGCGGTCCGTTCCGGTAGGAGCGGATCGGGGATGGTGTCCAAAGCCGACGCCGGCCCCGCACCCACCGTGCGGTCCATCCTGCGAAGCCATGCACGGATCTTCCGGACCATCGGCATCGGGGTGCTGCTGATCGCTGCCGTGCGTGCGACACGGCAGGCAGTGATTCCACTCTGGGGCCAGCACATCGGCCTGGACCCCACCGCCACGGCGCTGATCTACGGGCTCTCCGGAGCCATCGACATGCTGATCTTCTATCCCGCGGGCAAAGCCATGGACACCTGGGGACGGCGTTCGGTGGCGGTGCCCTGCATGCTGATCATGGGGCTGGGCCTCGGGCTGCTACCGCTGGCTTCCGAGGCAACCGGGCTGCTGCTGGCTGCACTGCTGATCGGGTTCGGCAACGGCATCGGCTCCGGGATCGTTATGACCCTCGGTGCGGACTTCTCGCCTTCGCCCGGACGTCCGCAGTTTCTGGGCATCTGGCGGCTGCTGGCCGATCTGGGGACCATGGGCGGCCCCGGCATCCTCTCCGGAGTGACTGCCCTCGTGTCGCTCTCGGCAGGGATCGGGGCCACCGCTGTCCTGGGACTGCTGGGGGCCGTCGTGCTCTGGATCTGGGTTCCCGGGCGGAAGGCCGCAGGCAATCCGCTGACCGCCGGGCAGGCCCGCTAGCGGCGATTGCCCCGGGAACCGCCCGCTACCCGTGCGGGGTCTCCGGCCTGCTGGTTGAACAGCCAGCAGGCGAGGGCGCTGACGAGGAAGCCGACACCCACTATCAGGGTCAGGCCCGCCCAGAAGTACAGCGGTGCGGAGGTGCTCACCGCCGTCGGGTTCCAGCGGGCATAGAAGTACAGTCCCAGGCTGGCAGCCGTGGCCAGCACTCCGGGCACGGCGCAGATCACGGCAATCACTTTCGCTGTTCCCTGTGCCGCTCCGTTGGCGGGCCAGCGGTTCCAGTCCGGGTTGGTCCGCATCATCACCAGGCCGCCGACAAGGGTCCAGGCGGCGACCACCAGGAGCGAAGCGACGACGTCGGCCGGCCGGTGCCAGAGGTTGAGGAAGGTGGCCGCGCCCGCGAGCACGGCGTAGCTGCCGCCGAAGAGGGCAACCAGGGGCCGCCAGCGCGGCGAGGCGAGCAGGAAGACCGCCGCGGCTGCAGAGGCGGCCAGCGTGGTGTGGCCGGACGGCAGCGAGTTGAAATCCAGGGTCACCACCCCGCGGTCCGGCCGGTCCAGCACGGTCCGTTTCAGCAGCTGGCTGCTGACATTTGCTGCTCCGAAAGTGCCGAGGGCAATCACCGCCGGTGAAATCCGGTGCCGCAGGATGGATACAAAAACCACCACAATCACGGCTATGAAGACGGAGATCAGCGGCAGCTCGTCGAGGAAGGCGATCACCGGCCGTTCGGTGGCAGGTGCAATCAGCTCCGCTTCCTGGAAAGCGGACTCATCGGCGAGCTGGCCGGTGGTGGTGCGGACGAAGAACCAATACGTTGCGGCAACGCCGGCAGCGCAGAGGAGGGCCGCGAACAGAAAGAGCGCCGGATTATGCGCAGCCGGTCGTTCGGCACGGGCGCGCTGTGCCAGCAAGTTGCGAGTATCCATTGCATCCAGATTGCCACATCATCGTGGTCCTTACCTGTTCGACCCGAAGCGGGCAGCCGGCGAGCGTCAAAGCGTAGGCTGGCAGGGTGCCGAACAATCCTGACCTGTCTGCCCTCCTAGCCGGAGCCCGCGTGGTCTCCATTCCCATGCGGGTGAAGTTCCGCGGCATCCTGCACCGCGAGGCCCTGCTGATCGAGGGGCCGGCAGGCTGGGGCGAGTTTGCCCCGTTCCCGGAATACTCCGACGCAGAGGCCTCACCCTGGCTCGCCTCGGCCTTGGAAGCGGCCTGGCAGGGCTATCCCGCAGCGGTGCGGAAGGCCATCCCGGTGAACGGCACGGTCCCCGCCGTGCCGGTGCACCAGGTGGAGGGCGTGCTGGCCCGGTTCGGAAATGTCCCTGCCGTGAAGGTCAAAGTGGCTGAAACCGGCCAGACTCCGCTTCAGGACCTCGCCCGGGTGGCCGAGGTACGCCGGTTGCTGCCCGACGCCGGTATCCGGGTGGACGCCAACGCCGGCTGGGACGTGCCCACCGCCGTCGACACGCTGACCCTGCTGGCCGAGGCCGGGCTGGAATATGCCGAACAACCCGTAGCGGGCATTGACGGCCTGCGTGCCGTCCGGACCGAGCTGCGCCGGCGCGGAGTTCCCGTGCTGATCGCCGCCGACGAAAGCGTGCGGAAGGAAAGCGACCCGCTGAAGGTCGCCCGGGAAGACGCTGCGGACCTGATCGTCATCAAGGCGGCCCCGTTGGGCGGGGTACGCCGGGCGGTCGAGATTGTGGCGCAGGCCGGGCTGCCGGCCGTGGTGAGCTCCGCCATCGACACATCCGTGGGAATCCGTACCGGCGTCGCGCTGGCCGCTGCGCTGCCCGAGCTGCCCTATGCCTGCGGGCTGGGTACCTTGTCGCTCATGGCCGGAGACGTGACCGAAGAATCGCTGGTGCCCGACGGCGGTGCCCTGGCCGTGCGGGACGTGCCGGTATCCGAGGAGCTGCTCGAACGGTTTGCCGCCCCGCCGGAGCGTCGGAAGTGGTGGCTGGACCGGTTGGAGCGGGTGCATGCGCAGTTGGTGACGGCCCGGCAGCGTTAGGATACCGAGCCGCGCATATGTCACGCCGGCGTCAGCCGCCGATGCCGGTGACCCCCACCATGATGGGCACAATGCTGATGATGAGCGCTGCCCCGAGGATGTCGAAGACGAGTCCCGTGCGGATCATCCTCGTGATGGGTATGGTTCCGGACCCGTAGACAATGGCGTTCTGCGGCGTCGATACCGGGAGCATAAAGCCGAACGACGCCGCGAAGCTCGCCGCCAGGGCGGGGATGAACGGGTCCACGTCCATCGCTATGCACAGGGGAATCACGATGGGTACGACGACGGCCGCAGACGCGGTGTTGCTGGTGGTTTCGGAGATAAGGATCGCCAGGATCACCGAGAAAGCGGTGATGGTGATGACGCTGGTGACACCCAGGGTGTCGGAGGCGGTGGTTCCTATGGTTTCGGCCAGGCCCGTTGCCGAGAGCAGGGAACCGAAGATGATGCCGGTGCCGAAGAGGATGATGGTTCCCCAGTCGATCTTGGCGGCATCCGCCCAGGTGAGGGTGGCTTCGCGCTTCTTCCAGTCGGTGGGCAGGATGAACAGCAGCGAGGCCCCGAGCACTGCCACGATGCCTTCGTCCAGCCTGTCGTCCAGGAAGATGTACTGCCCGGAGTCCGTGCCGAAGATGAGGCTCGCGAACGCGGGGAGCAGCCAGAGGGTGACGGTAAAGCCGAAGGCGATGAGGGTGTTGACCTCCGCCCGCTTCATCTTGCCCTGCTCGGCCTTTTTCTCGCTGATGAACCCGTCAACGCCTTCAATCCTGCGGATCTCGGGCTTGTTGAGCAGGAACATAACGAGCGCGAGCACGATGAACATGGCGAGGCAGAGCGGTGCAGCGGTAGCGGTCCACTGGGCAAACGAGATGCGCACCCCGGTCGCTTCCTCAATCAGGCCCCGGCCGATGAGGTTCGGCGGGGAACCCACGGGCGTGAGCAGGCCGCCGACGCTGGCGCCGTAGGCCAGCATCAGCATCAGTGCGGCACCGACGCGCAGGCGCAGCGGATCGAAGTCGGATTTGACGGTGCCACGGGCCTGCATAAGTTCGCCGATGACCGTCAGGATGCCCAGGGCAGTAGGCAGGAGCATGGCCACCGTCGCGGTGTTCGAGACGAAGGCCGAGAGCAGGCAGGTGATCACGCCGAAGGCGGTGATGATGCGGTAGGTCGATTTTGCCACTCCCGGGATGGACAGGACGGCGAAGGCCAGCCGCTGCGCGATGCCGTGCTTGAGCATGGCCTGGGCCAGTATGAAGGCGCCGATAAACGTGAAGATGGTCGTGGAGCCAAAGGGCTGCAGAACCTCTGCGGCCGGTGCGATCCCGAGGATCACGACGGCGGCAACCCCCATGAGGCCACCCACGGGGATGGGCACCGGTTCACAGATCCACAGGATGATCACCCCGAGCAGGACGGCAGCCAGCAGTTGCTGGGTCGGGTCCATCGCTGTGGGCAGGAGGGCAAAGACGAGTGCAACGGCCGGGGCGAGGAACAACCCCAGCGTCTGGCGTGCCCGCTCAAACTTCTCCTCACGGGGAGAGAGGGACTGTTCGCTCAGGCTTCGGAACGTTTTCCCGCCCAGCAGGGCGGCTTTCACATCGGTGAACCCCGGCGTCTTCGGGGCCGGCATGGACAGCGGCACATTCTGGGACATCTTCGTCCTCCGCATATTGGGTGCATTTTCTCGGTTCGACGGGCCGCGGCCCGTGGTGTGCCGCCGTGGAGCTGAAGCGGCAACATACGACCGTCGAAACCCCTTCGGGTTATCCGGCGGCTACGGCACTGATTTCATCGGCTATGGCCTTTCCCAGCTGTTCGGTGGTTCCGCTGCCGCCGAGATCGGGCGTGAGGGAGACGTCTGACCGGGCCAGCACGTTCTCGAACGCCTGGACCACGGCGGCGGCTGCTGCCTGCTCGCCCAGGTGCTGCAGCATCATGGACGCGCTCCAGATCTGGCCGATGGGATTCGCGATCCCCTGGCCGGCAATGTCCGGAGCGGATCCGTGGACAGGTTCGAAAAGGCTCGGGAAGCGGCGTTCGGGGTTTATGTTGCCGCTGGGCGCGACGCCGATGGTGCCCGTGCATGCCGGGCCCAGGTCCGAGAGGATGTCGCCGAAGAGGTTGCTGGCCACGACCACGTCAAACCTTTCGGGATGCAGCACGAAGTGCGCCGTAAGGATGTCGATGTGGTAGCTGTCGATCCTCACATCTGCGTACTTGCCGGACATTCGAGCTACCCGCTCGTCCCAATACGGCATGGTCACCGAAATTCCGTTGCTTTTGGTGGCGGAGGTCAGGTGCTTCTTGGGACGGCTGCGGGCCAGGTCGAATGCGTACTTGAGGATGCGGTCTACACCGGTCCTGGTCATGACCGTTTCCTGGATCACCGTTTCCCTGTCGGTGCCCTCGAACATCCGCCCGCCAATGCTGGAGTACTCGCCCTCGGTGTTCTCGCGGACAACGTAAAAGTCGATGTCCCCGGGCCGGCGTCCGGCCAGCGGACTCCGAACTCCGGCCAGCAGCTTCACCGGGCGGAGGTTGACGTACTGGTCGAAGTGGCGGCGGAATTGGAGGAGGCTTCCCCACAGGGATATATGGTCCGGAACCGTCTCAGGGGAACCGACAGCGCCGAAAAAGATGGCATCGAAACCCTCAAGCTGCTCAACCCAGTTGTCGGGCAGCATCCTGCCGTGCTTGAGGTAGTAGTCGCCGTTGGCAAAATCGAAGTCGGTGCTTTTCAGGGTGAAGTCAAAAGCCTCAGCTGCGGCAGCCAACGCCCGCATTCCTTCGGGCACCACTTCCTGTCCGATCCCGTCTCCGGCGATGGTTGCGATTCTGTGGGTCTGCGTCATAGCGGACCTTCCGGTCTCGGCGCGCCTGTGCGCCGAACGAGTCTCAAGGTGCTGGTTCCAACAGTGTAGGGACGGCGCGAAGCTACGGTTAGACCTTCCGGGCAAAGCATTATGTCCCGTTCAGAAAGAAGGGATTCGGCTCGGCGTGCAGCTCGGATCGGGAGCCCATGCCCAGCGACCCTGCACTGCGGCTGCTACGGCCCGGATGTCCCGAACCCTAGGATGGAAGGGTGAACGGAACCCCGAAGTCTCCCAACCCGTCCTCCGCCTCCGGGCCGTCTGCCTCCTCTGCGGCCGGCACTCCTGACCCAGTGGATGGGTCGCGGACCGGATTGAGCTCCCTGCAGGCAGCCCGCTCCGCCGTCGCCGCCTTGGCTTCCGCAGGAGTGCGCGACGTCGTCCTGGCCCCGGGATCGCGCAGCGCACCGCTGGCCTACGCGCTGGCGGAAGCGGAACTGCAGGACCGGATGCGGGTGCACGTACGGATAGATGAACGGGTTGCCGGCTTTACTGCCCTCGGCCTGGCGCGCGGCGGGCGCCGTCCCGCAGCCGTCGTGACGACGTCGGGCACTGCCGTGGGTGAACTGATGCCTGCCGTGATGGAAGCCCACCATGGCGGCGTTCCGCTGGTGGTCCTCTCCGCGGACAGGCCGGCCGAGCTGCACGGCACCGGTGCCAACCAAACCACCGTGCAGCCGGGCCTCTTTGCGCATTTCCCGGTGACGGCTGCGGATGTGGAGGCCGGCACCGATCCTGCCGAAGCCATTTCCGCCGCCCTGGCCCGCCTCGGCAACGGCATTCCCGTGGGACCGGTGCACGTGAACCTCCAGTTCCGGGATCCGCTGACGCCCGGCGAAACCGACCCCTTGTTCCTCGAATCCGGTTCCATTCCGGAGGCTTTGCCTGCCTCCGCACCGGTTCCGGCGGAGGACCGGGTCCCCGCCGCCGATCCGCCGATTCCCGGCGCTCACCGCACCGTGGTGGTGGCGGGTGACGGCGCCGGGGAGCTCGCTGCGCTCTTCGCCCTGCGTGCCGGGCTGCCGCTGCTGGCGGAACCGTCCTCCAACGCCCGCTTCGGTCCCAACGCCGTGGGTGCGTACCGTTTGCTGCTGCCGGAACTCGGTCCGATGATTGAACGCGTTGTCGTGTTCGGCCGCCCCACGCTCTCCCGTCCGGTCGCCGGGCTGCTGGCCCGGACCGACGTCGAAAAAGCCCTTTACCTGCCCCGGCCGGTGAACTGGTTTACCGAGGGACGGCGACCGGAAACCATCATCAGCGACATTCCCGGACTCTTCGAGTTCGCCGGAACCGGTGCGCCCGGCTGGCTTGAGCAGTGGCGGACGGCCTCGGAAGCGGCCATGAACACGCTGAACAACCTGCTGGAACAGGAGGCCGGGCTCACAGGCCTGCAGGTCGCGGACCTGGTGTGGGACGCTGCAGACGCCAACCTGGTACTCGGTTCCTCCAACGTCATCCGGGACATGGACCTGGTTGCCTCTCCGGGCTGGCATCCGCTGGACGTGTACGCCAACCGCGGCCTGGCCGGAATCGACGGGACCATTTCCACGGCCACGGGCATTGCGCTCGCCAACGGCATTCCCACCCGGCTGCTGCTGGGTGACCTCACATTCCTGCACGACGCCGGTGCCCTGCTCCTTGGCGACGGGGAGGATGAGCCGGACCTGCAGATCATCGTGTTGAACGACGCCGGCGGCGGCATTTTCTCCGTCCTCGAACATGGTGCACTGGGGGAGGACCCCCGGTACACGGCCTTGGTGGAACGATTCTTCGGGACACCGCACCGTGCCGATCTGGCCGCACTGTGCCGCGGCTACGGTGTCCGGCACCAAGTGATCCGCTCTGCCGACGAACTCGAAGCCGCCCTGGCCGAACCGGTCCACGGACGGTCGGTGCTGGAAGTACGCACCGCGCGCCAGACGCTGCGCAGCCTGCATCAGCAGGTGCAGTCGGCTGTGGGGGCAGCGGTGCGGAGCTAGGGCTGCGCGGGTAGGGCTGGAAAACGTCCCTTCGCGCATCCTCCACCTAGTCGAGGACCCAGATGCTGATCCGAACCGCCGAGGGAAGCCTCGTACCCGAACCAACGAGGATGCGGGAGGATAGCCAGGCCCATTCGGGTCCGCCCGAGAGCAGCCGGGGCGTGCATCGAAAGTAGATGCGTGCGGGATCGACTTCGTCGCCGCGCACCAACGCGGCAATGTCCTCGGCTGATCCAGACCGAACGCCGAAATTGGTGACGTAGATCCGCTCTCCGCTGTCCGTCTCGATCGAATACTTGGCTTCGAGCTCAGTGAGGGTAGCTGAGCGCAGCAGTTGGAAGTCCGCTCCGCCCGGCAGGACCTTGCCGTTGAGCAGCGGGCCCCGGACCGTGCCCCCGAGGATCGGGATAAGGCGTCTGGTGCCTTCGGTGGTGGGCCCGATTTCGAGGGGTTCCCCGATATCGATGACGAAGGTGGCCAGGAAAACCATTCCCGGGGTGCTGGGCGGCTGGGCATCGTGTGATGCTGCAGCCGGGGCCGTGGAGGCGCCCGCCGCCGGGGCCGGGGTTTCTCCCGGAGCTTCTCCCGTCGCCGGGGGGACCGATTCGCCCGTGCCGCGGGAGCTGTCAGCGCCGCTGCTGCCGGTGCCGGATGTCTGCGTCGTCATGGCTTTGACGGTACCTCTGCCGGAGGGCAGCCGGGATGGCTGTATTTCCGACATGGCATGGTGGAAATAACTCGTTGAGGTTTTCAACGGTCACGGCGACACTGTGAGGACATGAGTCCACCCGCTCGATGAGGAGCCGCAATGACGCAGAGTTACGAGACCGCTCCACCCCGCGCCAGGGGGCGGAAAGGCAAGGATCTGCTGGCCGTAAACATCGGCAACGCACTCGAATGGTTCGACTGGAACATCTATGCGATCTTCGCGCCCTTCTTTGCGGCCCAGTTCTTCGTTTCCGATGACCCGATTTCCAGCCTGCTTTCAACCCTCGCCGTCTTTGCCGTTGGATTCCTCATGCGTCCGGTGGGCGGCTGGGTCTTCGGCCGGATTGCGGACGAGCGGGGCCGGCGCTTCAGCCTCACCCTTGCCATCCTGCTTGCGGCGGTGGGAAGCCTCGCGATCGCCGTGGCGCCCACCTTTGAATCGGTGGGGGCTTTCGCCGCGGTCATCCTGTTGCTGGCACGAATGCTGCAGGGGCTCTCCCACGGCGGTGAAACCGGATCGGCGTTTACCTATCTTGCGGAAATGGCACCGAAGGAGAAGCGGGGGCTGTGGTCCAGCACCCCGTGGCTGGGAGTGGCAGCCGGCACAATGCTTGCCACAGGCCTCGGCGTGCTGCTGACCGCTCTCTTCACGGCAGACCAGATGGCAGATTTCGGCTGGCGTATTCCCTTCGCCGTCGGGGCCGTGCTTGGCCTTTATGCCATCTACATCCGCCGGACCATGAGTGAATCCGATGTCCACACTGCGGCCAAGGAAGCCGCAGGCGGAGAGCGTCCGACCCTCTCGGCAGTGTTGGCCGAGCTGGGCCGGGAGCGGGCAGCCCTGCTGCGCATTGTCGGACTGACCATCAGCGGCGTCGTCGCCTTCTACACCTGGTTCATTTTTGCGCCGGGCTACGCGGCCCGGGAGTTCGGGATGGATCCGAATGCCTCCCTCGTGGCCGGGCTGCTGGGCCAGTCGGTGTTCCTGCTGGCTGTGCCTGTCATGGGCAGGCTCTCGGACAAGTGGGGCCGCAGGCCGGTGCTGATGGTCTTCGCTGCCGGCTTTGCGTTGATGGCCTTCCCGCTGGAAGGCATGCTCAGCGGCAATCCGCTTGCGCTGTTCGGCACGATGGCGATCGGCTCCGTGCTGCTGGCGGCCAACTGCGCACCGCTCGGGGCAGTGTTCTCCGAGCTGGTGCCCACCCGGCTGCGCGCCACCATCATCGGGATCGGCTATGCCACCTCCGGGGCTATCTTCGGCGGGACCGCGCCCTACCTGAACACGTGGTTGTCGAGTCAGGGCATTCATTGGATTTTCGTCGCCTATATGGTTGTCTTGTGCCTGATCAGCGCGTTGGTCATCATCAAGATGCCCGAGACCAAGGGCACCGAGCTCCGGTAGCCGGATCGAGCGGGGAGGCGGGCAATGCCGAAGTTCACCCTCCGCCAGCTCGAGTATTTCCGGGCCGTTGCTTTGAACGGCAGCATCAGTGCGGCAGCCGAAGCGGAGCGGGTTTCGCGCTCTTCGGTTGCAGCGGCCCTTGATGACCTCGAATCGGCCCTGGGCAGCGCCCTCTGTATCCGGACTAAGGCCCAGGGGATCGATCTGACTGCCAACGGGCGGATCATCCTCGCCAGCGTTGAAACGATTTTGGACGATGTAGCGGAACTCCAGCAGCTCGGCAGCGGGACCGAGCTAAGCGGAACGCTGACAATCGGCTGCTTCCCGTCCCTTGCCCCCACCATGATTCCGCTCCTGTGGCAGGACTTTGCCCGCGATCACCCCAAAGTGAAGCTGGACGTAGTCACAGGCAGCCGTTCGGAATTGGTGGAGAAGCTGGCCCGCGGGGAGGTGGACCTGGTGCTGGCCTACAACCTGCATGAGTTCGATTCCGTGGAGTCCGCGGCGCTTTATGACACCTGCATGCACGCGATCCTCGCGCCGGCGCATCCGCTGGCCTCCCAGCCGAGCGTCTCTGCAGCTGACCTGGCAGAGGAACCGCTGCTATTGATGGACGTGCCGCCGTCTGCCGACGATATTCTGGGCTATTTCTCGTCGTTGGGTCTGTCTCCGCGGATCGGGTTGCGCAGCCAGCAATTCGAATTCATCCGCTCATTGGTAGCCCGTGGTGCAGGGTATTCGCTGTTCATCCAGCGTCCCCGCACATCCACCAGCTATGAAGGCCTGCCGGTTATTGCCCTGCGGGTTGTGCCGGCGCCGCCGCTGGAGCGTGCGGGAATCGGATGGTCAAGCCGTCGGCGGCTTTCCCGCCGGTCCAGGGCTTTCATTGACCTGGTCCGGGCCCGCGCGGCTGATCTTGCGCCGGAGCCCGTATAGGAGCGGTGATTCCACGAAAACAGCCCTTCCGGACAAAGCCGGAAGGGCTGTTTTTTTTGGGGGGAACCGGGTTAGAGAACCTTGGAGAGGAACGCCCGGGTGCGCTCGTGCTGTGGGTTGCCCAGGACGTCTTCGGGACGGCCCTGCTCCACGACGACACCGCCGTCCATGAAGACAACGCGGTCGCCCACTTCGCGGGCGAAGCCCATCTCGTGGGTCACCACCATCATGGTCATGCCTTCCTCGGCAAGCTGGCGCATCACGGCGAGCACGTCACCAACGAGTTCCGGGTCCAAGGCGCTGGTCGGCTCGTCGAACAGCATCATGTCCGGATCCATGGACAGTGCGCGGGCAATGGCCACACGCTGCTGCTGGCCGCCGGAGAGCTGTGCGGGGAAGGCCGTTGCACGGTCCTCCAGACCCACCTTGGCGAGGTTCTTCAGCGCCACCTTGGTGGCTTCCTCCTGGCCGCGCTTCTTCGCCCGGCGCTGCGCCAGGGTCAGGTTGCGCAGCACGTTCAGGTGAGGGAAGAGATTGAACTGCTGGAAGACCATGCCGATCCGGGTGCGTACCTTGTCCAGGTCCGTGTCGGGATGGGTAATGTCAACGCCCTCCACCAGGACGGTGCCGCTGGTGGGCTCCTCCAGGCGGTTGACGCAGCGCAGCAGAGTGGACTTGCCGGAACCGGACGGACCGATCACGCAGACCACTTCGCCCTGGTCTACATGGAAGTCGATGCCTTTCAGCACCTCGTTGCTTCCGAAGGACTTGTGAAGGTTGCGGACCTCGATGGCAGGGGCGTTGGTGTTCGGGACGCTCATGGCTGCTACCTGCCTCTCTGGTTGTGTCGTTCAAGCTTTGCCACCAGCTGGGTCAGCGGCAGCGTAATGATCAGGTACATCAGGGCAGCGAGCACCAGGGGTGTGGCGTTTGCGGTCTGGGACACGGAGTCACGCGCAAACGTGGTCAGCTCGCGGTCCTGCAGTGCCATACCGGCAATGAACAGCAGCGAAGTGTCCTTGATCAGGATGACCAGTTCGTTGGTCAGCGGCGGCGTGATGATCCGGAAGGCCTGGGGCAGGGTCACGGAAATCATGGTCCAGGTCGGACCCATGCCCAGCGAACGGGCAGCCTCGGCCTGACCGGAGGGCACTGCCTGGATTCCGGCACGGATGGTTTCGGCGATGTAGGCGCCGGAAACGATGATCAGGGCCAGGAGCCCTGCGCCCGCGCTGCCTCCCGGCGGACGCCAGTCAAAGGCGATCGGCACGGCGAAGGCGAACCCGAAGATCACCAGCAGTGCGGGGAGTCCGCGGAAAAGTTCGATGTAGGCCGTGGCGGCCCAGCGGTACGGCGCTACCGGGGAAAGCTTCATCAGCGCCAGCAGCAGGCCCAGGAGGAGCCCGCCGGCGAAAGCAATAACGGTATAGATAATCGTGTTCTTGACCGCCACCGTGATGATGGTGGGGAAGGCCTCACGGGCCACCTCGGCGTCGAAGAAGTTCTCGCCGATGGCTTCCCAATCGGCAGCCAGCACTACGGCTACGAGTGCGATGACGAAAACGGCGTACAGGACGCCCCGGAACAGGCGTCTGCGGGTGGAGGGTTTCAAAGTGGGGAGCCTTCCAAGGAAGAAAAGGGGTCGTCCCGGGCACCCGGGCCCGGGACGACTCAGTGGTCTAGGCGTTATTCGGTGAAGTACTTGTCGTAGATTTCCTGGTACTTGCCGTTGTCCCGCAGCTTGGTGAGCTGCTCATTGACGGCGGAGATGAGTTCGGTGTTGTCCTTCTTCATGGCGAAGCCGTAGGACTCATCCGTCTCATACTCTTCGGCGATGGTGAATTCACCATCCTCCGTGTGTCCAATGTTCACCGGCAGGTCCTGGAGCACAGCATCGACGTTACCGGACTGGATGGCAGGGAAGAGTTCGGCATCGCTCGGGAAAGCCACGATTTCCGCTCCGGGAGCATTCTCGCGGGCGTAGGACTCACCCGTGGTGTTTCCCTGGACGCCGAGCTTCTTGCCCTCCAGGTCCTCGATGCTCTTGATGTCCGAGTCGACGGGGACCAGCAGCGACTGCAGCGAGTCATAGTACGGATCGGCGAAGCCCATGGCCTCTTGACGTTCCGGGGTGATGGTGATTGCGCTGGCCTCAAGGTCACACTGTCCCGCCGCGAGCACGGTGCCGCTGGCAATTCCCTCGAACCCGGCGTCCTGGACTGCGAGTTCAAGGTCAAGACCGGTCGCGATCTCCTTGACCAGATCCATGTCGAAACCGGTGTATTCGCCGTTCTCTTCATACTCGAACGGAACGTACGGGATGTCCGAGCAGACTGTCAGCGTGCCTTCGGATACCAGGTTGTATCCGTTGGCAGCGTCGTCGGAGGCTCCGGCGTCGTCACCACCGCAGGCGGTCAGCGAAAGGGCGCCGATAGCCAAAAAGGCGAAGGCGGCGGTGCGGGCTTTGTACGGCATTGGTTAACAACCTTACGTCGGACGGTGTGAGCAGTCTCACCCGTAGCTGGGTATTGGGATGCAGTCTAGAGCGTACGTAGTCCATATTTCGGTAATGTGTCCGCCACTGTCGGCAGCAAAACAGAAGCCCCGTGGCGTGCCGTACTGCGGCACCCGGTTCCCTGGGCTGCTACTTCGTGAAGAACCGGTCATGGAGCTCCTGGTACTTGCCATTCTCCCGTAGATCAGCAAGCTGTTCATTCACCTTCGAAACCAGTTCCTCGCTGCCTTCCTTCTTCATGGCGAAGCCATAGGACTCACCCGTCTCGAAGCTCGCTGAGATCCGGAACTTGCCGTCCTCGGTGTGGTCCTGGTTCACCGCGTGGTCCTGGAGGACCGCATCAATGTTTCCGGCCTGCAGTCCCTGGAACAGCTCCGCATCGGTCTGGAAGGACATAATCTCTGCGTCCGCGGCGTTTTCCCGTGCGTAGCTCTCACCGGTTGTGCCCTGCTGGACCCCTACCTTCTTGCCCTTGAGGTCTGCCAGGGAAGCAACCGAGGAATCGGCAGGAACCAGGAGGGTCTGAGGCGAGTCATAGTACGGGTCCGAAAATGCCAGTTTCTCGGCCCGCTCATCGGTGATGGACATGGCCGCGGCAATCACATCGCACTGGCGGGCGGCCAGTACGGTTCCGCTCTGCAGGCCGTCGAATCCAACGTTCTGCACCTCATGCTCCAGGCCCATGCCCTTGGCAATTTCGCGGGTGAGCTCGATATCGAAGCCGGTGAACTCACCGTCCACCACGTATTCGAACGGCTTGAAAGGAACGTTGGAGCACACCGTGAGGGTGCCCTCGTTGACGGTCGTGAGACCGGACTCCGCGGAGTCGTCTCCTCCGCCGCAGGCGGTCAGGGACAACGCTCCGATAGCAAGGAAGGCGGCAAGAGTGGTGCGGGCTTTGTGCGGCATTGCGATTCAGAACCTTAGGTCGGCAGGAACAGAAGAGGCCGCAGGCGGAAACCAAACCGTCTCCAGAGCGGCATAGGGCGGAACGGCCACGACGGCACGATCCGAGTTTCTATTCTACCCACTGTAAATTTATGCAACGAACCAAACGGTTATGCAGCCGGTCTCCGCAGGTGGGGGCGAGGGGCCTCAGGAGCCGGCGGGAGAGGATGCGAAATCGGGGTTGCGCACCGGAACGGCGCGGGGCCGGTCCAAGCCCAGGGCCTCAAGCATTGGACGGAACTTGCTCCAGGTTTCCTCTAGTTCCGCGGCAGGATTGGAGCCGGCCACAATTCCACAGCCTGCATAAAGGCGCACTTCCGTGCGGCTCTCGATCACAGCGCCGCGCAGGGCGATACCCCATTCACCGTTTCCGGCAGCGTCCATCCAGCCGACGGGTCCGGAGTAGGGGCCGCGGTCCATGTGTTCAAGCTCACTAATAAGTTCGCCGGCCACGCTGGTGGGGAAGCCGCAGACAGCGGCAGTGGGATGCAGCGCTTCGACCAGGGTCAGGGGTGTGGGAATCAGTCCGCCCGCATCCCGCGCGAGCTCGGCAGTGACGTCGGAGGCCAGATGCCAGACGTTGGGCAGTTCAAGGACAAACGGCTCCGTGTGGGAAGTCATCGACGAGGTGAAAGGCTCAAGGGACCGGGTGAGGGAATCGATGGCAATTTGATGCTCGTGCTGCTGCTTGGCGGACCCGGCCAGCACCCGCTTGGCGTAGTGGGGATCGTCGGCAGGAGCAGTAGCGCGGTCCAGTGTTCCGGCCAGCACGCGTGCCTCGGCGGTGCCGTTTTCGACCTTGATCAGCATCTCGGGCGTGGACCCGATCAAGCCGTCCACCGAATACGTCCAGCAGTCGCGGTAGCGCACGGCCAGTTCACGCAGTACCTGTGAAGCCACGAGGGGGCTGCCCAACTCCACGGCAATGTCGCGGGCCAGGACAATCTTGCTCAAATCGCCGGCTGCTACATGGGCCACCGACCGCGCCACGGCATTTTTCCACTCCGACTCACTCAGGATGCCCGGCAGGACCCGGTCGGCGGGATCGCTTTCCCGGTAGAGCGGAAGATCGTCCAGATAGCGGGCCAGGGCGGCCTTCGCTGTCTCCGCGTTTAGTTCCGCTTCGGGATCCGCGGTTGTGTACGTCACCCAGCCGGCGCCGTCGCGCAGTCCGACGACGATTTCCGGAACCACCAGGCGGGATTCAAAGGGGGAGCGTTTGGAAAAAGCGAAGGAGCCAAAGGCGACGATGCCGGTGCCGGGAGTGTTAAGAGGGTTCTCGACGTCGGCTTCCGCAAGGAGGGACCGCCACCATTCCTGTGCGCGGGCAAAGCGCTCGGGGCCGCTGGAAGTGAAGCGGGCCGCTTCGCCAAAGCCGACCAGTCCCTCCTGGCGCCGAATCCAGCACAGTTGCTCGTCAAGAACCAGATACTCCAGGAGACCGATGGCGGCGGAAAGCTCACCGACGGGCACTGTCACAGAACGCAGGGTGGTCATAGTGGTTCCAGACTACTCCGCCGTAGGTACCTGCCCGATATCGGGGTCCGTGGCTGAGAGCAACACGACAGCGCAGCGGCCGGTTCGGCGGCCCTCCCATTGTTTGAGACAATGACAGAGTGAACCGCGCATCGTTGGAAAAACGCCCGGATGAAGTTGCTGCCATGTTTGATGACGTGGCACCTAAATACGACGTCGTAAACGACGTGCTGTCCCTGGGGCAGACGCGCCGCTGGCGCCGCATTGTGGTGGACGCCGTCGGAGCCGTGCCCGGACAGCGGGTCCTGGACCTGGCCGCCGGCACCGGCACCTCAAGTGAGCCCTACGCGGACGCGGGAATCGACGTCGTTGCCTGCGACTTCTCGCTCGGGATGCTCAAGGTCGGCAAGCGCCGCCGCCCGGATATCGACTTCGTTGCCGGTGATGCCACCAACCTGCCGTTCGAAGACAACTCCTTCGACGCCTCCACCATCTCCTTCGGCCTCCGCAACGTCAACGAGCCGAAAAAGGCCCTGGCGGAAATGCTCCGGGTCACCAAGCCCGGCGGCCGCCTTGTCATTGCGGAATTCTCTTCGCCGGTCATTCCGGTGTGGCGCACCATGTACACCGAATACCTGATGCGTGCCCTTCCTTCGATCGCCCGCAAGGTCGCCTCCAATCCCGATGCCTACGTCTACCTCGCCGAATCCATCCGGGCCTGGCCGAACCAGGACGGCCTGGCCGCCTGGATTGCGGAAACCGGCTGGCAGGATGTTGCCTACCGCAACCTGACCGGCGGCATCGTGGCTGTGCACCGCGCCGTCAAGCCCGGAGGGCATCCGGCCAAGTGAAGGTCCTTATTGTCGGTGCCGGCCCGGCCGGCTCCACAGCCGCGTACTACCTCGCCTCTGCAGGGGTGGATGTCACCGTTCTCGAAAAGACCGCTTTCCCGCGGGAAAAGGTCTGCGGCGACGGACTGACCCCCCGCGCCGTGCGCGAAATCCAGTTCCTGGGCCTGCCGCACGAAGAAGCCGAAGGGTGGCGCCGGAATAAGGGGCTACGCCTGATTGCCGGCGGCCGGACACTGGAACTGCCGTGGCCTGCGCTCTCGGATTTCCCCGATTACGGCCTGATCCGCACCCGTCTCGGTTTCGACGAGGCCCTTGCCCGCCACGCGCAGGCTGCCGGAGCGAAGATCCTTGAGCGGCACACAGTGGTCTCTGCCATCCGCGGCGACGACGGACGCGTGGAAGGTGCAGTCGCCAACATCCTGGATGAAAACGGGAGGCGCACAGGCGAACGGCGGGAGTTCTTCGCCGACGTCGTCCTGGCTGCCGACGGAAACTCGAGCCGGACCGCCCTGAGCGTGGGCATCGAAAAACGCGACGACCGTCCCATGGGCGTGGCCGTGCGCACCTACTTCGAGAGCCCGCGCACCAATGACGACTGGATGGAAGGCTGGCTGGAGCTTCCGGATGCCTCCGGCAACCCGCTGCCCGGCTACGGCTGGGTCTTCGGAGTGGGAGACGGAACGTCCAACGTCGGCCTGGGCATCCTGAACTCTTCCAAGGAATTCGGAAAGCTGGACTACCGCAAGGTCCTGCGCGACTGGACCGCCGGCATGCCCGCAGAATGGGGCTTCACCCCGGAAAACCAAGTGGGCGAGATCCGCGGGGCAGCCCTGCCCATGGGCTTCAACCGCACGCCGCACTACTCGCCGGGGCTGCTGCTGCTCGGCGATGCCGGCGGCATGGTCAGCCCGTTCAACGGTGAAGGCATTTCCTACGCGATGGAATCGGCCCGGTTTGCGGCCGAACACATCATCGAAGGCTCCGGGGCCGCACTGGCGCCGGGCCTGCTCACATCACGGGCCGCGTTCGACGTCGAACTGCGCGCCTATGCCGGTCACGTGCGGGATGAATGGGGCAGCCACTTCACGCTCGGCCGCATTTTCGCCGCCATGATCGGCCGCCCCGCAGTCATGAAACTGGCACTGCGCACAGGAATGCCGATTCCCGTGCTTATGCGTTTCGTGGTGCGTATGCTCGCTAACCTGACGGACAGCAGTTCCAAGGGCATAGAGGATAGAGTGATTGCCTTACTGGAAATGCTGGTTCCGCCGGCAAGCAACCAAGGAACGCCGATAACTCCCCGGCAGCCCGCGCAGCACCCGTGACTTCTATGCCTGTTGTCCACCCGTTCCGACAAATAGTGAGTCTTGAACAGTGACTGAATCCACCAACACCAGCCCGGAAACCGTGCCGGCCACTTCCGCACTGCCGCCGGGCTTCGCCCTGCTGGCTGAGGACCCGAGGCTTGGCCCTTCAATGGCCGCATCCCTGGAGCAGGTGGAACTGCGGCTGCGCGAAGCTGTAGCCAACTCCGATCCCTTCGCCGACGTCACCTCCCGGCACCTTGTGGAGGCCGGCGGCAAGCGGATCCGCCCGCTCCTGACCCTTCTGGCTTCCCATCTCGGTGCCGAGAATGCGCCGGAAAAGGTTATCCAGTCGGCCGTGGTCGTCGAGCTGACGCATCTTGCCACGCTCTACCACGACGACGTGATGGACGAGGCACCGTACCGGCGCGGAGCCCCGACTGCGCATGAACTCTGGGGCAACTCGGTTGCCGTGCTCACCGGCGACCTCATCTTCGCGCGGGCTTCCAGCCTGGTCTCCGCCCTGGGCGGCCCGGCGCTGGCTATCCAGGCACACACGTTCGAGCGGCTGTGCCTGGGCCAGCTGCATGAAACCGTCGGCCCTGCCGAAGGCCAGGATCCGCTCGAACACTACCTGTCCGTCATCGCGGACAAGACCGGATCCCTGATTGCCGCCTCCGGCCAGTTCGGTGCATTGTTCTCCGGTGCGGGCCAGGAAACCATCGACATCATGGTTGAGTACGGCGAGAAGGTGGGCATCGCCTTCCAACTGGCCGACGACGTCATTGACGTTACGGGCAAGCAGGCGAAGTCAGGGAAGACGCCGGGCACAGACCTGCGCGAAGGCGTTCCCACCTTGCCCGTGCTGCTGCTCCGACGTGCCGCAGCCGGCGGGGATGCCGAGGCCGCAGCCGTGCTCGAACTGGTGGAAAAGGACTTGAGCTCGGACGAGGCGCTGGCCGAAGCCGTAGCTGCCCTGCGAAGCAGCCCGGTCACCGAACAGTCCTGGGAAGTTGCACGCAGCTGGTCCGAAGACGCCGTAGCTGCCCTCGCACCGCTGCCCGACTCCGTCGTGAAGGAAGCCCTGGCCGCTTTTGCGCGAGCCGTGGTCAACCGCGAGGTCTAGGTTCTGCTGCCGGGCCGGCTGATTCCCGAAATTCCTCGCACGGCTGCAGTTTCCTGCTGGAACTGCGGCTACAGGACCGCGCGCAGCTCGGCGGCCTTGCGGGCCCGGACAGCCGGCGGCACGATGGGCCGCTTGGGTGTGAAGTAGAGCCCGTCGTCCGTCCAGCGAGGGAGCACATGCTGGTGGTAGTGCCAGACGTGCTGGCTCCCTGCGGGCTCGTTGTGCTGCCTAGTCGTGACACCGTCGGGGTGCCAGGCCTTCTTGATGGCCACCGCCATATCCCGGGTCACGAGCATGATCCGTGCCGCGACGTCGTCGGGCAGCTCATAGAGCAGTTCGTAGTGCCGGCGCGGCGTGACGAGGACGTGGCCCGGCTCAGGATCGAAACCGTGTGAAGCGATGAACGCAAGCACCAGCTCATCGGAGTAGATCAGGTCCCCGGGCTCACAGAGGTTTCCGGGATACCGGAATTCGCCCGAGGCCATGTCGCAGAACGGGCACTCATACCCGTCCGGCGCGTGGCTTTTCCAAGCTGTTTCGGGGAAAACGTCCTTCATCGACGACTCAGTCCTCGTCTTCATCCTCTTCGAAGACCCACTCGAACATGTCCAGGACATACTCGCTCAGGGTGCCTTCTTCGCTCTGCCAGTCACCGCGCGCGTTGTTGCGGCGCCACACGATGGGGTCGGGAACGTCCAGCTGGTCGGCACGGATGCCCCAGACGAACTTCTCGTCCTCATCTTCGAGGAAGAGCAGGTAACCGTCTTCGATCTCCAGCTCGTCCGGATCCCAGAAGAAGTGGAAGGCCTCCATCAGGTCTTCGCATCCGCCGAGCGCGAGGTAGAACTCACGCAGTACCAGCGGGATGTTGAAATCGTGGGCAGCCAGCATCGAGTCGAGCTCCCCTTCGGGGATGCCGTCCTCTTCCCTCCAGTTGTCCTCAAGGTACTTGGGGACCAAGGCGCGGAACCGATCCAGGAAAATGTCACTCATGTGGTCTCCAAGCGTGCGTTGAGTGGATGTATTCCAATCCTAGCCGGGACACGGAGCGGGTCCGGACGTGGGGAACCTTTGCGGAGCCTGGCAGCCTGGGACCTTGGGCCCTGTGCCCTAGGGCAGGCGTGTGGCCAGTCCGGGATAGTCGATGACCATGCCGTCGGCGTCCACGGTGAGTTCGGCGGTGAACCCGCGGTTGGCCGAGCTGTAGAGGACGACGGCGTGGCCCGCGTCAGGGGAGTAGGCCCGCACCTGTGAATACACCTGCTTGCCGGGCAGGACCCGCAGGCTGGGCATTTCCACCCAGGCCATTGTCAGCTGTGTCTCGTCCGGGGGAGCGGAATCGTTCAGTAGGTCCAGCCGCAGGATCGGCATGGTGTTAGTCAGCGGGCACAGCCCGAGGTCACAGTCCTGAGCTTCGTCGAGGCTGCGCGGGTCGGCGATCCCGGGGGCGGGCAGGTCCGTGAGTCCGGACGTGGTTGTCTCCGCGCTCCATCTGCCCTCGGTGCTGCGTTCGAGCTCCAGGCTCCGGGACCAGCCCTTTCCCGTCACCTCTACCGTCAGCCGCCGGGTGACCCACCCCGGGATGGTGGAGAGTGTCCAGGATGCCCGGTATTCGGCGGTGACAGAGGTGCCGGCTGCGGCTAGCTCCCGGTCCCGGAAGGAGACCACTACCGTGTCCGTACGCTCCGGATCGTCCTGTCCCTGCCAGCGGACGGTCCGGGCCTGCGCGGTTGTAGTCATCCCTACAGGTTAACTGCCCAAGCGGCGGACGTTCAGCGCAAGGTACAGGTGTACCCGGTCTGCGGTCACCGCCGGGTCGTATCCGGTCAGCTCGGCAATCTGTGCCAAGCGATAGCGGACAGTGTTGCGGTGCAGGCCCAGATCCGCGGCGACGGCGGCCACGGATCCGTTCAGGAGCAGGTAGGTGTCCAGGGTGGGAATCAGTTGCGCGCCGTGCCTGCTGTCGAAGGCGACCAGAGGGTCCAGGGCTTCGGCTGCCAGATCCGATAGCGGAACATCGCGGCTGGCCATCAGCAGGGACGTGAGGTTCAAACGGTCGGGTTCGTTCACAGCTGCACCGTTGCGGAGTGCCTCCCGTGCCTCGTAGTAACTCCAGCGCAGCCCTGCTGTTTCGGTGTACGAGCCGCCGATCCCCACCTTTGCCGTCAACCCTGCTCCAAAGAGATACGCACTCAACTCAGCGGCCAGCCCGTTCGCGTCGGCAGCGGGAACCACCAAAGCCAGCCGGTTTTCATGAAGGGCAGTGGGCGCGCCGTTGAACCCCGTCGGCAGCGGGAGAGCAGGCAGGGTGCGGATCTGGCCGGATGCTACTTCCACCAGAAGCACGGCTTGCCGCAGGTCCGGGTCGATACCCGCAGCCTGCAGCCTCACAGCAGCGTCCTGGCCTGCGAGCCGGCCATCCACCACGTCTCCCAGGAGCTGGCCGGTGACGGCCCTGCTGCTGGCCCGCCTGGCGGCCTGGTTGTTCAGCTCCACGCCGATCAGGCTCTGCGCGTAGGCAATGATGTCCGGTTGTACAGACGGTTCGGCAATCGCCAAGGTGCAGCGGTCCCGCATTCCGGTGGGGACGGGGATCCGCCGCCAGGAAGGATCGGGGTCGGAGGTCGCGAAGACCGGTGCGCCGTATTGGAAGAGGGCAACGTCGGCCTCCACCAGTTGGGAGAGTTGTGCTAGCAGCCGTGGCAGTCCCTTGCCGCTGAGCAGCGCCTCTGCCAGCACCTGATGGCCGGAAAGCAATTGGTGCAGCTGCGCGACGTGCTGGGCAGAGAGGGAATCCGCAACCCGCTTTCCCAGAGCCATGAACGGTGTGCCGTAGGGGACCTCGAATACGGGCATGCCGAGTCGGTCCGCCTCGGCGAGCAGGGGAGCCGGCACCGAGGCGTGGCTGAGGCCGGTGCCGAAACCGATTCCTAGCGCTCCGGCCCGCTCCACGCTTTGCACAAAGCGTTGCTGGGCCGCACTGCTGCCGTGCCGCAGACCGGTAGTCAGAACCACCTCTCCGCCGCCGAGGAACGGAGAGGGATCTTCCAGTTCGGTCACAGCAACCCACTGAATAGGCCGTGGAGACAGGGGCGCAGACCCGTGGCGCGTCAGTTCCAGCCCGCCCGCCGCCAGCAGGTCCGAGAGTGTGATCGACATTGCACCACTATAGACCGCGGACTTTTATGCGATCGCACTGCATTTGCCCCAGATGGCTGTGCAGGCGGCCGTATGTGTGACCTGCGCTTCACAGTAGGTTTGGGGTAATCGAATACGCACCCGCCCGCCCCGAAAGGACGTCCGGCATGGCTGAGACACTGCAGAACTTCATTAACGGCGGGTTTGTCCCGTCCCGCGGAACCGAGGTGCTGGATGTCGTGAATCCCACCAACGGCGAAGTGGTTGCCGTGTCGCCCATATCCGTGCAGGCGGACGTCGACGCAGCAATGGATGCAGCCGCGGCGGCGTTCCGTACGTGGAAGCGCACCACTCCCAGCGAACGCCAGCGCATGCTGCTCCGTCTGGCGGATGCCTTTGAAGCCCATTCCGACGAATTGGTGGAAGCCCAGCACCGCAATACGGGTCAGGTTCGCTCATTGATTGCCGCAGAAGAAGTGGCCGTCGGGGCGGATCAGCTCCGCTTCTTTGCCGGTGCGGCCCGGCTTCTGGAGGGAAAATCCGCCGGCGAGTACATGGAAGGCTTTACCTCCTTCATCCGCCGCGAGCCGATCGGCGTCGTCGCCCAAGTGGCTCCGTGGAACTACCCGCTGCTGATGGCGGTCTGGAAGATCGGTCCGGCGCTTGCCGCGGGAAACACGGTGGTGCTCAAGCCCTCCGACACCACCCCCGAATCCACCTTGGTTCTGGCCCGTCTTGCGGCGGACATCTTCCCTGCCGGCGTGTTCAACGTAGTGCTGGGCACGGGTGCCACCGGTGAGCTGATGGTTGAACACCCCGTGCCCGGCCTGGTTTCCATCACGGGGTCCGTGCGGGCAGGCATCGCCGTGGCCTCCGGTGCGGCGAAGACCCTCAAACGGGCCCACCTGGAACTGGGAGGCAAGGCACCCGCAGTCGTATTTGCAGACGCAGACCTGGACCGGACCGCCACGGCCATTGCCGAATTCGCGTTCTTTAATGCCGGCCAGGACTGCACTGCCATCACCCGCGTCCTGGTGGAGGATTCCGTGCACGATGCACTGGTGGACAAGCTGGTGGCTGCTGCCAAGGAGTTGAAGACCGGCAGCGACAACGACGAGGAAAACTACTTCGGTCCGCTGAACAACATCAACCACTTCAACGCCGTGAATGCCGTGATCGAAGCTCTGCCCGCGCATTGCCGTGTGGAGACCGGCGGACGGAGGGCAGGGTCCAAGGGCTTCTTCTTCGAACCCACAGTCATCACCGGTGCCCGCCAAGACGACGACGTGGTGCAGAAGGAAACCTTCGGCCCGGTCATCACCGTGCAGAAGTTCGACAACGAGGAGCAGGCCGTGGAAATGGCCAACGACGTCGAATACGCCCTTGCCTCCAGCGTCTGGACCACGAACCACGGCCGGGCCATGCGCCTGTCGCGGGATCTGGATTTCGGAGCCGTCTGGATCAACACGCACATCATGCTCACCGCCGAGATGCCGCACGGAGGCTTCAAGAGTTCCGGTTACGGCAAGGACCTCTCCATGTACGGCGTGGAGGACTACACCCGCATCAAGCACGTGATGAGCGCGCTGGACGCCTAGCCCGGCATCCGAACCCTGTTCCTCACGCAGTACTTCCGAAAGGCAATCCCATGAGCATCTCCGTCACCACCCCGAGTTACCGCATCGAACAGCGACGCCGGATTACCGGCACTTTCCCGGGCCCGAAGTCTGCGGCGCTGGAGGCGCGGCGTGCTGCAGTTGTTGCGAAGGGCGTTGCCTCGAGCATTCCCGTGTATGCCGCTGACGCCGACGGCGGCATCATCGTGGACGTGGACGGCAATGCCTTCACTGACCTGGGCTCGGGCATCGCCGTGACCAGCGTGGGTGCCTCCGATCCAGCCGTTGTCGCCGCCGTGCAGGAACAAGTGGAGCACTTCACGCACACGTGCTTCATGGTGACGCCCTACGAGGGGTATGTGGCCGTTGCCGAACGTCTTGCTGCCGTGACTCCGGGGGACTTCGAAAAACGGACCGTGCTGTTCAACTCCGGTGCCGAAGCGGTGGAGAACGCCGTGAAGATTGCCCGCTCGGCTACCGGGCGCGACGCAGTGGTCGCTTTCGACCACGCGTACCACGGCCGCACCAACCTCACCATGGCGTTGACGGCCAAGGCCATGCCTTACAAGACAGGGTTCGGACCGTTCGCTCCGGAGGTCTACCGGATGCCCATGAGTTATCCGTTCCGTGAAGAGAACCCGGACCTGACCGGCGCGGAGGCTGCGGACCGGGCCATCCTGGCCATCGAGAAGCAGATCGGTGCGGACCAGCTTGCCGCGCTCCTCATTGAACCGATTCAGGGTGAGGGCGGATTTATTGTTCCTGCGGAGGGATTCCTGCCGCGGCTCGCGGAGTGGGCGCAGGCCAACGGCGTGGTCTTCATCGCGGACGAGGTGCAGTCCGGCTTCTGCCGTACGGGCGAATGGTTTGCGGTACAGCACGAAGGAGTGGTTCCGGACCTGATCACCATGGCCAAGGGGATTGCCGGAGGGCTGCCGCTTTCGGCCGTCACGGGACGCGCGGAATTGCTCGACGCTGTCCACCCCGGGGGTCTGGGAGGTACATATGGCGGTAACCCCGTGGCCTGCGCAGCTGCGCTGGCGGCGATGGACACCATGGTTTCCCAGGACCTGGCCGGTCGGGCCCGGCACATCGAGGAGCTTGTGCTGCCCCGGCTGCAGTCACTTGCAGTGGAAGGCGGCGTCGTTGGCGATGTCCGCGGACGCGGTGCCATGCTCGCGATGGAATTCGTCCAGCCGGGTACCAAGGCGCCCGACGCCGAGACGGCGAAGGCTGTCGCGGCAGCCTGCCTGCAGGAGGGCGTTATTGTGCTGACCTGCGGAACCTACGGGAACGTTATTCGGCTGCTGCCGCCGCTGACCATTGACGATGAGCTCCTGCTTGACGCGCTTGAGGTTCTGGAGGCCGCCGTCCGCGCCCGGAGCTGATGCCGTCACGGAAGGTCCTTGCGGTGAGGCGTCAGGTTCCGTTTGGAGTTCCGCCGGAGGCTGGGAAACCAGGGTGGAAGTAGGTGTTCCGCAGCGGTCTGCGCTCCGGATCCACGTAAGCCGGCGGCCGGAACCAGGGAATGCCGGCCTGCATTGATACGTGCCAGTTGCCCTGATGGATCAAGTGGTGGTGGAAGGAACACAGCAGCACCCCGTTTCCGATGCTGGTGTCTCCGCCCCGCTCCCAGAAGGTGACATGGTGCGCTTCGGTCCAAGGTCCCGGAACTGTACATCCGGGGAAAGCGCAGCCTCGGTCGCGGGCGTGGAGGGCCTTCCTCAGGTGGGGAGGGAAGAGTCTTGCCGCACGGCCCAGGTCCAGCACCTGTCCCTTGGATCCCAGGACTACCGGAATCAGGTCCGCGTCGCAGGCTATGCGCCGGACAGTCCGGGTGTCGATTGGTCCGGAGAAGGCAGCGATGCCAGGCGACGGAGAACGCGATGTTTCGGTGTTCCTGTTATCCGGACCATTGGCGGAATGCGGTTCGTCTGGGCGATCCCCGCGGATCGTGCGGTTCCTCGCGTCCGGCTCGCCAGTTGCGTTCGTCAGCCCCAGCAAGAGGGCGTCATGACTGATAGTGACCATAACTTGGGGACGCAGCCCTCCGGAAGCGGGCAGGCCCCCGGAAGCCAGGGCAGCGCGGACAGCGGCGAGCAGCCCCTCCAAGAGCAGTTGCGGGCGGGTGGGCCTGGGCAGCCGGTCAAGGATATGGGGGTGCGGAGGTGAATCCTGTCCCGCTGTTGCCGGTGTAAAAGCTCCCTCAGCGGGAATGTGCCGCTCGGGCTGAGTGCTGCCGGGTGTGGTCGCGCGGTCCGGATTGGTCGCAGGGCGGGGTTCTGTCGCGCAGCCCGGTGATGTCGTGCAGCCCGGTTCGGTCGCACTGCCGGCTGATGTCGCGCAGCCTGGCTCGGTCGCACTGCCGGGCTCGGTCGCACTGCCGGGCTCTGTCGCGCAGCCTGGCTCGCTTGCACTGCCGGGTTCTGTCATGTGGTCTGGTTCCGGTGTGCCGCGGTTGGTACCGTCCTGGCCGTTCACCCGCGGGTTGGAGGCGCTGTTCATCAGGGTGGTGAGCGCCTCGTGCTGTTCGTCGGTGCAGTAAATGTGGAGATGGTTCAGTCCATTTCGGCGCCGTCCCGGGAAGATCCCTTGGAAACGGACGAGCTCTTCCTCGCTGGGTGGCCGTTCCTGGTCCAGCAAGGCGGTCCAGTGTTTCGCCGTACGGACGAGAAAATCATGGTCCTGATGGGAGCCGATATCAGTGAGCTGCTTTTCCATGGCGTCGAGAGCCTGTGGTTCCATCCGCGGAAGCGCTTCTTCCAATGCATGTGCAATCACATCCGCATCAGCTGCAGCGAGAGCGGCATCAGCACATGCCTCAGCTAACTGCGGATACGCGGGTGGGCGACTCCCGCCTGTGACAGTGGTTGTGGGAAGGACAGCTGAACCGAGTGCCAGCCGGCGGCGCGCTTCGGCGCGTGAGATCCGAAGGCGGGCTCGCATGAAGTCCGGAGTGCTCCGGAACTCCCGCAGGCCGCCCTCGCCAAACGTCTGAGCGGGTCTCTGCCGATCGATGGCCGCGGCTGCGACCAGCTTCAGGTAGTCCGTAACGCGTGTTATACCTTCAACGGCCGCAGCGAAATCCACCGCGTCCTGAAAACCTAGAAGATCCCAGGCCTCAGTCGCGTCTTCACAGAGGTCACGGGCTTCCGCGACGAGCGATTCCGCACGCTGCATCAGGCTCACACCTGATGTAGCGACGGACAATTCCGCCGGTAGCTGCAACTCGCTCAAAGTTTCCGAAGCCATCCAACAAGCCTGCCGGAGTGGAGCGACTGATGGTCCGGTGGGGCCCGCGTTGGGGACAACAATCAAGACGCGCTGTCCAGGGCCCAGGCGGGGAGGACTAGTCGGCAGACCGCCGTAACCTCGCCAGTCCGCCTCTAACAACGCAGCCACCCGGATAACCTCGCCAGACCGCCCCTAACCACACAGTCCGCCCCTAACCACACAGGCCGCCGGAGCAGGCCCGATCGGGGTGGTTCGGGACGGCCGGGTGGGCGTGGTTAGGACATCTGCTTCGCTGAACTAACCCCTAGACAGCCGCCGCAGCACGCAGCCGCCGGTTGCGGCGGGGTCCGCCGATCATGTCGACCGTCAGCATCACCAGTGCGAGCCAGACGAGGCCGAAGCCCGCCCAGCGCTCGGGCGGCATCGCTTCCTTGAACACGGTCAGCGCCAGGATGAACTGCAGGGTAGGCGCCAGATACTGCAGCAGTCCCACAGTGGACAGCGGCAGGCGGCGTGCAGCCGCCCCGAAGAAGATCAGCGGCACGGCAGTGATGATGCCGGACGCGACCAGAAGCCAGAGATGCCCGGCCCCGTTGGTAGTCAGCGTGGCCGCTCCGGTCACCGAAAGCCAGATCATCACGCCGACTGCAATAGGTGTGAGCACAGCCGTTTCAATCGTCAGGCTGGAAACTGCGTCAACACGCGAGCCGATGCCCTTCTTGACCAAGCCGTAGAACCCGAAGCTGAAGGCCAGGGCCAAAGCCACCCAAGGCACGGTTCCGTACGCAAAGGCCAGGACCAGAACGGCAATGAAGCCCACTGCCATGGCGGCCCACTGGAGCGGACGCAGTTTTTCCTTGAGCACCAGCACGCCGAGCAGGACCGACACGATCGGATTAATGAAGTAGCCCAACGCTGCTTCCACTGCGTGTTCGTTCAACACGGCCCAGGAATACGTCAGCCAGTTCACGGCGATCAACAGGGCAGCGCCCGCCAGGGTTCCTACTGTGCGGGGGTTCCGTCCGGCGGCAAGCATCGGCTTCCAGGCCCGCATGACGGTGAGCAGGATCGCGCAGAACACCAGTGACCAGACAACGCGGTTGGCAACGATTTCCACCGCACCGGCCGGCTTGAGGACCATGAAATAGAGCGGAAGCAGACCCCAGAGCCCGTACGCACCAATTCCGAAGAGGATGCCGGGAAGGTTCTCGCGTCCCGTCCCGGCATGCCCGGACGACGACGGCCCGGACGACGACGGAGCAGCGGACTGGTCCGGCGCACCTGGCGCCCCGGACGAACCGGCGGTCGCACCGGCGGACGGGCCCCCGGACAGACGGGAGGACGCGCCGGCACCCTCGCCGGGCATGGCGGTACGGACGCCGCGGCGGGCGGGGACAGGCTTTGAGAAAGGCACGCAGGGCTTAACGCGCCTGCACCCGTGCGTATTCCCAAGGCGTCCCGCACCCGTTTTTTCGAGCCGTTTAGACGGTGGCGAACCCGGCATTTAGAATAAATAACTGTGTGTTAATTGCGCACCCAGAAGCTCAGAAGAGAAGAAGGACTATCAGTGACTAACCCTGCCGCGGACAGCGCCCAGCGTCCTTTGAGGGTCGCCATTATCGGCGCAGGCCCCGCCGGTGTTTACGCCGCCGACATCCTTACCAAAGCCGATCGGGACTTCGAGGTCAGCATTGACCTCTTCGACCAGTACCCCGCGCCCTACGGGCTCATCCGCTACGGTGTGGCTCCCGACCATCCCCGGATCAAGGGCATCGTCAACGCCCTGCATAAGGTGCTGGACCGCGGGGACATCCGATTCCTGGGCAACGTCAACTACGGCCGCGACCTGACGCTGGCAGACTTCCGGCACTTCTATGACGCCATCATCTTTGCCACGGGCGCCATCAAGGACGCCCCGTTGAACGTGCCCGGCGTCGATCTGGAAGGCTCCTTCGGCGGTGCGGAATTCGTGTCCTGGTATGACGGGCATCCGGACGTGCCGCGCGAATGGCCGCTGGACGCCAAGGAAGTGGCAGTGATCGGCAACGGCAACGTGGCCCTCGACGTCGCCCGCATCCTTTCCAAGCACGCCGATGACCTGCTCACCACGGAAATCCCGACCAACGTCTACGAGGGCCTGAAGAAGTCCCCGGTCACCGATGTGCACATCTTCGGCCGCCGCGGACCGGCGCAGGTGAAGTTCACGCCGCTGGAACTGCGTGAACTCTCGCATTCGCGCGACGTCGATATCGTCCTGTACCCCGAGGACTTCGAATTCGACGAAGGCTCCGACGAGCAGATCCGCACCAACAACCAGACCAAGACCATGGTCAACACCCTCACCAACTGGCTGGTGGAGGAGCAGGACACCGGAGCTTCCCGCCGCCTGCACCTGCACTTCCTGCACAGCCCCGTGGAGATCTATGACGATCCCGCTGATCCGGGCAAGGTCGCCGGCATGAAGTTCGAGCGTACCGAGCTGGACGGCACCGGGAACGTCCGCGGCACCGGCGAGATTGTCGATTACCCGGTCCAGGCCGTTTACCGGGCCATCGGGTACTTCGGCTCCGAGCTGCCCGAAGTGGGCTACGACGAGCAGCGCGGCGTGATCCCCAACGAGGGCGGCCGCGTCATCAACGAAGACGGCGCTCCGGTGCCGGGCATCTACACCACCGGTTGGATCAAGCGCGGCCCCGTGGGCCTGATCGGCCACACCAAGGGCGACGCGCTGGAAACCATCGGCTTCCTGCTCGAGGACCGGCTGAACCTGCCGGCCGCCACGCATCCGGACCCGTCGTCGATCATTGAGCTGCTGGAAGAGCGCGGCGTCAAGTACACCACCTGGGAAGGCTGGCTGAAACTGGATGCCTATGAGCGCAGCCTCGGCGCCTCCTACATCCACCCCGACCCGCTGACCGGCGAACTCGTCCGTGAGCGTGTCAAGGTGGTCGACCGCGAGGAAATGACCCGCATCTCCCGCGGCGAGTAGTCGTAAGCAGCACCCTGCAGTTCCTCTGGCCTCCGCCGGTCCGCGCATGGGAGCATATCCAGCAAGGTGTGTTCCCTACCGGACAACGTCCATTCCGAGACGTTGTCCGTTTATCAGCGTGGATAGGCGGGGGCCGTGCGCATTGCGGCGCGAAATGAAGGTTTGGCCCAGAACGGGCAGTCCGGTGTCCTGCCGCGGATACCGGCGGACGCGCTGCTTCGCAACGCCCTCCGGGCCCACGAGTCGCTCGGTGCCGGCAGCGGCTGGCTGGACCGGCTTAGGCCTTCCATCCGGGAGTCCTGGCAGCGTTCGCTGCAGCACCACTCGGACCCGGACGTTTCGCGTCCCGAGTTGGTGTTCGACGACGCCGCCCTGGACCGTTACCGTGCCGCGCATCCGCTCGCTGCCGTGATGCCGGTAATCCGCCGCCTGCTCGTGGAGCCCGGAGAGGACTCCGGGCTGTTGGTGGCCGTAGGCGATGAACTGGGCCGCCTGCTGTGGGTCGACGGCGATGCTGCCCTGCGCCGCCGCGCGGAAGGCATGCTGTTTCTGCCCGGCGCGGATTGGTCCGAACGAACGGTCGGCACCAGTGCGCCCGGAACCGCCCTCGCCACAGGGGCCGACGTGCAGATTGCCGGACCGGAGCATTTCAGCCGGCTTGTGCACTCCTGGAGCTGCACCGCCGTGCCCGTGCATGACCCGGACACCGGTTCCGTGCTGGGCGTCGTGGACGTCACAGGCGGCCCCGAAGCCGTCGCTCCGCACACGCTCGCCCTAGTCCGGGCAGCTGTCGCAGCCGCCGAAGCCCGGCTCCAGGTCCAGCGGCTGCAGGCCCGCCGGGATACCCGTAACGGATCATCCACCGCCTCCGGAGCTCCGCTGCGCCGTCGTACCCGCCGGAAGCCCCCGCAGCCTGTCCCCGACTCCACGGAAAGCCTGGAGCTGCTCGGCCGGGACCGGGCCGTCCTGCATATCAACGGCAGGACCGTGGAACTCAGTTCCCGCCACGGCGAACTGCTGGCCGTGCTGGCACTGCACCCGGGCGGGCTGACGGCAGAGGAACTCGCCTCCCTTGCCTACCCCGATGGCGGGCAGGCAGGCACGGTGCGCGCCGAGATGCTGCGGCTGCGCAACCTCATGGAAGGCGTGGCCGCCGGAACCGAGCCGCTGGTGCCGCGCTCCCGCCCCTACCGCCTGGCCCGTCCGCTCGAAGTGGACGCCGCACAGGTCCTGCGGTTCCTGGAACACGGCGCCTACCGGTTGGCCCTGCGGAGGTACGGCGGACCGGTGCTGCCGCGTTCGGAGGCGCCCGCCGTCATCCGGCTGCGGACCGAGGTCTCTGCCGTACTGCGCCAGGCCATGCTGTCCGACGCCGGTGCAGACACCCTGCTCCAGTACCTGCACCTGCCGGAGGCAGAGCACGACGCCGAGGCCTGGCAGCTTGCCCTGCGTGTGCTTCCGCCGCGCTCGCCCCGCAGGGCCGCCGTCATCGCCGCCCTGGAACGGATCGAACGGGACCTGGCCTGAAGGCACAAACCTTTCGTTGCAACCTGCTTGCAACGTTGCGCTCCGTAGCCTCGGGGATGTCCGCAACCGACACCGACGTCGAACGCACAAGGAGCGCAACATGACCGTTTACGCACAGCCAGGCACCGAAGGCTCGAAAGTCACCTTCAAACCGCGCTATGACAACTGGATCGGCGGCGAATGGGTGGCCCCGGTCAAGGGGGAGTACTTCGAGAACATTTCGCCGATCAACGGCCGGGCATTCTGCGAAGTGGCCCGCGGTACATCGGCTGACATCGATCTCGCGCTGGACGCCGCGCACAAGGCCGCCGGGGCCTGGGGCAAGACTGCGGTAGCCGAACGGGCCCTGGTCCTGACCCGCATCGCGGACCGGATCGAAGCCAACCTCGAAATGCTCGCCGTCGCCGAAACCTGGGACAACGGCAAACCGATCCGGGAAGTCCTGGCCGCCGACCTGCCGCTGGCCGTCGACCACTTCCGCTACTTCGCCGGCGCCATCCGCGCCCAGGAGGGCGGCATCTCCCAGATCGACGACAACACCACCTCGTACCACTTCCACGAGCCGCTGGGAGTAGTGGGACAGATCATTCCGTGGAACTTCCCCATCCTGATGGCCGTCTGGAAACTGGCTCCGGCGCTGGCGGCAGGCAACGCCATCGTGCTGAAACCCGCCGAGCAGACGCCGACGTCGATCCTGGTCCTGATGGAACTCATCGCGGACCTGCTGCCGGCAGGCGTGCTGAACGTGGTGAACGGCTTCGGGGTGGAAGCCGGCAAGCCCCTGGCATCCTCGAACCGGATCCGGAAGATCGCCTTCACCGGTGAGACCACCACGGGCCGGCTGATCATGCAGTACGCCAGCCAGAACCTGATTCCGGTGACCCTCGAGCTGGGCGGCAAGAGCCCGAATATCTTCTTCGCCGACGTCGCCGCCGCCGATGACTCGTTCTACGACAAGGCGCTCGAAGGCTTCAACATGTTCGCCCTGAACCAGGGCGAGGTCTGCACCTGCCCGTCCCGTGCACTGGTCCAGGACTCCATGTATGACTCCTTCATGGCGGACGCACTGGCCCGCACGGCACAGATGATCCAGGGCAATCCCCTCGATACCAACACCATGGTGGGCGCCCAGGCGTCCAACGACCAGTTGGAGAAGATCCTCTCCTACCTGGATATCGGCAAGCAGGAGGGTGCACGGGTCCTCGCCGGAGGCGAGCGGGCCCACTTCGACGGCGACCTTGCCGGCGGCTTCTACGTCCAGCCCACCGTTTTCGAGGGCACCAACAACATGCGCATCTTCCAGGAGGAAATCTTCGGTCCGGTGGTTTCCGTGACCCGGTTCTCCGACTACGGGGAGGCCATGGCCATTGCCAATGACACGCTGTACGGCCTTGGTGCCGGTGTCTGGTCCCGGGACGGCAACACCGCCTACCGGGCAGGACGCGATATCCAGGCCGGCCGGGTATGGGTGAACAATTACCACGCCTATCCTGCCCATTCCGCTTTCGGCGGCTACAAGTCCTCCGGCATCGGCCGCGAGAACCATGCCATGATGCTGGACCACTACCAGCAGACCAAGAACCTGCTGGTCAGCTACGCGGAAAACAAGCAGGGGTTCTTCTAAGCGGCCCGCGGACCTGCCTAGGCTTGGGTGTCACTCGCTTTCCACTGGAATTACCCTAAACCGCTGACAGAACGAGGACCCCATGGCAAGCATGCAGGCAGCAGTAGTGAACCAACTCGGTGAAGGCCTCTCCATCGAGGAAATGGCGGTGCTTGAACCAGGTCCGGGCCAGGCGCTCGTCAAGCTGGTGGCGACTGGTGTATGCCATACGGACCTCCATGCCGCAGACGGTGACTGGCCCGTGAAGCCGACTCCGCCGTTCATCCCCGGCCATGAGGGGGTGGGGGAAGTGGTGCAGGTCGGTGAAGGGGTTACCGACCTGCACCCGGGCGACATGGTGGGCAACGCCTGGCTCGCCTACGCCTGCGGTGTGTGCGAGTACTGCCGGACCGGCTGGGAAACCCTGTGTGAGCAGCAGAAGAACAGTGGTTACTCGGTGGACGGCTCCTTCGGCCAGTACATGCTGGTGGATGCGCGTTTTGCGGCGCGCATCCCTGACGGGGCCGATCCGCAGGAAATCGCTCCGGTCCTCTGCGCAGGCGTCACGGTCTACAAAGGACTGAAAGTCAGCGAGGCACGGCCCGGTCAGTGGGTCGTTATCTCCGGCATAGGCGGTCTGGGACACGTGGCAGTTCAGTACGCCATTGCCATGGGCCTGCGCGTCGCCGCCGTGGATATCGCAGATGACAAGCTGGAGCTGGCCACGAGGTACGGAGCCGAGGTTGTGGTCAATGCGAGCAACGAGGACCCGGCCGAGGTTATCCAGGAAAAGACCGGCGGTGCGCACGCAATACTGGTCACCGCGGTGCATCCGACAGCCTTCGCACAGGCCATCGGAATGGCCCGGCGCGGCGGGACGATTGTCTTTGTCGGGTTGCCGCCGGGGGACTTCCCGGCCCCGATCTTTGACACCGTGCTTAAGGGCCTCACCATCCGGGGGTCGATCGTGGGTACCCGCCAGGACCTGGCGGAGGCAATCGACTTCTACGACCGCGGACTGATCCACCCCAACATCACCGTCCGCAGCTTGGAAGAGATTAATGACGTGATGACTGAACTCCGAGAAGGCCGTGTTGATGGCCGTGTGGTGATTGGATACTGATGGATTCTTCGCTTGCTTCTCCGCTGGAAGCGGCTGCCGCACTGCCCGGGGAGACGTTCTCCCGGGTGGCGCTGACGCCGCAGGCACAGGCCCTGCTGCTGCGGCTGCGGCCCATCCACGGTGCGCTGATGTTCCACCAGTCCGGAGGCTGCTGTGACGGGTCCTCGCCCATGTGCTTTCCGAAGGGGGAGTTTCTCACTTCAGATGCCGACGTCCTTCTGGGGGTCTTCGACCTGGCAGGTGAGGAACTGGAGTTCTGGATGTCGCGTGAGCAGTTTGAGTACTGGAAGCACACCCATCTGACCGTGGATGTTGTCTCCGGACGGGGAAGTGGGTTTTCCGTGGAAGCACCTGAGGGTAAACGCTTCCTTATCCGGTCCCGTCTGCTTGACTAGGATCCAAATAGTAAGCTGACTGTTGAACCTGCCGTTTTGAACGGTAGGGTGCAGTGGACGGAACTTATCAAGGCCCCGTGAGGGCAGGAGAAGAGGAAGACCATGGTAAAGAAGTTTGTATTTCTGGCGGGCGCGGGTATTGGCTACCTGGTTGGCTCCAAGGGCGGCCGCGAAAAGCTGATGCAGCTTTGGAATGACCCGAAGGTGCAGGAAACCGTTTCCCACGGCACCGACTGGGCGAAGGAAAAGGCCCCGGGCCTGCAGGACAAGGTTACGGGCGTCGCCAAGGATGCCGCCTCCAAGGTCACCGGTTCCAGCAGTGGATCCGGCTCTTCCGGCAGCACCGGATCCGGTTCCACCGGGTCCTCCACGGGTTCTTCCGCGGCCGGCAGCACGGGAACCAATGGTTCCTACACCTCCGGCGGCGAGCAGAAGATGTCTCCGGCCGAACCGCAGCCTGAGGCATAACCGCAAAGAGCAAGAGAAGCACCGGACAGGCAGGCGAAAACCTGTTTGTCCGGTGCTTTTTCGTTCCCCTTGCCCGTCGTGCAAAGTTGCACTTAGTGTATTGGCGTGGCAGCAGGAGAAACAGCCGCCCCCTCACGGCGGGAACAAAACAAATCGGTGACACGCGCAGCCATCGCCGCGGCTGCCCTCAGCTTGGTCCGCAGTAACGGCCCGGGCAATTTCACGGTGGACGACATCGCGGAGCGGGCCGGCGTCTCGCGCAGGACCTTCTTCAACTATTTTTCCAGTATTGAAGCGTCGCTTACGGTGGCCATGGAAGGATTCCTGGAAACCGTGCTGGGCCACTTCGAGTCCCGTCCGCAGGCCGAGAACATCGTGGAGTCCATGCTGGAGGCCCTGACCGCCCCGGCGGACCCGGAGCGGCTGGCGGTGACTGCCGAGCTCTACGCCATTGCCCAGGACAACCCGGAAATGTTGCGGTTCCAGCTGGAGGCCTGGAACCGGGCGGAACAGCGCATCGTCGCTTCCATCCGGCAGCGATTGGGCGATGCCGCGGATCCGTTCTACAGCTCCTGCCTGGTGGGTTCAGTGCTGACCTGCGGGCGAAGCGCCTTTGCCCAGTGGGAACGGCGCACGCAGGGCGCTATTACCCCGGCGTCACTTAAGCTGCTGGAAGAGCTGTTTGCCGAAGCGATTGGCTTCCTCCGCAACGGATTCAACCGTTAACAAGTCCCGCCGAAAAAGCGGAACCAGCACGTCTGGACGCACGTTGGGTAGGAAAGGGTGCGCGGGGGACCGCATAATGGACCCGCGGACGGCTTCCCGGCATAACGCGCACTTTCGGCGTCCGCGGGGCGGACGCCCAAGGTCCGGAGAAAGAAAAACGGCAGCCGAACGGCCGATGGGAACAGTACGAGACCGTACAACCGTTATGTTCGGCTAGTATCGAGTGCCCCGGAAACAACATAACTACGGATTTGGAGTGTGAGCCGAGAATATGGCTACAGATTATGACGCGCCGCGCAAGACTGAGGAAGAAGCCGGCCCGGCTTCTATCGAAGAGCTTCAGGCACGGCGCAGTGACAAGCAGTCTGCCGTAGTTGACGTGGATGAAACCGAGGCAGCTGAAGGATTCGAACTGCCCGGCGCAGACCTGTCCGGTGAAGAACTGCTCGTCCGCGTAGTGCCGCCGCAGGAAGACGAGTTCACCTGCAACTCCTGCTTCCTGGTCCGCCACCGCTCCCAGCTGGCCGTCGAAAAGAACGGTCTGGCCTACTGCAAGGACTGTGAAGGCTAATAACCCGAAACCTCAGCCGTCGCACCACCTAGGGTGCGGCGGCTGCCTGTTTAAGTCCGGACCGGAGTGGGGACAGACCAATGATCGGAACGACGACGGCGGTCCTGCTGGCTGCCGGTGCCGGCAGACGCCTCGGCCGCGGACCGAAGGCGCTGCTGCCTTTCCGCGGGCGGCCCCTGATCGAGCATCAGGTCGCGGTGCTCCTGGCCGGCGGGTGCACCCACGTGGTCGCGGTGCTGGGCGCCGGTAGCGCTGACATTTTGGCCTCAGCTCGGCTGCAGGATGCTGCACCGGTCGTGAATCCACAGTGGGAGCTGGGAATGGGCACCAGTTACCGTTGCGGGATTTTGGCGGCACTGGCCCGGGAGCCGGAGACCTCGGTCCTAGTGGCCCTGGTCGACCAGCCCGGACTGACTCCGGCCGTGGTCTCCCGCGTCCTCGCCGCGGGGCAGCCCGGCAGGATCACCGCCGCCGGCTACCGGGCGCCGGATGGGAAGTTGCGGCGCGGACACCCCGTTCTGTTCGATACTGCTGTGGCCGCGCGAAGCCTGGAACCGGAGGCAAGCGATGCAGGGGCTGGACATGCAGGGGAAAGGAAGCCGGGAACCAATCCGGATTCCGGGGCCCGTGCGTTCCTCGCCGCCCATCCGGAGCTCCTGGATGTCGTGGACTGTACCGATCTGGCCGATGGGCGGGACGTGGACTGCGATGCGGACCTGGCCCTGTTAGACTGAGGGCTTCGTAGGGGAGTATCCCAGAACGCAGATATCCGTCAACACGTGGAGCACCGACGCTCCGCCGGGTTCAGCGGCCAGCCAGTCAAGGTGGCGGGAGAGACCTATGCTCCTTCGGCATACCCTACGAAAGCAGAGATTCCATGACTGTTTCCCCCTTGGTCTGGGGAGTGACCATCGCGGTCATCCTGGCCCTTTTGGCCTTTGATTACTTCTTCCACATCCGCAAGGCGCACATCCCTACGCTGAAGGAAGCGGCCATTTGGTCCTCCATTTACGTAGGCCTGGCCTTGATTTTCGGCGGTGTTGTCTGGGTCCTTGGTGGAACCCAGATGGGCACCGAGTACTTTGCCGGATACATCACCGAGAAAGCGCTTTCGGTGGACAACCTGTTTGTCTTCCTGATCATCATGGCGAGCTTCCGGGTTCCGCGTGAAGACCAGCAGAAGGTCCTCCTCTTCGGCATCGTCTTCTCCCTGATCGCCCGTACCGCGTTCATCCTTCTCGGCGCCGCGCTGATCAACTCCTTCTCCTGGGTCTTCTACATCTTCGGCCTGATCCTGCTGATCACCGCGGGCAACCTGCTCAAGCCTGAAAGCACGGAGGGCGACGACGAAGCCAACAACTTCATCATTCGGCTCGCCCGCAAAATCTTCCACACGTCGGACACATACGACGGCGACAAGCTCTTCACCATGGAGAACGGCAAGCGCGTCCTCACCCCGATGCTGCTGGTGATGGTGGCCATCGGCGGCACCGACATCCTCTTCGCGCTCGATTCCATCCCCGCGATCTTCGGCCTGACGCAGAATGTCTTCATTGTCTTCACCGCCACGGCGTTCTCCCTGATGGGCCTGCGCCAGCTCTACTTCCTCATTGACGGACTGCTGGACCGCCTGATCTACCTCAGCTACGGCCTGGCAACCATCCTGGCGTTCATCGGCGTCAAGCTTGTCCTGCACGCCCTGCATGAGAACACCCTGCCGTTCATCAACGGCGGCGAGCACGTTCCGGTTATCGAGATCACCACCGGCCTCTCGCTCTCCGTCATTGTGGGCGTCCTGCTGGTGACCGTTGTTGCGTCCCTGGTCAGCCCGGCCGGCAAGGCCATGACCGCCGTGAACAACGCGCGGCGCCATGCGGATTCGTACCTGGACCTGTCCTACACCGCCGATCCTGCAGAGCGGGAACGGGTCTACAAGGCCCTGTGCGATGAGGAACAGGACATCCTGAAGATGGACCTCAAGTACCGCAACAAGGTCAAGGACATCGAAGAGATCCGCGAAACCGTAGCCCGCGCCCACAGCGAGCACGAGCGGTACCTCTCCCGCTAGCGATAACAGCCGGCGGTGATCCGCCGGCAGTGCAGGGCATTCCGGGCAGCACAGCTGCCCGGAATGCCCTTCGCAGTTAAGCCCGGATGCGCCGGGCCACAGCCGGCTACCAGCGGCCGCGGGAACCCGGGCCACAGCCGGCTTTGCCAGCGGCCGCGCGAGCCCGGGCTAGCGGTGGGTGCGGTGCGGCAGCGGGGCATTCGGCCGGCACCGGACCGGCGGACCGCAAAACCCAGGCACAGACCGGCCGCCAGCGCGCCCAGCCCTCCGGCGGCCAGATCTCCCATGGTGTCCGCGTACCCGACGTTGATGCTTACATCCACGTACGTGTGGCCCCACCACTCACCGATTTCCCAGAGCACACTCATCCCCAATCCCAACGCCAGCACCAGCAGGGGAACCACCACGGGGAGCGAGGGGGAGTGACGGTGCGGGCGCTGGACGGCAGGTACTGCGCCGAACTGCACCAGCAGGAAATAGGCCATCACGGCCAGCGCCCCTGTGGTGGCAAAGTGGATGGCGAGATCCCACCAGGAGATGCGGGCGTAGAGGTCTGCCACGCTGCTCCACGCCGCGGCCAGCAGCACCACGCCGTAGGCGGCGTCGAAACCAGGGAAGACCGCCAGGGCACGGGAGACCAGAAGCCCCAGCAGTACCAGCAGGAACAGAGCCGTTTCCACCGGTCCGAGCAGTACCAGCGCCGTCAGGACACTAAGCACTCCCAGTGCACGTACCGTGTCGGCAAGGTATGCCTGCCGGGACTCGGGCGGGCGGAGCAGCGCATCGATCATTCTCATACGGTAGCCCGGCACCACTGACCGAGGCAGTGGGCACCGGAAACGGGCCGGGAGAACCAGTGGCTCCACGCTAAACTCAGCCCATGCCTTCTGAGCTTCCGGCAGTTGCCGTGGTCATCCCGTGCCGCAATGATGCCGCCCTCCTGGAAGCGTGCCTGGAGTCCCTGGCCGGACAGAGCCTGCAGCCACGGGAAATAGTGGTGGTGGACAACAACAGCAGCGATGCCAGCGCGGAGGTTGCCCGGCGGTTCGGGGCCCGCGTGGTTTTCGAACCGGCTGCGGGAATCCCTGCCGCTGCCGGTGCCGGGTACGACGCCGCTGCTCAGGGCCTCGACGCGGACGCCATTATTGCGAGATGTGACGCCGATTGCGTCCTGCCCCCGGACTGGATTGCGCGCATAGCTGAAGCCTTCGCTGCCGACCCGCAACTGGAAGTGCTTAGCGGTCCCGGTGTTTTCTACGGGATGCCCCGCCTCCCGGCGCTGCTGCTCTCCCGGTTGTATCTGGGGTCCTATTACCTGGCCATGGGTTCAGCTTTGGCCCACTGGCCGTTTTTCGGCTCGAACCTGGCTCTGCGTGCCGGAACCTGGCAAGCGGTCAGTGGCGAGGTGCATAGGAAGGATGCGCAGATGCACGACGACGTCTGCCTCAGCTTCCATCTCGGCCAAGGCCGTCGCTGCCGCCGGGATCCGCACCTGACCGTGGGAATGGCGCCGCGGGCGGTGCAAAGCCGGGCAAACGTGGCCCTGCGCTTCCGCAGGGCCTTCCACACCCTGTCCGGCCACTGGCCCCAGGAATACCCCTGGGTCCGCTGGGCCCGGAGGTTCGCGGGCAGCAAAACCGCCGCACCGGCAAACTGAGCGCCTGCCGCGCAGCAGGCCCAACCCACACCGTCAGGCAGCACGCACACACAGCCAGGCCGACCCCACACCGCCAGGCAGGCCGGACCGGATCTAGGGGTAGAGCAGCGGCAGCTGCAGCACCAGCCAGGGACTGAACGCCCAAGGCGTCAGCCGAACCGCCGGAACAAGCTGCGCCGGATCCGCCCACTCCCAGTCCATGACCTCGTCCGGTGCCGGGACCGGACCGGCGTCGGCCACGGCCGTGTAAACGGGGCAGATCTCATGCTCTACGATCCCCGAGGCATCCACGGCACGGTAGCGGAAATCCGGCAGCCGCAGCGTCAGGTCCCGCACCTCGAGCCCCAGCTCGCGCCGGGCGCGCCGGGTCACGGCGTCCTCCGTAGCTTCTCCTGGACCGGGGTGGCCGCAGAAGGAATTCGTCCAGACTCCCGGCCAGGTCAGCTTGGACATCGCCCGGCGGGTAACCAGCAATTCGCCGCGGGTATTGAAGACGTGGGTGGAGAACGCCAGATGCAGCGGCGTGTCAGTGGTGTGCACGGCGGCCTTGTCGCGGGTGCCCACGGGACGGCCGTCATTGTCTACCAGAACCACGTGTTCTGAGCCGTCTGTCATTTCTTCCCCTAGTCCCATACGTGTTTACTTTACCTATGCAGATGCACCCCCCGCTCGACCTGTCTATCGGCCAGGACCTGGTCGAGACCGTTCTGAACCGGTTCTACGAGCGGGCCAAAGACCGCGCGGCCAAACTGGGTCCCGGCTACCTCTCACTGTGGCAGGCACTGGAAAACTCGACCGCCGGAGGCAAGCGGGTGCGCCCGCGCATCCTCTTGACGGCTTACCTGAACCTCGGCGGTACCGACACGGCGGCAGCGGCCAGGGTAGGCGCCGCTTTCGAACTGCTGCATACGGCCCTGATCGTGCACGACGACGTCATCGACCTGGATTTCACCCGCCGCGGCCATGAAAACGTCTCCGGCGTCTATCGGGGGCTGGCCGCCGCCGCAGGCGTTGAAACAGGCGCCGCCCGGCACCGCGGGCTCTCCGCCGGGGTCATTGCAGGGGACCTGGCCTTGACCGGCGCATTCCGCATGCTGGACAGTGCCGAGGTGGACACCGGCATCCGGTTACGGCTGGCCGAGATCCTGGACGAGGCCGTCTTCGCATCCGCCGGCGGAGAGCTGATCGACGTCGACCTTTCCTTCCATCCGGATGCCCCGCCGATCGCCGAAATCCTGCACATGGAGCGGCTCAAGACCGCCGTCTACTCCTTCGAAGCGCCGCTGCAGGCCGGGGCTGTGCTTGCCGGGGCACCGAACGACGTCGTTACCACCCTCGGCCTCTACGGCCGGGACATCGGGATTGCCTACCAGGTGGTGGATGACCTGCTGGGGGTTTTCGGCACGGAGAGCGCCACGGGCAAGTCCAGTTTTTCGGACCTGCGCGAGGGAAAGCGGACGGTGCTGGTTTCCTATGTGGCACAGAAGCCGGAATGGGCAGAACTCTCGGGCCTGATCGGCAACCCCGAGCTGACCGCCCGTGATGCCGCCCGCGCCCGGAAACTGCTGGTTTCCTCCGGGGCCCGGGACCATGCGCAGCAGCTGGTGCGGGAATATGCAGACCGGGCCCGCCAGCACCTGGACTGCCCTGCGGTCACCCCCGGGCTGCGCGCCGCCCTGTCGACAGTGGTTGACGACGCCGTGAACCGGGGACGGTAGTCGGTGGCAGCTGAGCAGGGCCTGCCCCTTTATAACGCCGTTGCGCGCCGGACTTCGGCCGTGCTGATCCGGTCCTATTCGACGTCCTTCGGGCTGGCCTCCCGGCTGTTGCCGGCCCGGACGCGCCTGCAGATTGAAACCATCTACGCGCTGGTCCGGCTGGCGGACGAGATTGTCGACGGCGTGGCGGCGGCCGCACTGGTGCCCCGTACCGAGATCGGCGGGCTCCTCGATGAGCTGGAGGCGGACACGGAACGTGCCCTGCGCACCGGCTACAGCGTCAATCTGGTGGTCCATGCGTTCGCACTGACGGCGAGGGAAACCGGCATCGGAACGGACCTCACCCGCCCGTTCTTCGCCTCGATGCGCGCGGACCTGGACCAGGTGGAACACACCGAGGCCACCTTCAACGAGTACGTCTACGGCTCCGCCGAGGTGATCGGGCTGATGTGCCTGCAGTGTTTCCTCGACGGAGTTCCGCTGCCCGATGACCAGGCCAAGCGGCTGCACGAGGGCGCCCAACGGCTGGGGGCGGCCTTCCAGAAGGTCAACTTCCTGCGGGATCTCGCCCAGGACTTCGAGACCCTGGGACGCAGCTATTTCCCGGGCGTCACCGTGGCAGCGTTCAGTGAGGCGGACAAGCACCGGATCCTGGCCGGCATCGATGCTGACCTGCTGGTTTCGGGTGCCGCGGTGGCGGAGCTGCCGGCAAACTGCAGGGCCGCCGTCGCACTGGCCCAGGACCTGTTCGGTGAATTGGCCCGCAGGCTCCGGAACACTCCCGCCGAACAGCTGCGGACCACCAGGGTGCGCGTCCCGAACCCCGTGAAGGTCCGCATCGCAACGCGTGCGGTTCTGACCCGCCGGGTCGCCGGTCCTGTCGGGCTCCGGCACGACGGCGGAAACCAAGCTGTCCCGGGAAACGAAAGGCAACCATGAGAATGCGTCCGCGCACCGCCGTCGTAATCGGCGGCGGGATCACGGGACTGGCCACCGCGGCACTGCTGTCGCGGGAAGGCCTGGAGGTTACGGTGTTGGAGAAGCAGCCGGAGACCGGGGGACGGGCCGGCAGCTGGGAGACCGGAGGGTTCCGCTTTGACACGGGGCCGTCCTGGTACCTCATGCCCGAGGTCTTCGACCACTTCTTTCGGCTGCTGGGCACCACCGCTGCCGAACAGCTGGAGCTGGTCCGGCTGGATCCGGGGTACCGGGTGCTCTTCGAGGACACCGCCGAACCGGTGGACGTGGCCGCCACCCGGGACGGCAACATTGCGTTGTTCGAGTCGCTGGAACCCGGTGCCGGAGCCCGGCTCGAGGAATACCTGGAGTCCGCCGAAGAGGTCTATGCGATGGCCAAGAAGCGGTTCCTGTATACAACGTTTGCCTCGTTCCTGCCGCTGCTGCGCCCCGATGTCCTGCGCAGCGGCCCCCGGCTGGCCAGGCTGCTGCTGGAACCGCTGAGCACCTTCGTTGCCCGGCGTTTCACGGATCCGCGGATCCGGCAGATCCTGGGCTACCCGGCCGTTTTCCTGGGCTCCTCGCCGTTCACCACGCCCAGCATGTACCACCTGATGAGCCGGCTGGACCTGGCGGACGGGGTGCTTTATCCCATGGGCGGCTTCCACCGGATAGTCTCGGTCATTTCCGACCTGGCGCGTGCAGAGGGCAGCCGGGTCATCACCGGTGCCGAGGTCACCAGGATCCGTACGTCCGCGCAGGACAACCCCACGGGCGGCCGGGCCCGCTTCCCGCGGGGCAAGCCCCGCGCCGTGGGCGTGGAGTACCGGGATGCCGGCGGCTCGCTGGTGTCGCTGGATGCGGACCTGGTGGTTTCAGCAGCGGATCTGCACCACACCGAGACCACCCTCCTGCCCCCGGCACTGCAGACCTATCCGGAGGAATACTGGGAGCACCGGGTCCCCGGCCCCGGCGGGCTGCTGCTGCATCTCGGCGTGGAGGGGAAACTGCCGCAGCTGGAACACCACACCCTGCTGTTCACCCGGGACTGGGAAGCCAACTTCGAGAAGATCTTCGGCCAGGAGACCTCCGTGCCGGATCCGGCCTCCCTGTACGTCTGCCGTCCGAGCGCGACGGACCCCGACGCCGCGCCGGAAGGACATGAAAACCTGTTTGTGCTGGTGCCGGTACCTTCGGATCCGTCGCTGGGAGCCGGCGGGATCGACGGCGCAGGGGATCCCCGGATCGAGAAGATGGCCGACGCCGTCATCGAGCAGCTTTCGTCCTGGGCCGGCATTCCCGATCTGGCCGAACGCATCATCATCCGCCGCACGGTGGGACCGCAGGACTTCGTTGCCGACCTCAATTCCTGGCGCGGAACCCTGCTGGGACCGGCGCACATCCTGAAGCAAAGCGCGTTCTTCCGCGGAACGAACGCCAGCCGGAAGGTGGAGGGGCTGCTTTACGCCGGCGGGTCCACCCTGCCGGGCATCGGCCTGCCCATGTGCCTGATCAGTGCGGAGCTCGTGCTCAAGCGGCTGCGCGGGGAAACGGGCACCGAGGCGCTGCCGGAGCCCGCTCCGTGGTCCGCGCAGGTGCCGTCCGGCCAGCTGTCCGAAGAACAGCCCGCGGCCCCGCAGCCGTCCGCTGAGGCGGGAGCGTAATGGGCGTCCTGTACCTGCTTTTCCTGCTGCTGTCCCTGGGCTGCATGGTGCTCCTCGACCACCGGTTCCGGCTGTTCTTCTTCGCCGACGCACGTAGGGCGGCAGCAGTGCTGGCCATCGGAGTGCTGTTCTTCACCGGCTGGGACCTGGCCGGCATCGGCTCCGACATCTTCTACCGCGGCGAGACCCCGTTTATGCTCGGCCTGACCTTGGCACCGCACCTGCCCGTGGAGGAGATCTTTTTCCTGGCCTTCCTTTGCTACCTGACCATGGTGCTCTTCGGCCTGGTGCGCCTGGCCGCGGACCGGGCCGGCGCCCGGGCCGCCGCACGAAACACCGACCGGGCCGGCGGACCCCCGGCCCGCAGGCCGAGCGAGAGGACCCGGCCGTGACCTACTGGACCCTCAATGCCTTCTTCCTCGTACCGGCAGCCCTGATCTGCGCAGCCGCCCTGCTGGGCCGGAACCGCCCGCGGCACTTCGCAGCCGCGGCGGCCGTCACCGCCGTCGTCCTGTTGGCCCTGACCGCCGTCTTCGACAACCTCATGATCCGCGTGGGCCTGTTTTGGTACAACGAGGACCGCATATCCGGAGCCTTTGCCGGCGCTGCGCCGCTGGAGGATTTCGCCTACCCGCTGGCGGCCGTCCTGCTGCTGCCGGCGCTCTGGGCGCTGCTGCCAGGACGTGCCCCCGCGCCCGGAGGCGCCCAGCCGAACCCGAAGGAAACACCGTGAGCCCCGCCGCCACCTCGACCGCGGGAACCCTGCGGATGCTGCTGGTGTCTTCGCGGCCGCTCTCCTGGGTGAACACTGCGTATCCGTTTGCCGCCGCCTATCTGCTCACCACCGGGCAGATAGACCTGACCTGGGTCATCGGTACGCTGTACTTCCTGGTTCCCTACAACCTGGCGATGTACGGCATCAATGACGTCTTCGACTACGAGTCGGACCTGCACAATCCGCGCAAGGGGGGAGTGGAAGGCGCCGTCCTGGACCGCGGTTTCCACCGCATCACATTGTGGGCAGCGGTCATCACCAACGTGCCGTTCCTCGGGGCCTTGATCCTGCTGGGAAGCCCGCTGTCCTGGCTGGTGCTGGCAGTCAGCGTCTTTGCAGTGATTGCGTACAGCGCACCCGGACTGCGGTTCAAGGAACGCCCCTTCCTGGATTCCATGACCTCGAGCACCCACTTTGTCAGCCCTGCAGTTTACGGCCTGGTCCTTGCCGGCGCGGTCTTCACTCCGGGGCTCTGGGCAGTCCTGGGGGCGTTCTTCCTCTGGGGCATGGCCAGCCAGGCCTTCGGAGCGGTGCAGGACGTGGTGCCGGACCGGGAAGGGGGGATCGGATCCATTGCCACGGTGCTGGGGGCGCGGCCGGTGGTATGGCTTGCCGCCGCTGCGTATCTCGCCGCCGGCCTGCTGATGCTGCTGACTCCCTGGCCGGCGATGCTGGGCGGGCTGCTGGCCCTGCCCTACATCCTCAACCTGGTGCCGTTCCTGCGGATCACCGATGCCGGGTCCGGTGCGGCGAATGCCGGCTGGAAACGGTTCCTGAAGCTGAACTTCCTCACCGGTTTCCTGGTGACGCTGCTGATCATCTGGTACTGGCCTACGCGGTAGGAGGCAGGACAGACAGCAGCGGCCGGCCCCCGAAGGGACCGGCCGCTGCTGGTTTAGCGGGTGCTGGAATTACTCAGCAACGCCCACGAACTCGGCCTTTTCGTTGGCCGTGGTTTCGCCCTGTGCCAGGGAAAGGCGCAGCTTCTCGCCCAGGGTCGCGTCAACGTTGGTCCAGTACTGGATCGCAGCTTCGCGGATGTGCGGACGCTTCACGCCGGAGATGGCGCCGGTGATGGTTTCCAGGAAACGCTGCTTGGCGGCGTCGTCGTAAACCTCGCGGTACAGGGTACCTGCCTGGACGAAGTCGCTGTCCTCGGAGTGCAGGGTCGCGGCGGCACGCACCAGGGCGCCGTCGTTCTCCCAGCTGCCCGAACCGGCCAGCGCTGCATCGGCCGCGGGGCCGCCCAGCGTGTTCGGTGCGTAGACCGGAGTCTGCGGGGAATTGTAGGAGAAGCGCATGGCGCCGTCCTGCGAGTAGTTGTTAACCGGAGCCTTGGGTGCATTGACCGGCAGCTGGTTGTAGTTGGCGCCGATGCGGTAACGCTGGGCGTCCGGGTAGGAGAAGATGCGGGCCATCAGCATCTTGTCCGGGCTGGCGTCGATGCCGGGAACCAGGTTCGCGGGAGACAGGGCAACCTGTTCGATCTGCGCGAAGAAGTTTTCCGGGTTGCGGTTCAGGGTGTGGGTACCCACCTTGATCAGCGGGTAGTCCGCGTGCGGCCAAACCTTGGTCAGGTCGAACGGGTTGAACCGGTACGTCTTGGCATCTTCGTACGGCATAACCTGCACGTGCAGGTCCCAGGACGGGAAGTTGCCGGCCTCGATGGCCTCGTACAGGTCGCGGCGGTAGTAGTCGGCGTCGGCGCCGGCAATCTTCTCAGCCTCGGCACCGGTGATTTCATGGTTGCCCTGGTTGGACGTGAAGTGGTACTTCACCCAGAAGCGCTCGCCGGCGGCATTGATCCACTGGTAGGTGTGCGAGCCGAAGCCGGGCATTTCGCGCCACGACGTCGGAAGCCCGCGGTCGCCCATGAGGTAGGTGACCTGGTGGGCGGACTCGGGGGAGTTGGTCCAGAAGTCCCACTGCATGTCCGCGTCGCGCAGGCCGGAACCCGGAAGGCGCTTCTGCGAGTGGATGAAGTCCGGGAACTTGATGCCGTCGCGGATGAAGAACACCGGAGTGTTGTTGCCGACGATGTCGTAGTTGCCCTCGCTGCTGTAGAAACGCAGGGCGAAGCCGCGCACGTCGCGCCAGGTGTCGGGCGAACCCATTTCACCGGCAACTGAGGAGAACCGCTGGACGGTTTCGGTGACGGTGCCCGGCTGGAACACAGCGGCACGCGTGTACTTGGAGACATCCTCGGTGACAACGAACTCACCGAATGCGCCGCCGCCCTTGGCGTGCACGATGCGCTCCGGAATACGCTCCCGGTTGAACTGTGCCAGCTTCTCGACCAGGTAACGGTCGTGAAGGGCAATGGCGCCGTCGGCGCCGGTGCTCAGCGAGTGGGCGTCGCTGGCAACCGGGGTGCCGGTCTGCGTGGTGGTGAAGTTGGACATACTTGTTCTTTCTCTGGTGCTGACAAAAGGGAGGAAAGGCTTGGGGCGGGCTACGAGGCTGCGGCGGCGCAGTCGGTGCAGATCCCGCGGTAGAGCACATCCGCAATCTGGATGGTCATACCGTGTGTGTTTCCGGGGGTGAGGCAGGGAGCGTGGCCGACGGCGCAGTCCACGTCCTCGATCCGTCCGCATTCAATGCAGATGGCGTGGTGGTGGTTGTCATTCACGCGGGTCTCGTACCGGGCCGGAGAATCGGGGGTTTCGATTTTCCGCAGCAGGCCTGTTTCGGTGAGGTCGGCCAGGATCACATAGACGGACTGCAGGGAAATATCCGGGAGTTCCCGGCGCACGCCGGCCGCGACGTCGTCCGCCACCGAATGCGGTGCGGAGTCGACGGCACGGAGTACGGCGAGGCGCTGCTTGGTCACCCGACGGCCGTGGGCGCGCAGCTCATCGGACCACCTGGCGGTGGTTTCCTCTGTAGCTGCGTTTCCGTTCATGTCCAACATCCTATCCTTATTCTGAGTTATTCATAATAAGGATCGCCTAACCTGGTCCGGTCCCGGTACGCTGGCCATAAAGCGTCCCGACAAGCGTCTCGACGGAACAGGAAGCAGAGGCACAGTGCCTGCAGCAGAAGCTCGAACGGGATTCCAGCGAGTGACGGTAGGGGGCACACAGGTGGACATCCGCACCTACCGCCGCTTTGACGACGCCGGGACACCCGACTGGCAGGAGACCCGCAGCGAGGTGGTCCTGGTGCACGGGATCGGTGCCTCGGAGCGGTACTACCGCCCGCTGATCTGGGAACTGGCGCGCACATCCATCGTCCATACGCTCGAGCTGCCCGGCTTCGGATCCACCCCGAAGCCGCGCAGGCAGCTGCAGATGGAAGACTTCGGGCGCATCGCCGCCGAGGCGCTCGATGCCGCCGGCATCCGGGGCGCCCAGTGGGTGGGCCATTCCATGGGCTGCCAGGTGGTGGTGGAAATGGCGCTCGCCGCCCCGGACGCGGCGTCCTCGGTGGTCCTGCTGGGGCCGACCATTAACGACGCCGAGCGCTTCGCCCCGCTGCAGGCCCTGCGGCTGATGCAGGACTGCCTGGTGGAACCACCGGCCGTCAACTTCATTCTGGTCACCGACTACCTGCGTGCAGGGCCGCGCTGGTATCTCTCCACGCTGCCCGTGATGATCCACCACCGCCTCGAGGAGCGGATCCGCGAGGTAAAGCCTCCGGTCCTGCTGGTGCGCGGCGGGAAGGATCCCGTGGTGCGCGCCGACTGGCTGGCCCGGCTGGCCCTTGCCCGGCCGGGTGCCGTGACGGCGGAAATCCCCGGCCAGCCGCACGTGATGATGTACACCCGTCCGAAAGAAACCGCCGAGCTGATGCGCACGGCGGCCGCCGTACAGTGACATCCTTCCGCCCTGGATTCCGTCCGCGCCGGCAGGGGCGGATCTTCCGGTGGGCGCGCCAGGCACGGGGCTGGGCCTCGGACTATGCATACGTGGCCTACTGGCAGGTGCACGGTTTTATCTTCCGCCGGGACCCGTCGGCGTACCTGCATCCGGAGGGTGAGGTACGGGCACCGGTAGTGCTGATTCCCGGTGTCTTTGAAAACTGGCAGTTTATGCGGCCGCTGGCGGACTACCTGTATGAGCGGGGACATCCCGTGCATACCGTGGCCCCGCTGGGCTACAACCGCGGAGCCATCGAGGACATGGCCGTGCTGGTGGAACGCTATCTGGTGGAACGGAACCTGACGGGCGTGCTGGTACTGGCGCACAGCAAGGGCGGCCTGATCGGCAAGCACCTGATGACCCTGCCGGACGGCGGGTCCCGGGTGGGGCGGATGATTGCCGTCAACACACCTTTCTCGGGCTCCGTCTACGCCAACCTGTTTCCGCTGGCCTCGATCCGGGCCTTTGCCCCGCGGGACCCGTTCCTGCAGAAGCTCCTGCGCAGTGTGGACGTCAACGCACGGATCACTTCGGTGTACAGCAGCTTCGATCCGCATATCCCGGCCGGGAGCCACCTGTCGGGCGCGCGGAACATCCAGCTGGAAACCATGGGGCATTTCCGGCCCATCGGGGATTCCCGGCTGCTGGAGGTCCTGGAACAGGACCTGGCTGCAGCCGAGCGGTAAAGGGAGGCTAGGACGCGCCGCGGGCCAGGGCCTGCTCCACAGCCGCCGCCGAGCCGTCCCGCCACGGCTCTCCGTGCCCGGTGAGCAGCAGGGGAGCATTGGTCTCGGCCAGCAGCGAGAGGGAAGCGAGCGCCTGGGCGCTGTCCGCGGTGGCCGCTCCCGAAACGATCTGCGGTCCCTTCGCGCCGGTGTAGGGATCCAGGGTGACCAGCGAGTCCCCGCTGATCAGGGCGCCGCGGTCCGGATAATGCAGTGCCACGTGCCCGGAGGTATGCCCGGGCGTGTGCAGGATCCGGGGCTTGCCCGGCAGGGCGTCGCCGGAATCCGCGGCCAGGCTGTGCACGTCGGTCACGCCGCGCACGTTCAGCGCTCCGGCGAGGGTCATCGCACCCAGGACGGGAACCGACTTGGGATAGCGCAGCGGATACAGGAACCGGTTGGTCTCGTGCCGGTAGCGGTAGGGATGTGCGGCAATGTACCGGTCGGCGTCGTGCACCAGGATCGGTGTGCGGTACTCCTGCCGCAGCCGTGCCGCAGTGCCCACGTGGTCGAAATGCGCATGCGTCAGCACCAGGGCCCGGACATCGCCGGCACCGTAGCCCAGTTCGTCGAGCGCGCCGGTCAGGTGCGGCCACATCCCCGGCAGGCCCGCGTCGATCACTGCGATGCCGTCGTCGTCCTCGACCAGGTAGACATTCACATGGGCATGCTCAATGCGGTGGATCCCATCGGCTACGTTGCGGGTAAACACGGTGGCTACTCCTTCGGCAGGGTGCGGGGCAAGCGGTTCCGTCCCATCCTAAGCATGCTTTCTATTACCGTGCGCGCGTGGTGCGCCGGAACCGGCCCGGCAGGACCCTAGACTGCTCTGGTGCCAAGACTGCTCGCTGACCTCACCCCGCTGCGTGAAAGCCCCGAATTCCGCCGGCTCTGGACCGGAACGGCGCTCTCCGCCGTCGGCACCCAGCTCACCCTCGTGGCGGTGAGCCTGGAGGTCTACGAACTGACGTCGTCGAGCTTCAATGTCGGTCTGCTCGGACTGGTGGGCCTGGTGCCCCTGGTCCTGGCCGGACTGTACGGCGGATCGGTGGTGGACGCGTATGACCGGCGCAAGGTCGCGCTGTTCTCGTCGGGACTCCTCTGGCTCAGCACCATCGGGATAGCCGCCCAGGCGTGGGCCGGAGTCGGCAACGTCTGGCTGCTGTACTTCCTCGTGGCCGTCAACGCAGGTGCCGGCGGGCTGAACCACCCGGCCCGCAGCGCCATCATTCCCCGCCTGGTCCGCCCCGAGCTGCTGCCTGCCGCCAATGCGCTGAGCATGATGACCTTCGGCCTGGCCATGACCGCGGGACCGCTGCTGGCGGGAGTGCTGGTGGCAAGGGTGGGCTACGGCTGGACCTACACCATCGACGTCGTTACCTTCACTGCCGCCATGTGGGCGCTGTACCGGCTGGCGCCCATGCCGCCGGTGGGCAAGGTGCAGAAGGCCGGGCTGGGCTCCGTGCTGGAGGGGTTCCGGTTCCTGGGCACCCGCCCCAATATCCGCATGACCTTCGTGGTGGACCTGTGCGCCATGGTCTTAGCCCAGCCCCGTGCACTGCTCCCGGCCATCGGAGCGCTGATGCTCGGCGGCGGCGCCGCCACCGTGGGGGTGTTGCTGGCAGCCACCGCCGTGGGTGCCTTCCTCGCCGGCCTGTTTTCCGGGCCGCTCGGGCTGGTGCGCCGGCAGGGCCTGGCGGTGCTCTGGTCCGTAGCGGCCTGGGGGCTGTCGGTGACGGCGTTCGGCGTGGTGGTGGTGCTGGCCGGACACAACGACGGCGCGGTCCCCTCCCGGTGGCTCATTCCCGCGGCGCTCGCGATGGCCTGCGCCGGGATAGCCGATTCCATCAGCGGTGTCTTCCGGTCCACCATCCTGCAGTCCGCCACCCCCGACGCCATGCGCGGCCGGCTGCAGGGTGTGTTCGTGGTGGTAGTGGCCGGCGGACCGCGGCTGGGGGACCTGGTGGCGGGCGTGGATGCCTCCCTGGTCGGGGAGGGCTGGGCGGCAGTGCTGGGCGGACTGATCTGCCTGGCCCTGGTGGCGGTGCTGGCCCGCACCCAGCCCCGGTTTGCCCGGTACGACGCACGGCATCCGGAGCCCTGAACCGCTCGTCGTAGCAGGAGCAGGAGCAGGAGCAGGAACAGCCCGCCCCGGTTAAACGTTGAAGTATATGGATAAAACCGAGAGTGCGGCCGGAAACGGCCTGCGTGAAAGGACCATGTACCCGTGCACCGACATTTCAACGGCCTCAAGACGGCAGCCCTGTTCGGCGTGCTTTTCGCCGTGCTGCTGGGAATCGGGGCCCTGCTTTCAAGCGGAACCGGAAGCCCGACGTTCATCTGGGTCTTCCTCTTTATCGGCCTGGCCACCACTGCGTACAGCTACTGGAACAGTGACAAGCTCGCCATCCGGGCAATGCGTGCCGTGCCCGTCACCGAGGCGCAGGCTCCGGAAATGTACCGGATTGTCCGCGAGCTTTCGCTGCAGGCCGGGGAGCCCATGCCGCGGCTCTACATTTCGCCCACCATGGCACCCAACGCCTTCGCCACCGGCCGGAACCCGCAGCACGCTGCGGTGTGCTGCACACAGGGCATCCTGGCGCTGCTGAACGAGCGTGAACTGCGAGGCGTGCTCGGCCACGAGCTGATGCACGTCTACAACCGGGATATCCTCACCTCCTCGGTGGCGGCTGCCATTGCCGGCGTCATCACCTCGCTGGGACAGTTCCTGCTGTTCTTCGGGGGCGGGGACCGGCGCAATGCCAACCCGCTGGCCATGATTGCCATGGCCGTCCTGGCGCCGATGGCCGCGTCGCTGATCCAGATGGCTATCGGCAGGACCCGCGAGTACGACGCCGACGAAGACGGCGCGAAGCTCACCAACGATCCGCTGGCACTCGCTTCGGCCCTGCGCAAGCTGGAGAGCGGAACCCAGCGTGCACCGCTGCCGAGCAATGACCAGAAGCTGGTGAACACCTCGCACCTGATGATCGCCAACCCGTTCCGTGCCGGCGTGCGCGGCCTGCTGGCCACCCACCCGCCCATGGCGGACCGCATCCAGCGGCTGGAACGCATGGCCGGGCGCACCCTGGGCGCCTGACGCCGTGCTGATCCGTCTCCTGCTGACGAAGTAGGCTTCGAGCATGCGACTGATACTTGTCCGCCACGGTCAGACCCCCTCCAATGTGGAGCATTTCCTCGACACCGCAGTCCCCGGACCGGGACTGACGGAGCTGGGGAGGGAACAGGCGGCGGCGCTGCCCGAAGCCCTGGGTCACGAACCCATCGACGGGGTCTTTGCCTCCAACCTGGTCCGCACCCAGCTCACCGCCGCGCCCCTGGCCGCCGCCCTGGGCCTGCCGGTCCAGATCCGCGACGGGCTGCGGGAGGTCTTCGCCGGCGACTTGGAAATGCGCAATGACCGGGACGCGATTATTACCTACCTGAAGACCGTTTACCGCTGGGTCTCCGGTGACACAGCCGTCCGGATGCCCGGCGGCCCGGACGGAGCCGAGACGCTGGGCCGCTTTGACGCCGTGGTCGAGGAACTGGCCGCCGAGGGGTTGAAGTCCCCGGTGATCTTCAGCCACGGGGCGATCATCCGGGCCTGGGCCACGGCCCGCGCCGAAAACGTGGGAGCGGACTTTATTGTCGCGAACGCCCTGAGCAACACCGGCATTGCCGTGCTCGAAGCGCGAGAGCTGCCCGATGGCAGTTTCGGTCCCTGGGAGCTGCTGACCTGGATGGGTGAACCCGTAGGCGGGGAAGAACTGGAAGACTACGGAGACGACGGCCCCGCTGCCGACGACGTCGCGCTCTAAGGCGACGTGCTGCTTAAAACCTTAAAACACAGACGGCGCCGTCCCCGCTGCGGGGGAGGCGCCGTCGCAAGTGCTCCGGAGAGACCTAGCGGAAGTTGATGAACTGCAGGTCGACCTCGAGGTCTGCGCCCTTGAGCAGGGCCATGGTGGCCTGCAGGTCATCGCGGGACTTGGAGCTGACCCGCAGCTCGTCGCCCTGGATCTGGGACTTGACGCCCTTGGGGCCTTCGTCGCGGATCAGCTTGTTGATCTTCTTGGCCTGGTCCTGGGCGATGCCCTCCTTCATGGAGGCTTCAATCCGGTATTCCTTGCCGGAAGCGTACGGCTCGCCGGCATCCAGGGACTTCAGGGAGATGCCGCGCTTGACCAGCTTGGACTGCAGCACGTCGAGTACGGCCTTCACCCGGTCTTCCGAGTTGGCCTTCATCAGGATCTTCTCGCCGCTGAAGTCCACCTCGGCGCCGACGCCCTTGAAGTCGTAGCGCTGGACGATTTCCTTCTGCGCCTGGTTCAGCGCGTTGGCCACTTCCTGCTTATCGATCTTGCTGACGACGTCGAACGTGGACTCGCTGGCCATTTCGGGGCTCCTCTAAGTTGGTGACTTTTCCTGGTACTTAGCGTAGTAGGTCCGAGCCCTGATGGCGCCCCGCTCCCAGCCGGTGCACAGCAAACACCCGGCGTCGTCCCATCGGGGCGGGGAAGGGTCAGGGGGTGGAAAACAATTCCGGTGCCGTCTCCCGTCCATCCTTCCGCCGTCCCGCAGCTGTCCGGATCCGCACCATGGCGGCCGGTTCCTTCCTGGCGGCAGCGTCCGCCGCGGGGCTTGGCGCCATTGGTGCCGCCCCGGCGAGGGCCGCACTGGTCCCCCCTCCGGTCTTGTCCGCTCTGGAATGCGCGACGCAGGCAGAAGGCACCGAGTGCGGAAGCCAGGAACGTCTGGCAGGCATCCGCGCCGACCTGGGGAACGCCGTGGCCTGGGGATCGGTGACCCAGGCGCAGGCCGACCGGTTCTACGCGCAGCTCGAAGACCGGATCTCACGGGGGCTGTAGGGCGCCCGCAGGGGCCGGAGGAGGTCCCGCGGCCCCTGCAGGCAGCGGCCGGAAACGGTCCGGCAGGACCCGGTTTGGGGCTCGATTCGTAACTTCGGAGAATCTTCGGTAAAGTTGTCTTGTCCGCAGCTGCTGCGGACAAGGTCTTCACTTGAAGACACTCGGCAGATTACCCGAGCGGCCAAAGGGGGCTGACTGTAAATCAGCTGGCAACGCCTTCACTGGTTCGAATCCAGTATCTGCCACAGACAAACCCGTCCTCACCACTGGTGAGGGCGGGTTTTTCCTTTCCCGGGGCCCTTGCGCCCAGAACTCCTAGATATTAGGCTCCCTAAATATGACTAGCGATCCCGCCCTGGACGACCTCGCCGAGGAATTCCGTGAATCCCTCCGGCTGGCACTGTACATTGCCCGCAACATGGACGCGGATACGGACATCAGCGCCACGCAGGTCAGCATCATGAAGATGGCCGCCGGCGAGGGGATGCGGGTGAGCGAGATTGCACGGAACCTCGGAGTGAAGGTCCCCAGCGCCACGGAGCAGATCATCCGCCTCGAGGGTGCGGGCCTCTTGAAGCGCAGCCCCGATCCCCATGATTCCCGCGGTGTCCGGGTGACTCTCACTTCGCAGGGAGGCGAAGTGCTTCAGGAAGCCAACGGCAGCAGGACGGCGCTGATGGCGGCCCTGCTGGAACAGTTGAGCAGCGAGGAGCGGAGCGCCCTGTCGGCAGCGCTGCCCGTCATCCGCCGGCTGACGAAACTGCCCGGGGCCTAGAGGCCTTCACCGGACAGCGAACAGCTACAGACAATGCCACCGGCCCCGGTTAGCGTTGGACCATGGCTACTATCGACATCACCGAAGCAACGTTCCCCGAGACCATCGAGGAAAATGACATAGTCTTCGTGGACTTCTGGGCGGACTGGTGCGGTCCCTGCAAGCAGTTTGCACCCGTGTATGAATCCGTTTCGCAGCAGCACGACGACATTACCTTTGCCAAGGTGGACACCGAGGCTGAGCAGGGCCTGGCAGCTGCCGCCGGCATCACCTCCATCCCCACCCTCATGGCGTTCCGTGAAAAGGTGCTGGTGTTCTCCCAGCCCGGAGCCCTGAATGCCAGCCAGTTCAGCGAACTGGTGGAAGCAGTCAAGGGCCTGGACATGGCGGCCGTGCACGAGCAGATTGCCGCGCAGGAGCGCGAGGCAGCAGCAGGCTCAAACGGCCAGGCCAAGCAGGCTTAGCCCCACCCGCTTTTCTTCAGGGAAGCATCCGCTCCAGGATGCTTCCCTGAGTGCGTTAAGCATGCCGTCCGGCCTACGCGGATTCGAAAACGCCACGTCTACCGTCGCCGCAGCGGTCGTTGTACTCTCGCTTCCATAAGGCGCACCGCCTGGGGAGCGCATGGGGGAGCGTACGGGGGAGCGAGCAGCGCGGACGTCAACGACGACGAGACGACAGCGAGGACAACATGAGTTCCAACCGAGGGATTGCCTATCTGGAACCGGGTGTGGTGGAAGTCCAGGACATCGACTACCCCACCTTCGAACTGAAGGACGGGCCGGGCGTTAACCCCGCCAACATCGGGCGCAAACTTCCACACGCCGCCATCCTGAAGGTGGTCACCACCAACATCTGCGGATCCGACCAGCACATGGTCCGCGGGAGGACAACGGCGCCGCCCAACCTGATCCTGGGCCATGAGATTACCGGGGAAGTGGTGGAAACCGGATCGGACGTGGAGTTCATCAAGGTGGGCGACCTGGTTTCGGTGCCGTTCAACATTTCCTGCGGCCGCTGCCGCAACTGCAAGGAACGCAAGACCGGCATCTGCCTGAACGTGAACCCCGACCGCCCCGGCAGCGCCTACGGATACGTCGATATGGGCGGCTGGGTGGGCGGCCAGGCCGAGTATGCCCTGGTGCCGTACGCGGACTGGAACCTGCTGCGGTTCCCGGACAAGGACCAGGCCATGGAGAAGATCCTTGACCTCACCATGCTCTCCGACATCTTCCCCACAGGCTATCACGGCGCAGTCACCGCCGGGGCGGGGGTCGGCTCCACCGTCTACATCGCCGGGGCAGGACCCGTCGGCCTGGCAGCAGCAGTCTCGGCACAGTTGCTGGGCGCCGCCGTGGTGATCGTCGGCGACCTGAATGAGGAGCGGCTGGCCCAGGCGCGCAGCTTCGGCTGCGAAACCGTGGATGTATCGCTGGGTGCTCCGCAGGACCAGATCGAAATGATCCTTGGGGTGCCGGAAGTGGACTGCGCCGTCGACGCCGTCGGGTTCGAGGCCCGCGGCCACGGTGCCGGGTCAAGCAGCGAGGCACCGGCCACTGTGCTGAACTCGCTGATGGACGTCACGGCTGCCGGCGGGGCACTGGGCATCCCGGGACTGTACGTGACCGGAGATCCGGGCGGCGTGGACGAGGCGGCGCAGAAGGGTTCGCTCAGCATCAACCTGGGTACCGGCTGGGCCAAGTCGCTGTCCTTCACCACCGGGCAGTGTCCGGTGATGAAGTACAACCGTGAACTGATGACGGCGATCCTGCATGACAAGGTGCAGATCGCCAAGGCCGTCAGCGCCACTCTGATCAGCCTGGACCAGGCACCGGAGGCCTACCGCGAGTTCGATTCGGGCGTGGCGAAGAAATACGTCATCGACCCGAACGGGATGGTGGGTTCGCACTAGTCAACCGGTCCGTCCGCTAAGCAGGAGGACGGACGAACAGCAGCACGGCCGGCAGGACCGAAACCAAATCGGTCCTGCCGGCCCGTCTTCGTGCCCGCACCCTTCTGATGCCTCCGGGCCCGGCGGTACGCTCAATTGGTCCGGGGTCCCGTCACAGCTTTTCGGGCCTCCGCCACTCGAACGCCCACGGCTTGATAAAAGCGGAGTTGGAAGCGGGGATCGTATGTGCGGCAACAGCGGAACAATCGGCAAAGCAGGAACCGGAACACCTGACACCCCGGGGAGCCGGGCATGAACGGGGCGGACACCGCGTGGGTGCTGATCTGCGCCGGGCTGGTGCTGTTTATGACCCCGGGCCTGGCACTCTTCTACGGCGGGATGGTTCCCGTCCGTAACGTCCTGACCATGCTGATGCAGAACATCATCCCGCTCGGAATCATCTCGGTGACCTGGATCCTCGTCGGGTACACCCTGGCCTTCAGCAACGGGGGCAACTCCGTGCTCGGCGAATTCGACGCCTTTGCGCTTATCGACGTCGACACTCCGCAGTTCCACACCGTTGCGGCGGGCGTGACCATTCCGACGCTGGCCTTCGTGGCCTACCAGATGATGTTCGCGGTGATCACTCCCGCACTGCTCACCGGTGCGACAGCCGGCAGGCTCCGGTTCGCCGGCTGGGTGGTTTTCCTTGCCGCATTCTCCATCCTGGTTTATCCGCAGGTGGCGCGCTGGCTCTGGCATCCAAAGGGATGGCTGTTCCAGCTTGGCGCCCAGGACTGGGCCGGCGGCATGGTGGTGCACGCCTCCGCGGGTGCCGCCGCCGTGGCGGTGCTGCTGGTGGTGGGCCGGCGGCGCGGGTGGCCAAACCTGCGGACCTCGCCCAACAATCTTCCGCTGATGCTGGTGGGCGGCGGCATTCTCTGGTTCGGGTGGTTCGGATTCAACGCGGGTGACGGGCTGCAGGCCAACGACATTGCCGCGCAGGCACTGATCAATACCCACGTGGCAGGATCGGCCGCGATGCTCACATGGTTGCTCGTGGAGCGGATCACCAGAGGGCACTGCACGCTGGTAGGAGCAATTTCCGGTGCAGTTGCGGGCCTGGCCACCATCACGCCCTGCGCCGGTTATGTCGGCACCGGGGCGGCCCTGCTGATCGGACTGATCGCGGGCTGCGTGTGCGTGGTGGCGGTGCGGCTCAAGAGTGTCCTGCATTACGACGACGCCCTGGACGTCATTGCCGTCCATTTTGTGGGCGGCGTGCTGGGGTCCTTCCTGCTGGGTTTCTTCGGGGACAGCTCAGTGAACCCGGCCGGAGATGACGGCATCTTCTCCGGCGGCGGGGGAATGCTGCTGTGGCACCAGAGTGTTGCCCTCGTTTCCGTGGTGCTCTTCTCCTTCGTGCTCAGCTGGGTCATTGCCGCCGTCATCTCCCGGACCATAGGGCTAAAGGAGCCGGGTGCGGAGCAGGAGGACCTGGACCGCGTCCAGCAGGACTCGTCCGCGTATTCACTCAGCGGAATCAGTGCCCGTCCCACGGCTGCGGGCCGGGCGGCGGTGGACGGAAGCCCCGGCGGCGACGCCCGCCACTCCGCCCCCAGCCATGTCATCAGCGCCTTGGTCAACACCGAGCGCATAGACGGGCTGCGGGATGCGCTGCTTATGGCCGGCGCCCGCTCCCTGGAGCTCTCCGAAACCGCTGTCTACTCCGGGAAGATCCGGAGCGATACTTTCCGCAGCGAAAAGCGGCTGATCGATTTCGATGAGCGGTTCCGGGTGCAGGCAGCAGTGGACCCGGAACACGAGGAAGCGGTGGTTGCGGTGCTGAAACGGTTCGGGGCGGAACCCGAATCCATCTACCGGATGGCAATCGCCCCGAACTGACGCCGGGTTAGACCCGTTCCACTTTGAGCGGTTCGGCCAGCAGGGCACTGAGGGATTCCTGCAGGTCCTGGAGGGCGGCACCGCGGGCATGGCGCTCCAGGTCCTCACGGGAGGCCCACTGCTCCGCCAGCACAATTGCCGACTCCGAGTCCTCGATGATTTCGTAGCGCAGGCAGCCCGGTTCCGTCCGTACCTGCTCAATGGCGATGTCCAGGGCCAGCTTCACGCGCATGTGCTCGCCGGCGTTGGGGACCATGGTGGCGCGGAGATTGATGGGGGTATTGGTTTCCATTCCCCCACCATAGGACTGTCCACGGAAACTGCCGTGCAACCGACCCAACACGCTGCCGATACCTCAGCGGCGGCGGTGGTCCATCGGGGCGAGCTTCGGTCCGTAGGTGGGTTTGCGGTAACCGCTGAGCATGATCATCCGCACCACCCGCTGGCGGTGTCCCCGCCAGGGTGCGAGCAGCTCCAGCATGCCGGCGTCGTCGGTCCGCTTCCCGGTGAGGGCCGCGCCCACGTAGGCGGCCAGATGGTAGTCGCCAACGGAGACGGAATCCGGAGCACCGTGCGTCCGCTGGGTGATTTCCGCAGCGCTCCACACGCCGATTCCCGGAACGGAGCAAAGCTTGGCGGTCAGGTCCTCGCCGAGCGGATCCCCAGCCAGCCGCTCCAGCCCCGAGGCGAGCGCACAGGCCCGCAGGATGGTGGCGGAACGGGAAAGGTCCACCCGTGCCCGGTGCCAGTCCCAGCTGGGGATCTTCCGCCAGGTCTCCGGGGCAGGGGAGGCTTTCATGCCCGACGGCGCCGGGCCGGGTGCGTCAACGCCGTAGCGGGTCACCAGGTAGCGCCAGGCGTAGTAGGCCTCCAACACGGTGACTTTCTGCTCCAGCACCACCGGGATCAGGCTGTCCATGATCCGGCCCGTGCTCGGCAGCCGCAGGGAGAGGTTCCGCCGCCGGGTCTCCGTGACCATCCGGGGCAGGGTCGCGAGGAACCCGTCGTCGTCAAAGCCGGACCAGTCGTCGTGTTCACCCAGCAGGGCGGGTACCGAGTCCAGCGCGCACCGGGCACCTGGCCCCCAGGCCCGGGCGCGGACCCGTGCGCCGGGGGCCGGGACGGGTTCCTCGCGAAGGTGCAGGGTAGCCGGACCTTCCGGGGTGAGGAAGGCCAGCCAGGCAACACCCGGGCCGAGGCGGATGGTCGGATCCTGCTTACCGCGGACCAGGATGCGCAGCGAGGTCTGCAGGCAGTACGGGGCGGGGGACTCCCAGCAGCGCACCAGACCGGAGGGAGCCTGCTGCAGCGCTGGACCAGCGGCAGTGAAGGACATGCAACTATCGTTGCACGTACCACCCCCGCTTCTGCCCGCACTGCCGGCTGCCCGGATGTGGCTTTTGCTACGCCGCGTTCCGCCCCCCATGCCACAGCGGGAAGGAAGAAGTACCGTGGGTCACATGAAGTATGCCAATACCGTCCTGGACCTGATCGGCAACACTCCCTTGGTGAAGCTCCACCACGTGACCGAAGGCATCAGTGCCACCGTCCTGGTGAAGCTGGAGTACCTGAATCCGGGCGGATCCGTGAAGGACCGCATTGCCGTGAAGATGATCGACACGGCCGAGCGTGAGGGGAAGCTGCTGCCCGGCGGCACGGTGGTTGAGCCCACCAGCGGCAACACGGGTGTCGGGCTCGCGTTGGTGGCCCAGCAGAAGGGCTACAAGTGCATCTTCGTTACCCCGGACAAGGTGGGGGTGGAGAAGCGGGACGTACTGCGTGCCTACGGTGCCGAAGTGGTGGTCACCCCGACGGCGGTCGCTCCGGACAGCCCCGACTCCTACTACGGAGTCTCCGACCGGCTGGTGCGCGAGATCGACGGCGCGTACAAGCCGGACCAGTTCTCCAACCCGTCGGCCCCGGCCAGCCACTACGAATCCACGGGACCGGAAATCTGGGCGGATACAGACGGCCGGGTAACCCACTTCGTGGCAGGCGCCGGCACGGGCGGCACCATTACCGGCACTGGACGCTACCTGAAGGAAGTCTCCGCGGACCGTGCCTCCGGGCCGGTACGCGTGATTGCCGCAGACCCGGACGGCTCGGTGTATTCCGGCGGCACGGGCCGCCCCTATTTCGTGGAAGGCGTGGGGGAGGACATGTGGCCGGACAACTACGATCCGTCCGTGCCTGACGAGGTGATTGCCGTGAAGGATGCGGACTCCTTCGCCATGACCCGCCGCCTCGCCCGGGAGGAAGGCCTGCTGGTAGGCGGGTCCTCCGGCATGGCCGTCACCGCGGCACTCGAGGCTGCGCGCTCGCTGGGGCCCGACGACGTCGTCGTGGTCCTGCTGCCGGACAGCGGCCGCGGATACATGGGCAAGATTTTCAACGACGAGTGGATGCGGTCCTACGGTTTCCTGCAGGACGGCGGGGAGCAGGCCACCGTCCGCGACGTGCTGGCCACCAAGGACGGCTCGCTGCCGGAACTGGTCCACACCCATCCAAACGAAACCGTGCGGGACGTCATCGCGATCCTGAACGAGTACGGCGTCTCGTATCTGCCTGTCCTCTCGCAGGAACCGCCGGTGGTCCTGGGCGAAGTCCTCGGATCGGTGGATGAGCGCTCGCTGACGGAGAAGCTTTTCCGCGGCGAGGCCAAGCCGACGGATCGGATCAGCGAGCACATGGGGCCGCGTCCGAAGCTGGTGGGTACGGGGGACACCGTGGCCGCCGCGCGTTCGAAGCTGCAGGAGGACGACGCCGTCATGGTTACGTCCGATGGCGCAGCCGTTGGCATGCTGACCCGGCACGACCTACTTTCGTACCTGAGCCTGTAACCCCGGCGCACCTTCGCAGGGGTGCTGCCTGCACCGATCTGCCGGTCCCTGCCGGCGCTAGGAGAACACCATGAGCAGCTTCAGTACGCGCGCCATCCATGCGGGGCAGGAACCGGATCCCACCACTGGCGCAGTCATTCCGCCCCTGTACCAGAGCACCACCTACGCGCAGGACGGCATCGGCGGCCTGCGCAACGGCTATGAGTACGGCCGCGGAACCAACCCCACCAGGGATTCGCTGCAGCAGCAGCTTGCTGCACTGGAAGGCGGCAGGCATGCCTTCTCCTTCAGCTCCGGGCTGGCCGCGGAGGACGCCCTCATCCGGGGGCTGCTGGCTCCCGGGGACCACATCGTCCTGGGCAACGATGCCTACGGCGGAACCTACCGCCTGATCAACAAGGTGCTGGGCAAGTGGGGAATCACCAATGCTGCCGTGGATATGTCCGACGCCGCGGCGGTTGCGGCTGCCATCGCCGCCGGGAACACGAAGATTGTCTGGCTCGAAACACCGTCGAACCCGATGATGAAGATCAGCGACATCGCCGCAACGGCACAGGCCGCGCACGACGCCGGCGCCCTCCTGGTGGTCGACAACACCTTTGCGTCCCCGTACCTGCAGCAGCCGCTGGCCCTGGGTGCCGACGTCGTCGTCCACTCGACCACCAAGTACATCGGCGGGCACTCCGACGCAGTAGGCGGTGCCGTCATCCTAAACGACGACGCCCTGGCGGAGGAGGTCGGATTCATCCAGTTTGCCGTCGGGGCGGTGTCCGCGCCGATGGAAGCCTGGCTGACCACCCGCGGGCTGAAGACCCTCGCGGTGCGGATGGACCGGCATTCCGCCAGCGCCATGGCCGTGGCGAAGTGGCTGAAGGAGCAGCCCGCCGTGGAGCACGTGCTGTATCCGGGGCTGGAAGAGCACCCGGGGCATGACCTGGCCAAAGCGCAGATGAAGGACTTCGGCGGCATGGTTTCCGTGTCCTTCAAGGGCGGCGAGGCGGCGGCCCGGAAAGTGGCCGAATCCACCCGGCTGTTCCTGCTCGCCGAATCCCTGGGCGGGGTGGAGTCCCTGATGAACTACCCCTCGGAAATGACCCACGCCTCGGTCAAGGGCACCGAGCTGGCCGTGCCGGAGAACCTGCTGCGGCTTTCGGTGGGCCTGGAGGATGTCGAGGACCTCATTGCGGACCTCGACCAGGCGCTGGGCCAGCTCTAGGAAGCCGTACCCCTGCGCCCCTTGCGCTTCTTCGGGTCGCGGAGCTGGAAATACCTGCTGCTCTGCGGCAGCCAGAGCAGCGCCGTGCAGGCCAGCAGCACCAGGCCTACGGCCACTAACGCCGGGCCGCGGAAGAGCAGCGGGAACCCGGCAATCACCCCGATACTGCTCAGTGTTTCCCGGGCGCTGCGCTTACCCGACCGCAGGCGCAGCACGCTGTAGGCGCTCAGGGCAGCAAGCACCAGGGCCAGGATCCCCAGCAGGGTCAGCGCAGCGCTGTCCTGATGCTGGGTCCGGGCCGAAATGATGAACGAGACGCCCGCTGTGGCCACCAGCGCGGCTGCCGCGAGCCATGCGGCGGCCGCTGCCCGGATGATGCGGGGCGGGCGGGTGCGAGGCGGGGGAGTACGCGGCGCGGGAGTGCCGGAACCCGGTCCCATCAGCGGGGCGCCACTATCTGTTCGCGGGCGTCAAGGTCATAGCGGTAGACCTCCCGGCCGCCGATCCATACCTTCAGCGCCCGCTGCATCACGTCCAGCGGATTGCCGCTCCACAGGACCAGATCCGCGTCCTTGCCGGGTTCCAGGGAACCGAGCCGGTCCGCGAGGCCCAGGACCCGGGCGGGATTGATCGTCACGGCACGCAGTGCCTCCTCGGGGTCCAGTCCCTCCTTCACCGCGAGCGCGGCTTGGTAGATCAGGAAATTGATGGGGACCACCGGATGGTCGGTGATGATGGAGATCTCCACCCCGGCAGCAGCCAGTTTCCCCGGATTGGCCATGCTGCGGCCGCGCAGCTCCACCTTCGAACGGGTGGTGAAGAGCGGACCGATGAGCACCGGGACGCCGCGTTCGGCCAGGACGTCGGCCAGCAGATGGGCTTCGGTGCCGTGATCCAGCACCAGGTCGTAGCCGAACTCGTCCGCAAGCCGCAGGGCGGTGCCGATATCGTCCGCCCGGTGGGCGTGCTGCCGCCAGGGGATTTCCCGCTTCAGCACCATGGCCAGGGCTTCAAGGTGCGGGTCGCGGGCGTTCGGGTCCGCCTTGCCCAGATAGTTCTGCGCATCCATAAAGGCCTGCCGGATCACCATCGCCGTACCCAGACGGGTGGAGGGGGTCTGCTTCTTGTCGCTGTAGATCCGCTTCGGGTTCTCTCCGAGAGCGGACTTCAGTCCGCTGGGCGCGCGCAGCACCATTTCCTCCAGGTAGCGCCCGTGCGTGTGCAGCGCCACTGCCTGCCCGCCGATCGGGTTGCCGGAACCGGGGTTGATATTGGCCGTGGTCACTCCGCCCGCCAGCGCGTCGTCGAACCCTGTGTCAAAGGGGTTGACGGCGTCCAGGGCGCGGACGCCCGCCATCACCGGGTCCGTCATCTCGTTGGAATCGTTGCCTGCCCAGCCTTCACCCTCCTCATGCACGCCGAGGTGGGTGTGCGCATCCACCAGCCCGGGCAGCAGCCACTGGCCTCCGGCATCGAGCACCTGGGCGCCTGCGGGCACCTCGACGTCGGGACCCAGCTCCCGGATCCGCCCGTCCTCGACGAGGACGGTGCCGTCGAAGGGCCTTCCGGTGACCGGAACCACATGGGCATTGGTGATGGCTTGAAGCGCGGGGGACATGGGGACCTTTCGCTTACTGATCTGGTCCGGCCAGCCTATCGCCTGCCTCCGGACGGGGGAGGCGGGGCGGGCTGCCCGGTAGACTTGCGGGTGTCAAGATCGACGAAAAAACGCTATGTAGCGCCACGTGCGCGGCCGGCAGTCTTACAGGGAGAACAATGGGCCAGATCCACCGATCCGCTTTTGTGCGGACCGTTGCGACCCTGGGGGCGCTGGCATTAGCCGGGCTGCTCGTATGGACAGCTTTCGACTTGTCGCCGCGCCACGGCCTCGACTTCAGCGTCTATCTTTCCGGCGGGCAGAGCGTCATCGACGCCGCCGGTGAACTGTATACGAAGTCGGTCCAGTACGACGCCGACAGCAGCCTGCTCTTCACCTACCCGCCTTTTGCCGCGCTGGTCTTTGCCGTGCTGGCGCCGTTCGGCCAGAGCGTGGGGCTGAACATCTTCACCGGCATTTCCATCGCCATTGCCGCAGCCACCGCCGTCTGGGCAGTGCGCTATGTCTTCCGCCGCAGGGGCGCAATGGATGTACTCCGCCACCCCTGGCTCCGGCCGCTGGCGATCGCCGGCACCGGGCTGATCGTGCTGCTCGGCCCGTGGCGCGAAACGCAGGCCTTCGGGCAGATCAACATCCTGCTCTTTGGACTGATCATGGCCGACTTCGTGATCAAGAAGGAAAGCTGGCCCACAGGTCTGCTGACCGGGGTGGCGGCCGGACTGAAACTCACCCCGCTGGTTTTCGGCCTGTACTTCCTGGCGCGGGGCGACTGGCGCGGGCTGCGCAACATGACCTACGGCTTCCTCTCAACCTTCGCCCTGGGCTTCCTGATCCTTCCGCGGGAATCCCGCACGTACTGGCTGGACCTGCTGCCGGACACCTCGAGGATCGGCGGTGCCGGCTACGTGGACAACCTCTCGATCAAGGGCGCGATCCTGCACTTCGGCGGCCCGGATTTCCCCGTCGACCTTCCGTGGCTTCTCCTGTCACTGCTGGCTGTCGCCGCTGCCGCCGTCGTCATCCGCATTGCCGGCAACCGCGGGCAGACCTTCACCGCACTGGCAGTCACCGCGCTGCTGATGCTCTTGATTTCCCCCGTCTCCTGGTCACACCACTGGGTCTGGGTGGCCCTCTTCATCCCTGTCCTGGCCCGGAACGTGATGGATGTGGAGCCGGAGCGCCGGAGACTGAAGATCACCGGGTTCCTCCTGCTGGCCTCCTCGCTGGTGATCTTCATATACTCGCCCAAGACCATCGGCGAACTGTTCAATGCGCCCAACCTGGACTCCCAGCTGCCCGAGCCGTGGCTGATGGCCTCCAGTGCCGGTGTCTTCTGGGGCATCGGGCTGCTGGCCTGGTGGTACGTCGACTATTGGGGCAGCCGCCCGCGCCAGTGGTGGCGAAACAATCCGCCCGGGTTGCAGCGGGCCACGGAGCCGCAGCCCTAGACTGCTGGCATGAGAACCGGTTCCCTGCTCGCCGTATGCCTGCTGCACGGCCTTCTGCCCACGAAGGACGCCACCGGCGTCACTGCCATCGACAAGCGTGCCGTGGCAGGACCGGTAAAGGTCCATCCCCTGGGGCTAACCGGAGACCTGCAGGCCAGCCGCAAGCATCACGGCGGCGAATCCAAGGCAATCTATGCCTATTCCCAGGACGACGCCGAGTACTGGGCCCGGGAACTGGGACGGGAGATCCCGCCCGGACTGTTCGGCGAAAACCTGCGGCTGGACGGTATTGACGCCACTGCCGCCCTGATCGGCGAGCGGTGGCGGATCGGTGCCGACGTCGAGCTGGAGGTGACCTGCCCCCGCACCCCGTGCCGCAACTTCCAGCGGCGGATGGAGGTGCCGAACTGGCAGCGCCGCTTCGCGGAGGCCGGCCGGGTGGGCACCTATCTGCGGGTCCGCCGCCGCGGCAGCATCGCTGCGGGGGACACGGTGGAAGTGGTGACCGCACCCAGCCATGGCGTGAGTGTCCGCGACGTCTTCCGTGGCCTCGACGCCGATCAGGCGGCGGCGCTGCAGGCGTCCCGGAGCGCCGGCGAGATCACGCTGTCACCGGAAATACTCAAGGTCCTGCGCACCATGTCGGCCAAAGCAGTGCGGTCCACGGCGGCAGTGCCGGCCGCGGGTTAGCCCTGTGCGCAGCCCTGCGCACAGCGCCTGTGCGCAAGCTCACCGGCTCCGACCACGCACCGGGCGCCGGGATGCCGTACACTGGAAAACATCCCCCACTCCGGTATTCCCTTATTTCCTACGGTTCAATCCGTACGGTTCGTTGTGTTGGGGCTCGCATCTAATGCGGGCAGATTCATCTTTCGGGGAGCGCCGGCAAAGAAATCGTCACACCGGTCGTAGGCACAATCCAGTGAAATCGGCCCACAGCTGTGACGGAAAGTCCTGCCTGGGATTGCAACAGCGCCGGACTTACGTCCTGCAGCCTATTGGTTGCCCGGTCCCGATTGAATGAGGATTACCTCTTGTCTGAAGCCACGCTGGAAAACACCAACGTCGAAAATGCCGCTCCCGAAACCGAAGAGAACACCGTGCTGTTCAGTGACTTCGGATTGGACGAGCGCGTCCTGGCAGCCCTGAAGGATGTCGGCTACGTAACGCCGTCTCCCATCCAGGCAGCTACCATCCCCCTGCTGCTCGAAGGCCGCGACGTCGTCGGCCTGGCCCAGACGGGTACCGGCAAGACCGCGGCATTCGCCGTTCCGGCCCTGTCCCTGCTCGCCGGCCGCCCGGCAACCAAGGACACCCAGGTGCTGGTGCTTGCACCCACCCGTGAACTGGCCCTGCAGTCTGCAGAAGCCTTCACTTCCTACGCCGTCCACATGGATGGCATCACCGTGCTTCCCGTCTACGGCGGTTCCGCCTACGGCCCCCAGCTCAACGGCCTTCGCCGCGGCGCCCAGGTTGTTGTGGGCACCCCCGGCCGTGTGATTGACCACATCGCCAAGGGTTCCCTGAACCTGTCCAACCTCGAGTACCTGGTGCTCGATGAGGCTGACGAAATGCTGCGCATGGGCTTCGCCGAAGACGTGGAGCAGATCCTTTCCTCCACTCCGGCGAGCAAGCAGGTTGCACTGTTCTCCGCCACCATGCCGCCGGCCATCCGCAAGATTGCCAAGAAGTACCTGAACAACGCTGCGGAAATCACGGTCAAGTCCAAGACCACCACCGGTGCGAATACCCGCCAGCGCTACGTGCAGGTCATGGGCCCGCACAAGCTGGATGCAATGACCCGCATCCTGGAAACCGAAGAGTTCGACGGCGTTATCGCGTTCGTCCGGACCAAGGCGGCCACCGAAGACCTGGCTGACAAGCTCAAGGACCGCGGCTACAGCGCCGCCGCCATCAACGGCGACATCCCGCAGCAGCAGCGTGAGCGCACGGTCGAGGCCCTCCGCGACGGCAAGATCGACATCCTGGTTGCCACGGATGTTGCCGCCCGCGGCCTCGACGTCGAGCGCATCAGCCACGTCGTCAACTACGACATCCCGCACGACACCGAGTCCTACGTCCACCGCATCGGCCGCACCGGCCGTGCAGGACGCACCGGCGACGCCATCCTGTTCATGACCCCGCGCGAGAAGTACCTGCTGCGGGCCATTGAAAAGGCAACACGCCAGCCGGTTGAGCACATGCAGCTTCCCAGCGTCGACATCGTCAACGAGAAGCGCCTGGCCAAGTTCTCCGAGAAGATCACGGAAACCCGTACTTCCGAAGACATCTCGGTATTCAAGGACCTGGTCACCAAGTACATCGCCGAGCACGACGTGCCCGCCGAAGAGGTTGCCGCAGCCCTTGCCGTCATGGCACAGGCCGGACGCCCGCTGCTGCTGCAGGAAGTCGCACAGGCTCCCGCCCGCCAGCGCGAGCGTTCCGAAGGCCGCAACGACGGCGTCGGCTCACGCGGCCCGACGCGCCCGCTGACCGAAGGCAATGCAACGTACCGCATCGCCGTCGGCCGCCGCCAGCGCGTGCTGCCCGGTTCGATTGTCGGCGCCATCGCCAACGAGGGCGGCCTGTCCTCCGCGCAGATCGGCGGCATCGACATCCGTGCAGACCACACCCTGGTGGAACTGCCTGCAGATCTGTCCAAGGACCAGCTGCGCGCCCTGTCCCGCACCCGGATCGGCGGCGAACTGATCCACCTCGAGCTGGACAAGGGACGCAAGCCGGCCCGCGAGCGTGAAGGCGGCGGCAGCTTCAACGACCGCGCCGACCGTGGCGGATTCAAGAAGGATTTCAAGAAGCGCGACGGCGAGCGTTCCTTCGGGGACCGCGGCAGCGACCGCCCGTTCAAGAAGCGTGAAGGCGGCTTCCGCGACAGCGCCGCTGCCGGTGCCCGCAAGCCCCGCTTCCGCGACTAGGAAGCCTGCGGCGCCGGAACCTAAGGCGCCGCAGCGCAACTCCGTATAACAAGAAGGACGCCTCCCGCTGCGGGAGGCGTCCTTCTTGTTATGCCCTGTGGCGCCGGGTTGCAGCTCCGGCTAGTGGACCGACCCGCCTGCGCGGCGGCTTTCGAGGCGCATTTCCAGGTCATTCATAACAATCGCGGCCAGGTCCGAGAGTGTTGCCGCATCCTCGGGGGAGAAAGTGCGCGTCTTCGTATCCAGGATGCAGAGCGTGCCCAGATTGAACCCGTCACTGGTCTGCAGCGGAACGCCGGCGTAGAACTGCAGGCCGAAGTCTCCGGCCACCAGCGGGTTGGCCAGCGTTCGCGGATCCTGCCGGGCGTCGTCGACCACATACACGCTGTCCTGCAGGATGGCGGAGGCGCACAGGCCGGGATCGCGGCCGATCTCGACGGCGTCGGTGCCGTGGTGGGACTTGAACCAGATCCGGTCGGTGTCCACCACGCTGACGATTGCCACGGGGACGTCGAAGAGGCGGGAGGCCAGGGCCGTGACCCGGTCGAAGGCACCGTCAGGGGGAGTGTCCAGCAGGTCATAGCGGCGGACCGCGTCCATCCGCTGGGCTTCGTCGGCGGGCAGGATCTCCGGGTCAACCCGGTGCCGGCCGCGCGCGGCGATGATCATGTCATACAGGACCTGGGAGACGTCGTGGGCGCTGGGACGCCCTGCAGCGTCCTGAGCGGTCATGGCGCGCAGCAGGGACACCCAGTCCGCTCCCAGCTCTGCGGGGATCTCAGGGTCCCGGAGAAGGCGCGCGAGGGCACTCTCCAGGGCGGGGCCGGGGAAGGCCGGCTCTCCCGTGAGGCACTGCAGCAGTACCAGGCCCAGCGAATACACATCGCTGGACGGTCCGGCCTGTTCGCCGCGGGCCTGCTCGGGGCTCATGAACGCCGCGGTGCCGGAGAAGGTGCCGTGCTGCGACTGCGGGTCGCCGGACACGAAGGCAACGCCGAAGTCGGTGAGCTTGGCCCGGAGCCGGGCATCGGCGCTGCGGTAGTCGAACAGCATGATGTTCGCGGGCTTGACGTCCCGGTGCACCACGCCGTTGTCGTGGATGTACTCCAGTCCGATGGCGAGGTCGTAGCCGAGCATCGCGGCCTGGCGGCGGGGCAGCCGGCCCTCTTTCAGCCGTTCGCGCAGATCGAGGCCCTGGACAAGTTCCATCACGAGGTAGATCAGCGGCGATTCCGGGTTGGACGTGTCCGATCCGGCATCCAGCAGGGTGACCAGGCTGTGGTGGTTCAGGCGCGCCAGGATCTTGGCCTCGGCGTCACTGCGCCGCAGGTCGATCTCACTGGTGGCTGACGGGCGGATGATCTTCACCGCTACGTCCCGGTCCAGGAACTCGTCCTTGGCCCGGTGGACGGTGCCCATGGCACCTGCCCCGATTTGATTCAGGAGCCGGTATCTTCCACCCAGGAAGAGACCTTCTGAAACATGGTTCGGCACTATGCTCACGTGCCCTCGCTTTCTCGTAGCATAAGCATACTGATAAACAGGGCAGGATTTGACCTTTTTTGCCGCACGGAACGGCGTGTCGGGCGGGCAGAAAGTGTCGCTGGTCACCTTTGGGCCAAACGGTCCATCTCGATTTCATGTTCCTGAAAAGTGCTGGTAGAGTTTTATGTCGTTGCCCCGATAGCTCAGTGGTAGAGCGCCATCTTGGTAAGATGGAGGTCCCGGGATCGATTCCCGGTCGGGGCTCTCAATGGGAGGGCCCGCGTTGCTAAGGCTGTTTGTTTTTGCAGAGGCCTATGTAGGGCGGGCTTTACTCATTTTGGCGGTGTAGCTCAGTTGGTTAGAGCGCACGACTCATAATCGTGAGGTCGGGAGATCGAGCCTCCCCACCGCTACAAACAGGGCAGGTCCTGGAGATTTCAATCTTCCGGTACCTGCCCTTTTTGTTTGCCCCGGGCCGGTGGCCGCGCACCGCCGCGCCGCTCCGACAGTCCACTAAGGTTGCTTATCATTGCCGGTTCTCCATAGGGTGGGCGTAGCGGGAAACCGAAAGGTTTCCCGATCCAGGCACCACCACCGTAGAAGCATCGCTGCGGCCCGCAGGTTTTCCGGCCGCAGCTGAAACGAACGGAGTCACCATGGCAGAGCACGATATTTCCGGCAAGAAGGTCGCTTTCCTCCTCACCGACGGCGTGGAGCAGATTGAGTTGACCAGCCCCTGGGAAGCAGTCAAGAACGCCGGCGGCGAGCCGGTCCTCGTGTCCCCGAAGAAGGGCACCGTCCAGGGCTTCGATGGCATGGACAAGGGTGAAACCTTCACCGTCGACCTGGACGTGGCCGACGCCGACGCAAGCGACTTCGACGCACTCGTCCTGCCCGGCGGCGTCGTCAACGCAGACTTCCTCCGCGTGGACAAGAACGCCCAGCAGTTTGCCCGTGCCTTCTTCGAGGCGCACAAGCCCGTGGCTTCCATCTGCCACGGCCCGTGGCTGCTGATCGAGGCCGGCGTCGTCAAGGGCCGCGACCTGACGTCCTACCACACGCTGGCAACGGACCTGAAGAACGCCGGCGCGAACTGGACCGACGAGGAAGTGGTGGTGGACCAGGGGTTCGTCACCAGCCGCAACCCGGACGATCTGCCGGCTTTCAACGACAAGCTCGTTGAGGAAATCGCCGAAGGGGAACACGCGGGCCAGCACGCCTGACACCTCCCGAAACACCGCCGAAGGGTGGGGTAACGTGAAAAACGTTATCCCACCCTTTTGGCGTTATCCGGGAGGTCCACCATGCCTGCAGCCGGGGGCACCGCAGCATCCGCCGACGCCGGCAGGTTCCTGTGTTCGGGGACCTCCTGGGACACGTCCGGCCCGAACCTGGCACTGCACCTTCCCAACGGGCAGGCCGAAAAGCAGCCGCTCGCTCCGGGCACCGAACTACGGTTCCGTGTCCTGGCGGACGCCAACGGCAACGAAAAGTTCTGCCTCGGCTCCTGGCAGGTGAACGACGACGGCGTCCAGTCCCACACTCCCTGTCCTGGCCAGGCTCCTGCCGAGCGCGGTTATCAGTGCAGCAGCTGCTTCATCCGGGACGAGGTGCGCGGCATCCACAACAGCCATCGGGTGGACAGCATCCCCGACGCGCTCCGGCGCTACCTGGATCAGCCGCACTGGCTGTACGTGGCCACTTTCGCCGACGGATCCACCAAGGTCGGCACTGCAGCGGACGGGCGCAAGCAGCTCCGCCTGGTTGAGCAGGGGGCCGTCCGTGCCCGATATGTCGCCCGTGCCGGCGACGGACTGGTGGTGCGGGTGCTCGAAGACGCCGTGACGGCCGTGGTCGGCCTGCAGCAGGCAGTCCGGGCGGGAACCAAAACGGCGGCGCTGGCCCGGCCCCTGGCCGCCGCGGAACTGGACGCCCGCAACGCCGAGGCCGCGGAGTCGGTGCGTTCCATGCTGCCGGACGTGGCGGTTACCGGTTTCCGGACGGCCGACGAAGTCTGGGAACCACCGGCCCAGTTCGCCACCGTGCTGGAAACGCCGTGCGAACTGTATCCGTGCGACCCGGCATCCGGAGAGCACGGCATGGTCATCCAGGCCGTCCTGGGCGCAACGGCCCTGGTCCGGGTGGACGGCGAAGAAACCCTGTTTGCAGCGGACCTGTCCCGGCTGAAGGGCCGCCGGCTGCAGTACGGTTCCTTCCGCACAGCCGTCCCTGCACTGCAGGCCGCGCTGTTCTAGCGGGAACCGCGCGCGCACCGTTTCGGGCCCTTCCCGCCCGCCCCTGTATTCTGAAGACATGCTAAATACCCCTTGGGAAACCGGCTCGCCCCTCTACCGGAAACTTGTCGTGAGCGCCCTGGCGCTCAGCGGCCTCGGGGTGCTGCTGGTACTTCTGGGAGCTGTCCTGGACAACCAGGTCCTGATGTACATCGCCCTTCCCCTGATTGTGGTGGGCCTGAGCACGCACCTGAGCGGTATGGTGATCCGCGCCAGGGACACCCGGCGCCGCATCAAGGGCATGGAGGGCAAAAAATGAGCATCAACCCCCAACTACAGGGACGCACGTACCCGGCAGGGGCAGCGTACTCCGTGGGCCGCGAGAAGATCCGCGAATTCGCTGCGGCCGTCAAGGCCACCAACCCGGCCCACTTCGACGTCGCCCGCGCCCAGGACCTGGGCTACGCAGACCTCGTTGCCCCGCCCACCTTCGCCATCATCGTTGCCCAGCGTGCCGACGCGCTGCTGGTTGCCGATCCCGATGCAGGCATCGATTTCTCCCGGGTGGTCCATGCCGATCAGCGCTTCACCCACCACCGTCCCATCGTGGCCGGAGACGAGCTGGTGGCCGAGCTGCACGTGGACTCCGTGCGGGCTATGGGCGACGGCGCCCTGATCACCACCCGCGCGGAAATTTCCACAACCGAGGGCGAGCAGGTAGCCACCACCCTTTCATCCATCCTCGTCCGCGGAGAGGGGCAGTAACCGCTATGTCCATTGCACTGAGTGAACTGTCCAAGGGTGCCGAAATCGGTTCCGCGGCGCTGGAAATCTCCCGCGCCGACCTCGTCCGCTACGCCGGTGCCTCCGGCGACTTCAACCCCATCCATTGGAACGAGCGCTTCGCCCGCGAGGTGGAACTGCCCGGCGTCATAGCGCACGGCATGTTCACCATGGGCACCGCAGTCCAGCTGGTGAGCGACTGGATCGGAGATCCGGGAGCGGTGATCGACTACCAGACGCGGTTCACCCGTCCCGTCTTGGTGGAGGACATCGACGGCGCCCCCGGGGCGGTCGTGGAGGTTGCCGGTGTCATCGGCGCCATCGACGCGGACAACTCGACGGCACGCGTGGATCTCACCGTGACCTTCAACGGACAGAAGGTGCTGGTCAAGGCACAGGCAGTGGTGCGGGTCTGGTGACTGCTTTGACCCGGATGCCGCTGGCATCCCTGACCACCGCACGCGTAGGCGGACCGGCCCGCCGCTACCTGGAAGCAGAAACCGAAGACGAACTCATCATCGCCGTCCGCGCCGCGGATGAGGCCGGGGAGCCGCTGCTCATCATCGGCGGCGGTTCCAACCTGTTGATCTCCGACGAAGGCTTCGACGGCGCCGTCATCCACATTGCCAGCCGCGGGCTGGACATCCGGGAGGCCGGGGACGGAACTGCCGTCCTGCGCGCAGAGGCCGGGCACCCGTGGGACGAGCTGGTGGCGTACACCCTGTCGGAGGGCTACTCCGGCCTGGAGGCGCTTTCCGGTATTCCGGGGCTGGCCGGAGCGACGCCGGTGCAGAACGTGGGTGCCTACGGCGCCGACGTCTCGCAGGCCATCACTTCGGTGCGGGCCTGGGACCGCACCGAGCGCACGGTCGTGGAATTCGCCAACGCCGATCTCGAATTCGGCTACCGGGATTCGGTGCTCAAGCGCAGCACGAAAAACGGCTCTCCCCGCTACGTGGTGCTGACCGTGGAGTTCGCCCTCTCCAAGGGGTCCACCAGCGCTCCGGTCCGCTACGCCGAGCTCGCCCGGGCTCTGCGAGTGGAGATCGGCGAGCGTGCCGACGCCGTGGACGTGCGCCGCGAAGTCCTCCGGCTGCGGGCGGGGAAGGGCATGGTCCTGGACGCCTCGGACCCGGACACCTACAGCACCGGTTCCTTCTTCACCAACCCCATCGTTGATGAGGAAACCGCAGCCGCGCTGCCGGCAGACGCTCCCCGCTACCCGGTGGCGGAACCCGGCAAGGTGAAGCTCAGCGCCGCGTGGCTGATCAGCCACGCCGGTTTCCGCAAGGGTTTCGGGCTGGCCCCCGAGGACGGCACCGGCGGGCGGGCCTCGCTGTCCACCAAGCACACCCTGGCCGTCACCAACCGCGGCGACGCCGCTGCCGAGGACCTGCTGGTGGTGGCCCGTGCGGTTGCTGCCGGCGTGGAGAAGGCTTTTGGTATCCGGCTCCACCCCGAGCCCCTGCTGGTGAACTGCGCGCTGTAGCGGTCTGGGGCACGGGAGGACTCAGCCGCCGGGATTGTCGCCGAGCGCGGGTCCCGGCGGTCCAGGTCCTTCCTCCGCAAGCCCCTTCCGTGCAGGGCCTTTCCGTGCCTCGGCAGCCGCTGCCCGCGCACTCCGGATGGCCGGGCGGTCCCGGCCCGGATCCAGCAGGCAGCTGTTGCACAGCCACTGGATCAGCCGGGGCGTCAGGGCCACCTGGGTGCGCCGGTCCTGCAGATCAGGCAGCAGCCACTCCGGCTCCAGGAAACCGCTGAGGGCATAGGCGAGCTCGTGGGCGCCGAACAGCCGGGCGAAGGCCGCTTCCGGCTCAAGGCTCCGCTCAAGCGCCAGCAGCGCCTGGTCCTCGACGCAGAGGATGCGTGCGCCCTCGGCCTCGAGATACCGGCGCAGCTGGAGCGCCACGCGGAGATAGCGGGCGCGGGTGGGGGTCTGCTTGCCGGCACAGCTGAAGGCGAAGAAAGTGTTAAGGACGAGATCCACGCTTTGCTTCTCCATGCGGACAACATGCCACCCGGCACTGACATTTTTCAGGCACTCCGGTTTCAAGCCGCAAACCGGTCTTGGGAGCCAACGCCCCTTAACGCAGCGCGGGTCCGCTCCACGGGGGAGCGGACCCGGAACGGGAACCGGAAATCAGAGGTTGCCGGTGGCGATGCGCAGCATCCGGCGCAGCGGTTCGGCGGCGCCCCAGAGCAGCTGGTCGCCGATGGTGAAGGCACTGATGTACTCCGGACCCATTTCCAGCTTGCGGATGCGGCCCACCGGGATGTCCAGCGTGCCGGTGACCGCCACCGGAGTCAGCTCGGCCATGGTGGCTTCCTTGGTATTGGGCACCACCTTGGACCATTCATTGTCCGCGTCGATGATCTTCTCGATCTCGGCCACGGAAAGGTCCTCGGTCAGCTTCAGGGTCAGGGCCTGGGAATGGGAACGCATGGCGCCGATCCGAACGCACAGCCCGTCAAACGGTATCCGTCCGTCGGTCCCGCGGCCCAGGATCTTGTTGGTTTCCGCACCGCCCTTCCACTCTTCCTTGGACATGCCGTTACCGAGGTCCGCATCGATCCAGGGGATCACCGAACCGGCCAGCGGCACGCCGAACTGGGAGGAGTCCATGGACGGGTTTTTCTGCTGGGCCAGGACGGCGCGGTCAATCTCCAGGATGGCCGACGCCGGATCGGCGAGGTTGGGCGCCACCGCAGCGTTCAGCGCACCGAACTGGTTCAGCAGTTCACGCATGTGCCGGGCGCCGCCGCCGGAGGCTGCCTGGTAGGTCATGGACGTGCCCCACTCGACCAGGCCGTTGCGGAACAGTCCGCCGAGGCCCATCAGCATGCAGGACACGGTGCAGTTTCCACCCACGAAGTTCTTCACGCCGCGGGCCAGGCCCGCGTCAATCACGTCACGGTTGACCGGATCCAGCACGATGATCGCGTCGTCGTCCATGCGCAGCGTGGAAGCGGCGTCAATCCAGATGCCGTCCCAGCCGGCGGCGCGCAGCTTCGGGAAGATCTCCGCCGTATAGTCGCCGCCCTGGGCGGTGACGATGATCGGCAGCTTGGCCAGCGCGTCGACGTCGTACGCATCCTGCAGCGGTTCAGCTCCGGCCGCGAAGGACGGCGCGTTGCCGCCGGCGTTGGAGGTCGAGAAGAACACCGGGTTGACCAGCTCGAAGTCGCCCTCGTCCTGCATGCGCTGCATCAGGACGGAACCGACCATGCCGCGCCAGCCGACGAAACCTGCACTGGGAAAAGCGGGAATGGAGGAAGAAGTCATGGTTTCCACTCTAGGCCAGCGGGTCCGCCGCGTCTTGGTTGTGTCCGTCACGGTCGTCTTCCCCGCGGTCCCGTGTCCAGAGGGCAATCCGGTAGCGGGTGCCGTTGGAAGACGTGTACCAGTCGGCGGCAGGACTGACACCGCTGAAGGTCCAGTCCTGGCCCAGTGCCGGGGCGAACGTGTCGCCTTCGGTTTCCACGTCGATGACCGTCACCACCGCGGTATTGGCCACGGAAACGGCTGCTTCATACAGCTGTGCACCTCCGATGATCCAGATTTCCGTGCTCCCGGAACTGGTTCGGGCCAGGGTCAGGGCATCCTCGAGGGAGCCGACGACGACGGCGCCGGCCTCCGCGGCTTCGTCCCGCAGTGCGGCACTGGAGGACACGATGATGTTTGTCCGCCCGGGCAGCGGACGGTAGGCAGCAGGGAAGGACTCCCAGGTGCGGCGGCCCATGATGACCGGGTGTCCCGCCGTCGTCGCCTTGAAGTGCGCCATGTCCTCGGGCAGGTGCCACGGCATGCCGCCGTCGCGTCCGATGACGCCGTCAACGGTCTGGGCCCACACCATGCCAATGACGGGTTCACCCTCGGGTACCGTGCCGCGCTCCTGGAGGACCTGGCCCAGGTCCGCGCCCTCACCGGAGCCGCCGCCTACCGGGAAGTAGCGGGTGGGGCCGGCCGGGGCGGCAGTAGTTGTTACGGGAAGGGACTCGGTCATGGTTGTCCTCTCAAACGGCGATCGGAGCTTTGATACCGGGGTGGTGCCGGTAATCGAGGACCTCGAAGTCCTCAAGGGTGTAGTCGAAGATGCTCTCGGGAGTACGGCGGATCCGCAGCTTCGGGTACGGGAAGGGCTCCCGGCTGAGCTGTTCACGGACCTGGTCCACATGGTTGTCGTAAATGTGGACGTCGCCGCCGCTCCAGACAAATTCGCCGGGCTCCAGCCCGGTCTGCTGGGCCACCATCAACGTGAGGAGCGCGTAGGAGGCGATGTTGAACGGGACCCCGAGGAAGGTGTCCGCGGAGCGCTGGTACAGCTGGCAGGACAGCTTCCCGTCCGCCACGTAGAACTGGAACAGGGCGTGGCAGGGCGGCAGGGCCATGTTCTCCACTTCGGCCGGGTTCCAGGCCGTGACGATGTGGCGGCGGGAATCCGGGTTCTTCCGGATGCCTTCGACCAGTTTCGCAATCTGGTCGATATGCCCGCCGTCGGGTGTGGGCCAGGAGCGCCACTGGACGCCGTAGACCGGGCCGAGCTCGCCGTCCTCGTCCGCCCACTCATCCCAGATGCTGACACCTTGTTCCTGCAGCCAGCGCACATTGGAGTCGCCGCGCAGGAACCAGAGCAGCTCAAGGGCCACGGATTTGAAGTGCACCCGCTTGGTGGTGATCAGCGGAAAGGACTCGCTCAGGTCGAAGCGCATCTGGCGGCCGAACACGCTGCGCGTGCCGGTACCGGTGCGGTCCGATTTCTGCGTTCCGTTGGCCATGACGTCGCGCAGCAGGTCTTCATACGGGGTAGGAATGCTCACCCGGCCAGTCTAGTTCAGGTCGGCACGCGGGCAGGGGGAATGCGAGGCGTGCCACAACGGCCCCTGGTCAGCCGGTGCTAGTCGTCGAAGGCCCGGTATTTTTCCAGGGACACAATCCGTCCCTCATCCGCACTGCTCACCTGGCAGATCACGGACTCGCCGGGTGCCAGGTACGGGTCCTTGGCAGGCAGCCCGTCGGCCATGTCCACGGGCATGTGCCCCGCCAGCACGTCGAAGACCAGGGGCAGCACCGGCCGGTGGGTGCACACCGCCACGGGTTTGGCCTTGTCGAAGAGGCCTTCAATGGCGTTCCGGGCCTTGCCCGGCTTGCGCTTGGCACTGTGCTCGGTAAGCGCGTCAACCGTCTTGAACTTGGTGCCTTCCGCCTTCACATACGGGCGGACGGTCTGCACGCAGCGCACCCAGGGACTGGAAACCACGCGTTTGGGCCGCCAGGCCACCAGCAGCCGGGAGACCGCCATGGCCTGCCGCAGGCCCGTAGCTACCAGCGGACGTTCGCCTTCTGCCCGGGTCCACGCGGACCGGGGCTTGGCCTTGGCATGCCGGACAATGATCAGCGGCCAGGTCCTCAGGCGCTGCTCGTTCCAGGCCGCCGCCAGTTCCTTCAACGGCAGTCTGTCCGTGGGGTTGGTGAGTGCCTCGGCGGCTTCCTCCGGGGTGCACCAGCGTGTGCCGTCCACTTCCTTGCCGTCCGGGCGTGCCTTGTCCGAGTCCACGTGGGAAGCCCAGTAGTGCACCATCTTCATGCCCGAAGCCACCGGGTAGAGCGTGGAGGGCAGCGGAATGCCGAGGCTGATCCTCAGGCCCACTTCCTCACGGACCTCCCGCACGGCGCATTCCGGAGTGGTTTCGCCTTCATCGAGCTTGCCCTTGGGCCAGGACCAGTCGTCATACCGGGGACGGTGGATCATGAGGACCTGCAGCTTGCCCTCCCGTTCGCGCCAGCACAGGGCACCCGCAGCCACTACCTTGACAGGGGTGTCTTCCTGGACCGGAGCGGCGGCGGGGGACTGAATTGCTTCCATCAGCGACGAGCCACGGAGCGCTGGCGGGAACGGGACGCCAGCAGCCAGGACTGCACGTCCTGCAGCGGGTTGCCTTCCTCGTCCTTGTGGTGGCGGATCCAGGCGCCCTCCGGATCCAGATGCCAACTTGCCGTGCCGGGATCCATGTACCGGTCCATCAGGCCGATCAGGTCGGCGACGTCGTCGCGGGCCACCAGCTGGACCAGGGCCTCCACGCGGCGGTCCAGGTTGCGGTGCATCATGTCCGCCGATCCGATGAAGACCACCGGGTCACCGCCGTTGGCAAAGGCGAACACCCGGGAGTGCTCCAGGAAGCGGCCCAGCACCGAGCGGACGGTGATGTTCTCGCTCAGGCCGGGTACACCCGGACGGACCGAGCAGATTCCGCGGACAATGACGTCCACCCGGACGCCGGCCTGGGAAGCACGGTAGAGGGAGTCGATGATCGCCTCGTCCACCATGGAGTTGACCTTGATAATCACGCGTGCGCTGAGGCCGGCCTTCTTGTTCGCGATCTCGCGCTCAATCCGGTCAATCAGTCCGGACCGGACCGAGCGCGGAGCCACGAGCAGCCGCTTGAACGTGGACTTCGGCGCGTAGCCGGAGAGCTGGTTGAACAGCTTCGTCAGGTCTTCGCCCACCTGCTCATTGGCGGTCAGCAGGCCCAGGTCCTCGTAGTAGCGGGCGGTGCGCGGATGGTAGTTGCCCGTGCCGATATGGCAGTAGCGGCGCAGCCCGTCCACTTCCTGCCGGACCACCAGGGACAGCTTGCAGTGCGTCTTCAGGCCCACGATGCCGTAGACCACGTGCACACCGGCCTGCTCCAGCTTGCGTGCCCAGGAAATGTTGGCCTGTTCGTCGAACCGGGCCTTGATTTCCACCAGTGCCAGGACCTGCTTGCCGGCCTCGGCGGCGTCGATCAGGGCGTCAACGATGGGCGAATCGCCGGAGGTGCGGTACAGCGTCTGCTTGATGGCCTGCACCCGCGGATCGGCGGCCGCCTGCTCCAGGAATGCCTGGACGGAGGTCGAGAAGGAATCGTACGGATGGTGCAGGAGGATGTCCCGACGTCGCATGGCCGCGAACACGTTCGCCGGCTTCGAAGTCTCGGACTCCTTCAGGTGGCGGTTGGTGTGCGGCACCTGCTTCGGATAGTGCAGGTCCGGCCGGTCGATCCGACTGATCGGGGAAAGGCCGCGGAGGTCCAGCGGCGCGGGCAGGACATAGACCTCGTCCGCTTCCACGCCCAGCTCGCGTTCGAGCAGTTCCCGGATATTCGGGTTCATCTCCGGGGTAACTTCCAGGCGCACGGGCGGCCCGAAGCGGCGCCGCAGCAGTTCCTTTTCCAGGGCCTGCAGGAGGTTCTCGGCGTCGTCCTCTTCCACCTCGAGGTCTTCGTTGCGGGTCACGCGGAACGTGTAGTGCTCAATAACGTCCATGCCCGGGAAGAGCTGGTCCAGATGCTGGGCAATGATGTCTTCAAGCGCGATGAACCGGGCCGTGCGTCCGGCCACGTTGCCCGCGCGGGGCCCGTCCACGGAGATGAGGCGGGGGAGCTGGTCCGGAACCTTCACGCGTGCAAAGAATTCCTTGCCGCTGACCGGGTTGCGGACCACCACGGCCAGGTTCAGGGAGAGGCCGGAAATGTACGGGAAGGGGTGGGCCGGGTCCACGGCAAGGGGAGTCAGGATGGGGAAGACCTTCGAAGCGAACTGCTTGTGCAGGCTCGCCTTGGCGGCGTCGTCCAGTTCGTCCCAGCTGACCAGGTAGATCTGCTCTTCCGCCAGCGCCGGCCGGATCTGGCTGGCGAAGACGTCCGCATGGCGCTGCTGCAGCCGGTAGCCCGCCGCCACGATTTCCTCGAGCTGTTCAATCGGGCTCTGGCCTGCAGCGGAGGGAACCGCCAGTCCGGTGGCGATGCGGCGCTTAAGGCCGGCTACCCGGACCATGAAGAACTCGTCCAGGTTCGAGGCGAAGATGGACAGGAAGTTCACCCGTTCCAGCAGGTACAACTCAGGGTCTTCAGCGAGTTCCAGGACCCTGGCGTTAAAGTGCAGCCAGCTGATCTCCCGGTCCAGGAACCGTTCCGGCGTGATATCTCCGCTGGGAACAAGGGCAGGACCGAAGTCCGGGATGTCGATGCGGTCCTGGGTGGCCCGCGGTGCCGACATCGCCTCTGCGGACCCGAAGGTCGAGCGGGGCTCTGCGTCGGTATCGAAACTCATAGTGTCTCCCTGAGGTGCTGGCGGCGGATCAGGGCAGGCGTTACGGGCGGACCGCCTGGCCCTGCAAACAACATTACAAGCTGCGCACCCTATGCGGGTGCGTACATTACGTCCTGGTCCCAGCGGACGAAGCCGAGCCGGCGGTACAGGGCGACGGCGGCGGTGTTGTCGGCGTCGACGTACAGCATTACGGCGTCCAGTCCCGCAGCGTGCAGGTGCTGGATTCCGGCTACCGTCAGGGCTTTGCCGAGCCCCCGGCCCTGTGCCTCGGGGTTTACGCCGACCACATACACCTCGCCGATGGGCGGGTGGCCTCCGGTGCCGGGGTGGACCTTGGTCCAGTGGAATCCGAGGATCGTGCCTTCCTCGTCCACGGCCAGGAGGAATCCGGCCGGGTCAAACCAGTCCTCGTCCATGCGGGCCTGCAGATCGGCAAGGCTCATGGAGCCCTGCTCCGGGTGGTGGGCAAAGGCCGCGGCGTTGACGTCCAGCCAGGCCCGCTCATCATGGCCGGGTTCGAAGGGGCGCACCGATACCCCGGCGGGGAACTGCGTTTCGGGCAGCGAGGCGTTGGATCGGCTCAGTCGCATCTTCCACAGGTCACGGACGGGACGGTAGCCGAATCGGGCGGCCAGCTCCACGGCCGCCTCGTGGTTTCCGTGCGACCAGGCAGCGGGCCGGGGGTCGCCGTCGCCGGTGGACGGGCTGTTCCGCACCGCATCCTGGACCGCGGCGGCAAGGGCCGTGCCGACGCCCTGGTTACGGTAGTTCGGGTGTACCACCAGTTCCAGCACCCCCGGATCCTTCGGAGTTTCGGATACCAGGACGGCGACGCCGGCCAGCCATTGTCCGCTGCCGGTGTCGGAACCGGAGTCACTGGCATAGGTGGTGAAGACGGAGAGGGTGTCCGGATCGGCGTCGGGGGAGCGCAGGTCCACGAGCGTCTGCTCGGACAGCGGCGGGTTGCCGTCCGAGTCCTGCGCGGCGGACGCCAGTTGCAGGATGTCGGCGAGGGCGGCGGGCTCGGGCGTGCCGCGGGTCTCGACTACGGGCCAGGCTGTCTGCGGTTCTTCACTCATGCCGAAAGCCTAGCGCGGCTGGTGCCCCTGCGCAGGGCACCAGCCGCGGGAGCAGGGCTCAGGCGTCCTGGCTGGCGGCTGCCGTGGTTTCGGCCCGCGAGCGGGTGAACCGGTAACCGACGTTGCGCACAGTGCCGATCAGCGTCTCATGGTCCGGTCCCAGCTTGGCCCGCAGCCGCCGTACATGGACGTCGACGGTCCGGGTGCCGCCGTAGTAGTCGTAGCCCCACACCTCGTGGAGCAGTTGGTCGCGGGTGAACACGCGGCCGGGATGCTGCGCCAGGTACTTAAGGAGTTCGAACTCCTTATAGGTCAGGTTCAGGGCCGTGCCGTTCACGCGGGCGGTGTAGCTTGCCTCGTCAATGACGACGCCGGAGGCGCGGATCTCGGTGGAGGGAGCCTCGGCTGTTCCGGCGCCCCGGGCCGCTGCCAGGCGCAGCCGCGCTTCCAGCTCTGCCGGGCCCGCGGAATCGAGGATGACGTCGTCAGCCAGCCAGTTGGGGGCTACGGCAGCCATCCCGCCCTCCGTGAGGATCAGGATGAGCGGGGTGCCCAGGCCCGTGGCTTTCAGCAGCTGGGTCAGGGACCGCGCGCCAACAAGATCCCTGCGGGCATCCACCAGGATGACGTCACTGGGATCGGTGTCCAGAAGGGCCGTAGGTTCCGCCGGCACCACGTGGACCTTGTGGTTCAGGAGTTCCAGCGCAGGCAGGACGTTAACCGAGGAACCCGAGCTGTTGGTAAGAAGCAAAATGTGCGACATAGGTCCTCCGAATGTTGGGCGCACACCATCGGGCAGTTTCCTTCGCCGATCCGCTTGGCTTGAAGTGATCGAAAGTATACCCATCGAGCTAACGGGCCTGTCGTTTTTCTTCTGGACGCCGTAATAAGGCAGGATAACTAGGGTGAAACTTTGGAGCTTAGCGGTGCCGGCGGCGCTTGCCATTATCGGTATCGTGAGCGCTTCCTACCTGTCCGTGCCCGCGGTGGCCGTGATCAGCGGTCTGGCCGCCGTCCTCACAGGTGTCTGCTGGCCGCACCTGATAGGGGTGCCTGCCCGCAAGACACAGGGCGCAACCCTGGGCCTGGTCGGCGCCGGAGCAGTGGCGGCAGCGTACTTCGCGCCCGCCGCGGCCATGCTGACCTGGTTGCCGGCCGCCGTCGCCGTAGGCGTCGGAGCGGTCTTCCTGATCCAGCTGCTCCGCGGCACCGGGCAGGCGCACCGGCTCGAATCCATCGTCGGCATCATCTCAGGCGTGCTGGTTACCGCAATGGGCTCCGGCTGGGTGGCCGCTGACCGTCTGGCCGGCACCGACGGGAATTCCGCGCTCCTGAGCATGGCCGGCAGCGCCGCACTGGCGGCCCTTGCCGTGACGCTTATTCCGCTCCCGGACCGGATGGCCGCCCCGCTGGGCCTGCTCGCCGGCGGACTGACCGCAGCCCTGGTGGCCCTGGCTGTGGCCGGCGTTTCCTGGCCGGCAGCAGCGTTCAGCGGCGTGGTGATCGCCGCCGTCGTGATGGCGTTCCGCCGGCTGGCACTTTCCCGCAACGATGCTTCCAACGCTGCAGGACGACTGGCGCTCGGCCTGGCCCCGGTGGTTACACTCGGATCCGTCGTCTACTTCCTCGGACGGCTCCTGGGCTTCTGACCAGCTGCATTCCCTGACCGGTTGCGCGGGGCGGCGGCGTTCGACCCCTCAACGGGGTTTGGCCCGCAGGTCCCTGTCATGATCGAATGGCGGGAAGGAAACTGTTCCTCCCGCGCGTTAGGATGTAGCCATGGTTGCTCTCGAAATTTTCTTTATTGCCCTGCTGGGCATCACCGGCCTCGCGATGGCCGGATTCGCTGCACTGGTTATCTCCCGCCTGTACAAGGGTCAGAAGTAAGCACCGGCCAGAAGTAAACACCGGCTTCGCCTGCCGGCACCAGCCACCCGTTACATCGAAGGACAGGTTCCACCATGCCAATGGAGATCCCCACCGATCTGACCCCGGAACTGGTACCGCTGTCCTGGCTCCTCGGCACCTGGGAGGGCTCCGGACGGCTGGGCGAAGGCGAGGCTGATTCGGAGCACTTCACACAGAAGGTCACGTTCACCCAGAACGGTCTGCCGTACCTGCAGTACACCGCGGAAAGCTGGCTCACCGATGAGCAGGGCACCCGCCTGCGGCCGCTGGCCGTCGAGACCGGATTCTGGGCCCTCGACCGCCCCCTGAACGACGCCGACGGCGGTCCCGGCCTGGTTCCGGCGGATATCGTGCCGGCCCTCCGCAGCGCTGACGAGGTCGAGGAGCTGCGCAATGACGCCGGTGGTTTCGATATCACCGCCACCATCGTGCACCCCGGAGGCATCGCCGAGCTGTACTACGGGCAGATCAAGGGACCGCAGATCCAGTTGAGCACCGATGTGGTGATGCGCGGCGTGAATTCCAAGGAATACTCGGCAGCCACCCGGATCTACGGGCTGGTCAACGGCGACCTTTATTGGCGCTGGGACGTTGCTTCCGAGGGTGAGGCCCTGAAGGCCCATGCCTCGGCCATCCTGAACAAGACCTCCTAAATAAAACCGGCAAAGCCGGCCGGAGGAATAGGCCCGAGCCGCTAGGACGTTGCACCTGATATGACGTATTCCAGCCCCCTGCTTTCCCGCCACGGCGCCGTTGAAGCCGGCGGACTCGACGCCGGTACGGCCTCGCACTACGGCGATCCGCTCCGCGAACAGCGCGACCTTGCCCGCGGCAGCGCCGTCGTCGACCTTTCCTTCCGCGGCGTGGTCACCGTCTCCGGCCCCGACCGCCTCAGCTGGTTGAACACGCTGTCCTCCCAGCAGGTGGCGGATCTTCAGCCGGGCGTGAGCTCGGAGCTGCTGCTGCTCAGCGTGCAGGGGCGGATTGACTATGACGCGCGGATCATCGACGACGGCGCCACGTCCTGGCTGCTGGTCGAATCCGCTGAAGCGCCGGGCCTGACCGAGTGGCTGCAGCGGATGAAGTTCATGCTCCGGGTCGACATCGCGGACGTCACTGACCAGTGGGCCGTGGCCGGTGCAACGGTTGAGGTGCCGCAGTGGGAGCAGTACCTGCGCTGGACCGATCCCTGGCCGCACATTGGTGCCGGCGGGTTTGCCTACACCGCCGTGCCGGAAGATGCCCACCCCGGGCTTGAGCGGCCCTGGTACGAATACCTGATTCCACGGGCCGGGTTTGATGCCGCCATGGACGCCTCCGGGCGCACCCTGGCCGGCTCCATGGCTTCCGAGGCCCTGCGCATTGCCGCCTGGCGTCCGCGGCTGGGCGCGGAGACGGACGAGAAGACCATCCCGCACGAGCTGGACCTGATCCGCACCGCCGTGCACCTGGCAAAGGGCTGCTACAAAGGCCAGGAAACCGTGGCGCGGGTACACAACCTGGGGCACCCGCCCCGCCGGCTGGTGTTCCTGCAGCTGGACGGATCGCAGCACACCCTTCCGGCCGCCGGCAGCCCCGTAATGCTGGGGGAGCGGCAGGTCGGCACCCTGACCTCGGTCGGCGCCCACTATGAAATGGGCCCCGTGGGCCTGGCAGTGGTGAAGCGGTCCGTGGATCCGTCCGTACAGCTGGTGGTGAACGACGACGGCGAGCTCTACGCCGCCGCGCAGGAACCCATCGTGGCTCCGGACGCGGGCGCCGTGGTGGGACGCGCCTCCGGCTTCCTGAAGGCACCGCGGCGCTGACCGCAAGCTTCCTTTTGCGCAAAAATGACAGCCAGAACATCAATACCCCCAGGAGCGCCATGAGCACCCCCGAATCCCGTCCCCCGATTGACGATGACGTTATCGAGCTCGCAGGCATGGTCTTTGATGCCGCGCGTGCCGGCGACACCGAAGGGATCCGCCGCTACCTTGACGCCGGCGTGCCCGTGAACCTGACGAACGGCTCGGGAGACAACCTGCTGATGCTGGCCTCCTACCACGGCCACGCGGACCTGACCGCGCTGTTGGTGGAACGGGGAGCGGATGTCAACACGCAGAATGACCGCGGCCAGACACCGCTTGCCGGTGCGGCGTTCAAGGGATACGTGGAGATCTTCCGGATCCTGGCGGAAGCGGGTGCGGATCCCGACGCCGGGTCGCCCACCGGGCGGGACACCGCCGGGTTCTTCAAGCGGCAGGAAATGCTGGACCTGCTCGGTTAGTGCGCGTGCGCGGTGCCTAGGCGTTCAGGGCCACGGAGGTGCGGCTTCCGGCGGGGATGAAACCGGATCCCACTGCGGTCCTGGCGGCGCCTACGTTGTCCATCCGGGCCCGCCACTGCGGGATCAAGCCGCCTGCCATGGCGTCCTCAAGGGCCACCGAACTGATGTAGCTGCCCAGCCCGCGCAGCCGGTGGCCCGGGGCGGTCAGCACGCTCATGTCCGCCAGGATTCCGTCGGTGATGCTGTATCCCGCACCTGCCACGGGGCGCGGCTCGTCCTGGGAATCGTCCACCAGGACAAAGACTTCTTCCTTCTCCGCCAGACCGGCCTCCGCCACGTCGTCCGGAGGGCACAGCCGTTCGAGGACGACGGCGAGAGCCGGTTCGTTGCTCACGGCAAGCTCGTCGAGCGGAATGACGCTCGGGAAAACGTCAGCGAAAAACAGCTGCTCGGCGCCCAGGACCCGTCCGCCGTGTTCCATGGACATCTGGATGAGCCCTGAATTGCGGGTCAGCTGCGCAGCGCTTTGGGTCCGGGCGCGGTCGGCAGCCCATTCGGGGCCGCTGAAAACCTCGGCACCGAAAAGGCGCAGGAAGCATGCTGTGTCGGCCTGGTCCTGGACGCTGTAGATGCGTTCGCCGGTGTCCGTCTCCGCCAGGGCATTATCCGCCAGGCCCAGATGGCGGGACCAGGCCAGCTGGATGATCGCGATGGTCCCCGAGTCCAGATTCATGGTTTTCAACCTACACCGCGGCATGCACACGCATGCAAACGCCCTGCCGGAGCATACGGAATCCTCAGCAAATGCACAGGATCGCTGACGGAATCCGTACGCCGGCGGCAGGGCGCGGCCGACGACGGGCCCGGCGAACCCGGCCCCCCGGCCTAGCCGAACAGGATGGCGGCCTCGTCGTAGCGGTGCTCGGGGACCGTCTTGAGATTGCCGAGGGCCTTTTCGAAGCCCACGTGCACAATGTCCGTACCGTGCAGCGACACCATGGTTCCCCACAGGCTGTCCACCACCGAATCCACTGCCGCCATGCCCAGGCGGGTGGCAAGGACCCGGTCGTAGGCGGTCGGTACACCGCCGCGCTGGATGTGGCCAAGAACCGTGGCACGGGTTTCGATGCCGGTCCGCGCTTCGATTTCCGGCGCCAGCAGTTCCCCGATGCCGCCCAGCCGCGGGCGGCCGAAACTGTCGAGGCCCCGTTCCGAGTGCGGCATTTCCATATCGGTGGTGACGAAACCTTCGGCAACAACCACCAGCGGGGCGCGTCCGCGGTCGCGGGCATCACTGACCCACTGGGCGATCTGCTCGATGCTGACCGGGTGCTCGGGAATCAGGATGGCGTGGGCACCGGCGGCCATGCCGGAGTGCAGGGCGATCCAGCCCACGTGCCGGCCCATGACTTCGGCCACCATGCAGCGGTGGTGGGATTCGCCCGTGGTCCGCAGGCGGTCGCAGGCCTCGGTGGCAATTTCCACTGCGGTATCGAAGCCGAAGGTGTAATCGGTGGCATCAAGATCGTTATCCACGGTCTTGGGCACGCCGACGATTTTCAGGCCGGCGTCCGTGAGCCGCTGGGCCGCCGCGAGGGTGCCCTCACCGCCGATGGCGATAACGGCGTCGATCCCGAGGCGTTCCAGCGTGGCCTTGATCTTCTCCGGTCCGCCGTTTGGGCCGTCAAACGGGTTGGTGCGGGACGTCCCGAGGATCGTTCCGCCCTGCTTTGAGATGCCGCGGACGCGGGAGCGGGGCAGGTCTATGATGTCGCCGTCGACCACGCCGCGCCAGCCGTCACGGAAACCGACGAACTCGATGTCCTCGTATTCCTTGATGCCTTTGAGGACGGCACCGCGGATCACGGCGTTCAGCCCGGGGCAGTCCCCTCCGCTGGTGAGGATACCGATCTTCATGTCATTACCCCTGGATCTGCTGGCGGTGGTTAGGTCCTGGCTTTGATTCTAGCCAGCAGACCGGTGGAGGACTAAGCGCGGGGGCTCACGAGGCGCTGGAGGATGATGGTTCCGTCCGTCTTCGGCAGCAGCAGCCATGCCACGACGTACGTGCCCAGGCCTACAAACGGCAGCAGGAAACTGAGGAGGACGCCGATCCGGACCAGGGAAACATCCCACCCGTAGGTTGCCGCGATGCCGGCGCAGACTCCGCCGACCCAGCCTCTCTGCCTTTTGATGGGGGAGGAGCGCACGATGCTGAAGAACTTTTCCATGTACTAAGCCTTATCTGATGGTGTTGAAATAGGGAAATAGGGGTACCGGTCCGCCGAGACGGTGACCGGGATAAGCCTTCAGCGGGAGCGGGTCCGCTGAAGGCCGGAAAGGAACCCGCCCACCAGGAGGGCCAGACCCGCACCAAGGGTGAGGCAGAGAACCAGCAGGACAGGATCCACCGAAAGGTTCACGGTGTTCACCAGCAGCAGGAGGACGGCCAGGACGGTCAGGACCAGGCCCCACACCACCGTGCCTACCTGCAGTGCGCGGGGCGGGACCGCAGCCGGGTTGTCGTCGGTCTCCACCGCCGCTGCAGCGGAGCCGCGGGGCTCCACCTGGTCCGTTTCGGGACTGCCGGGACCCGGGTCCGCGGCTGGTGCCGACGGCATCTCCCGGTTCGGGGCTTCGTAGCTTTCGGGTCCGTACTGGCGTCCCAGATAATCCCTCTCGTTGTCCTGTTCCATGGCTAGAGGTCGCTTTCTTCAGTCGTGACGAGTACGTTGCCCGCGAGTCCGCGGACATCAATGGTGATCCGGTCTCCGTCGGCGCCGTCGTTGAGCGTGCGCTCGTCGGACGGCTGCCACAGCCCGCTGTATTCCTGCCGGTCCGACCCGTCGTTGACCTCGACATTTCCCGCAGCCATGCCGAACCTGATGGTTACCGGCGCGTCGTCGGGCACGAGGATGGCGAGGTTCCCTGCGGCGACGCTGGCCGGGACCTCGAAGTTCCCCGAAGTCTCGGTCTCGCGCAGGTCAACGGTGCCGTTGGCGGCGATCACGGTGTAGCCGCCGCCCGCCTGGGCAGCGTCCCGGGGCACCCAGTCCGCATTGCTGGCCACCAGGAGGTTGGCGTTGACCATGCTGCCCTGGGTCAGGAGGGAAGCGACGAGTGCTGCTACTGCCACCGCGCCGATCCCGCCGGAGTGCCTGCCAACCACGCCCAGGATCACGATGCCGAAGCCCAGGACGGCGGCCGCCGCTGCCAGGGCAACGGATACCGGTGCGCCAAGGGAAAGGAGGTTGAGGTAGTCCAGGGCGAGGACGGTCCCGCCTGCGAGCAGGGCGGCACCGAACAGGGCCGCGGCGAAGGACCCCGGGGCTCCCGGGACGTGCTTTGCCTTACCGGCGGATTCGGCGTTCCGCTTCGATTCGGCCGCCGGGGGCGGCACCGGTCCGGACGGAACGGCAAACCCGCCGAGCGGTGCGGCGGCAAAGGGAGCCGTGCCGCCGGCGGGTGGAGAGCCAACAGGCTCGGTGCCGGCGGCGTCCATGCCGGGTTTCGCAAGCGATACGGGCTTCCCGGGACGGGCTTCCGGCGCGCTGGCCCCGGTACCGGCAGGAGGAGCGAAGGCGACGGTGCTGTCCGGGTCCGCGGACGCATCCGCAGCGGTCCTCTGCCCGGAAAGGTGGAACCGGCCCTTGCCTGTGGAGAACCAGTAAACGGCGGCCACGCCCGCACCGATCCAGAACAGTGTCCAGACGACGGCGCCGAACCAGCTGTCCGCGCCGAGGAAGGAAGCACCGGGCCCGCCCATGCCGAGGATGGTGAAAATGAGTGCTCCGGTCATGCCGGATGCCCAGTCGCCGCGGATCGCCTCTTCGAGATGGATCCTGCCGTCCGGTTCCGGGAGCAGTGCCCAGGCGACGCCGTAAACCAGCAGTCCGATGCCAAAAGCGCCGAGGACTACGAACAGTCCGCGGACAAGCACGGGGTCCAGCCCGGTGCGCGCAGCGATCCCGGTCGCGACGCCGCCGAACCAGCGGTCACCGCCGCGCGGAAGGCCAAGGGAGCGGACCCAGTTAAAGAAACCGCTGTGGAATCCGCCGGATGACTGTGCGCCGGGTCCTCCCGCGGGGGTCGAACCGGTGCTCGTGGAACCGTTGCCTGCCGCGTGGCTGCCTGCAGGGGCCGGACGATGCTCAGCGGAAGGACGCGCTGCGGGGCGTTGGGCCCCGGGATCAGGGGATGGGGAAGGGTTCATGCCTCCAGTCTTCTCCGGCCGCAGCCATACTGCATCAGGGACTACCCTGACCCGCCCCTGAACGGCCCCTGAAGAAAAGGAATTATTGCCGTCAGGGCCGGTGCCCGGCGGCTTCCCCGTGTTTGGATAGGTCCATGAGAGAACCCTTGGTGCGTCCCCGCGAACGGATCATTGCCGGCGTCTGCGCCGGGCTGGCCGCGCACTTGGGCTGGCCCGTGAAGCTGACCCGGATCGTCATGGCCGTGCTGGTGCTTGGCGCTGGAAGCGGGTTCATCCTCTACGGATGGCTGTGGATCATGGTTCCGACCCAGGAGGAGCAGGAGAAGAAGGAACAGGTATCCGCCAACCCGCGCAGCATCGCCGAGAACTATGCGAGGCAGCTTCGCGAAGGGACCGTTCCCGCCCGGCAGCCGGGTAAAACCGGGCAGCGGGAGGTCGCGGCGGGCATTGCCCTGCTCCTGGTGGCAGCTGCCTTTATTGCCCAGCGGTTGGGCGCCGACCTGAACTGGGGCTTGTTTGTTCCGGTCGCCGCCATCGCCGGCGGTGCGGTGTTGGCCTGGACGCAGCTGGACGAGAGCCGGCGGGCGGGGCTGATGAACAGCGCCGGAGCCGACCGGGCCTCGGGCATGATCCGCCTGGCGGCGGGCCTGCTGCTGGTGGTCGCCGGCGTGCTGGTGGTGGTCTCGGGCGCAGTGAGCTGGGATGTCCTGATGTCGGGGCTGTTGGCCTCCGCTGCCGTGCTGGCCGGCGTGGCACTGGTGTTCACACCGTGGGCGATAAAGCACTGGCGGGACCTGGAAGCCGAGCGGTCCGGACGGATTCGGCAGACCGAGCGGGCCGAAATTGCGGCCCACCTGCACGATTCGGTCCTGCAGACCCTGGCCCTGATCCAGAAGCGCGCCGGCTCGGAGCAGGACGTCATCCGCCTCGCCCGCGCCCAGGAACGGGAGCTGAGGCAGTGGTTGTATTCCGACCGTGCCCGGGCCGAAGACCACCTCGTGGAATGCATGCGCCGGATTGCAGCAGAAATCGAGGACGCCTACGGCCACCCGATTGAGCTGGTGGCAGTCTCGGATGCCGCACTGGATGAGCGGACCGAAGCCTTGGCCTCCGCTACGCGGGCTGCCATGCTGAACGCCGCCCAGCATGCCGGCGGCACGGTTTCGGTCTATGTTGAATGCAGGCCGGAGCAGCTTGAAGTCTTCGTGCGGGACCGCGGCGCCGGATTCGACCTGGACGCTGTGCCTGCTGACCGGATCGGCGTGCGGGGATCCATCATCGGACGGATGCAGCGTGCAGGGGGCAGCGCGGCCATCCGCAGCACTGCCGACGGCACCGAGGTTCGGCTGGTGCTGCCGCTGCCGAAAGGCACGGAAAACGGTGCCCGTGACGACGCACCCGGCGCGGCGAACAGCACGGGCAACGGCAGCACGGGCAACGGCAGCACGGCCCATGCCGGTGCAACACAGAAGATTCCCTCGACGGACAACCGCGTATCGAGCAACGGAGCACAACCCCAATGACGGTCCACCCCTCGCCGCCGATCGACGTCGTCGTGGTTGATGACCATGCCATCTTCCGCTCCGGCCTCCGAGCGGACCTCGACGCCCGCATCAACGTGGTGGCCGAAGCGGACAGCGTCGAAACCGCGGTTGCCGCGATCACGGCCCGTCGTCCCGCCGTCGTCCTCCTCGATGTCCACCTGCCCGGCGGCAACGGCGGCGGAGGTGCCGAAGTGCTGGCGGGGTGCGCCGGGCTGCTCGGGGTGACCCGTTTCCTAGCGCTGAGCGTCTCCGATGCCGCCGAAGACGTGGTCACGGTCATCCGGGCCGGTGCGCGCGGCTACGTCACCAAGACCATTTCGGGTCCGGAGATTTCCGACGCCGTCCTGCGGGTGGCCGGCGGCGACGCGGTGTTCTCGCCGCGCCTGGCGGGATTCGTGCTGGACGCCTTCGGCACGGCGAGCGTGGCCGCAGTGGATGACGAACTGGACCGCCTCTCGGCCCGTGAGCTCGAGGTCATGCGGCTGATCGCCCGCGGCTACAGCTACAAGGAGGTGGCCCGCGAGCTGTTCATTTCCGTGAAGACGGTGGAAACCCACGTCTCCTCGGTGCTGCGCAAGCTCCAGCTGTCCTCACGCCACGAGCTCACCCGCTGGGCCGCGGACCGCCGCCTGCTCTAGCAGCCCCTACCGGCCCTTGCCGAGGAAGTCCTGCAGGCGCTCCATCCCGGTGGCGAGGTCTTCGTCGCCCAGGGCGTAGGAGAGGCGGAGGTAGCCCGAGGGGCCGAACGCTTCACCGGGAACCACGGCAACTTCGACGGTGTCGAGGATCAGCGCCGCCAGCTCGGCGGACGTCTGCGGCCGGACCGGGCCTTCCTTGCCCGGGAACTCGCGCCCAAGCAGGCCGCGAACGTCTGCATAGGCGTAGAACGCGCCTTCGGGCATGGGGCATTCGACGCCGTCGATGGCGTTGAGGGCCGACACCATGGCGCGGCGGCGGCGGTCGAAGGCCTGCTTCATTTCATCCACGGCCGTCAGAGGTCCGGACACGGCGGCCAGGGCGGCCATCTGCGACACGTTGGACACGTTGGAGGACAGGTGGGACTGCAGGTTGGTGGCGGCCTTGATGACGTCAGCGGCCGCGATCATCCAGCCGACCCGCCAGCCGGTCATGGCGTAGGTCTTGGCTACGCCGTTCAGCACCACGACCTTGTCGCCCAGCTCCGGGGCCGCGGTGGCGATCGAGGTGAAGGGGACGCCGTCGTAGGTCAGGTGCTCGTAGATTTCATCCGTGATGACCCACAGTCCGTGTTCTGCCGCCCAGCGGCCGATTTCGGCGACCTGTTCCGGAGGATATACGGCGCCGGTGGGGTTGGACGGGGAAACGAAGAGCAGGACCTTGGTGGCCCCGGTGCGGGCTGCCTCAAGCTGCTCGACGCTCACCAGGTAGCCCTGCTCCGGGCCGGCGAACACCTCTACCGGGACACCGCCGGCGAGCCGGATGGCTTCCGGGTACGTGGTCCAGTACGGGGTGGGAACCAGGACTTCGTCGCCCGGGTTCAGCAGCGTAGCGAAGGATTCGTAGACGGCCTGCTTGCCGCCGTTGGTGACCAGGACCTGGGCGGGGTCAACGGCGTAGCCGGAGTCCCGCAGGGTCTTGGCAGCAATCGCCTTCTTGAGCTCAGGGAGCCCGCCGGCGGGGGAGTAGCGGTGGAAACGCGGCTGGCGGGCGGCGTCGACGGCGGCGTCGACGATGTAGCCCGGGGTGGGGAAGTCCGGTTCGCCCGCGCCGAAACCAATCACCGGGCGCCCGGCGGCCTTTAATGCCTTGGCCTTGGCATCCACTGCGAGGGTTGCGGACTCGGCAATGGAAGCGATGCGCTCTGAAATACGGCCGGTGGAAGACATGGGATTCCCGTCTGGTGTGTGGCGGCGGCTAACGTTTGCCGCGTCGGTCCTGCCGGACGACGGCGGCGTTCCCCAGTTTAGGCGCTTGGAATCCCGGCTGCAGGTCGGCACGGCACGGGGCGGACAGGCCCCGGTTCGACGGGACGGAAAAGTTTGCGTAGACTGGTTCTTCGGTGGTTGAGCACACCACGCTGCTTTGTGCCTTTCGGTCGGGGAAATAGTCTTCCGTTCGTTACGGCTACAATGGTGGCGGTAGGGTGAGTTTTCCTCCATAGGGTAGTGGCGCAATTGGTAGCGCAGCGGTCTCCAAAACCGCAGGTTGCAGGTTCGAGTCCTGTCTGCCCTGCGCAGAACTGTCATTTCCGGCAGCTCAGCAGTCCTTCATGGAATGAGCAGTCCCAGCGCTTGCTGCGATTGTGAACCGACACAGATGAGTGAGGCGAAGGTGACCGAGACAGCTGCCAGCAGCTCCAAGGGACACCCCTCCAGCGGGCCCAAGAAGCGCGGGTTCTTCGCCGGTATCGCTCTCTTCCTGCGCCAGGTGATTGCCGAGCTGAAAAAGGTGGTCACCCCCACCCGCAAGGAACTGCTGAGGTACACGCTCGTTGTCCTCGCGTTCGTGATGGTGATGATGCTTATCGTTACGGCTCTCGACTTTGCCTTTGGCAGGGGCGCACTGTGGATCTTCGGCTCGGGCGGCGGCGAAAGCTAGCCAGAGACCTAAGGTTCCCCCCGTTGGGCGTGGAACCGGAGACCATGAGCTAGTGACAAACCCGATAGTGCTCTGAAGAAGAAAGCAGGAATCTACGTGTCCGAGCAAGAACTCGAATCACAGATCAATGACAACGCTGATCTGGATACCGAGGATCAGATGACCGCAGCCGACGTCGACGAGGCGCCCGCTGCTGTTGATGCTTCGGCAGACGAAGAAAACGCAGCCGAAGAGGCTGCCGATTCCGCAGAAGACGCTGAGCCCGAGGAAGATCCGGCTGTTGCCTTCAAGGCAAAGCTGCGCCGCCAGGAGGGTGACTGGTACGTCATCCACTCCTACGCCGGCTATGAAAACCGCGTGAAGTCCAACCTTGAGACCCGCATCCAGACGCTGGACATGGAAGAGGACATCTTCGAAATCCAGGTCCCGATGGAAGAAGTCGTCGAGATCAAGAACACCACGCGGAAGATCGTCAACCGCGTCCGCATTCCCGGTTACGTCCTGGTGCGCATGAACCTCACCGACGAGTCTTGGGGCGTTGTCCGGCACACCCCCGGCGTCACCGGCTTCGTGGGCAATGCCCACAACCCGACTCCTCTGAGCCTGTCCGAGGTGTACTCGATGCTCGAGCACACGATCGTTTCCCCGAAGACCGAGGCCGGCAAGCCTGCACAGCAGCAGTCCTCCAACATTGCCGTTGACTTCGAGGTCGGCGAGCCCGTAACGGTCAACGAAGGCCCGTTCGAGACGCTCCAGGCCACCATCTCGGAGATCAAGCCCGAGTCCCAGCAGCTGGTGGTCCTCGTGACCATCTTCGAGCGCGAGACACCTGTGACCCTCGGCTTCGGCCAGGTCACCAAGCTCCAGTAGCTTTCAGATTTCGCTGTCCGCAGGTCCGCTTTAACCTGCAGGCAGCGTCCGGCCGCCAAGCCATGGCGGCCACCGCCCCGGACGGACGCTCCTGTCCTTCGGGAACATAATTTAGAGAAGGACCCTTTCATGGCCCCCAAGAAAAAGGTCACCGGCCTCATCAAGCTGCAGATCAACGCAGGTGCCGCCAACCCGGCTCCTCCGATTGGTCCGGCACTTGGCCAGCACGGTGTCAACATCATGGAATTCTGCAAGGCGTACAACGCTGCAACGGAATCCCAGCGCGGCAACGTTATCCCGGTGGAAATCACCGTCTACGAAGACCGTTCCTTCACCTTCATCACGAAGACTCCTCCGGCTGCACAGCTGATCAAGAAGGCTGCCGGTGTCGCCAAGGGTTCCGCAACCCCGCACACCACCAAGGTTGCCAACCTGACCCAGGCACAGGTCGAAGAGATCGCCACCATGAAGATGGAAGACCTCAACGCCAACGATGTCCAGGCAGCTGCCAAGATCATCGCCGGCACCGCCCGTTCGATGGGCATCACGGTACAGGGCTAAGTCCCCGTACTCGTTTCACATTCACATAACTGCCGCCGCCCCTGACGGGCGACGGCGCGTGGCAGGGCCCGGCGCGGTCCGACAGACCACAACTGCACAAGGAGAAAAAGCAGATGGCAAAGCGCAGCAAAGCATATGAAGCAGCTGCAGCCAAGATCGATGCGGACAAGCTGTACGCACCGGTCGAGGCTGTAGAGCTGGCGAAGGACACCAATCCTTCCAAGTTCGACGCAACCGTTGAGGTGGCTTTCCGCCTGGGCGTTGACCCCCGTAAGGCTGACCAGATGGTCCGCGGCACGGTCAACCTGCCCCACGGCACCGGCAAGACGGCCCGCGTCCTCGTTTTCGCGACCGGCGAGAAGGCTGAAGCAGCAATCGCTGCCGGCGCCGACTTCGTTGGTTCCGACGACATGATCGAAAAGGTTGCAGCAGGCTGGACCGACTTCGACGCCGCAGTGGCTACCCCGGACATGATGGGCAAGGTCGGCCGCCTGGGCCGCGTGCTCGGCCCGCGTAACCTCATGCCGAACCCGAAGACCGGTACGGTTACCCCGAACGTGGCCAAGGCCGTCACGGACATCAAGGGTGGCAAGATCGACTTCCGCGTCGACAAGCACTCCAACCTGCACTTCATCATCGGCAAGGTGTCCTTCGACGCCCAGAAGCTGGCTGAGAACTACGCAGCAGCTCTGGAAGAGGTCCTTCGCCTCAAGCCGTCGGCAGCCAAGGGCCGCTACATCTCCAAGGCGACCGTGTCCACCACGTTCGGCCCGAGCATCAGCGTTGACCCCAACGTCACCAAGGTTCTCGCCGACGCATAGTCAGCAGTAGTACCCGGGGATTTTCCCTAAAAGAGCGGCCGCAGCCTTTGCTGCGGCCGCTCTTTTGTGTCCGGCCGGTGTGCATCCCGATTCGGTTTTGGAGCCCGGGGCCGCGTGCGGCAGGATGTGTGCCATGACACAGCCGCCCGTTTCCATCGAACCGATTGCCGTCCCGCCCGCCCTGGACGCACCCGGCGCGGCGGACTTCATTACCGTTGCTGAACTGCTGAATGCCCAGCTTCGCGAGTTCTGGGGCAATGACGACTTTTACGGGCCGCCGCAGGCGCAGCTTGCCGGACGGCGCAGTACTCCCTCGCGCCGGCGGGAGATCCTGGCAGCCCGGGCCGGTGCCGACATCGTGGGTGCAGCCCTGGTCAACCTGCCGCTTACGGACAACCTCCACAGTGGAACGGTCAACGTTGTGGTGGCGCCTTCCGCCCGACGCCGCGGCGTCGGAACGCAGCTCTACGCCGCGGCGGAGCAACTGGCCGCGGCGGACAACCGGCGCATGCTCATGGCGGAGACGGACCATTTGCTCTCCGATGAGACGGGACCGATCGCCGGTACGGCGTCGCTGGTCCCGCAGGACGCCGCCGCCTTGTTCGCTTCCGCGTTGGGCTTCTCGCTGGAACTGGTGGACCGCGTCAGCCGGCTGGAGCTGGGAAGCCCTGCAGATGATGAAGCCGTGCTGGAACAGGCGCGGGCCGCAGCCGGAGCGGACTACGAACTCGTCTTCTGGAGCGGGGCGTGCCCCGCGGACCTGGTGGATGCCTACGCGCTCCTGCGGCAGAAAATGAGCATCGATGCGCCGATGGGGGGACTGGAGCTGGCGGAGGAAGCCTGGAACGAAGCACGGGTGCGGGAGTCCGAAGCGCAGGCCCGCGACATGGACGCGGAAGTCCTGGTCAGTGCCGCACGGAAGGTCGCGACGGGCGAGCTTGCCGGGCATACCGTTCTGGAAATCTTCCGCAACAACCCTGCCGTGGTTTACCAGGATGACACCCTGGTGCTGGAGGGCCACCGGGGGAACCGGCTGGGCATGCTGCTGAAAGCCGCGAACCTGGTCCGGCTCCGGGAGGCGGTGCCCGAAGCACGCCGGGTCTACACCTGGAACGCCGAGGAGAACCGGTACATGCTCTCCATTAATGAGCGGCTTGGCTTCCGGCCCATCGGCTACTCCGGGGAATGGCAAAAGGGGCTGTCCGCCGAGTGACACCCAGGTGCCGGCCGCGTGCGGCATCCGCCTGAAGCTGCCGCCGGCCCCGGGATTTGTTCCACGCCCCGATCTCCCGTACTCTGGAACTACCAAAGACCGTCGGTCGATGTGCATTCAATCCCACCGTAAGGCTGAACCTTCAGCCCGCCACTGTGGAACCCGGTTGGACAAACATCCGAAAGTCCCTTGATAGGGCGGCCTGCGCAGGTGAACGAACTGCACTCCGGAACAACGTGTCCGTAGAGTGAAGCCCCGTGCATCTGCCCGGGGCGTTTTTTATGTTCGGGACCCGATCCACCGGCACTATTTCCCCGGAAGGAGGGTTATGGCAACGCCAACAAAGGTGTCAGCAGTCGAGGAAATCACCACCGATTTCAAGGAATCGACCGCTGCTGTCCTAACCGAATACCGCGGGCTCACCGTTGCACAGCTCAAGGAGCTGCGTCGTTCGCTCGGCCAGGACACCAAGTACTCGGTCGTAAAGAACACCCTGACTGGCATTGCAGCCAAGGAAGCCGGCATCGACGCGTTCGAAGGCCAGCTTGCCGGACCTACTGCAATTGCCTTCATCAAGGGTGACGCAGTTGCAGCTGCAAAGAGCCTGACGGATTTTGCCAAGACCAACCCGCAGCTCATCATCAAGACCGGTGTCTTCGAGGGCAATGCCCTGGATGCCTCCGGTGTAGCCGCACTGGCTGCCCTTGAGTCCCGTGAGTTCCAGCTTGCACGCGTCGCCGGTGTCCTCAAGGCACCGATGTCCATGCTCGCCCGCACGGCTGATGCACTGCGCATGAAGCTTGAAGAGGAAAGCGGCGCCCCCGCTGCCTCCGCTGCAGAAGAGGCTCCGGCCGCTGCAGAAGAAGCTCCGGCAGCAGAAGCAGCCACCGAAGAGTAATTCCTCTTCTCCATCAATCTCCGGTGCCTGCGTGCACCAACTATAGGAAGGACGCCACACCATGGCGAAGCTCACCAACGAAGAGCTCATTGAAGCTTTCAAGGAACTGTCCATCATCGAGCTCTCCGATTTCGTGAAGCTCTTCGAGGAGACGTTCGACGTCACCGCTGCTGCTGTCGCAGTTGCCGGCCCCGCTGCCGGTGCCGCTGAAGCCGCTGAAGAGAAGACCGAATTCGACGTCATCCTCGAAGCTGCCGGCGACAAGAAGATCGCAGTGATCAAGGAAGTTCGCTCCCTGACCTCGCTGGGTCTGAAGGAAGCCAAGGACCTGGTTGACAGCGCTCCGAAGGCCGTCCTCGAAGGCGCCAACAAGGAAGCCGCTGACAAGGCCAAGGAAGCTCTCGAAGCTGCCGGCGCCACCGTCACCGTCAAGTAGTTTTTACTGCCTCACCGCGTAAAAACGCTTAGCAGAAGGCCCCGTTCCGAATGGAACGGGGCCTTCTGTGTTTATCTCGGGGCGGTCGCTCCGGGGCGGTCGCTCCGGGGCGGTTGCTCCGGGGCGGTTACGCCTCTTCGCGGTAAAGCAGCAGCGCCTCACCCTGCCCGCCGCCGCCGCAGAGCGCGACGCCGGCCCGGCCGGATCCGCGCCGGGCAAGCTCATGTGCTGCCGTGAGGGCCAGCCTGGCGCCCGAGGCCCCGATCGGATGCCCGAGCGCGATCGCTCCGCCGTGCAGGTTGCACTGTTCCAGGTCCATCCCCAGTTCGTTGAGGGACTGGACCGCCACGGCGCCGAAGGCCTCGTTGATCTCGATGAAGTCCAGGTCCGAGGTGCTCCAGCCGGCCCGGCCGAGCGCGGCGAAGAGGGCGTTGGAGGGCTGGGAATGCAGCGTGTTGTCCGGTCCCGCGACCTGGCCGGGAAGCCCGACGGCGGCGAGGACAGTCAATCCGTTGGCTTCGGCGTAGTCCCGGGTCGTGATGACCAGGGCTGCCGCGCCGTCGGACAGGGGAGAGGAGTTGCCTGCCGTGATGGTTCCTTCGGAATCGAACGCCGGACGAAGGCCGGCCAGCGTATCCACTGTGGTGTTGGGCCGCACGCCCTCGTCCGAGGTAAGGACCAGGGGCTCTCCGCGGCGCTGCGGCACCGTCACGGGAACGATTTCCGCGTCGAAGACCCCCGACGCCATGGCGGCTGCCGCGCGCTGGTGCGAGGCAGCTGCGACTTCGTCCTGCTCCAGGCGCTTGATGGCCAGCTTTGAATTGCCCCGCTCAGTGGAAATGCCCATGGAATCGTTGTCGAAGGCATCAGTGAGGCCGTCGTGGGCCACCGAATCCAGTGCGGAGATGTTGCCGTAGTTCCAGCCCTGCCGGGAACCGGGAAGCAGGTGCGGTCCGCGGGTCATGGATTCCTGGCCGCCGGCCACCACCACGGTGGCCTCGCCGCCGCGGATCAGCCGGGCGGCATCAATCACCGCAGCCAGGCCGGACAGGCAGACCTTGTTGACGGTGACTGCCGGGACGTCCCAGCCGATGCCGGCCTTGATGGAGGCCTGGCGGGCGGGGTTCTGCCCGCAGCCGGCCTGCACCACATGCCCCATGATGACCGAGTCGACATCCGCGGCATCGACGCCGGCTTTGTCCAGCGCGCCCTTGATGGCAAACGCGCCGAGCTCGACGGCCGTGAAGGCGGACAGCTGGCCGTTCAGGCGGCCCTGGGGCGTACGTGCGCCCCCGACAATAACCACTTCGGGAACGGCGGTGCCCTCGCGGGCTGCGGAGGTGCTTGTGGGTGCGTTAGTCACTCGTGCATCGCTTTCGTCGGTGTGTTCGTCATTGAAGACAGGGATAAGGCTACGCCACCCCGGCGCGCAGGGGGGAGAGCGCCGTCACAGGGGTCCGCGGCACTGCACACCATGCGGGCACGCATAAAACCGCCGTTGTGCGGTAAGGTATCTGTATCCGATGCGTGAACGGTGCGCCGGTGCAGCCTGTAGCTCCCCCTCGATTCCGGGATTAGACAGCCCGGAATTCGATCCCCGGAACATCCTTTCGGAGGGGTTGAGCGAAGCAGGGGTCAGATACCGGCTAGACTTGTCTGCCCATAATGCCCTATAGTGGATATTTGCTTCCTCCTGTTAACCTTCAGCCTTCATATAGCGGTGGGCTTCGTTCCGTGCCGGGCAGTATCCGCAACCTGTGGATAGGCCCCATGCCGGACAATGGGACGCACACGGACTCGGTCCGCATCGTGCAGGGGAGGAGGCGTGAAACACGCCTGAAGGTCTGTGGAAGGATCCCTCTTGGTCGCCTCGAGCACCTCTAATAACGAAACCGCTACTAATCCGGAGAACGCAGCTTCCCGGATTTCATTCGCAAAGATTCACGAACCGCTTGACGTTCCCAATCTTCTTGCCCTGCAGACGGACAGCTTTGACTGGCTCGTCGGCAACGAGCGCTGGAAGGCGCGCGTTGAAAAGGCGCGGGAGACCGGCGAACAGGGTATTGCCACCACTTCCGGCCTGGCTGACATCTTCGAGGAAATCTCCCCGATTGAAGACTTCCAGGGCACCATGTCCCTGAGCTTCTCGGAGCCGGAGTTTGCCGACCCGAAGTACACCATGGCGGAGTGCAAGGACCGGGACGCTACGTACTCGGCCCCGTTGTACGTTAAAGCCGAATTCATGAACAACAACACGGGTGAAATCAAGCAGCAGACCGTGTTCATGGGCGACTTCCCCCTCATGACCGACAAGGGAACGTTCGTCATCAACGGCACCGAGCGTGTTGTTGTTTCCCAGCTGGTCCGTTCCCCGGGCGCATACTTCGAGCGCACCGCGGACAAGACCAGCGACAAGGACATCTACACCGCGAAGATCATTCCTTCCCGCGGTGCGTGGTTTGAACTTGAGATCGACAAGCGTGACCAGGTGGGCGTCCGCCTGGACCGCAAGCGCAAGCAGTCCGTCACCGTGCTGCTGAAGGCACTCGGCTGGACCGAAGGCCAGATCCTCGAGACCTTCGGCGAGTACGACTCCATCCGGGCCACCCTGGAAAAGGACCCCACGGAAACCCGCGAAGATGCCCTGCTGGACATCTACCGCAAGCTCCGTCCGGGCGAGCCGCCCACGGTCGAGGCTGCCCAGACCCTGCTGGACAACCTGTACTTCAACCCGAAGCGCTACGATCTGGCCAAGGTTGGCCGCTACAAGATCAACCGCAAGCTGGGCATCGACAAGCCGCTGACGGATTCCGATGCTTCGGTTCTGAACAATGACGACATCGTCGCCATGATCAAGTTCCTCGTTGCACTGCACGCCGGCGAGAAGACGGTTCCGGGCAAGCGCAACGGCGAGGACGTCGACATCCGCGTTGAGGTCGACGACATCGACCACTTCGGCAACCGCCGCATCCGCGCCGTCGGCGAACTGATCGAAAACCAGATCCGCACGGGCCTGTCCCGTATGGAGCGCGTAGTACGCGAACGGATGACCACCCAGGACGTCGAGGCCATCACGCCGCAGACCCTGATCAACATCCGTCCCGTTGTTGCTGCGATCAAGGAGTTCTTCGGAACCTCCCAGCTCTCGCAGTTCATGGACCAGAACAACCCGCTGGCCGGCCTGACACACAAGCGCCGCCTGTCCGCGCTGGGCCCGGGCGGTCTGTCCCGTGACCGCGCAGGCATGGAAGTCCGAGATGTGCACCCGTCCCACTACGGACGTATGTGCCCCATCGAAACCCCTGAAGGTCCGAACATCGGCCTGATCGGTTCGCTGGCTTCCTACGGCCGCATCAACGCCTTCGGCTTCATCGAAACCCCGTACCGCAAGGTCGAGGAAGGCGTAGTCACCGACAAGGTCGACTACCTGACCGCCGATGACGAAGTTGAGCGCACCATTGCCCAGGCAAACGCTCCGCTGCGCGCCGACCAGCACTTCGCCGAGGACCTCGTCCTCGTCCGTGCCCGCGGCGGCTCCGGCGAGCCCGTCCTCGTTGAGCCCAACGAGGTCGAGTACATGGACGTCTCCCCGCGCCAGATGGTGTCGGTGGCTACGGCCCTGATTCCGTTCCTCGAGCATGACGATGCCAACCGCGCCCTCATGGGTGCGAACATGCAGCGCCAGGCTGTGCCGCTGCTCCGTTCCGAGCGTCCCGTCGTGGGCACCGGCATGGAGAAGTACACCGCCGTTGACGCCGGCGACTCCGTGACCGCCAAGAAGCCCGGTGTTGTCACCGAGGTTTCCGCTGACCTCGTCACCGTCATGAACGACGACGGCACCGAGACCAGCTACCCGATCATGAAGTTCGAGCGCTCCAACCAGGGCAACGCCTACAACCAGCGCGTGCTGGTCTCCGAAGGCGCCCGCGTTGAGGTCAACAGCATCATCGCCGACGGTCCCGCAACGGACCAGGGTGAACTGGCCCTTGGTAAGAACCTGCTCGTGGCATTCATGTCATGGGAAGGCCACAACTACGAAGATGCCATCATCCTGTCCCAGCGCATGGTCTCCGACGATGTCCTGACCTCAATCCACATTGAGGAGCACGAGGTTGACGCCCGCGACACCAAGCTTGGTGCCGAGGAAATCACCCGCGACATCCCCAACGTCTCCGAAGAGGTGCTCTCGCAGCTCGACGAGCGCGGCATCATCCACATCGGTGCCGAGGTTGAGGCCGGCGACATCCTGGTTGGCCGCGTCACCCCGAAGGGCGAAACGGAACTGACCCCGGAGGAGCGCCTGCTGCGCGCCATCTTCGGCGAGAAGAGCCGCGAAGTCCGCGACACGTCCCTGAAGGTGCCCCACGGCGAGTCCGGCACCGTCATCGGCGTCCGCATCTTCGACCGTGACAACGACGACGAGCTGCCCCCGGGCGTCAACCAGCTGGTCCGCGTCTACGTGGCCCACAAGCGCAAGATCACCGACGGTGACAAGCTGGCCGGCCGCCACGGCAACAAGGGCGTCATCTCCAAGATCCTCCCGATCGAAGACATGCCGTTCATGGAAGACGGAACCCCCGTCGACATCATCCTGAACCCGCTGGGTGTTCCGGGCCGAATGAACGTCGGACAGGTCCTGGAAATCCACCTGGGCTGGGCTGCCAAGCAGGGCTGGAAGATCGAAGGCGAGCCGGACTGGGTCAAGGACCTGCCGAACCTGCCGCGCGAAACCGGCCCCACCACTGTCGCCACCCCGGTGTTCGACGGTGCCAGCGAGGACGAGATCATCAACCTGCTCGACTCCACCAACGTGACCCGTGACGGCAACCGCCTGATCGGTGCATCGGGCAAGGCCCGGATGTACGACGGCCGCTCCGGCCAGCCGTTCCCGGACCCGATCTCGGTCGGCTACATGTACATCCTGAAGCTGCACCACCTGGTGGACGACAAGATCCACGCACGCTCCACCGGTCCGTACTCCATGATCACGCAGCAGCCGCTGGGTGGTAAGGCACAGTTCGGCGGACAGCGCTTCGGTGAAATGGAAGTCTGGGCCCTGGAAGCGTACGGCGCCGCCTACACGCTGCAGGAACTGCTCACGATCAAGTCCGATGACATCCATGGCCGCGTGAAGGTCTACGAAGCCATCGTCAAGGGTGAGAACATCCCGGAGCCCGGTGTTCCGGAATCGTTCAAGGTCCTGATCAAGGAAATGCAGTCGCTCTGCCTGAATGTGGAAGTCCTCTCCACCGAAGGCAACACGATTGAAATGCGTGACTCGGATGAAGAAGTCTTCCGGGCCGCGGAGGAACTGGGTATCGATCTGTCCCGTGCAGAGCCCAGCTCCGTCGAAGAGGTTTAGCTGGTAGATCCGTCCTGGCCGGCGCCAGGACGGTCCGGAACGGCGGCAACGAAATTCCGCGGCTCGCAGAGCTCGCAGCGGAATATTAAAGCCGCCTAACCCGGACCGGCAGGCGCCGGCCCTGATGGTCACCTTCAATCTTTTCCGCACCCGAGACATTCAGATTTAGAGAACAAGAGAGAACAGGGACCCATGTCCAACGATTCCACGTTCGGCCTCATGCGAATCGGCCTTGCCACCGCGGATGAAATCCGCGGCTGGTCATACGGCGAAGTCAAGAAGCCGGAAACCATCAACTACCGAACCCTGAAGCCGGAGAAGGACGGTCTTTTCTGCGAAAAGATCTTCGGTCCTTCCCGCGACTGGGAATGCTACTGCGGTAAGTACAAGCGCGTCCGCTTCAAGGGCATCATCTGTGAGCGCTGCGGCGTCGAGGTCACCCGTGCCAAGGTGCGCCGCGAACGCATGGGCCACATTGAGCTCGCCGCTCCGGTCACCCACATCTGGTACTTCAAGGGTGTTCCGTCCCGCCTGGGCTACCTGCTGGACCTGGCACCGAAGGACCTTGAGAAGGTCATCTACTTCGCTGCCTACATGATCACCTCGGTGGACGAAGAGAACCGCCACGCGGAACTGCCGAACCTGCAGGCCGAGCACGACGTGGAGCGCAAGCACCTCGTCGACCAGCGCGACTCCGACATTGCCGCGATCGCCAAGGACCTGGAAGGCGAGCTTGCCCGCCTCGAGGGCGAAGGCGCCAAGGCTGCCGACAAGAAGAAGGCACGCGACTCCGCCGACCGCCAGATGGCCAAGGTCCGCCGCGACGCCGACAACAACATCGAGCGCCTCGAGCAGGTCTGGGACCGGTTCAAGAACCTCAAGGTCGGGGACCTGGAGGGCGATGAAGGCCTCTACCGCGAACTGCGTGACCGCTACGGTCTGTACTTCGAAGGCTCCATGGGTGCCGAAGCCATCAAGAAGCGTCTTGAAGACTTCGACATGCAGGCCGAGTCCGAGAATCTGCGCGACATCATCCAGAACGGCAAGGGCCAGCGCAAGACGCGTGCCCTGAAGCGCCTGAAGGTTGTCAACGCGTTCCTGACCACCACGAACAGCCCGCTGGGCATGGTCCTGGATGCCGTTCCGGTTATCCCGCCGGAACTGCGCCCGATGGTCCAGCTCGACGGCGGCCGTTTCGCGACGTCGGACCTTAACGACCTGTACCGCCGCGTGATCAACCGCAACAACCGCCTGAAGCGCCTGCTGGATCTCGGTGCCCCCGAGATCATCGTGAACAACGAAAAGCGGATGCTCCAGGAAGCTGTTGACTCCCTGTTCGACAACGGCCGCCGCGGCCGTCCGGTCACCGGACCGGGCAACCGTCCGCTGAAGTCGCTCTCCGACATGCTCAAGGGCAAGCAGGGCCGCTTCCGCCAGAACCTGCTGGGTAAGCGCGTTGACTACTCCGGCCGTTCCGTTATCGTCGTTGGCCCGCAGCTGAAGCTGCACCAGTGCGGCCTGCCGAAGCAGATGGCACTGGAGCTCTTCAAGCCGTTCGTGATGAAGCGCCTGGTTGACCTCAACCACGCCCAGAACATCAAGAGCGCCAAGCGCATGGTCGAGCGTTTCCGTCCGCAGGTCTGGGACGTACTGGAAGAGATCATCACCGAACACCCGGTGCTGCTCAACCGTGCACCCACCCTGCACCGCCTCGGCATCCAGGCCTTCGAGCCGCAGCTCGTTGAAGGTAAGGCCCTTCAGCTGCACCCGCTGGTCTGCGGCGCCTTCAACGCTGACTTCGACGGCGACCAGATGGCAGTCCACCTGCCGCTGAGCCCCGAAGCCCAGGCTGAAGCACGCATCCTGATGCTGTCCTCGAACAACATCCTGAAGCCGTCCGACGGCCGCCCGGTCACCCTGCCCTCGCAGGATATGATCATCGGCCTGCACCACCTCACCACCAAGCGGAACGGTGCTGCCGGTGAAGGCCGCGTGTTCGGTTCCATGGCCGAAGCCATCATGGCCTTCGACATGGGCGAGCTGCACCTGAACGCACTGGTGAAGATGCGCGTGGACGGCTTCGTCCCCAGCGCAGGCCAGCCGGCACCGGAAGGTTGGGAAGAGGGCACTCCGGCCCTCATCGAAACCTCCCTCGGCCAGGTCATCTTCAACCAGACGCTGCCCGCGGACTACCCGTGGGTGAAGGAAGTTGCCGATAAGGGCCAGCTCTCCGCGATCGTCAACGATCTGGCTGAGCGGTACCCGAAGGTCGTCACGGCTGCAACGCTGGACAACCTGAAGGACGCCGGTTTCTACTGGGCCACCCGCTCGGGCGTTACCGTTGCCATCTCCGATATCGCGGCTCCGATCGACAAGCCCGCCATTATGGAAGGCTACGAAGCGCAGGCTGCCAAGGTTGAAAGCCAGTACGGCAAGGGCCTGATCGCTGAAGACGAGCGCCGCCAGGAACTGATCGACATCTGGAACAAGGCCACCAACGAGGTTGCTGCTGCAATGCGGGCGAACATGCCCGAGTTCAACAACATCAACCGCATGGTGTCCTCCGGTGCCCGTGGTAACTGGCTGCAGGTCCGCCAGATTGCCGGTATCCGTGGCCTGGTGGCCAACCCTAAGGGCGAGATCATCCCGCGCCCGATCAAGTCCTCCTACCGCGAGGGCCTGTCGGTGCTGGAATACTTCATCGCCACCCACGGTGCCCGTAAGGGTCTCGCCGATACCGCTCTGCGTACCGCCAACTCGGGTTACCTGACCCGTCGTCTGGTGGACGTTTCCCAGGACGTCATCGTCCGCGAGGAAGACTGCGGCACCGAGCGCGGCCTGAACGTAACCATCGCGGTTCCGGACTCCAACGGCGAACTGCAGCTGCACGAAGAGGTCGAGAACTCGGCGTACGCCCGTACGCTGGCCACCGACGTCACCGATGCACAGGGCAACGTCCTGGCCAAGGGCGGCGACGATGTGGGCGACGTCCTCATCGCCAAGCTGTTCGAAGCCGGCGTCACCGACATCAAGGTCCGCTCCGTACTCACCTGTGAGTCCGCCGTCGGTACCTGTGCGCTTTGCTACGGCCGCTCCCTGGCCACGGGTAAGACCGTGGACATCGGCGAGGCCGTGGGCATCATTGCCGCACAGTCCATTGGTGAGCCGGGTACCCAGCTGACCATGCGTACCTTCCACACCGGTGGTGTTGCTTCCGCTGAGGACATCACCCAGGGTCTGCCCCGTATCCAGGAGCTCTTCGAAGCACGTACGCCTAAGGGTGTTGCTCCGATCTCCGAGACCGCGGGCCGGGTCACGCTGGAAGAGACCGACCGCCAGATGCGTCTGGTTGTCACTCCCGACGACGGCTCCGAGGAAATCGCCTACCCGGTCCTGCGCCGTGCCCGCCTCCTGGTTGCCGACGGCGACCACGTAGAGGTTGGCCAGCAGCTGGTCTTCGGTGCGGTGGATCCCAAGCAGATCCTCCGTATCCTCGGCCCGCGCAAGGCACAGGAATTCCTGGTGGACGAAGTCCAGCGCGTATACCGCAGCCAGGGTGTGGGCATCCACGACAAGCACGTCGAGGTTATTGTCCGCCAGATGCTGCGCCGCGTCACCGTGATCGAGTCCGGCGATTCCGATCTGCTCCCGGGTGAGCTGACTGAACGCCGCCGCTTCGAAAGCGAGAACCGCCGCGTCGTTTCGGAAGGCAAGAAGCCTGCTTCGGGCCGTCCGGAACTCATGGGTATCACCAAGGCCTCCCTGGCCACCGAGTCCTGGCTGTCCGCAGCTTCCTTCCAGGAGACAACCCGCGTCCTGACGCAGGCTGCCATGGAAGGCAAGAGCGATCCGCTGCTCGGCCTCAAGGAGAACGTCATCATCGGTAAGTTGATCCCGGCCGGAACGGGCCTGCCCCGTTACACCGAGGTCACTGTCGAGCCGACCGAAGAAGCAAAGGCCAATCTCTTCACCGGCCCGAGCGCCTTCAGCGACTTCGACTACGCCGGCGTTGACGGCGGCCTGAGCCCTGAGTTCCACGCCATCCCGCTGGATGACTACGACATGGGCAGCGACTTCCGCTAACCAAGGCAACAGGCGCCGCGTGTAGCGCGCAGCGTCAACGGCAGGTCCCGCACCCCAGGGTGCGGGACCTGCCGCGTTTAACGGGCGTGCCGGATAGCTGCTGTGGCAGATAACTGCTGTGCGAAACTTAGACATGGCCAATTCCCCGAGCGGCGAGTCAATGACCAGCCGGATCGTGCGGGTGATCAGTGCCTTCGACGAAACCCACCAGGCCATGCCCATCGCCATGCTGGCCCGCCGTGCCGGGCTGCCGCTGTCCACCGCGCACCGGATCGTGAACGAGCTGATGGGGCACGGCTTCCTGCAGCGGGAAGCCGACGGCGGCGTCCGCCTGGGCCTTCGCCTGTGGGAACTGGCCAACCGCAGCTCCGCCGCGCTCGGCCTCAAGCAGATTGCCATGCCGTTTATGGAAGACATCCAGGCTGTGGTCCGGCAGCACACCCAGCTGTCCGTGCTGCGCTCGGATGAGGTTCTGTTCATCGAACGCCTTTCCAGCCACGGATCGGTGCTGAACCACGCGAAGGTCGCCGGGCGGCTCCCTGTCCACGTGTCCTCATCGGGGATGGTGATGATGGCCCACTCGCCGCGGCACGTACAGGAGGAGTACCTGGCGCAGCAGAACCCGGCTGCCTCCGAAGAAAAGCGGCTGCGTTCGTCCTGGGCAAAGATGCGCCTTGAGGGCAGCGCAAGCCTGCCCGGCGCCGTCGTTCCGGACACCACCGGAATAGCCGTGCCCGTCTTCGGCCCGGGCGGCACGGCCGTGGCTGCCATCGGAGTGGTGGTGCCCACCGGCAGCGAACACATCTCTTCGACCATCCCGGCGCTGATGACTGCTGCCCGCGGAATCTCCCGCGGCCTGGGCGTCCGGGCGGACGCCGCCGGGCCGCACTACCAGCGCTGACCCACCGGCAAGCCGTGGCCGGATCCGGCCGTGCCGCGTGGCGCTGCCGGCCGGCGGCGGACTCCCGGGTAATAGTAGTGCCGGGCCGGCAGCACATCCTGCCGGGACCTTCTCCGGCAATTCCGTGCCGGCACCAAACGGCGCGGCACAACGGGGGACAGAGTGGCAAAATCAGGGGCGGGCGTCTGGTCGCTGCCTGCTTTCCGTGGCCTGTGGCTGGCCACCACTGCGGTGCACGCCGGTCGTGATGTCGCCGTGTTTGCCGTGTCGGTGGGAATGATCTCCGTGCTCGGCGCTACGCCGTTCGAGGCCGGGCTGGCCGCACCCCTGAGCAGTGCCGGGCCGCTGCTTTTCGGGCTGGTGGCGGGGGTGGCTGTTGACCGGTGGGGGCAGCGGCGGACCATGCTCGCCATGACCTGGGTCCGTGCGGGAGCCTATGCCTGGGCCGTTGCCTCGTTCTTCCTGGGCTGGCTGGAGGCATGGCAGCTGCTGCTCGTCATCCTGGTGGTCGGGATTGCCGACGTGTTCTTTATGGCCGCCCATACCTCGGTGTTGCCGCGGCTGGTGGGACGGCACCGGATCGCCGATGCTGCGTCTTCGCTGATGGCCTCCGAGCAGGTGGTGTCCCTGGCCGGTCCGGCGGCCGGAGGGATCCTGGTGCGGCTTCTCCCGGCGCCGGCAGTGCTTGCCGTAAGCGCAGCCACACAGCTGGTCGCCGCCGCGGGACTGGCCCGGCTGCCCCCGGACCACCCGGCCCCGCCGAAGACGGACCGGCCGGGCATCCGGGAAGCCGTCGCGACGGGGGTCAGGTTCATCGCCGGCCACCGCGTTCTGCTGGCACTGATCATGACTACCACCACCAACAACTTTGCTGCCGGTCTCTACCAGGCTGCCGAGTCCTGGTTCATCCTTCACGATCTGGCAATGGACCCGGTGCTCTTCGGTGCCATCTGGTCCGTCAGCGCCGTTGGCGGCATCGTCGGCGCGGTGCTGGCCCCGCGTATCGGAAAGGCCATCGGCCCGCTCCGGGCAATGCTGCTGGCAGCGCTGATGATGCCGCTGAACTTCGCGCTCGTCCCGCTCACCGCACTCTGGCCGCATCTCGCAGTGCTGAGCATCGGGGTGTCGTTCACCCTTTTCGGCCTGGCTCTTGGCCTGATGATGGTGAACAGCTCGGCCCTGACCACTGCACTGATCCCGGATGAGCTGCTGGCCCGCGTGTCGTCCACCCGCCGAACCCTCACCCAGGGCTCCGTTGTGCTGGGCGGTGTCCTCGGAGCGGTGCTGCTGGGCTGGATCGGTGCTGTGCCGACCCTCTGGCTGGCCGTGGCCGTGGCGCTGGGCCAGTGCGTGTTCCTGCTGCGGATAGGAGTGCCCCGGCGGGGTGCGCTGCTGGCTTCGGAGCTCCCCGCGGCGCCGGATGCCGGCCGAATTCCCATTCAATGAGAATCACTTTGCTGCTCCCCGTGTGCCGGCAGTCACACTGGGAGGTAGTGTCCGCTACAAAGTTTTCAAGGGAGTAATAGATGGGCGCAGAGCGCACTATCCTCAAGACGCAGGTCGGCATTGTGGGCGGCGGCCCCGCCGGACTGATGCTTTCGCACCTGCTGTCGAAGTCCGGCATCGACAACATCGTTGTGGAGAAGCGGGACCGCGAGACCATCCGCACCACCCACCGGGCCGGCATCCTGGAGCACGGAAGTGTCCGCATGCTGACCGATTCCGGGGTAAGCAACCGGGTGCTTACGGAGGGGTACCGCCACGAGGGAATCGACCTGCGCTTCGGCGGCGAGAGCCACCGGATCGATTTTGAAGACCTGGTGGGGGAGTCCGTGTGGCTGTACCCGCAGAATGAGGTCTTCACGGACCTGGCCGCCGCCCGGGAACGGGACCACGGCGATGTCCGATACGGAGTCAGCGGAACATCCGTCACGGACCTGACGACGAGCACCCCTAAGATCCTGTTCACCGACAGCGACGGCCGGGACTTTGAAGTCCACTGTGAAATCCTGGTGGGCTCCGACGGTTCCGGGGGCATCTGCAAGCGCTCCATCCCCCAGGAAGCGCGCACGGATAACTTCATCGAATACCCCTTCGCCTGGTTCGGCATCCTCACCAAGGCTGCTCCCAGCGCCCCGGAACTGATCTACGCCAATTCCGACCGCGGCTTTGCCCTGATCAGCCAGCGCAACGACTCCGTCCAGCGGATGTACTTCCAGTGTGATCCGAACGAGGATGCGGACGCGTGGAGCGAGGACCGCATCTGGAACGAACTCCAGGCACGGGTGGACGGCCCGGACGGCTTCGAGCTGACCCGGGGCCCCATCTTCGAAAAGACCGTCCTGAAGTTCCGCAGCTATGTGTGCGAACCCCTGCGCTACGGCAACCTGTTCCTGGCGGGCGACGCCGGGCACACGGTTCCGCCCACCGGCGCCAAGGGCCTCAACCTCGCCCTGGCGGACGTGAAAGTACTGTTCGAGGCCATTGACTCGTTCTACGCCACCAAGTCCACGGACCTGCTGGACGGCTACAGCGACAAGGCACTGCAGCGGGTCTGGCGCGCGCAGAACTTCTCCTATTGGATGACGTCGATGCTGCACACCCGGGTGGACGCCAGCCCCTTCGAGCGCAAGCGTGCGCTGGGAGAGCTCAGCGGCGTCGTCTCCTCCCGGCACGGCAGCGCCTACCTGGCCGAGGCCTACACGGGCTGGCCGCACGACTAGCGTTCGCATAACGAACATCTGTACATCCATCGAACAGGCGGTGTAACGTGGTCTCGACCACGTGGATGCTTGGAAAGCCGGAGCGCGAGGGTGCGCTTCATTGAAAGGAAAACCCATGGAAATGGAAGAGAACCTTTTCTCGAACAGCCATGTCATCGAGAAGCTGGACGCGGCCGAGGCCTCGCAGGACCAGATCTCCGCTGAAATCGCCGCGGTCCACGCCGAGTACTCCAAGGGGGTGGACGACGGCGCCGCCGAGGAGACCCAGCCCCGCATCGATTTCTCGCCCTACCGTAGTTCCCTCCTGCGCCACCCCACCAAGGATCCGCACCATGTGGACCCCGAAACCATCGAGCTGTGGTCCCCGGCATTCGGGCACCAGGACGTCCACGCGCTCGAGAGCGACCTGACCATCCAGCACAACGGCGAACCGATGGGGGAGCGGATCATCGTCCGCGGACGCATCCTCGACGGCGACGGGCACCCCGTCCGCAACCAGCTGGTGGAAATCTGGCAGGCCAACTCCGCCGGCCGCTACATCCACAAGCGCGACCAGCACCCGGCACCGCTGGACCCGAACTTCACCGGCGTCGGCCGCTGCATCACCACCGACGACGGTTCCTACGAGTTCACCACCATCAAGCCCGGTCCGTACCCGTGGAAGAACCATTACAACGCCTGGCGCCCGGCGCACATCCACTTCTCGCTCTTCGGCACCGACTTCACCCAGCGCATGATCACCCAGATGTACTTCCCCGGGGATCCGCTTTTCGCGCTGGATCCGATCTACCAGTCGATTACGGACACCAAGGCCCGCGACCGCCTCGTGGCCACGTACGACCACAACATCACCTCGCATGAGTGGGCCACCGGCTACAACTGGGACATCGTGCTCACCGGCAGCAACCGCACCTGGATGGAAGACGAGGACGCAGAGTAATGAACGAGCAGAAGCTAACCGCCACGCCCGGCCAGACCATCGGCCCGTTCTACGGCTACGCCCTCCCCTTCGAGAAGGACAACCAGCTGCTGCCTCCGGGGATGCCCGGCAGCGTCCGGCTCCAGGGCACCGTGACCGACGGCGCCGGAGAAACCATTCCGGACGCCCTGCTGGAAATCTGGCAGGCCGACGCCGACGGCAATATCCCCCAGCGGACCGGATCCCTGGTCCGTGACGGCTACACCTTCACCGGCTGGGGCCGCACCGCCGTCGACAATGCCGGCAATTACACCTTCACCACGGTCAACCCGGGCCCCACGGAAGAGGGATCGGCCCCCTTCATCTCCGTCGTCATCTTTGCCCGCGGCCTGCTCAACAAGCTGCACACCCGGATGTACCTGCCGGACGACGAAGAGGCCCTGGCCCGCGACGCCCTGCTGTCCTCGCTGCCCGAGGAACGCCGGCGCACCCTGATCGCCACCCGCGAAGCGGACGGCGGACTCCGCTGGAACATCTGCCTGCAGGGCGAAGACGAAACCGTCTTCCTCACCTACCCCGGGGCGTAACCGTGGGTGCAGCGGACAGTGCGGACTACGGACTGCTCTCCCCGGCCTGGGCGGGCACCCGGGTCGCGGAACTGACCGGGGACCGGCAGCTGCTCCAGGCCCTCCTGGACGTGGAGCTCGAATGGGTGCGCGTGCTGGCCTCCGCCGGCCTGGCCGATCCGGAAGCTCCGGCCGCGGTGGCCGCCGTCAGCGATGCCTCCCGGTACGACGCCGCGTCCCTGGCCGAGCGGGCGCAGGGCGGCGGCAATCCCGTGATTCCGCTGCTGGCCGACCTCCGGACCCAGGCACGGGAATCTTCGCCGAAGGCCGCGGCCGCCATCCACCGCGGCGCCACCAGCCAGGACATCATGGACACCGCCCTGATGCTGCTGGCCCGCCGCGCCCTGGAAACCATCATCACGGATGCCGACCGTGCCGCCGCTGCCCTGGGAGCCACCGCCCGGCGCCACGCGGCGACCCTGTGCGTTGCACGGACCCTTACCCAGCACTCGCTGCCGTCCACCTTCGGCCTGCGCGCCGCCCAGTGGCTGCACGGGGTGGGCAGCGCCGCGCAGGGGCTGCGTACCGCCGCCGGCAACCTCCAGCTGCAGTGGGGCGGCGCCTCCGGAACCCTTGCCGCAGTTTCCCTGGCGGCCGGCTCTGCTGCCCCCGGGGCGGAGCGCACCACCGCCTTCGACCTCACTGCCCGCCTGGCCCGCGGCCTCGGCCTGGCCGAGCCCCTGGCCCCGTGGCAGACCAACCGGCTGCCGGTGACCGCCCTCGGCGCTGCACTGCAGGACTTCACCGCCGCGGCCGGAAAGGTTGCCAACGACGTACTGCTGCTCAGCCGGCCGGAAATCGGAGAGGTCTCCGAACCCCGGGCCGCCGGACGCGGGGGATCCTCCGCCATGCCGCAGAAGCAGAACCCCGTCCTGTCCGTCCTGATCCGCAGTGCGGCCCTGGCGGCACCCGGCTACGGCCTGCAGCTGAACGCCGCTGCCGCGGCCGCGGACGATGAGCGGCCCAGCGGCTCCTGGCACGTGGAATGGCAGGCCCTGCGCTCCCTGCTGCGCCTCGCCGGGGGAGCAGCCGCCAAGCTGGCCGAACTGGCCGAAGGCCTGCAGGTCTCCACGGACGCGCTGGCCCGCAACCTGGAATCCGCCGGGCCGCTTGTGGTCAGCGAGAAAATCATGGCCGTGGCCGCCCCGCTGCTCGACGACGGCGTGCCCGGACGCGGTAAGGAAATCATCGCCGACACAGTGGCCCGCTCGCTGTCCTCCGGCGAGCCCTTCGAAGAGCTGCTGCGCGCAGCCGTCCCCACCGAGGTCCTTTCCGATACGGAACTCAAAAGCATCCTCGACCCCGCCGAATACCTAGGGGAGGCCACCGCCCTCATTGAGCGGATCACCGCGGCCTACCCCGGAAAGTCCCCTGTATGAGCATCCCCGCCATCAAGGCCTCGCGCCTGTCCAACGCCGGCCCCGCGGCCCCCGTCCTGATCGCCGGCCCGTCGCTGGGCACTGCGTCCATGCCGTTGTGGAGCCGGGCCGCTGCCGCCCTGGACACCTTCACCGTCATCGCCTGGGACCTGCCAGGCCACGGTGCCAGCCCCGCTGCAGGGGAGTCCTTCAGCATCGCGGACCTGGCCTCCGCCGTCGCGTCGATGGTCACCGCAGCCCGCAGCGCCGGAGACATTCCCGCAGATGTGCCGGTCTTCTACGCCGGGGTGTCGCTGGGCGGCGCGGTAGGGCTCCAGCTTGGACTGGACCACGGGTCGCTGTTCGACGGCGTGGCCGTCCTCTGCTCCGGTGCCAAGATCGGCGAAACCGGAGCCTGGGAGGAACGCGCGGAAACGGTGCGTGTCCAGGGCACACCCACCCAGGTGGTCGGCTCGGGCCAGCGCTGGTTCGCCCCGGGCTTTATGGACCGGGAACCCGCCGCCGCTGCCGCCCTGCTCCACTCGCTGCAGGACGCGGACCGCTTCTCCTACGCCCTCTGCTGCCGCGCACTGGCGACCTTCGATGTCCGGGGACGGCTGCCGGACATCACTGTCCCCGTGCTCGCGGTAGCCGGTGCCGACGACGTCGTCACCCCGCCGTCGTTCGCGCAGCTCATTGCCGACCGGGTGGCCAACGGAACCGCCGCCGTCGTCGACGACGCCGCGCACCTGGTTCCGGTGGAGCAGCCGGCCGTAACCGCAGAACTGCTGAAGGACTTCTTCGGCGCCCAGTACCTTGAAGGGAAATAACGCTGTGATCGCAGACGCCGACAAGAGCCGGCAGGACGTGTACAACGAGGGCATGGCGGTGCGCCGCGAAGTCCTCGGTGCCGAGCACGTGGACCGCGCCAACGCAGGCAAGGACGAGTTCACCACCGACTTCCAGGACCTGATCACCCAGTACGCCTGGGGCACCATCTGGACCCGTCCGGGCCTGCCGCGCACCATGCGCAGCGCCATCACCCTGACGGCACTGATAGCCCACGGCCACCTGGAGGAGTTCGCCATGCATGTCCGGGCAGCGCTGCGCAACGGCCTGGACCGCGACGAGATCAAGGAAATCGTGCTGCAGTCCGCCATCTACTGCGGCGTGCCCTCCGCCAATTCCGCCTTCAAGGTGGCCCAGGGCGTCTTCCGCGAGATTGACGCCGCGGCCTGAGCAGGGCCTTCGTCCCTTCCAGCACTTCCAGTTTTCGCTTTCCAGTTCAAGGAGCACCGGTGAACCAGGCCTATATCTACGACGCAGTCCGCACCCCCTTCGGCAAATTCGGCGGCGCCCTCGCCGGCGTCCGCCCGGACGACCTGGCCGCCCAGGTCCTGAAGGCCTCCGTGTCCCGGGCGCCCGGCCTTGACCCCGAGCGGATCGACGAAGTGGTCTTCGGCAACGCCAACGGTGCCGGCGAGGAAAACCGCAATGTCGCCCGGATGGCCACGCTGCTGGCAGGCCTGCCCACCTCGATCCCGGGCACCACGGTCAACCGCCTCTGCGGCTCGTCCCTCGACGCGGCACTGATCGCCTCACGGCAGATCAACACCGGTGAAGCGGACCTGATGCTCATTGGCGGTGTCGAGTCCATGAGCCGTGCCCCCTGGGTGCTGCCCAAGAACGAGAAGCCCTATCCGGCCGGAGACCAGAACCTGGCCTCGACCACGCTGGGCTGGCGGCTGGTCAACCCGGCCATGCCGAAGGAATGGACTGTCTCCCTGGGGGAGGCCACCGAGCAGCTGCGCGAGAAGTACGGCATCACCCGGGAACGCCAGGATGAGTTCGCCGCAGCCTCCCACGCCCTCGCCGCCAAGGCGTGGGACGAGGGCAGATACGCGAACCTGACCGTCGCCGTCGACGGCGTGGACCTGGACCGGGATGAAAGCATCCGCGCCGGCTCCACGGTCGAGAAGCTCGCCACGCTGCGCACCGTTTTCCGGCCTGCGTCCGAGGACGTCTCCGGCGGCACCGTCACCGCCGGCAACGCTTCCCCCTTGAACGACGGCGCCTCCGCGGCCTGGCTGGGCAGCGAAAACGCTGCCGGCATCCTCGGCCTGGACCCGCTGGCCCGGATCGCCGGCCGCGGCGCTGCAGCCAACGAGCCGCAGTACTTCGGTTACGCCCCGGTGGAAGCGGCCAACACGGCGCTGAAGCGTGCCGGCATCAGCTGGAGCGACGTCGGTGCCGTTGAACTCAACGAGGCCTTCGCAGCCCAGTCACTGGCCTGCCTGGACGCCTGGGATGTGGACCCGGCCATCGTCAACGCCTGGGGCGGCGCCGTCGCCATCGGACACCCGCTCGGCGCGTCCGGCACCCGCATCCTCGGCACGCTGGCCCGCCGGCTGCAGGAATCTGGAGAGCGCTGGGGCGTGGCCGCGATCTGCATCGGCGTGGGCCAGGGCCTCGCCGTCGTGCTCGAAAACGCCAACTGAGAATCCAGTTACCGAAGACGTAAGGAAAAACCGTGCTCAACATTGTGCAGGACGTTGATGAGGCCGTTGCGCCCATCCACGACGGCGCCACCGTCATGATCGGCGGGTTCGGCCAGGCCGGACAGCCCGTGGAGCTCATCGAGGCGCTGCTGCGCCAGGGTGCCAGGGACCTGACCGTGGTCAACAACAACGCCGGCAACGGAGAACAGGGCCTGGCCGCCCTGATCGGCGCCGGCCGGGTGAAGAAAATCATCTGCTCCTTCCCCCGCCAGTCCGACTCGCAGATCTTCGACGCGAAGTACCGCGCCGGGGAGATTGAACTGGAACTGGTACCCCAGGGCAACCTCGCCGAACGCATCCGCGCCGCCGGCGCCGGCATCGGAGGGTTCTTTACTCCCACCGCCTACGGCACCCCGCTGGCCGAAGGCAAGGAAACCCGGATGATCGACGGCCGCGGCTACGTCTTCGAAACCCCGCTGCACGCCGACTTCGCACTGGTGAAGGCACTGCGCGCCGATAAGGCAGGGAACCTGGTCTACCGGAAGACCGCCCGGAACTTCGGACCGATCATGGCCGCCGCCGCGAAGACCGCAATCGTGCAGGTCCGCGAGATCGTGGACATAGGAGAAATGGACCCCGAAGTGGTGGTCACCCCGGGAATCTACGTCAACAGCCTGGTCCGCGTGGACCGGGAGAAAGCGCCGGCTGCAGCATGAGCAACCCGACCGAAAAACTGGGCAAGAACGACCTCGCTGCGCTGGTGGCGGCCGATATTGCCCCGGGGTCCTTCGTGAACCTGGGCATCGGCCAGCCCACCCTGGTCTCCAACTACCTGCAGCCGGAACAGCACATCACCCTGCATACCGAAAACGGGATGCTGGGCATGGGGCCCGAGGCCACCGGGGACGAGGTGGATCCGGACCTGATCAATGCCGGGAAGATTCCGGTGACCGAACTGCCGGGCGCCGCCTACTTCCACCATGCCGATTCCTTCGCGATCATGCGCGGCGGGCACCTGGACGTCTGTGTCCTGGGTGCCTTCCAGGTCTCCGCCTCCGGGGACCTGGCCAACTGGCATACCGGCGCTCCCGACGCCATTCCCGCAGTGGGCGGCGCCATGGACCTGGCCACCGGCGCCAAGGACGTCTACGTCATGATGTCGCTGTTCACCAAGGACGGGCTCAGTAAGCTGGTGAAGGAATGCAGCTACCCGCTGACCGGCGTCGGCTGCGTCACCCGCGTCTACACTAATGAAGCGGTCTTCCTGCTGAAGGAGGACGGCGTCCACGTCCGCGACACCTTCGGAACCACGTTCGAGGAACTGGCGGCAAAGATGGACATCCCGCTGATCCGCGCCGCGGCCGACAGCCAGCAGTAACCGACAACATAGGGGACACGTGAGCGAGACGGCATCGGCCAGTGACCAGTTCGTACAGTCGCTGGCCCGCGGCCTCACGGTAATCCGGGCCTTCGACGCCGACCACGTGCAGATGACCCTGAGCGAGGTTTCCCGCCGGACCGGACTGACCCGGGCCACCGCCCGCCGCTTCCTGCTTACCCTCGTGGAACTCGGCTACGTGCGCACCGACGGGCGGACTTTCGAACTGACCGCCCTGGTCCTGCAGCTGGGTTACTCCTACCTCTCCGGCCAGTCCCTTCCCCAGCTTGCGCAGCCGGTACTGGAGGACCTGTCCAGGGAAATCTCGGAGTCGACGTCGGCCTCGGTGCTGGACGGCGACGAGATCGTCTACATTGCCCGGATCCATACCCGGCGGCTGATGACCGTAGGCATCAGCGTTGGGACCCGGTTCCCGGCCTATGCCACCTCCATGGGCAGGGTCCTGCTGGCGGGGCTGCCGGAGGACCGGTTCGACGATTACCTGTCCAAAGCCAGCCTGAGTCCCCTGACGGAGCGCACGGTCACGGACCCGGCCCGCCTGCGCACCCTCGTGGCCCGGGCACGGGAACAGGGCTGGGCCATCGTGGACCAGGAGCTGGAACTCGGGCTGCGTTCCGTGGCCGTTCCCGTCCTGGACCCGCGGGGTAACGTGGTCGCCGCCCTGAACACGTCCATGCAGGCGACCATGGGGCTTACTCTGGAAGAGGCAGCCGCACGCGTGCTGCCGTACCTGCAGCAGGCTTCGGCCACGATTACCGCGGCCCTGAGTGCCCGCAGCTAGTGACGCTGCTCGCACTTTCCGCCGGGGCTCGTTAAGTCTGCTAGACTGAAAACCAATTGTTTGTGTGGCAGTGGATGAAGGCCGCTCGCGTGCCCTCCGTGGTGAGATACTCGGAGGAATGCATTCCGTAAGGAATGGGCGGGCCTGTTTCCGGGTTGCGGGGTCCTTGCGCAACGAATGCCACACTTTTGCACGCCTACGGTCGCTTTCGGCGAGAACATCGGAACTTCTCGGGGCATTGCGGCAACGACTTGAAGCGCGCCGCCCCTTTAGTTGGTTTCAGCCGGCAGCGGGGCGGGGCAACCAGAGAATTATCTCGAGAAAAAACGGAGAACACGAAAGTGCCTACGATTCAGCAGCTGGTCCGCAAGGGCCGCTCACCCAAGGTCTCCAAGACCAAGGCTCCTGCCCTCAAGGGCAGCCCGATGCGCCGTGGTGTCTGCACCCGCGTTTACACCACCACCCCGAAGAAGCCGAACTCGGCTCTGCGTAAGGTTGCACGTGTCCGCCTCAACGGCGGCATCGAAGTAACCGCTTACATCCCCGGTGTGGGTCACAACCTTCAGGAACACTCCATCGTGCTGGTGCGCGGCGGTCGTGTGAAGGACCTTCCCGGTGTCCGCTACAAGATTGTCCGCGGTGCCCTCGATACCCAGGGTGTCAAGAACCGCAAGCAGGCTCGCAGCCGCTACGGCGCGAAGATGGAGAAGAAGTAATATGCCCCGCAAGGGTCCGGCCCCCAAGCGGCCGCTCGTACTGGATCCCGTCTACGGCTCCCCGCTGGTCACGCAGCTGATCAACAAGGTTCTGGTAGACGGCAAGAAGTCCACCGCAGAGCGCATCGTTTACGGTGCACTTGCAGGCGCTCAGGAGAAGACCGGACAGGATCCGGTTGCAGCCCTGAAGAAGGCCATGGACAACATCAAGCCGAGCCTTGAGGTCAAGTCCCGCCGCGTTGGCGGCGCTACCTACCAGGTTCCGGTCGAGGTCAAGCCGGGTCGTGCAACTGCACTGGCCCTGCGCTGGCTGGTCGGCTACTCCAAGGCCCGCCGCGAAAAGACGATGACTGAGCGTCTGCGCAACGAAATCCTGGACGCTTCCAACGGTCTTGGTGCAGCTGTGAAGCGCCGCGAGGACACCCACAAGATGGCCGAGTCCAACAAGGCCTTCGCCCACTACCGCTGGTAATACGCCAAGCTGACGGCAGCCGCTGACGGCCCTGTGGCCCGCATTTGCGGGCCGCAGGGCTTCAGCCGGATAAGCGCCGTTGACGGAAGCAACCAAAAAAGGGAGAAACCGTGGCACTTGACGTGCTTACCGACCTGAATAAGGTCCGCAACATCGGCATCATGGCCCACATTGATGCCGGCAAGACTACTACCACTGAGCGCATCCTGTTCTACACGGGTGTCAACCACAAGATCGGCGAGACCCACGACGGTGCGTCCACGATGGACTGGATGGCACAGGAGCAGGAGCGGGGTATCACCATCACCTCCGCAGCTACCACGTGCTACTGGGACAACAACCAGATCAACATCATCGACACCCCGGGTCACGTTGACTTCACTGTCGAGGTTGAGCGGTCCCTGCGCGTCCTCGACGGCGCCGTTGCTGTCTTCGACGGCAAGGAAGGCGTTGAGCCGCAGTCCGAGACTGTCTGGCGCCAGGCCGACAAGTACGACGTTCCGCGTATCTGCTTCGTCAACAAGATGGACAAGCTGGGCGCTGACTTCTACTTCACCGTAGACACGATCATCAACCGCCTCGGCGCCAAGCCGCTGGTCCTCCAGCTGCCGATCGGCTCCGAAAGCGAATTCGAAGGCGTCGTTGACCTCCTCGAAATGCGTGCACTCACCTGGCGCGGCGACGCCAAGGGTGACGTGACCATGGGCGCCAAGTACGAAATCGAACCGATTCCCGCAGAACTGCAGGAAAAGGCCGAAGAGTACCGCGCACAGCTCGTTGAGACCGTTGCTGAAGCCAGCGACGAACTGATGAACAAGTACCTCGAAGGCGAAGAGATCAGCATTGCCGAGCTGAAGGCCGGCATTCGTAAGCTGACCATCAACTCCGAGGTCTACCCGGTTCTGTGCGGCTCTGCCTTCAAGAACCGCGGTGTGCAGCCGATGCTGGACGCCGTCGTCGACTACCTGCCCAGCCCGCTTGACGTCCCGAACATCAAGGGCCACGACATCCGCGACGAAGAGGTCATCCTCGAACGCGCCGCTGATGCCAACGCTCCGTTCTCGGCTCTGGCATTCAAGGTTGTGACGCACCCGTTCTTCGGCCGTCTGACCTACATCCGCGTGTACTCCGGTCACGCTGCTTCCGGCGCCCAGGTCATGAACGCGACCAAGCAGAAGAAGGAGCGCATCGGAAAGCTCTTCCAGATGCACGCCAACAAGGAAAACCCGGTCGAGGAAATCACGACGGGCCACATTTACGCCGCCATCGGCCTGAAGGACACCACCACGGGCGATACCCTGTGCGACCTTCAGGAACCGATCGTGCTGGAATCCATGAGCTTCCCGGAGCCCGTGATTTCCGTGGCCATCGAGCCGAAGACCAAGGGTGACCAGGAGAAGCTTTCCACGGCCATCCAGAAGCTCTCCGAAGAGGACCCGACCTTCCAGGTCTCCCTCGACGAAGACACCGGCCAGACCATCATCGCCGGCATGGGCGAGCTCCACCTGGACATCCTGGTGGACCGCATGCGCCGCGAGTTCCGCGTCGAGGCAAACGTGGGCAAGCCCCAGGTTGCCTACCGCGAAACGATCCGCCGTGCAGTCGCCAAGCACGACTACACGCACAAGAAGCAGACCGGTGGTTCGGGTCAGTTCGCTAAGATCCAGATCGCCATCGAGCCGCTGGATACGTCCGACGGCACGTTCTACGAATTCGAGAACAAGGTCACCGGTGGTCGCGTTCCGCGCGAATACATCCCCAGCGTTGACCAGGGTATCCAGAGCGCGCTTACTGACGGTGTGCTCGCCGGTTACCCGGTTGTCGGCATCAAGGCTACGCTGCTTGACGGCGCGTACCACGACGTCGACTCCTCGGAAATGGCGTTCAAGATTGCCGGACGGCAGGCTTTCAAGGAAGCCGCACGTATGGCAAGCCCTGTCCTGCTTGAACCGCTGATGGATGTTGAAGTCCGCACCCCTGAGGAATACATGGGTGAAGTTATCGGTGACATCAACTCCCGTCGCGGCCAGATGCAGTCCATGGAAGACGCAGCCGGCGTAAAGGTCATCCGGGCGCACGTCCCGCTGTCCGGCATGTTCGGCTACATCGGCGACCTGCGGTCGAAGACCCAGGGCCGCGCCGTGTACTCCATGTCCTTCAACAGCTACGCCGAGGTCCCGAAGGCAGTTGCCGACGAGATCATCCAGAAGACGCGCGGCGAGTAAAACTTGGAGGGTGGACCGGTTCACGCCGGGCCACCCACCGTGTGCGGCCGGTCCGGGCTTCGGCCCGGACCGGGCGCATAGCCAGACTGAGCGGCCTTGCGAGGCTGCTGCGGAAATCGGCAATTTCATCAAATAAACAGCCCCAAGTAGACTTACATCAGTTTCAGTTGCGAAAAGCGCGGCTGGAGATTGAGTCTTCTAACTCTCTAGGAGGAACCCGTGGCGAAGGCAAAGTTCGAGCGGACTAAGCCGCACGTCAACATCGGCACCATTGGTCACGTTGACCATGGAAAGACGACGTTGACCGCTGCCATTTCGAAGGTGCTTGCTGACAAGTACCCTGATCTGAATGAAAAGCGCGATTTCGCTGCTATCGACTCTGCACCTGAAGAGCGCCAGCGCGGCATCACCATCAACATCTCGCACATCGAGTACCAGACCGAGAAGCGCCACTACGCACACGTAGACGCCCCCGGCCACGCTGACTACATCAAGAACATGATCACTGGTGCAGCTCAGATGGACGGCGCAATCCTCGTGGTTGCCGCTACCGACGGTCCGATGGCACAGACCCGCGAGCACGTCCTGCTCGCCCGCCAGGTTGGTGTTCCCTACCTGCTGGTCGCACTGAACAAGTCCGACATGGTTGACGACGAAGAACTGCTCGACCTCGTGGAAATGGAAGTTCGCGAACTGCTGAGCTCCCAGGACTTCGACGGCGACAACGCTCCCGTCGTCCGCGTTTCCGGCCTGAAGGCTCTCGAAGGCGACCCCAAGTGGGTTGCAGCCGTCGAAGAGCTCATGGAAGCCGTTGACAACAACGTGCCGGACCCCGTTCGCGACAAGGACAAGCCGTTCCTGATGCCGATCGAGGACGTCTTCACGATCACCGGTCGTGGAACCGTTGTCACGGGCCGCGCCGAGCGCGGCACCCTCGCCATCAACTCCGAGGTCGAGATCGTCGGCATCCGTCCGGTCCAGAAGACCACGGTTACCGGTATCGAGATGTTCCACAAGCAGCTTGACGAAGCATGGGCCGGCGAGAACTGTGGCCTGCTGCTCCGCGGTATCAAGCGCGAAGACGTAGAGCGTGGCCAGGTTGTCGTGAAGCCGGGTTCCATTACCCCGCACACCGACTTCGAAGCCAACGTCTACATCCTGTCCAAGGATGAAGGCGGACGCCACAACCCGTTCTACTCGAACTACCGCCCGCAGTTCTACTTCCGTACCACGGACGTAACCGGCGTCATCACCCTCCCCGAGGGCACTGAAATGGTTATGCCCGGCGATAACACTGAGATGACCGTTGAGCTCATCCAGCCGATCGCTATGGAAGAGGGCCTCGGCTTCGCTATCCGCGAAGGCGGCCGCACCGTTGGATCAGGCCGCGTCACCAAGATCATCAAGTAATTTGATGGTTTAGCCTGAACCTCATCGGTTCTTAGCAGGGCCCCGTTGCTTATGGCAGCGGGGCCCTGCTGCTTTTAAGCCGGGGCCCGTCCTCCGGTTTCTGCCGGTCGAGGTGGCGCGCCACGGCGGTGCCGGCCGCCAGCCCCTGTTCGAAGGCACGGACCGCGTTCAGGCCCGAGGCGTCCAGCGCGCCGCCGATCACCGTACCGGGCATGCCGCGGGCGTCGCGCTGGAACCGGAGCGGGTTGTACGGCACCTGTCCCGCAGCCAGGACGACGGCGTCAGCCAGCAGGAGCGCCGTCGTGCCGTCAAGGTTCCGGACCCGGAGCCCGAGGGGAGTCACGTCCAACGGCGTGGTCCCGGCCAGGGTCCGGACGCCGGCAGCCCGGATGTCCTGCAGCACAGCCCACCGTGTGGACGGGCCGATGCCCTGCCCGATTCGGGCTCCCCGGCGCAGTATCGTCACGTCCCGGGGACCGCCCGCAACGCCGGGATCCGCCAGCAGGCGTGCAAGGTCCACTGCAATGCCGCCGGCACCGACAATGACCACACGGCGGCCCAGCGGGGCCGGGTCCGCGAAGGCCTGCCGGTAGTCCAGCACGGGGAGCAGGCCGGTGCCCGGCAGATGGACGGTCCGGGGCCGGACACCGGTGGCCAGCACCAGGTGTGAATAGCCGGCCAACTGCGCGGCTTCGGGGGCGGCGCCGGTCAGGACGCGGACGCCCAGCCGCGCCAGTTCATGGGTGAAGTAGCGGATTGTCTGCAGGAAGTCTGCCTTGCCCGGCACTTTGCCGGCCAGCCGGAACTGCCCGCCGATGGAGCTGTCCTGTTCATAGAGGTCCACGCGATGTCCGGCCAGCGCCAGGGTTGCCGCGGCCTGCATCCCCGCCGGGCCGGCCCCCACCACGGCAACCCGTGCGGGGGTGCTCACGGCTCGCCGGGGCGGCTTCAGCGGGAGCGGAAACTCTGTTTCGCGGCCGGCGCGCGGGTTGACCAGGCAGGAGACAGGCTCGGCGCCCAGTGAACGGTCGATGCAGGCCTCGTTGCAGGCTATGCAGGTGTTGACGAGGTTCGACGCTCCGCGCCGGGTCTTGGCCACGATCGCCGGGTCGGCGAGGAAGGGACGGGCCATGGAAACCAGGTCCGCGTGCCCGCAGGCCAGGGCCCGCTCCGCATGCTCCAGCGAGTTGATCCGGTTGCCGGCGATGACGGGCACGGGAACTCCCGCAGCCGCCAGGGCCGCGCGGATCTCCCCTGCAATGGCCATCCAGCGGCCATGCGGAACCATGCCCTGCACGGACGGGACCCTGGACTCATGCCAGCCGATGCCGATGTTGACGGCATCGGCCCCCTCCCGCGCCAGTGCGACCGCCAGGGCCGCCGATTCCTCCCGGGAGCTCGACCCGGCGACGAGGTCTGCGCCCGACGTCCGGTAGATGACCGGGTAGCCGGGCCCTACGGCGTCCCGGACAGCCTGCAGCACCGCCAGCGGAAAAGCCTGTCTCCTTTGCGGATCCCCGCCCCAGCGGTCCTGTCGCAGGTTGGTCAGGGGCGAGGCGAACTGGTTGATCAGGTAACCCTCGGACCCCATGATTTCCACGGCATCGAAGCCCAGGGCGCGGGCGGCAGCGGCACCCGCGGCGAAGTCCGCAAGCGTGTCTTCGATCTGCTTCGGCGTGAGCGCTCGGGGCAGCGTGCGTGAATAGCCTGAATACACCTCCGACGGCGCGGCCGGACGCAGCCCGTATGTGCCCTCCCGGGCGTAGCGTCCCGCGTGGAACAGCTGCAGGGCAAGCCTGCCGCCCGCATCGTGCACCGCGTTGAGCATCGGGGAAACCCGAGCGGCGGCTTCGGGCTCATTGATCAGCAGGTAGTTGGGTCCGCCGGCGCCGGCGCGGTTCACGGCCGCTCCGCCCGTGACGATCAGCCCGGCTCCGGCGGCCGCCCGTTCCGCATAGAACGCGGCCAGGGCGAGCGGGTCATCCTCCCGGTTCAGGTGCATTGAGCCCATGATGATCCGGTGGTCCAGCTGCAGCGGCCCAAGGGAAACGGGGGAGAAGACCCGGTCCAGCATGCCGGCGTCAGGGACGGGCGGCAGGAGCCGCGGACGGATCGGGAGACGGCTCGGGAGACGGATCGGGATCGGGCAGCGCGGCGTCGGCCGGTGTCTGGTCCCGGCGGAAGATACCGCGGGCGATCACGGTTTTCTGGATCTCATTCGTTCCCTCTTCGAAGCGCTGCGCCCGCGCGTCGCGGTACACCCGCTCGATGGGTGCGGACTTCCAGTAGCCGATGCCGCCGTGGACCTGCAGTGCCTTGTCGGTCACACGGGTGAGCATATCGACGGCGGTCAGCTTGGCCATGGAGGACAGCGAACCGGCGTCGGGAGCGCCGTCCTGCCAGGCCGAAGCTGCGTGCAGGGTCAAAGCGCGGGCAGCCTCGATATCAGCGGCGTTTTCCGCCAGCGCAAAGGCGATGGCCTGCCGTGCGGCGAGCGGCTTCCCGAAAGTGGTCCGCTCCAGGGCATGGGCAACTGCGAGCTGCTGGGCACGTTGGGCCAGCCCGACGCAGCTCATCGCCACGGAGATCCGGCTGGGGGTGAGGAAGCCGCCGAGGGCAACGGCGAGTCCGTCTCCCTCCGCTCCGAGTCGGTTGGCGACGGGGACCGGAGTATCCCTGAAAGCAAGGGAGGCATGGTCGGTGCCGCGGACCCCCATGGTCTGCGAGGTGTCTTCCACTTCGACGCCGGGCGCCTGCCGGTCCACCAGCAGCGCGACCGTTCCGCCGCTGCCGGAGCTGCCCTCCAGCCGGGCAAAAAGCAGCCAGTAGTCGCAGCGCACACCGAACGTGATCAGATGCTTGCGGCCGGTCAGGTAGTAGGTGTCGCCGACCCGCCGGACACTCGAGGTGATATCCGCTCCCGTGCCGTTGCCCGGTTCCGTGAGCGTGAAGGCGACCAGCAGCTCTCCTGCCACGGAGGGAAGGACGAATTTCCTTCGCTGCGCCTCGTCGGCATGCGGATTCATGGCCCGCCAGGTGCCGTTGACCACGTGCACGATCATGCGGACCGAAGCGTGTGAACGGGAGAAGACCTCCATCAGCCCCATCCACTGGACAAAGCTCAGCCCCCGGCCGCCCAGTTCCACAGGTGCCGCCAGGGAAAGGAAGCCAGCCTCGCGGAGTTCCTTCCACAGGGCATCGGGTGCGGTGCCGCTGGTTTCAATGCGGTCTGCCCATGACTCGCCGGGGCCCTCGACCCACGCGGTAACGGACGTGAGCAGCTCTCGGTATTCAGGGTCCGGGATACTGCTGCCCCTTCCGTCGGGTGCGATGGCTGCAGTGCTCACAGGCTGCTCCGATCCGGTGTGCCGGGCTTCGGCGGTCCGCCGCCGTCGGGGAAGCTGCGGGCCCTGTCCCGCAGCAGGAACTTCTGCACCTTGCCCACCGCATTGCGGGGGAGGGCATCAACCAGCTCGAGGCGTTCGGGCCAGTAATGCCTGGCGACGCGGTGCCGGTCGAGGAACCCGGTGAGATCACCCAGCTGCGGGCGCATCCCCGCCACGGGAACGACAAAGGCGCAGGCCCGCTCGCCCAGCCGGTCATCGGGCATGGCGGCCACGGCAACGTCCCGTACGGCAGGATGCCGGTAGAGCAGCTGCTCGATCTCGGCCACCGGGATTTTCTCCCCTCCGCGGTTGATGATGTCGCGAACCCGTCCGGTGATGCGCAGGTACCCGGCATCATCGAGGACGGCGGTGTCTCCCGTGCGGTACCAGCCGTCTTCGGTAAAGACTTCCTTGGTCAGGTCCGGACGGTCAAGGTACCCGTCAAAGACGGTGGGACTGAGAAGTTCGAAATTTCCTTCCACGCCGGGCGGCAGGAGGAGGCCGCCGTCGTCGACTATCCGGGCCCGCACACCCGCCAGGGCCCGCCCGTCGGTGCCCCACACTTTTACCGGTTCGTCCCCGGGCGACGCCAGGGTGGCCAGGCAGGTTTCAGTGGTTCCAAACGCACCGCAGATGCCCGCGCCCAAGACGCGTGTGGCGCGCTCGGCGAGGTGCCGGGGGACGGCGGCGCCTGTGGCAACGAAGATGCGCAGGCTGGGCGGAGCGGCGGTACCCGCGTCTACGGCGGCAACCAAGTCGGTGAGGAACGGGGTGGCTGCCTGGACGAAGGTGGCGCGCCACCCGCGCATGAGTTTCACGGCCCGCTCCACGTCCCAGACCGGCTGCAGGATCTGCGGGCAGCCGAGGACGAACGAGAGCCACATTCCGTACAGGAAGCCGGTCTGGTGGGCCAGGGGCGACGGGATGAAGACGGCGTCATCACTGGTGAGGCCCAGGTGCGCCGCTTCCATGGCCGCAGCGCGGCTAAGCGTTCCATGACGGTGCACCACACCCTTGGGTTCCCCGGAGGTTCCGGAGGTGAAAAGCAATTGTGCAGGATCCCCGGCGGTTGGCGCAGCACCGGGACGGAGGACAGCCGCAGGGGTAACGCGGCTCAGCACAGCGTCCCAGTCGTGGAACCGCGGGCCGCCGGCAACAGAGGGGAGGGGACGCCGCGGCGCGGCACTGGGCAGCACGAGGACATCCGCTACCTTGGGGGCGGGCACCGCATCGGCTCGGTCCGTGCGCTGCAGGAGCCCGGCCAGTTCCTCCGCAGGCCGGCGTCCGCGGAACTCCTCGACGGCAACGAAGACGCGGGCGCCGGCCCGGTTCAGTGCCAGCGCCACCTCCCGTTCCCGGAAGATCGGCATCACGGGTGCGGCGACCGCGCCGAGGCGGAGGACAGCCACGGTGAGGACAACGAACTCGCTTCGGTTGGGGAGCTGGAAAGCCACCCGGTCGCCCGGCCGCACCCCCAGCTCCAGCAGTGCTGCGGCGACGCGGTCGGCCTGCGTGTCGAGTTCGGACCAGGTGAGGTGCCCGGATACCCGCGGGCCGCCGTCGACCACCGCTGTTTCGTTGGGGCGTTCCGCCGCCCAGCGCCGTACCCAGTCCGGACCGGTGACGGACGCTGCCGCCTCCACTGCGGCCGGTCCGGAAATGCTTCGGGAGCGGCTTCCGCGTGCGGTCCGGGCCGGCCGGCTGCGGCGGGGACGCTGGATCACGCCGTCCTCGACCTTCATGCGCAGCCCGAAAGCGGTCATGGCCGCCAGGTATTCGGGGTAGGAAATGCGGTAGGCGTTTGGGTATGTGAGGGTGCTGCGTCCTTCTGCGGCTGAGGCCGCCACGGCCAGGGACATGAGGACCCGGTGGTCATTAAAAGAGGAGAGATCGGCCCCGTCCAAGCTGCCGACTCCGCGGACCACCAAGGTAGAGCCCTCCACGGTGAGGTCCGCGCCCATGGAGTTCAGCTGCAGCATGGCGGCCACCCGATCGGACTCCTTCATCCGCACATGGTCGATGTTGCGGAAAACGCTCCGCCCCTTGGCGAGGCACGCCATCACGGACAGCACCGGAAGCATGTCCGGGACGCGGCGGCAGTCGACGTCTACGGGTTGCAGGTCCAGGCCCTGATGGCGGACCCTCACCGCGTCGGTTGCCTGGTCGTAGTCCATCGGCACTCCCATCTGTGCCGCCAGGTCAAGGAAGTCAGCCTCGGGATGGTCGGATCCGGTTGAAGAGGTGGCGCTGAGTCCGGTAAGGGAAATATCTGCCGGATGCAGGGCCGCCGCCGCGATTCCGAAGGCCGCCGACCCGATGTCCGGGGGGAGCCGCAGGTCCGCGGGGACGGCCTGCTGGTCCGCCGGAATCCGGAAGCGCCTGAGGTCCTCGGAGGCCTCCACCTGCAATCCGAACCGCGCCATCATGGCGAGGGTCAGTTCCACGTAGCTGGATTCATTCTGCTGGCCCTCCACCACCACGGTGGTTTCGGAGCGGGCAAACGGTGCCAGCAGCAGAAGTCCGGAAATCCACTGCGAGAGGGTCCCGGAGATATGGACTTCACCGCCGCGCGGCCGCCCGTGGGCAACCTGCAGGGGAGGGCAGTCGTCGCTCGAGGCGATGTCGACGCCCATCTCGCGCAGGGCGGCCAGCAATGCGCCGATGGGACGGCGCTGGAAGTATTTCTGCCCGGTGACGACGACGTCGCGTGTCCCCAGCGAGGCGAGTCCGGCCATGAAGTACAACGTGGTTCCGGAGCTGCCGGCGGAGACAACGGCACGCCGTGGACGGTACGGCCCGCCGTGGACGATAAAGGTGTCATCCTGCACCTCTATTCCGGTACCGAGCTGGCGGAGCGCAGCCACCGTGTACTGCACGTGGCGGGCATCGGTCAGGCCGGAAATGCGGCTGGTGCCCGGAGCCAGGGAAGCCAGGATCAGCGCCCGGTGGGCGTGGTATTTGGAGTTGGGAACCTGCACCGTTCCGGTGATGCCGGAGTGCGTTCCGAGGACCGAAAGATACATGGCCGCAAGGCCCTTTCCGTTCGTGTGGGCGCCTTCCCCCTGGCTCCTCGTGCGCCGACGCTACCAGTTCGTTATCCGGGCGGGAACAGCCCTTGGCCCAGATCGTCAGGCGGAGCGCATTTCGGCCGGGGGTCGCCGGGCCGCCTTCCGGGTCCGGACCGGGACCGGCCGGCTGCCCCTTGGCCGCGGGCACGCGGGGACTGTTCCTGCACAGGACGCCCGGGTGCGCCACGCACGGAAAGATACGCACACCGGATCGAACAGTTGCCGGGATGTGAGGTGCAGCACCCTAGGATGGTCTCCAGTCGAACTCGAACCGGAAGGTAGCAGTTTCATGGGGGTCTTTCTCTTATTCCTGGCCGCAGCCGCAGCCAGTTTCGCCGTAGGGCGGTCGGCAGGCAAAAAAGCCGCCCGACCCCTCGACGGCCAGGGCAGGCCGCTGCCGCCGCCGGCCCAAATCTATGAGGACGGCTACCGGGCGGGATTCAGGGATGCAGCTGCGCGGTTCCGGCCACCGGCGACCATCCACGTTCCGGAGGGTTCGGCTGACTCGGATCCTGCCGCCGTCGCACCGGCTCCTGCTTCACCTGCCCACGGTGCACCTGCTGCTACACCGGCTCCGGCTGCCGCCGCGGCACCTGCCCCCGCTGCAGCCCCGGCACCCACTGCTTCGTATGTCTCTTCCTACACTGTTCCCTCGTCTCCGTTCCATGCTCCGTCAGCGGCTGTGCCCCCTGCCGGGGTGCCGGGCGGCCACCCGCCGACCGTCGCCCCCGTGCCTGCCGCACCGAACCGGAACGTTCCCGTCCAGCCCAGGCCGGTTCCCCCCAAGCCGGCTCCGCCGGTGAAGACGGAAGCCGAGCTGAAGGAAGAAAAACGCCGCCGGGACCTGCGCAACATCAACATCACGCTCTACTCCGCCAGCCTCCTGCTGGTGGCTGCCGCGGCACTGTTCATCGGGCTGGCCATCCCCGCAGAGGCGCGCTTCTTCGGAGTTGTCGCTGTCACGGCTTTGTTCTACGTTTCAGGACTGGTCATCCATGCCAGGAGCGCCCGCCTTCGGCCGGCAGCCGTAGCCTTTACGGGTACTGGCCTGGCCTTGATCCCCGTGGTCGGACTCGCCCTGTTCAATTTCGTGCTTCCGGACGGGCCTGCAGCCTGGCTTGTCACCTCGGTGGTTGGAACCGCGGCGTTCGCCTACGCCGCTGCAAAGATTGAAAGCCGGGTAGTCACCTATCTCGCCTTGACGTTCCTGCTGTCCTCGGGCCTGGCTTCCGGTGCGGCACTGCGCTGGGGAATTGTCTGGTACTTCCTCTTCACCGTCATCATCGCCACCCTGATCAGCCTCGCGGCGGTCCGGCGTCCGGGCTGGCTGAACAACCTCTATGTGGACGCATTTGTCCGCTCCCACCGCTATCTGGTTCCGGCTACGGCCATAGCCACCGTCCAGATCTCCGGCCAGCTGAGCGCGGCGCAGCTGGGAATCCTGTTCCTCACATTCGCCCTCTACTACGCAGTCATGCTTTGGCAGGGACCCGCCCGAAACCAGCTCGTCAACAGCTACGGACTGCGGGCAGCCGGCACCGTGGGACTTACGTCCCTGTTCTATTCCTTTACGGACAGCACCCAGCTGACGTTGCTCGCGTTCGCAGTGCAGGTCGCGGTCCAGACGGCAGGGGTCCTGGCACGCCGCCCCTTGTACGGGGCCGCAGCCCTGCTGCAGGTGGCTGCCAGGAGCACCGGGCTGCCTTTGGACGGGGAGATCGACGAGCGTTCCCGCCACGAGGCCGGTGCCGGATCAACAGGGGGGTCCGCTCCGCTGGCAACGGCGGCGGGACAGGGCGAAAAGCCCGCAGGTGTGTCGGCACCGCCGGCCCCGCCGGCCCCGTCATCTCCCGCCGCGTTCCCGCCGGCCCCGGCAGCCGAATCCGGGCCTGCAGCGGCGGCCATCAGCCTCAAAAAGAAACCGGCGGCTGCCCCCGAAGAGGCTGCACGCAGGTTCTTCCGCGTCGATGTGGCCGCCCTGCTGGTTCTGCAGGCGTGCACCGCACTGGCAGCCGGACTCTGGTACGTGGTTCGCGAATGGGAGTCTTCGGGAAGTTCCGCTGCCTTCACCGGAACCGCCGTCGTGGTCCTGATGACGTATCTGGCCGCTGCCTGGAAGCTGGGCGGACTGCTCGAGTATGCCGTCCTGGTGCCTGCCGCCCTGGCCTTCGTGCCCAACACATTGATGCCCGGTGACGCACTGTGGCCGGGCGTCCTGGCCACCGCAGTCCTCTCTGCCTACCTGGTGGTCCGTGCGGTGCGGGGCGGCGCGGAGGAACGCCTGGTATTCGTCCTCGCCGCACGTGCTGCGGCTGTCCTGCTGGTGGCCCTGACTGTCCTTGCATCCCTTGCCGGAGTACCCGGCGTGAATGCAGGAGCCTGGGGCCTCGTCACCGCGGTGCTCGCACTGACGGCCAACCAGGCGGTTTCCGTTGTCCGTACCCGGCGCGCGAAACCCGAACGCTTCCCGGGTGCCGCCATCACGGCTGCCGCTGCTGCCGCGGCGGTCCTGACCCTGCTGCTCCGCTTCCAGGAATCGCCGGGGCTGGCGTTGACCTTGCTGGGCCTGTGGACCGTTGTGGCCGGAAACGTTTTGACATCCGTGTTGCGGCCCTCCGGAAGGTATCTCCTTGCTGCACCGGCTGGCTTCGCGGCTGCTGCGCTTACGGGTGCAGGCGTCCTTGGCGTCAGGGGCTACGAACTGCTTGCAGCCGCTGCTCTTTGCTACTGTGCCGTCCTGGCCTGGAAGCTGGCACCCAAGACGCACCGAACCTATTACCTGGCGGCAGGACAGACCCAGCTGACTGCTCTGTCTGCCCTGATTGCCGCAGACCTCGGAGCAGGGGTGCACGGGATCTTCATTGCCATGGCGGTCTGCCTGGCTGCCCAGCATCTCCTGCGGGTCCTCCTGGACCGGAAACTCCGGGGGCTCGGACTCTCCCAGACACTCCTGTGGGCAACCGTCAGCGTGCTGGCGGCGCTGCCCCCGCTCTATTACCTCCTTACCTACACGGCGGCACGGTCGGAGACCGGAGTCGTCCTGCTGCTCATCGGTATCGGGTCCGCGGTCCTCACCCAAGGTGCCTACACACTTGGGGCGGCGGGACGGACGCACTTCGGTGAACGCGGCGAGGCCGGTACCGGTTTGCCGGCGCCCGCTGCCGCAGTCTCCCGCGGGACCGCCGGCGGCACCGGCAGTAGGAGTGTCCCCGGCACCAAGGCTTCGGTCGGAGCTGTCGCCGCAGCAGGACTGGTGCTGCTGATGGAGATCGGCGTACGGGCGGCGGAAGGCAACGGAGCAGTTGCCACCGTGGCCGTTCTCGCAACGGCGCTTGGTGTCAACGTGTTTACGGCGCTGCTGCTCCGCCGCAGCTGGCCGGCTCTGACTGCACCCGCCGGCTTCACCGCAGCCGCCGTCGTTGGAGCGGGCGTCCTGGGGGTCAGGGGGTACGAGATCCTCGTGCTGGCAGCCCTTGCCTACTGCACATACCTAGCCCTGGGACGCAGCAACCCCCTCCGTGGTGCCTACCTCCTGGCTGCCCACATCCTGGCGGTTGTCCTGGCCGGGCTGGCGGCGGCCGACCTGACCGGGGACGTGCACCGGGTCTTCGCTGCCGTGGCAGTCGGCATTGCCGTCGGACAGGTGCTGCGGGCCATCTTTGCCGGGATGCTGGAACCCCTGGGGCTTGCAGCATGGGCGCGGTGGGGCGGCCTGGCTGCATCAACAGGAGTTCCGCTGGCATATATCGGACTCCAGGGCCCGGCAGCGCAAAGCGGCATGCTGATGTTCCTTGTCGTCTGCGCCGCCGGCGTGGCAGTGTTCAGCCAATTGGCCGCCGTCGTCCGGGTGCGGAGGGGCAGGCCGCTGAAGTTTGCTGCCGAGTTCCTCGCCGCCGCCGCACTGGTGGCGCTGCTGGCTACTGCCGCATCCCGCGGGGTCGAGGGACACGGGACCGGCTGGACCTTGGCGTTGCTCTGGACCGCGCTGGCCGCAAACGCAGCCACATCGCTGTTGCTTCCCGACCGGTATGAAGCAGCGGCGCTGGCAGGATTCGCCGCTGCCGCGGCCGTAGGTGCCGGAGTACTGGGGCTGTGCGGCTACGAACTACTGGTTCTGGCAGCGCTGGCCTACTCGGCGCACCTCGCACTGAAGCGCTCGGAACCCAACCGCGGTCTATATCTCCTCGGCGTGCAGGGCCTGCTGGTGGTCCAGACGGTGCTCGTAGCCACCGACCTCGGCGTCGGCATGCACGGTCTGTACATTGCGGGGGCAATGGCTCTGGCGATACAGCAGTTGTTCCGCACCCTGCTGCATCGCCGGCTCGACGCCCATGGATACTCGGAAACGTCGCAGTGGCTGAGCATCGCATTGCTGGCCCTGCTTCCGATCACCTACGGATTCCTTGCCGGAACGGCAATCCAACGGGACGTCGTTGCGCTGCACCTGGTCCTGCTCCTCATCACCGCCGCGGCGGTGTTCACGCGGCGCCGCGCGGAAGGCCACCCGAGGTCAGCCTGGGTTGTTTATCCCGCCGCGTACGCTTTGGGTGTGCTGGGGCTGGTCCTCGCCGACCTGCTGGAGTTCAGCAGCCGGGGGCCAATTCCGGAACCGCTGCTCACCACCGGCGCGGCAGGATCGGTTCTGCTCGTCCTCGCAGCGGCGGCATTGTGCGGGGAAGCGCGCCGGTCCCTCGACGAGCCCACCCGTACGGCACTGCTGGTAACTGCCATCGGGTATACCTCTACCGTCCTTGCGATCAGCGCGGCCGCAGACAACCGCTTCCTGACGGCTGCTGCCTTCGTCCTGGGCGCAGTGATCTTCCTGGCGGTCTCCTATACGCGCAGCCTCACCTGGCTGGCCGTTGGGACGCCGGTCCTGCTCACCGTAGGAATGATGGTCCTGTTCCGGGGACTCTTCGACACGATCCTGGCCGGCAGCGGGGACACCGGCTTCGCTTCGCTGCTGCCGCTCTGGGGGACCGTGGCTGTTCTCCAAGCCATCCGCCTCCTTACCCCCGTCCGTCCGGTCGAAGAGTCCGGGACCGGTGGTGCGGCGGGCAGCATTTCGCCCTCGCAGCTCCGCCGGCGCATCCTGGGTTCGGCGTCGGCCCTTATCCCGGCTCTGGCCGCCATACCGGCAATGGCCCCGGATTCGTCCGCCGCAGCCGGTGCACTGACTGTGGTTGCTGCCTTGGCGTTGGCACTCTTGGAGGTTCCATCCCGATTCCGCGAGCAGGCAGTGCAGGCCGCCGTGCTGGTGACTGCACTCGCGGTGCAGCGGATGGGCTGGCTCGTCCTGGGCCACGTCAGCGGATTCTGGTCCCTGCAGTACTGGGCCACCGTCCTGGCCGGATTGGCGGCTTACGAGTTCCTTCGCAAACGTGACCGGCGGGGCACTGCGGTCCTGGTGGTTTCGGCCGTCATTCTTTCCGCCAGCGGTCTGTCCACTGTCATCTTCGGTGGAGGTGGAAAACAGCTCTGGGCGCTGGTGGCACATGCCGGGCTCCTGGCCTTCGGCCTCCTGGCCAGCAGACGGCTGTTCACCCTGTGGGGCGCGGCCGGTGTAGCGCTGGCGGTGCTTTGGTACCTGCGGGGCTACACGTTCCTGCTCCTGGCCCTGCTGGGTATCGGGCTGATCGCCCTGGCCGTCTGGCGGCTCACCCGCGTGCGGACCGATGACCCGGGGAATCCAACTGTTCAAACTACGCAGGGGACCCCACCGGCCATTCCGGTGCCGGTGCCCGGGTTCACTCAGTCGGGTTCGGCAACGGCGTTTGCTCCGCCGGCGCCACCGGCAGCGGTGTATCCGGCGCAGGGGAGTGCCTCGGCGGTCTTCGGACCCTCCACCACCGGCAGTGCCGATGGAGTCGGGCCTGCATCCGGGAGCAACGCCGGACCCGGAACGGACGCACACGGTCCGGGCCGTATGCAGGGACCCGAAGAGGACCGCACGCACTGACGGCCCGGCGGATCCTTGGCGCGTGCAGCGCAGGGGAGAGGCTGTTCTCCGGCACCGGCCAACCGGCTCCGGCCGACCTGGCCGGCTCCGGTGCCGGAGGGATCGGGGGAGGGACCAGCAGCAATCCCGTGCAAGGCGCAGACCGCCGCGCGCAGACTAAGGAGGAGCCCCGTGCCGCTGACGCCGGGCAACGGCTCCGCTAGGCTCGGAAGATGGAATTCCTTATCCTTCTGGTGATCGTGGCCGCAGTGGTGGCAGGTATCGGGTGGTCCCGTAAGCGGTTCCGCCCCGAAATCGAGCGGGCCAAGCGCATCCGCCGGTCCAACCGGGACGGCAGCTCCTGACTTCCAAGGCGCCGCCCTCGGTGCGTTAGACTGGTGGAAGTTAACACGCCGCCCGTTGAGGGGTTTACCCCGGGAGCAGCGTGAACGGACTTGGGCAGCCCGGCGTCGGGACCCTGGAGGGAGACCTCCGGAGACAGATACCTGATTAGCCATCTGTGCCCGAGTCTGGCAGACTAGAGAAGTTGTTCAAGCGCTTTTGTGCCCACACGCGCCCACGTTCCTGCGAACAGCAGGGGCCAGGCAGTGGTGAGATTTCGTCCCGGTCAGGATAATGCCTGATGCAGGGTCGGATCCTTCAGGGAAAGAGCCCATATATAACCCGCCCCTATTCTTGCTCGGCGTCGTTGGTCTCAACACCGCGACACGCCCGAGCGCGGGGGTCGGAGCCTCGGCAGGGTGAGGAACCCGGAATTATCCGGATTCAGTCTGTTGGAGGGGCGCCAGGCCGTAAGGCAGTTCGGTGCAAAAACTGTACAGAGAGCATTACTCGAAGAAAGAGGCACGACGCCATGGCGGGACAAAAAATCCGCATCCGGCTGAAGTCGTATGACCACGAGGTCATCGACGTATCAGCACGGAAGATCGTTGAGACGGTCACGCGTGCAGGCGCAACGGTAGTAGGCCCCGTGCCGCTGCCCACGGAAAAGAACGTTTACGTTGTTATCCGTTCGCCGCACAAGTACAAGGACAGCCGCGAGCACTTTGAAATGCGCACGCACAAGCGCCTGATCGACATCATTGACCCCACGCCTAAGGCCGTTGACTCGCTCATGCGTCTCGACCTGCCTGCCGACGTGAACATCGAAATCAAGCTGTAGGGGGGGAGCGGATACTTATGTCTACTTCACTTACACGCCAGGTAAAGGGACTGCTGGGCACCAAGCTCGGCATGACCCAGGTTTGGGACGAGAACAACAAGCTCATCCCCGTAACCGTCGTCCAGGCTGACTCCAACGTCATCACGCAGCTGCGCAACGCGGAAAAGGACGGCTACACCGCCGTTCAGATCGGCTACGGCCAGATCGACCCGCGCAAGGTGACCAAGCCGCTGGCCGGCCACTTTGAAAAGGCCGGCGTTACGCCGCGCCGCCACGTAGTTGAACTGCGTACCGCCGATGCCGACACTTACGAGCTGGGCCAGGAACTCTCCGTTGAGATGTTCGCGGCCGGCCAGAAGGTCGACGTCACCGGAACCTCCAAGGGTAAGGGCTTTGCCGGTGTCATGAAGCGTCACGGCTTCCATGGCGTTGGTGCCTCCCACGGTGCACACAAGAACCACCGTAAGCCGGGTTCCATCGGTGGCGCATCCACCCCGGGCCGCGTCTTCAAGGGCGTTCGGATGGCGGGCCGCATGGGCGCCGTCCGTCACACCACCATGAACCTCACGGTTCACGGTGTGGACGCCGAGAAGTCGCTCCTGCTGATCAAGGGTGCCGTTCCCGGCGCCCGCGGCCAGGTCGTCCTCGTACGCTCTGCCGTGAAGGGAGCTTAGTCTCATGGCTAACGAAACCACTGTTGAATTCCCCGCAGAGATCTTCGACGTTCAGACGAACGTACCGCTGCTCCACCAGGTGGTAGTTGCTCAGCTTGCAGCCGCCCGCCAGGGTACGCACAAGACGAAGACGCGCGCCGAGGTAAGCGGCGCAGGCCGCAAGCCGTTCAAGCAGAAGGGCACCGGCCGGGCTCGTCAGGGCTCCATCCGTGCTCCTCACATGACCGGCGGCGGCGTTGTCCACGGACCGACGCCCCGCGATTACAGCCAGCGCACCCCCAAGAAGATGAAGGCTGCTGCACTGCGCGGCGCCCTGTCGGACCGGGCACGCAACGGCCGTATCCACGTCCTCGAATCCCTGGTTGAAGGCACCAAGCCTTCCACCAAGGATGCACTGAGCGCCCTGCGTTCGGTTTCCGACCGCAAGAACCTGCTCGTTGTTATCGAGCGCGCCAACGATGTTGCCGCACTTTCCGTGCGCAACGTTCCGGCTGTTCACGTGATCTACGTAGATCAGCTGAACACCTATGACGTGCTTGTTGCCGACGACGTGGTCTTCACCAAGGCTGCCTACGACGAGTTCGTCGGCAAGAACACAGTCAAGGAGGACGCCAAGTGAGCGCGACCACCGCTAAGGATCCGCGCGACGTAGTGCTTGCACCCGTCGTCTCGGAAAAGAGCTACGGCCTGATCGACGAAGGTAAGTACACCTTCCTGGTCGACCCCCGCTCCAACAAGACCGAGATCAAGCTGGCCGTGGAGAAAATCTTCTCCGTCAAGGTCGACTCGATCAACACCATCAACCGTGCCGGTAAGCGTAAGCGGACCAAGTTCGGATGGGGACAGCGCAAGAACACCAAGCGCGCCATTGTCACCCTCAAGGACGGCACAATCGACATCTTCGGCGGTCCGCTCAGCTAGGGCGGAGACCACTTTAACGAGGAATAAATAATGGGAATCCGTAAATACAAGCCGACTACCCCGGGCCGTCGCGGCTCGAGCGTAGCCGACTTCACCGAAATCACGCGGTCGACGCCGGAAAAGTCGTTGGTACGTCCGCTGCCCAAAAAGGGCGGCCGTAACAACACCGGTAAGATCACGACCAGGCACAAGGGTGGTGGACACAAGCGTCAGTACCGTCTGATCGACTTCCGCCGCCACGACAAGGACGGCGTCAACGCACGCGTTGCCGAGATCGAATACGATCCGAACCGTACCGCCCGCATTGCCCTGCTGCACTACGTTGATGGCACCAAGCGTTACATCATTGCTCCGAACAAGCTCAAGCAGGGCGACTTCGTAGAGGCCGGCGCCGGCGCTGACATCAAGCCCGGCAACAACCTGCCCCTGCGCAACATCCCCGTGGGTACCACCATCCACGCTGTTGAACTTCGTCCGGGCGGCGGCGCCAAGATGGCCCGCTCCGCCGGTGCATCCGTTCAGCTCGTTGCCAAGGAAGGCCGCTTCGCCCAGCTGCGTCTGCCCTCCGGTGAAATCCGCAACGTTGATGTGCGCTGCCGCGCCACGATCGGCGAGGTCGGCAATGCCGAGCAGTCGAACATCAACTGGGGCAAGGCCGGCCGTATGCGCTGGAAGGGCGTACGCCCGACCGTCCGTGGTGTCGCCATGAACCCGGTCGATCACCCGCACGGTGGTGGTGAAGGTAAGACCTCCGGTGGACGCCACCCGGTCAACCCGAACGGTAAGCGCGAAGGCCGTACCCGCCGTCCCAATAAAGAGAGCGACAACCTCATTGTGCGTCGCCGTCGTTCCGGCAAGAACAAGCGATAGGAGCCTGGAAACATGCCACGCAGCCTGAAGAAAGGCCCCTTCGTCGACCAGCACCTGTTTCTCAAGGTAGCGGCCGAAAACGAAAAGGGCACCAAGAACGTCATCAAGACGTGGTCCCGCCGTTCGATGATCATCCCCGACATGCTCGGGCACACGATCGCCGTACACGACGGACGTAAGCACATTCCGGTGTTTGTCACCGAGTCGATGGTCGGGCACAAGCTCGGCGAATTCGCTCTGACGCGGACATTCCGCGGCCATGTGAAGGACGACCGCAAGGGCAAGCGCCGCTAGGCGCTGCTCTTTCGGCAGAAGACGAGAGAAGGAAAGCAATGGAAGCCAAGGCAATTGCGCGTCATATCCGCGTAACGCCTATGAAGGCCCGGCGCGTCGTCAACCTTGTTCGTGGCAAGCAAGCGAATGAGGCTCTGGCAATTCTGAAGTTTGCCCCCCAGGCAGCTTCGGAGCCGGTACTTAAGGTAATTCAGTCGGCTATGGCCAATGCACGTGTCCTCGCGGACCGTGACGGCGTGGCCTTCGACGAGGGTGACCTCTTCGTCAGCGAAGCATTCGTTGACGAAGGACCCACCATGAAGCGGTTCCAGCCGCGGGCCCAGGGCCGCGCCTACCGCATCAACAAGCGGACCAGCCACGTCACCGTGGTAGTCGCAACCCCTACGATCGAGGAGGAACGCTAAGTGGGACAGAAGGTAAACCCGCACGGGTTCCGACTCGGCATCACCACTGACCACGTATCGCACTGGTTTGCTGACAGCAACAAGCCGGGCCAGCGTTACAAGGACTTCGTCCGCGAGGACATCAAGATCCGTCAGCTGATGTCCACCGGCATGGACCGCGCCGGCATCGCCAAGGTTGAGATCGAGCGCACCCGTGACCGTGTTCGTGTGGATATCCACACTGCACGTCCGGGCATCGTGATCGGCCGCCGCGGCGCCGAAGCGGACCGCATCCGCGGCGAGCTCGAAAAGCTCACCGGCAAGCAGGTCCAGCTGAACATCCTCGAGGTCAAGAACCCCGAGATGGAAGCACAGCTTGTTGCCCAGGGTGTTGCTGAGCAGCTCTCTTCCCGCGTGGCTTTCCGCCGTGCGATGAAGAAGGCCATCCAGTCCGCACAGCGTGCCGGCGCCAAGGGTATCCGTATCCAGTGCTCCGGTCGTCTGGGCGGCGCTGAAATGAGCCGTTCCGAGTTCTACCGCGAAGGCCGTGTGCCCCTGCACACCCTCCGCGCGCAGATCGACTACGGTTTCTTCGAAGCCAAGACCACCTTCGGCCGCATCGGCGTGAAGGTCTGGATCTACAAGGGCGACGTTACCGCTAAGGAACTGGCTGCACAGCAGGCTGCTGCACCGTCCCGCGGACGCTCCAACGATCGTCCGGGCCGCGGCCCGGCCGACCGCGGTGACCGTGGCGGCGACCGCCGTCGTCGTCCCGAGCGCGGCGACAAAGCCGCCGCGCCTGCTGCTGCAGAGGCTCCGGCCGCTGAGGCAGCTGCCCCCGCAGCAGAAGGAGGACAGGCTTAAATGCTTATCCCACGTCGAGTCAAATACCGTAAGCAGCACCACCCGGGTCGCTCCGGCGCTGCAACCGGCGGCACTGCCGTCAGCTTCGGCGAGTGGGGTATCCAGGCTCTGACGCCTGCATACGTCACCAACCGCCAGATTGAAGCTGCGCGTATTGCCATGACACGCCACATCAAGCGCGGCGGTAAGGTCTGGATCAACATCTACCCGGACCGTCCGCTGACGAAGAAGCCTGCTGAAACCCGTATGGGTTCCGGTAAGGGTTCTCCGGAGTGGTGGGTTGCAAACGTCAAGCCGGGCCGGGTTCTCTTCGAACTCTCCGGTGTTTCCGAAGAGGTAGCTCGTGAGGCCCTGCGCCTGGCGATCCATAAGCTGCCGTTGAAGGCACGCATTGTGCGTCGCGAGGGTGGTGAATAGAAATGGCAGTTGGATCAAAAGAGCTGACAACCGAGCAGCTGGACGGCTTCGATAAGGACCGTCTCGTAGAAGAACTGCGCAAGGCCAAGGAGGAGCTGTTCAACCTCCGCTTCCAGTCGGCTACCGGCCAGCTGGAAAACCACGGTCGTCTGCGTGCAGTGAAGCGCGATATCGCCCGCATCTACACGGTGCTGCGTGAGCGCGAGCTGGGCATTCGTCCCGAGGTTGTCGCTCCCGTTGAGGAAGCAGCACCCGAGGCACCGAAGAAGTCAAAGAAGAAGGCTACCAAGTCTGAAGCTGAAGCCAAGGTCGCTGAGGATGATGCCAAGTGAGCGAAAACAAGAATGAGGCAGCAGTGACAACTGACGCAAACGGCGCCGATGCCCGCGGGTACCGGAAGACCGCACGCGGCTACGTGGTCTCGGACAAGATGGATAAGACCATCGTTGTCCAGGTTGAAGACCGCGTGAAGCACGCCCTTTACGGCAAGGTTATTCGCCGGACCGAGAAGCGCAAGGCCCATGACGAGCAGAACGCTGCCGGCATTGGTGACCTCGTGCTGATCGCCGAGACCCGGCCGCTGTCCGCTACCAAGCGGTGGCGCCTGGTCGAGATCCTCGAAAAGGCCAAGTAACCTAGTAGTAAGAAGTACCGGCCGGCCCGCCGGTGTGTTCCCCGCGACAAGCGGAGAACACGCCGGCACCGTCCACAGCGTGAGGGCCCCGGCCGCGTTATCATCTTCGATTTCGCTTCCGGGGCCTTTTCGCGATAAACTTGAAATCTTGTCTGTGTGGTGCGGAAGTGTGTCCGGAATCCGGTCTCGAACCGGGGCTCCGGTACTGCCTCCTCACCGCCGAATGAGACAAAAGCCCGATAATCTTGTTCGACGCCGCGCAAGGCGGCTGCACTGGCGTGCGGCCGGTCCGCCCGGCGTTGAGTACCAGTATTACGGGGTCCACCCATATCCGTTCCGCAAGGCTCATTTCGAGAACCGGCGCGACGACAGGAGTAATAAGTGATTCAGCAGGAGTCGCGACTGAAGGTCGCCGACAACACGGGTGCCAAGGAAATCTTGACCATCCGCGTTCTCGGTGGATCCGGCCGTCGCTACGCAGGCATTGGCGACACCATTGTTGCCACCGTCAAGGATGCAATTCCCGGCGGCAACGTCAAAAAGGGCGACGTGGTCAAGGCCGTCATCGTCCGTACCAAGAAGGAACGCCGCCGCCAGGACGGTTCCTACATCAAGTTCGATGAGAACGCTGCAGTGATCTTGAAGAATGACGGCGACCCCCGCGGTACCCGTATCTTCGGGCCCGTTGGCCGCGAACTTCGCGACAAGAAGTTCATGAAGATCATTTCGCTGGCTCCGGAGGTGCTGTAGTCCATGGCAAAAATCAAGAAGGGTGACCTCGTTCAGGTCATCACCGGTGCTAAGGCTGAGCGCGGCGGAGACCGCGGCAAGCAGGGCAAGGTTCTGAAGGTCTTCCCCGAGAGCAACCGCATCCTCGTTGAAGGCATCAACCGCGTCACGAAGCACACCAAGGTTGGCCAGTCCTCCCGCGGTTCCAAGACCGGCGGCATCGAGGTTGTTGAAGCCCCGATCCACGTTTCCAACGTCGCCATTGTCGACCCGGAAACCAAGAAGCCGACCCGCGTTGGCTTCCGCACTGAAACCGTCGAAAAAGATGGCCGTGAGCGCACTGTGCGTATCCGCGTGGCCAAGGGCTCTGGGAAGGACCTCTAATGACTGAGACTGTCACCAAGATCGTTCCCCGTCTGAAGACCCGCTACGCAGCGGAGATCAAGCAGACCCTGCAGGACGAATTCAACTACTCGAACGTCAACCAGGTTCCCCGCCTCGTCAAGGTGGTTGTGAACATGGGTGTTGGAGATGCCGCCAAGGACTCCAAGCTCATTGACGGTGCGGTACGCGACCTCACCCAGATCACGGGCCAGAAGCCCCAGGTCACCAAGGCACGCAAGTCCATCGCTCAGTTCAAGCTGCGCGAAGGCATGCCGATCGGTGCGCACGTTACGCTGCGCGGCGACCGCATGTGGGAATTCGTGGACCGCCTGGTCACCCTGGCGCTGCCCCGTATCCGTGACTTCCGCGGCCTGAACGGCAAGCAGTTCGACGGCAACGGCAACTACACGTTCGGTCTGACCGAACAGTCGATGTTCCACGAAATCGATCAGGACAAGATCGACCGCGTACGCGGCATGGACATCACCGTGGTTACCACCGCAAAGACCGATGACGAGGGACGCGCGCTGCTGAAGGCGCTCGGCTTCCCGTTCAAATCCGAAGATTAATTACTACGTAACAGGTCCGACGGAGATCCGTGAGGCGACGCCGCACGGGGATCCTGCAGGAAACCGTTACGAGGGAGGGCAAGAGCCCAAATGACAATGACAGATCCTGTCGCAGATATGCTCACGCGTCTGCGCAATGCAAACTCGGCATACCACGATTCCGTGTCCATGCCTTACAGCAAGCTCAAGGCGCGCGTTGCTGACATCCTGAAGGCCGAGGGCTACATCGCCGGCTGGAAGGAAGAAGAGGCCGAGGTCGGCAAGAAGCTGACCCTGGATCTCAAATTCGGTCCGAACCGCGAGCGTTCCATCGCCGGCGTTCGCCGCATCTCCAAGCCCGGTCTGCGCGTTTACGCGAAGTCCACCAACCTGCCGCACGTGCTGGGTGGTCTGGGTATCGCAATCCTGTCGACGTCGTCAGGTCTCCTGACCGACCGCCAGGCCGCCAAGAAGGGTGTAGGTGGGGAAGTCCTCGCCTACGTCTGGTAGCAGGGAAGGGAAAGAAAAATGTCACGTATTGGACGTCTGCCCATCCCGGTTCCTGCCGGAGTAGATATCGCCATCAACGGCAACGTTGTATCCGTCAAGGGCGCCAAGGGCGAGCTGAGCCACACTGTGCCCAGCCCGATCACGGCAACGCTTGAAGACGGCACCATCACGGTTACCCGCCCGAACGACGAGCGTGAATCCCGCGCCCTCCACGGCCTGACCCGCACGCTGATCGCCAACATGATCACCGGCGTGACCGAAGGCTACAAGAAGGATCTGGAAATCGTTGGTACCGGTTACCGCGTGGTAGCGAAGGGTTCGGACCTCGAGTTCGCCCTGGGCTACAGCCACCCGGTCCCCGTCGCGGCCCCCGAAGGCATCACGCTTACCGTGGTTGGCCCGACGAAGGTCACCGTGTCCGGTATCGACAAGCAGCAGGTGGGCGAGGTTTCCGCCAACATCCGCAAGCTGCGTAAGCCCGACCCCTACAAGGGCAAGGGTATTCGTTACGCCGGCGAGATTGTCCGCCGCAAGGTCGGAAAGGCTGGTAAGTAACCATGGCCATCAGCATTAATAAGAAGCGAAACAGCAAGAGCAAGTCTGCCCTGCGCAGCCGACGCCAGCTGCGTATCCGCAAGCGGATTTCCGGAACCGCGGTTCGTCCGCGCCTCGTGGTCAACCGCTCTGCCCGCCACATCTTCGTCCAGGTTGTCGATGACAGCCGCGGCGTAACCGTGGCTTCCGCCTCCACCATGGAAGCGGATCTGCGTGCACTGGACGGCGACAAGACCGCCAAGGCCAAGCGCGTCGGCGAACTCGTTGCTGAGCGGTCGAAGGCCGCCGGCATCGAAGCCGTTGTCTTTGACCGCGGTGGTAACCGCTACCACGGCCGTATTGCTGCAGTTGCAGACGGCGCACGTGAAGGTGGGCTGGCACTGTGACCGAGGTAAACAAGGAAAAGGAAAATCAGGTGACTGAAGCTACAGCTGCTGAGGCAACTGAGACCAAGGAAGCCGCAGCCACCGGTACCGACGACCGCCGCGGCGGACGTCGCGGCGAGCAGCGCGGCTCCGACCGTGGAGGCCGCGGCGAACGCGGTGGCCGCGGTGGCCGCGACGGCGGACGCAACGATGAGAAGGACAAGTTCATTGAACGCGTCGTGACCATCAACCGCGTTGCCAAGGTGGTCAAGGGTGGCCGTCGCTTCAGCTTCACCGCCCTCGTTGTTGTCGGTGACGGCAACGGCATGGTCGGCGTTGGCTACGGCAAGGCAAAGGAAGTTCCCTCCGCTATTGCAAAGGCTGTTGAAGAAGCCAAGAAGACCTTCTTCCGCGTCCCGCGCATCGGTGGAACCATCCCGCACCTCGTCCAGGGTGAAGCTGCTGCAGGCGTTGTCCTGCTGCGTCCGGCTTCCCCCGGTACCGGTGTTATCGCCGGTGGTCCGGTCCGCGCCATTCTGGAATGCGCCGGTATCCACGACGTCCTGTCCAAGTCGCTCGGGTCCTCCAACGCCATCAACATCGTGCACGCCACGGTTGATGCGCTGAAGCGCCTCGAAGAGCCCCAGGCAGTGGCAGCACGCCGCGGCCTTCCGCTCGACCAGGTCGTTCCCTACGCGATGCTCCGCAACATGCAGAAGGCAGGTGCCTGATGTCGACTCCGAAGAACGTCGTCGTTAGCACGGCTCGACTGGAAATCACTCAGATCAAGTCCACCATCGGTGGTAAGCAGAATCAGCGCGACACGCTGCGTTCACTGGGCCTGAAGCACATCGGCGACTCTGTCGTCCGTACTGCTGATGCAGTGACCGTTGGCATGATCAACACGGTTCCGCACCTCGTGAAGGTTGAGGAGGCGAAGTAACATGCCCGAAGAAAACAGAACTCTGAAGGTCCATCACCTGCGTCCGGCACCCGGTGCCAAGACGGCCAAGACCCGCGTAGGCCGCGGTGAAGGTTCCAAGGGTAAGACGGCAGGCCGCGGTACCAAGGGTACGGCTGCCCGCTACCAGGTCAAGGCAGGCTTCGCCGGCGGTCAGCTTCCGCTGCACATGCGTCTGCCGAAGCTGCGCGGCTTCAAGAACCCGTTCCGGGTCGAGTTCCAGGTTGTAAACCTGGACAAGATCTCGGAACTGTTCCCCGAAGGCGGCGCCGTGGATATCGAAGCACTGGTTGCCAAGGGCGCGGTTCGCAAGAACCAGCCCGTCAAGGTGCTCGGCTCCGGCGACATCACCGTCAAGGTTGATGTCCAGGCCAACGCCTTCTCCGCCAGCGCTGCAGAAAAGATCGCCGCAGCCGGCGGATCCACCACAACGGTCTAAGACCTCGTGGCGGGTCTGTTACCCTCCCCGTCCGGACACATTGCGTGTACCGGCAGGGGAGGGGCGCACGATCCAACGTTTCACCACTGAACTCCTGGCGGACCCCATCCGGTCCGCCGGGAGTTCAGTTCCGTTTAAGGCAACTACCGCGTCCAGTACGGCGTTAACGCAGTACGGGCCGCGAGCGGCTAGACTCTGTTTCTGTCACAAGTCCGGATCGGACTTTCCAAACTTCAGGAGGACGCTTGCTTAGCGCTATTGGCCGGGCTTTCCGGACACCAGACCTGCGACGCAAGCTGTTGTTTACGCTGGGAATCATCACTATCTTCCGCATGGGTGCTTTTATCCCGGCCCCGGGTGTTGACTACGGCAATGTGCAGCAGTGCTTGAATCTGGGTGCCACCTCCGGTGGTATTTACCAGTTCGTCAATCTCTTCAGCGGCGGTGCGCTGCTGCAGGTCTCCATCTTTGCCCTCGGCATCATGCCCTACATCACCGCCAGCATCATTGTTCAGCTGCTGCGCGTCGTGATCCCGCACTTCCAGGCCCTCTACGAAGAGGGTCAGCAGGGCCAGTCGAAGCTCACCCAGTACACGCGGTACCTCACCATCGCGCTGGGCCTGCTCAACGCGACGACGGTCGTCTCCCTGGCCCGCTCGGGTGCACTCTTCAACAACCAGTGCGCCCTGCCGATCATCCCGGACGACAACCTGGTCACCGTCCTGCTGCTCATCGTCACGCTGACCGCCGGTACCGGCGTCATCATGTGGATGGGCGAGCTCGTCACGGAAAAGGGTGTGGGCAACGGTATGTCGCTGCTCATCTTCACCTCGATCGCGGCGTCCTTCCCCAGCGCCCTTGGCGCCATCCTCAGCGCACAGGGCTGGACCATCTTCCTGGCCGTCATCGCCGTCGGCGTCCTGACGGTGGCCCTGGTCATCTTCGTGGAGCAGTCGCAGCGCCGCATTCCGGTGCAGTACGCCAAGCGCATGGTCGGCCGGCGGACCGTAGGGGGCACGAACACCTACATTCCGATCAAGGTGAACATGGCCGGCGTGATCCCCGTGATCTTCGCATCCTCCATGCTCTACCTGCCCAGCCTGCTGGCGCAGTTCAATACTCCCTCGCAGGGCACGCCGCCGGGATGGGTGGTCTGGATCAACAACTACCTCGTCAGCGGCGACCACCCGCTGTACATGCTGGTGTACTTCCTGCTGATCGTTTTCTTCACCTACTTCTACGTCTCCATCACGTTCAACCCGGACGAGGTCTCGGAGAACATGAAGAAGTACGGCGGCTTCATTCCCGGCATCCGGGCCGGCCGCCCCACCGCCGAATACCTGCAGTACGTGCTCTCCCGGATCACGCTGCCCGGCGCCCTTTACCTGGGCTTTGTCGCCCTGATCCCGCTGATTGCTCTGGTGTTGGTTGGAGCTAACCAGAACTTCCCGTTCGGCGGAACGTCAATCCTCATCATGGTTGGTGTGGGACTGGAAACGGTTAAGCAAATTGACGCGCAGCTCCAGCAACGTCACTACGAAGGGTTATTGCGATGACAAGAATGCTGATTATCGGGCCTCCCGGCGCCGGTAAAGGAACTCAGGCCGCTCGGATCTCGGACCGGCTCGGTGTCACGGCAATATCAACCGGCGACATTTTCCGCTCGAACGTGAAAGAGGAAACGCCCCTGGGCGTGGAGGCGAAGAAATACATCGACGCCGGCAACTTCGTTCCGGATACCGTCACCAACGCCATGGTCCGCAGCCGGCTGGCTGACGGCGACGTCGAATCGGGCTTCCTGCTGGACGGCTACCCGCGCACCGTGGCGCAGGTTGAAGAACTCGACGACATCCTGGCCGGCAACGGCCAGAAGCTTGACGCGGTACTCCTCCTGACCGCCGACGACGACGAACTCGTGGCCCGCCTGCTCCGGCGCGCGGAACTCGAGGGCCGCAGCGACGACACGGAAGACGTCATCCGGCACCGCCTGGACCTCTACAAGCAGCAGACGGCCGACGTCGTCGCCCGTTACGAGGACCGCGGAATCGTCACCCGGGTGGATGGCCTCGGCGGCATCGACGAAGTCACCGAGCGTGTCATGGAAGCACTGAAGGACCTGCGCTAAGAAAGTCCGGCGCAAAACGTTATCCGCTAGGAAGTTAGAAGACACATGTTCGGCCAGCCTCGAATCGAATACAAAACCAACGAGCAGATGCGCATCATGCGCGAAGCCGGCCTTGTATTGATCTCAGCGCTCGACGCGGCGGTCAAGGCCGCCGACGTCGGCGTCAGTACACGCGAAATCGATGCAGTATTTGCCCGGGTACTCAAGGAAGCGGGAGCCACCTCCAACTTCCTGGGGTACTACGACTACCCGGCCACGGTCTGCACGTCCGTGAATGAAGAAGTTGTCCACGGCATTCCGGGAGACCGGGTGCTGCAGGACGGCGACATCATTTCCATCGACGGCGGTGCAGTGGTGAACGGCTGGCACTCGGACTCCGCACGAACCGTGATCGTGGGTACGCCGGATCCGGAGGACCAGCGGCTGTCGGATGTCACCGAGAACGCCATGTGGCACGGCATTGCCGCTGCTGCCAAAGGCAAGTTCGTGGGGGACATCGGCGACGCCGTGGACGACTATGTCAGCAGCGTCCCGGGCAAGAAGCTGGGAATCCTCGAGGACTATGTCGGCCACGGCATCGGCACCGAAATGCATCAGGCACCCGATGTCCTGAACTACCGCACCGGACACCGCGGGCCGAAGCTGCGGCCGGGCCTGTGCCTGGCCATCGAGCCGATGCTGGTACGCGGCAAGATCCTCACCCGCACGCTCGATGACGATTGGACAGTTGTCACCGAAGACGGCAGCCGTTCCAGCCAGTGGGAGCACTCCGTCGCGATCCATGAAAAGGGGATCTGGGTGCTCACGGCGCCCGACGGCGGTGCCTCCCGGCTGGAACCGCTGGGGGTTACCCCGGTTCCGATTCCCTAGGGAATCCTCCGCATGCACTAAACCGGCAGGCCCCGTTCCTTCTAGGAACGGGGCCTGCCGGTTTTCCCGGGGCGGATGCGCAGACGCGACGGGCCGGCCTCGGTGCGGGCACGTGCCCGGGGGCCGGGGTCCCGCCGGCGGCCTGGATGAACTGCAGCTGATGTCACGGGGAATCCTTGGCGGACGGCCGGTGAAGAGTGGTGTTTTCCCGGCTTTCGAGCGGTCCGCCACCTTACCGTGAAGTCATGGCCTCGACGTACAGAGCAGCAGCCCCGGCGGCACGATCCCTGAGCAACCTGCCGGCAGTGATCGCCCACAGGGGAAACAGTTCGGCGGCACCGGAGAACACCCTTCCGGCATTTGCCGCGGCGGCAGCAGCCGGAGCTGCGATGATCGAAACGGATCTTCGCCTCACGGCCGACGGAACCGCGGTGCTCCTGCACGACGCGAAACTGGGCCGGACGACCAATCTGCGCGGGCGCGTGAGCCGCACCTCGGCCGCCCGGCTCGCCGTGGCGGATGCCGGTGCCTGGTTTTCCGAAAACCACAGGGGAGTGCCGGTGCCGACGCTCGGGGACCTCGTGACGTTCCTGTCCGACCGGCAGCAACTGGGGCTGGTACTCGAGTTCAAGGGAGAGTGGAGTCCCCGCGGGGTGGAGCCTGTGGCGGATGCCCTGTGGGCGGCGGGACTGAAAGACCGCATTCTCGTGCAGGCCTTTTCGCGGCGGACCGTAGCAGCCCTGGCCCTGGCCGCCCCGGAATTCCGGCGGGGACTGCTGGTCGGCACAGCACCGTCGGGCAGGCATGGAGAGACGGCGCTGCAGCGGTTCCTCTTCCGGGTGGAGGCTGCAGCGTGCAATCCCGGCGGGCGGTTCCTGGCCGAGCGCCCGGACCTGACGGCGCGGCTGCGTGCCGACGGGATGTCCGTGTATCCGTGGACCCTGGACCGCCCGGCACAGTGGCTGGAAGCCTTCGATGCGGGGGTGGACGGGATCATCACCAACCGTCCCGGCGCGCTGGCGGCGTGGGGAAACACCCGGTGCGGGAACTGGACAGCCGGAGCGATTTAACTTATGGGGGGTCTTCCCGTAGAGTTATCTGTTGGTTGTCTCTACATTCGTGCCCGGATTGACCGCTTTCGATGCTTTGTGCGCCGATGCGGTGGCTGGGCCGGTGGAACGGCCACATTCGAAAAACCGTTGCCGGCGTCAAGCCGGTGACACAGACGTTAGCGGAGGATATGGCCAAGAAAGACGGCGTCATTGAGATCGAGGGCTCGGTAAACGAAGCCCTGCCCAACGCGATGTTCCGCGTTGAGCTGGCCAACGGCCACATTGTGCTCGCACACATCTCGGGAAAGATGCGTCAACACTACATTCGCATCCTCCCTGGAGACCGCGTTGTGGTGGAACTTAGCCCGTACGACCTCACCCGGGGTCGCATCGTCTACCGCTACAAATAAACCGCTGCAAAGACGGACAGCGCACCGCTCAGCCGGTTCACTGACCGTTCAAGCTCAACCCTGCAACCACGCAAAGGAAAACCATGAAGGTCCAGCCGAGCGTCAAGCAGATCTGCGATAAGTGCAAGGTGATTCGCCGTAACGGTCGAGTCATGGTGATCTGCGAGAACCCGCGCCACAAGCAGCGCCAGGGCTAATCTGCTTCTCTAGCTCCGGAGCCCGAAAGGGCAACGGTAAGAGGGCCCCTGATTTCAGGGATCAGCCCACGCGTAGTTAATTGAATATGGCAGTGCAGCGTCTATACGCGTGACGCATACCCCCGGTACGGAGGCCGGGGACCTGGCAACAGGGACGCACTGCTTCAGACCTCCGGTAATAACCAAAGGAGAACCGCCGATATGGCACGTCTCGCTGGCGTTGACATTCCCCGCGAAAAGCGGGTAGTGATTGCGCTTACCTACATCTACGGCGTGGGCAAGACCCGTGCAGAGCAGACCCTTGTAGAGACCGGCATCAGCCCGGAAACTCGCGTCAAGGACCTCACCGACGCTGAACTCGTTCAGCTGCGTGACTACATCGAGGGCAACTTCAAGGTTGAGGGTGACCTCCGCCGTGAGGTGGCCGCCGACATCCGCCGCAAGGTTGAAATCGGCAGCTACCAGGGCATCCGGCACCGCCGCGGCATGCCCGTCCACGGTCAGCGCACGAAGACCAACGCTCGTACCCGCAAGGGCCCGAAGCGCACCGTTGCCGGTAAGAAGAAGGCCGGCCGCTAAATAAGCGGTCTTCGGCCACGGCCCGAATCCGGGCCACCTAAACCAAACTCTTTGTAGGAGAAGTAATGCCCCCCAAGACTCGTGGAGCGGTCCGCAAACCGCGTCGCAAGGATAAGAAGAATATCGCGCTCGGCCAGGCGCATATCAAGAGCACCTTCAACAACACCATCGTGTCCATCACGGACCCGTCCGGTGCTGTTATCTCATGGGCTTCCGCCGGTGAGGTTGGCTTCAAGGGCTCCCGTAAGTCCACCCCGTTCGCTGCTCAGATGGCTGCTGAAGCTGCCGCGAAGCGCGCACAGGAGCACGGCGTCCGCAAGGTCGACGTCTTCGTGAAGGGTCCGGGCTCCGGTCGCGAGACCGCCATCCGTTCACTGCAGGCCACCGGCCTGGAGGTTGGCTCCATTCAGGATGTCACCCCGAGCGCACACAACGGTTGCCGTCCCCCGAAGCGCCGCCGCGTATAAGCAGCACTGCGGTTCCGGTTTCCCCGGCGGGCAGCCCACTTTTCCAAGTGGGTTGCCCGCCGGAGGGCGCCGGTCCCGGGCTGGCTGTTAGCCGTCCAAGACGCCCGCGGAAGACCCGTCGTCGTCGTTTCCACCATTTGTGTTGCGTCATATAGCGGATGCTCGCTGAAAGGAAATGCAAGTGCTCATTGCACAGCGCCCCACCCTCACTGAAGAAGTCGTAGCCGACAACCGCTCACGGTTCATCATTGAACCCCTGGAGCCGGGTTTCGGTTACACCCTTGGTAACTCCCTCCGTCGTACCCTGCTGTCCTCCATTCCCGGTGCCGCTGTAACCAGCATCCGCATCGAGGGCGTGCTGCACGAGTTCACGACGGTTCCCGGCGTCAAGGAAGATGTCACTGAGATCATCCTGAACGTCAAGAACCTCTCGGTTTCCTCCGAGCACGACGAACCCGTTGTGGCTTACCTGCGCAAGCAGGGCCCCGGCGTGGTTACGGCCGCGGACATCGCTCCGCCGGCCGGCGTGGAGTTCCACAACCCCGACCTGCACATCGCCACGCTGAACTCGAAGGGCAAGTTCGAACTCGAACTGACCATCGAGCGCGGCCGCGGCTACGTGTCGGCCAGCCAGAACAAGTCCGGTGACCAGGAAATCGGCCGTATCCCGGTTGACTCCATTTACTCGCCGGTTCTGAAGGTGACCTTCCGCGTGGAAGCCACCCGTGTTGAGCAGCGCACCGACTTCGATCGCCTGATCGTTGACGTTGAAACCAAGGATGCCATTGCACCGCGCGACGCTGTCGCCTCTGCCGGTACCACCCTGGTTGAACTGTTCGGCCTGGCACGTGAACTCAACACCGCCGCTGAAGGTATCGAAATCGGTCCGAGCCCCACGGATGCCGCACTGGCAGCCGACATGGCCCTGCCGATCGAAGACCTCGAGCTGACCGTGCGTTCGTACAACTGCCTCAAGCGCGAAGGCATCCACACCGTGGGTGAACTCGTAGCCCGCTCCGAGGCTGACCTGATGGACATCCGCAACTTCGGCGCGAAGTCCATCGACGAGGTGAAGGCAAAGCTGGTTGAACTGGGTCTGTCCCTGAAGGATTCCCCTCCCGGGTTTGACCTGGCCGCCCGTGCCGCAGCTATTGAAGAGGACGAGTCCGAGTACTCGGACGACGAGCTCTAACTGAAGCAAATTCTTGCCGTTCGGGCCATTGAGCACCGCACGGCACCGTTTGAGGAGAAAAAGTAATGCCTACACCCACCAAGGGTAAGCGCCTCGGAGGCAGCCCGGCACACCAGCGACTGATGCTGGCCAACCTTGCCGCGCAGCTGTTCGAGCACAAGCAGATCACCACCACGGTGACCAAGGCCAAGCGTCTGCGTCCCTACGCAGAGCGCCTGATCACGTTCGCAAAGCGCGGGGACCTGTCCTCCCGCCGTCGCGTCCTGGCCCTGATCTCCGACAAGGGCATCGTCCACGAGCTCTTCACCGACATTGCTCCGGCAGTCGAGAAGCGCGACGGCGGCTACACCCGTATCACCAAGATCGGCAACCGCAAGGGCGACAACGCTCCCATGGCTGTCATCGAACTGGTCCTGGAGCCGCTTTCTGCCAAGCAGTCGGTAGTGGCCGAAGCCAGCACCGCTGCCGCTGCAGCCGCTCCGGCGCCTGCCGTTGAGTCTGCAGATTCCGCTGAGTCGGCAGAATCTGCCGATTCCGCTGAGTCCGCCGATTCGGCTGAGTCTGCCGACTCCGCTGATGAGGCTGTCGAAGCGACCGAAGAGAAGAAGTAATTCTTCGCTGAAGTCCCGGTGCCCTTAATATGGGTGCTATGACTATTGAAAGGCCCGCCGTCCCCGGAATGGATGGCGGGCCTTTCCGCGTCCGGATGGACCTCGCCTACGACGGTGCTCCGTTCTCCGGCTGGGCCGCCCAGCCCGGCCTGCGGACCGTCCAGGGCCTGGTCGAAGACGGGCTGGCAGTCCTGCTGCGCCGCCCGGTCCGGACGACAGTGGCCGGGCGGACCGACGCCGGCGTCCACGCCCGCGGCCAGGTGGTGCACTTCGACCTCACTGCATCCGAATGGCACGAGCTGGCCAGGGGGCGGGACATGGACCCGGGAGTCTCCCTGCGGCGCAGGCTGCACGGGGTGCTGAACAAGGAGCTGACCATGCCGGCGCGGGAAGCAGGCCTCCAGCGGCGCGCCGTGGATGCCCTGGGCGGAGCCGTGGAAGTGCTGTCGGCCGTCCCTGCCCCGGCAGGCTTCGACGCACGCTTTTCGGCCCTCTGGCGCCGCTACAGCTACCGCATCTGCGACCTGCCCGAAACCCGGGATCCGTTGTCCCGGCACACCACGCTGTGGTTCAAGGCACCCCTGGACATCGACCGGATGAACGAAGCCGCAGCCGGCGTGCTGGGCATCCGGGACTTCCTCTCCTTCTGCAAACCGCGGACCGGATCCACCACCACCCGTGAACTCCTGGAGTTCAGCTTCCACCGAGGCGGTGACGGAGTTATCAGCACCCACATCCAGGCTGACGCCTTCTGCCACAACATGGTCCGCTCGCTGGTGGGCGGCTCACTGCTGGTCGGCTCGGGGGAGCGGCGCCCCCAGTGGCTTGCCGAACGCATGTTCGCGCGGATCCGGGACTCGAAGTCACTCCTGGCCCCGCCGCACCCGCTGGTGCTGGAGGAAGTCCGCTATCCGGCCGACTCCGATCTGGCCCGGCGTGCCGAGCTGACCCGGGCGCAGCGCGAATAGCCGATCCGGGCGCTGCGGTCCTAAAATAGGGGCAAAACCAATATCCGGCGCTGGAGCCATAACGCGGGGACAGCTTTTGACCTGACTACTCAAGCAGGCTATTGTTTATAGTCGTTGTGCGTGTCCTACCTCGATAGGCCTATGCCCACGGGAGCGGCTCAGTTGCAGAGCCACCTGGCCCCGGGGAAATAGCCGAGATCTCAGGACCACTGGTTAATTCAGTCCTCACCTGACCATCCGGTAACGCATAGAGAAGCTGCACTGTCCATGGCATCCATGGGCGGCGCGCCACCTAAGAAGAAGAAACGAAGGCAAACACCGTGCGTACGTACACCCCGAAGCCCGGCGACATCAACCGCCAGTGGCACGTCATTGACGCCACCGACGTTGTCCTAGGCCGTCTTGCCAGCCAGACCGCAACACTGCTGCGCGGAAAGCACAAGCCGACCTTTGCTCCCCACATGGACATGGGCGATTTCGTCATCATCATCAACGCCGAGAAGGTTGCCCTGACCGGCGCCAAGCTCGAACAGAAGCGTGCCTACCGCCACTCGGGTTACCCGGGCGGTCTGTCCTCCGTCAACTACGCCGAACTGCTGGAGCAGAACCCGGTACGTGCAGTTGAGAAGGCCATCCGCGGCATGCTGCCCAAGAACTCCCTGGCTGCTGATCAGATCAGCAAGCTGAAGGTCTACCGCGGTGCCGAGCACCCGCACGCCGCTCAGCAGCCCAAGACCTACGAAATCAACCAGGTCGCCCAGTAGTTCTGGCCCGCCAACTAAGAAATTAATTCAAGGAGAATCGTGGCTCAGAACACTGAAGAGCTCAATGAAAACACCGAGGAGCTTTCGAGCTACACCTCGGAATCCTCTGACTCGGTTCAGGCCGACGTCAAGGAACGCCCCGCCCTGACCGTCCCCGGCTCCGCCGTCGGACGCCGCAAGCAGGCTATTGCCCGCGTGCGCCTCGTCCCGGGTACCGGCAAGTGGATCGTCAACGACCGCGAGCTCGAGGATTACTTCCCGAACAAGCTGCACCAGCAGGAAGTCAACGAGCCGTTCAAGCTTCTTGACCTCGAAGGCGCCTACGACGTCATTGCACGCATCCACGGCGGCGGCCCCTCCGGCCAGGCCGGCGCGCTGCGTCTGGGCGTTGCCCGCTCGCTGAACGAGATCGACCGCGAGAACAACCGCCCCGCCCTGAAGAAGGCAGGCTTCCTGACTCGTGACGCCCGCGTCATCGAGCGTAAGAAGGCCGGTCTCAAGAAGGCCCGTAAGGCACCTCAGTACTCCAAGCGCTAAAAAGCGCCTACCCGGGGTGTATTCGCTGGAGCGAATACACCCCGGGGCCCTCGGCGCTTTTTAGCGCTTGGCTCCACAAGCGCCGGTTTCAGGGCTTGGGTTCATAAGCGCCGAAGAGCGTGGGGTTTTACCAAAAGGCAGTCGCTACGGCGGCTGCCTTTTGGCGTTAATGCGGCCGCGGGACGTCGGCTTGACCACACAGCCGAGCGGTATCTGCCTGACTGGCGCACACTTTCGCGTTTCCCGTTTCGGAGACATGGGTGCACCGGTGGCAGAATGGGCCAGTAAGTTGCCCGTGAGCGGCTCCCGCTGTGGCTACAACCTGCTTGAGGATACGTAATGACTAGATTGTTTGGAACGGACGGCGTCCGTGGGCTGGCGAACGGGCTGATTACCGCCGAAGTTGCCCTGGGCCTCGCACAGGCCGCAGCAGTGGTGCTGGGCCATCGCCGGGTAGAACAGGGCCGTCGTCCGGTCGCTGTGGTGGCCCGGGACCCGCGCATCAGCGGTGACTTTATCTCCGCCGCCATGGAGGCCGGACTGGCCAGCTCCGGTGTTGATGTCTACGACGCCGGCGTTCTGCCGACCCCGGCCGCGGCGTACCTGGTTGCTGACCTCGGCGCGGATTTCGGCGTGGTGATCTCCGCCTCCCACAACGCTGCCCCCGACAACGGCATCAAGTTCCTGGCCCGCGGCGGGCAGAAGCTGGATGACGCCGTCGAGGACGCCATCGAGGCCGAAATGGCGCTGCCCAGCATGCGCCCCACCGGAAGCGAGGTGGGGCGGATCCACCGCTTCGCCGATGCCGAGGACCGGTACGTGGTCCACCTGCTGCAAACCCTCCCCAACCGCATCGAGGGCCTGAAGGTCGTCCTGGACTGCGCACACGGGGCAGCGAGCGGCTGCTCTCCCCAGGTCTTCGCCGACGCAGGTGCCGAAGTAGTGGTCATCGGCGCCGAGCCGGACGGACTCAACATCAACGAGGGTTACGGTTCAACCCACCTGGAGCAGCTGCAGGCAGCCGTGGTGGCGCATGGAGCCGACCTGGGTATCGCCCACGACGGCGACGCCGACCGCTGCCTTGCCGTGGACCATGAAGGCACGGTGGTGGACGGTGACCAGATCATGGCAATCATGGCCATTGCCATGAAGGAAGCCGGCAAGCTCAAGGACAATGCGCTGGTGGCTACCGTCATGAGCAACCTCGGCCTGAAGCTCGCCCTCCGCGAGGCCGGCATCGAGCTCATCGAAACCGGTGTGGGGGACCGCTACGTGCTCGAAGGGATGCGCCGCGGCGGCTACAGCCTCGGCGGGGAACAGTCCGGGCACGTCATCTTCTCCGAATACGCGACCACCGGAGACGGCGTCCTCACCGGCCTGCAGCTGGCGGCACAGGTTGCGCGGACCGGACGGACCCTGAAGCAGCTGGCCGGCGTGATGCAGAAGCTCCCGCAGGTGCTCATCAACGTCAAGGGCGTGGACAAGTCCGCCGTCGAGACCAACGAGCCGGTACGGCTCGCAGTCCAGCAGGCCGGGCAGGCACTGGGCGAAACGGGGCGCGTACTGCTCCGGCCCTCGGGCACCGAACCGGTGGTCCGGGTCATGGTGGAAGCCGCGGACATGGAGACAGCCGCCGAGACCGCACGGCGGCTGGCCGAAACGGTGGAAACCCATCTGGCCCTCAACGCAGGCGCCGGAGCAACGGTCTAGCAGCACTGCACCGGCGCGGGACCTAGTCCCGCGCCGGCCTACGTCTTGCGCAGGAGCATCCGCCGCACCGAGTGGTCCGCGTCCTTGGTCAGCACCAGCTGGGCGCGGCCCCTCGTGGGCAGCACGTTGGTGATGAGGTTCGGCTCGTTGATCCGCTTCCAGATGTCCAGGGCCGTGGCCCGGGCCTCTTCGTCCGTCAGATCCGCGTAGCGGTGGAAGTAGGATGCCGGGTCAGCGAAGGCCCCGGTGCGCAGCGACTGGAAACGCTGGACGTACCATTCCTCGATGTAGGAGGTGCGCGCGTCCACGTAAATCGAGAAATCGAAGAAATCGCTCAGTGCAAGGCCGGCACGCCCGTCGGCGCGCGTCCGGGCCGGGGCGAGGACATTCAGCCCCTCGACTATGAGCACGTCCGGCCGGCGGACCACTATCTCCTCGCCGGGGACAATGTCGTACGTCAGGTGCGAATACTTCGGCGCCCGGACCTCCTCGGCGCCGCTCTTCACCTCGCTGACAAAGCGCAGCAGCCGGCGTCGGTCATAGGATTCCGGGAAGCCCTTGCGCTGCATCAGCCCGCGGCGTTCCAGTTCTGCGTTGGGGTACAGGAAACCGTCCGTGGTGATCAGTTCCACGTTCGGAGTTTCCGGCCAGCGGCGCAGCATTTCACGCAGGACCCGGGCCGTAGTGGATTTGCCGACAGCCACGGATCCGGCCACGCCGATCACGAACGGGGTACGGGTGGTCTTCTCGCCGAGGAAGGTGGTGGTGGCACTGTGCAGGCGGCCTGCAGCCGCCACATACAGGTTCAACAGCCTGGAGAGCGGAAGGTAGACCTCCCTGATCTCATCCAGGTTCAGCTGGTCACCGACGCCGCGCAGCCGGAGGATGTCCTCCTGGTTGAGCGGGGAGCGTATCTCATGTGACAGCCGCGACCAGGTCCTGCGGTCCAGCTCGACGAAGGGAGTGAAACTGCTCTCGGGCGGCTGGGCCGCGGAGGACTTAACATGGCGTTCGGTCACCATAGGAATTCTGCCCTGAACAGCAGGCAAACCCAAACGGCCCGAAGCGCGCAATGATGCCGCAACAGGCGGAAGGACACCATGCTTTCGGCATCCGGTCCGCGGGCCGGTACGCTTAGTGCTATGTGTGGAATTATTGGATATGCAGGCCGCCCGGACGCCATTGCAGGTATTAGTGCAGGCGGGCACGGAGCTCTCGAAGTAGTAATGGAAGGCCTTCGGCGGCTGGAATACCGGGGCTATGACTCGGCCGGCGTCGCCGTACTCACTCCCTTGGGTATCGAATACCGCAAGAAGTCAGGCAAGCTGGCCAACCTGGTGGCCGAGCTGGAGGCGGCTCCCCTGACCCCCGCCACCACCGGTATCGGGCACACCCGCTGGGCCACGCACGGCGGCCCCACCGATGAAAACGCCCACCCCCATCTGGCGGACAACGGACGCCTGGCCGTGATCCACAACGGCATTATCGAGAACTTCGCCGAGCTGAAGGCCGAACTGCTGGCCGCCGGCGCAGAGTTTGTTTCCGAAACCGACACCGAGGTGGCCGCAGCGCTGCTGGCCTCCATCTACCGCGGCGAGGGCGACGCGGATCTGGCAAAGTCCATGCAGCTTGCCTGCCAGCAGCTCGAGGGTGCGTTCACCCTGCTGGCCGTCCACACCGATTCGCCCGGCACCGTGGTTGCCGCCCGGCGCAACTCACCGCTCGTCGTCGGACTGGGCGAAGGCGAGAACTTCCTGGGCTCGGACGTTTCCGGCTTTATCGACTTCACCCGCCGCGCCGTCGAACTGGGCCAGGACCAGGTGGTAACCATCACTCCTGACTCGGTCCTGATCACCGACTTCTTCGGGGAAGTCGCCGAAGGCACTGAGTTCTACGTGAACTGGGATGCAGCCGCCGCCGAAAAGGGCGGTTACGACTCCTTCATGGAGAAGGAAATCAACGACCAGCCGCAGGCTGTGGGGGACACCCTCCTGGGCCGGTCGGACATCGACGGACGACTCACCCTCGATGAGCTGCGCGTCAGCCCCGAGGAGCTCAAGAACGTCAACAAGATCATGGTCCTGGCCTGCGGAACCTCCGCGTACGCCGGACAGGTGGCCAAGTACGCCATCGAGCACTGGTGCCGGCTGCCGGTCGAGGTGGAGCTCAGCCATGAGTTCCGCTACCGCGATCCCATTGTCGACTCGAACACGCTGGTCGTGGCCATTTCCCAGTCGGGCGAGACCATGGACACACTGATGGCAGTGCGCTACGCCAAGGAACAGGGCGCAAAGGTCCTGGCCATCTGCAACACCAACGGCTCCACCATCCCCCGCGAATCGGACGCAGTCCTCTACACGCACGCCGGACCGGAAATCGCCGTTGCCTCCACCAAGGCGTTCCTGGCACAGATCACCGCCGCTTACCTGCTCGGCCTGTACCTGGCACAGATCCGCGGCAACAAGTTCCAGGGCGAGATCAAGGACATCCTTGCGGACCTCAGCAAGGTGCCGGACAAGATCCAGCAGGTGCTGGACAACTCCGGGCAGATCAAGGAACTGGCACAGCTGATGAAGGATGCCGGATCGGTGCTCTTCCTCGGCCGCCACGTCGGCTTCCCGGTGGCAATGGAAGGCGCCCTGAAGCTGAAGGAGCTGGCCTACATCCACGCCGAAGGGTTCGCTGCCGGCGAGCTCAAGCACGGCCCGATTGCCCTGATCGAGGAAGGCCAGCCCGTGTTCGTGGTTGTCCCGTCGCCCCGCGGCCGGGATTCACTGCACGCCAAGGTGGTTTCCAACATCCAGGAGATCCGGGCCCGCGGCGCCAAGACGATCGTGATCGCCGAAGAAGGCGACGACGCCGTCAAGGCCTACGCCGAGCACATCTTCTACGTGCCGGAAACACCGACGCTGCTGGCACCGCTGCTGACCACCGTGCCGCTGCAGATCTTCGCCTGCGAGCTGGCATCGGCTAAGGGCTTCGACGTGGACCAGCCGCGCAACCTGGCCAAGTCCGTCACGGTGGAATAAGGAGCGTCCCTCGGTGATTATCGGAATCGGCGTCGATGTAGTGGACGTGCCGCGGTTCGGCCGCCAGCTGGAGCGCACGCCCGGGCTCCGTGCCCGGCTGTTCGCACCGGCGGAACGGGAGTTGAACCTGCGTTCACTGGCTGCACGGTTCGCGGCGAAGGAAGCCGTGGCCAAGGCCCTGGGCGCCCCGGCCGGCATGAACTGGCAGCACTGCCAGGTCCTGCTGGATCCCGCCGGAGCGCCGCTGCTGCAGATTGACGGAACCGTGGCTGCCGTGGCGGAGGGCAAGGGCGTGCAGACCTGGCACCTTTCCCTGAGCCATGACGGCAACATGGCTACTGCAATGGTCATCGCCGAAGGCTAGGACAAAGCGCATGATCAGTGCGTACACCGGTACCGCGGTCCGCCGGGCCGAGGCCCCGCTGCTGGCCGAAGGCCGGGGCAGGGAGCTGATGCAGCGCGCAGCCTACGGGCTGTACGCGGCGACGGCCGCCCGGCTGGCGGCCCGCCGCGGACGCCTCTACGGGGCCGGTGTAACCGTCCTTGCCGGCAGCGGCAACAACGGGGGAGACGCGCTTTATGCCGCCGCCCGGCTGGCCCGGCGCGGAGCAGCGACGACGGCGGTGCTTACCTCCGACGCAGCGCACCCCGAGGCACTGGCGGCGTTCAGGGCGCAGGGCGGAAAGGTCCTGGCACTCACCGAGTCCAACGCCGTCGCCCTCGCCGATGCCGCCCTCGCGGCCGATGCCGTCATCGACGGCGTCCTGGGCACCGGCGGCAGCGGCGGTCTCCGCGGTCCCGTCCGCATAATCGCAGAGACACTGAACACGGCACGGCGGCAGGGTCAGGGCCCGCTGGTCGTGGCCTGCGACCTGCCCAGCGGCGTCAACGCCGACTCCGGCCGGGTGGACGGAACGTGCCTGCGGGCGGACCTCACCGTGACCTTCGGTGCCGTCAAAACCGGACTGCTCGCCGGCCCGGGCGCTGTAGCCGCCGGGGAAATCCGCTGCATCGACATCGGGCTCGGCCCGCACCTCGGAACCCCGGCCGCCTACCGCCTGTCCGGGGACGACCTGGCGTCCCTTTTACCCTTCCCCACGCCCGCAGACCACAAATACAGCCGCGGCGTGCTCGGCATTGCCGCCGGTTCGGAGACCTACCCCGGAGCCGCGCTGATGGCCACGGGCGCCGCTCTCGCCACCGGCGTCGGCATGGTCCGTTACCTGGGCCCCGACGCCGTAGCCCGGCTGATCAACCTGGCGCACCCCGAAGCAGTCTGCGGCTCAGGGACCGTAGGGGACACCCACGTCCAGGCCTGGGTGGCCGGACCCGGCGCAGGCAACGACGAGGACCAGCGCCGCCGGGCCGGCGACGCCATGGCCTCCGGGCTGCCCGCAGTGATCGACGCCGACGCGATCGCCGAGGTCCGCACCGGGCTGCACCCCGGCGTCGTGCTTACCCCGCACGCCGGCGAACTCACCGCGCTGCTGCGTTCCCTGGGCGAGGAGGCGTCACGGGCCGAAATCGAAGCAGATCCCATCCGCTACGCCCGCCTAGCCGCCCAACGCACCGGCGCCACCGTCCTGCTCAAGGGCTGGGCCACTCTGGCGGCGGCTCCCACCGGCGAACTCTACAGCCAGGCCGAGGCAACGCCGTGGCTGGCGACCGCGGGAAGCGGAGACACACTCGCCGGCATCCTCGGCGCCCTCCTGGCGACGGACCGCACCCCGGACACAGAGCGGGAACCGGGACACTATGCACGGCTCGCCGCGGCTGCTGCCCGTCTCCACGGCCGTGCCGGCGCGCTTGCCGCGGCTGACGGGCCGGTCCAGCCGTCCCTGCTGGCCCCGCAGATCCGGTCGCTGGTGGCGGAATCCACCCAACAGAGAAGCGGACGAATTCAAGTAAGCTCCAAGTCTGGGGTAAAAAAGTAAGTAGACATATCAATTACGTGTTGTCAGGGAACTAGTCAGGAGCACTACATGGAAGTTTGGCCGGGAGATGCCTATCCGCTGGGCGCAACCTACGACGGAAACGGCACCAACTTCGCTCTCTACAGCGAGGTGGCAGATTCCGTATTCCTGTGCCTGTTCGATGAGGACGGCACCGAGCACCAGATCCGCCTGACCGAGGTCGACGGGTATGTCTGGCACTGCTACCTGCCGCAGGTCATGCCGGGGCAGAAGTACGGTTACCGCGTGGACGGGCCGAACGATCCGGAGAACGGCAACCGGTGCAACCCGAACAAGCTGCTGCTGGACCCCTACGCCAAGGCCGTCGCCGGCGAAATCGACTGGGACCAGGCACTGTTCGGCTACAACTTCGGCGACGAACACTCGCGCAACGACGAGGATTCCGCCCCGCACATGATGATGGGCGTCGTCATCAACCCGTTCTTCGACTGGGACGGAGACCGGAAGCCCAAGGTCCCGTATCACCAGTCCGTGATCTACGAGGCCCACGTCAAGGGCCTGACCGAGCTGCACCCCGACGTACCCGAGGAGCAGCGCGGCACCTACGCCGGCGTCGCCCACCCCTCCGTAATCGCACACCTGCAGAAGCTCGGGGTCACCGCCATCGAACTGATGCCGGTGCACCAGTTCGTCAACGACTCGACCCTGCAGGAAAAGGGGCTGTCGAACTACTGGGGCTACAACACCATCGGCTTCTTTGCGCCGCACAACACGTACAGCGCCACCGGCGACCAGGGCCAGCAGGTACAGGAATTCAAGGCCATGGTGCGCGCGCTGCACCTCGCCGGCATCGAAGTGATCCTGGACGTGGTCTACAACCACACGGCCGAGGGCAACCACATGGGCCCGACCCTGTCCTTCCGCGGCATCGACAACGCGTCCTACTACCGGCTGGTGGAAGACGACAAGAAGTACTACATGGACTACACCGGCACGGGCAACTCGCTCAACGTCGGCAATCCGCACTCCCTGCAGCTGCTGATGGACTCGCTGCGCTACTGGGTCACGGAAATGCACGTGGACGGTTTCCGCTTCGACCTGGCCTCGACGCTGGCCCGCGAGTTCTACGACGTTGACCGCCTCTCCGCGTTCTTCGAACTGGTGCAGCAGGACCCGGTAGTGTCCCAGGTCAAGCTGATCGCCGAGCCGTGGGACGTTGGACCCGGCGGCTACCAGGTGGGCAACTTCCCGCCCCAGTGGACCGAGTGGAACGGCAAGTACCGCGACACGGTCCGCGACTTCTGGCGCGGAGAGCCCTCCACGCTGGGCGAGTTCGCCTCCCGCATCACCGGCTCCGCCGACCTGTACGAGTCCTCGGCCCGCCGTCCGGTGGCGTCCATCAACTTCGTCACCGCCCACGACGGCTTCACGCTGCATGACCTGGTGTCCTACAACGAGAAGCACAACGACGCCAACGGCGAGGACAACAACGACGGCGAGTCCCACAACCGCTCCTGGAACTGCGGTGTTGAAGGCCCCACGGACGACCCCTCCGTCCTGTCCCTTCGTGCCCGCCAGCAGCGCAACTTCCTCGCCACCCTGCTCCTGTCCCAGGGCGTGCCGATGATCGCGCACGGCGACGAGCTGGGCCGCACCCAGCAGGGCAACAACAACACCTACGCGCAGGACTCCGAGCTGAGCTGGATCAACTGGGAGACCATGGATGCGCCGCTGATGGAATTCACCGCCGCGGTCAACACCCTGCGTGCCGAGCACCCCACGTTCCGCCGGCGCCGGTTCTTCGACGGCCGTCCCGTGCGGCGCGGCGAGGGCGAGGCACTGCCGGATATCGTCTGGCTGAACGAGGACGGCACCACCATGTCCCCGGATGACTGGGACACCCCCATCAGCCGTTCCCTGGGTGTCTTCCTCAACGGGCAGGGCATCTCGGGCAAGGATGCCCGCGGACAGCGGATCACCGACCTGAACTTCCTGCTGTACTTCAACGCGCATGACGAAGCCGTGAAGGTCACCCTTCCGGCGAAGGAATACGCACCCATGTGGGACACGGTGATCGACACCGCCGGCGAATACGCCGACTCGGAGCCGGTTGCCGCGGACAGCCAGCTGACCGTGGCTGCCAAGTCCATGGTGGTCCTGCGGGCACACGAAGAGGAAGAGGAGCACGACCACTCCGTGGCCGCGTCCCTCGCCGCCATGGCCGCCCAAAACACCGAGGCCGCCGAATGAGGACACCCCTCTCCACGTACCGCCTGCAGATCCGCCCGTCCTTCACCCTGTTCGACGCCGCGGAACTCGTGCCGTACCTGGCTGACCTTGGCGTGGACTGGGTCTACCTCTCACCGATCCTCACGGCGGAAGAAGGCTCGGACCACGGCTACGACGTCACTGATCCTTCAGCCGTCGACCCGACCCGCGGCGGAGCGGAGGGCCTGAAGGCCCTTTCCGACGCCGCCCGCGCGGCCGGTCTTGGCGTGCTCGTGGACATTGTGCCCAACCACATGGGCATCGCCACACCGCACCGGAACAAATGGTGGTGGTCCGTGTTGGCCGAAGGCCGCGGTTCCCGGTATGCCGAAGCCTTCGACATTGACTGGGACGCCGGGAACGGGAAGCTGCGGCTGCCCGTCCTGGGTGACGGCGACAATGAGCTCGAGCAGCTCAAGCTGGCGGGCAATGAACTGCACTACTACGACCACCGTTTCCCGGTGGCCGAAGGCACCGCAGCAGAAGGCGACAGTGCACAGGACGTGCACGCCCGCCAGTCCTACGAACTGGTGAACTGGCGCCGCGCCGACAGCGAGCTGAACTACCGCCGGTTCTTCGGGGTCAACACCCTGGCCGGCATCCGCGTGGAAGAGCCCTGGGTCTTTGACGAGGCACATGCCGAAATTAAGCGCTGGTTCGACGAGGGCCTTGTGGACGGCCTGCGCATCGACCATCCGGACGGGCTCGCCGATCCCAAGGGCTACCTGGCCCGGCTGCGCGAGATCACGGGCGGAGCGTACATCCTGGTGGAAAAGATCCTGGAACCGGGCGAAAAGCTCGCCGCGGACTGGGAAACCGAAGGCACCACCGGCTACGACGCGCTGGCCGACATTGACCGGTTGTTCGTGGACCCGGCGGGCAGTGACACGCTGACCGCGCTGGTGCCCATGGAACCGTACGCACAGATGATCCACGGCACCAAGCGGGTCATCGCGGACGGCCTGCTGCACTCCGAGGTGCAGCGCCTCGTGCGCCTGCTCCCTGCGGACAGCGGGCTGGAACCGGAGACGGCTGCAGATGCGCTCGCGGAACTGCTGGCCTGCTTCCCGGTCTACCGCAGCTACCTGCCCGAAGGCGCCGACCACCTGACCGAGGCCGTCATCGCGGCCAAGGTGCACCGGCCGGACCTGGCGGCGGCGCTGGACATCCTGCATCCGCTGTTGAACCCGCTGCTGGGTGAAGACTCCGCGGGAACAGTGTCGCTTTCGAGTCTGGGCGAGCTGGCGGTGCGTTTCCAGCAGACCTCCGGCATGGTCATGGCCAAGGGCGTCGAGGATACGGCGTTCTACCGTTACTCCCGGCTGACCTCCCTCAACGAGGTTGGCGCCGACCCGGCACACTTCGCCGTATCCCCGTTTGAAATGCACACCCGGATGCTCCGCCGGCAGCTGGAACAGCCGGCGGCCATGACGGCCCTGACTACGCACGACACCAAGCGCAGCGAAGACACCCGGGCCAGGATTTCCGTGCTCGCGGAAATCCCGGAGGAGTGGAGCGAAGCATTCACCCGCCTCGACGCCATTGTTCCGATGCATGACGGGCCGATGGCGAACCTGCTCTGGCAGACCTTCGTCGGGGCCTGGCCGCTGAGCCGGGAACGTGCACACGCCTACGCAGAGAAGGCCGCCCGCGAAGCCTCCAGCAGCACCACCTGGACGGCTCCCAACGCCGAATTCGAAGAGCGGATGCATGCAGCCATTGATGCGGCGTTCGACAATCCGGACGTCAACGCGGTAATCACTGCGCTGGTCGAACGCGTCCGGGAGGCGGGGTACAGCAATTCGCTCTCCGCCAAGCTCCTGCAGCTGACCATGCCCGGTGTGCCGGATGTCTACCAGGGCACCGAATTCTGGGACCGGTCACTGGTGGACCCGGACAACCGCCGCGAAGTGGACTTCGCCCGGCGGCGCGAGGTCGCGGCGTCGTTCGCCGACGCCGGTGCCCCCGCCCTGGACGAGGACGCGACAGCGAAGCTGCTCGTCACCACCCGCGCCCTGCAGCTCAAGCGCGGCCGGCCGGAGCTGTTCACGGGATACGTCCCCGTAGCGGTGGAAGGACCTGCGGCCGAACACCTCTTCGGGTTCGACCGCGGCGGAGCGGTAACGCTCGTGACCCGTCTGCCGCTGGGGCTGCAGCGCCAAGGTGGATGGCAGGACACCGCCGTCGTCCTGGCTCCGGGCACCTACCGTGACGTGATCACTGGAAAGACGCACGAAAGCGGCGGCCGGCTGGCAGCTGCGGATCTGTTCGGCACCTATCCGGTGGCGCTGCTTGTTCGGGAGGACGGCAAATGAGGACCGACTTCGATGTGTGGGCGCCCAAGGCCGGCACCGTGACGCTGCTGGCCGACGGCCGGCGCCTGTCGATGACCCGCGGAGAGAACGGCTGGTGGCACGCCCAGCACGCCGAACTCACCGAGGACATCGACTATGGCTACCTCATTGACGACGCCGAGACGCCGGTGCCGGATCCCCGGTCCCGGCGGCAGCCCGAGGGCGTGCACGCACTTTCGCGCACCTTCGATCCGGATCTGTACCAGTGGCATGACGCCGACTGGGTCTCCCCGGGACTCGACGGCGGGGCGATCTATGAGATGCACATCGGTACCTTCACTCCCGAAGGCACGCTGGATGCGGCGATCGGCCGGCTGGACTACCTGGTGGACCTGGGTGTGCGCTTTGTCGAACTGCTGCCCGTCAATGCCTTCAACGGAACCCACAACTGGGGTTACGACGGCGTGCTCTGGTACGCCGTGCAGGAAACCTACGGCGGGCCCGAGGCCTACCAGCGGTTCGTGGACGCGGCCCACCAGGCCGGACTGGGCGTTATCCAGGACGTCGTCTACAACCACCTTGGACCCAGCGGCAATTACCTGCCGATGTTCGGCCCCTACCTCACCGAGGGGAAGGCGAACACCTGGGGGGACTCGGTCAACCTGGACGGCCCGCTCTCCGACGTCGTCCGCGAGTACATTGTGGACAACGTCCTCATGTGGTTCCGCGACTACCACGTGGACGGACTGCGGCTGGATGCGGTGCACGCGCTGCATGACGAACGCGCCGTGCACATCCTCGAAGAGATGGCCGCCGCGACGGACAAATGCGCGGAAGCCCTGGGGAAACCGCTGTTCCTCATCGCGGAGTCGGATTTGAACAACCCCCGGCTCATCACCCCGCGGAACGTCAACGGCTACGGCCTTGCCGGCCAGTGGTCCGATGACTTCCACCATGCCGCCCACACCAACCTCACGGGTGAAAACGGCGGGTACTACGAGGATTTCGATTCACTCGGTGCACTGGCGAAGGTCCTGCAGGAAGGGTTCTTCCACAACGGAACGTACTCCTCCTTCCGGGAGCGCGGCCACGGACGTCCGTTGGACAAGGAGGCAGTGACCGCACGCCAGCTGGTCACCGCCATCCAGAACCACGACCAGATCGGCAACCGGGCGGCCGGCGACCGGCTGAGTGCGACGCTGGGGTACGAACAGCTCGCCCTCGGCGCGGTGCTGAGCCTGGCCTCGCCGTTCACGCCCATGCTCTTCATGGGTGAAGAATTCGGGGCCTCCACGCCCTGGCAGTTCTTCACCTCGCACCCCGAACCCGAGCTGGGAAAGGCCACGGCAGAGGGACGCCTGAAGGAATTCGAGCGGATGGGATGGGATCCGGACACGGTGCCGAATCCCCAGGATCCGTCCACCTTCACCAACTCGAAGCTGGACTGGTCCGAGGTGGAACAGGGGGACCACGGCCGGCTGCTGGACCTGTACCGCAGGCTCCTGGCGCTGCGCCGCGAGACCCCCGACCTGATGGACCCGGACCTGCGCAAGGTCCGGGTGGACTATGACGAAGTGGGCCGCTGGCTGGTTATGCAGCGCGGTTCCACGGCGGTGGCGCTGAACTTTGCCGACAGCCCGCGCGAGCTGCCGCTTCCGTTCGGCCGGCAGGCGGAGGTGCTGCTGGAAACCGCACCGGCGAAGCTCTACGGCGATGCCGTGCAGCTGCCGGCCTACGGCGCGGCCATCCTGGCCGGCTAACAACACCGGCATCCAGCTGCAGCCGGCACCCGCAGGTACTTTTCCTGCCGGGTGCCGGCTGCAGCGGGTTAAACCCAGGTCCCGACGCCGGACCAACGCCGCGCGGCGTGAGCCCGGTAACAGTGGCAGTATGGTGCCCATGACTTATGTTGCTGCGGACAACCGATATGAATCCATGCCCTACCGACGCGTCGGACAGAGCGGACTCCAGCTCCCGGCGGTCTCGCTGGGACTGTGGCACAACTTTGGCGATGACAAGCCCTTTGAAACCCAGCGGGCCATCCTGCGGCGCGCCTTCGACCTTGGCGTCACCCACTTTGACCTGGCGAATAACTACGGGCCGCCCTACGGCTCCGCCGAAACCAACTTCGGCCGGCACTTCCGGGACGATTTCCGCCCGTACCGCGACCAGCTGGTGATCTCCAGCAAGGCCGGCTATGACATGTGGCCGGGACCGTACGGCAACTGGGGATCCCGCAAGTACCTGCTCTCCTCCCTGGACCAGTCCCTGGAACGCATGGGCCTGGATTACGTGGACATTTTCTACAGCCACCGCCCTGACCCCGAAACGCCCCTGGAGGAAACCATGGGCGCCCTGGACACGGCAGTACGGTCCGGCCGGGCCCTCTACGCAGGCATCTCCTCCTACTCGCCGGAAAAGACCATCGAAGCCGCCCGGATCCTGCGTGAAATGGGCACCCCGCTGCTGATCCACCAGCCCTCCTATTCCATGCTCAACCGCTGGGTGGAGGACGGCGAACCCAACCTGTTCACGGCCCTGGACGAAGTAGGCGCAGGATCCATTGCCTTCTCGCCGCTGGCCCAGGGGCTGCTCACCAACAAATACCTCAACGGTGTGCCGGAGGACTCCCGCGCTGCTGCCGGTAAGTCCCTGGACCAGTCCCAGCTTTCGGAGGAAAACCTGGAACGCGTGCGGGGGCTCAACGGCATTGCCGAATCCCGCGGCCAGAGCCTGGCCCAGATGGCCATCGCCTGGGTGCTGCGCAGCCGGGCAGACAGCGCACCCATCACCTCCGCCCTTGTCGGCGCTTCCAGCGTGAAGCAGCTGGAAGACTCGCTGGCTGCGGTGAACAACCTGGACTTCTCCGCGGACGAGCTGCGCAGGATCGACGAATTTGCGGTCGATTCCAAGATCAATCTGTGGGCAGCAGCCCTCGACGCGTAAATGGGTGCACTGACCATCCGGGAGGCCCGGCCCGGTGACTGGCCGGCCATCTGGAACCTGATGGAACCCATCGTGCGTGCCGGAGAAACCTACTGCTGGGACACCGGCACCACCGGGGAGCAGGCCCGGCTGTTGTGGCTGGAGCCTGCTCCCACGGTGGTGTTCGTAGCCCTGAAGGATGGAAAGGCGGCCGGGACCGCGCAGCTGCATCCCAACAAGTCCGGCAACGGCAGCCACGTCGCCAATGCCTCGTTCATGACCGCCTCGGAGTTCAGCGGCCAGGGGGTTGCACGGGCACTCGGCGAGCATGTGCTGGCCGAGGCCGCCCGCCGCGGCTATCGCTCAATGCAGTTCAACGCCGTGGTGGAAACCAACACCCGGGCGGTGGCGCTGTGGCAGTCCCTCGGCTTCTCGATCCTCGCCACCGTGCCCGAAGCCTTCCGGCATCCCGCCAAGGGGCTGACCGGCCTGCACATCATGCACCGGACCCTGGACGTGGACGGGAGTGAAAGAATGGGTACGTGAACTACCCTGAATTCCGGCCTCCGTCCGAACGTGCTGCCATAATCGACCTCGCTGCCATCCGGCACAATGTCCGCCACCTCTCCCACATTGTCAGCCCCGCGCGGGTTATGGCCGTGGTGAAGGCGGACGCCTACGGCCACGGTGCGGTTGAGACTGCGCGTGCGGCAATCCAGGCCGGCGCGGCCTGGTTGGGCGTGGCGCACATCAGTGAAGCGCTGGCGCTCCGGGCCGCAGGCATCGCCGAACCGGTCCTTGCCTGGCTGCACACGCGGGACGCCGAATTCGGTGAAGCGATCCGGGCCAACGTGGATCTTGGGGTCTCCGGCTGGGATCTGGACGCCGTGGTCGGGGCTGCCCGGGAGTTGGAAATGCCGGCCCGGGTGCACTTGAAGATAGATACGGGGCTGGGCCGCAACGGCTGCCCGGAGGATCTCTGGGAAGCCTTCGTCGGCCGGGCCCTGGCCTATCAGGAAGAGGGCCTGCTGCGCGTGGTCGGGATCTTCTCCCACTTCGCCGTCGCGGACGAACCCCACCGTCCGGAAACCGATGAGCAGCTGCGGAAGTTCCGCGAGGCGGTCGCCGTGGCCGAAGACGCCGGAGTGGACCGCGAAGTGCGGCACATCGCCAATACCCCGGGTGCACTGTCCCGCCCGGATGCCCACTTCGACCTGGTCCGCATCGGACTGGGTATGTACGGGCTGTCGCCGTTCGCCGGGCAGACCTCGGCGGAGCTGGGGCTGCGCCCGGCGATGAGCCTGAAGACCACTGTCGCTGCGTGCAAGGAAGTCCCGGCCGGCCAGGGAGTCTCCTACGGGCTGCACTACCGCACCAAGGAGCCGACCACGCTGGCACTGGTGCCGTTGGGCTATGCCGACGGCATTCCGCGGGTTGCCACCGGCGGCCCCGTCCTGATAGACGGCCAGACGTACCCGGTGGTGGGACGAGTGGCCATGGACCAGATGGTGATTGACCTGCATCGGACCGGCATTGCCGGCACCCCGGATTCCTTCGAGGGCCGGGAAGCCGTCCTCTTCGGCGGCGAGGGCCAGCCGAGCGTCGATGAATGGGCGTCAGCGGCCGGGAGCATCAATTACGAGATCATTTCCCGGATCGGCGGCCGGGTTCCGCGCGTCTATGTGGACACCGCGGCGGACAAAGACGTACCCGCCCCGCCCATCGCCTTGGAAGCCGCGCCCGGAGCTCCGGCGGCAGAAGGCGAACAGGCACAGGCGGTACAGGCCAAGTGATGCAGGAACCTGCTTGGGAAGCTGAATTCCGGACCAACGGGGCCGAAGAGACCCAGGCGCTCGCCGAACGCCTCGGCCGCGTCCTGCGCCGCGGGGACCTGCTGCTGCTCACCGGTGAACTGGGTGCGGGGAAAACCACCTTCACCCAGGGGCTTGGCGCCGGGCTCGGGGTGCGGCCCGGCATCATTTCGCCCACCTTCGTTCTGGTCCGTGAACACCCGAGCCTGGGGGACGGACCGGACCTGGTCCATGTGGATGCGTACCGGCTGGGCTCTGAGGGAGAGGTGGACGACATCGACCTCGAAGCCTCGATGGACCGCTCGGTCACCGTGGTCGAGTGGGGCCGGGGGCTGGTGGAGCACCTGTCCGACAGCCGGCTGGAGATCACCCTGGTCCGCGCCGTCGGCGGTGACGCTCCGGGAGCCCCGGCCACGGACTACTCCGACGAGGACACCGACGAAGAGCGCACCATCCGGCTGGCGGGATTCGGTCCGCGCTGGCAGCAGGCGCCGGACCTGGGCTGAACGCCCGCGGCAACTGCCCGGAAACGGCCATACGTGCCGCGCCGTAGAATAGGAACCGTGCTGATTCTCTCCATTGATACCTCCGCCATCGCCAGTGCGGCACTGCTCAACGGGGAGGGAGAGATCCTGGCGTCCTTCGCCACCGAAGACACCCGCTCCCACGCCGAAGTCCTTGCCCCCGGAATCGCCGGCCTGCTGGCCGACGCAGGGATAACCGGGCAGGACCTGGATGCAGTGGTCGTAGGGGTGGGCCCAGGCCCCTTCACGGGCCTGCGTGCCGGAATCGCCACGGCCCGGACCCTCGCCTTCGCCTGGGACAAGCCGCTGCACGGGGTCATGAGCCTCGACGCCATTGCGGTGGACGCCGCCCTGGACGCCTGGCGCCTGGGCATTGACGAATTCGCCGTGGCCACCGATGCCCGGCGCAAAGAGGTTTACTGGGCGGCCTACCGCAGCACAGGCGGCACACCGGAATTGTTGGACGGCCCGCACGTCTCGGACCCCGGCGGGGTTCCCGCGCTGCCCGTGTACGGGGCAGGAGCCGGCCTGTACCCGGACACCCTGCACGCCGTGGAGGGTTTCGCCGACGCGCAGCCCACCGCCGCGGCCCTGGGACGCACCGCCGTCGTCCGTCTGGTCCGCGGACTGCCGCTGCTGCCCAGCACCCCGCTGTACCTGCGCGAGTCCGACGCCAAGGTCCCCGGCCCGCGGAAGCGCGCCCTGTGACCGCCGCGGAAACCGTGCGGATCCGACGCATGGACACCGACGACATACCCGCCGTCGATGCACTGGAACGCCGGCTGTTTCCCGTTGACGCGTGGCCGCTGCAGATGTTCCACGACGAACTCGCCCAGACGTCCACGCGGTCCTACTACGTGGCGGTGGACCCGGCCGGAACCGTCATCGGTTATGCCGGCCTGATGTGCGTACTGCCGATCGCGGACGTCCAGACCATCGCCGTCGTACCCGAAAGCGAAGGAGCCGGCATCGGCTCCCGGCTGCTCACCACCCTGGTGGACGAAGCGAAGGAGCGCGGCGCCGAGGACGTGCTCCTGGAAGTGCGCGACGACAACCCGCGGGCCCAGCGCCTGTACCGCTGGTTCGGCTTCGAACAGATCCACGTCCGGCCGCGCTATTACCGCGACGGCGCCTCCGCGCTGATCATGCGCCTGCCACTGGCCGGCTGGTCCGGCGCTCCGGCGCCGGCCGGGACTGCAACAGAAACGAAGGACAGTAAATGAACCGCACCGACCCCCTGGTGCTTGGCATCGAATCCTCCTGCGACGAAACCGGAATCGGAATCGTTCGGGGGACCGACCTGCTGACCAACACGGTTTCCTCCTCGATGGAGGAACACGTGCGGTTCGGCGGCGTCATTCCCGAGATCGCCTCCCGGGCGCACCTGGACGCAATGGTCCCGGCGCTGCAGGCGGCCCTGGCCGAAGCGGGCGTGACGCTCGCCGACCTCGACGCCATTGCGGTCACCTCCGGCCCGGGCCTCTCGGGGGCATTGATGGTGGGGGTCAGCGCCGCGAAGGCACTGGCCCTGGCCACGGGCAAGCCGCTCTACGCCATCAACCACCTGGTGGCGCACGTGGGCGTGGGCGTGCTCGACGGCGGCGCCCTGCCGGAAAACCTCGGGGCGCTGCTGGTCTCCGGCGGGCATACCGAGATCCTGCGCGTAGCCGACCTCACGCGCGACGTGGAGCTGCTCGGCTCCACCATCGACGACGCCGCGGGTGAGGCCTACGACAAGGTGGCACGCATCCTCGGGCTGGGCTACCCCGGCGGACCGGCCATCGACCGGCTGGCGAGGGAAGGCAACCCGAAAGCCATCCGCTTCCCGCGCGGCCTGACCCAGCCCAAGTACATGGGCACCGCCGAAGTGCCGGGACCGCACCGCTACGACTGGTCCTTCTCCGGACTCAAGACGGCCGTGGCCCGCTGCGTGGAGCAGTATGAGGCAGCCGGCCAGGACCTTCCGGTGGCGGACATCGCTGCGTCCTTCCAGGAAGCCGTGGTGGACGTGATTACGGCCAAGGCGGTGCTGGCCTGCACGGAGCACGGTATTACCAACCTGCTCCTGGGCGGGGGAGTGGCAGCCAACTCGCGGCTGCGCGCCCTGACCGAGGAGCGCTGCGCCGCGGCGGGCATCAAACTGCGGGTCCCGCCGATCTCCCTGTGCACCGACAACGGCGCCATGGTGGCCGCGCTGGGCGCGCAGGTGGTTATGGCAGGCGGCGAACCCTCGGGGATCGGCTTCGGCACAGACCCGTCACTGCCGGTCACCAGCGTCCACGTGGCAGCGGCCCGGGCCTAGGACCGCACGGCTGCTGGCTCCGGCACGACGCAGAAGGGCCCCGCGGAATACCGCCGGGGCCCTTCTCGTGCGGGCGGCTTAGGCGCCGCGCAGCCGGCGGATTCCGTCGAAGACGACGGCGCGCAGGTCGCCGTCGTTCTCCTCCGCCACCCGGCGCTGCTGCTGGTACCCGGCGCCGCGCTCAATGATGGTCCGGACGTCGGCCAGCTCAGCGCTGCAGCCCAGTTCGGCGGCGATCGGTGCCAGCCGGGGCAGGACATCCTCGAGCAGGTGGTCGGTGACCAGCTTTTCGTTGCCCTCGGCATCGAGGATCACGATGGCTTCCAGGCCGTAGCGGGCCGCTCGCCACTTGTTTTCCTGGACGTGCCAGGGCGGCATGGTGGGGATGGTGCCGCCGGCGTCGATGATCGAGGAGAACTCGTGCACCAGGCACTGGGTGAGTGCGGCGATGGCGCCCACGTCCTGGATATCCGCCAATCCGTCGCAGACCCGCATTTCAATGGTGCCCAGTCCCGGAACGGGCCGGATGTCCCACCGGATTTCACTGATCGAATCGATGACGCCGGTGGTGAACATGTCCTGTACATAGGATTCATACTCGGTCCAGGAACCGAACTGGAACGGCAGGCCGGCTGTGGGCAGCTGCTGGAACATCAGGGCGCGCTGGGAGGCGTAGCCGGTATCGTCCCCGGACCAGAACGGGGAGGACGCGGACAGGGCCTGGAAATGCGGGAAGTAGTTCACCAGTCCGTCCAGGACGGGCAGCACCTTGTCCCGGCTGTCCAGTCCCACATGGACGTGGACCCCGTAAATGAGCATCTGCTGGCCCCACCACTGGGTCCGGTCAATGAGTTTGGCGTAGCGTTCCTTGTCCGTGACCGGCTGTGAACGCGGTGTGCTGAACGGGTGGGACCCTGCGCAGAACAGTTCAACGCCCATGGGATCGGTTACCTGCCGGACCGCTGCGAGGGAACGGGCAAGATCGGCCTTGGCCTCCGCGACGGTGCTGCAGATTCCGGTCACCAGTTCAACGGTGTTTTCCAGCAGTTCCTGCTTGATGTGGGGGTGCTCGTCATCAACATGCAGCGCGGGGTCGTTGACGTTCACGCCGCGCAGCACCTCATCCGCCACGGAGACCAGATCTCCGGTGGTGCCGTCCACAAGGGCCAGTTCCCACTCGACTCCCAATGTTGATTGGGCCGACTTGGCGAACTCGATTTCCAAACTGTCTCCTGCTTTATGCGTTACCACTGAAGTACCCGGACCCGCATCATTGCGTTGAGAACCGTACCAATCCTATAGCCGCAGGCGCCTGCTTCGGGCCCAGGGCCCGAACACGCCGGGAAATCGAAGCCAGCGGCCGGCGCGGACATAATAGGGGGATGCCGATCCTGAACAAAGACATGACCCTGTGCATTTCCCTGGCCGCACGTCCCAGCAACATCGGTACGCGGTTCCACAACTACCTTTATGACCAGCTGGGCCTGAACTACGTGTACAAGGCATTCGCCCCCGCTGACCTGGCACAGGCCATTGCCGGGGTGCGCGGGCTGCCCATCCGCGGCTGCGCCGTGTCCATGCCGTACAAGGAGGACGTGATTGCGCTCGTGGACCGGATGGACCCCTCCGCGAAGGCCATCGATTCCGTGAACACGATAGTCAACGACGACGGCGTGCTCACCGCCTACAACACCGACTACCTGGCCATCGCCCGGCTGCTGCGGGACCACCGCGTTCCGGCCACGCACTCGGTGCTGCTGCGCGGATCCGGCGGCATGGCCAAGGCAGTGGCCGCAGCGCTGCGGGACGCGGGGTTCTCCGACGTCACAGTGGTTGCCCGCAACGAAGCCGCCGGCCGTGCGCTGGCCGATCTTTACGACTTCGCCTGGCGGTCGGAGCCCGGCACGTCCACGGCGGACCTGCTCATCAACGTCACCCCGCTGGGCATGTCCGGGCAGGACGAGGACGTTCAGTCCTTCGGCGATGACGCCGTGGCTGCCGCCCGGGTGGTGTTCGACGTCGTGGCGCTGCCCGCGGAAACCCCGCTGATCGCTGCCGCCCGAGCGGCCGGGAAACCGGTGATCACCGGGGCGGAGGTCATTGCCATCCAGGCGGAGGAGCAGTTCGTGCTGTACACCGGTGTCCGGCCGACACCGGAGCAGGTCCGTGAAGCCAGCGAGTTCTCCCGGTCCTGACCCGCTTTCCGGTGCGGCCGCCCGCACCGCCTAGGCGGCCGGAACCGGTTCCACCACCAGGGCCACGCGGTCCTCGCCGATCCGGGTGAGGACCAGCGTGGCTTTGTTCGGACCTTTGCCGGAGCCCGTGAGCAGGGCCTTGCGGACCTCTTCCGGCGTCACGGACATGCCGCGCTTCTTGATGTCCAGGACACCGATGCGGTTTTCCCGGACCCAGGCCTTCAGCGCCCTGATGTTGTACGGGCGGACGTCTTGGATCCGGTAGGCGCGGGCGAAGGGAGTATCGCGCAGTTCCGGCGCGCAGATGTAGGCAATGTGCGGATCCAGGAGATGCCCGTCCAGGGTGGCCGCGACGTCGGCCACCAGCCCGGCACGGATTACGGCGCCGTCGGGTTCATACAGGTAGCCCTCGGCAGGCCCCATGGCCACGTCCTGGGCACCGGCGTCGTAGTCCACCGGGGAGGTCAGCTCCGCAGCGCCGCCGGAACCGATCACCAGGGCGGCACGCCGGACTCCCTCGCGGCGCAGCGCGTTGAACCACAGGGTGGCCTCGGTGACATCTCCGTCCACGGACACCCACTGTGCCTCGCAGTTGGCCGGCAGGGCCTCGTGCGGGATGCCCGGGCCCATCTTCACGCCGACGGGCAGGCCGGCATCCGCCAGGGACTCCACGAAGGACAGGGGAGGGGAGAAGGCCTCCGGGTCGAAGATGCGGGTGGTGCCCGACGTCGACGTGGTCCGGCGTGCCGGATCCAGCCACACGCCGTCGAACCCGGTCAGGTCGAAGTCCTCGGCACGGCCCTGGACCACCGTTGCCTCCGGCCAGGGCATGAGGTTGATGGTGGCTGCCGCAGCGGTGATCTCATCCAGTTCGACGGCGGTCACCTGCCGGTCCAGGGTGGCCAGGGCGAGGGAATCGGCGCCGATTCCACAGCCGAGGTCCGCCACCTTCTCCAACCCCGCCTCCTGGTAGCGGCGGGCATGCAGGGCGGCCACGTTCAGCCGGGTGGCCTGCTCCAGGCCGGGGGCGGTGAAGACCATGTGCTCTGCGAACGGGCCGAACTTACCGCGGGCCTTCATCCGCAGTTTTGCCTGCGTCAGCACAGCGGCCACCAGCTCGGGGGAATGCCCGGCCTTGCGCAGGTCCGTGTTCAGCTTCAGGGACTCGGATTCGAGGTAGGGGGGAAGCGAGTTCAGCAGCTGCCATCCCTCGGGGGTCAGAACATGGGCAAGGGAAGTATCGGGCATGCCCTCCAGCCTAGTTGTTCTGCCGGCGGGCACGTTAGCTGTAGGTTGGGCGGCATGACGAAGATCGCCGCCGAGCCGCTGGCCGCCCTGCGGGCCCGCACCAGCTACAAATGGCAGACCTATCCGGCGGACGTGCTGCCGCTGTTCGTGGCGGAAATGGACTATCCGCTGGCGGAACCGGTGCAGCAGGCCATCATCGACCGGGTGCTGGCCTCGGACACCGGGTATATCGCCGGGCCTCAGCCGGTGGCGCAGGCCTTCACGGGGTTTGCCGCGCGGACCTGGGCCTGGGCAGTGGACCCGGATGACGTGCGATGCACCACGGACGTGAGCGTGGCCATTGTGGAATGCCTGCGGCAGGCAGTACCCGTGGATGGGAGCGTGGTCATAACCCCGCCGGTCTATCCGCCCTTCTACGAGCTGCCGCTGGAAGCGGACTCCACGGTGGTGGAGGTACCGCTCCTGTTCGACGGTGAGGGCTGGGAATTGGACTTGGCCGGCATTGAGCGGGCCTTTGCCCGCGGTGCTGACGCCTTGCTGCTGTGCAACCCGCATAATCCGCTGGGCCTGGTCCACTCTGCCGGCACCCTGCGGGCGCTCGCGGACCTGTCCGTGAAATACGGCGTGGCCGTGATCAGCGACGAGATCCACGCACCGCTGACGTACGAACCGGGGGACTTCACTCCCTACCTCACCGTCTCGGAGAACGCGCGGGAATACGGCCTCTGCGTGACCGCCGCCAGCAAGGCGTGGAATATCGCCGGTACCAAGTGCGCGGTGATGATCGGCCAAAGCGACCGGACCCGGCTGATGCTGGCGTCCATGCCCGAGGAAGTCTCCGCGCGCACCAGCATCCTCGGCCTGCATGCCACGGCGGCGGCCTATAACGACGGCGGTCCCTGGCTCGCCGGGGTGATGGAGTCTTTGGCTGCCAACCGGCGCCTGCTGGCTGAGCTCCTGGCGGAGCATCTGCCGGGCGCGGGGTACCGTCCACCCTCGGCCGGCTACCTCGCCTGGCTGGATTTCCGGGCCCTTGGCTGGGGCGACGATCCCGCGGCGGTGGCCCTGCAACGAGCGCGGGTGGCGCTGGAACCGGGGCCGCGGTTCGGGCACCTGGGCGCCGGATTTGTCCGGTTGAACTTCGCCTGCTCCCCGGAGGTGCTGACCGAGGCCGTAGGGCGGCTCGCGGAAGCGGCTGGTCAGGCAGGACAGCGGGCCGGCCATGGGTAGTTCTCCCCATGGCACTAAACTGCGCGGACCGGTTAGGGTTCTCACAGCGGCGGCACTATAGGGTCCGGCCTGCGCGTAGGACAACCCGTTAGGTCGGGATGGGGACAACATGGGGGAATCATGAGTTTGAGCGGTTACACAATTCAGGTTGACGCTTGTTCGGGTCTGCTGACCCGGGTCCGGGACGACGAAGGAATCGCGGATGCCGCCACGTCGTTGGATAACGCCTATTCCCAGGCAACGGACGGTTGCGGGAGTGTCCCTGTTGCCGCTGCCCTGGAGGGAATACGCGAGATTGTGGCCCTTCAGGCCGAATGGGCCGCTGCGCGGGTGCAGAACGCAGTCGACGGCGTCGGCCAGGCTGTAACTGCCTATCTCGAAGGCGACCAGAAGATGGCAGACGACGCCTGCGGTGTCATGACCCAGGCCCCCGAACTGCCGATTGAGGCAGGCAGCGCCGGCGGCCACTCATCCGTGGCGGTGTACTGAGATGGCTTTTGACACAACGGGGCTCCAGGGCTGGCCTTCCCCTGCACAGCTGACAGCGGGTGCCGATGCGGTTCGCGGCGCAGGGCCCGAACTCGAAAACGCCATCGCGGACGCGTCCGCTCAATGGAATGGCCTGCAGGGCATCTACCAGGCGCCGGAGGCCGAGGTGGCCTACGGTGTTTTTGCGAATATCACCCCCCACGGCGGATTCGTCAGCTCCGCATGCGAGCAGGTAGCCAAAGCACTCCAGGAGTTTTCTGACGGAATTGCCCACCTGGAAACCGCACGCACCCAGGTCCTTGCAGATATTGCGGCCCATAACGCCTTTGTGAACAGCGATTCCTTTGGTGAGGAACAGCAGGACATGGCGGACCTCGGACGAGACACGCTGCAGGGCACGGTCAACCAATTGGCCGCAGAATTTGTTTGGCTGGAAGAGAACTGTGTATCCGCCTTGTCCGATACAACAGGGGAAACCAATCCGTTTTTCTCTTTTATGGCAACGCAGTTCGCGGGCGTGATGTTCAACGTAATGGACACTGCGCTTGGAGGAGTGCGGTTCCGCACTTCACAGCATCCCGCAGGACCGGGCGCGTACTACGACATCCGGCCTGAGCGAAACGATTTTCTTTACGATCGCAGCCAACGGTACAAAGACTACGTCGACAACTCGAACAAATTTCATGTTCCGCACGAGGAAGGACTGGGTGGAAAGGCCGTTAAGGGCGGCGGCTGGGTGCTCACGGTCGGCGGTGCCTATTTCACCTATCAGGACCAGGAACAGGAGGCGTACAACGACCTGCTGGCCAGCAACCCGGAGATGACGGAGGAGGAACGGCGCGCTGAGGCGAGCAAGATCGCGGGGTTCCGTACCGGCGCCAGCGTCGTCGGCGGGCTGGGGGCCGGCGCCATCGGGGCTGGCGTTGGAAGCTTCGCCGGCCCGGCAGGCACGGTTGTCGGCTTCATTGTCGGCTCTGCAGTCGGGTGGGCAATGGAGCAGCCCCTGGATGTACTGGGGGGCAAGACCGTTACCGAGTGGGCCGGAGATGGAATCCGCGAAGGATGGGATTACCTGAGCGGACCTGGGCTGGACCAGGCCCAGCAGGCCGCTGAGGCCTTGGCCGAACAGGCGGAAGAAGCAGCGGAAAACGCGTATAAGGCCGCGGAAGAAGCAGCGGAAAAGGCGCAAAAGGCTTTGGAAGACGCAAAGGAAACCGTCGACAGGGCCGTGGATGATGCCAAGGAAAACGTGGGCAAGGCCGTGGAGGATGCGAAGGAAAACGTCGAGAAGACAATTGACGGCGTGAAGGACCGCGTATTTGGCTGGACGGGATAACCGTCCCCCGGCAAATCCATGGGATAGATTAGGCTGACTCCGGCACGGGCGTGCCGCCGTCCCGCCGCACTAAAAGATCGGACGTGTGTCGAATTTATGAACGCCAATACTGTCGGGGCATTGATCCTGATTCCACTGGGCACCATTCTTATGCTTTGCGGTCTCCTCGTTTACAACGGCAGGTTCCGCCACTACCGGACCGGCCTCAACATTGTGCTGTCCGGAGAACCGGCGCTTGCCACAACCTACCTTGGTGCTGCTTTTATCCTGATGCCGCTGACGCAGTTCGCCATGGACGGCGGCATAAACGCGCTGGTGACCATGTTCTTGATCCTTCTTATGTTTATCGCAGGAATATTGGGGGTCCTGGGCAGTTTCTGGATGCCGCCGTTCCTGCAGCCGCAGTGGATAAGGGATGAAAAGAAGGCCGCTCGACGCCGGCGCATGGAAGAAGCTGCCAGGCGTACCAGCGGGGGCGGAATGTCGTCCCAGGCCGACGGACGGAGCAATTTCTGATGGACCCGTTTTCCGGTTTCGCGAGAGTCGGTTTCCGTGGTGTCAGTGCAGTCCTTCCGCCGGGATGGGAAGAGCTTCCCGGTACCGGCAGCATGTGGATCCTTGCGCACCCGCCCGTTCCGGTCGGCCGTTTCCGGCCGAACCTGGTCATCAGGGCCGGCAGCAACGGGGGAGCGTCGCTGCTGCGCCTGTCCACGGCGGGGCTGGCCGAGACCATGGCGACTCTTGCTCCGATCCACGTCCTCTCCGTTGACGAGTGGCCCAAGGTGTTTGACCGCGAGTCTGGCCAGGCACTGCCCGGGCGGCGGCACCGCTTTGTTTATGAGGCGGACGGGCACACCGTCTGTGTGGACCGTTGGGTCTGGGTCATCGGGGCAGGGGTTCTGGAAGCTACGGCAAGCTACGCGCTCGAGGACCACGTAGGCCAGAAGGCGCTCTTCGAGTACCTCGTGGACCAGTTGGAAATGAAGGACCATGGCGCAACGCATGTCCTGGACTGGTCGGGGTTTGACCTGGTCACCCGGTCCGACCCCATGCCCGACTATTTCGCTTCGGAACAGCGCAGGACGGTGGTGGAAGACCTTAGCCGGATTTCGGCCGAGCAGCCGTATGTCCCCGCCGGGATGGTGCTGCCGGCTGCCGCCGTCGAACTGTTCCAGACGCTTGGGCACCGGGAAAAGCTGGGGCGTTTTGACCTTGCAGGACAGCAGGTGGCCGTGCGGGAACTGGTCCGTTCGGATCTGCTGAGGGAATCGGGACAGGCCACGGTGAAGGGGAAGGACTACCTCACGCCGTTTGTCGATCCGGAGGCCCGCCTGACGCTCACTGCTCGGCGCGGCAGCGAGGTGCGGAACGCAGAAGTGTGGATGGCATCCGGTCGGGCCCTGCTGCTCGCCGATCCGTCGTTCTACGGTGCCGGTGATGTAATCGGCCGCGAGATCCGGCTGATGCGGGACGCGCACCTTCCGCTGGCCCTGGCTGCCTGGGCCGGGGTCGCCCCCGCATGGCCGCTCCGGCACGCACCGCTCGTGATCGATGAAGCCCGGTTTGATGCCCGGGTGGCCTCGGAATCGGCGCCGCTGCCCCCTGGATCGGATGAAGCCGTGGGGCGGCTTTGGAACGCGCCTTGGAGTAGTTGGTCCATCACGCATGTTGAGGCCTACGCAGGGTTCCGCTGGCTGCATGCCGCTGAAGCCGGCCACTACTCCGTAATCCCCGTTGACGGCGGTATGCGGCTGGACGCGCAGCCCTCGTCCCTCGTATGGGATGCGATCGTGCGGACCGTCCACACGGCTGCCACCGGGGCCCAGCTCGATCTCGGTACCGATGTTCCCTCCGCCTGGCTGCATGCCCGGATTCCTGCGCCGGCCGCACGGGAATCAGGGACAGGGTCTCAGACACCGGCACGCTGACCGGCTGGTGCTACGCCGGGGCCAGGATACTCAGCTGCCGGGGTGCCAGGGGGTCCGACGCAAAGCTGCCTGTAAGCACCGGCAGTTCGCCGGTCTCCGCACTGCGGATCAATCCCGCCATTGCAGCTTCAGTGATGGTGGCCTTCCTCAGGTCCAGGAGCACGTTGAGGCCCGGCAGGGCAGCGTTGGTGCGGCGGGCGAGCACGTACAGCACCCTGCAGTTCCCTTCCGTGATCTTCCCGCGCACCACCAGCCGCGCCTGGCGCAGGTCGACGTCGAGCCGGATGGCAACGCGCAGCTTGGGCTCCATGGGAGACCTTCCTGGAAGGGGTTAAGAAAGTGCGGCGGATTCCAACCTAGGAGTGCCTTTCCCCTCTGCGCAATGTGCCGGGCGGATACTGCCCCTCCGGGAGATGCTCTTCATCGGCGGATTACTGCTCTACCGGAAAAAGTTTGTAGGGCGCATTGTTCCTGACGAGGTTGTTTCGGTTCCCTATACGAAGCTAGGCGAAATAGACGCCGATCCGGTTTCCGTCGATCTCCTCGATCCGGATATCGATTTCATAGATATCCTTCAACACGTCCGGCTGCATGATGGCCGACGGCGGTCCCTGGTGGATCAGCCGGCCGTCGCACATGGCAATGATGTCGTCCGAGTAGCAGGAGGCAAAGTTGATGTCGTGGATGACCAGTACCACGGTCTTCCCGAAGTCGTCCGTGAGCCGGCGCAGCAGCCGCATCATTTCCACGGAGTGTTTCATGTCCAGGTTGTTCAGCGGCTCATCCAGGAGCAGGTAGTCCGTGTCCTGCGCCAGCACCATGGCAATGAACGCCCGCTGCCGCTGCCCGCCGGAGAGCTCGTCCACAAACCGGTCCGCCAGCGCCGTCAGGTCCAGGTACGCCATTGCCTGCTCGATGTGGACCTTGTCTTCGGGTCCCGGCCGGCCGCCGTTGTGGGGGTAGCGGCCGAAGCCCACCAGGTCCCGAACAGTCAGGCGGACGGTGAGCTGGTTGTCCTGGCGCAGGATCGCCATTTTCCGGGCGAGGTCCCGGCCGGGGGTGGAAACGACGTCGAGCCCGTCCACGGCAACCGTGCCGGAATCCATGGGCAGCAGCCGGCTGATCATGGAGAGCAGCGTGGATTTGCCCGCACCGTTGGGCCCGATGATCGAGGTGATGCCGCCTTCCTTGATCTCGCAGCTCACCCCGTCCACGACGACGGCGGAGGAGTAGCGCTTGGTGACGCCGTTGACGGAGATCATGAACAGGGGCCTTTCGGGCGGTGCAGGGGGAGGAAGGTCATTTCACGTTTCCCCTCAGGAGCAGGATGAGGAACACGATGCCGCCCACGAACTCGATGACGATACTCAGCGCAGTGTCGAAGGCGAAGATCCGCTCCAGCACCAGCTGGCCGCCCACCAGGGCGATGATTCCCAGCAGAACGGCAATCGGCAGCACCGAGGTATGCCGGAACTTCGCGCAGAGCTGGTAGGCCAGGGACGCAATGAGGAGCCCGAAGAAGGTCACCGGCCCGACCAGGGCCGTGGACACCGCGACGAGCACCGAGCAGATGATCAGCGTGGCGGTGACCGCCCGCTTATGGTCCACCCCCAGGTTCACCGCGGTCTCGCGGCCCAGGGCCAGGACATCGAAGGAGTGGCGCATCCGCCAGGCGACGGCACTGACAAGCGCGACGGCGGCGGCGGAGTAGCCCAGCAGGGCGGCGTCGACATTGTTGAAACTGGCAAAGAACAGGTCCTGCAGGATGATGAATTCGCTCGGGTCGATCAGCCGCTGCAGCAGCGAGGAGAAGCCGCGGAACATGGTGCCGAAGACAATTCCGACCAGCAGCATCAAGTGCAGGGATTTCCCGCCGCCGGTGAAAAGCCACCGGTACAGCAGGAACGAGAACCCGACCATCAGCAGCACTTCGAGGCAGAAGCGGATCGGCGCGCCCAGGGACAGCAGGGCACCGCCGCCCAAGGCAAACACCAGGACCGTCTGGATCAGCACATAGAGGGCATCGAAGCCCATGATCGAAGGCGTGAGGATCCGGTTGGCGGTGACGGTCTGGAACAGGACGGTGGAAACCCCGACGGCGTAGGCCACCAGGATCATGGAGCCCACCTTGATCGCGCGGCGCGGCAGGGCGTAGCCCAGGTTTCCGCGCAGCTCAATGGTCATGAACACCGCAACCAGTGCCGCCGCGACCAGGCCCAGGGCGATGATCCAGAAGCGGGCGGGAACGGTCCGGACGGGACGCCGGCGGTGCTCGGTAAGCGCTGCGGGCAGTGCGCTGGTGGATGGATCAGGCATGGGAACCGCGCTTGCGTAGGAGGAGGTACAGGAAGATGACGCTGCCTACGGCGGAAACCACTACGCCCACCGGGATTTCATACGGGTAGCGGATGGTGCGTCCGATGATGTCGCAGAGCAGGACGAAGCCCGCTCCGAAGACGGCGACCCAGGGCACCGCTCGGCGGACGTTGTCACCGATCAGCAGGGACACTAGGTTGGGCACGATCAGGCCCAGGAACGGAATGGAGCCGACGCTGACCACCACCACGGCGCTGATGAGCGAGACGATCACCAGTCCGAGCGCCATGACCCGGTTGTAGTTCAGGCCGAGGTTGGTGGTGAAGTCCTGCCCCATGCCTGCAACGGTGAAACGGTCCGCGGCCAGGTAGCCGATCAGGGTCAGGGCGCCGACAATCCAGAGCAGTTCGTAGCGGCCGCGCAGGACGCCGGAGAAGTCGCCGATCATCCAGCTGTTCAGCGTCTGGAGGAGGTCGGTGCGGTAGGCGAAGAAAGTGGTGACGGCGGAAATCACGCCGCCGAGCATGATGCCCACCAGGGGCACGATCAGTGTGTTGCGCAGCGGGATCCGGCGCAGGATGAGCAGGAAGAGTGCGGTTCCTGCAGCGGCGAAGACAGAGGCCGTGGACATCTTCAGGAACATGGAGGCGCCCGGCAGCAGCACGGTCACCGCCAGGATCCCCAGCTGGGCCGACTCCACCGTGCCGACGGTGGAGGGTTCCACGAACTTGTTCCGGGCCATCAGCTGCATGATCAGTCCGGCCACGCTCAGGGCCATGCCCGCCAGGACAATACTCAGCGTGCGGGGGAGCTGGCTGACCCAGAACAGCATGTGCGTGGTGGGATCCCCGGACAGCAGCGAGGCGAGCGAAAGGTCACCGACGCCGACGAAAAGGCTTACGGCCGCCAGCAGAACCACAACGCAGACCCCCAGGACCAGTGCGGCGGTTGAACGTACGAAGCGCCGCCGTTCCGGGGGAGCGGCGGCGGACGCGGGGGCCGGTTTATTCGCCGGCACGGCGGGGGCAGTCATATATCGGTATCCAGTTCCTCCGTGGCCCGGCACGGCCGGTGCCGGGCCACGGAGCGCAGAGGGGCGGCTAGAGAGCGTCGTGGACGGTGTTAACCATGGTGTCCACGTTGTTCAGGCCGTATCCGACCAGGTACCAGCTGGCGGAATCCAGCATGGTGATGTTTCCGTTCCGGGCAGCCTTGGTGCTCTTGACCAGCTCGTTGTCGAGCACGGCGGAGGCGGCTTCGCCGGAGGTGCCGACGGCTACGTCGCGGTCAATGACGAACAGGTGGTCCGGATCGGTATCCGCAATGTAGTTAAAGGAAACGGATTCGCCGTGCTTACCCTCGCCCTGAACCTCGGCGGCCGGTTCCAGGCCGAGGACGTCGTGGATGATGCCGAAGCGCGAGCCTGCGCCGTAGGCGGTCATTTCCCCGCCGCTGGTCATAACGATCAGGCCGTTGCCGGCGTCGGCGGCCAGTTCCTTGGTGTCTTCGACCTTGCCTTCCAGGGCGCCCAGCTTCTCTTCAACCAGGTCTTCCTTCTCGAAGATCGTGCCGAGGGTCCGGGTGTTTTCCTTGAAGGAGTTCCAGGAATCGGCGTTATCGACGCTGAGGTCGACGGTGGGGGCAATCTTGCTCAACTCTTCGTAAGAATCGGCAACCCGGCCGGAAATGATGATCAGGTCCGGAGCGCCGGCGTTGATCGCTTCGAAGTCGGGCTCTTTCATGCTGCCGATCTTGGTGATCTCTTCGGCGCCGTACTGGGAGAGGCTCTCCGGGAAGTTGGCGGCAGGCACGCCGTCGACGTCAATGTCGAGGGCATCCATCGTGTCGAGGGCGCCGAGGTCGAAGGTGTACACGATCTCCGGGTTCACCGGAACTTCGGTGCTTCCCTGGGCGTGCTCGACCGTCACGGTTGAGTCCTGCGCGGACTCGACGTCCGCATCTGCTGCTTCAGTGGAGCAGGCGCTGAGCGCGAGGAGGGACACAAGGGCGGTTCCGGCCAACAGGCGGGACTTCGTGATCATGGGGGGCTCCGGTGAGAGTCGATGTGCCTATCCGGGGGATTAGGTCACAGAAATGTTTTCTAATGATGCGCAGATGAAAACTATCCCGGTTAGGCGAACCTAAGCAAATCCCCTTCTTCATTTACCTGCCCGCCGGTACGGGGGAGAGGGGTGGACAGGCGGCACGCGCTGGCACTCACCTTGACCGAGTGCTAACCGTTGCATAAAGTCTGAGTTAGCACTCCGAACGTGAGGGTGCTAACTCCCGAAGGGAAAGCGCGAACCGGCACCGCGACGACGGCCAGCGCCAGACCAACGGCCCCATTCCGTTAGAAACTACGCAAAGGAGAGCCCGAGTGTCGGTCTCTATTAAGCCCCTTGAGGATCGTATTGTTGTCCGCCCCCTCGAAGCCGAGCAGACCACTGCTTCCGGCCTCGTTATCCCGGACACTGCAAAGGAAAAGCCCCAGGAGGGTGAAGTAGTTGCAGTTGGACCCGGCCGCGTTGATGACAACGGCAACCGCATCCCGGTTGACGTTGCCGAAGGCGACGTAGTCATTTACTCCAAGTACGGCGGAACCGAAGTCAAGCACGGCGGCCAGGAATACCTGGTGCTGTCCGCCCGCGACGTGCTGGCCGTCGTCGTAAAGTAGTTCCCCTGGAAAACCCCGGCCACGATTCTGGCCGGGGTTTTCTGATGCAGATGTAGTTGTCGGAAAGGACACACACATGGCAAAGCAGTTGGAGTTCAATGACTCCGCCCGCCGCTCGCTCGAAGCAGGCGTCGATAAGCTCGCCAACACGGTCAAGGTGACCCTCGGCCCGCGCGGCCGCAACGTCGTCCTGGCCAAGACCTGGGGCGCTCCCACCATCACCAACGACGGCGTCACGATTGCCCGCGAAATTGAGCTGGACGACCCGTACGAGAACCTCGGCGCACAGCTGGCCAAGGAAGTAGCCACCAAGACCAACGATGTTGCCGGCGACGGCACCACCACGGCCACCGTGCTGGCACAGGCCCTGGTCAAGGAAGGCCTGCGCAACGTTGCCGCCGGTGCTGCCCCCGGGCAGCTCAAGCGCGGCATCGAGGTGTCCGTTGACGCGGTAGCCAAGCGCCTGCTGGAGAACGCCAAGGAAGTTGAAGGCAACCAGGTTGCCCACGTTGCCGCCATCTCCGCGCAGAGCACCGAGATCGGCGAGCTGCTGGCCCAGGCCTTCGACACTGTCGGCAAGGACGGCGTCATCACGATCGAGGAATCCTCCTCGACGCAGACCGAGCTGGCCATCACCGAGGGCATGCAGTTCGACAAGGGCTACCTCTCGCCGTACTTCGTGACCGACCCGGAGCGCCAGGAAGCCGTCCTCGAAGACGCACTGATCCTGATCAACTCCGGCAAGATCTCCTCCGTCGCCGAGTTCCTGCCGCTGCTGGAAAAGGCGCTGCAGACCTCCAAGCCGCTGTTCATCATCGCCGAAGACGTAGACGGGGAAGCCCTGTCCACCCTGGTGGTCAACAAGATCCGCGGCACCCTGAACGTCGTCGCCGTCAAGGCTCCGGGCTTCGGTGACCGCCGCAAGGCAATGATGCAGGACATCGCGACCCTCACCGGCGCCCAGGTAGTCAGCCCCGACCTCGGCCTGAAGCTGGACCAGGTTGGCCTTGAGGTGCTGGGCTCCGCCCGCCGCATCACGGTTACCAAGGACAACACCACGATTGTTGACGGCACCGGCTCCGAAGCCGACGTCGCCGACCGCGTGGCACAGATCCGTGCCGAGATCGAGCGCACCGATTCGGACTGGGACCGCGAGAAGCTGCAGGAACGCCTCGCCAAGCTGTCCGGCGGCATCGGCGTCATCCGCGTCGGTGCAGCCACCGAGGTGGAGCTGAAGGAAAAGAAGCACCGCATCGAAGATGCCGTTTCCTCCACCCGTGCCGCACTCGAAGAGGGCATTGTGGCCGGCGGCGGTTCCGCACTGGTCCACGCTGCCCGCGCACTGGACACCGATCCGGAGGTGACGAAGCTGCAGGGCGACGCCGCCACCGCCGTCGGCCTGGTCCGCCGTGCACTGGCGCAGCCGCTGCGCTGGATCGCCGAGAATGCCGGTTCCGAAGGCATGGTCGTCGTTGCCAAGGTCGGCGAGCTGGAAATCAACAACGGCTTCAACGCCGCCACCGGTGAATACGAAGACCTGATTGCCGCCGGCATCATCGACCCGGTCAAGGTCACCCGCTCGGCCCTGCGCAACGCCGCCTCGATCGCTTCGCTGGTGCTCACCACCGAAGCCCTCGTGGTGGAGAAGCCTGCCGAAGAGGACAACGACCACGGTCACCAGCACTAATCAGCCCTGATCCGCGCCTTACGTGCGGAAATCGGCCCAGGCCCCGCCCCCGGAACACGTTTCCGGGGGCGGGGCCTCGCTGTTTTCCGTGGCATCCCTCACAGGCAGCAGATACCTTCGGGACGGAATAGGGGCGGGACCGCTTTCGTTTTACGATAGGTACAGGCTAAATCGGGCCTTTTCCTTCCTCTCATCCCCGAAAGAGGCGCAGCTTTGAGTCAGCAGTACCCAGAACACGATCCGTTCGGCTTCGTCGGCCTGACCTACGACGACGTCCTCCTGCTGCCCGGCCCGACGGATGTAATTCCCTCTGAAGCCGACACCAGCTCCCGGCTGTCCAAGCGGATCACCGTGCAGACTCCGCTGCTTTCCGCCGCGATGGACACGGTCACCGAATCCCGCATGGCCATCGCGATGGCCCGGCAGGGCGGCCTCGGCGTGATCCACCGGAACCTTTCCATTGCCGACCAGGCGGAACACGTCGACCGGGTCAAGCGCAGCGAATCCGGCATGATCACCAACCCGGTGACGATTTCCCCCGACGCCACCCTGCAGGAACTCGACGACCTCTGTGCGCATTTCCGTGTTTCGGGCCTGCCGGTGGTGGATACCGAAAACACCCTGCTGGGCATTGTCACCAACCGCGACACCCGCTTCATTCCGCGTGCCGACTATCCGAGCCGCAAGGTCGAAGAAGTCATGACGCGCATGCCGCTCATCACCGGCCGGGTGGGCATCAGCGCCGCAGAGACAATGGAGCTGCTGGGCAAGAACCGGATCGAGAAGCTGCCGCTGGTGGACGACGCCGGCAAGCTGCAGGGATTGATCACGGTCAAGGACTTCGACAAGGCCGAGCAGTACCCGCTGGCCACCAAGGATGACGAGGGCCGCCTGCGCGTCGGTGCTGCCATCGGCTTCTTCGGCGACGGCTACGAGCGTGCCATGTCCATGGTCGAGGCCGGCGTCGACATCCTCGTGGTGGACACCGCCAACGGCCACAGTGCAGGCGTGCTGGAAATGATTGCCCGCCTCAAGAAGGACCCGGCTGCCGCGCACGTGGACATCATCGGCGGCCAGGCAGCCACCCGTGAAGGCGCCCAGGCCCTGATCGACGCCGGTGCCGACGCCGTCAAGGTAGGCGTGGGGCCGGGTTCCATCTGCACCACCCGCGTAGTTGCCGGAGTGGGCGTCCCGCAGATCACCGCCATTTACGAAGCTTCCAAGGCCGCCATTCCGGCGGGCGTCCCGCTGATCGCCGACGGCGGCCTGCAGTACTCGGGCGACATCGGCAAGGCCATCGTGGCCGGCGCCGACACCGTAATGCTGGGCGGCCTGCTGGCCGGCTCCGCGGAAAGCCCGGGCGACCTGGTCTTCGTCAACGGCAAGCAGTTCAAGTCCTACCGCGGCATGGGTTCGCTCGGGGCCATGCAGTCCCGGGGCAAGAACACCTCCTACTCCAAGGACCGCTACTTCCAGGCCGACGTCCCCAGCGACGAAAAGCTGATTCCGGAAGGCATCGAAGGCCAGGTGCCCTACCGCGGACCGCTTTCCGCCGTGGCGCACCAGCTGGTCGGCGGCCTGCGCCAGACCATGTTCTACACGGGTGCACGCACCATTGAAGAGCTGAAGGCCAAGGGCAAGTTTGTCCGGATCACCCCGGCCGGGCTGAAGGAATCCCACCCGCACGACATCATGATGACGGCCGAGGCGCCGAACTACGGGCGCCGCTGACCCGTCCTCCCTGCCAAGGGCAGCCCCTGCGCACTGCGCTGGAGCTGCCCTTGGGCTTTAAGGGCTTGTTCTGCACTCGCGGCGGCCCGTTGCCGGCAGCTTTCGGGCCGACGCCGCGCACTGGGATAACCTAGGGAGCGTGAGTAACGAGATAGAAATTGGCCGTGGCAAGCATGGGCGCAGAGCCTACTCCCTGGATGACGTGGCGATTGTGCCCTCGCGGCGCACCCGCGATCCCCAGGATGTTTCCATCAACTGGCAGATCGATGCCTACCAGTTCGAGATGCCGGTCATCGGCGCCCCGATGGACTCGGTGATGTCTCCGGCATCAGCCATTGCCCTCGGCAGGCTCGGCGGCCTCGGCGTGCTGAACCTTGAGGGCCTGTGGACCCGGTACGAGAATCCGGAACCGCTGCTGGACGAAATCGCCGCCCTCAGCAGCGACAACTTCAACCCCGCCGCCACCCGCCGCCTGCAGGAAATCTATAACGCACCGATCCAGGCCGAACTGATCAGCTCGCGCCTGGCCGAAATGCGCGACGCCGGCGTGACTGTTGCCGGCTCGCTCACCCCGCAGCGCACCCAGGAGTTCTACAAGACCGTCCTCGCCGCGGGCGTCGACGTCTTCGTCATCCGCGGCACCACCGTTTCCGCCGAGCACGTGTCCAAGACCGTGGAACCGCTGAACCTGAAGCAGTTCATCTACGAACTCGATGTTCCGGTGATCGTGGGCGGAGCCGCCGGCTACACCCCGGCCCTGCACCTGATGCGTACCGGCGCGGCCGGCGTCCTCGTCGGGTTCGGCGGCGGCGCGACCACCACCACCCGGCGTGCGCTGGGCATCCACGCGCCCATGGCCACGGCCATCTCCGATATAGCCGAGGCGCGCCGGGACTACATGGACGAGTCCGGCGGACGGTACGTGCACGTGATCGCCGACGGCGGCATGGGCACCAGCGGCGACATCATCAAGGCGTTCGCGATGGGCGCCGACGCCGTGATGCTCGGTTCCGCGCTGGCCCGTGCCGAAGAGGCACCGGGCCACGGCTGGCACTGGGGGCAGGAAGCACACCACAGCGAGCTGCCGCGCGGCGACAGGGTCCGCTTGGACACCGTGGGACCGCTCAAAGAGGTCCTTTGGGGGCCGTCCCACCACACCAACGGCACCTCCAACCTCATGGGTGCGCTGCGCCGGGCAATGGCCACCACCGGCTACTCGGACCTGAAAGCGTTCCAGCGCATCGAAGTGCTGGTGTCCCCCTACCAGTACAGCCTGTAAATCCCGGCGCCCAGCCCATAGAGTGGACGCAGCTACGGCAGGACCCTAGAGAGGAACCTGGACCATGACTGCAGACGCCCTGAGCCCCGAGTACCGGACAGAAGCCATGGACAAGCTCCGGGCAACCACCGCGCCGGGCAATGAGCTGGACATCCTGATCGTCGGCGGCGGCGTGGTGGGCGCCGGCGCCGCGCTGGACGCGGTGACGCGCGGGCTGAAGGTAGGCATGGTGGAGGCCCGGGACTGGGCGTCGGGAACGTCATCGCGTTCCTCCAAGCTCATCCACGGCGGCCTGCGCTACCTGGAGATGCTCGATTTTGCGTTGGTCCAGGAGGCGTTGAAGGAGCGGGGGCTGCTGCTGCAGCGGATCGCCCCGCACCTGGTGAAGCCCGTGGCGTTCCTGTACCCGTTGACGAAGCGGTTCATCGAGCGGCCGTACGTGGGCGCCGGCATCTTCCTGTACGACACCATGGGCATGACCTCGGGGAACTCCCGCGGCGTGCCCATGCAGAAGCACCTGACCCGGCGCCAGACACTGCGGATGGCGCCGAGCCTGAAGGATGATGCGATGGTGGGGGCCATCCGCTACTACGACGGCCAGGTGGATGACGCCCGGTACGTGGCCAACATGGTCCGCACCGCCGCGCATTACGGCGCCGCAGTGGTGAACCGGCTCGCCGTCGTCGACTTCCTGCGCGAGGGCGAACGCGTGGTCGGGGCCCGCGTCCGCGACCAGGAAACCGGCAACGAGTTCGACATCGCGGCAAGCCAGGTGGTCAATGCCACCGGCGTCTGGACGGATGAAACCCAGGCCATGGTGACCGACCGCGGGCAGCTGAAGGTGCGCGCCTCCAAGGGCGTCCACCTGGTGGTTCCCAAGGACCGGATCCAGTCCACCGTCGGCATGATCCTGCGGACGGAAAAATCCGTGCTCTTCGTCATCCCGTGGGGGCGGCACTGGATCATCGGCACCACCGACACGGACTGGAACCTGGACAAGGCCCACCCGGCGGCCACCTCGGCGGACATCGACTACATCCTCGAGCACGTGAACCTGGTGCTGAAGACACCGCTGACCCGGGAGGACGTGGAAGGGGTCTACGCGGGGCTTCGGCCGCTGCTCGCCGGGGAAAACGACTCCACTGCCAAACTCTCGCGTGAACACGTGGTGGCCCACCCGGTACCGGGACTCGTGGTGGTTGCCGGCGGTAAATGGACCACCTACCGGGTCATGGCCAAGGACGCCGTGGATGAGGCTGCCCGGGCCCTGGACGAAAAGGTTCCCGAGAGCTGCACGCAGACCATCCCCCTCCTGGGCGCGGTGGGTTACAAGGCGGCCTGGAACCGCCGGCACCGCACCGCCGACGAGTACGGGGTGCACGTGGTGCGGGTGGAGCATCTGCTCAACCGCTACGGCTCCATGAGCGACGACCTGCTCGAGCTCATCAAGGCGGACCCGACGCTCGCGGAACCGCTGCCCGGCGCCGACGACTACCTGCGCGCGGAAGCCGTGTATGCCACCACGCACGAAGGTGCCCGGCACGTCGAGGACGTCCTCGCCCGGCGGACCCGGATCTCCATCGAAACCTTTGACCGGGGCGTCTCGGCCGCACCGGTGGTAGCCGAACTGATGGCGCCGCTGCTGGGCTGGGACCTTGAACGCGTGGAAAGCGAAGTCGCCCACTACCTTGCACGGGTCGACGCGGAACGCCGCAGCCAGGAACAGCCCGATGACAAGAGCGCCGACACCGCCCGCCTGGCGGCCGAGGACATAGCACCGCGCATCTAGTGCGGCACGGACTAATGGAAATGCAGAAAGCCCCTTGAACGAACACCCGTCCCCGAACGCTGAACACCCCTCGGAACCGTCCCGGAACGAAGAACTCACCCTGAACGAAGCCGGGGCGGTGCTGACCGAACCCGGGATCGTGATCCTCGGCATGGAGGCGGCAGACCGGTACGACGCCGCCGCCCAGTTGGCCGAGCGGTTGTACCGTGCCGGCCGGATCAGCAATTTGGAGGGGTTCCTCGAACAGGTCAGCGCCAGGGAACACCAAATGGCCACCGGCCTGCCGGGCGGAATCGGACTCCCGCATGCCCGCAGCGAATTCGTGCACAAAACCTCCATCGCAGTGGGCATCACCCGCTACGGGCACAGCGTGGATTTCGGAGCAGCAGACGGACCGGCGACCGTGATCCTGCTCATTGCCACGCCGGCGGCTTCCTTCTCCCAGCACCTGGAAGTCCTTGCCACCCTGGCCCGGTCCCTGTTCCGCCCGTCCTTCCGGGATTCCCTGCGCCGGGCCAATGACGCAGAGGTGATTGCCGAGCTGATCAATTCGTCCCTGGTCTTTTTCGACCACTGAAGCGGCCGCATACCGGCATTGGGTTTTCTACAGCTTGACGAAGTACCGTTAACGAGTGCTCAAAACTGCCCTGCAGCCGCGCTGGATCGCCGGCCTGCTCTTTGCCCTCGTCATCTCGACGGTCTTCGTGCTGTTGAGCCAATGGCAGTTTTCCAGTGCCGAATCGGAGGAAACCGGCGAGCCCCGCGCCACCGAAGACGTCCGGCCGCTGACCGAGGCTTTCACCCCGGGTAAGCCGATGTATGAAACCGAAGCGGACCAGATGGTTTCCCTCACCGGGTCCTTTGACCCGGACAAGTCCGTCCTCGTTCAGGAGCGGCTCCAGGACGGCGAGATGGGCTACTGGGCTGTCACCGCCTTCAACGTCGACGGCGCACCCTCGGGCGAATTCATCCCGGTGGTCCGCGGCTGGGTCTCCGACCCGGAAGACGTCACGAAGCCCCCGGCCGGTGAGGCCGCCGTCGTCGGGCGCCTGCTGCCTTCCGAGGCCCCGCTGCCCGCGACGCCCGAGGACGGACGGGTTACCGCCCTCTCCACTGCCGAACTGATCAATCTCTGGGACGCCCCCGCCTACTCGGCGTTCGTCACGGCTTCGGAAATCACCGTCGACGGCGAGCCCGTGGACAACGGCGGCATGGAAACCGTGGAGGTGGGTGCCCAGCCCGAGGAAACCCCGGTCAACTGGCTCAACATCTTCTACGCCCTGGAATGGATCGTCTTCGCCGGTTTCTCCGTCTTCCTGTGGTGGCGCCTGGTCGCCGACGAGCACAACCGCAGCCTCGAGGACGACGAATATGAGGACGAGTACGACGACTCCTCCGACGCAACCGAACCCGACCACGATCATCCCAGCAGTGAGGTAACCAAGTGAACGAATCCGCAAGCACCGCCAAGGCACCGAGGAAAAAGAAGCGCCGGTTCGGCGGTACCCACGCCCAGATTCGTTCAGCCCTGAAGTTCTACAAGGTCTTTTCCTACGTGACCGGCGTGCTGCTGCTCGCCCTCGTCGTGGAGATGATCGCCAAGTACGGCTTTGACACGGAGATCATCGTCGGCAGCGTCAACCTCTCCATCGGCGTGCTCATCCTGCACGGCTGGATGTACGTGGTGTACCTGCTGTCCGACTTCCGGCTATGGCAGCTGATGCGCTGGCCGTTCTCCAAGTTCATCCTGATTGCGCTCGGCGGCGTTGTGCCGTTCCTCTCCTTTGTGGTCGAAGGACGGATCCACAAACAGGTCCTGGCGGAGCTCGAAGCGCACCCTGAAGCGGCCAAGCGCTACTAGGGGAGAGGGTTCCGCCGGCCGCCCGCGTCCGGCGGAACCGGCCCGGTGTGCATGGCCGGGGGCGGGCCGACTATCCTTGAAACGTGACTAATCCCGCGACAGATCCCATTGAAGAGCGGCCCGTCCTTGTAGTGGACTACGGAGCGCAGTACGCCCAGTTGATTGCCCGCCGGGTGCGCGAAGCAGATGTCTACTCCGAGGTGGTTCCCCACACCTACAGCACCGAGCAGCTGCTCGCGAAGAACCCAGCTGCCATTATTCTCTCCGGCGGCCCCTCCAGCGTGTACGCCGAAGGCGCCCCCAAGGTTGACGCAGACCTGTTCGAATCCGGTGTTCCGGTCTTCGGCATCTGCTACGGCTTCCAGGCAATGGCTGCCGCCATGGGCGGCAAGGTCGCCAAGACGGGACTGCGGGAGTACGGTTCCACCGACGCACGCGTCATCGGCGGCGCCCGGTCCATCCTGGAAGGCACCCCGGACGAGCAGAACACCTGGATGAGCCACGGCGACAGCGTGCAGGAAGCCCCCGAGGGCTTCGACGTCCTGGCCAGCACCGCCGGCGCACCCGTCGCTGCCTTCGCCAACGAGGCAAAAGGCCTTTACGGCGTGCAGTGGCACCCCGAGGTCAAGCACTCCGCGCACGGCCAGGCCGTCCTGGAAAACTTCCTCTTCAAGGGCGCCAAGCTCGAACGCAGCTGGACCACCGGCAACATCGTCGAAGAGCAGGTTGCACGCATCCGCGCACAGGTAGGCAACTCGCGGGTTATCTGCGGCCTGTCCGGCGGCGTCGACTCCGCCGTAGCCGCCGCCCTGGTGCAGCGCGCCGTCGGGGACCAGCTGACCTGTGTCTTCGTGGACCACGGGCTGCTCCGCGAAGGCGAAGCAGAGCAGGTGGAACGCGATTTCGTGGCAGCCACCGGCGTTAACCTCTACGTCGCCAACGAGCAGGAACGCTTCCTGAGCGCCCTGGCCGGGGTCTCCGATCCCGAGACCAAGCGCAAGATCATCGGCCGCGAATTCATCCGCGCCTTCGAAGAAGCCGAGCGGGCCATCATGGCCCAGGCCGAAGCAGAGGGCGAGCCGATCCGCTTCCTGGTGCAGGGCACCCTGTACCCGGACGTTGTCGAGTCCGGCGGCGGTGAAGGTGCAGCCAACATCAAGAGCCACCACAACGTGGGCGGCCTGCCGGAGGACATGAAGTTCGAACTGGTGGAACCCCTGCGGGCGCTCTTCAAGGACGAGGTCCGTGCGGTCGGCGCCGAACTCGGCCTGCCGGCCGAGATCGTGGGCCGCCAGCCCTTCCCGGGCCCCGGGCTGGGCATCCGGATTGTCGGCGAGGTCACGCACGAGCGGCTGGAACTGCTGCGCCGGGCAGACGCCATCGCCCGCGCCGAACTGACCAGCGCAGGCCTCGACGACGAAGTGTGGCAGATGCCGGTAGTGCTCCTGGCTGATGTCCGCAGTGTCGGCGTCCAGGGCGACGGCCGTACCTACGGGCACCCCATCGTGCTCCGTCCCGTCTCCAGCGAAGACGCGATGACCGCTGATTGGTCGCGGCTTCCGTACGATCTGCTGGCCCGCATTTCCAACCGCATCACCAACGAAGTGGACGGAATCAACCGCGTGGTGCTGGATGTAACCAGCAAGCCGCCGGGAACAATCGAGTGGGAATAGCGTAAAGGGGACCGAGGACGGCCGTTTCGGCCGTCCTCGGTTTTGTCCCCCGCGTTGCTATGTTCGGGAAACCCGCCCCGACGCGATAGTTTTGAAGGTATGCCAATTTGGTCGAGAACGCGCGGAAGTGCAGAAAAGAGGGCACTAGTGTCTGAGCAGAATACCGGGGAGAATCCCTCGGACTTCCTGCTGCCGTGGCTGGGACAATTGGGACAGCACGCCGGAACGGACACACTGCTCCATTTCACGCCGTCCGCCGCCAACAGCATCGACCTGACGCACGCGCATCCCTCCGGCCTGGCCCAGTTGCTCGCCGGCCGGCGTACCCGCCTGTCGACCCTGCTGCGGGACCCGGACCAGTACGGTGCCGCCATGAAGGCGGGCCGCCTGCTGCGCGCGAAGATCTACGAGCTGGGCACCGACCGCGGCATCGACGTCGGCTACATGGCCGCGGGAACCGCGTCCTGGCGCTACGCCTCGGATGAAGCACTGCGTCCCGAGTCCCTGACGGCCCCCGTGCTGCTCACGCCCGTGGCGCTGACGGTCCACGCCTCACAGGATGACTATGAGCTGCAGCTGACCGAAAAGGCGGCGCTGAACCCCGCCCTGGTCCGCCACCTCCAGCATGAGCAGGGCCTGGACATCGACGTCGACGCGCTCACCCGCCTCGCCTACGGCACCGCCCGCTTTGATCCCCACCCCGTGCTGGAAAAGCTCCGCGCCGTCACCGGCAGCGTCCGCGGAATCAACATTGAACACCGCCTGCTGGTTTCCACCTTCGCCGACCTGTCCGACCTCAGCGAGGATCCGGCGCTGGACCCGGCCCATCCGATCCTCCGCGCACTGATCGACGCCGCCCGGGACGGCTCCACCGGTCCGGCCATCCCCGAACCGCTGGACCTGCCGGCCCTGGACGAGCGGGATCCCGCGGATGAGCTGCTCATCCTCGACGCCGACCGCCAGCAGCAGGAAGTCCTGGACCTGATCAACGCAGGCCAGTCGCTGGTAGTCTCCGCGCCGGCCGGTACGGGCCAGACCCAGACCGCGCTGAACGCCGTGGCGGCGCTGGCTAATGCCGGCAAATCCGTCCTGGTAGTGGCGGAACGGCGCAGCACCCTGAACCAGTTCGTCTCCGAGCTGGACGCGATGCAGCTTGGTTCCCTGGTCCTGCAGGCCAACGCCGGCCTCACCCAGCAGCAGTTGAAGGACCAGCTGGTCCGGGCCATCGTGCGGAACGAAAAGGCGCAGGCCCCGGAACTGGACAGCCTGCACAAGGTCCTGCTCGAAAACCGCCACCAGCTCCGCGACCACGTGAAGTCGCTGCACAACGTCCGCCGCCGCTGGGGATGCTCGCCCTACCAGGCCATGCAGTCCCTGGCCGAGCTGACCTCCATGAACCCGGCGCCGGCCACCACCGTCCGGCTCAAGCGGAGCGTCCTGGACAGCATCACCGACCGCACCGAACTCTCCGGCCGCCTGCGCCGGGCCGCCGAACTCGGCAGCTTCAGCCGGGCAGCTACCACCAGCCCGTGGTACGGAGCCAAGCTGCTCAACCGCAAGGAAACGGAAGAAGCGTACGCGCTGACCCAGACCCTTGCGGCGGACCTGCCGGCGCTGCGCGCCAAGGTCCAGGACGTGGCCGAGCATTCGGAAATCCGCCTCGGCGAAACATTTGCCCAGTGGGGCGAACAGCTGGAACTGCTGGTTGCCGTGCGCGAAAGCCTGGACAAGTTCACCCCGGACATTTTCGACCGCCCGGTGACGGACCTGATCTCGGCAACCGCGTCTTCGTCCTGGCGGCGGGAACGCGGCATCGATATGAGCTCCATGACCCGCTCCCGCCTGCGGCGCGTGGCCAAGGAATACGTCCGGCCCGGTGTGCATATTTCCGACCTGCACGCCTCCCTGGCAGAAGTCCAGCAGCAGCGTGCCGTCTGGACCCGCTACGCCACCACCCAGCGCCACCCGTCGGTGCCCACCGGCCTGGCCGAGATCAACCGTTCCTACCTGCTGGTCAAGCGCCAGCTGGATACCCTGACCGGCATCCTGGCCGAGACGCCGCTCCATCCTGACCTGGCATCCCTGCCGCTCGATGAACTTGAGAAGCAGCTCAGCCAGCTCGCGGGGGACCGGGAAACCCTCGAAACGCTGCCCGAACGGACCCTGCTGCTCGACGAGATGCGTGCCCAGGGACTGGGCGAACTGCTGGATGACCTGAGCGCACGCGAAGTCCAGCCCCGCCACGTGGGTTACGAGCTGGAACTGGCATGGTGGCAGTCCGCCCTCGAAGCCATGATCAGCGGCGACGATTACCTTGCCATGTCCGACGGCAACAGCCTGCGCCGCCTGGAAGCGGAGTACCGGCTGGCGGACAACGCCCACATTGCCTCGGGCGCAGCCCGGCTGCGTTGGAGCCTTGCGTCGCGCTGGCGCTCGGGCGTCCAGGCCGCGAAGGGTGCTGCCGAAGACCTGCGCGAGCTGCTCAAGGACGGCGAGCTGTCCCTGGACAGCCTGAGCCTGCAGTCCGAGGAACTCGTGTCCTCGCTGCTGCCGGTGTGGGCGGCCAGCCCCCTGGTGCTGCCGATGGTACTGCCCGAACACCGCCGCTTCGACACCGTGGTCCTCCTTGATGCCGAGTCCACCAGCCTGCAGTCTGCCGTCCCGGCACTGGCACGCGCTTCGCAGGTTATCGCCTTCGGTGACAGCTGCCTGGGCGGGCCGCGGCCCTTCACGATCGGTGTTGAGCCGGCCGGAACAGCACCGCAGCACGTTGAGCTGCTCAGCGCCTTCGAAGCGCTGGAACGCGTCCTGCCCACGCGCTGCCTGTCCACCGTTTACCGCGGCACCGACAAGGCACTGCTGCGCCAGCTCAGCGAGTCCTTCTACGGCGGACGCCTTTCGATGGTCCCGAGTGCAGACGAGGTCACCACCGGCCACCGCGCGCTCTCCGTGGAATACCTGCCGGACGGCACCGGCATGCCCAGCGCTGACCATGAGGGCGTGGAGAGTGTCGCGGCTGAGGTCAACCGCGTGGTTGACCTGGTCTTCGAACACATCCGCCGCCGCCCGCACCAGTCCCTCGGCGTCATCACCGCCAGCCCGCGCCACGCCGTGCGGGTGGCCGAGGCAATCCGTGTCCAGATGGCCAACTTCCCCTGGGCCGCGGACTTCTTCACGGCGAAGTCCGAGTCCTTCCGGGTAGTGCCGGTGGACCGCGCCGTGGGCATGGTCCGGGACTGCGTGATCTTCTCCCTCGGCTTCGGGCGTACCCCGCACGGGCGTGCCCTGCACAACTTCGGCCCGTTGTCGGCACCTGACGGACGCAAGAAATTCGTCACGGCCATGACCCGGGCCCGTTACAAGCAGCATGTGCTGACCTGCTTCCAGCCGGCAGACCTGGACCGCACGCGGCTGGGCTACGGCGCCCTGGACTTCTACGAACTCATCAAGCGGGAGCTCGATCCGGAAACCGCCAGGGAGGAAATCCCTGCTGCCGGAGGCATCATGGAGGAGGATCCGCTGGTCGCGGATCTGGTCGGCCGCCTGCGGGAACGCGGCGCGAAGGTCTGGGACCACTACGACGGCGCCATCGACATTGTCGCAGCGGCTCCCCATTCGGCCGGTCCGACCGGTACGCCGGCGCCGCTGGCCATCGAGTCCGACGGCACCGAACGCTACCGGGCGATGTCCGTGCGCGAACGCAGCCGGCTCCGGCCGCAGCTGCTTGAACGGCGCGGCTGGCGGTATATGCCGCTGTGGACCATTGAGGTCTTCAGCGACCCGTCCGCCTGCGCCGACCTGGTGAGCCGCTACCTCGAGCTGCCGGATCCTCCGGTCGGGCAGCAGCCCGTGCCCCGCAGTACGGTTACTCCCGAGGCCGGCACGGATGAGGCTGCCCGCCCGGCAGCCCAGGTCACGGTGACTCCGCACGGAAGCAGCCGGATGCGTGAACGGAGGTCGGGATCCGTCCCGGACAACGCAGCAGGAGAATGAGCGATGACTAAGGAACCCACAGGGAAGGCCGCGGCGGAGGAAACCGCCGCGGCCTCGGGGACCGGCACAACGGCAGCAGCGGGCGAACGCCAGTCCACGGATGGCAGCACCAGCGGCAGCAGCGGAACCCGCAGGCGCGGAAACCGCCGGGCGGTTTCGCCCGGGCCCGGCGGGCCGGCAGGGCTGCTGCCCGTCGTCGCCAAGGAAGATGATCCCCGGGCCTGGGGCGACAGCACGGAAGACAGCGAATCCTGGCTCCGGGAGCAGCGACCTCCGCACTGGGGGTAAGCTGCCCGCCCGGCCGCGGCTAGCCGCCCGTCAGGACAAGATAGATCCCTTCGTTCCCCGAAGCCGCTGTGAGCCGGGCAGCGTTCTCCCGGTCCGCGGCCACCACCACCAGGCCCTCGCCGCCGCCGTTGCCTGGCCAGCCGCCGCCCGCGGGCTCGCCGCCGGACACCCACAGCACCGGCACCGAGGCTGCCAGCACCACCGCGCTGCTGCCGTCCTCCGCATAGTGCCCCGGCTCGGCCCCCGCCCACGCCGCTTCGCCACCCGCAACAACGTTGACGAGTTGTCCGGGGCCCAGCAGATCGAGGACGGACGGGTCAGCCGGGCGCAGCGGCACGGCCACGGAACCGGGCGGGGCACCGGCCAAAAGTCCGGCACCGGCCAGGGAAATGTCCGTGACGGGACTGCCGCGCAACAGCGGCGTGGCGAGGCGCCTGCCCACCAGCGCGTCCGGCTGTTCGTGGGCGCCCGGTGGGACGGCTTCAGCCGGTAGGCGGACAGTTTCCAGTGTCCCGGAGTCCAGCACCGTACCGGCCGGCAAATCCCGGGCCGCGCGCACAATCACGGTCCGTTCCGCGGCCGCCGGTACCAGCGCTTCGACCGCAGACCCCGCGGCGGCGCAGCAGGCCAGGGCAGCAAGGAGGCGGCGGTGGCGGACAATAAAGCGGCGCATCCCTGAGAGGGGACCGCCGGAAACGGACGGCTGTCCCGGGTAGGCGGCAGCGCCGGGGGACACCTTGGCAGGGCGGCGGCGAAAAGGCATGGCACGACGCTAGCGGCTTTACGCCCCGTAACAGGGGCGGCCCTGCGCAAGGCCCAACGCACACGGGAACGGCCCGGCCGGAAAGGCCGGTGTGGAGGCGCAGTGCACAGTGGATACACGGGCAGGCGAACCGTACGGGCCGGTGCGGGACCGCAGTGCCTGGAGGCTGTGCTGCCGGGGAAGCAGGCCCGGCGGCAGGGCTTACGGCTGGGCGCTGCCGGAGCCTGCGGCGGCTGCAGGCGTGGACGTCCCGCTGCCGGAAGTTGTGGCCGGTGCCGAGGAGCTCTCGGTTTTGGAGGGGGCTGCAGGAACAGTGGAGGCAGCTTCGCGTGAATCGGTGCGGTAGAAACCGGAGCCCTTGAAGACAACTCCGACGCTGTTGAACTTCTTGCGCAGGCGGCCGCCGCACTCGGGGCAGACCGTCAGGGAGTCTTCACTGAAGGACTGCTGGATATCGAACGAATGGGAGCAATCCTTGCAGGCGTAGGCATACGTGGGCACTCTGGTAATCCTCCTTGGGGCACTCTCAAAGCTGGCACTCTCAAGCCTTGAGTGCTAAGTATACATGGGCTCCGACGGCACGGGCCGCCAGGCTTCGGGGGTGAGCACGGCGTCCACGGCCGCGTCCAGGGGAGTGGTTTCGAAGCTGTCGGCAGGAACGTATTCGTGCTCGAAAACCACTGCCACGGCAGCGGCAGGATTGCCGTCCGCCCGCAGCTTGGCCAGGAACCGGTCATAGTAGCCACCGCCCTTGCCCATCCGTCCGCCCGCGGCATCGGCGGCCAGCGCGGGGACAAGGACCAGGCCCAGCTCCGGCAGGTCGGAGGCGGCATAGCGTTGTCCAGCCGGTTCCAGCAGGGAAGCATGCAGTCCAGGCACCAACTCGGTCTCGGGGGTCCAATCGGCCCATGACAGCTGCCATTCGGGTTCGCACACGGGAACCACCACGCGGTACCCGGCCCTCACCAGTCCGGGGAGCAGCGCATCCATGCCCGGCTCGTTCCCCACGGAGAGGTAGCCGGCCACGGTTCCGCCCCTGGGTACCCGTTGCCGGACCCCCCGCAGCCCGATGCGGGCCAGTCCCTGAACCGCTTCGGCCCTGTCCTCCGCGGTCAACTCCCGCCGCAGCCGCAGGAAGTCCTTTCGGGCCTGGTCCTTCGCAAGCGCACACATACCCCCATTCTCTATAAGCGTGCTTATTTGGTGCAATCTAAGACCTCTTAGGTACGCTTACGACTATGACGACGTCACGCCCCTCCATAACCAAAGCCGTAATCCCCGCAGCAGGTCTGGGTACCCGCTTCCTCCCTGCCACCAAGGCGATGCCGAAGGAAATGCTCCCGGTGGTGGACAAGCCGGCGATTCAGTACGTGGTTGAAGAAGCCGTTAACGCGGGCATGCCGGACATCCTGATGATCACGGGGCGGAACAAGCGCTCCCTCGAGGATCACTTCGACCGCGTCCCCTTCATCGAGAAGACGCTGGAAGACAAGGGCGACCACGAAAAGCTTGCGATGGTGCGTGCGGCCTCCGAACTGGGCGAAATCCACTACCTCCGCCAGGGCGATCCCAAGGGCCTGGGCCACGCGGTGCTGCGGGCCAAGCTGCATATCGGCGACGAGCCCTTTGCCGTCCTGCTGGGCGATGACCTGATCGATGCCCGCGACGAACTGCTGGGAAAGATGGTCGAGGTCCAGGCAAAGACGGGCGGATCCGTCATTGCCCTGATCGAGGTTGATCCGGAACAGATCAGTGCCTACGGCTGCGCGGACATCTCCGTGGTCGAGGGCGAGGACTATGTCCGGGTCAACAAACTGGTAGAGAAGCCCGACGTCGACGACGCTCCCTCCAACCTGGCCGTGATCGGCCGTTATGTGCTGCACCCCTCGGTCTTCGGAGTCCTCGAAGAAACCGGCCCCGGCCGCGGCGGGGAAATCCAGCTTACGGACGCGCTGCAGACGCTGGCCGCCGCCGACGGCGAAGGGTCCGGAGTCTACGGCGTGGTCTTCCGCGGCCGCCGCTATGACACCGGTGACAAGCTGAGCTACCTCAAGGCAGTGGTGTCACTGGCTTCCGAACGTGAAGACCTCGGCCCGGCCCTTCGGGACTGGCTGAAGGATTTCACCAACACGCTCGAAGACTAATACCCCATGCGGGCGTCATGGCCGGTGACGCTGGAGAGTGACGATGTCATTCTCCGGCCGATCCGGCACCGGGACCGGCGGGAATGGACAGAGGTCCGTTCCCGGAACGCCCGCTGGGTAGGCCCGTGGGAGGCCAGCAATCCCGTCCCGGGCGGCGAACCGCCCACCTACGGTGACATGGTGCGCAGCCTCAACCGCCAGGCACGGCAGGACTCTGCCCTGCCGTTCCTCATCACGGAGCGGCAGGATCCCGCGCGGCAGCCGGCAATTGTCGGGCAGCTGACCGTGTCCACCATCGTGTGGGGGTCCGCGCGCATGGCAACCCTCGGATACTGGGTGGACCAGGGGAGGGCAGGGCTCGGAATTGTGCCCACTGCGGTGGCGCTGGCCACCGACCACTGCTTCCAGGCCCTGGCCCTGCACCGGATGGAAATCAACATCCGGCCGGAGAACGGCCCGAGTCTCCGGGTGGTGGAAAAACTCGGATTCCGGGACGAGGGACTGCGCGAGCGGTACCTGCATATCGACGGCAAATGGGCCGACCACCGGAGCTTTGCGCTCACGGCGGAGGAGGTGCCGGAGGGGCTGTTGAACCGCTGGAAGTCCCGCCGGGCACAATAGGCAACAACTTTCACAGCAGACACGCCGACACACCGAACGTAATGCGCGTACCGGGCGCCCGGAGCTTCTACGGTCATAAGTGTGGACTTCCCTCTTAACAGCTCACTGCTCGGGTCACTGCTCGGGTCACTGAACAGCTCACTGGTGCTGGCGCTGGCCGTTGCACTCTGGCTGGTGTGGGTAGGTCCGTATTTCTTCCGCCGTCCAGCTGCTTCCGGGGCCGAGGCACTCGCCCGGCCCGCCACACAAACGGCAGCACAGACAGCTAATACCATCCGCCCGCCCGCCTCACCGGACAAGGGGTCCCAGGGGATCATCATGAACAACATCAGCACTACACCCAGCGGGGGCGGGGCAACACAGTTCCAGAGCCATGACCAGCCAGCCCTGCGCCCGGCGCAGCAGGCACCGGCTTTCCGGATCCGCACCGGCCGGACAGTCCTGGCGGCCACCGGCCTCCTTGGCGTCCTTGCCGTTGTGGTCGGGACACTGCTTGCAGCCTTCACCTCCGTGTCCTGGCTCGTTCCCGCCGCCGGCCTGGCCGCCGTGGCAGCGGTGGTTGCGATGCTCCGCACGATCGCCCTGCGGGACCGCCGACGCCGGATGGAAGACGCTTTCCGTGCCGCCATGGGTCCGGAGCCCCGCCGCACGCAGAACCGGGCCGCCGTCGAACCCGATGAGGTTCCGGCACCCGCAGTCCAGGCGCCGGAGACTGAACCGCAGCCCGAAACCGTGCTCTTTGACCGCGAGTCCGCCGCCGTACCTGGCGAAAGCCCAGCGGCGGCAGGAGTCCCTGCCCGCGTTACCGCCGAGGAACTGCGCACCGAGGCCCTGAAGGTGGCAGCAGCCGCCGTCCAGCCCCCGGCCCGGCCCAGCACCACGCCGTGGCAGCCCGTAGAGCTCCCCAAGCCCATTTATGTAGATGCACCCAAGGCAGAGCGTCCGGCACCCGAACCGATCGTCCTTCCTGAAACGCCCCGGTCCCTGACCAAGACTCCGTTGCGTCCCGCCACCGCTCCCGCCTCCGTGCAGGCGGAGCAGGCACGCCCGGAAACCGGCAAAATCAACCTCGACGACGTCCTGCAGCGCCGGCGGGCCTAGGCACACCGAGGCAAGGCCGCGGCGCCTGCCGTGCCGGTCGAGCCCAGGCCCCGCCTTGGACGGGCCGCGGAGGCTGTCGCCGTCCTGGCCGGCCCCGCGATGCGGGGACCCCTGCAGGACCTGCTTCGGTCCCGCGGGCTGAGGCTTCAGCGCTGGAAACACCTGAGAAGCCACCACCGGCCGGGAGGCGCTGTTTCGGCCCTTTACCGGGTCCAGTGCCGCCGGACCGGGCCTGGATCCGGTCCCGACGTTGCCCTGACCCTTCACCTCGGTGCCACGACAGGCGACGTTGCCGCGGATGCCGCATCCGCCGGTCCCGACGTTGCCCCGGCACGGATTGCCGGGCTGGACCTGCGCCTGTGGTTCCACCCCCATGACCCCGTTCTCCGGTCCCTGCCCTGGGCCACCGACGCCGACGCCGTGGCGAGGGACGTGTTTGGCGCAGGCGGACCGGCGAGGTTATCGCTCGTTGCCTACCGGCCGCTGCGCCGGGCAGTAATCCGGGCGCGGCACCTGGACGATGCGGCCTATCTGAAGCTCCTCCCGCGGGAGCAGCTGCCTGCCCTGCGCCGGCGCCACCGGCTCCTCGAGGACAGCGGCGTGCCTGCCCCGCGTCTCCTGCCCGGCGCTTCCGCAGCCGTCCCTGAAGCGGTCATCCTCAGCGCACTGCCCGGCACCTCCCTCTTCCGGCTGCTGGTTGAGGACGACGCAGCCCCGTTAAGGCCCGAAGTCCTGCTGGATCTGCTGGAGGCCTTGCCGTCCTGTGCGCTGGACCTGCCGCTGCGCCGGTCCTGGGCCGATCGGGCCGAAGACTATGCCGCAGCTGCCGCCGCCACCCTGCCCAGGGAACGGGACAGCATCTTCGAACTCGCGGGTGGTATCCGGGAGGTGGTGGAATCGGCCCCGGCCGGCCCCCTGGTGCCGGTCCACGGCGACTTCCATGAAGGAAACCTACTGCTCAGCGGAGGCAGGGTCACCGGGCTGCTCGACATTGACGGTCTGGGCCCCGGCCGCCGGGTCGACGACCTGGCCTGCCTGCTGGGGCACCTGGCCGTCCTTGCGGCAGCGAATCCATCCCGGCCGCAGCTGGGGCAGGCACTGGCCGATTTTCGCCGGGTCTTCGAGGACACCGCGGACCCGTCCGCGCTGAACGCGAGGGCGGCCGGCGTCGTACTGACCCTTGTGTCCGGTGCCCGCGCCGCCAACGGCAGGAGCCGGACGCAGAATGCCGGGATCCGGCTCGCAGCCGCGCAGCGACTGCTTCGCGCCGCTGATCGATAGGAGCAGCAGCCGGGCGGAGTCAGGGAGCCGGCGGAACCAGTTTTTCCAGCAGCGGTTCGGTGCGGTAGGGGATGTGCTCATGCAGGGCCAGGACCGTTTCCGTACGGATCACGCCCTTGATCCGCAGGACGGAGCGCAGGGCCTGCTGCAGCTGCTGGGTATCCGTGGCGGTCAGGCGGCACCACACGTCGCCGCGGCCGGAGATCTCGTGCACTTCCAGCACCTGGGGGAGGGTGCGCAGCCCGGAGATGACGCCGTCGAGTTCGCGGTGGTTCACCTCGATGGTGACGAATGCCTGAACGTCATAGCCCAGCTGGGTCAGATCGACGTCACGCCCCGACCTGCGGATGACCCCGGCCCGCAGCAGGTGCCGGACGTGGGCCTGGGCGGTGTTGCGGGCAACACCGAGCCGCTCGCTCAGTTCGCTGATCTGCGCCCGGGGATCGCGCACCAGTTCCAGCAGCAGCCGGCGGTCCAACGGGTCCAGATTGGCCATCTAGCGCATCTCCTGTCATTTGCCCGCAACGATATTGAGCGATTCGATCAAAAGAACACTCTAATGTGCCTGCCCTGCTCCGTGACACTTCATCCTATAGAGGCATTAGCTACAAATAGGATGGAAGTGCCCCTTGACAGTGCTCAGTGAGCTGCGCATGCAGCCCGCCGCCCGCACCAGGCGGAAGGAGTGGGACGCGGCCATCCGGCCCCGGCTGCTCCTGACGCTGGCCGTAATGAGCACGCTGCTGATCGGCGCCAACCTCGCGACCCCGCTGTATCCGCTGCTGGGCCAGTCCCTCGGCCTGTCCTACTTCGGCGTAACGCTGGCGTTCACCTCCTACGTGCTGGTCCTGGTTGCAGGCCTGCTGCTGGTGGGCCACTGGTCCGACTACATCGGCCGCCGCGCCGCACTGGTGCTGGCCGGCGTCGTTTCCCTGGCCGGCGGATTGATTTTCGGCACCGCCACCGGAGTCGGCACCCTGATGCTCGGACGGGCCCTCCAAGGCGCCTCGGTTGCCCTGGCCACCGGAGCCAGCTCGGCTGCGCTGCGGGAACTGCTGCCGCATCGACCGGAATGGGCCACCCGCTTTACCCTGCTGGTTTCGGCGGGCGGCGTGGCGGCCGGGCCGGTCATCGGCGGGCTCCTGTCCCTGCTGCCCGCACCCACCATGACGCCCTTCCTGATCCATTCGGCGGTCCTGGCAGCGCTTCTGATTCCGCTCTGCATGCTGAAGGCCCGCCCGGCCATTTCCCTGGCCGAGGGCCGGCCGCTGGCCATGCTGCGCCCCCGCAAGCCCGCAGTCTCCCACCGCGCGCGTACCCAGTTCTGGATTGCCTCCACCACCGGGTTCCTCAGCTTCGCGGCCTTCGGGTTCTGTCTGTCCCTGGCACCCACCTACTTTTCCTCCATCGCGGGCACCACGTGGCGGCCCGCCATCGGGCTGCTGGCCGCACTTGCTCTCGGAGCGTCTGCAGTCAGCCAGCTCACCGGCATCCGCGGGCGGTACACGGCACCCGTGGGCCTTGCGGCCATGGGCACCGGCATCGCGTTGATCCCGGTGGCCGGAGCCACCGGAAGCCTGGTGCTCCTTACGGTTGCCTGCCTGATGGCCGGGTTCGGGCAGGGCATGGCGTTCCGCGTGGTGTTCAACGAGGTGGCCGCAGCCGTAGAGGCTGCTGAACACGCGCGGATCATCAGCACGGTCTATGTCATCACCTACCTCGGCAGCGCCATCCCGGTGCTGGGGCTCGGAGTGGCAGGCGGGATCTGGGGGCTGGACGTCTCCGTGGCCTGGTTCTCGGGACTGATCACGGCCGCCTGCCTGACCCTGGCTGTCCTGAGCCTGCGGCGGAACCGGCGCCGGAACGCCGCCGGCTAGGTTCGTCCGGCGGCCGCGGGAAAGTAGGGTGGACGAATGCAAGCATTCCCTCCTCCGGCCACCAACGACGTCGGCCACGACACCATCGGCCTCGATATCGGCGGTACCAAGACCCACGGCATCCGGCTGCACGGCGGCACCGTCACCGCCGAGACCGTTGCCGGCAGCGCCAACGTGCAGAACGTCCCGGTGCAGACGGCACGGGAGTGCCTCGCGGAAGTTTTCGCTGCGCTGGGGACCGACGGCGTGGGCCGGGTCATTGCCGGGTCCGGGGGAGTGGACACTGAACAGGATGAAGCCGCCCTGCGCGCACTCATCGCCGAGCACGTCCCCGGCGCCGTCGTGGAAGTCATCCATGACACCCGGCTGATCCTTGCGGCAGGGCAAGCCTCGGAGGGCATTGCCGTCATTGCCGGCACCGGCTCCGTGGCCTGGGGCATCAACGGCTCCGGGCGGCAGGCCCGTTCGGGGGGCTGGGGCTATCTCCTCGGCGACGAGGGCAGCGGCTACTGGGTTGGCCGCGAAGCCGCCCGCCACGCACTCCGCCGCAGCAACCTGGAACACGCACCGGATTCCCTCAGCCTTGCCCTGCTGAAGGCCTGCGGCGTCGAGGACCCCGACTCGCTGATCGGCCTGTTCCACGGCGCCACCGACCGCCGCTACTGGGCCGGGAAGGCGGGACTGGTTTTCCAGGCAGCGCTGGAAGGGAACCAGCCGGCCATCGACATCGTCAACCAATCCGCGGACCACCTGGCCGGGCTCATCCTCGATGTGGCCCGCCTGCTGCGCATCGGCGGTCCCGTAGTGATCGGCGGCGGGCTGGGCATGCACCAGACGCTGCTGCAGGACCTGCTGCGCAGCCGCCTGTCCGCAGCGGGGCTGACCGACATCCGCTTCCTCGCTGTCGATCCCGTTTTCGGGGTGGCTTACCTGCTGGGAGCCGGCAATGTCCGCTGACTTCGATGTCCGCGTCGGGGCCTACGCGGTGATCGTCCGTGAGGGGCAGCTGCTCCTGGCGCACTGGAACCAGCACGGCAACCAGCGCTGGACCCTTCCCGGCGGCGGATTGGAACTGGGCGAGGACGCCCCGACCGCAGCCGTACGGGAGGTCCGGGAGGAAACCGGCTACGAGGCGCAGCTCGACGGGCTGCTGGGAGTGGACAGTATTTTCATTCCTGCGGAAAAGCGCATGCGCGGCGAACCCCGCATGCTGCATGCCCTGCGGATCATTTACCGGGCCACGCTCACCGGCGGCTCCCTGCGCCACGAACAAGGCGGCAGCACGGACCAAGCCGCCTGGATACCGTTGACCGAGGTCCCGGCCCTGGACCGGACCGAACTGGTGGACGCGGGACTGCGCCTGCTGGACGCCCGACCTGTTTGACGCTGGACTACCCCCGCACGTGTGAAATACCGTGATGCTTCACGGCACGTCGCGAGCTGCCCCTGCACACCGGAATCCCCACGGAAGGCATGCACCATGACTGAGCCGCGAGAACCCGCTACCGGCCGACGAACCGAACCCGACACGCGATCCAGCGCTGCCGGACAGCCGATGATCCGGTTCCGTGCGGTGACCAAGAGCTACGGCGATGCTGCGCCGGCGGTCCGGAACCTTGACCTGGACATTGAGCGCGGTTCCATTACGGTCTTCGTCGGCCCGTCCGGATGCGGGAAAACCACCTCCCTGCGCATGATCAACCGGATGGTGGAGCCGACGTCGGGCACCATCGAAGTCGACGGCCAGGACATCTCCACGGTCAAGGCCGCGCAGCTGCGGCGGTCCATGGGGTACGTCATGCAGTCCTCCGGCCTGCTGCCGCACCGGACGGTGCTGGACAACGTGGCCACGGTGCCGCGCCTCAACGGCACTCCGCGGCGGGATGCCCGCCGCCGGGCCGCGGAACTGCTCGACGTCGTCGGGCTGGCGTCCAGCCTCGGCAGCCGGTATCCCGCCCAGCTTTCCGGCGGCCAGCAGCAGCGCGTGGGGGTTGCCCGTGCCCTGGCTGCGGATCCGCCGGTGCTGTTGATGGACGAACCCTTCAGCGCCGTGGACCCGGTGGTCCGGGCCGAGCTGCAGGATGAGCTGCTGCGGCTGCAGCAGGAACTGTCCAAGACCATCGTGTTTGTCACCCACGACATTGACGAAGCCACCATCCTGGGGGACAAGGTGGCCGTCTTCGCCACCGGCGGCCGGCTCGCCCAGTATGCCGCCCCCGAGGAGATCCTCCGGGCACCGGTCGATGACTTCGTGGCGGGTTTCGTGGGGAGGGACCGCGGCTTCCGGCACCTGTCCTTCCAGGACGGAAACGCCGTGCCCCTGCACCCGGTGCAGGTGATTGCGGCGGACCGGCTCGCTGACCGGAGCGCAACGGTCGACGGCGGCTGGGCGCTGTGCGTGGATGCCGACGGCGCGCCGCTGGGCTGGGTGCCGCCGGGACGCCGCGACGCGGTCACCACTACCGCGGACCTGGTGCCGGGCGGCTCCCTCTACCCGGCGGGCACCAGCCTGCGCCGGGCACTGGACGCCGCCCTGTCCTCCCCGTCCGGGCTGGGCGTGGCCGTGGACGCGGACGGGCGCGTAACCGGCGTCGTACAGGCCACGGAAATCCTGGCGCTGATCGAGGCCGCCCGCCTGCAGCGGACCGGGAGCTGACATGGAATGGTTCCTCGCCCACACCGACGACGTCTTTCGGCTCGGCGGGCTGCACCTCTACCAGTCGGTACTGCCCCTGGTCATCGGCGTCCTGATTGCCCTTCCCCTCGCACAGCTGGTGCGGGGCCGGCGGAAGATCCGGGGCTTCGTCCTGTCCGCAGGCTCGCTGCTGTACACCATTCCGTCGCTGGCCCTGTTCGTCACGCTCCCGGCCATCCTGGGCACCCGCATCCTGGATATCGCCAACATCATCGTGGCCCTGACCATCTATGCCGTGGCCCTGATGCTGCGGGTGGGCATCGACGCGTTCGACTCCGTTGACGACGGCGTCCGCCAGGCCGCGGTGGCCATGGGCTACCGGCCGCTGCGCCGGTTCCTCACGGTGGACCTGCCGCTGTCCGTTCCGGTACTCATCGCCGGGCTGCGGGTGGTTTCGGTCAGCAACATCTCCATGGTCAGCGTGGGCGCCCTGATCGGCGTCGAAAACCTCGGGTTCTTCTTCACAGACGGCCTGCGCCGCTTCTTCCTCACCGAGATCGTAGTGGGGATCATCACCACCCTGGTCCTGGCCTTCCTGATGGACCTGGTCCTGGTCCTGGCGCTGCGGCTGCTCACGCCCTGGACCCGCGCCGGCGTAACCGGCAGGGCGGGGCGACGCCGCGCCAACCGCAGCCGCGGCACGGACGGCGGGGGCCCGGCAGCCACCGCCCGGCCGGTGCCGGCGGCGGCCGCACCCGACGTCGCACTGAAGGGAGCGTAGGCATGGTTGGCATTCCGCGCACCGACTACACCAGCACCAACCCCCTCGGGCAGGGCCTCGAATGGTTGATGGATCCGGCCAACTGGAGCGGCGCGGCGGGCATCCCGGTGCGGACCCTGGAGCACCTGCAGTACACCGGGCTCGCCCTGCTGATCGCCGCGCTCATCGCGGTGCCGCTGGGCATGTTCATCGGGCACACCGGCCGCGGGCAGGTGGCGGTTGTGGCCGTCTCCGGGCTGCTGCGCGCACTGCCCACCCTGGGCATGCTCACCCTGTTCGTCCTGCTGGCCGGGCTGGGCCTGATGCCGCCCATCTGGTCACTGGTCCTCCTTGCCGTCCCGCCCCTGCTGGCCGGCACCTACGCCGGAGTTGCCTCGGTGGACCGCACCGTCGTCGACGCCGCCCGCAGCCTGGGCATGAGCGAATTGCAGGTGCTGTTCCGGGTGGAGGTCCCCAACGGGATGCGGGTGATCCTGGGCGGACTGCGCGGTGCCACCCTGCAGGTGGTGGCGACGGCCGCCGTGGTGGCGACGATCAACCTGGGCGGGCTGGGCCGCTACCTGATCGACGGCCTGGCACTGGGGGACTACGGGCGGGTCTTCGGCGGAGCGGTCATCATCGCCCTGCTGGCGCTCGCCGTGGACGCCGTGATTGCGTTGGGATCACGCTTTCTGATCCCGTCAGGACTCGGCCGCCTCGAAGCGGCCGGTAAACCGACCGGCAGCGGAGTACCCGCCGTCGGCGCACAAGGAGGAAAACAATGATGCAGCACCCGCGCCCCAATGCACGGCGGAAGGCGCTGGCCGTCCTGGCCGGCGGAATGGCCCTGGCCCTGGCCGGCTGCAGCGGAGGAGGGGATCCGCTGGAGAACGAAACCACGGCGGAAGCTTCCGGCAGCAGCACCGGGCAGACGCTGGTGGTGGGCTCAGCAGACTTCCCGGAGAGCAGCACCATCGCCGAGATCTATGCCGGCGCCCTCAACGCGGCCGGCATCGAGGCCGAGACCCGGCTCGGCATCGGATCCCGCGAGGTCTACATCCCGGCCCTGGAAGACGGCTCGATCGACCTGATTCCCGAGTACACCGGAGCCCTGCTGGTCCACACCGACCCGGAAACGGACCTGGTGGACGCCGGCGAGATCGTGGATTCCCTCGAGGAGAAGCTGCCGGAGAACCTGGTGGTCCTGGAGCCTTCGGACGCCGAGGACAAGGACGCCATGGTGGTCACCGCGGCCACCGCCGAGAAGTACCAGCTGGAGTCCATCGAGGACCTGGCAAAGGTGTGCGGTGAACTGACCCTCGGGGCACCTGCCGAGTTCGCGGAGCGCACCCAGGGGCTCGCCGGGCTGAAGGAGAAGTACGGCTGCGAGTTCAAGGAATTCACCGCCATCGGCGACAGCGGCGGTCCCTTGACCGTTGATGCCCTGCTGAACGACGACGTCCAGGTGGCCGACATCTACACCACCACTCCCGCCATCGAGGAAAACGGACTGGTGGTCCTGGAGGACCCGAAGCAGAACTGGCCGGCCCAGCAGGTTATCCCGCTGATCGCCGACGACCGCGTGAGTGACGAGGCCCGGGACGTACTGAATGAGGTCTCCGCGCAGCTGACCACGGAGGACCTGATTGCCCTGAACCAGGCGGTCAGCGGTGACCAGAAACTCGACCCGGCAGACGCCGCCCAGGACTGGCTGGAGGAAAAGGGCCTGGCCTGACCTGCGGGCCGCCCCTGCGTTACGCAGGCGGCGTTCCGGGCAGTGACACATACCCTGCCCGGAACGCCGCCTGTGGCATCCTAAAGAAATGGCAGAATTCAAGCAGTCGCATAAACTCCACAACGTCCTGTATGACATCCGTGGACCGTTGCTCGAGCACGCGCAGCGGATGGAAGCAGCAGGCCACCGGATCCTCAAGCTGAACATCGGCAATCCCGCGCCGTTCGGCTTCGAAGCGCCGGAAGCGATCCTGGTCGACATGATGCGGCACCTGCCCAAGGCCCAGGGCTACAGCGATTCCCGCGGCATTTTCTCCGCCCGCACCGCAGTGGTGCAGTACTACCAGGGCCGCGGGATCAACAACATCGACGTCGACGACGTATACCTGGGCAACGGGGTCAGCGAACTCATCACGCTCTCGATGCAGGCGCTGCTGAACAACGGCGACGAGATCCTTGTCCCCGCCCCGGACTATCCGCTGTGGACCGCTTCGGTCTCGCTGGCCGGCGGCACGGCCGTGCACTACCTGTGCGACGAATCCGAGCACTGGTGGCCGGACGTGGAGGACCTTGCCTCCAAGATCACCGACCGGACCAAGGGCATTGTCCTGATCAACCCCAACAACCCCACCGGCGCCGTGTACCCGGAGCATGTGGTGAAGTCGATCGTGGACCTGGCCCGCAAGCACGGCCTGATCATCTTCTCGGACGAAATCTACGAAAAGATCCTGTACGACGACGCCGTGCACGTTAACTCGGCCACGGTCACCGGCGACGACGTCCTCTGCCTGACGTTCAGCGGCCTGTCGAAGGCCTATCGGATAGCCGGCTACCGCAGCGGCTGGATGGCCATCTCCGGCCCGAAGCAGGACGCAGCGGACTACATCGAAGGCATCAACCTCCTGGCGAACATGCGCCTGTGCGCGAATGTGCCGGCACAGCACGCCATCCAGACCGCGCTCGGCGGGTACCAGAGCATCAATGACCTGATCCTGCCCGGCGGACGGCTGCGCGCCCAGCGCGACAAGGCGCACCAGATGCTCAACGACATCCCCGGCGTCACGTGCGAGCTGGCGCAGGGCGCCCTGTATCTGTTCCCGCGCCTGGACCCGGAGGTCTATCCGATCAAGGACGACGAACAGTTCGCCCTGGACCTGCTGAAGCAGCAGAAGATCCTGGTGTCCGTGGGCACGGCGTTCAACTGGGTGCGGCCGGACCATTTCCGGATGGTGACCCTGCCCAACGTCGAGGACATCGAAGACGCCATGACGCGGCTGGGCGAGTTCCTGAGCAGCTACAAGCCGTAGGGGGCAACCCCGCTGGTGCCTTACTCGCCGGTGGCTGAGCTGCGGGCAGCGTCCAGGCGCTGGCGGGCGCCCTCGAGCCAGGATTCGCAGCGGTTGGCCAGGTGCTCGCCGCGCTCCCACAGGGCCAGGGATTCCTCCAGGCTGGCGCCGCCGGTTTCGAGCCGTCCTACTACGGTCAGGAGTTCGTCGCGGGCCTGCTCGTAGCTCATGGCCTCGATGTCTGCGGGTACTGCGGGAACTGCCGGTGTTTCACTCATGTCTTGTCCTTTTCGGTCTTTGGTAAATGATCGGGGGAGCGGTGCAGGCTAATGGGTGCCTTCGGTGGCGGTCAGCTCACCGACGGCAACGCGGATCCGCAGCTGTGCGGCCGCCGGCACCGTGCCGGCGTCGCGCACCACGGAGCCGTCCTGCAACTGGACCACCGCGTAACCGCGGTCCAGGGTGTTCTGCGGGGAAAGCGCGCGGACCTGGGCGCGCAGGTGCCCGATCCGGTCCGCGTCCCGGCGGACCTCCGCGGTGATAGCGGACATGGCCCGGGAGCGCAGCCGGGAGATCTCTTCCTGGCGCCGCTCCACCATGGACTGCGGCGCCGCCAGGGCGGGACGGGACCGGATGTGGTTCAGCCGGTCCGTTTCCCTGCCCACCAGGGTGTTGAGGACCCGGCGCAGCTGCTGACGGGACTGCCGGATCCGGGCCAGCTCCTCGCCGACATCCGGTACCACCCGCTTCGCGGCATCGGTGGGCGTGGAGGCGCGCAGGTCGGCCACGTCGTCGAGCAGGGGACGGTCCGCTTCGTGCCCGATGGCGCTGACCACCGGAGTCTGTGCTGCCGATACCGCGCGGACCAGGTCCTCATGGCTGAAGGCCAGCAGGTCCTCCAGCGAGCCGCCGCCGCGGGCAATGATGATGACATCCACTTCGGGCATGGCGTCGAGCTCGGCCAGTGCGCGGCTCACCTCGGCGACGGCGTTCACGCCCTGGACCGCCACCTCCCTGACCTCGAACTCGACGGCTGGCCAGCGCAGTGCGGCGTTGCGCATCACGTCCTTCATGGCATCGGAGTTCCGTCCGGTGATCAGGCCGATCCGGCCCGGCAGCAGCGGCAGCGGCAGCTTGCGGTCCTCCCGGAAGAGGCCTTCCGCGGCCAGGGCATGCCGCAGCCGTTCAATCCGTGCCAGGAGGTCGCCCAGCCCCACCGGCCGGATGTCGCGGGTCTGCATGGACAGCCGTCCGGTCTTGACCCAGAAGTCCGGCTTCACCAGGGCCACCACCCGCGCACCGCGCTCCAGCGGCAGCTCCAGCCGGTTCATGACCGTGCTCCACGCGGTCAGGGAGAGCGACACCTCGGCGTCGACGTCGCGCAGTGTGATGTAGGAGGCGTTGGCCCGGCGGTTCAGCTCGATCACCTGGCCCTCCACCCAGGTGGCGGGGGCACGGTCGATGTAGCTCTTGAGGTTCTTCGAGAGCAGCGCCAGGGGCCAGGGGTTCTCCGGGGTCGTCTGCGCGGCAGTGGCAGGCAGCGTGGACTGCTCCGGGGTATTCTCGGGACTCAACGGTCCGCTGTCGTCTTGCATGAGGATGCTCCCGCGGTGGATTGGAACTGGCTCTCGGGCCGGCGGAGGAACCGGCCCAGGCTTAATGTCTATCAGGTGCTTCCCCCGGTCCGGTTCCGCCGGCCGTCCTCAACGCCCGCGGATCCCAACGGACAAGGAATTTCTTTATGCGCACATTCGTCTCAGCCGTCTTCGGCCTGCTCGCCGTCCTGCTGACTGCGGCGGCCTTCTGCGGGGCGTGGCTGAACACGAACGTGGTTTCGGAAAACGGCTTTGCCTCCCTCGGCGAGCCGCTGGCCCGGGACGAGACCTTCCAGCGCGAACTCGCCACGGCTCTATCCGCAGAGGCCGTCGGCGCGGTGGACGTGCCTGCTCCGCTGGCCTCTGTGGTGGAGCCGCTGATCACCTCGGCCGTGGAACAGGTCCAGGCACTGCCCGAATATCCCGAGGCGTGGAGCGAAACGCTGCGCCGCTCGCATGCGCTCACCTTCGGGGGCGCCGCGGACGGGTCAGGAGCGGCGCTGACGCTCGACGTCGCACCCCTGGTCTCGCTTGTCACGGGCAGCGTGGGGAACGAACTGTCCGTGGACGTGCCGGCTGCGGAGCAGGTACCCGTGGAAATCGGCGGAGCCGGGCACGCGGAGCTGATGCGAAACGCCGAGCGGGCGGGCGAGGCCTGGCCGGTACTGGCGCTCGCTGCCGCCGTCGCCGGTCTTCTGGCACTGCTGGCCGCACGACGCCGGTCCACCACCTTTGCGCTGATCGGCCTGGGTGTGGCGCTCGCCGGGGGAGTGCTGTGGCTGGGAGCGGGGATGCTGCCGGGCCAGGTCTCCGCACAGCAGTTCAGCAGTCCGGTGGCGTCCGCGTTCGCCGAGGCCTTTGCCGGAGAGGCCTCGGCAAGCCTGCGCACCTGGACCATCGGCCTGATGCTGGCCGGAGCCGCCGCGTTCGTGGCCGGGATGCTGGCACGGGTCCTGAGGGGCTCCCGGCGGTAGCTCCGCTGTGAGCGTACCCACGGCCTGCGGGGACGGGAACCCATGGCCCACCCGATAGCATGGGTGCATGACCAGCACAGTTATCTCCGTGCCTATGCCCACCGTGCCCCGGCGGCGCCGCACCCCCGAGGAAGTGGCAGCTGCGGCTCCCGTTTTCGGTCCGCGGCGCGTGCTGCTGGCTGCACCGCGGGGCTACTGCGCGGGAGTGGACCGGGCTGTCATTGCCGTCGAAAAGGCGCTGGAAGCCTACGGCCCGCCCGTGTACGTCCGCAAGCAGATTGTCCATAACCTCCACGTGGTCACCACTTTGGAAGAAAAGGGTGCGATCTTCGTGGATGAAACCGACGAGGTTCCCGAGGGCGCACGGCTGATCTTCTCCGCGCACGGCGTCTCACCCGCCGTCGTCCAGTCCGCCAAGGACCGGAACCTGCAGACCATCGACGCCACCTGCCCGCTGGTCACCAAGGTGCACCGCGAAGCCGTCCGGTTTGCCCGCGACGACTTCGACATCCTGCTGATCGGTCACGAAGGCCACGAAGAGGTCGAAGGCACCTACGGCGAAGCGCCGGAACACATGCAGATCGTCAACGGCCCCGAAGACGTGGACAAGGTCACCGTCCGGAACCCGGACAAGGTCATCTGGCTCTCCCAGACCACGCTGAGCGTGGATGAAGCCATGCACACCGTCAACCTGCTGCGCGAACGCTTCCCCTCCCTGCAGGACCCGCCCAGCGACGACATTTGCTACGCAACCTCCAACCGCCAGGCGGCCATCAAGAAGATCGCTCCGGAAGCGGACCTGGTGCTGGTGGTGGGTTCGGCGAACTCCTCCAACTCCGTCCGGCTGGTGGAGGTGGCGCTGGAGTACGGCGCCAAGGCCTCCTACCGCGTGGACTTTGCCAACGAGGTGGACGAAAGCTGGTTCGAGGGCGTGGCCACGGTCGGCGTCACATCCGGTGCCTCCGTTCCCGAAAACCTGGTCCAGGACGTGCTGCACCTGCTGTCCCAGTACGGTTACGGCGACGTCGAAGAGGTAGTGACGGCCGAAGAGGACATCATCTTCTCCCTGCCGAAGGAAATCCGCGCCACGCTGAAGGCCATGGGAGACTCCACCCTCGGCCTCGGCGGCCGCCGTCGTGCGGACGAGTCCTAGCGCCCGGTATCATTTACTAACGTGGCTCTTACTATTGGCATCGTCGGCCTGCCCAACGTCGGCAAATCAACCCTGTTCAATGCGCTGACCCGCAACAACGTGCTGGCGGCGAACTATCCGTTCGCCACCATCGAACCGAACGTCGGCGTCGTGTCCCTTCCCGATCCGCGGCTGGCCAAGCTGGCCGAAATCCACGGTTCGGCGCGCATCCTCCCTGCAACGGTGTCCTTCGTGGACATTGCCGGGATCGTCAAGGGCGCTTCCGAGGGCGAAGGGCTGGGCAACCAGTTCCTCGCCAACATCCGCGAAGCCGAAGCCATTGCCCAGGTTATCCGCGTGTTCGATGACCCCGACGTCATCCACGTGGACGGCAAGGTGGACCCGCGGTCGGACATGGAAACCATCAACACCGAGCTGATCCTGGCTGACCTGCAGACGCTGGAAAAGGCGATCCCGCGGGTGGAGAAGGAAGTCAAGATCAAGAAGCGCGACGCCGCGCAGCTGGCCGCCATGGAGGCCGCCCGCACCGTCCTGGAACGCGGCGACACGATCTTCTCCTCCGTGGCCAGCGACAAGCTGGACATGGAGCACCTGCGCGAACTGAGCCTGCTCACCGCCAAGCCGTTCATCTACGTGTTCAACGTGGACGACGCCGTGCTGGGCAACCCGGAGCGCCAGGCCGAGCTGCGCGAGCTGGTGGCACCGGCGGACGCGATCTTCCTCGACGCCAAGCTCGAAGCCGACCTGGTGGAGCTGGACGAAGAAGAAGCCCGCGAAATGCTGGAAATGAACGGCCAGGAAGAATCCGGCCTGGACCAGCTGGCACGCGTCGGCTTCCACACCCTCGGCCTGCAGACCTACCTGACTGCCGGCCCCAAGGAAACCCGCGCCTGGACCATCCGCAAGGGCGACACTGCCCCGCAGGCTGCCGGCGTCATCCACTCCGACTTCCAGCGCGGCTTCATCAAGGCCGAAGTTGTCTCCTTCGACGATCTGGTCGACGCCGGCTCCATGGCCGAGGCCAAATCCCGCGGCAAGGTCCGCATCGAAGGCAAGGACTACGTTATGGCCGACGGCGATGTGGTCGAGTTTAGGTTTAATGTATAGATTCTTCGTCTGATTCAATAGAAATGCCGCCCTCACCGGAAACATTGAGGGCGGCATTTCTTGTTTACGGACCGAGGGTTGTATCGTCACCAGCCTTCGCGGATCTCGTGCGGTACCGCCCGCGAGCCTTTGAAGAGGAATAGCCAACACGGGTCACGACTTAGTTCGCCTCCGGAGGCCCCGATCCCAGCGGACATTTCCGATCGGGGCCTGTAGCTTTGAGCGAACCATTTACTGAAGGCAGGTCGAATGCGATGCTTGGCACCAACGGCTGTTCTCCGTCCGGCCGACAAATCAAGGAGTCACTATGTGGGGAATGGGGCTTAGACGGCGGGCTGTTTGGCCAAAGGAAATGACCATCCGGATTGATGACCACGCGCAGAACCTGAAGATGCTTCTCTTTATCCGACAGGCATGGATGATCGCCCAGGACATCGAAATTCCGGAACTCAGCCCTGTGCCTGCGACGGGTGCATCGAAGATCCCGGCGTCAGCAAGCCGTGAGGTATGGGATGAACGCTGGAAGCAGCAATGGGACCGCAGCTGGGACTGGTTCAACGTAAGCACAGTTCAAAACGAACCGATCTCACAGGAAGAGATGCAAAAACTCTCGAGCCCTGGACAGGAACTCCACCCGATTGTGCCACCGTTCTGGCCCGTCGAATACGGCGAGGATGGGGTAGATCTGGTGGCCTTCAATACGTGGGATAAACAGACAACGCCGAACTTTCCTTCCCGGTCCGAACAAGATAGCCTTCCGGCGCTGGTTAAGGCATGGCAGGACGGGCTCACGACGATCATCGTACTGCCCTATTTGGGGTACTTTGCGCAGCGTCTCAACGGCAGTCATCTTGTCATCTCAGCTGAAACCAGGAACGACCCGAAACTCTACACTGAGGCACTCCAAACCAGTCGCTGATACCAAGAAGCGCCCAGGTGGCAAAGGACGGCGGCGCCGCTGGCAGGGTCCGGTGCCGCGCGCCGGCGGCAGGACCTCCGGCGCGGGAGCGGGGTTCCGTCAGCGGCCCATGCTGCCGCCGCCGGAGACATTCCTCAGATCAACCGGGACGTAACGCTCGGCTTCCCCTACCTCGAAGGTAATCTGACTGCGAATGTAAGAGGTTGATTGGCTACGGAACGTGGTGGAATTTAGGTTTAACGTATAGATTTCTCTTCTGAATCAATAGAAATGCCGTCCCCACCAGAAAACACTGGGGGCGGCATTTATTCTTAATAACCGGTATCCGTGCCGCCACTCAGCTCGGTTGCGACAAACCCCTGAGCATGGCGCCGAGGTTGGAGTGGAAGGCTCTCAGGCCATCGAGATTCATGTATAGGTTCGCGCTCTCCTGCGGGTCATCGCCCCCATCGTGGAACTGGAAGCGCAGGAGAGGCTGCGCGTCGTCTTCGTCCTGGGATGCGCTGAGGGCTACCCACGAGATTTCTGGTGGAAGTCCGCCTCCGCCTAGAGCCTCGAGTCGTTCCGCCATCGCGGGTGGAGTTGCCTCTTGCCTGCCGTCATCGTAGATAACGAAACGCGTGCAGCAGGAGTTATCCTCGGAATCGGTTTGGTGGTCGTCACACCAAGGCTTGCAATTCGGTGATGCGGTCATATCTTCCCCCAATAATTCGTTCTTTTGATCGAGGCTACGGGCAGTAGAGTCTCTGCCCTGCCAGGTTGCTGATTTGCTATCACTGACGTCCGTGAATGACGGTGATGCTGCGAGTGGGATCGTCAGTTTTTCATTCCTTCGCAGCCCTAGTCAGCATCCTGAGCTCGTTGTCCAGTGACTTCCGCAGTCGACGTTATCCGGTTAAGGAACGTGGTGGAGTTTAGGTTTGTGCTCTAACTTCTGAAGGCGCGGTGTGGGCGACCCCTACCTTGCGGTCAACCGTACCAGTGGTGACCAGATCTCGGGTTTTTGTTATCGACTTCAAGCAATCTTGTCTTCCTGTACGGAAAGGAGAACCGATGGACCTCGAAGATGCTCCCCACGGTGAATGCATTAGCTGTGGAGCCACTACTTTTTCTTGGTACCAGAAAGTGGACAACTGGCACTGTACAAGTTGTGACATTAAGTGCTCGTAGGTGCCATCTGTGCAAAGCTAAGAGCCCAGAGAGCGTGATCGCTCTGGGATTCACTAAGAGGGGGGAATTCGAATGACGGACTCTAACTTGAACGCGGCCGTCCAGCGACTCGTCGAAGCCAAAAAGCAGGCCATGGTCCGCAAGTTGGAGATCGAGGTAGCTCGGGAGCACGCTGAAATTGAGTGGCGGGCGGAGTACGAGCCGGTCGTTCGGAAAGTCGCGCTCGGCGTCGCGTACGATGTCGTGCACGTTACGGTCGCCGAGGTTTCGAAGTGGCTGCTCACGGAAGATGAAGTGGGGGAGAGGCTGGCTGATGCGCTCCGTGAGCATCACTCAGTCGCCGATCCGCTCGTATCGGAAATCGTCGCAACTGTGCGATCGGTTCTGTCCGCGCTAGTGGCGGATATTGAAATCGTTGATGAATCCGGCGATGATTCGGACGCGCGCCCGCTAGTCCCCTAGGTGACGATCGTTTCTGGAACGTATTCCTTTTGCGTAGATGGCACCCACGGCCCATGAGTCTTCCTTCATGCTGATCCATCTGAATACGAGGAAGAAACCACCTACGCCGGCCTGACTGTGGCATTGGGGGGGGCGTCAGCACCGTAGCCTTGGCGAAAGTCCCGGAGTATACGGAGACGGCATTTCATGCCCTTCCCGAGGTGGCCAGCAGAAAGTCTCCGGTCGAGCACGTGATCAATGGGTACCAGCGATTGCCGCGTGACGGTCCCGGCGGCACCGAGGCTAAGATCGTTGAAATCTCGTCTTACTTGCGAGGGGGCCGCGACTAACAGGCGCATGGCATACTGGCTGTGTCTAGAAGTGCGGTTTGCTTGTCGTCAGCGGTTGGTCTCACAAACCAGAGGACCGCTTCGGCGGGCCGAATGGGGGTAGGTCTTTTGGGTTTATTTGATTTCCTTTCGAAGAAGGAAAAGAGCTGGGACGAGATCAATGTCTACGTGGGTGAAACGCCCCCATGTCCTAATTGTGGAACTCCCTTGGTGAAGAGATTTGTCTACTCCGAGATGTACTGCCTCGACTGCCGCTACGGCCTAGACGATGACGATGACGACAGCGATGACGACAGCGAGACGCTAAATGTTTACGAAGCTGCTCAGATCTGGGCCTCAAACGGTAAGGATGAGGACTACATGTTCGGGTACTCCTGGACGGAACTCGAAGCGGCCCTCTAATGTCGCAGGTGGCTGAGGGTTCAGACGGTACAGCAATCAGGCGGGCCTTGGCACGGGAAAACAGCCGTAGTCCACAAGGCTCGCGATGAAGGTCTCACTCGGTGTTGGTGAACGCGGAATAGATAAGTTCGCGAACGGCTCGGTACAGGTTGCAGGATGTGACTTTTTCTACGGCCTTGAGCGTCTGCAGCCGCGGCATGCGGGGTTGTCCTGTGCTGCAGGCCCTGCAGCCACCATTAATGTTGCCGATGCCGCAGTAGAGATGCTTGCCGGGAGCTGGTCGGAAAACCTTGAGACGACGGGCCCGTTCAGCTCAGATGCCCATGTCGTCGTGGACACCGACGGTGGCGAACATGACCTTGCCGTCGGTGCCGCGCCAGAAGTGCAGCCGGCGGGCCGATGCGGTGGCGACCTGCAGGGCAACCCGCCAGGCGGTGCCGTACTCTGCGTCCTCGATGAAGCCGGTTCCAGCCTTGGGCCCACCGCGGAGCCGGTGCATGTCGCGGCCGGCGGATGTGTCGGCGATGCCGGTGAGAACCTCCACAACGACAGCGACAATCTTGGACCGGTCGACGCCCTGAATCCGGTCGACAGTCTGGAGGAATTTTTCCGTGAAGCCGTATTCCGCAAGAGGTGTTTCGGCCTTGGACGCGGCCGGGATCCGAGTCGCCCACTCTAGGTAGACATCGTGGCGGAACTGTTCGGCGGGGTCGGCGAACAGCGGTCCGGTGTCTGCGCCAGCAGAGATTTCCCGGGAGAGCTGACGGGCACGGGCAGCACGGGTCTGCTCCGTACGGACACTTTCCCGCAGGCGTTCGTTCTCATGGGCCAAGGCGGTGTTCTCAGCGGCTAGGGTGTCCGCATCACCGAGTGCCCGGGTGAGGTCCCCGACGAGTTCGATCCGCTCCCGTGTCAACAGGGCAACTTGCCGCTGGGCCTGGTCCAGGGCGGCGCCGCCGGGCCCGGGCGAGGGCACGGGGCCTGCCGACTTTTGATTTGAGGCCGTATGACGCAACGCGGTGGCCTCGGCTTCAAGGCGGCGGTTGGTTTCGTCGAGATCGTGAAGTGTCGTCCGGATCAATTCCAGGGCGGAGGTGACGTCGGTGTGCGCAGCAGCAGGGGGCGCCGACGAAGGCGGCGTCTCACCATCGTCGGCCGCGGCTGGCGCGTTGTCTTGAGTTGGGGCGTGTTCTTCCCCTTCTGGACCCGGTTTCGGTTCCGCGGGCTCATCGGACTCAGCGATCTCCACGGGCTGCGCGGCCCGAGGGCTCCAGACGATCCAGGGTTCGTCGCCGACGTAGAACGGCAGGGCCGGTGTGATTGACTCCGGTTCTGGGTCCTCCGCGGTGGAGAACTTCCAGCCCTTGCCATCGGCACGGCCGGAAAGCTCGACGCGGACGGCAATGACACTGCCCGGCTCTCGTGGGGAGGTGTGGCGGACGACCAGGCCGGGGAACAGGGCGATGCGCTTCTCGTTCAGGACCAAGGCCGGGTGGATGGTGCCGGCGGGGGCGTGGGCGACGGCTTCGGCGACGGTATGGATGCCGGAGGTGATGGTGAGCAGCCCGTTCTGGACGGTGCCGGTCAGCTTCTGGCCAGGCGTGAACAGGCGCTCCGGCTCGATTCCGGGCGCCAGGGTGGCGGTGTCGATGCGGGCCATGCCGTGAGCCAGTTTCACCAGCACCCCGTCCGGGGGCAGCAGCATGGAGACCTCGCACCCAACAACTTGGGGCACCGTCGAGCGGGCCGGTGTGCTTGAAGTGGTGACCGGAGGCGCGTACGGGTCCATCTTGTCGACGTCTTGGGCGAGGAGGTCGACAGCGTCGCGGGCTTCAGCGTCCGCGTAGGCCAGGCGGAGGACGGAAATCCTCTGGTTGCTGTGCCATGCATTCCCGGTCGGGTAGGAGCGGGCGGCGCCGCCGTAGACGGATGTCTCCTCAGGCATGGCCTCATCGAAGGGGTAAGCCACCGCAGGTGTGGCCAGGAGGTAGACCGTGGCCTTGTTTCCGAGACGCCCGGCGACGGCGGCCGGATCAATCCGTGGCCCGTCCTTGGTGGAGGAGATCACCACGACCGGGTGGTCCCGCTCCGGGTGGCAAAGGAATGCCGCCAGGTCGATGGCGTCACGGGGCGTATCGACCGTCGAGTAGGTGACGGCTGTCTCAGGTGCGGTGGTCAACGGGGCCTCCAACGGTGGGTATTCAGCCACCATGTGCGGACGACGGAGGCCACCTCCCCAAGGCGGGCATAGTACTGGGTGCAACGACAGCATAGCCGGAATGCGTAATCGAGCGTCGACCCGATCAATTGTGGGGTGGTGACGCACTTCGACCACCTAAGCCACTTGGGTTAGGCAACCGATACATGCTGCACACGTTCAAACAATCGGACTCACTGTAAGGAAATGCCGACGCGAAATTAATTGAAGTCGCTCTAGTGGGTGGCTCGTGCTAAGCCCTGTTCGAGTTCCAATACAATACCTGAACGAATGGCCCTAGATAAGGCTTGCGGATGCGCCGCTTGATGGTTCCGGGTCGTCGTGCCTCACCGCTATATAGCACGCCGGTATGGTTAAATGTGTCTTTGTTGACTTGCTGCTGAATTATGGTCAAGGGGAGTTGTAATGGCTTGTGCTGCGTGCGGATTTGAAGGCCACAACAGTCGCACCTGTGAGGGTCCCAACTGGCCCTGTCCGAACTGTGGCAAGCCGACCGCCAACATGACCGACTATTCCGAACGCCACGACAGTTCTTATTGTTCCCCATTCACTAGCCCGGTATGTTGGGACTGGCCAAAACCAGGCTCCGAAGGAGGACCGTCTTGACGCTCACCTGCACGTCATGTGACGAAAAAGTCGAAGACGAGACTGACTGGGACACGGAGTCCTAAATGTGCAACTCTTGCTTTGAGGTCACTGATGCATTGTTTTCTGCATGCAGGATCAATGCTTAGGGCGGATTCGTGCTCACGCCCAGTCGTGTGTGCAACCGGAATTACCGACATAAGGATAGAGTGACCGAGTGCCTGACCTCGATCAAGAAGACCCGTTCGACGGGGATCGGCCGCTCGAGCCATCATCACTTGGGCAGCCGAAGGACAAACCAGCAAAGTCTGAGTCCATTGGTGTGCGCAAGCATGAGGCGAAGACGGGCGAACAAGATATGAGCCAGATTCCGAGCCGGTGGGAGCGGATCAAGGAGCATAGAGCTTTCAAACCAGGCCTTGCTGTTGTCGGTCTTATGGCTGCTGTTGGGGTCACGCTCTTGATATCGAGGCCGGACGAAGGGACCGAGCAGCTTAGCTCCGCGGGCGCGGAGCGAGTCCCCGCGTCTACGTTGCCGGCTTCCGAGGGCATCGGCGAGGAGCCGAGCAGAAAGTCTCCCAACGAACATATGGTCAACGGGCACCAGCGTCTGCAGAAGTTCGGTCCTGACGGTACACAGACAAAGGTCGTTCAGGTCTCGCCCTACTCCCGTGGAGGCAGCGCCCAACAGTCGCGTAGCACGCTGGGCGAGTCAGAATTGCGATTGTAATTGTTGTAAGCGATTGGTTTCGTATCAGAGGATCGCTTCGGCGGGATGCATCAGGACGGTGAATTCTTGGGCTTCTTCCTTGCAAAGAAGGAGAAAGGCTGAAACGAGATCAATGTACACCACTTCGCCGGTGGACTGGTCTCGAAAATGCCTAATGGAAGGAAGAATTGCGTCATGTCTGTCGACGAAAAATCAACGATTGGTCCCGGTACGCTCGTTCGTCTTATCGCCCGTCCCGAGGTCAGTGGGGCGGTTTTAGGAACAGATCAGGTGGGTGGGGCGATTCGCTACTCAGTCTTCCATGACGGAGCGACGCACCAATATTTTGCCCCTCAGATTGAAACGGTTTCTAAGAACGATTCAGTTGCATCGGTAACTGCGAGCGAGCTCCATGCGGCGCTGACTGCTTTACTGCTGCTTGATCCCAACAGCGACTACCTTCATTCCCGGAACGCAGGACGAGTCGACTTCGAGCCGTATCAGTACCGGCCGGTCCTTAAACTTGTCCAGTCAGACCGCCCTCGCATCCTGATCGCCGATGACGTGGGTGTCGGTAAGACGATCGAAGCGTGTTTGATCATTAAGGAGCTTCAAGCACGAAAGAGGGCTGAGTCCGTTCTCGTGATCTGTCCGCGTCCGCTCGTGGTCGACGATAAGTGGCGAGACGAGTTAAAGCGTTTTGACGAGGATTTTGTTCATCTGGATAGCAAGACGCTCCGCTGGTGCCTCGAGGAAACCCTCCGGGACGGGTCTTGGCCAGTTCGCTACCAAAAAGCGATTCTCCCCTTCTCCTTGCTCGATGAAACACTCCTGACTGGTACGCGGACTGGTTCTAAGACGAAGGTAGCAAGCCTCAATGACCTTGCCGGTGAGTTGGGCTTCGACCTCGTAATTGTCGATGAAGCACACCACATCCGAAACCGTGAGACGAAGGCTTATCAGTGCGTTCAACGCTTTGTCGACGCCGCCGAAGCCGTCGTGATGCTCTCCGCGACCCCTATCCAGACCCACAGCCAGGACCTCTTCACGATCGTCAATCTCCTGCGAGACGACCTCGTCCTCGACTGGAATGACTTCCGCGTCATGCTCGAGCCCAACGAGCACCTCTTCAACGCGTCCCGAGCAGCACGCACCGCAGAGAATGACTGGCAGGCTGACGTCAAAGGCCACCTGCAGAAAGCGCTGCAGACGGAATGGGGCCGAGATGTACTCGCGCTGGATCGTCGCGTGGACGAGGTGCGTGAGCTACTGAACGACGCGCCCTTCGATGATCGAGCTCGCATCAGGGTCATCCGCTCGGTTGAGGCACTTAACACCTTCTCTGAGATCGTCACCCGGACCCGGCGGCGTGACATTGGCGAATTCACAACTCGAAAGCCGTCATCCCCCACGGTCCATTTCACCGATGCTCAACAAGCTGTCTATGACGCTGTACTCGCGCTGGGTGAGAAGATCGCAACATTGCGGACACCAGGGATTTCGGTCAAGTTCTTGATGTCTACCCTTCACCGGCAGGCAGCAAGTTCCATAACGGGACTGGCGCCCCTGATCACGGACCTTTTCGAGAACCGCCTGACTGGTACGGACGTCGACGGCGAGGAGGAGGTCATTTCCTTCACTCCCGAGCAGATTGAGGGCTTTCGGGTAGAGGCGTCCTCGATACAAGAGATGGCCCAGCGGCTCGACGACGAGCTTGACCCGAAAGCCGAACTGCTCAAAGAGATCATCGACGGCAAGACGGCGGACGCCAACAACAAGGTCCTGATCTTCAGTACTTTCCGGCACACCATCAGGTACCTCGAAACCCGGTGTCGCATGTGGGGAGTGCGCGTTGCAGTCATGCACGGCGGAGTACCCGACGACGACCGCAGGGCTATTCGCCGCCGATTCAAGCTCGACCGCTCAGATCCACAGGCCATCGACGTCATGATCTGTTCCGAGGTAGGAACCGAAGGCCTCGATTACCAATTCTGCGACACCCTGGTTAATTACGACATCCCCTGGAACCCGATGCGTATCGAGCAGCGCATCGGGCGCATCGACCGCCGGGGCCAGCGAAGCGAAGCTGTGGCTATCATCAACATCCTGACGCACGGCACCATCGAAGCGGAGATCTACGATCGGTGCCTCTCCCGCATCGGCGTCTTTCACCATGCGGTCGGAGGAAGCGAGCAGATCCTCGGCGACGTCACTGCCGCCATTGTCAACATCGCCACCAACCTTCAGATGGAGCCCCACGAACGACAGGCTGCGCTCCGACAACTCGCGGACAACGACATCGCACGCATTGAGGAAGAGCAACGGCTAGAAGATCAACAAGCGGACCTACTGGGATACACCGGCTCCTCATTTGAAGAGAACGTAGCGGAAGCATCTAGTGAATGGCTGAGCGCCCGCAAGATTTCCGCCGTTGTACGCAGATACTTCGAATCAGTACAGCCAGGCCGATCCATTGCACTCCGTCCAGGCCGCATCGCACGAGTACCACTCAACGCGGAGGCTGCTGCTCGAATAATCGACGAGCTCGACGCCCAGAACATCGATGCCCGTCACCTGAAGCGGCTGCTCCGCGGGGACCGGATCGTGCTGAGCATGACTACCGATCCGGAACTTACAGAAGAGGCGGGGAACGTCGAGCTCCTAAGTCCTAGCCACCCCCTTGTACTCCTGGCAGCTAGACGGTTTCACCTGTCTGATCCTGTTCATGTTTCCGCGGTCGTCACTTCGAAGGAGGTCGAACCCGGCGACTACCCTGTCGCTGTATACGCATGGACAAGGTTCGGCGTGCGAGATTCGTTGACATACCGATTCGTGGCCGAGGACGAGGCAATCGAAGAACGAGCAGCATCACTTCTCGCTGCTTGCACCGATAGTGGAGGCAAACACATTGAAGAGGTGCAGAGCGCCCGACTAGATGAGCGACATGCAACGGTGTGGACGCAGGCGAGAGCAAAGCACCAGAGCCAACACATAGCAGCAGTCGAGCGTCGCACCGTTGCCCTTTCATCCCAGAAAGCTCGTCGGCTCAGCATTATCGAACGCCAACTCGAGTCCGCAACCCACCCCGACATAATCGTCATGAAAGCTGGCGAGCGGACAAGCGCCGAAGCATCATTCGACCGGCTCATTTCAGCTCAACGGCAAGCTGCTAGCCGAGCAGACCTCGCCTCGCGCCACGTCGCCAGCATCCTGCTGAGAGTAGTAGCCCCATGACAATGTTCGATACCCTTACCGCGAACCGCCGGGCCTACATAGACGCCGCACGAAGCAACGGGTTCGAAGAGGGTCTCCGTAAGCTCCTCGCCGATCTGTACCCAGACAACGCACATTTCATCTACGAACTCCTGCAGAACGCAGAGGATGCTCACGCCCGAGAAGTGAACTTCGAGTTGAGAAACGACGGTCTCCTCGTCGAACACGACGGCTCCCGGATCTTCAATCTGCAAGACATCGAATCAATCACCGGAATCGGTCAATCTACCAAGGCCGATGAAGCCACCAGCATTGGGAAGTTCGGGGTGGGGTTCAAAGCGGTTTTCGCTTACACGCAGACGCCCCAGGTCCAGTCCGGTGAGTACGCCTTCGCTATCCAGGACCTGTTTGTGCCCACCCGTACCGAACCGTTCGCACGCAATCCGGACCGGACGACGTTCTGGTTTCCCTTCGACCGGCCGGGAAAGAACGCAGCGCAAGCCATCGTTGAGGTAAGTAAAGCACTCACCGAAATCTCCCGGTCCACCCTGCTGTTCCTCGACAACATCCGTCTCATTGCCACCACCTTCCTCGATGGCAACGTCCGATTGCTCGAACGTCGAGATCTAGACGAACATATCATCGAGATCGACAGCCTGCATGGGGACTCAGGACCAAGCTACTGGTACCGGATTCAAGGAACTGCACCCGTCGACGGCACGACCTTTCCCATCGCGGCCGCATTCTCCTTGACCAAAGGAGACAAGATGGCCGACAAGGGCATCGGGGGGTCACGTTCGAGCACAACGCTCGATGCACGCAACTTCACCGTGGAACCCGTCGATGGACGCGTATTCATCTACTTCCCTGCAGTCAAAGAGACCTCCGGACTCAAGTTCCATATTCACGCGCCCTTCGCATCCACCGTCGCTCGAGACAGCGTCCGTGAAGGGGACGGCAACGACGAACTCCTCGAAGGGATTGCCGCTCTCGTGGCGAACGCTTTACCCCACATGCGGGACGCAGGGCTACTCGACGACGGACTGCTCAGCGCACTGCCCAACAAGAGCGATGACCTTCCGCGCCGATACGAACCCCTTCGAAAACACATCATTTGGGCCTTCGAGACAACCCCAATCACGCCAGTCCTGAGTGGCAGCAAATACGACAACTCGACCCGCCTCATCAGATCAGTAAGCCCGTTGCGTGCAGCTCTCGACTTGAAAGACGCCGACTTCCTCCGAAGCATTTCGGTCAATATAGAGGACAATCCTGCGACGGGGTGGCTTCCCGAACGGGAAGGCAGGCCTCGCGCGTTCTTCAACTCACTAAATGCGATCGATTTCGCGACGAGCGAGCTTGGCGACGCCTTCGAACGCATCAGCCAGATCAGCGAGCAAATCGAATCATGGGGCGATGACGCCGGGGAGTATGAGGCCGAGGAATATGTCGAGGAGGAAGAGGAGGAGTATCGAGCCGAACTCCGGGCTTGGCACTCGTGGATCACCGATAAGAGTGACCCGTGGCTCAGGTCCTTCTACACGGCACTCGGACGGTTGGCTACGAGCGTTCGCAATCCCTATCGAAGCAGTGACCCGCGCTCCTATAGCTACGACGACACCTTCTCAGACAGTCTTCGCACCATACCTGTCCTTCGAGTGCAGGGTAGCGAAGGCATTGAACACGTAGCCGGCCCCAAAGCCTATCTACCGGCCGCCGCCGGTCTGCAAGCGTTTGGGCTTGTCCTGGACTCACTTGTCGCTTTTGACGAGGACGACGAGGGGGGGCAGAGACCGGAGGCCGCTGCCCTTCGCCAGTTCTACGCCTCGGCTGGAACTAAGAAATGGGATGCAGCCGCCCGGCTCAGCGCCCGCTTCCGCACCTACTCGAGTGTGCCGGCAGAGGTCACTCCTTTGCACGTGGAGGATCTCGTCAACCTCCAACAACTGATCAGCGAGCGAGCACTCGCTCCCACTTCCTACGCGAATGCGCCCATCCTTGTGGCAGAACGGGTGGATGGATCTCTTAGCTGGTCAGCGCCGTCCAACACTTTCATCGACAGCCCTTTCCGAGCATCCGGACTATCAGCGCTCTACAGATCAGACTCATTGGGCCGCACCCCCCCGCTGCAACTCGTCGCCGCCTACGATGAGCTCGAGATCGACGTTGCTGCACTGGCCGGGGAGATCGGCGCGATAACAGGAATCTCGATCAAGCGGACACCCATATGGCGTAACGCACAGTTCCAGAATTCTTGGCGCTTCCAGAACCGTGAGACCAGTAAAATTATCAATCAGGACTGGGTCATACCCGACTTCGCCGCCATCGTCGAAACCCATGATGCAAATCTTCTTCAGGGGCTCTGGGACGTCGTTGCACGCGCTGGGATGGACAAAGCAGGAGCGATCTATCGGGCCAATGCGTCCGCTGCCAGTCATCGAATTGAATCGCAGCTGATGCAGGCCCTGACTACGGTGCCTTGGATCCTGGACCGGGATGGCAACCTTCGATTACCCGCGGACACAACTGCTGAGGATCTCGCCGACGGGCTGGCCGTTCATCCTGATTCACCTCTTTTGGAAAGAGCACACTTCGGACGGCCCGCCCTCTTGCACGCGCAAAAGGAGCGAGGAGAGGAGGACGCAGCGAAGGTCCTTGGTTTCCCTTCTCCCGAGGCCGCTCTCCAGGCCAAGGAGATGCTCAAGGACTGGGACTTGTTCCAAGCATTCAAACAGCAGGAGAAGGGCCCTATTTTGCCCGAAGGACCCTCGCCAACGCCAGAGCGTCGCGCTCAGCGAGTCCGCGAGCAAGCAACCGACGCACCCTTGCGCCAGTACGCGGAGCGCATTCGACAAGTCCGCATTCAGGAGCCCGGGTTCCGGAGCACTGCAAAAAGCTATTTGACCGAGCTGTACTCGAACGAGGACGGAATCATGGTGTGCCAGGTCTGCAACACGGAAATGCCTTTTAAAGTGAGTGGACAGTACTACTTCGAGGCAGTGCAATTTGCCGGTGACGTAACACAGGACCTCACCGAGAACAGACTCGCACTCTGTCCGACCTGCGCCGCGAAGTACAGGCACGCCTGCTCAACTCCCGTTGAGGAGCTTCGGGAGGACCTGCTCACCCAGAAAGTAGGAGAGCGGGGAAGCGTGACCGTCTCCGTCACGCTTGCGGGAAAGGAACAGCAGCTGCGGTTCGTGGGAAAGCACGCAATAGACCTGCAAGCGGCGCTTGAAGCTCGGGAGATGTCAGGGGGCGCCGACCAGGACTGGGTTCTGCAAACCCATGAGGAGGAGTTTTTTCACTAGACCCTTCCCGTTTCGAAACGCGGCACTCGAGCACCGCCGCGGTTGATGCTGATAGAGACACCGGCCCCGACCAGCAGGGGCTGACCGAAGAGGGCCTTGACCCCGAAGCCGACAAACCCCGGTTAGCTCAGACGTTGCTTTGTTACGGAACGTGGTGGAGTTCCGCTTCAACGTCTAGTCGTGCTCCGAAAAAGCGCTTCCCGGATTTCGACCCGGGAAGCGCTTTTTGTTTTCGGGCCGCCCTACGAAGCCCGGCTCCACATCAGGTACGCCTGCGCCAGCTGGGCGTGCACCTCCGGCGCCGCTTCACGTATGGGGGAGATCTGCGGACGGGTGATCGTCGCCACCGCAACGATTACGTCCAGCGCGGTGAGCTCTTGCCGTACCACTCCCTGGGTTTTCAGCGCAGCGAGCACCTCGTCAAGGGCGTCAACTGCAGGCTGTTGCACCTGCGCCAGGGGAGTGGCGTTCAAATCCCGGGCGGCACCTGCCTGCAGCGCGAGGCCATCGGTCAGCGCACCCAGCTCCATGGACATCAGCTGCGATAAAAGCCGTTCCCACGACGCTGCAGCGTTCGTTCCAAGCCCGGCGCGGGCCTCGGTTGCGGCTCCCAGGATGCCTCCTACAGTGTCCTGCACCACGGCCCGGATCAGATCGTCGCGTGAGGGGAAATTGCGGTACAGCGTTGCGATGCCCACTCCGCTCGCGGCGGCTACCGTCTCCAGCGCTACGTCGCCGCCCCGCTCGGCAAATAGATGCCTTGCATGGTTGATGATTGCTTCTCTTCGCCGCGCAGCGTCAGCTCTCATCCCCGGCCCCCTTCAAGTTGACCTTCAGTCTAAACCGGAGGAATATCATCCGTAGAAGTGGAGGAAGTTCCTCCACAAACGAAGGATCCATGACAGCTCAAACGCCGACAACCGGCTCCCATCGAAAGCACGCAGCCATTTGGGCGGGCCTGACCGTCGGACTCTCGGTCATTCTGCTTGCACTCCTGATGCTCTTCATCTCACCCTCACTCCTTTCCGGACCGCGGGACCTGGGTCTGGGTGTAGTTGGAGCGCAGGAGAAGGCCGAAACGGTGTCGGAAACCCTGGAGTCCCAGTCGCCGGGCGCCTTCTTGGTCCAGGCCTATGAAAGTGCCGACGACCTGGAGCAGGGAATCCGGGACCGGGACATCGTCGGCGGTTTCGACTTCTCAGATCCGGAAGACATGCAGGTGTACGTTGCGAGCGCCGGCTCAACAGCCGTATCCGGGACCGTCAGCAACGTCGGCGCCACGATGGCCGGCAGCACGGGGCAGACGGCCGAGATTGTGGACGTGGTTCCGCTTCCCGCCGGCGACCCGACAGGTGTGGGCATCGGTGGCCTGGCCTTCCCCCTGGTCTTCGGCGGTATCGTGCCCGCCGTGGCGTTCCGCTCCATGCTGCCCGGGAAACGCTGGTGGATCTTGGCCGGCCTTACCGGCTTTTCAGTCGCCGGCGGGTTCGTGGTCGCCGCAGTTTTGAAGCACGTCTTCGGCAGCATTGAGGGTCCGCTGGTCCCGGTCGCGGCAAGCGTCGCCCTTGGCATCGCAGCGCTGGCACTGCCGCTCGCCGGCCTCTATGAGTGCTTTGGCACCAAAGGCTTCACCATTGCCGCCATGTCCATGATGTTTGTCGGCAACCCCTTCGCCGGCATCTCGACCAGTGCACAGTGGCTTCCCGCCGGAGTGGCTACGATCGGCCAGCTTCTGCCACCCGGCGCTGCCGGCACCTTGGTCCGCGCCGTGGCCTATTTCGACGGCGCCGGCGGAGGCGCTGCGGCCCTGACCCTGGGCGCGTGGGTCTTGGCGGGGATCGTGCTGTGGTTCAGCGGGCCGCGCATCGCGGCCGCCAAGGCTCAGAAAGCGGCAGCACTGGCGGCGGCCTGAGTCAGCTCAGGAACGCATGAGGACGGCAGCTTTGTAGAGCACGACGGCGACAGGTCGGTGCGTTCCTGCTCAGCATCCCGTGGTGTCGTCAACCAGCATCAGGCCGGGCCCGCAAGCCGGTGTGGCATCATCTGGGGATGGCCTCACCCCAGACCCTCAGCGATCCGAACCGGCGCACCATCGCGCGCTGGGCCGCAGCATGCGCTGAACGTGTCCTGCCGCTCTACAAAGCAGATGAAACGGCGGAAGAAACAGCCCGGGACGCACTCGCCCGCACCCGTGCATACAGCGCAGGATCAAGTACCGCCGCCGAAGAAATCAGCAAGCGGCTCATCGTCGTGAAGATCGCGAATGCCGCGACGACGCCGGCCGGCGCTGCGGCAGCCCGCGCCGTCGCCCAGGCAGCCGCGGTCGCCCACATGGGCGCTCACGCGTTGGGTGCGGCCGCCTACGCGGCAAAGGCAGTCTCGCTCTCAAGCGCGGATCATCCGGAAGCAGTCCATCAGGAGATTCGGTGGCAGCTGGCGAACCTGAGCGACGGCGAACGGGCCGTGCTGCGGCTGCTGCCACCCGTAGGTACGGACTCCGCCGGCCCACTGGGAGAAGGACTGCTGTTCCGCGGCATCCTGGGGGCAGTAATCCGTGAGATCCAGGCCGAAATTGCCTAGGCATGATCGGCAGGGTGGCGGTGTCGACTCCACGGCACAGGGAGAACACAGAGACACGTCCTGGACTGCGGCCCAGGACCACCCCGTGCCCGACGACGTCGCCCGCCTGCTCGCCACCGTGCCCGAATGGTTCGGGCAGCCGGACTCGAATGCCGAGTACATCGACGCTGCCCGAACCAAGGAAACCTGGACCGTGCGCGACGTCGGCGGTTCCGTCATCGGAGTGACCCTGGTCGATCGGCACTTTCCGCATGTGGCCGAGATCCACCTCACCGTGGTGGACCGCGCAGCTCACGGCTCCGGCGTCGGAACCACGATGCTGGCGGCCATCGAGGCCGACGCGATCAGCCGCGGCGTACACCTCCTTGAGGTGAAGACGCTGGGTCCGTCCCATCCGGACTCCGGCTACGCGCGAACCCGGCACTTCTATGAGAAGCGGGGATTCCTGCCCTTGGAGGAGACGGATCTCTGGGGAGAAGCCACGCCGTGCCTGATCATGGTGAAGCCGCTGGCTCCGGTGACCTAGCTGCTGACGCCAAGGGCCCTGCCGACGGCGGACTCGTCCGTCAGGAGGCTGAGCATGCAGGCGGCAAGGTCGGCCCGCGGAATGGAGCCCTTGAGTTTTCCGTTGTCCGTCGTCTCGAGCATCCGCCAGGTGCCGGACGGTTCCTTGTCCGTCAGGCCGGTGGGTCGGAGGATGGTCCAGTCCAGGCCGGAGCTTTGGACGGCGGACTCCTGGGCGTTGTGATCGGCCAAGGCTTTCGCAAGCACGATCCGGGTAATCAGTCCCAGCGGTCCGGGAAGCTGGGACGCCGAGTCCCCTGCGCCCAGCGAAGACTGCACCACAAGTCGTCGTACGCCTTCTGCCCGCATCGCGTCGATAACGGTCCGGGTAACGGCGCCGCGCTGATGATGGACGCCCTTTGCCCCTCCCACGGTGACGACGACGGCGTCGGCCCCGGACACCGCAGCGGAAACCGCTTCAGGATCCGTTGCGTCGCCGGTGAGGGCCAGGACGCCGGCCGGTGCACGACCGGACCGGGAGAGGACCGTGACCTCATGCCCTGCAGCCTGCGCGAGGGAAGCCAGCTGTGCGCCGGTGCCTTGGGACCCGCCGATAACCGTAATTTTCATGGAACCCTCTACTTCGCGTCGACATACGTTTGGTACCTCACGAGCATCCCACCAATATCTGCACCCGGACCCTACCCCTGCCCGGACGAGTGCCCGGACAAGTCACAAAAGCACCCAATATGACATGTCATTGCATGTAATACATCCCACGTATGCCAAATCGTTACCAGGCGGTATGGGCCGGTCTTTCCCCACGTCATCAGCGTCTTTGACGCAATGTGATCCACCACACGGTGTCCATACCGGCGCCACATGCCGGACTTGGTTACCTGACGGCAACAAAGTGGGCTTATGCTTTTGGCCTTGTGAGTCGGTTCACCATTTGGCAGAGCCGCAACGCCGGCGTCATCATCGCCGGCACCGAATAGAACTAGGAGGCGGAATGCGCGTCACACGCACTTCCAAAATGCTGAGCGTAGCGGCACTTGCCGCACTTACGCTGAGCGCCTGCGGTGGGGGATCCGACGAATCGGCCGAAGGCTCGGGTGAGACCGAAGGCAGCAACAACGCCGTGATCATCACCGCTAACGGCACCGAACCGCAGAACCCGCTGATGCCGGTCAACACCAACGAAGTTGGCGGCGGACGCATCATGGACCTGCTCTTCGAAGGCCTGGTCAGCTACGACGCTGACGGCAACACGGTCAACGAACTCGCCGAGTCCATCGAGACCGAAGATTCCCAGACCTACACCATCAAGGTGAAGGCGGACCAGAAGTTCACCAACGGCGAGGCCATCACGGCCAAGTCCTTCGTTGACGCCTGGAACTTCGGTGCAGCCGCCAAGAATGCCCAGCTGAACTCGTACTTCTTCGAGAGCATCGAAGGCTACGACGAAGTCAGTGCAGAAGGTGCCACAGCCGACACCATGAGCGGACTGGCCGTGGTGGATGACACCACGTTCACCGTCAAGCTCAGCCAGCCGGAATCCGACTTCCCGCAGCGACTTGGCTACACCGCCTTCTTCCCGCTGCCCGCCGGTGCACTGGAAGATCCCGCCGCGTTCGGCGAGAATCCGGTCGGCAACGGACCGTACAAGCTGGCCGGCGACGACGCCTGGCAGCACGAAATCCAGATCGACCTGGTCGCCAACCCGGATTACACCGGAACCCGCGTACCGCAGAACGGCGGAGTAACCTTCAAGTTCTACTCCTCCTTCGACGCAGCCTACGCAGACCTGCAGTCGAACGAGCTGGACATCCTCGACACCATTCCCAACATGGCGTTGAAGACGTTCAAGACCGATCTGGGCGAGGGCCGCTTCTCCGAAAAGGCGTATGCAGGCAACCAGACCATCACGATCCCCGGCTACCTGCCGGAGTTCTCGGGCGAAGCCGGAGAACTGCGCCGCCAGGCCATCTCCATGGCCATCGACCGGGGCGAAATCACCGACGTCGTCTTCTCGGGATCCCGTGAACCGGCCACCGAATTCACCGCTCCGGTCATCGAGGGCTACAGCGACAGCATCCCCGGCAACGAGGTGCTCGAGTTCAACCCCGAGAAGGCCAAGGAACTCTGGGAAGAAGCCGAGAAGGTTTCACCCTGGCCCGCCGACCAGGCCTTCACCATCGGCTACAACGCCGACGCCAACCACAAGGAATGGGTTGACGCCGTAGCCAACGGTCTGAAGAACAACCTTGGTATCAAGGCCGAAGGCAAGCCCTACGCAACGTTCAAGGAACTGCGCGCAGACGCTACCGCCAAGACCTTGTCCGGTGCTATCCGCACCGGCTGGCAGGCTGACTACCCGTCCCTGAACAACTTCCTCGGCCCGCTGTACGGCACCGGGGCAGGTTCCAACGACGGCGAATACTCGAGTGAAGAGTTCGACAAGCTCCTGGGCGAAGGCCTTGCCGCTTCCACCCCGGAAGACGGAGCCGAAATCTTCAACCAGGCCCAGGAAGTCCTGCTGAAGGACCTCCCCGTCATCCCGCTGTGGTACCAGGTTGCACAGTCCGGCTGGAGTGAAAACGTGGACAACGTTGAAACCGGCTGGAACGGCGTCCCTGTGTACTACAACGTCACGGCCAAGTAGCAGTATCTAGACCGACCGATCCGGGGCCCGGCCAGAAGGCCGGGCCCCGGCTTGTATTTCGGGTTCTATCAAGAACAGGCATAGAAAAAAGATGCGAGACTCCAATCCCCCACAGCTGGCAGGAGGCCACCCCTAATGGCCGGCTACGTCATTCGACGCTTCCTCCAAATGATCCCCGTTTTCTTCGGGGCAACATTCCTCGTTTATTTCCTCGTGTTCTCCCTCCCGGGAGACCCCATTGCCGCACTCTTCGGCGATAAGCCGGTTAACGAGGCCGTCGCCGCGCAGCTGCGCAGCCAGTACAACCTGGACCAGCCCTTCATCGTCCAGTACCTGCTGTACCTGAAGAACCTGGTCACCTTTAACCTGGGGGTCGACTTCTCCGGCCGCGAGGTTTCGGCCGTCCTGGCCCAGGCCTTCCCGGTGACCATGCGCCTTGCCGTGCTGGCCCTGCTTTTCGAAGCGGTCTTCGGTATTGCGTTCGGCCTCATGGCCGGCCTGAAGAAGGGCAAGATCTTCGACAGCACCGTCCTGGTTGTCTCCCTGATCGTGATCGCGATCCCGGTGTTCGTACTCGGCTTCCTGCTGCAGTTCCTGGTGGGCGTCAAGCTCCAATGGACCAGCCCAACAGTCGGCGGCGACGCCAGCTGGGCGGACCTGATACTGCCGGCAGTGGTCCTGGGCCTGGCGTCCTTCGCCTACGTCCTGCGCCTGACGCGCACCTCGGTCATCGAGAACATGAACGCCGACTACGTCCGCACCGCCACCGCGAAGGGGCTTTCCCGGCCGCGCGTGGTCACCGTGCACATCCTGCGCAACTCCCTGATCCCCGTGGTGACCTTCCTCGGGGCGGACCTGGGGGCGCTGATGGGCGGCGCCATCGTCACCGAAGGCATCTTTAACGTCCCCGGAGTGGGACAGCGACTTTACCAGTCAGTCATCAGGGGAGAGGGGCCGACGATCGTGTCGATCGTGAGTGTCCTCGTCTTCGTCTACGTCATCGCCAACCTCCTGGTAGACCTCCTGTACGCCTGGCTTGATCCGAGGATCCGTTATGCATAAAGACACCACAAACATCGAGCACTACGTCGCTCCGCTGGAGGAAACCCCTCTGGCGGCGACCGACAGCGTCAAGGACGACGTCCAGCCGCTGAGCCTCTGGGGGGAGGCCTGGCGCAACCTGCGCACCCAGCCGCTGTTCGTCATTTCCGCACTGCTTATCCTGCTGATCCTCACGGTCGCGGCTTTCCCGGGCCTGTTCACGAATGCTTCACCGGATGAAAACTGCCTGCTGGCCAACTCCAACGGCGCACCCTCGGCGGGGCACCCGCTGGGCTTCACCTTCCAGGGCTGCGACGTTTACGCCCGCGTCATCTACGGCACGCGCGCATCCCTGATGGTGGGAGTGCTGACCACACTGGCAGTCGTGATCATCGGCGGCATCGCGGGAGCACTGGCCGGCTACTACGGCGGATGGCTCGACGCCATCCTCGCCCGGGTCGGCGATATCTTCTTCGCCCTGCCGCTGATCCTCGGCGCCATCATCATCATGCAGCTGCCGACCTTCCGCGAGAACCGCACCGTCATGACGGTGGTCTTCACGCTGCTGATCTTCGGGTGGCCCCAGGTGGCCCGCATCACCCGCAGCGCCGTCATCTCGGTCCGCAACGCGGACTTCGTGGTGGCATCCCGCTCCCTCGGCGTTTCGCGGTTCTCGGCACTGGTGAAGCACGTTATTCCCAACTCCACCGCCCCCGTGATCGTGATCGCCACCATCTCGCTGGGCACGTTCATCGTTGCGGAAGCCACGCTGTCCTTCCTGGGCATCGGGCTCCCGCCGGGCATCATGTCCTGGGGCAATGACATCTCGGCCGCCCAGTCTTCGTTGCGGTCCAATCCCTCAACGCTGCTCTGGCCTGCGGCCGCCCTCTCCATCACCGTGCTGAGCTTCATCATGCTCGGCGACGCGGTCCGTGATGCTCTTGATCCGAAGGCGCGCAAACGATGACCATCAATACACAAAATGCGGCTGTGAAGCCCCTGCTGGAAGTCCGCGACCTGGCAATCACCTTTGCCACCGCAAACGGCGACGTGGAAGCAGTCCGTGACGCACACCTGACGATCATGCCCGGCGAAACCGTGGCCATCGTGGGCGAGTCCGGCTCGGGCAAGTCAACGACGGCGCTGGCGGCCATCGGCCTGCTGCCCGGCAACGGCAGGGTCAGCGCAGGCCAGATCCTCTTTGACGGCGAGGACATTTCCAATGCCAGCGCCAAGCGGATCCAGGAGCTGCGCGGCAACTCGATCGGCATGGTTCCGCAGGATCCGATGTCCAACCTGAACCCGGTGTGGAAGATCGGTTTCCAGGTCAAGGAAACCCTGCGCGCCAACGGGCTGCCCCACTCCTCGGCGGACATCGCCAAGGTCCTGGAGCAGGCCGGCCTGCCGGATGCGGCAAGCCGCGCCAAGCAGTACCCGCACGAGTTCTCCGGCGGCATGCGCCAGCGTGCACTGATTGCCATTGGCCTGTCCTGCCGGCCCCGACTGCTCATCGCCGATGAGCCGACGTCGGCGCTGGACGTCACCGTCCAGCGCCAGATCCTGGACCACCTGGGCACCCTCACGGAGGAACTGGGCACCGCGGTACTGCTGATCACGCACGACCTCGGCCTGGCCGCGGAACGTGCCCAGAAGGTCGTTGTGATGTACAAGGGACGCGTGGTGGAATCCGGGCCGGCCCTGGAAATCCTTACCAACCCCCGCCACCCCTACACACGCAAGCTCGTGGAATCGGCGCCCTCGCTGGCCTCCAAGCGCATCGACTCTGCGAAGAGCCGCGGCCTGGAGAGCGCAGACCTGCTCACCTCCGAAGACGATGCCAAGCTGAAGGCTGCGGATAACGTCATTGAGGTGAAGGACCTGACGAAGGTCTTCAAGCTCCGCAGCGGGCTCGGCAAGTCGACGGATTTCACCGCCGTGGACAACGTCTCCTTCGACATCAAGCGCGGCACCACCACCGCCGTCGTGGGGGAGTCCGGCTCGGGCAAATCCACAGTGGCCCGCATGGTGCTGAACCTGGAGACGCCCACCAGCGGCTCCATCCTGTTCAACGGGGTGGATATGACCACGCTGAACAGCAAGCGGATGTTCGAGTTCCGCCGCCGGGTACAGCCGATCTTCCAGGATCCGTACGGTTCCCTGGACCCGATGTACAACATCTTCCGCACCATCGAAGAGCCGCTTCGGGTGCACAAGATCGGCACCTCCAAGAGCCGCGAGGCCAAGGTGCGCGAGCTCCTTGACCAGGTTGCCCTGCCGTCGTCGGTGATGCGCCGCTTCCCGAACGAGCTCTCCGGCGGCCAGCGCCAGCGCGTGGCCATTGCGCGGGCCCTGGCACTGGATCCCGAGGTGGTCATCTGCGACGAAGCGGTTTCGGCGCTGGACGTCCTGGTGCAGGCCCAGATCCTGAACCTGCTGGCGGACCTGCAGTCGGAGCTGGGACTGAGCTACCTGTTCATTACCCATGACCTGGCGGTGGTCCGGCAGATCGCGGACTTCGTCTGCGTGATGGAAAAGGGCAAGCTCGTGGAGACCGGCACCACGGACGAGGTGTTCGACGCCCCTCAGCAGGCCTACACGCAGGCACTGCTGGCGGCCATCCCGGGCTCACGCCTGGAATTGCCGCCCGAAGTCGCCTAGCGGCCTCGCAGCACCTGCACTGAAGGCGGGGAACCGGACAGGTTCCCCGCCTTCAGTGTGTCCGGCACGGCCTCGGGTTTGCGCCTGTCCCGGGCCCTGTCCGCGACCCGAAACCACGCAGTCCGGTCCGCCTCTCAAAGGCACGCATTAGGGATCGTATGGTATTGCGACTAGAATGTTAGCGTGCCCGCTGACGGCGGGGCCTTCGGTGGATTCTGACTGGTGATTGAGCAAGCGATTGAATCAGCATTCGTACAGAACAGCCGGAAACGCCGGTACCAATCCGGCCGAAAAAGATACACCCCGAACTGATCTCCTATGAATTGAGTCCTCACGCATGTCAGAAACCAACACGGCTGTAAATACCGCAGTACGAAGCGATCTCCGCAACGTTGCGATTGTGGCCCACGTTGACCACGGTAAGACGACTCTCGTCGACGCCATGCTGAAGCAGACGAACTCGTTTGCCGCCCACGGAGACGTGGAAGACCGCGTGATGGACTCCGGTGACCTGGAGCGCGAAAAGGGCATCACCATCCTGGCCAAGAACACCACCGTGTTCTACAACGGTCCGGCCGCCAAGGGCGAAACCATCACCATCAACGTCATCGACACCCCCGGCCACGCCGACTTCGGCGGCGAGGTCGAGCGCGGCCTGTCCATGGTCGACGGCGTTGTGCTGCTTGTTGACGCTTCTGAAGGCCCGCTGCCCCAGACCCGCTTCGTGCTGCGCAAGGCGCTGGCTGCGAAGCTGCCGGTAGTCCTCCTGGTTAACAAGACCGACCGTCCCGATGCCCGGATCGACGAGGTTGTCAGCGAGTCCATGGACCTGCTGCTCGGCCTGGCCTCCGACCTTGCGGACGAAGTCCCGGACCTTGACCTTGACCTGGTCCTGAACGTCCCCGTTGTCTACGCCGCCGCCCGCGTCGGTGCAGCCTCCCTGGAGCAGCCGGCCGACGGCTCAGCCCCCGCGAATGACAACCTGGAACCGCTGTTCCAGACGATCATCGACCACATCCCGGCTCCTACGTACGACCCCGAGGGTGTCCTCCAGGCGCACGTCACCAACCTGGATGCCTCCCCGTTCCTTGGCCGCCTGGCCCTGCTGCGTATCTTCAACGGCACCCTGCGCAAGGGCCAGACCGTTGCCTGGGCCCGCCACGACGGCACCATGAAGACCGTCAAGATCACCGAACTGCTGGCGACCAAGGCACTGGACCGGGTTCCGACCGAATCCGCCGGACCCGGCGAGATCGTTGCTGTCGCCGGTATCGAGGACATCACCATTGGTGAGACCCTGACCGACGTCGACAACCCCAAGCCGCTGCCGCTGATCACCGTGGATGATCCCGCGATCTCCATGACCATCGGTATCAACACCTCGCCGCTGGCCGGCCGGGTCAAGGGTGCCAAGGTTACGGCCCGCCAGGTCAAGGACCGCCTCGACAAGGAACTGATCGGCAACGTGTCGCTGAAGGTCCTTCCGACCGAGCGTCCGGACGCCTGGGAAGTCCAGGGCCGCGGCGAGCTCGCGCTGGCCATCCTGGTGGAGCAGATGCGCCGCGAAGGCTTCGAGCTGACCGTTGGCAAGCCGCAGGTTGTCACCAGGATCGTTGACGGCAAGGTCAACGAGCCGATGGAGCACATGACCATCGACGTACCCGAGGAATACCTGGGCGCCGTCACGCAGCTGATGGCCGTCCGCAAGGGCCGGATGGTCAACATGGCCAACCACGGCACCGGCTGGGTCCGCATGGAATTCATCGTTCCCGCCCGTGGCCTGATCGGCTTCCGCACCAAGTTCCTCACGGAAACCCACGGTGCAGGCATCTCCTCGTCCATCGCCGAGGGCTACGAGCCCTGGGCCGGTCCGATCGAGTACCGTACCAACGGTTCGCTGATCTCCGACCGCTCCGGGGTCGTTACCCCGTTCGCAATGATCAAGCTGCAGGAACGCGGCTCCTTCTTCGTGGAGCCCACCTCCGAGGTTTACGAGGGCATGATCGTCGGCGAGAACTCCCGCGCCGATGACATGGATGTGAACATCACCAAGGAAAAGCAGCTCACCAACATGCGTGCCGCTTCCTCGGATACCTTCGAGAACCTGACCCCGCCGCGGAAGCTCACCCTGGAAGAGTCGCTCGAATTCGCCCGTGAGGACGAATGCGTAGAGGTCACTCCGGAGTCCATCCGCATCCGCAAGCTGGTCCTGAACGCGAACGACCGTGCCAAGGCCAACCGCGCCCGCGCCAAGGCCTAGTCATTTCCACCACGGCTGAAACCGGCAAGAGGTCCCCGCGCTGGCGGGGGCCTCTTGCGGCCGTTGCCGGCGGGATCCTGGCCGCGCTGCTGGGCACGTCCCTGCACGGCCACGTGGTGTATGCGGGCGACGACGGACTGCCCGTCGGTGCGTTGCTGGCCGTAGTGTTCAGCGGTGCCGTCGCCTTGCTGGTCGGCCTCTGGCAGCGCAGTGCACTGCTGAGTGCCGTCACCGGCGTGATCACCTACCTGGTGCTGGGGCTCTTTTCCCTGGACCTCGTCAGTGAGGTACCGCTGATCGTGACCGGTTCCTCCGCTCCGGAGCAGCCGCCGGTAGTGACCGCCGGACTGGTGTGGCTCTTCGGGCAGGCTTTGGCCACCGTCGCAGCTGTGCTGGTCTGCGCACGCGTGCTCGGCCGGGACCGGGCAGCCGGGACCGCCGCCTAAGGCATCCGCAGAACTTCAAGAGTGTGTAAAAAGGCCGCTGGAACATTGTGTTCCGGCGGCCTTTTTGCATGGGATTTGCATGGGGTTAAAGCGGACGTGTACGCGCAGCTCGGCGCGGGGGAGCGGGCGGGACGGTTTTGGCCGCCGTAACCAGCGGATACGCGATGGGGACCTCGCCGCGCCGGGTGGAGACCGTACAGCCGTCCGTCCCGACGTCGCTGAGGGTGCCCAGCGCGTCCGTGAAGCCGCCGTCGATCCGGTAGCGGACCACCACGCGGACGCCGGGCTGCAGGCCGCGCAGCAGCGCGGCAGGGTCTTCGGGCGTCATCCCTCCATCCTACGGCGGCGCCGGCGTCACCGGGACGCTCCGGCTGGGAGATAATGGACAAGGCTACTAACGTGGAACCAACACCCAGCGATCCGCCGTCCCTTGAGGCCGACGGTCCGCAGATCAGGAAGGCAAGGGACGTGACGTACGTAATTGCGCAGCCGTGCGTGGATGTAAAAGACAAGGCATGTATCGAAGAATGCCCCGTGGACTGCATCTATGAAGGCGAACGCTCCCTCTACATCCACCCGGACGAATGTGTTGACTGCGGGGCCTGCGAACCTGTCTGCCCGGTGGAGGCCATCTACTACGAAGATGACACTCCCGAGGAATGGGCCGAGTACTACAAGGCCAATGTCGAGTTCTTCGACGTCCTGGGCTCGCCCGGCGGCGCCGCCAAGGTAGGCAACACGCACACGGACCACCCGATCATCGCGGCCCTGCCGCCGCAGAACCAGGCATGAGCGCCGCGGCGTCCCGGGCCTTCGGGCTGGACCTGCCGGAATACCCCTGGGACGCCATGGCGCCCTACCAGCGCCGGGCAGCAGAGCACCCTGACGGAGCGGTGAACCTGTCCATCGGCACCCCCGTGGACCCGACGCCCCCCGTCGTCCGTGACGCGCTGGCAGCGGCTTCGGATGCCCCGGGCTATCCCACTACGCACGGCACCGCGGACCTGCGCGCCGCCGTCGTTGACTGGTTTGCCCGCCGCCGGAACGTGTCCGGGCTGGATCCGGCCGCCGTGCTGCCCACCGTGGGTTCGAAGGAACTCGTGGCCTGGCTCCCGCTGCTGCTCGGGCTGGGGGAGGGCGACGTCGTTGTCCGCCCCGTGGTGGCTTACCCCACCTACGATATGGGGGCGGTCTTCGCCGGCGCGACGGCGGTAGCGGCGGACCACCTCTCCGACCTGGACGAGCAGACGCGTTCCCGCGTACGGCTGGTCTGGGTGAACTCTCCGGGCAACCCCACCGGCATTGTGCGTTCCGCCCAGTCGCTGCGCACCCTCGTCGAAGAGGCCCGCGCCCTGGGCGCAGTGGTTGCCTCGGACGAATGCTATGCCGAACTGGGCTGGGGCCAGTGGGATCCCGCTGAAGGCGGCGAACCCGTCCCCAGCATCCTGGATCCGCGGATCAGCGGCGGAAGCACCGAGAACCTGCTCGCGGTGTACTCCCTGAGCAAGCAGTCCAACATGGCCGGTTACCGCGCCGCGTTCACAGCCGGAGATCCGGCGCTGATCGCCAACCTGGTCAACAGCCGGAAGCACGCCGGAATGATCGTCCCCGCGCCGGTGCAGGCCGCCATGGCCGCAGCGCTGCGCGACGACGCGCATGTGGCGGCGCAGAAGGACCGCTACCGCGCCCGCCGCAACCTGCTCGTCCCGGCATTGGAGGCGTTCGGCCTGAAAATCGAGCACTCGGAAGCCGGGTTGTACCTCTGGGCGAGTGCCGGCGAGGACACCTGGACCACCGTGGCCCGTTTCGCGGAACTGGGAATAGTGGTGGGCCCCGGCGTTTTCTACGGCGACGCCGGTGCCGGCTTCGTCCGGATTGCCCTCACCGGCACGGACGAGGGCATCCGGGCAGCCGCCCAGCGCCTGCACGCGGGGTCCGCGCCGGGCGGCCTGCAGCGCGGATAGCCCCGGCGCCCGGACCCCCGGACGGCGGAGGTGCCGCGGAGGAATAGTATTGGGCACTGCACCGTAAATACTGCGCCCAGCGATGTTGCGCTTGTACAACAGTGCCCGCCTCGATTAGTGGTAAGGGCACTGAAACCGGTAGCGTTTTAGCGAAATAGTTTAGTGGAATGCACTATGTCCGCCGGAAGCGGATGTACATAGCGGCGGTTTCGAAAACTCCTAAAGGAGAATTAATGACTGAGCAACCAAGTGCCAAGCTCCAGTACGGGCCAAACCCGGAAGACGAGCTTGTACTGCCCCGCGTTGCCGCAGCTGAAGGAAACAACGGTTACGACGTTTCCAAGCTGCTGAAGCAGACCGGCACCGTCACTTTTGACCCCGGCTTCATGAACACGGCGGCCACCACCTCCGCGATCACCTACATCGACGGCGACGAGGGCATCCTGCGCTACCGCGGGTACCCCATTGAGCAGCTGGCAAAGCACTCGAGCTTCCTCGAGACCTCGTACCTGCTGATTTACGGGGAACTGCCGACGCCCACCGAGCTGGAGAACTTCGACCAGCGGATCCGTCGCCACACCATGCTCCATGAGGACCTCAAGGGCTTCTTCGGCGGATTCCCGCGCGACGCGCACCCGATGCCGGTCCTGTCTTCGGCGGTCAGTGCGTTGTCCACCTTCTACCAGGACTCCCTGGACCCGTTCGACGAAGAACAGGTGGAGCTCTCCACGGTCCGCCTGATGGCAAAGCTGCCCGTGATCGCGGCCTACGCGCACAAGAAGTCCATCGGCCAGCCGATGCTCTACCCGGACAACTCCATGAACCTCGTAGAGAACTTCATGCGGCTGTCCTTCGGCCTGCCGGCAGAGCCGTACGAAATCGATCCGGACCTGGTCAAGGCCCTGGACCTGCTGCTGATCCTGCACGCGGACCACGAGCAGAACTGCTCCACCTCCACGGTCCGTCTGGTGGGCAGCTCCAACGCCAACATGTTCGCTTCGGTTTCGGCCGGCATCAGCGCCCTCTTCGGGCCGCTGCACGGCGGGGCCAACGAGGCAGTGCTGAACATGCTGCGCGACATCCAGGCCACCGGCATGCAGCCGGAGACCTTCATGGAAAAGGTCAAGAACAAGGAAGACGGCGTGAAGCTCATGGGCTTCGGGCACCGCGTCTACAAGAACTACGACCCGCGTGCCAAGATCGTCAAGGCCACCGCCCACGACATCCTGGCCAAGCTCGGCGGCAACGACGAGCTGCTGGACATCGCCATGCGCCTGGAAGAGAAGGCACTGGCGGATGACTACTTCATCGAGCGCAAGCTCTACCCGAACGTGGACTTCTACACCGGCCTGATCTACAAGGCCATGGGCTTCCCGGAGAAGATGTTCACGGTCCTGTTCGCCATTGGCCGCCTGCCGGGCTGGATTGCCCAGTGGCGTGAAATGATGCAGGACCCGCAGACGAAGATCGGCCGCCCGCGCCAGCTCTACACGGGCGCCCCGGAGCGCAACTACCCGCAGCGCTGATCGGTTTGTAAGACACACGAAAAAGGGAAGGTCCCCGGAGAAATCCGGGGACCTTCCGTTTTTCGTGTTGAACGCTTACAGCCCCGTCAGCACGGTTTCTGCGCGTAGGCCGGGCAGCGGTGCTGACGGGGCTGGAAGCCCTACGGGGCGGTGTAGCCCTCGGGGTTGTTCTTCTGCCAGCGCCAGTGGTCCTCGCACATGCTTTCCAGCGTGCGTTCAGCCCGCCAGCCGAGGTCGGCGTGCGCTGCGGCAGGGTCGGCGTAGCTTACGGCGGCATCTCCCGGGCGGCGCTCGGCGAACTCGTACGGGATTTCCTTGCCTGCGGCGGCGGAGAAGGCGGAGAGGACTTCCAGGACGGAAGAGCCGTTGCCCGTGCCCAGGTTCCAGCGGTGCACGCCGGGGGCCTCGCCCAGGTAGTTGAGCGCGGCGAGGTGGCCTGCGGCGAGGTCCACTACGTGGATGTAGTCGCGGACGCCGGTGCCGTCCGGTGTGGGGTAGTCATTGCCGAAAACCATCACCTTTTCGCGGCGGCCGACGGCAACCTGCGCCACGAACGGCAGCAGGTTGTTCGGGACGCCGGTGGGATCCTCGCCGATCCGGCCGGACTCGTGGGCCCCGGCAGGGTTGAAGTACCGCAGCAGGGCGACGCTCCAGCGTTCATCGGCGGCACCGAGGTCGCTGAGGATGTCCTCGATCTGCTCCTTGGTGCGCCCGTAGGGGTTCACGGCATCCATGGGAGAGTCCTCGGTGAGGGGAACCTCTTCGGATGCGCCGTAGACGGTGGCGGACGAGCTGAAGACGATGGTCCGGACATTATGCCGGTCCATGGCGTGGAGGAGGTTGATGGTGCCGACCACGTTGTTGGTGTAGTAGTACAGCGGCTTAGCCACCGATTCTCCCACTGCCTTCAACCCGGCGAAGTGGATGACCGCATCGATGGAGCGGCCGTCGAAGGCCGCTTCGAGCGCCGCTTCATCCAGCAGGTCGGCCTTGATGAATTCCGCCTTGCGGCCGGACAATTCCTGGACCCGCCGCAGTGATTCCTCGTTTGAATTCTGGAGGTTGTCCAGGACCACCACATCGTGGCCCGCTTCGAGGAGGGCGAGAGTGGTGTGGGATCCGATATAGCCGGTGCCACCGGTGACTAGAATGCGCATGGTTCTAAGCCTAAACGCTTCCTCGTCCGTATCCGCGGCGGCGGTGCCCCGGCGGGACCGTTTATTCGGCGGGGAGACTGAACGCGGTGACGGCCACCTGGCCGGGTACGGCGTCCGATTCCGCCCAGACGGCGGTACCCCGGTGCCAGGTCCGGCCGTCGTAGGCCACGGACTCGATCCCCAGCGTCTTGGCATTGGCGACGAACCACTGGGCCACGGACCAGCCGTAGGCACCCTCGACGTCGGCCAGATAGAGCGGGCCCAGCACGGACCCGTTCAGCGGTCCGTAGATTTCCTCGACGGCGGCAGCGCTCACCGCGGGATCGGCGGATTCGGCCGGCGCCCGCAGGGTGCAGGAGAGGGCGGTGGGGGTCTGTCCGGTCAGCGCCGAAGCGAAGGCACGGGCAGGGCCCTCATGCTTGGCGTACGCGTCCGGGAAGGCGCTGCGCTGGACCGCCTGGGCCGCTTCCGTGATCGGGAGCTCCAAGTACCCCGGGACCTGCTCCAGGCCGTTGTAGAAGGCGGTGGCGGCGTAGGCGGGGTCCATGACCTGCGCCTCGCTGCCCCATCCCTGCGACGGGCGCTGCTGGAAGAGCCCCCGGGAGTCCGGGCCGGCGTCGTCGCCGTAATCCACGTTGCGCAGCCCCGATTCCTGCAGGGCAGTGGCCAAGGCAATGGAGACGGCGCGCGGCGGCAGCCCGCGGGCCACCGCCACCCCGGAAATGATCGAGGCGTTCGCCGCCTGTTCCAGCGTCAGCCAGTATTCCGCGCCGCCCACGACGGCCACGCAGCGTTCAGTGATCACCGGTGCCTGCTTCTTTCCCGAGAGCGCGGAGACAGCGAACAAGGCGGCGAACGCCGCCACGCACAGCACCAGCAGCAGGACCAGCACCCGGAAGGAACGGGTTTCATGCTGCTGGAGCAGTTGCATGGCGTCCGGCCGCTAGTTCGCGTGCAGCGCGGAGTTCAGTTCCACGGTGCGTCCGTTGCGGGGCAGTGCCTCCACCGCACCGGTGGCGGAATTGCGGCGGAACAGCAGGTTCGGCACGCCCGAGAGTTCAGCGGCCTTCACCAGGCGGGGCTCGCCGCCGTCGAGGACGCTGACCCGGGTGCCGGCCGTCACGTACAGCCCGGCCTCCACCACGCTGTCGTCACCGATGCTGATGCCGACGCCGGAGTTCGCGCCCAGGAGGACACGTTCGCCCAGGGTGATCTTTTCCTTGCCGCCGCCGGAGAGGGTGCCCATGATGGAGGCGCCGCCGCCGACGTCCGTCCCGTCGCCCACCACTACTCCGGCGGAGATGCGGCCTTCGACCATGGAGGTGCCGAGGGTGCCGGCGTTGAAGTTGACGAAGCCTTCGTGCATCACGGTGGTGCCTTCGGCGAGGTGGGCGCCGAGGCGGACCCGGCCGGCGTCGGCAATGCGGACGCCGGAGGGCAGCACGTAGTCGGCCATGCGGGGGAACTTGTCCACCCCGTAGACCGTCACGGTGCCGCGGCTGCGCAGCCGCAGGCGGACCGCCTCGAAGTCGGCCACCGCGCACGGTCCGTGGTTGGTCCAGACCACGTTGGGCAGGGCGGCGAAGATGCCGTCAAGGTTGATGGTGTTCGGCTGGACCAGGCGGGCCGAGAGCAGGTGCAGGCGGAGGTAGGCATCGGCTGTGTCGGCGGGGGCGGCGTCGAGGTCGATCCGGGCTTCCAGCACTTCGCCGTGGGTGCCGCGGATACCGTCGGCCATGGCAACGGCGGCGGCATCGAGATCCTCTTTCAGGGCCTCGTCGAAAGCGGCATCACCCAGCAGGGGCTGGGGGAACCAGACATCGAGCACGACGCCGTCGGAGGTTACGGTGGCCAGGCCGAGGCCTGAGGCAGTACGGGTGTCGGGCGTTTCAGCGGGTGTGGGGGCAGCGCTTACAGTCATGGTTCCCAGTCTACCGAGCGGTACTGTGGGAGGGTGACTGATGCATCTGTGCCCTCCTTGGATCTTTTCGGCGACGTCGCGGACCTGACCGCGGCCCTGATGGACTTCGAGAGCGTTTCCGGAAACGAAACCGCCCTGGCGGATGCCGTCGAGACCGCTCTCCGTACCTGCCCCCACCTCGAAGTGTCCCGTGACGGGGACTCCGTGGTGGCCCGGACCCGGCTCGGCCGGGCGGAGCGGATCATCCTTGCCGGCCACCTGGACACCGTGCCGCTGCCGACGGTGCCGGGCTCGCGCGGAACCGTACCGTCGACGTGGGACGGGGACGTCCTCTACGGCCGCGGTGCCACCGACATGAAGGGCGGGGTGGCGGTCCAGCTGGCCCTGGCTGCCGCCCTCACCGAGCCCGCCAGGGATATCACCTACGTGTTTTACGACCACGAAGAAGTCGAGGCTTCCCTCAGCGGACTCGGCCGGTTGGAGCGCAGCCATCCGGACTGGCTGAAGGCGGACTTCGCCGTCCTCCTGGAGCCGACCAACGGAACCGTGGAGGGCGGCTGCAACGGCACCATGCGCTTCCATGCCACCACTACGGGCCGTGCCGCGCATTCCGCACGGGCCTGGATGGGGGAGAACGCCATCCACGCCGCGGCGGACATCCTGGTGCGGCTGCGCGACCACAAACCGGCCACGGTGAACGTCGAGGGCCTGGATTTCCGTGAGTCCCTGAACGCCGTCCGGATCTGGGGCGGGACGGCGGGCAACGTGATTCCGGATGCGGCCACCGTCGAAATCAACTACCGCTTTGCCCCGGACAAGGGCATCGAGGAAGCCGAAGCCTACGTCCGGGAGCTGCTTTCGGGGTTCGACGTCGTGCGCACCGACGCGGCGGCCGGCGCCCGGCCGGGGCTGACCCTGCCGGCCGCTGCGTCCTTCGTGGCCGCGGTGGGCGCCGAGCCGAAACCGAAATACGGCTGGACCGACGTCGCCCGCTTCAGTGCGCTGGGGATTCCCGCCGTGAACTTCGGCCCCGGGGACGCGCTGCTGGCGCACACCGATAACGAACACGTGCACGCCGCCGCCGTGAGGGAGTGCCTGGCGGCACTTCGGTCCTGGCTGAGCTAGGCCGGCCGCGGGTTCCGCCCCGTCGATTGAGGGCTTAGGCAGCAAAAGAGGAGAGGACCGGCAGGTGCCGGTCCTCTCCTCTTTTCGTTGGCTGTGTGGTTCCGGGTGCGGTTACTTTCCGGCACCCTTCGCCGGTGCGGCAGCCGGAACCGGGGCTTCGATGCCCTCGGGCTCGATCGTGTCTTCGATCTTCAGCACCTTGCCGGCCCGTGCACCCAGGCGCCGGGAGAGGCGCTGGGCGGCAAACGTGAGCAGCCAGTTGAGGGCAATGAAGATCGCTGCGGTGACCAGCAGCGCGGGCAGGATGTTGCCTTCGCCCGCAGCCAGGCGGCGTGCGTAGTCCAGCAGCTCGGTGTAGCCGATGAAGGTACCCAGCGCGGAGTCCTTCAGGATGACCACGAACTGGCTCAGCAGCGCCGGCAGCATGGCCACCAGCGCCTGCGGCATCTCGATGCTGCGCAGCGACTGGCCCGGCGTCAGGCCGATGGCCAGCCCGGCCTCGCGCTGGCCCTTCGGGAGACCGAAGACGCCGGAGCGGACCAGTTCCGCGATCACCGAACCGTTGTACAGGGTGAGGGCTATGACAACCGCGAAGAAGGGGACCTGCGCGGGCTCCACGGAAGTGGACTTGGAGAGGAACTGGTAGAAGAACACCATCATCAGCAGCACGGGAACCGCGCGGAAGAACTCCACCACGAGCCCGCAGGCCCAGCTGATCGGCTTGAAAGGCGAAAGGCGCCCGATGCCGAAGAGCAGGCCGAAGACAATCGACGTCACCACGGCCACGGCGGCAGCCTTCAGCGTGGAGAGCAGTCCCGGGAGCATGAAGTACTCCCAGGTCCGCCATTCCAGGAAGGGCGTCCATTTGGCGGCGTCGAACTGGCCCTTGTCCGCCAGCCCGGAGATCGCCACCCAGAGCAGCGCTGCGATCAGCAGCACGCCCAGGATGTTGCCGACCATGATGTTCCGGCGGGCCTTGGGCCCGGGGGCATCAAACAGGACATTCTGTGCGCTCATCGTGCGACCGCCAGTTTCTTCGAGGCCCAGGTGGTGAGCAGGCCGATGGGGATAACGATGATGACGTAGCCGATGGCAAAGGTCAGGAAGATCTGCGTCATCAGGTTCGGATTGAACTCGATCATGGTCTTCATCATGCTGGAGGTCTCCAGGGCGACGCCGGCCGTGGCGGCCACGGTGGTGTTCTTCACCAGGGCGATCAGCACGTTGCCCATCGGGGCGATGGCGCCGCGGAAGGCCTGCGGCATGATGACCAGCCGGGCTGCTTCCAGGAAGCCCAGGCCGATGGCCCGGGCGGCCTCAGCCTGTCCCAGCGGAACCGTGTTGACGCCGCTGCGGATGGCTTCGCAGAAGAACGCTGCGTGGTAGACAGTCAGCGACAGCACGGCAAGGCGGAAGAAGTTGGTGGTGAAGTCGCTGGACAGGCTGACATTCAGCTGCGACCACAGCGCCAGCGAGCCGAACACCATGATGATGGTCAGCGGGGTGTTGCGGAAAATGTTGACGTAGGCGGCACCGAACCACTGCAGGCTGGGGATCGGCGAGATCCGCATCAGTGCCAGGACGGTACCGAGTATCAGCGACCAGAGCGCCGCCCAGAAGGCAAGCTGGATATTGACCCAGAAAGCGCCGAGGACGTCGTACTGCTCGAAGAGGGCAGTAAAACCCTCCATGTTTCACCTCTTTACGGTGGAAGAAAGCCCGCAGCGGGGAAGCCGGAGATTATCGCCGGCTTCCCCGCTGGGGTGGAACGTGCAGGAACTAGGCGCAGGCGTCAGGCGTCGGCGGGTTCAGGTCTTCGTTGAAGGTGTAGTCGGCGCCTTCGGTGTTCTTCTTGATGGCTTCCTCCCACGCACCGTCCTGGACCATCTTGGTGATGGCGGCGTTGATGTCCTCGCACTTGACGATGCCGCCTTCCTTCGGCAGGCCGACACCGTACTTCTCCTCCGAGAAGGTGTTGCCGACAACCTTGAACTGGCCCTTGTTGGCGTCAGTGGAGGCCAGGCCGGCAAGGATGATGTCGTCAGTGGTGACGGCGTCAATGGAGCCGCCCTGCATGGCGGTCACGCACTCGGCGTAGCTCGGCTGCTCCAGCAGGTTCACGCCGGCGGCGTAGTTGTCCTTGATCTTCTGTGCGGAGGTGGAGCCGGTGACGGAGCAGAGGTTCTTGCCGTCCAGGTCCTCGGGACCGCTGATGTCGCTGTCGACGGGAACCAGGAGGTCCTGGCCGGCCACGAAGTACGGTCCTGCGAAAGCAACCTTTTCCTTACGGGCATCGGTGATGGAGTAGGTTGCGAAGATCATGTCCAGCTGGTCATTTTCCAGCATGTTCTCGCGCTGGGCGGAGGGGCTGGAAATGAACTCGATCTGGTCCTCGGGGTAGCCCAGCTCGTTGGCGACGTATTTGGCGACGTCGACGTCGAAGCCGGCGTAGTTGCCGCCCTCGTCGAAGCCCAGGCCCGGCTGGTCGAACTTGATGCCGATACGGATCTGCTCGCCGGAGCCTTCGGTGGCGCCTTCGCTGCTGCCGGATTCGGAACCGGAATCGCCGCCGCAGGCGGACAGGGTCAGGGCTGCAACTGCGGCGATGGCCGCAGCGGCGTAACGGGTCTTGCGCATGTTTTCTCCTTGCATTGCGGTCCTCCGCGCAAAAGCGGAGGACCTAGCCTCATAAGGGGTTGCTGCCTGCTGGTGAAACCCCGGTACTGCTGGTGGAGCGTGTAGTGCTTGGAACGGTTCTAGTGGGAGAGGATCTTGCCCAGGAAGTCCTTGGCGCGGTCGCTCTTCGGGTTCGTAAAGAATTCCTCGGGAGTGGCTTCTTCGACGATCTGTCCGTCGGCCATGAAGATCACCCGGTCCGCGGCCTTGCGGGCGAAGCCCATTTCGTGTGTAACGACCACCATGGTCATGCCGTCCTTCGCCAGGCCCACCATGGTGTCCAGCACCTCGTTGATCATTTCCGGATCGAGGGCGGAGGTGGGCTCGTCGAAGAGCATGACCTTCGGCTTCATGGCCAGCGCGCGGGCAATGGCTACGCGCTGCTGCTGGCCGCCGGAGAGCTGCGCCGGAAGCTTGTTGGCCTGGTTCGCAACGCCCACACGCTCAAGCAGTTCCATGGCCAGTTTCTTGGCCTCGGCGGGCTTGGACTTGCGGACCTTGACCGGTCCGAGGGAGACGTTGTCCACGATGGACTTATGCGCGAAAAGGTTGAACGACTGGAAGACCATGCCGACGTCGGCGCGCAGCTTGGCAAGCGCCCTGCCCTCGGACGGCAGGACGGCGCCGTCAACGGTGATTTCGCCGTCGTCGATGGTTTCGAGGCGGTTGATGGCACGGCACAGCGTTGACTTGCCGGACCCGGAAGGCCCGATCACCACCACTACCTCGCCGCGGGCGATGTCGAGATTGATGTTCTGCAGGACATGGAGGTCCCCGAAATGCTTGTTCACGTTCTTCAGCGAAACGAGCGGTGCAGCGGATTCAGGCACGGATCTACCTGGGGATGTGTCACTGGTCATAAGGAAAATCTAACCATTGATTATTGCCGGCGTGTGTCACGGGCCACCCGGGCACGTAATTGTGACGTAAGCGCAACCTGCCCGGAGCTAACCGTCGGCGATGGGCCCGGCCGCGTTGCCAGCGGCGCCATCACCGCTAGCCTAGAGGCATGCCTATCAGCGATGCCTCCAGTCCCATGTCCGAGCGTCCGCGCAAGCGGGGGCCGGTGGAGCTGCGCCGGGGCGCAGCCCTGACCCCTCAGTCGGACCGTTTCCTGCTGGACTCGGCGGGCACCACCCATTTCACGCATACCGACCCGTGGCGGGTGCTGCGGATCCAGAGTGAGTTCGTGGAAGGCTTCGGTACGCTGTCCGAGCTGGGTCCTGCCGTAAGCGTGTTCGGTTCTGCCCGCAGCGTTCCGGGATCGCGCTATTACAAGCTCGGGGAAGAGGTTGGCAGGCTGCTGGCTGAAGCGGGCCTCGCGGTGATCACCGGGGGAGGGCCCGGCTCCATGGAAGCCGCCAACAAGGGGGCCGTGGGGGCGGACGGCCTGTCCGTGGGCCTCGGGATAGAACTTCCCTTCGAGACCGGCCTGAACGAGTGGGTGGATCTGGGGGTCAATTTCCGGTACTTCTTCGTGCGCAAGACGATGTTCGTCAAGTACGCGCAGGGGTTCATTGTCCTGCCGGGCGGGTTCGGCACCCTGGATGAGCTTTTCGAGGCCATGACCCTGGTGCAGACGCAGAAGGTGACTTCCTTTCCGATCGTGCTGATCGGCACCGAGTTCTGGAATCCGCTGCTGGGCTGGATCCGCGAAACGCTGCTGGCGGAGGGCATGGTCGGAGAAGCGGACCTCGAGCTGCTGCACGTAGTGGATGACCCGGCGGACGCGGTGCGGCTGATGATCGCGGACAGTGCAGGACACGTTTCGCCCTAGCCGGACGGCCGCCGCCCGGGACCGGCCCCGTCTGGCACCATGGTCCTGTGACACTCCTCCTGGTCTTCCTTGCCATCGCCGTGCTGGGCCTGGCCACCGTATTCGGCATCGGCCGGCTGCGCCCGGGCTCCGCCGGCACCGTGCCGGCCACGGTACAGGGCCTGCCGGAGCCGGATCCCCGGCTCCCGCCCGTATTGCTGCCTGAGCACCCTGTTGCCGGCGACGTTTCCCGGCTGCGGTTCTCCGTGGCCCTGCGCGGCTACCGCATGGACCAGGTGGACACGGTTCTGGACCGGTTCGCCGCAGCACTCGAAGAACGCGACGCCCGGATCCGCGCGCTCGAAGCAGCGGGCCGGAGCAACCTTCCCGACGGAGAAGCGAATTGACTGCCGTGCCGGGTGCGGACGGGCGGCTGCGCTGCGGCTGGGCGCTGGCCAGCGAGGACTACCAGCACTATCACGACACGGAATGGGGGCGTGCCGTGGAGGGCGAAGCTGCCCTCTTCGAGCGCCTGAGCCTGGAAGCCTTCCAATCCGGCCTCAGCTGGATCACTATCCTGCGCAAGCGCGAGGCCTTCCGCGCCGCGTTCGCCGGTTTCGACCCGCAGGCCGTGGCGGCCTTTGACGACGCCGACCGGGCGCGGCTGCTGTCCGATGCGGGCATTGTGCGCAACGCCGCCAAAATCGATGCCGTGATCAACAACGCCCGTGCGCTGATGGAGCTGCCGGAGCATGAAAGCCTCGGCAGCCTGCTGGAACGGTACCGTGCTCCGGCAGACCGGCCCGCGCCGCAGGCACTGGCCGACGTCCCGTCCGCCACGGCGGAATCCGCGGCGCTGGCCAAGGACCTGAAAAAACGGGGTTTCCGGTTCGTCGGGCCGATCACCGCCTACGCGATGATGCAGGCCACCGGTTACGTCAATGACCACCTCGGAACCTGCTGGGTGCGTCATGGAAACTGAATCAGCTGAAAGGTCCTCCGTGAACCTCCGGGCAAAGACGGTGCCGAGCCGTGCCGCTGCCGCTGTCCAGCGGTGGCCGTGGTACCTCCAGGTCCTTGCCTTGTGGCTGGGGGCCCGCCTGTTTTCCTATGCCGTGCTCGCCGCCACCGCCCGGTTCCAGCCGGCAGGCCCGTGGTGGGACGCATCGCCGTCGTACTGGGACTTCATCAACATCTGGGACGCCGAGTGGTATTTCCGGATCTTCTCCGACGGCTATCCCGACAGCGTGCCGCGGGATGCGGCGGGCAATGCCGTGGAAAACGAGTGGGCCTTCTACGCACTTTTCCCGCTGCTGGTGCGGGGGCTCGACGCCGTAACCGGCCTGGGCTGGAACGTCCTGGCCCCCGTGGCCGCCACGGCGGCGGGCTTTGCCGCAGCGCTCGTCATTTACCGGCTCTTCCGGCTGCGGGCCGGGAAAGGCACCGCCATGTGGGGAGTGCTCTTCGTGGCGGTCTTCCCGGTGTCCCCGATCCTGCAGATTCCCTACGCCGAGTCGCTGAACCTGCTGCTTCTTTCCGGCGCCCTGTACCTCTTCCTGGCCGGGCGCTACCTCACCGCCATCCCGGTGGTGGCCCTGATGTGCCTCTCCCGGCCGGTGGGCGTTCCCTTCGCGCTCGCGGTGGGGTTGGTGCTGGTGGTGCGGTTCCTGCGACGCGGGCGGGTGCCGTTCCCTGCCGGTGAGGCGTGGCGGCTCACCGCCCTGGCTGCGGGAGCAGGCTTCTCCGCGCTGGCCTGGCCGGTCATCGCCTGGGTGTCCACCGGAGACATCCGCGCCTACACGGATACGGAAAGTGCCTGGCGCTTCGGGGACCTCGTTCCCTTCAAACCCTGGCTCACCATGTCCCAGCACCTTTTGGGGCCGCTGTTCGGCCCCGTGGCGCTGGTGGTACTGGTCGCAGGCGCCGCGCTCTACCTGATGTCCCCGCCCGTCCGGCGGCTCGGCCTGGAGCTGCAGCTGTGGTGTGCAAGCTATCTGCTTTACCTGCTGGTATTCCTGAACCCGCAGACCAGCACGTTCCGCCTTCTGCTGCCGCTGTTTCCGCTGGCGCTCGCGACAGCCTGGCTTAGCCGGTCCAGGGCCTACCGGGGGACCGTCGCGGTCGCCTTCGCGGTCCTGCAGACTGTCTGGGTGGTATGGCTGTGGCGGTGGACGCAATTACCCGGCGGCGGGGACTATCCACCCTGATTTGTGGCACGCAACACACGAAATTTCGTTTGCCCGGTACTTGTGCGGAATAATGACAGCAATTGCCGGGCGAATATTTTACTTCCATCGGCAGCGGATTACAGGTGGTCCGGGTAAACCGGGCGCTGTGAAAGGGGAATCTCGAAATGGCTGCGATGAAACCAAGGACGGGCGACGGGCCCATGGAGGTTACAAAGGAGGGGCGCAGCCTCATTTTGCGGGTGCCGATAGACGGCGGCGGGCGCCTGGTGGTTGAGCTGAATGTAGAAGAAGCAGGGAAGTTGAAAGACTGCCTTCTGGGCGTTACGGGCTAGCCTTTAATTCATGCAGCTGCCTCCGAAGCCAACAGACCGGACCGGATCCGTTCCGGCGTCGCCCTATGTCACCGCATCGCTGCCGGGAGTCACTGCCCTGGCTGCGTTGAATGCACGGACCGGGGAGGCGGAGTCCGGGACCGGACTGCATCCGGTCCCGGATGAAGGCGTGGACGTCCTGGCCGTGGCCATGACGCCGGCGCCGGACGGCTCCGGGCGGGAAGACGCCGACGAGGCAGCAAACCCGGTTCCCCAGCCGCGGCGCGGTGCCGTCGAAGCGGCGCTGCGGTACGGCGCCGACGTCGCTGACCGGGCCCGCCGCGCCAAAGTCACGGGCAGGGCGGGGGAGATCCTTGTGATCGAGCCGCCCCGCGGTGCTGCGGACCTGCCCGGAAAACTGATCTATGTTGGTGCCGGCGACGAGTCCGGGCCTGCGCTGCGGCGCGCCGGTGCCTCGCTGGCCCGTGCCACCATGGGCGCCAAGCGGGTGCGCGGAAGCGTGGTGGACGGGCTGGAACCGTCCGCCCAGGAAGCTTTCCTTGAGGGCTTCCTGCTCGGAGGCTACCGGCCGCCGCGTGCGGGTATCACCGAACCGCCGGCACCGATTGCGGAACACCTGGAACTGACCGGGCTGGACGCAGCGGCCGCCGAACGTGCCACGGTTACCGCACGGGCAGTGTGGACGGCCCGCGACCTGACCAACACGCCTGCCGAGACGGCCACGCCGGACTGGATGGCGGCACAGGCACGGATGATTGCCGGCCGCAGCGGGCTTCAGGTACGGGTCCGCGACGAGAACGATCTGCGCGCCGAAGGATTCGGCGGGCTGCTGGCCGTGGGCGGCGGATCCGAGCATCCGCCGCGGCTGGTCGAGGCCACTTACCAGCCCGAGGGCGGGGACCTGCCGCACGTTGTCCTCGTGGGCAAGGGCATTACCTTCGATTCCGGCGGCATTTCGCTTAAGCCGCGGGACGCCATGATGACCATGAAGACGGACATGGCAGGTGCGGCGGCAGTCCTGGCCGTGGCCGAGGCGGCAGCCGCGTTGAAGCTTCCCGTAAAGGTCACCGCGGTGCTGGCTTTGGCCGAGAACGCCATCGGCGCAGCTTCCTACCGGCCCGCCGACGTCGTGACCACCTACAACGGGACCACCGTCGAAGTGGGCAACACCGACGCCGAGGGCCGGATGGTCCTGGCGGACGCGATGGCCTATGCCGCCGCAGAGCTGGCCCCGGACGTGCTGGTGGACGTCGCCACCCTCACCGGTGCGGCGGCCCTGGGTCTTGGCATGCACCACGCAGCACTGTTCGGCAATGCACCGGGACTGCTCGCCCGGCTGGAGGCGGCAGGGAAGGCCTCCGGCGACGCCGTGTGGCAGCTGCCGCTGGTGGCGGAATACGGCTTTGTGCTGGACTCCGACATCGCCGACGTTTCCCACATAGCGCCGGTGCAGGCGAAATTCGGTGCCGGGGCGATTGTTGCCGCCCTGTTCCTGGAGAAATTCACCGGCGGCGTTCCGTGGGCACATATCGATATCGCCGGACCGGCACGTGCCAATAAGGACAGCCGGGAACTCACCAAGGGCGCGACAGGCTTCGGCGTGCGTCTTTTGCTGTCCTATCTTGCCGGCTTGGGCCGGACCGCCTGACAGGAGCGGTTTCGCCGTTGCTTTGGCCGTGCGCTACTTCGGCAGCGTGAGGATTTCGGCCCCGTCGTCGGTGATGGCGACCGTGTGCTCGCTGTGCGCCGTCCGGCAGCCTGTTGCACTGCGCAGGGTCCAGCCGTCGGCGTCGGTCACCAATTCCGCGGTGTCCGCCATGACCCACGGTTCCAGGGCCAGCAGCAGTCCGGGGCGCAGCTTGTAGCCGCGGCCCGGCCGCCCGGAGTTCGTGATGTGCGGGTCCTGGTGCATCGTGGAACCGACGCCGTGCCCGCCGAACTCGGTATTCACGGGATATCCCGCATCAGTAAGGACAGTTCCAATGGCAAAGGAAATGTCCCCGATGCGGGCGTCGGGACGGGCCGCCGCTATTCCAGCGGCCAGTGCCCGTTCGGTCACGGCGATCATTGCGGCGCTCTCCGGGGAGGGGGCCTTGCCGACGATGAAACTGATGGCCGAGTCTGCAACGATTCCCTTGAGTGATACCGCAAGGTCCAGTGTCAGCAGGTCGCCGTCGGCCAGGACGTAGTCGTGCGGAAGTCCGTGCAGCACGGCATCGTTGACGGACGTGCAGATGTAGTGGCCAAACGGCCCGCGTCCGAAGGACGGCGCGTAGTCGACGTAACAGGACTTGGCACCGGCCTCGAGGATCATGGTCCTGGCCCACCGGTCGATGTCCAACAGGTTGGTTCCCACCGTGCTGCGGGCCTTGATCGACTGCAGGATGTCGGCGACCAGGGCGCCTGTCTTCCTTGCCCGGGACAACTCGTCGGGGTTGAGGATCTCGATCATGTGGCACCTTTCCTGGGAGCCCTGCGTGCGGGCCGCTTTGGTGAGGCTGGCTAAGCGGTTTTCACGGCCAGCAGGAGGCCGTCACCGGTGGGCAGCAAGGCGGAGGCGAGGTCTTCGTTCTCCCGGATGGCCTTGCCCACCTTGCGCATGGTGTTGGTGGTGGCTTCGCGGACAGCCGGATCCGCTACCTTGCCGTGGTCCAGCGCGTCATTGACCACCAGCAGGCCGCCGCGCTTGAGCAGCCGCACCGCCTGGTTCACGTAGAGCGGGAAAGAGGGCTTGTCTGCGTCGATGAACACCATGTCGTAGGCGGCGTCCGTGAGGCGGGGGAGCACCTCGGCCGCGCGGCCGGAGATGGTGCGGGTCCGGTTGCCCGGGATGCCGGCCTCCGCATAGGCCTCGCGCGCCGCCCGGAGGTGGTCGACGTCGGAATCTATGGTGGTCAGCACCGCGTTGCGGCCCAGGCCGCGCAGCAGGCAGACGCCCGAAACGCCGGCTCCGGTGCCGACTTCCACAACCGTGGTGGCCTTGCTCGCAGCGGCCAGTACGGTCAACGCCGCACCTACGCCACTGGAAACAGCGCTGACGCCCAGCTCATAGGACCGTTCACGCGCACGGATCAGGACCTCATCCTCGGTAGGCAGTGCCTCCGTGTAGGACCAACTGGTCTGCTTGTCGGCGCGCATGGGTTTTTCACTTTCGGTCCGGAGGAATTCCTGCTCAGACAAGCTTAAGGCCAACGGGCGCAGAACCGGGTACGCACTGCCGCGCCTGCCTTGTCCCGGTACTAAAGGCGTGCTAACAGCCAACTCCCAGATTGATGCGTAAACATTGTTAATCAGTGATAAACGGCCCTCCAAGCGACCCTGGGCCCACCCGGATTCCTTGGACCCGACGGGAACTGCCCGGGCACACCGGGACTGCACTGGCGGCACGCAGGTTGTAAGGAAGGAGGAAGACTATGGCAACGACGCCGGACACAGCAGCCGCGGACATGGCTGCGGAGTGGGTACGACCCACTTGGGAGGAAGTGGTCCAGGCGCACTCGGCGAAGGTATACCGGCTGGCCTATCGGCTGACCGGAAACAAGCACGACGCCGAGGACCTGACCCAGGAAGTCTTCGTCCGGGTTTTCCGCTCGCTGGCCAACTTCCAGCCCGGCACCCTCGACGGCTGGCTGCACCGCATCACCACCAACCTCTTCCTTGACCAGGCCCGGCGGCGCAGCAGGATCCGTTTTGACGGCATGACCGAGGAAACCTCCAGCAGGCTGCCCAGCAACGGCCCGGGCCCGGAGCGAAGCTTCGAATTCAATAACCTTGACGTGGACATTGCCCGCGCCTTGGAGGAGCTGCCGCCCGACTTCCGCGCCGCCGTTGTCCTGTGCGATCTGGAGGGGCTTTCCTACGACGAAGTCGCCCGCGTATTGGACGTCAAACTGGGCACTGTCCGGTCCCGGATCCACCGCGGCCGGGCGATGCTGAAGGAAAAGCTTGCCCACCGGAACCCGCAGGTGCCGCCGGTTACCCGTCCGCTGCTCAACCTGCCCCGAGTCGCGGGAGCCAGCTGAATAGTGCGACACCCCAAACGGCATTTACGGAACTACATCGACGGCGAAACAACCCCGCAGCGCGAGCAGGCCATTGACGCACACCTGTCCCGCTGTGCCTCGTGCCGTGCCGTCGTCGCTGAGGAGCGCCGGCTGCGCAGCCGGCTGCGTTCCTTCCGGGTGCCCGATGCCGGTCCGGAACTTTCCGCCCGGATCGCAGGACGCGTGACGGCATTGCAGTCCGGCTGTCCGGAATCCGAAGCGGGTCAGCCCGGGGCGCCGGCCAAGGCGCTTGACCGGCGCAGCCACGCCGTGGCCGCAGTCGGGGCGGTAGCAGCTGCCGGGGCGGTGCTGCTTGGCGGCGCCTATTTTGCGGGCAGCATCCTCGAGGTTCCTGCGCAGGCCGGTGCACGTGCCGCCATGGCCGCCGGCTGGGAGGAAGTGGCCCAAAGCGGCAACCTCGAAGCCGAGCAGCTGCAGCTGCTCCGTGCACATGGCTGGACCTGCCCGGAACTGGCGGATCTGGGATTGAAACTGGAGTCCGCCCGGTCCCTCCGGGTCCAGGGGCGTCCCGCCGTGGAAATGACCTTCGCAGCAGACGGAGAGCAACTGCGGCTTGTGGAACAGCACCCGCTGCCGGGAGAGGATCGCCAGCCCGTAATCAACGCCATGACCGGCCGGCCCGTCTCCGAAGACGGGTTCTCGGTTGCGGGTTCGCAGGCCGGCCCGGCGGTCTTCGGATCGGCGGAGCATCCCGGACAGAAGGTCGTGGCAGCCGGCAGCGTCACCTATACCTTCGAGTCCAGCCAGCCGGAGAAATCGCTGCCCCGGGCGGTGGAGGAGCTTTCCCTGCTCGAATCCGCCCGCCTCGCCCGCACCGGCGACGATGCCGAGCCGATGGAACGCATTGTGCGGGGCCTTTCCATGTTCACGCGTACGGGCTGGAGCCTCTAGGGGAGCAGCGAGTAGCTCCCCGCTCCCGGGAAAAGGTAGTCTTCAAGAGTGGTAGGAATCAACGGTTACGAGTTCATCCTTCTGGCAATAATCGCCGTGGTGATACTAGGTCCCGAACGCCTGCCCGAATACGCCTCGCAGCTGGCCCGGCTGGTGCGGGAAGTGCGGCGGATGGCATCCGGCGCCCGTGAACAGCTGCGTGAAGAAGTGGGCCCCGAGATCGACGAAGTGGACTGGCGGAAGCTGGATCCACGGCAGTACGACCCGCGGCGCATCATCAAGGAAGCGTTGCTGGATGATTTCGACGACGCCGCCAAAGCGGTGAGCGGACGGCCGTCCGCAGCGCCCGCTCCGCCGGTTTCCGCCGCCCAGCCTGCGGCGGCTTCTGCCGTAGCCTCCCCGGCCGCCGCTGCCTCCCCGGCAGCAGCGAGCCGGCCGCCTGCGGTGAAACCGCTGGAACGCCTTGCCGCGGGCCAGCCTGCACCGTTCGACATCGAAGCAACGTAAGGCTGAGACCGGGCTGCCGCCCGCTGCCTAGACCGGGCTGACCCCGAGGCTGCGGCCGGCCAGGCCGCGCGGCCGGTGTGCCAGCTCCCGGGCAATCCGCCGCAGTTCGGCTGCGGCAGTCTCTCCGCCCGCCGGGGTGTTCCCCTCTGCATCGTCAGTGCCGTCAGCGGTTGCCGCACCGGCGTCGGCCAGTACTACCGGCAGGCCGCCGTCGCCGCCTTCGCGGAGGGCTACGTCGAGGGGGATGCTGCCCAGCAGCGGAACCGGATAGCCCAGGGTGTCGCCCAGCCGCCCGGACACCGCCGCGCCTCCGCCGGAGCCGAAGACCTCCAGGCGTTCGCCGCCGGGCAGCGCGAGCCAGGACATATTCTCGATCACGCCGGTGACCTTCTGCCCGGTCTGCCGGGCAACGCTGCCGGCGCGTTCAGCGACGTCCGCCGCGGCGCTCTGCGGTGTGGTGACCAGCAGGATCTCCGACCCCGGCAGGAGCTGTCCCACGGAAATGGCGATGTCCCCGGTGCCGGGAGGCAGGTCCAGGAAGAGGACGTCCAGGTCCCCGAAGTACACATCGGTCAGGAACTGCTCCAGGGCACGGTGCAGCATGGGTCCGCGCCAGGCCACCGGCTGGTTGCCGTCCACGAACATGCCGATCGAGATGGTCTTGATGCCGTAGGCCACCGGGGGCAGGATCATCTCATCCACGCGGGTGGGCGGCCGGGTGATTCCGAGGAGGCCGGGAACGGAGAACCCGTGGACATCGGCGTCGACAATGCCCACGCGCAGCCCGAGCGAGGCCATGGCCGCCGCGAGGTTGACCGTGACGCTGGACTTGCCCACGCCGCCCTTGCCGCTGGCCACGGCGTACACGCGGGTCAGGGAATCGGGGCGGTTGAAGGGGATGGTCCGCACCGGATCGCCGCCGCGCAGCCGGTCCTTGAGCGCGTTGCGCTGCTCCGGAGTCATAACGTCCAGGAACACGTCCACAGTGTTCACTCCGGGAACCGCGGCAAGTGCGCGTTCGACGTCGGCCGTGATGGTGTCCCGCAACGGACAGCCGGCAATCGTGAGCAGGACCTCGACTGCCACTGAGCCCCCGGCGCCTAGCCGCACCTCCTTGAGCATCCCGAGTTCGGTGATGGGCCGGCGCAGTTCCGGGTCCTGGACGGTGTCCAGGGCGCGGAGTACCTGCGCTTCCAACGCGGAAGCTGGTTCGGATACTGGCACGGCCTTAGCGTTCCCTTCCGCCGGGATTCAGTTTCGGCATGCTGTCGGTGCCCTCCGGCCGGCGGCGGCGCCGCGTCCCGCCGTCCTCACGGTCGTCGTTGGCCTCGAGGAGTTCTTCCAGCAGTCCGCGGATTTCGGAGCGGACATAGTCACGGGTGGCCACCTCACGCAGGGCAATCCGCAGTTCGGCGATCTCCCGGGTGAGGTATTCGGTGTCCATAAGGTTGCGCTCGGCGCGTTCGCGGTCCTGCCGGACGGAGACGCGGTCCCGGTCATCCTGCCGGTTCTGTGCCAGCAGCAGCAGGGGAGCGGCGTAGGAGGCCTGCAGCGACAGCATGAGCGTCAGGACGGTAAAGCCCAGGGCGGCGCTGTCAAAGCGGGCGGATTCCGGTCCCCAGGTGTTCCAGGCCAGCCAGACGAGGCAAAAGACCGTCATGTAGACCAGGAACTGCGGGGTGCCCATGAACCGGGCGAAATTCTCCGTGGCATGGCCGAAGGCGTCGGGGTTCGGGGAGAGCCGCGGCAGCCATCGGGTCCGTGCAGAGCGGGGAGTGTCGAGGCCGGTGGTCGTTGACTTGATCTTTTCAGCCATTTGTCCTTCCCTGCTGCGTTATGGGGCCGGTTTCGTCGGAAATGCGCCAGTCGTCCGGCAGCAGGTGGTCCAGGACATCGTCCACCGTGACCGCACCCACCAGGCGTCCGGCGTCGTTGATTACCGGCAGTGAGTTCAAGTTATAGGTGGCCAGCATCCGCGATACTTCGCTGATGGTGGCGTAGTCGCGGACCGGTTCCAGGTCCGTATCCAGGATGTTGCCCAGTGCCTCGGGCGGTGCCGAGCGCAGCAGTTGCTGGATGTGCACAACGCCGAGGTACTTCCCGGTGGGTGTTTCCAGCGGCGGCCGGCAGACGTAGATGGAAGAGGCAAGCGCGGGGGTGAGCTCTTCGCGGCGCACGTGTGCCAGCGCCTCCGCCACGGTGGCCTCGGGCGGAAGGATGACGGGCACGGGGGTCATCAGCGACCCGGCGGTGTCTTCCTCGTAGTTCAGCAGGCGCCGGACGTCGCGGGCGTCCTCGGGCTCCATCAGGGCAAGGAGCTCTTCCTTCTGCTCTTCGGGCAGTTCGTTAAGGAGGTCCGCGGCGTCGTCGGGGTCCATTTCCTCCAGCACGTCTGCGGCGCGCTCCACGTCCAGGGACTGCAGGATCTGGACCTGGTCGTCGTCGGGAAGTTCCTGCAGGACGTCGGCGAGACGTTCGTCCTGCAGTTCGCTGGCCACTTCGATCCGGCGTTTGCCGCTCATCTCGTGCAGGGCGTCGGCAAAGTCGGCGGCCTTGAGGTCGTCGTTCTGGGCGACGAAGGACGTGGCGGCCTGCGGGCCGGTGGCGTCCCAGTGGGCGATGTCCTTCCAGTCAAGGATCATCTGTTCTCCGCGCCGGCGGAGGGACCGCAGCCGGGAGGCCGAGCCGCCGCGGCGGACGAAGAGGTTGGAGACGTACCAGTCGCCGGCGCGGTTCTGCTCAATGGCGATGTCTTCGATGGTGGCTTCGCCGCTGCCGTCGCGCATCTGTACCCGGCGGTCGAAGAGTTCCGCGACCACCAGCATCTCTGCTCCGCGCTGTTCGAAGCGGCGCAGGTTGACCAGGCCGGTGCAGATGATCTGCCCGGGGTCCATGGACGTGATGCGGGTGAGGGGGACGAACACCCGTTTCTTGCCGGGAACCTCCACCACGATGCCCACGGCCTGGGGCGGGAGGCCCGGCCCGCGGTCCAGCACGACCGCATCGCGCAGCCGGCCGAGACGGTCACCCAGCGGGTCGAAGACGTCAAGGCCGAGCAGGCGCGCAATAAAGACTCGGGTTGGATTTGTACTCACCTTATAAGGCTACTTTGTGCCCGCCGGTAACGCGGTATCACGGGGTGCGAGGGAGGTGAGTCCGTTCACTGCGAGCGATACGTTCACCGTCCGGGGCAGGTATGCGCGAGAATGGAGCAATGTCGAACCTATTTGGTGCCACCCCTCCGCGTGATGCGGGCCGCAGCTTGCCCAAGGGTGAAACGGTGGGCCGCTACACGGCCTACCTCGACGCCCAGAAGGCCGTGGATTACCTTGCCGACAGCAAGTTCCCGGTCCAGCTGGTCTCGATTGTCGGCAACGAGCTCAAGTCCGTTGAACGGGTGACCGGCCGGCTGACCTACCCCCGGGTGGCGCTCTCCAGTGCAGCCACCGGTGCCTGGTTCGGCCTCTTTGTCGGGCTGGCACTGATGCTGTTCGGGGGCAGCGCCGCAGCGATCTCCATCCTTCCGTCCATGGCCCTCGGTGCCGTCTTCTGGGTCCTCTTCGGGGTTCTGGCCTACGCCCTGCAGCGCGGGCGCAGGGACTTCACCTCCACCAGCCAGGTGATTGCCACCAGCTACGACGTTATTGTTGCCCCCGAGGCGGCCAATGACGCACGGCAACTGCTGCACCGGCTGCCGATGGTCGGCCAGGCAGGCCACCCGCAGGCACCCGCTGCCCGGCGCCACGAGCCGATGCGTCCGCCCGCAGGCGGACCGCAGGCACCGGAACGGCCCTCCGGCTGGGCCAACCCGTACGGCCAGCCCGCTCCGGACTCCGATCCCGCAGGGCAGGCCCCGGCCGATGCCGGCAGCCAGGCACCCGCAGGGGCAGACCCGGCAGCTAAACCCGCGACGCCGCGGGGCCAGTTCCCGGACCTTCCGGACGGCCGCCCGCAGTACGGTGTCCGCCGTCCGGCGCAGCCTGCCGCACCCGAACAGACCGCACCGCAGCCCGCCGCACCGGAACAGGCCGCAGTGCAGCCTTCCGCTCCGCAGCCGGCCGCACCGGAACAGGATTCTCCGCAGGGTTCAGACCAGCCGGAGCAGCCGCGCCACTAGGTCCCTCGCTTCATCGCATGAGGCCCGCACCCCCAGGGTGCGGGCCTTTTTCGTGCCTTCGCTTCGGATTGGGTATGGCCCCTCGGTTTGTCGGGTTCCCTGCGCCGCGCGGCGCAGGGAACCCGACAAACCGAAGCGGTCCGGACAAACCGCAGGGATCGCGACGAATCGCAGTCTCCGGTCCGGGGAAGCTGTCGGACAGCATCCCCCGGTACGCAAAAAGGTCCGCATCCCTTTCGGGGATGCGGACCTTTTACCTGGAGGGGAAACCGGAGGTTACTCGGCAGCGTAGATGCCGGCCATCCAGTCCTCGACGTCGTCCGGGTTACGCGGCAGCGCGTCGCTGAGGTTCACGGGTCCGTCGGCGGTGATGAGGACGTCGTCCTCAAGCCGTACGCCGATGCCGCGGTATTCCTCGGGCACCGAGAGGTCGGTGTCCTTGAAGTAGAGGCCCGGTTCGATGGTGAAGACCATGCCCTCGGTGATGGTGCCGTCCAGGTACAGCTCGGCCCGGGCCTGGGCGCAGTCGTGAACGTCCATTCCGAGGTGGTGGCTGACGCCGTGGGGCATCCACCGGCGGTGCTGCTGGCCTTCGGGGGACAGCGCTTCCTCGAGCGGCACCGGCAGCAGGCCCCAGCTGTCCAGGCGTTCGGCCAGGACCTTGACGGCTGCAGCGTGGACGTCGCGGAACTTGGCGCCCGGCTTGGCGGCCTCGAAGCCGGCGTCGGCGGCGTCGAGTACTGCCTGGTACACCCGGCGCTGGACCTCGGTGTAGGTTCCGTTGACGGGCAGGGTGCGGGTGATGTCGGCGGTGTAAAGGCTTTCGGCCTCCACGCCGCCGTCGAGCAGCAGCAGATCGCCGGCGTGGACGGCGCCGTTGTTGCGGATCCAGTGCAGGACCGTGGCGTTGTTGCCGGAGGCGGCAATGGTGTCGTAGCCAAGGTCATTGCCCTCTTCGCGTGCCCGGGCAAAGAACGCGCCTTCGACGACGCGTTCGCCGCGCGGGTGGGAGATGGCGCGGGGGAGTTCCTTGACCACTTCGGTGAAGCCGTTGACCGTGGCGGCCACAGCGGCCTTCATCTGCTCGATCTCCCATTCGTCCTTGACCAGGCGGAGTTCGGACAGGGCTTCGGTCAGTTCGCCGTCGAGGGCGTCCAATGCGCTGAGGTCGGCGTTTTCCGGGTCCAGGGCGGTGTTGTAGCGGACGGTATCCACCAGCGCATCGACCATTTCATCGACACTGCGCAGCAGCCGTACCGAGATGCCGCCGAACTGCGGGTCTCCGACGTTGTTGGTGATGGCGGTCTCTGCCTCGTTGAGGTGCCGGGTGGGCAGGCCGATCAGTGCGCTGATCTCCGCCAGGCCGAGCCGGTCACCGATCCAGAAGGAGCCGTAGCGTGCGTTGGAGTAGAACTCGTCACTGTCCGTGCCGGCGAGCGGGCGGAAATACAGTACGGCGGTGTGGTTGCCGCCGTCGTCTCCCGCACCGGGTTCGGTGGGCTCCATCACGAGCACGGCATCCGGTTCGCGGTCCACGCCGAGGCCGGTCAGGTGCGCAAAGCCGGAGTGCGGACGGAAACGGTAATCCGTGTCGTTCGAGCGGACCTTCAGCGGGCCGGCCGGGATAACCAGCCGTTCCCCGGGGAAGCGCTCGGAAAGGGCGCGGCGGCGGCGCGCGGCGAAGGGTGCCACGGCGTCGGGTTCGGGAAGTTCGCCGGATTCCGCGGCCCAGCCGGAGGACATGAACTTCTTGAAGGCTTCGGAGGAGGGCCGCTGGGACCGGTTGTTGACCCGGTCTTCGAGCGGCTGGCCTTCGGAGGGCTCGGGCAGGGATGTCGTCGAATTCGCTTCAGTAGTCACCACTCCATCGTCTCACTGCGGCCGGGAGGGGCAAAACACCCAGGGATACCCGACCTTTCCGGTGCGGGCGGACCGGCAGGGAACCTGCCGTCCGGAGGCGTAGATTGAAAGCGTGAGAATTGACCTGCACACCCATTCCTGCGTCTCCGACGGCACCGAGCAGCCGGCAGATGTTATCGCCTCCGCTGCGAAGGCCGGGCTGGATGCCATTGCGCTGACCGATCACGATACGACGGCGGGCTGGGCCGAGGCCGCCGCTGCCGCCCAGGAGCGCGGCATCACTTTTGTGCCGGGTATGGAGGTGTCCTGCCGCAGCAGCGAGGGGATCAGCGTCCATGTGCTGTCCTATCTGCATGATCCGGCCCATCCGGGACTGCTTGAGGAGATCGCCCGGTCCCGCGCAGCCCGGGTCACCCGGGCCGAACTGATGGTGCAGCGGCTGGCGGAGGATTTCCCCATTGACTGGGACTCGGTGCAGGCGCAGGTGGCGCCGGGAGCAACCATCGGACGGCCCCACATTGCCGATGCACTGGTAGCCGCGGGCGTGGTCCCGAACCGGTCGGCGGCCTTCAGCGGCATCCTGACCGCGCGGTCGCCGTACTTCGTGGCGCATTACGCGCCGGATCCGGCACGGGCAGTGGCACTGGTCCGGCAGGCCGGCGGAGTCCCCGTCTTCGCGCACCCGGTGGCGTCCTCCCGCGGCCGGGTGGTGGGAGAGGAGACCTTCGCCGAAATGATCGACGCCGGGCTGCTGGGCGTGGAGGTCAACCACCGGGACAATCCAGACCAGGGCAGGGAATGGCTGCGCAGGCTGGCGAAGGACAATGACCTGCTCGTCACCGGCTCCAGCGACTACCACGGGACCGGGAAACCGAACCTCCTGGGTGAGTTCACCACGGAGCCGGCGGTACTGGAACGGATAGCCGCGCTCGGGACCGGCACCGCCGTCGTCGGCCCGTTGCCGCGGTAGTCAGCGCAGGCACGCCGCCGTGCCGGCAAAGCGGACGACGGCGCGGCGCGGACCTTAGGGGCCGGCAGCAGGAAGCGGTGAACCCGTTTCGGCGGAGACCACGGTGGCCGCCGAACCCAGCCGCCGGGCCATGACGTCGATCGCCTGCGGATTGGCGTCTACGCAAACGAACTTCCGGCCCAGCTTGGCCGCAACGGCGCCGAGCGTTCCGGACCCGGCGAAGAAATCCAGGACCCAGTCGCCCTCCCGGCTGCTGGCCGCGACGGCACGCCGAAGCAGGCCCTCGGGTTTCTGGGTGGGATAACCGGTCTTCTCGCGGCCGGTGGGGGAAACGATGGTGTGCCACCAGACATCGGTGGGCAGCTTGCCCAGTGCCACCTTTTCGGGCGTCACCAGGCCCGGGGCCATGTACGGTTCCCGGTCCACCTCGGCGTTGTCGAAGTGGTACGAATCCGGGTTCTTTACATAGACCAGGATGTTGTCATGCTTGGCCGGCCACCGGTTCTTCGCCCGGCCGCCGTAGTCGTAGGCCCAGATGATTTCGTTCAGGAAGCAGTCCCGGCCGAACAAGGCGTCCAACATGACCTTCGCGTAGTGCACCTCTCGGTAATCGAGGTGCACGTACAGGGTGCCGTCGTCGGCCAGCAGGCGCCAGGCCTGCGCGAGCCGGGGTTCCAGGAACGCCCAGTAATCCTCGAAGGCGTCGTCGTAGCTGGAGAGCAGGCCCTTGACCGTGCTGTAGCTGCGGCCCTTGAAACCGATCCGGTCGCCGCTGCCGTCGGCGCTGCGGACCATGGTGGTCTGCTGCCGGCGCTGGGACCGCCCGGTGTTGAAGGGCGGGTCCACGTAAATCATGGTGAAGGAGCCGTCCGGCAGGGTCGGGAGGAACTCCGCGTTATCCGCGTGTACCACCAGCGACCCGCCGTCGGGCGTCCATACAGGGTTGCTCATGCAGGCCTACGTCGGCGCTATTCGGCGGCCGGGCCGGTCTTGGGAACAACCTCGCCGTTGCGGCGGCGGGTCCGGCTGCGGCGCGGGCGGTCCGAGGCTGCGCCGTCCACCGCAGGTGCCGCGGTCCGGGTTTCAGCCGGGCGGGATTCCGCGGTCCGTGCTTCGCCGGTCCGTGCCTCGCCGGAGCGGGCGCTGCTGCGCCGCGATCCGTCGCGTGACCCGTCGCGTGTTCCGCCGCGGGGGTTGCCGCCGCGGGATCCGGCATCCCGGCCGGAACCGGAACGGCTGCCTTCACGGCTCGAGGAGTTGCTGCGGCCGCCGGATTTACCGGTCTCGCCGAGGTCCTCGATCTTTTCGGCATCAATGCCCGCATGGGTGCGCTTGTTGCGCGGCAGGCGTCCCTTGGTGCCTTCGGGGATATCCAGGTCGGTGTACAGGTGCGGGGAGGAGGAATAGGTTTCCACCGGCTCCGCCTGGTCCAGGCCCAGGGCCTTGTTGATCAGGCCCCAGCGGGGCACATCGTCCCAGTCCACGAACGTCACTGCGGTGCCCTTGTGCCCGGCGCGGCCGGTGCGGCCAACGCGGTGCAGGTAGGTCTTCTCGTCCTCGGGGCACTGGTAGTTGATCACGTGGGTGACGTCGTCGACGTCGATGCCGCGCGCGGCGACGTCGGTGGCCACCAGCACGTCCACCTTCTCATTGCGGAAAGCGCGCATGGCCTGCTCACGGGCGCCCTGGCCCAGGTCACCGTGCATGGCGGCGACGGCAAAGCCGCGGTCCACGAGTTCCTCGGACAGCTTGGCGGCCGTGCGCTTGGTCTTGGTGAAGATGATGGTGCGGCCGCGGCCGCGTGCCTGCAGGATGCGGGCCACCACTTCGGCTTTGTCCAGGTTGTGCGCCCGGTAGACCACCTGGCGGATGTCCTTCTTGGTCAGGCCCTCGTCGTCGGGATCCGCAGCCCGGATGTGGGTGGGCTTGGTCATGTAGCGGCGGGCCATGGACACGACGGCGCCGGGCATGGTGGCCGAGAACAACAGGGTCTGGCGCACGGCGGGCGTGGCAGCCATCAGCGTTTCGACGTCGGGCAGGAAGCCGAGGTCCAGCATCTCGTCGGCCTCGTCAAGGACCACCAGCCGCACGTTCTTCAGCGAGAGGTGCTTCTTGTTGTAGAGGTCGATCAGGCGGCCGGGGGTGCCGACCACGATTTCGACGCCGGCGGCCAGGGCCTCCGTCTGCGGCTCGTAGGCACGGCCGCCGTAGATGGTGACGATGCGGGCGCCGCGCCGGCGGGCGGCGGTGGTGAGGTCGCCCGCCACCTGGACTGCCAGTTCACGGGTGGGGACCACGATCAGGGCCTGCGGTGCGCCGGGGACGGCGAGTTCGGCGTAACCCTTGTCTTCCGGGCCCACCACCCGCTGCAGCGCCGGGATGCCGAAGCCGAGGGTCTTGCCGGTGCCGGTCTTGGCCTGGCCGATGATGTCGTGGCCGCTGAGCGCAACGGGCAGGGTCATCGACTGGATGGGGAAGGGGTGCGTGATGCCGGCGTCGGCGAGGGATTCGACGATGTCCGACCGGACACCGAAATCTGCGAACGTCAGTTCGGGGATTTCCGCGGCGTCGGCCTTGACGGCCAGGGTGTCCGCAACGGTCAGTGCTTCGGTGCTGTCATCGGCAGTGAGATGACGATCGTCATCAACCTGGGAAAGTTCAGTGTTCAATTAAATACCGTTCAGTTTAGGCAGCGCGGGGGCGCCAGGCTCGACGAGTGGCTGTTACAGCCCATTACGGAGCGGATGGCACGCACGCGGTGCGTCCAGCGGAAGCCGATCGCGGGCTAACAACTGCGGGCCGCCTGTGCTCCATTGGCCACGGCGGCGGCCGATAATTCAAGATCGCGTAGGGTTTGCGGGTCTGGTCAATACAGCAACAAAATGACACTTCTTATGCCACTTCTCATGACAATTCATACGACAGACGACCGGGCATCCAGTTTCTACCTTTCCAGTCTACCTGCCAGCCGCTGATCGCCGCGCATCCGGGGGCACGGCGCGGTTACGGCGCGGTCCCGGGCCGCGCCTGCAGGTACGCTGGCGGGTATGACTAACGGGCACCATTCGGATCATCCGGCCGCTCCCGGGGCGGCCCCGCAGCACTTCGGCGAGACGTATCAGCGGTTCCTCACGGATCTTTTCGGGGCTATCGCCTACGGCGAGCTGTCGGCGTTTGAACGGATGTCTTCCGATGCCCGGTTTTCCCCCACACTGCATGACCGTGCCACGCTCGGACGCCTGGCGGTGCATGAATACGCGCATTTCGAGTTGATCTGTGCCCGGCTCAGCGCCATGGGAGCGGACCCCGAAGAGGCCATGCGCCCCTTCCAACCCTCCGTGGACGCGTTCCACGACCGGACCCGGCCGGCGGACTGGTACGAGTCGCTGATGAAGTTCTACGTCACGGACGCCATTTCCGACGATTTCTACTCCGCGGTGGCGTCCCGGCTGGATGCCGAAACGAACAGCCTGTTCCAGGGCCTCAAGGCTACGGAGCAGCCCGGCGAAATCCTGCTCGGCAGGCTGCGGGAGGCCCTCGCGGATGACCCGCGGCTGGCCTCGAGGCTGGCACTTTGGGGCCGCCGGCTGGTCGGCGAAGCCCTGACCCAGGCCCAGCGGGTCCTGATTGAACGGGCCTTCCTGGGCGGGCTGTTCGACGACGGCGGCCAGGACGCCGTCGACGCCGAAATCAAGTCGCTCACGGCGCAGCTGACGCGAAACCACTCAAAGCGGATGAACCTCCTCGGCCTGACGGCTTAGCCCTGCGGTACGCTTCCCCCGTACGGATACGCTGGCTGCGGCCGGAAACGGGCTGCAGGGGGAACCTAGTGCGGGGGAAAGCAACACGGAAGTGGGTGCGGGGTGCCCTGGCCGTCGTCGTTTTTGCGGTCCTGTTTCTGGCCGTGGCAGCGGCTGCCCGGCCGGACCCCGGAGCCGGCGGGACGGTGCCGGCGCTTCCGTCGGGTGACGCTGCCTCTGCCTCTGCCTCTGCCTCTGCTGAAGCCTTGCCTGAGCCGGCGGTGAGCGGACCTGCGGAGAGCGAAACGGCTCCCACCACGGCTCCGGCTGCCGGATCATTGGTTTACATGCCCCAGACCGGCCGGATGATGTCCGTAGTTCCGGGAGTGGAGGACTCTGCCCTGGTGATCGGTGACTCGCAGGCTGGGCCGGATACCTGGGTGGGGCAGGGGCTGGAACAGGCCGGGTACCCTGCCATCATCAGGGGTTCAGGCGGAACCGGGTACGTCCAGGGGAACAGCACAGTGGCCGGATATGCCCGGGCGCTGGAGGCCCAACAGTGGCTGCTCCCGTGGGGTACGCCGCGTTTGATCGTGCTTCAGGGCGGCGGTAATGACACCGCCCATCCAGCCGCAGATATCCGTGCGGAAGCGCTCCGGCTAATCCGCGACCTGCGGCAAAGCTACCCGTCCGTCCGGATTGTCATGGTGGGGGTCATCGGTGACGGCACGGGACCACGCAGCGAGGTGGACCGGGTGCTCGCCGCCGTGGCCGCCGAACAGGGAATCGGTTTCCTTACCCCGGGGGACTGGTGGGCGCGGTATGGACTGAACGGCACACTGCGGCCGGACGGAAGGCACCTGAGCCCGGAAGGACACCGGGTGGCGGCCCGCGTGTTCGCAAGCGAACTGGCCCGGATGGTGCCGCCTGCCGTCCCGCAGGCGCGGCCCTATTATGCCGTGCCGTAATCCCCGTCATCCCCGTCGCCGTACCCGCGAACGGACCACGTGGGACACGAAGAAAGGGCGGTGCGATAGCACCGCCCTTTCGACGTTTTGTTGCAGGTCCAGCAGATCCGTTGCCGGTTCCCGGTCCAAGGGGACCTACAGGCGCAGGATGCGCTCCTTCTCCTCTGTGTCCGCCTTGGCGCGGCTGCGTCCGATCGGTACGGCCGCCACGAGCGGCGCCAGGATCGACACCGCCACCGGGATGGCCCAGCCGATCCAGTCCGCTTCGAAAGCGGTAACTCCGGCCGCGCGCAGTACCAGCCATGTGATGAGCGCAGCACATACGGAAATGCCCGGGAGCAGCAGCGCGCCGTAGAAGGCGCGGCGGCGGTCCGCAGCCCAGACCGCGAAGCCCGCGGCAACGGCGGTCAGCGTGACCAGGATCAGGCTAAGCATGGAAGCGGCGGGTTAGAGGGCGCCGAAACCGACGCGGCGGACTTCCTCGGCACCGATCTCGACGTAGCCGATGGATGCACCGGGAACCACGATCAGCCGGCCCTTGATGTCCTTGAGCCGGAGCAGGGCGCCGTTGGCGAGGGACTGCTCCACTGCGTCGGCGACCTCATCAGCGCTCTGGCTGGATTCGAAGACAATTTCGCGGGCTACATTCTGAATGCCGATTTTTACTTCCACCGTGGTGCCTCCTGATTAACGATTTAAGAACTGATCGAAATCTACTCTAGATCTCCTTGGGGAACCGGCTGATTCCGCGCCAAGCTAAACGGTAAACCAGCTCGCTTGCCGCATCGATGTCCAGGCCGCCGTCGGTTTCCAGCCAGTACCGGGCGCTGACCTGCGCCATTCCGGCCAGGGCGCGGCCGAGCAGGGTGGCCTCGAGGTGGGAAAGCTTGGTGTCTTCGGCAATGACGCCGGCAATGCTGTTGGCGAAGCGGGCATTGAATTCCTCAATACGGGCGCTGACCTCGGCGTCATTGGTGAGGTCGGATTCGAAAACCATCCGGTGCCCCTGGCTGTCCTGCGCCACGAAGCGGAAATAGGCCCGCATGGTTTCCCGCACCCGAAGCTTATTGTCCGTGGTGGAGGTCAAGGCGGTGCGCAGGAACTCCGTCAGCGTGTTCAGGTGGTTGTCCAGCAGGGCCATGTACAGCTCGCGCTTGCCAGGGAAGTGCTGGTAGAGCACGGGTTTGCTGACGTGCGCCGCTTCGGCGATCTCGTCCATGGCCGCACCGTGGAAGCCGTTATTGACAAACACTTCCTGCGCTGCGCTCAGCAGCTGCCGGCGGCGTTCCTCCCGGGGGAGTCGAACCGGTTTGCCGGCTGCCTGGTTACTCACTGGTGGACCTCTCAACAGTTCCGGAGCCCTTAGCTGCACGGACAATGACCCTTAGTTTACCCGCGGGTATTCGAAGCGACAGGTCCCACCGCCATACCTGTGGCTTAGATTGGACTTCATGACCTTAGCAAGTGCATCCGCCCCTGTCGGGGAACTACCTGCTTTGGTGGCGCCCGGCGCGGACCTCACCCGCGACGAAACCGAACGCTACTCGCGCCACCTCATCATCCCCGGGTTCGGGTCCACGGCACAGCGCCGGCTGAAGAACGCGAGGGTGCTGGTGGTGGGGGCCGGCGGGCTGGGCTCCCCCGCGCTGCTTTATCTGGCTGCGGCGGGCGTGGGCACGCTCGGCATTGTCGACGACGACGTCGTGGATGTCTCCAACCTGCAGCGCCAGGTCATCCACGGCGTATCCGACGTCGGCACCCCCAAGGCGGAGTCCGCGGCCCGCTCCGTGGCGGAGCTGAATCCGCTGGTCGAGGTGGTCCTGCACCGCGAGCGGCTGGACAACTCCAATGTCCTGGCGATCTTTTCCGGTTATGACCTGATTGTGGACGGCACGGACAATTTCGCCACCCGCTACCTGATCAACGACGCCGCGGAAATCCTGGGCAAGCCATACGTGTGGGGGTCGATCCTCCGCTACGACGGGCAGGTCAGCGTGTTCTGGGGCAAATACGGTCCCACCTACCGGGACCTGTTCCCGCAGGCGCCGCCGGCCGGTTCCGTTCCTTCCTGCGCGGAAGGGGGCGTGCTCGGGGTGCTCTGTGCGCAGATCGGCTCGGTCATGGTCAATGAGGCCATCAAGCTGATCACCGGAACGGGCCGGACCCTGCTGGGCCGGGTCCTGGTCTTCAACGCCCTGGAGATGAGCTGGCGCGAGCTGAAGGTCCGGCGGGACCCGGAGGCCCTGCCCGTGACGGTGCTCAGTGATTACCAGGCATTCTGCGGCCTTGCGCCGGCGGAGCCTGCACCCGCCGGGGCGGAAGTGGACGTGGCCGTGCTGCGGGACCTGCTGGCAGAACGCTCGGCCGGGTTCCGGGACTTCGAACTGCTGGACGTCCGGGAGCCGGGGGAACATGACATTGTCCGCATCGACGGCGCCCGGCTGGCGCCGCGGGGCGCCGTGCTGGCGGGGGAGTTCCGGCCGGAGCCGGGACGGCCGGTATACGTGCACTGCAAGTCAGGGGCGCGGTCCGCCGAGGTTGCGGCCTACCTGCGCCGCGTCGGCTATCCGGAGGTCTACAACGTCACCGGCGGCATCCTGGAGTGGGTACGCCGGGTGGAACCGGAGAAGCCGGTCTACTGAGGATCCCTACGCGGACTTCGACTCGGCGTCGTCATCCGAGCCGGCGGCGCCGTCGTCGGCAGGGGAACCGGCACGCTTGGCGGGCGCCGCGTCGTCGCTGCGCTCCACCGTGATCCCGTACAGGGCCTCAAGGCCCCGGATGTAGTCCTCCTGCTGGCCGCTTGCGGCCAGTTCCCGGGCGCGGACGGTGGGAACGTGGAGCAGCTGCTTGACCATGCGGCGCATGGCGAACTCCACTTCCTGTGCCGCTCCGGTGCACCCGTGCTGGGCGCGGACCTTCTCCAGCTCCGATTCCAGCACGTCCAGGGTGTGCCGGCGCAGGGCGACGATGGCTGAGTCCATTTCGCGGCTGAGCTGCTGCTTCGCAAAGTTCTTCGCGGCATCGGCGACGATGGTGCTCGCCTGCTTCAGCGATTCGGCCTGCTCGGCCGGTGCGGCCAGCCGGACGGACTCCAGGGTGATCAGCTCGACGCCGTCGATCTCGCGGACGGCCGGATCGAAGTCGTGCGTCAGGGCAAGGTCAATGATGATCAGCGGCTTGCCGGCCGCTGCACGGACGCGGCGGACATCTTCGGCGCTGACCTGGCTGTCGCTGCCGCTGCAGCCGATGACGACGTCGGCCCGGGTCAGTGCCTCGGGCAGGGACGAACGGGTCAGGGGCTTCCCGCCGCGGGAGGCGGCGAAGGACTCTGCGCGGTTGGAGGAGGAGTAGACACTGATGTCGGTGCAGCCCCGCTCCTTGAGCAGGGCCATGGTGGCGCCGGCGTAGGCACCGGTGCCGAACACGACCACCGACTTCCGGGACCAGTCGCGGTCCTCGGACAGGTCCGTGGCCAGGCCCAGGGCAACCGAAACAATGGAAAGCCCCCGTTTACCGAGGGCTGTAAGGGCGCCGACGTCCTTGGCGGTGCGGGAAGCGGTCTGGAATAGGCGGGTGAGGCCGCCGCTGGCGGTTCCGCTCTCCTGGGCTTCAATCAGTGCCCGGCGCACCTGGCCGGCGATTTCGCGTTCGCCGACGACGGCGGAATCCAGGCCCGCGCCGACGGCAAACAGGTGCTGGGGAACGGACTCGCCGGTGTTCGTGGCAAAGGAGCGGGAGACCAGGTCTTCGCTCATGCCGGAGTGCCGGCTGATTTCTGCAACAACGGCGGAACGGGCGGCTTCAATGTCCGCTTCCGAGCCGGTTTCGCAATACACCTCCAGCCGGTTGCAGGTAGCGAGGACAACGGAGCCGGAGACGGCGGTTCCGGAATCGACCAGCGAAGACGAGACCTCGGATGCGCCGGCGCTCAGCCGGGCGACAGTCTCCAGGTCTACGTCGGTGTGCGTAGCAATGAGGGAAAGTAGAACCACAGTAGGTCAATACTAGCCACGCCCGGGAGGATACCTTCAATCGCACTGCCGGAATTGGCCCCTCACGGGTGTGAGAAGCGCCACTGCGGCCGCCGGGAGTGGCCCGGTTATGGCTTGTCCCCGATTTTGGGGAGAATCAAGGTATGACTCTTAGCGCCACGCACCCGCTGCTGGACGGCCGGACGGCCGATTCCCCCCTGATCACCGCGTACCGCGGCGGAACCCCCGCCCGCCGCCCGGTGTGGTTTATGCGTCAGGCCGGCAGGTCCCTGCCCGAGTACCTGAAAGCCAGGCAGGGGATCGGCATGCTGGAATCCTGCCTCCGGCCCGAGCTGGCGGCGGAGATCACCCTGCAGCCGGTGCGCCGGCACGACGTGGATGCGGGCATCTTCTTTTCCGACATCGTTATTCCGCTGAAACTGGCCGGCGTGGACGTAGACATCGTTCCCGGCGTCGGACCGGTGCTGGGCAGTCCGGTGCGTACCGCCGCCGACGTCGCCGCCCTGCCGCGGCTGACCGAAGAGGCCCTGGAACCGATCCGGGAAGCCGTGCGGCTGACGGTTGCCGAGCTTGGTTCCAAGCCGTTGATCGGATTCGCCGGCGCGCCGTTCACCCTGGCCGCCTACATGGTCGAGGGCAAGCCGTCCCGCGACCACCTCGGCCCGCGCACCATGATGCACGCTGATCCCGATGCCTGGCAGGCGCTGACCGCCTGGGCCGCCGACGCGTCCGGAATGTTCCTGCGCGCGCAGCTGGAAGCAGGCGCCAGCGCCGGCCAGCTCTTCGACTCCTGGGCCGGTTCCCTTGGTTTGGCCGACTACGTCAAGCACGTAGCGCCTGCCTCCTCCCGTGCCTTGGACCATGTGCGCGGCCTCGGCGCCCCGCTGGTGCATTTCGGCACCGGCACGTCCGAGCTGCTGGTGGCCATGCGCGACGTCGGCGTGGACGTTGTCGGCGTGGATTACCGGCTGCCGCTGGACGAAGCCAACCGCCGCCTCGGCGGCACGACGCCGCTGCAGGGCAATATTGACCCGGCACTGCTGAGCGCCCCGTGGGACATCCTCGAAGCACACGTCCGCGAGGTCCTTGCTGCAGGCGCGGACGCTCCCGGCCACGTGGTCAACCTGGGCCACGGCGTGCCGCCGGAAACCGACGCCGGCGTCCTGACGCGGGTGGTCGAACTGATCCATTCTGTGGAGCCGTAGGCATGCCCCACCGTTTCCTCACCAAGCCGGAAAAAGCCGCAAAGGCGGAATCCGCAGGCGGCCCGGTCCCGAGCGGTCCCACGGCCGTTGTTATAGGCGGCGGCATTTCCGGCCTCATCGCAGCCCGGGACCTGCAGCGCGCAGGCGTCCAGGTGACCGTGGTGGAGGCCTCGGACCGGTTCGGCGGCTGCGTCGGCCGGCACGAGGTGGCCGGCGTGCAGCTGGACAGCGGCGCGGAATCCTTCGCCACGAGGTCACCGGCCGTTCCGGACCTGGTGGGGGAACTTGGCCTGGCAGACGCGGTGGTCCTGCCCAATCCGGCCGGGTCGTGGCTGCAGCTGGCGGCCCAGGACCTGCCGTCGGGAGCACAGCAGATGCCGAGCAGCGGCCTGCTCGGTATTCCCGCAGACCCCCGGCATCCGGACATTGTCCGTGCCCTGGGCCGCGCGGGAGCAGCCCGGGCAGCCATGGACAAGGTCCTGCCGGTGGGTAACCTGAGCCGCCGCCCGTCCATGAGCCTGGGGGAAGTGGTGCGGGCCCGAATGGGTGAAGCAGTGCTTCGCAGGCTCGTCACTCCGGTGGTCGGCGGCGTCTATTCCTCCGACCCCGATGTGCTCGACGTCGACTCCGTGGCACCGGGCCTGCGCTCTGCGATCTCCCGGCACGGCTCCCTGGGGGCGGCTGTCGGCGCGATGCGCGCGGCGGCCCCTGCCGGTTCGGCCGTGGCCGGACTCGACGGCGGAATGGGCCGGCTGACCGAAGCGCTGGTCGCCGATCTGGAAACCTCCGGTGCCCGCCTGCGCTCCGGCATCCGTGCCGAATCCCTTGCCAGGGGTGCCGAAGGGTGGCGGATCCACTGCAGCGGCGGGCCGGAACTGGCAGCCGACGCCGTGGTGGTGGCGGCCGAAGGCCCGGCAGCTGTTGACCTCCTGGCCACCGCGCTGCCCGAGGTGGCGGCCTATCGTCCGCAGCCGGGACCGGGGGTTGCCCTGGTAACCCTGGTGGTGGACCTGCCGGAACTGGACGCCATGCCGCGCGGCACCGGCGTCCTGGTGTCCAGGGAAGTGGACGGCATCGATGCGAAGGCAATGACCCACGCCACCGCCAAATGGCAGTGGCTCGCCGATTCCACCGGTCCGGGCACGCATGTGCTGCGCCTTTCCTACGGGCGGGCGCTCTCGCCGGAGGACTCCGCCGCGGAACCCTCGCACGTGGCCCGCGCCGACGACGACCTCTTCCGCCAGGCCGTGGCCGACGCGTCCGGTCTGCTGCAGGTGCGCATCAAGGCCGACGACGTCGTCGGGTGGGATGTGGTCCGGTGGGTGGGCGCACTGCCCTCCGCCGCCGTAGGGCATAAGGACCGGGTGGACGCCGTCCGCGCGGCGGTGGCCGAATCGCCCGGACTGGAAGCGGTGGGAGCCTGGCTTGCCGGAACCGGACTGGCCGCGGTCACCGCCGACACCCGCACCCGAATGGCAGCGCTCGCCAACGCACTGCTGTGATCTTCCGCACTTTCTACACTTTGTAGAAGTGCGGTGTTTCGACTTACCTATACGCAAAGGGCAGACTGTTAAACATGAGTGAGACGATGGACCGCAGCGCCGCCGGAACGGCCGGCAACGACGAACAGTTCTTTACCCTCTGGACCGTTTTCAAGCGGTCCTCCATGCCGAAAGCGCCGGTCTCGAACGGTGCAGTTGATGCCTTCGAGGCCCTGACCAAGGACCTGGCAGCCAGCAACGTCACGCTCCGCGGCCTGTACGACGTCTCCGCCATGCGCGTGGATGCCGACGTGATGGTGTGGCTGCACGGCAGCGCGCCGGAAGCGCTGCAGGCGGCCCTGCGGCAGATCCGCCGGTCCGAGCTGTTTGCCGGCACCGAGATCGCCTGGTCCGCCATGGGCGTGCACCGCGACGCGGAGTTCTCCAAGAACCACTGGCCGTCCTTCGCCCGGGGCATCGATCCCGAGACCTGGATCTGCGTTTACCCGTTTGTCCGCTCCTACGAGTGGTACCAGCTCCCCGCCGAGGAACGCGGCAAGATGCTGCGCGACCACGGCATGCTCGGCCGCGAATTCCCCCAGGTCCTGGCCAACACCGTGGCCTCCTTCGCCCTGGGCGACTGGGAATGGATCCTGGGCCTTGAAGCCCCCAACCTGGTGGACCTCGTCGACATGATGCGCCACCTGCGCGCCACCGAGGCCCGCAACCACGTCCGTGAAGAAGTCCCGTTCTATACCGGCCGGCGTATTCCGGCCGCCGAAGTTGCCGAGGTACTCAAATGACATCCGCTGTTTCCAACGAGCCTGCCTTCGACCCCTTTGAGGGCGTCGACGAAAACGGCCGCATGGCCCCGAAGCATTACGACGCCATCCTACTGGCCTCCTTCGGCGGTCCGGAAGGCCAGGAAGATGTCATTCCCTTCCTGCGCAACGTCACCGCCGGCCGCGGCATCCCCGACGAGCGGCTGGAGGAAGTGGCCACCCACTACCGCGCCAACGGCGGCATCAGCCCCATCAATGAGCAGAACCGTGCGCTGAAGGCTGCCTTGGAAGCAGAGCTGGCGCGCCGCGGCGTCGAACTCCCCGTCCTCTGGGGCAACCGGAACTGGGCTCCCTACATCAAGGACGTCCTGCAGGAGGCCTACGACGCCGGCCACCGCCGCATCCTCATGGTCACCACCAGCGTCTACTCCTCGTACTCGAGCTGCCGCCAGTACCGCGAAGACCTGGGCATGAACCTGTTGAAGACCGGCCTGGACAAGAAGCTGCACGTGGACAAGGTCCGCCAGTACTTTGACCACCCGGGCTTCGTGGAACCCTTCATCGAAGGCGTCCGCGGGTCCGTGGCGAAGGTCCGCGAGCAGCTTGCGGCCCAGGGCGTGGAAAACGGGAAGATCGAGATCCTCTTCTCCACCCACTCCATCCCCACCGCCGACGCCGAAGCCTCCGGCCCGCGCGACCGGGAGTTCGAAGAAGGCAGCGCCTACGTTGCCCAGCACCTGGCCAACGCCCGCGCCATCATGGACCGGATCCCCGAAGCCGCGGGCCTGGACTGGCAGCTGGTCTACCAGTCCCGCTCCGGCGCCCCGCACATCCCCTGGCTGGAACCGGACATCAACGACGCGATTGCCGAACTGCCCGCCAAGGGCGTCAACGGCGTGGTGATTGTTCCGCTGGGCTTCGTCAGCGACCACATGGAAGTCCTCTGGGACCTCGATACCGAGGCCATGGCTACCTGCCGGGAACTGGGCCTGGCGGCTGACCGCACCCCGACCCCGGGCATCCACGAGACCTTCGTGTCCGGCCTGGTGGACCTGCTGCAGGAACGCACCCTGGAAAACAACATCGCCATCCGCCCCGCCCTGACCGAACTCGGTCCGTGGTACGACGTCTGCCGCCCCGGCTGCTGCGCGAACCTGCGCGGCGAAAAGCCGACCATTGCAGGCGCCGATTCCACAGTGGGCGTCCAGTAGTGGCGCACTCGCCCGTCCTGATCGGCACCCGCGGCAGCGCCCTGGCCGTCACCCAAACCACCACCGTGGCCGAGGCCCTGTCCGGGCTCGGCGGCTTCGACGTCGAACTGGTCCGCGTGCGCACCGAGGGCGACATCAACCGTGCCGCCCTGTCGCAGATCGGCGGCACCGGCGTGTTCGTTGCCGCGCTGCGCGAGTCGCTGCTGCGCGGAGACTGCGATGTTGCCGTGCACTCGCTCAAGGACCTGCCCACCTCCCCGGCGGACGGCCTTGCCCTGGGCGCCATTCCGGAACGGGTGGATGTCCGCGACGTGCTGTGTGCCCGTGACGGACTGACCCTGGCACAGCTTCCCGCCGGTGCGAAGATCGGCACCGGTTCCCCGCGCCGGGCAGCCCAGCTGCGGGCCGCCCGCCCGGACATCGAGATCGTGGACATCCGCGGCAACGTGGATACCCGCCTCGGCCGGGTTGCCGGCCTGGTCGAAGGGGCCCCCGGCGACCTCGACGCCGTGGTGCTGGCGGCCGCCGGCCTGGCCCGGCTGGGCCGCCTGAACATGGTTACCGAGTTCATTGATCCCGCCGTGATGCTTCCCGCCCCCGGGCAGGGAGCGCTGGCCGTGGAATGCCGTGCGGACGACGCCGTTGAAGGGCAGCTCGCGACGGCACTTGCCGCGTACGACCACCGCGAAAGCCGCCTTGCGGTGGCAGCCGAACGGGCCATGCTCGGCAGGCTTGAAGCAGGGTGCACGGCTCCGGTCGGTGCGCTGGCCAGTGTCGCAGCCGAAGGCATCACGCTCGAAGCAGTGGTCTGCAGCGACGACGGTACCCGGCTGATGCGCCGCACCGGCGTTGCCGGGCAGCTCACCGAAGACGCCGCCCGCGCCTTGGGCGTGCAGGTTGCCGAGGAGCTGCTTGCGGCCGGCGCCGCGCAGCTCACGGACCTGCCTGCCAGCTGATGCCCCGCTTCCGGAGCTGCTGAGATGGCGGCCAGACACAACGGTCCGGACCTCGCCGGGCTGAACGTTGTCCTACCACGCACCCCGGACCGGGCTTCGGCCATGGTCCGGGAACTGCAGGACTGCGGGGCGTCGGTGACGCTGATGCCCCTGATCGATTTCCAGTTCCCCGCGGACACCGCACTGCTGGACCGCGCACTGAATTCGTTGAAGGCCGGACGGTTCGCCTGGGTGGTCTTCACCAGTGTCACCACCGTGCGGGCCGTGACCCGCCGGTGTGCAGCGCTGGGCATCTGCCCCGAGGCCCTGGTGCCCGCCGATACCCGGATCGCGGCAGTCGGTGCCGGAACGCGGCAGGCCCTGGAAGAAGTCGGCTTCGATATCGATTTCCTGCCGGACACCGACCAGTCCGCCCGCGGCCTGGCCGCATCCTGGCCGGATCCCTCCGGATCGGATCCGGAGGGCGGCGACCTGCGGGTGCTGCTGCCGCAGGCCGATATTGCCGACCCGTCCCTGCATGAGGCACTGACCGCCCTGGGCTGGGAGGTCCGCGCCGTCACCGCGTACTGCACGGTGGACTACCCGGCCACCGGCGTGCGCTTCACCCCCGCGGTGACCGGGGGAGGACTGCTGGACCCCGAGTCCTTCGCCGCGTCGGCACCGGCCGGACGCCGCGCCGTCGTCCTCACCTCCCCGAGCATCGCCCGACGGTTCGTCCGGCGCTGTGTGCCGGTACCGGCCGGAACGCTGCTGGTGGCCATCGGCGACAGCACGGCTGCGCGGATGCGTGAACTGGGTGCGGCGCCGGCTGCCGTGGCGAAGCAGCCAACGCCGGCGGGAATAGCCCACGCACTCTCCGTTGCTATGTCTACGGGTCCTACTCCCTAGTTCCCCATCATTACCGGAAGGCAGAACCATCCCCATGAGCTTCCCCCAGCACCGTCCCCGCCGCCTCCGCACCACCCCCGCCATGCGGCGGCTGACCGCCGAATTCCGGCTGGATCCGGCCGAACTGATCCTTCCGGTCTTCGTCCGTGAGGGCATCACCGAGCCCAACCCGCTCACCTCCATGCCCGGCGTCGTCCAGCACACCATGGACAGCCTGAAGAAGGCTGCTTCGGAAGCGGCAGGGCTGGGCATCGGCGGCATCATGCTGTTCGGCATCCCCGCCGAGCGTGACGCCGTCGGCAGCGCGGGCACCGATCCCAACGGCATCCTCAACCGCGGCATCGCGGCCGTCCGCGGGGAAGTCGGCGACGACCTCGTCATCATGAGCGATGTCTGCCTGGACGAATTCACCGATCACGGACACTGCGGCGTGCTGGACGAACACGGTGTCGTGGACAACGACGCCACGCTGGAAATCTACGGCCGGATGGCGGTGGAGCAGGCCCGCGCCGGCGCGCACGTGCTGGGCCCGTCGGGCATGATGGACGGACAGATCGCCGTCATCCGCCACGCCCTGGATACCGCCGGTTTCACCGACGTCTCCCTGTTCGCCTACGCCGCGAAGTACGCCTCCGCGTTCTACGGTCCCTTCCGCGAAGCCGTGGACTCCCAGCTGAAGGGTGACCGTCGGACCTACCAGATGGACGCCTCGAACCGCCGCGAAGCCCTCCTCGAGGTGGAGCTGGACCTCGAAGAAGGCGCCGATATGGTGATGGTCAAGCCGGCCATGAGCTACCTCGACGTGCTGGCCGACGTGGCCGCCATGTCCCCGGTGCCGGTGGGCGCTTACCAGATCTCCGGCGAGTACGCGATGATTGAAGCTGCCGCCGCCAACGGCTGGATTGACCGCCGCCGGGCCATCGAAGAGTCCGTGCTGGGCATCAAGCGGGCCGGCGCCAACATGATTCTCACCTACTGGGCCACCGAGCTGGCGGCCTGGCTGAAGGAAAGCAAGTAATGTCCTCACCTGTCTCCTCGTCCGAAGAACTCTTTGACCGCGCCCGGGCCCTGATGCCCGGAGGCGTGAACTCCCCGGTCCGGGCCTTCGGCTCCGTGGGCGGCACGCCGCGCTTCATGGTCTCTGCCAAGGGCCCGTACATCACCGATTCAGAGGGCCGCGAATACGTGGACCTGGTCTGCTCCTGGGGTCCGGCGCTGGTAGGCCACTCCCACCCGGACGTCCTGGCCGCCGTCCACGCAGCCGTGGACAACGGACTGTCCTTCGGTGCGTCCACCCCGGCCGAAGCCGAGCTGGCGCAGCTGGTCATGGACCGCGTGCCCGGCGTGAAGCGCCTGCGCATGGTGTCCACCGGCACCGAAGCCACCATGACCGCCATCCGGCTGGCCCGCGGCTACACCGGCCGGAACCTGGTCATCAAGTTCGCCGGCTGCTACCACGGCCACCTCGACGGGCTGCTCGCCTCCGCCGGCTCCGGCCTGGCCACCCTGGCACTGCCCGGATCGGCCGGCGTCACCGAAGCGACCGCCGCGGAAACCCTGGTGCTGCCGTACAACGACGTGTCCGCCGTCGAAAAGGCGTTCGCCGAGCACGGCGCCAACATTGCCGCCGTGATCACCGAAGCCGCCCCGGCGAACATGGGCGTGGTCACTCCGGACGAGGGCTTCAACGCCGCCCTGTCCCGGATCACGGCCGAGCACGGCGCGCTGCTGATCCTCGACGAGGTACTCACCGGGTTCCGCACCGGACCGGCCGGCTACTGGGGCCTGACCGGCGGCGCAGCCGACGCAACGGAACCGTGGACGCCGGACCTGTTCACCTTCGGCAAGGTGATCGGCGGCGGCATGCCCGTGGCAGCCCTGGGCGGCCGGGCAGACGTGATGGATTACCTCGCCCCGCTGGGCCCGGTCTACCAGGCCGGCACCCTCTCGGGTAACCCGATTGCGATGGCGGCCGGCGTCGCCACGCTGAAGGCCGCCACCGCCGAGGTCTACGCCAATGTCGACGCCCGTTCCGCGGAGCTCTCCGCCGCAGTGTCCGCCGAACTGGACAAGGCCGGCGTGGACCACAGCATCCAGCGCGCCGGAAGCCTCTTCAGCGTCGCCTTCGGCACGTCCGCCACCGGCGTGCACAATTACGAACAGGCGCAGGCGCAGGAGGCCTTCCGGTATCGGCCGTTCTTCCACTCGATGCTCGACGCCGGCGTGTACCTGCCGCCGTCGGTGTTCGAGGCCTGGTTCCTGTCCGGTGCCCACGACGACGCCGCGATGAACCGGATCTACGCAGCGCTGCCGGCTGCCGCCCAGGCCGCGGCTGCGGCGCAGCCGTAAGGCCGGCCCGGCTTTTAGGGCAGTAAAAAACCCCGCACCTCCCCTTGAAACGGGAAGTGCGGGGTTTTTGTCGTCCTGCCCTAGAAAGCGGCAGTCACGTCGCCGTTCGGCCAGGTCTCTTCAATGAAGGCCTTGGTTTCGGGGGAGTGGAGCAATTCCTCGAGCTTGTCGATCCGTGCGTCCTTGTTGCCGGTCTTCCAGACCAGGAAGTTGGCGTACGGGTTGTCCTCGGCCGATTCCACCAGCAGGGCGTCGTCGGTGTTCAGCCCGGCTTCGAGGATGTAGTTGCCGTTGATGATGGCGAGGTCCACGGTGGGATCCCCCAGGTCGTTGACCAGCAGCTCAGGGTTGTTTTCCTGGAAGTCCAGGTTCTTGAAGTTCTGTTCCTCGGTGAGGGTCAGCACCGAGGAATCGTCGGCGATGTCCTTCACGAGGTCGGCCTCCTCAAGCATCTTCAGGGCACGGGCCTGGTTGGAGGGGTCATTGGTGACCATCACCCGGGCGCCGTCCCTGATGGAGGAGACGTCGTCGTGCTTATCGGAGAACGCCGCGTACGGCTCCACGTGGATGCCTGCGCCGTGCTCGAAGTCGTAGCCCTGCTTTTCCATCTGGGATTCCAGGTAGGGCAGGTGCTGGTAGAAGTTGACGTCGCTGTCGCCGTCGTTCAGGGAGATGTTCGGCGTGACGTAGTCGTCAAACTCCTGGATCTCGATTTCCAGCCCGGTGCCCTCGGCGAGGTTGTCACGGACAAACTCGAGGATCCGGGCGTGCGGGGTGGGGCTGGCGCCCACGGTCAGGGTTACCGGGTTTGCGGGGTCAAGGCTCTCCACGGCGCTGGAGGCGGAATCGGATCCACCGCAAGCCGTCAGCGCCAGGGCCGTAGCCACACCGGTGGCAACGAGGGTAAGTGCTTTACGCATCGAGTGCGTTCCTTTCACGTGACCCGGGAAGCGGAACTCCGCTGTCCGGGGAAGGTGCAGCTAGCGGCTACTGGCTGCAGATCCGGCAGCGCCGGGGCAGGGCCCCGTACTGCCGAAGACGGAGACTAGACAGAGGTCTTGTCGAATTCGCGGTCCGTGCCGGTCCGGGGAACGGCGGCGGCGTCGGTGACCGCAGCGGCCGGACGGCTGCGCCGGCCGGTGCCCGCGGCGGACCGGTGGTCCACCCGGCGGGAAACGAAATCGCCGGCAAGCTGGATGATCTGTACGAGGGCCACGATGATGATGATCGTGACCACCATGACCTGCGTGTCAAAGCGCTGGACGCCGTAGTTGTAGGCCAGCCGGCCGAGACCGCCGCCGCCGACAATGCCGGCCATGGCGGAGTAGCCCACGAGGGTCACCAGCGTGGTGGTCAGGGCAGCGACGAGGCCGGGCAGGGCCTCGCGCAGCAGCACCTTGGTGACCACCTGCATCTTGGTTGATCCCATCACCAGGGCGGCATCGATCTTGCCGCCGGTGACGTCGCGGAGCGCGTTTTCCACCAGCCGTGCGAAGAACGGGATGGTCGCGATGCTCAGCGAAACGGAGGCGGCCACGGGCCCGATTGAGGTCCCGGTGATGAGGCGTGCCAGCGGAATCAGGGTGACCATGAGGATGGCGAAGGGTACCGACCGGGTGATGTTGACGATGATGTCGCTGACAATCCGGTTGACGACCTTCATCGGGAGCAGGCCCCCGGGCGCACTGACGTGCAGGAACACGCCCAGCGGCAGGCCGATCAGCAGGGTGAAGAAGCCGGAGATGCCGACCATCTGGAGGGTTTCAAGCACGGCTTCGGGCAGTGCCTTGGTGATTCCGGGGTTGTCGAAGAGTCCGGTCAGGAAGTTCATGCTGCCACCTCCACGGTGACGCCCTGCAGGGCGAGGTATTCATGGACGGCGGCCATGTCGGTGTGCGTGTCCAACTGGATGCGCAGCCGTCCGAAGCGGGTGCCGGCCAGCAGCTCGACGCTGCCGGCAAGGACGTTTACATCGGTGTCGAACCGGCGGGTGAGCGCGGAAAGCACCGGGTCCGACGTGGTCTGGCCCGTGAACAGCAGCTCCAGGACCGGGCCGCCGGGCGACGGCGGCGTTACGGGTAGCGGGATCAGCTGTTTGGCCAGGCGGCCGCGCAGGTCGGAGGCAACCTCGCGCAGCGGGCCGTGTTCCACCACCCGTCCTGCCTCGAGCAGGGATACCGAATCGCAGATCCGCTTCACCACATTCATCTCGTGCGTGATGATCAGGACCGTCAGGTCCAGGCGGCGGGTGAGATCGGAGATCAGGTCCAGGATGTCGTCCGTGGTGCTGGGGTCAAGGGCCGAGGTCGGCTCATCGCACAGGAGCACATCGGGATCGGAGGCCAGCGCCCGGGCGATGCCCACGCGCTGCTTCTGTCCGCCGGAAAGCTGGGCGGGGTACGCTCCGGCGCTGCCTTCGAGGCCAACGAGGGCCAGCAGTTCCTTCACCCGGGCGTCGATGACGCTCTTCTTCGTGCCCACCAGCTCCAGCGGGTGGGCGATGTTGGCGGCGGCGGTGCGGGAGTCCATGAGGTTCGCGTGCTGGAACACCATGCCGATCCGGCGGCGGGCCGCGCGGATCTCGGAGTCCTTCACAGCGGTCAGCTCACGGCCGTCGATGGTGACCGAGCCCGACGTCGGCCGGTCCAGCAGGGTCAGGCAGCGGACCAGGGTGGACTTTCCGGCACCGGAGTGGCCGATGATCCCGTGGATCGAACCCTTGGGCACGCTCAGGCTCACGCCGTCCAGTGCAGTGACCATGCGGTCGCCCTGCCGGTAGACCTTGCGAAGGTCGGTAACTGTGATCATTCGTCCTCGTCATATGCGTTCAATGGCCGGACCGGAGCATGGGGAAGGGGGCACGGTTCTGTGCCGTGCCCAAATGCCGGCTGTGCGGAGGGTGCCTGCCAATCTCGTGGCGCGAGACGGTACGCGCGCGTAAGAACACGGGTCCGCCTGGGGCGCCATCAGCGCCAAACACAGTAACCAGTATCGCATGTTGGCCGCCGCGCTCCGGCCAAAGTGACGGCCCGTGAAGGAGCCGGGACGGCGGCCGCGGAGGGGTCAGGCCGGGTCGAGGACGGACCCGGGCGCGTGGTCCGGTGCGGCACGGAACGGCCAGCTGCCGTCGATCACGGCTTCCGGCTCCCGGCGCCGCAGGTATTCCTGGAAGCTGGCAGCCTGGCCTGCGGCCCAGCCGATCTGGGACTCGTGCAGGGTGCGCGCATCGCACTGCAGTTCCGGATACTTCGCGGCCATGACTGCCGCCACGGACAGGGTGGCGGCGACGTCGGCCGCTGAGGTGTGTGCGTTCTCGAACCCCACGCCGTAGTGCTCGGCCATGGCGGTGAGGGTGCGCTTGCCGCGGCGGAACCGGTCCACCTGCTTGTCCAGGATGTACGGATCGATAACGGGAACCGGATGGGGAGCCGTGAGGCCGAAGCGCTCGCATTCGCGGGCCAGGACCGTGAAGTCGTAGCAGGCGTTGAAAGCCAGGACGGGAATGCCGGCTGCGAACATGCCGGCCAGCACGTCGGCCACCTCGGCCGTGACGGCGGCAGGGTTCCCGCCCTCCGCCCGGGCGCGTTCATTGGTGATGCCGTGGATGGCTGCCGCCTCGGCGGGGATCGGGATCTCGGGGCAGGCCAGCCACTCGTGGTGCTGCAGGGTTTCGCCCCGGCCGTTGACCAGGATGATGGATGCGGTGACGATCCGCGCGGTCTGCGGGTCCCGGCCCGTGGTCTCCAGGTCGAAGGCCGCCCGGGGAAGTTCATGCCAGCTGTTCATGCCTCAAACCTATCGGGGAGCGGTGACATTCCCGGGATTGGCGGCGGCGCCGCCGGCGTCGGTACCCTACTGGATATGCGCAGGGACTACGCCGACGCGGTGCTGGCTGTGGCCGATCTCATACCGCCCGGGCGCGTGCTCTCCTATGGCGACATTGCCGAACTGCTCGACGCCGGCGGCCCGCGCCAGGTAGGCGCGGTAATGTCCGCACGCGGCTCCGAGGTGTGCTGGTGGCGGGTCCTGCGGTCCTCGGGACAGCCCCCGCGCTGCCATGAAGGGCGCGCCTGGGAACACTACCGGCTCGAGGGCACCCCGGTGCGCGGGACGGCGGACGATGACGGCGCGGGCTACCGGGTGCGGATCGAAGCCGCCCGCTGGCAGCCCGACGAGGCGGAATGGGACCGTTTGGACCGCCTGCGGACCGGTCTGCAGAACACCCAGCGGGCCGCCCCGGAGGCGCCGGACTCCACCGGCCGGCAACCACCGGCGGCACCGATATCAGGAATGTCGGAGGGACATGATGAAGTGGAACCATGAGCGTTGAACTCCAACTCGTCGGTCCGGCTGCAAGCGCGTTGTCAGCGCCCCGGCTCAGCGCAGACCAGCAGGCCGTGGTGGACCTGCCAACGGGCAGCGGTCCCGTGCTCGTCCTCGGAGCGCCGGGAACCGGCAAGTCCACCGTCCTGGTGGAAGCCGCCGTCGCACGGATTGAACGCGACGGGCTTGATCCCTCCCATCTGCTGATGCTCGCCCCCTCACGGCTTGCCGCTGCCGGCCTGCGGGATGCGCTCTCGGCACGGCTGCAGGGAACCCTGAGCACCGCGCCCGCACGCACCTGGGCCTCCTACGCCTTCGACCTGATCCGGCGCGCCAAGACCGAAGGCCGCCTGCCCTACATCACGCGGGCTCCGAAGCTGCTCTCCGGCGCCGAACAGGACGTCATCATCAAGGAACTGCTGGCCGGGCACGGACAGCAGGGGGTGCCGGAACTGCCCTGGCCGGACAGCCTGGACCTTGCCCTGGGGACCCGCGGTTTCCGGCAGGAAATCCGCCAGCTCTTCGACCGCGTCATTGAATACGGCATCTCCGCCGAGGAGCTGCGCGAGCTGGGACAGCGGCACGGCCGTCCGGACTGGGTGGCCGCCGCGGAACTCTACGCCGAGTACCGGGACGTCCTGGACCTGCGCATGCCGGAGTCCTTTGATCCGGCAGGCATCATCACGTCAGCCCTCAACATCCTGGACTCGGATCCGGAATTCCTGGCCGCCGAGCGGGAACGCCAGCAGCTGGTGCTCGTGGATGACCTGCAGGAAGCCAACCCGGCCATCCACAGCCTCTACGCGCTGCTCGCCGGCACCGGGGACTCCATCGCCGCCGCCTGCCCCGACACCGTGGTGCAGGGCTTCCGCGGCGCCCGCCCGGATCTGGTGGGCCAGCTGGGCAGGCATTTTGACGGCCGTCTCCAGACCCGCGTCCTGACCACCTCGCACCGGCTGACCGGTTCGCTGGCGGGAGCCTGGACCCGGACGGCCTCACGGATTTCCGTGGTCGGCCAGCTGCCGTCCTACCGCACCGCCGTGGCCGATGCCCGGTTTATCGGGAAAGCGCCGGCGCATGTTGCAGCCGACGGCGGAACCCCCGACGACGCACCGGGTCCCGACGCTCCGGAAGCCGATGCCGCTCCGCTGGCGGGTACTGCCGAGGCCCATGTAGTGGACACCCCCATGCATGAGCAGCGCTACGTGGCGCAGCGGATCCTGGAAGCGCAGCTGCTGCAGGGCCGTTCGCTCGAGGACATCGCCGTCATTGTCCGGACCGGTGCCCAGCTGGCTGCCCTCCAGCGCTACCTCACCGGCCAGGGGATCGAAGTCAAGGTCCCCGTCGCCGAGCGGGCGGTCCGCGATGAAGCCGCCGTCCGCCCGCTGCTGGACGCGTTCGCCGTCGTACTGGATCCGGACCTGCTGACCCCTGAGCTGGCGGTGTCCCTCCTGACTTCGCGCATCGGCGGTGCCAGCACGCTGGAACTGCGCCGGCTGCGGCAGGCACTGCGCCGGGAAGAACGCAGCGCCGGCGGCGGACGGACCAGCGACGTACTGCTGGTGGAGTCGCTGCTGGACCCGGAATCGGAATCCGGCCGGGCCCTTGCGGGCCTGAGCTGGGATGCCCGCCCGGCCGCCCAGCGCATTTCAGCCATGCTGGCCGCGGGACGGGCAGCAGTCCAGGAACCGGGAGCCACGGCGGAGACCGTCCTGTGGGCGTTGTGGTCCGTTTCCGGCTGGTCCAAACGCTGGGCGGAAACGGCGCTGTCCGGAGGCCCGGGTGCCTCCCGCGCGGACCGGGACCTGGACGCGATCATGGCACTGTTCCAGACCGCTGAACGCTACGTCGACCAGCTGCCAGGCTCCACCCCGGCCCAGTTCCTGGACTACCTCACCAGTTCAGAGCTGCCCATGGATACGTTGGCCGCCCGTGCCCAGCGCCGCGAAGCAGTGGAACTGCTCACCCCGGCCAGCGCTGCGGGCCGGGAATGGCCGATGGTGATAGTCGCCGGCATCCAGCAGGATGTGTGGCCCAACCTGCGCCTGCGCGGTGAACTGCTGGGTAGCGGCGAGCTGGTGGCGGCGGTCGAGCACGGCGACAATTTCAGGGCACACCGCAGCCCGTTGACACTGATGCAGTCCATCCGCTTTGACGAACTGCGCAGCTTCTCCACCGCCATTTCGCGTGCCCGCGAAGTACTGATCTGCACGGCCGTCTCGTCCGAAGACGAGCAGCCCTCGTCCTTCCTTGACCTCGTGGCGCCGCTGGAACCGGGGGCGGAAAAACGGCAGCGCACCGAAGTCCTTCGCCCCCACACCCTGCGCTCGCTGGTGGCCGAACTGCGCCGTTACGCCCAGCAGCCCGCGGAAGATCCGGAAGCAGCCGCCGAAGCCGTCCATCATCTGGGGACCATGCTGAACCACCCCGTTCCGGTCCCGGGAGCCCACCCGGAGCAGTGGTGGGGGCTCGCCCCGCTGTCCAGCACTGCGCCCATCCTGCCCCCGGACGCGCCGATCCCGGTGTCACCCTCCAAGGTCGACGCAGTGCTGAAGTCACCCCTGAGCTGGTTCGTCTCCGCTGCGGGCGGTGAGCAGGCCACCGACTTCGCCCGTTCCCTGGGCACGCTGGTGCATTCCATTGCGCAGGACATGCCCGACGCCGCCGGCAGCGAGTACGTGCAGGAGCTGCAGAAACGCTGGCCGTCCCTGGGCATGAAGGACAACTGGGAAGGCCAGATGGACTACCAGCGGGCCGAAACCATGGTCCGCAAGCTCGCCGAATACGTCATCACCATGCGCCGCAGCGGCCGGTCCCTCGTCGCGGTCGAAAAAGACTTCGAGGTGGAACTGCCGGTGGAGATCGACGGCGCCGTCCGCACCGCCCTGCTGCGCGGGCAGATCGACCGGCTGGAAGCCGACGAGCACGGCCGGCTGTTCATCGTGGATTTGAAGACCGGCAAATCGGCCCCGAAGAAGGACGACCTGCAGGGCCACCCGCAGCTGGCCGCCTACCAGGAGGCGGTGCGCGAAGGCGCGCTGCCGGACGCCCCTCCGGTGCCCGGCGGAGCCGCCCTGGTGCAGCTGGGCACCACGAACAAGGGTGTTTCCGTCCAGGAACAGCCGCCGCTGGATCCCGATGACACCACGGCGCGGGACATGGTCCGCAATGCGGCGGCGCTGATGTCCGCCGCGTTCTTCGAGACCGTCCACGACCCGGGCCGCAGCGGTTTTGGCGGGAACGGCTGCCGGCTGCCCGAAATCTGTCCCATCTGTGCTGAAGGAAAGCAGGTCACCGAGTGAGCGTGCCCGTAACGGTACCGGGGGAGCTGCCGGAAGCGGCGCCCGTCCCGAAGTACTCCGCCCGGGAGCTGGCGGAACTGCTGCACACCGATCCGAACTCGCCGGTGCAGTACCCCACCGAGGACCAGGCCGGAATCATCGAAGGTCCCCTCGAACCCCTGCTGGTCATTGCCGGTGCCGGGTCGGGCAAAACCAAGACCATGGCCGACCGGGTGGTTTGGCTCGTGGCCAACGAACTGGTCCGGCCCGAAGAGATCCTCGGGGTCACCTTCACCCGCAAGGCGGCCGGGGAGCTGGCCTCACGCATCCGGGCGCGCCTGAACCTGCTCTATCACCAGCTCGACGCCGGGCCGGGCGGTGCCGCGGATCCGGACACCGCCGGCGGCGGCGAGGAACGGATGGAGCCCAGTGTTTCCACCTACCATTCCTACGCGAACGGGATCGTGAACGACTACGGCCTGCGGATCGGCGTCGAACGTGATTCCGTCATGCTCGGCGGCGCGCAGTCCTGGCAGCTGGCCAATGAAGTGGTGGAAGCCTATTCCGGTGAGTACGAACACTTCACCGCAGCTAAGTCCACCCTGGTCGGGGCGGTGCTCCAGATGGCCGGCGAATGCTCCGAACACCTGCGCACCCCTGCCGAGGTCCGTGCCGAACTCGAAGCCCACGTCGCCGCGGTCACGGCCCTGCCGTACCAGTTCGGCAAGCCGAAGGAACCCACCCAGGCGGCCAGGAAGCTGATCAACCGCCTTCGCACGCGCATCTCCGTGACCGAACTGGTGGAAGCGTACCGGCAGGCCAAGGCGGAACGCCGGCAGCTGGACTTCGGCGACCTCGTGGAACTGGCCGCCCGGATTGCCGCCACCATCCCCGAAGCCGTGGAAATGGAGCGCGCCAAGTTCAAGGTGGTGCTGCTGGACGAGTTCCAGGACACCTCCCACGCGCAGATGGTGCTTTTCTCCAACCTGTTCGGCGACGGCCGCTCCGTCACCGCCGTGGGGGATCCGCATCAGTCCATTTACGGGTTCCGCGGGGCCTCGGCCGGGCAGCTGGGCACCTTCCGGGAGAAGTTCCCGCTGTTCACCGACACCGGCCGGGAACTGGCGCCGCTGGCGAACCTGTCCGTCGCGTGGCGGAACTCCACCTCGGTGCTGGCGGCTGCCAACACCGTCTCCACCCCGCTCAACGGGGTTGCCCCGTGGCTTAAGCACCAGCGCCTGCCGCACGTACCCGAGCTGCAGGCCAAGCCCCTCGCCCCCGTAGGCGAGGTGTATCTGGGCCGCTACCTCTGTGATGTCTCGGTGGAGCCGGGCAAGGGCACGCCGGAACGGATCCTGGGGGAAGCCGAGGCCGTAGCCGAGCAGGTGGCGTTCCACCGCAGCCGCAAAGCGGAGCTCGGCGGGCACGACGACCGCGGGAAGGAACTGACGCCCACGGTGGCGGTGCTGTGCCGGGGGCGGAAGCAGTTCGAACCGATACGCAAGGAACTGGAGCTGCGGGGGATTCCGGTGCAGATTGTCGGGCTGGGCGGACTGCTGTCCACCCCGGAAGTGGTTGACCTGCTCGCTGTCCTGCGGGTCCTGGGTGACCCGGGGCGTTCCGATTCGATGCTGCGGATCCTGGCCGGAGCCCGGTGGCGGATTGGACCGGCGGACCTCATGGCACTGGCTGACTGGTCCCGGCACCTGGTCCGCGTCCGTGAACGGGCCGTGCGGGTTGCCGACGCTGCGGATATCCACGGCCCGGACGAAGGTCCGGACCTTGTAGTGGAGGCGGACTTGGTGGAGGCCGGCAGCCTGGTGGAAGCCGTGGACTCGCTGCCGCGTCCCGGCTGGGTGTCCAACGCCGGAAGGTCCCTCTCCGAAGAGGGTCTGAATCGCCTGACCCGGCTGCGGAACGAGCTCCGGGACCTGCGCGGTTTTGTCGGCGAGGACCTGACCACGCTGATCGGGGAAGTGGAACGCCGGATCCTGCTTGACATCGAGGTCGCCGCCAAGCCCGGCGTGACCCTGCACGAGTCCCGGCGGAACCTGGACGCCTTCATCGACGCCGCAGCCACCTTCAGCTCGTCCGCCGAACGGGTGGATCTGGCCGCGTTCCTGGCGTGGCTGGAAGCGGCCAACACCGAGGAAAACGGCCTGCCCGTGACGCCGCTTGAGCCGAGCCGGGAAGCGGTCCAGCTCCTCACGGTCCATGCGTCCAAGGGCCTGGAATGGGACATCGTGGTGGTTCCGGGCCTGAACGAAACCTCGTTCCCCAATGACAAGGATTCGCGCTGGAGCAGCGGTGACGCCGCGATCCCGTGGACGCTGCGCGGTGACAGCCTGGACCTGCCGCAGTGGGACTGGGAACAGGTGGACCAGAAGTCCTGGCTGGAAAGCGAGAAGCTCTTCAGCGAAGATGCCAAGGGCCATGCCGAACGCGAGGAACGCCGGCTGGCCTACGTGGCGTTCACCCGCGCCAAGTCCGTGCTGATCTGCACCTCCTCCGCCTGGGGCGGGGGGCGGTCAAAGGCGTTGGGAGTGTCGCGCTACCTGCAGGACCTCTACGACCTGGAGCAGTCCGGAGCCCCGGGCTACCGGCTCCTGCACTGGGTCGCCACCGAAGATGAGGGGACAGAAAACCCGGCCAACGCCGAGGCGGAACGGGCGGTATGGCCGGTTGACCCGCTGGGACCGCGCCGGCAGGCGATGCAGGCCGCCGCAGAGGCCGTGCTGGAATCGGCCGGAAGCCGGGCGGCAAAGCCCCGGAACCTGAACGGGGCCGTGGGGGAGGGCCCGGGAGAAGAACGTCAGTCCGGGCAGGATTCCGGGCCTGCTGATACCGCCGCTGCGTCGCTGATCGGGCGCTGGAGCCGCGAAACGGAACTGGTGCTGGCGCGGCACCGTCCGCCGAACGAGGTGGTGCAGGTGGAACTTCCCGCCCACATTTCGGCGTCCATGCTGGTGGACCTGAAGGACAACCCGGCGGAGGTTACCCGGCAGCTCCGCCGTCCGGTGCCGAGGCAACCGGGCATGGCCGCCCGCAAGGGCACGGCCTTCCACGCCTGGGTCGAGGAATTCTTCGGTACCAGCGGCATGCTGGACATCGACGAATACCCCGGGGCTGCCGACGCCTATGTGGATGAGGCCTATCAGCTGGAGGACATGATTGCCACGTTCGAGGCCTCGGACTGGGCGCAGCGGACGCCGGCCTTCATTGAGGTGCCGGTGGAGACCAAGGTGGACACCGTCGTCGTCCGCGGCCGGATCGACGCCGTGTTCCAGGACGCGGACGGCACGTGGGACCTCATCGACTGGAAAACCGGCGCTCCGCCGTCGTCGCAGAAGCTCGATGTGCGCTCCGTACAGCTCGCCGTGTACCGGCTGGCCTGGGCACGGCTCAAGGGGGTTCCGCTGGAGCAGGTACGGGCTGCCTTCTACTATGTGGCCGCCGATAAGCTGGTGCGGCCGTACAACCTGGCGGGCGAAGACGAACTCGAGGAGATCATCCGGGAGGCAGCAAAAACCCCGTCCGCCGGATACTGATTCGGCGGACGGGGTTCGGGCGGTGGGACCGGTCGGGGAGGGTCAGGGAACGGCTCGCCGAAGCGTGGCGTAGGACGTGAGGGCAAGCAGCGCGCCGGCAGCCAGCAGCCAGCCGGCCAGGGAAAGCGGCGTCAGCTGCACTATCCAGGCGCCGACGGAGGGCCAGGCCTCCCGCCAGGTGATCAAGGCGATGACTCCCAGCAGGACGGCGCCGGCGCCCACCAGTGCTGCCGTGAGTCCAATCGTCCGCCAGCGCTTGTAGATGGTCGAACTCCAGAAGCCCAGGAGGAACAGCAGGATGGTGACCGCGAAATAGAAGAGGATCTGGGTGTACCAGGCGCCCTCGGCAATCCACGGGATGGCGAAGATGGCGCCCTTCATGCCCCAGCCGTCGGTTGCCTGCTCCACCAGGCCCAGTACCCAGTACAGGACCGCGAGAGCCAGGGCGACCAGGGAGAACAGGCCGATGGTGCCGATGTAGAAGGCTCGGCGGCTGACGCTGAGGGCCTGCGAGAAGGGGAAGAGCAGGGTCATGGCCTGGATGCCCAAGGCAAAGAAGTACCACATCACGGCCTGCCCGGAGCCCGAAATGACGTTCGATGCGTCGTCGGGGATCATCGCGAAGATGGCCAGCGAAATCAGCGTGGAGGCAACCAGGATAATCAGCGGGATCCACAGGTAGATCCATTTATTGGTCAGCTGCATTCGCGCCACGGCTACTGCACGGTTCATTGGAACGCCTCCAGGCTGTCTGTTGCCGCAGTGCCGGACGGCTTCTCTACGCCATCGGCCTGCAGGGTCTTGCGGACAATGAGTTGCTGCAGGGATACCGGGGTCAGCTGCAACCCAAGCTCTGCGGCTTCACGGCGCCCGGCGTCGTCCAGCCGATGCTCTACGGTCACCGAGGCAAGGGACCCCAGGGCTTCGCGGTGCAGCACCGGGTACCCGGTGATGAAGGCCTCGACGACGTCCGCAGTGCCGGTGATGGTTACGGCGCTGCCCCTGATGTTCTCTGCGTCGTCATTCAGGACAATCCTGCCGTTGTCGATCACGATCACGTGCTCCAGGAGCAGGGCGACCTCGTCGATCAGATGCGAGGAAAGCACGATGGTGCGGGGATGCTCTGCGAAGTCTTCAACCAACCGGTCGTAGAAAATCTGCCGGGCCACGGCGTCCAGCCCCAGGTAGGGCTCATCAAAGAAGGTGATTTCCGCCCGCGATGCCAGTCCGAGAACCACTCCGACGGCGGAAAGCTGGCCGCGGGATAGCTTTTTCAACCGGCGCTTGACCGGCAGGTGGAATTCCTCCGCGAGCGAGGCGGCGAACCCGGCATCCCAGTTCGGATACAGGAGCCCGGCGGATGCGAAGGCGTTGGCCGCGGTGAAATCGTCCGGGTACTTCTGCGATTCGCGGACGAAGCACAGCCGCCGCAGCACCCGGTCATTTTCGAAGGGGTGTTCTCCGAAGACCCGTACCTCGCCGGAAGACTCAAAGCCCTGGGCCGTGAGGATGGACATCAAGGTGGTCTTGCCCGCTCCGTTGCGTCCGAGCAGCCCGTAAATGCGGCCGCCGGAGATATCCAGGTCGACGTTGTCGAGCGCTAGCTGGTCCCGGTAACGGCGCGTAAGGTTCCGGGTTTCTATCACGTTCGTGGTGCCGGCAGTCATGGCGCCATGCTCCCTTCGGTGTCGACGGCGCTGCGCTGAATCAATCCGGCGAGCTGGGTGCCGTCAATACCCAGCTTCCGCGCTTCGATTGTCAACGGACGGACGTACTGCTCATAAAACTGTTCCCGCCGCTTTTTGAGGACGGCTTCCCTGGCTCCGGGCGCCACGAACATACCGATGCCCCTGCGCTTATAGAGGATTCCCTCATCCACAAGGAGGTTGATGCCCTTGGCCGCCGTCGCCGGGTTGATCCGGTAAAAGGCCGCGAACTCATTGGTGGAAGGCACCTGGCTCTCCTCCTTGAGGGTTTCGTCAAGGATGTCGCCTTCGACGCGTTCGGCGATCTGCTGGAAGATCGGCCTGCTGTCATCTATCAAAGCGGCTCCTGTGGTTTCGCCCCGGGGACGCACGTCCCTGGTTCGCTACTTACTTGGTTCATTACTGATGTAACTAACCTAGGGCAGGAACCGAGACATTGCAATAGCTCTTAAAAGAAAAAGGTGCCCCGCCGGAATTCGGCGGGGCACCCGAGCGTAGGCGTGCTGGGCTACTTCTCCGGGACCGGGGTCAGCGGGAGGGCCGTTGTTTCGGTCCCCGGCTGGCTCGTGTCGGACTGTCCATCGCGGGATGCGGCGTCCCCGGAAGCGTTGTCCGCCTCGGATGCAGCACCGGTTTCCGGATCGTTTCCGGAGCCGGTGTCCACACCGGAAGCTGCGGCTTCATCCGCTGCGGCTTCCCCTGGTGTTCCTTCGTCGGGGGCTACGGTTCCCCGCACACTCTCATCAGGTTCCGGGCGGTCCGTTGCCGTTGCCATTGCGGTTTCGGTGCCGTTTTCCGTGTCCGACCCTGTGCCGGTATCGACCACGCGGTTGACACTGCCGGTGTCCGGGGCGGAGTCGTTTGCGCCTGACGCCGCGGGTGCCGCGTCCGGAGCAATGGGGACAACGGTAACCTTGGCGGCAGCCGGCCGGGCGGCCGCCGCGGCAGCGGCGTCGGCTTCCGCTGCCCGGGCGTCGGCAGCGCGGGCCTGGCTGTCCCGCCGGTCCGACGCTTCCTGGGCCAGTACGTCTTCTTCGAGGGTGCCGAGCATCTCCACGGCTTCGTCGACCATGGTGGAGTTCTCTGCGGCGACGCCGCGCACCAGCCACTGCGCGAGGGCGAATTCCGCAGACAAAGCTGCCCGGCGGATCAGGTGCGGATCCTCGGGATCGTTGCTGGCTTCCAAATAGGCAGCGTGCACGGTCTCCGTGAACCGGGGATCGTTGGCCGCGATCAACCACGCAAAATCATCTGCCGGGTCGCCCACCCGGAGGTCGGTCCAGCCGGTGACCGCACTGACCCGTTCGCCGGTCAGCAGGATGTTGTCTTCATGCAGGTCGCCGTGGACCACGGTGGGCTTGAAACGCCACAGCGAGACGTCTTCCAGCGCGTGCTCCCAGCGCCGCAGCAGTACAGCGGGGATCTTGCCGGTGGTGGCCGCCTGGTCCAGCTCGTTCAGGCGCCGCTGCCGGAACTCGTTGGCGCTGTAACTCGGCAGGTCCGCGGAGGTGACCAGTTCCCGGGGAATGGCGTGGATCGCGGCCATGGCCCGGCCGATCTCCATGGCGACCGAACTCCCGGCCGTCACCAGGGCATCAATGCTCCGGAGGGCGCCCGGCAGGTGGGAATAGACAAAAGTGCATAGCTCGCCTTGGCGGACGGTGCCGGCAACATACGGCAGCGCGAACGGCAATTCGGCCCTCACCGCCGGGACAAATGTGCGCAGGACCAGCAGCTCGGTCTCCAGGCGCATACTGGCCTCGAGGTGTTTGGGGGACCGGACGCGCCACCTGCGCCCGGCGTCGTCAAGCAGCAGCGCCGCGTCAAAATCCGCAGCGTCGTCCGGGGAACCGGCAACGCCGGTAGGGGTCAGCCCTGGGACGGCAGCGCTGGCCATTGCAGCCAATTCCATGGGGGTCCGTTTCACATCTTCAACCGTAGGGGCAGATGTGGTCCGAATAACCATTGGCGGGCGGCGAGTCGCCCAAACCGTGAGGAAAACCTCAGACCGGGGACGGTGCCCGGGGCCAACTACAGTTTGGGGGGAGGGAGTCAGTACGGTAGGTGGTATGAGTATCCCGGCACCGGCAGCAGAAGCAACTCCCTTGGGTTTATTACCGCTGGCGCGCACGGCCGTGGATCGGGGCTCCGAGCGCCGCGTGGCACCGGATCTCTTCGAAACAATCCGTGCCGACGGCGGAACCCGGGTCATGTACCTGGCAACAGGCCGGACCCTCGTCCGCGACGGCGCCCTGGTGCTCTTTGAACCGCCTGCGGCGGGCTTTGGCGACGTTCCCGTCTATCTGGGCCGGACCCTCGAAGATGCGCAGGTGCCGCTGGGGACCGACGTCGTGCTGGTGACCCTGCCCGAGCCGGATGAAGCGCTCGCCGTGGAAGGCGCCGCCTGGGTGAGCCTGCGTGAAGCCGCAACCCATCTGGGTGCCCTGGACGCAGGACTGTTCGTCGAGGCAGCTTCCATCGCCAACTGGCATTCCGTGCACACCCACTGCCCGCGCTGCGGTGCGCGGACTGTTCCGGAGCAGGGAGGCTGGGTCCGCCGCTGTCCCGAGGACGGCAGCTCCCACTTCCCGCGCACAGACCCCGCGATCATCGTTGCCGTTATCGACGAGCAGGACCGCATCCTGCTTGGTTCGGCCGCTGCCTGGGCGGGGAACCGGTATTCCACCCTCGCCGGTTTCGTTGAGCCCGGGGAATCGCTGGAGGCCGCCGTCATCCGCGAGGTGGCTGAAGAGTCCAACGTGGTTGTCCACAGCCCGCAATACCTCGGTTCGCAGCCGTGGCCGTTCCCGTGTTCACTGATGCTGGGCTTCACCGCCCGCGCGGAGCACGCGGAAGCGAAGGCCGACGGCGTCGAAATGTCCGATGTCCGCTGGTTCAGCCGGACGGAACTCACCGATGCCGTGGCCAGCGGCGAAATCACCATTGCAGGCCCCATTTCCATCGCCCGGAACCTGATCGAGCGCTGGTACGGCGGCACCATTACCGAACCGGAGGCCAACACCCGCGCATGAGCAGTGAATCACCAGAAGCACGAATCCTTGCAGGGCTCGACGACGAGCAACGGGCAGTAGCCACCACCCTTACCGGTCCCCTCTGCGTCCTGGCGGGTGCCGGAACCGGTAAGACCCGTGCCATCACGCACCGGATGGCCTACGGCGTGGCCACCGGCGTCTACAAGCCGCAGCAGGTGCTGGCGGTTACCTTCACGGCGCGGGCCGCAGCGGAAATGCGCACCAGGCTCCGGGACCTCGGGGCCGGCGGCGTCCAGGCACGGACATTCCACGCTGCCGCGCTGAAGCAGCTGCAGTATTTCTGGCCGCATACCGTCGGCGGAGCGATGCCCGGCCTGCTGGATCACAAGGCCCAGATCATCGCGGAAGCCGCCCGGCGCCTGAGGTTGTCCACCGACCGGGCCGCCATCCGCGACGTTGCCGCGGAAATCGAATGGGCGAAAGTTTCCATGCTTACCCCGGACAGCTACGTGCGGGCCGCCGGGGACCGGGAACCCCCGGCAGGGTTTGACCTGACGGCCATTTCGCGGATCTTCCAGTCCTACGAGGACGTAAAAGTGGACCGCAACATCATCGACTTCGAAGACGTCCTGCTGATCATGGTGGGGATCCTCCAGGAAGACGAGCGGGTGGCGGCCATGGTGCGGGACCAGTACCGGCACTTCGTGGTGGACGAGTACCAGGACGTTTCACCGCTGCAGCAGCGGCTCCTGGACCTGTGGCTGGGCGCCCGCAACGAACTGTGCGTGGTGGGCGATTCCAGCCAGACCATCTACTCCTTCACCGGCGCCACCCCGCGGCACCTGCTGGACTTCACCAAGCGGTTCCCCGGCGCCGACGTCGTCAAGCTGGTCCGCGATTACCGTTCCACGCCGCAGGTGGTCGGCCTGGCGAACCGGATCCTCGCGGCCCGCACAGCCGAGGGGGAGCGGAACCGGACGGCACCGGCCTGGCCGACGCCGCTGGAGCTGGTGGCGCAGCGGCCGGCCGGCCCGGAGCCGACGTTTACCGAATGCGCCGACGACGAAGCGGAAGCCGCGCACGTGGCTTCCTCCATCAAGGCACTGATTGAACAGGGGGTCCAGGCCAGCGAGATCGCCGTCCTCTTCCGTACCAACGGACAGTCGCAGGCCTATGAGCAGGCGCTGGCGTCAGCCGGTATCGGCTACCAGCTGCGTGGCGGCGAGCGGTTCTTCGCCCGCCGCGAAGTCCGCGACGCGGTGCTGCAGCTCCGTGCGGCGTCCCGATCCGTGGGCAACGAGCCCGTGCCCCAGATGGTGCGGGACATTCTGGCTTCCCTGGGCTACACGTCCGAGGCGCCGACAGGCGGCGGCGCCACGCGGGAGCGGTGGGAATCCCTGGCGGCGCTCGTGGCGCTCGCCGAAGAGCTGCAGGTCACCCGGACCCGTGACCCGGACAGCATCTTCACCATGCAGGACTTCGTGGCGGAACTGGAGGAACGCGCCGCGGCACAGCACGCACCCCGGGTCCAGGGGGTAACCCTGGCGTCCCTGCACTCGGCTAAGGGCCTGGAGTGGGATGCGGTGTTCCTGGTTGGACTGAGCGAAGGCTTGATGCCCATTTCCTTTGCCGATACCCCGGAGGCCGTCGACGAGGAACGGCGGCTGCTTTACGTGGGTATTACCCGTGCGCGGGAACACCTGGCGCTGTCCTGGTCCACGGCCCGGACACCGGGCGGGCGTGCCAACCGGAAACCGTCACGTTTCCTGGATGGACTGCGTCCCCGTACGGAGCGGGACGCCGGACGGACGGCAGGACCGGCGAAGCAGACCCGGCGCAAGGTCACCGGGCCGGCGAAGTGCCGCAGCTGCGGTGCCCTGCTGAACACCGGCGCCGAACGCAAGGTCGGGCGCTGCGGGGACTGCCCGGTGACCTATGAGGAAGCTACCTTCGACGCGCTGCGGGAATGGCGCCGCGAGGCGGCCGCCGAAGCAGGTATTCCGGCCTTTGTGGTGTTCACCGACGCCACTCTGGTCGCCATCGCGGAAGACCGGCCGCCGTCACTGAACCGGCTGGCCACCCTGCCCGGCGTCGGTCCGTCGAAATTGGAGCGCTACGGCGAAGCGGTACTGAAGGTACTCGCGGAAAGCGCCGGAGCCTAGCTGCCGGACCTGCCGCCGGACCTGGGCGCCGGCTACGCCACCCGGTTGCTGCGTTGCAGACGGCAGCCGCAGGCGGGGTGGTAGTCCAGTTTCCGCAGCTGCGGGTAACCGTCGGATGTCCGCAGCCTCAGGACCGCGGAGAACACAGCCGGTTGATTGATTCCATCCAGGAAGACCAGCGCCGCCATGGCCGCCGCTCCGGCGGCCAGGACCGAGCCGGCAAGTTCCTCGCCCGTGGGACCAGACGAGTCGGGCGTGCCCGCACGCTCCTGCCCGGGGGCTTTATCCTTGTCCGCCGTCAGGGCTTCCAATGCGGCGTACCACCCCGGATCGGTGTCTGCCCGGTGCCGGTCCAGGCATTCCAGGCAGGGTGTGACGCCCGGAACCACCAACGGGCCGATATCCCATCCGCCTTCCTGGGCGGTCAGTACCAGTCGGGGAACACCCTCGTCACCGTCCGGCAGATCCGACTGCCGTCCCGGCCGTCCGGGACCGGCCCCGACCGCCCGCACGGTCACCGCCAGATCCACTGCGGGCGGGACCTGGCGGCTTCCGCCCGGCGCCATCGCCAGCACCTGAAGGGTGGGGTCGATCCGGAACAGATGCCGTTTAACGGCGGCTGCCCGGTTCATTCCGATATCGGTCATCGCATAGGCCGGGCCGACATCTGCCGGGCAGACCACCCCGGGGTCGGTGAGCAGCAGGGTTCCAATGCCTGCGGAGGCAAGGGTGCGTGCCACCAGGGCTCCCGTGCGGCCCAATCCATCCACGGAGACGGCCGCACCGGCCCGCCGCCGGATCGATTCCTCACCGTTGACGCGATAGGCGGACGAAAGACGCTGTGCGTCCGGGAGGAGGCGTTCCGAGCGCAGGGAGGGAATGGGATCCGCGGTTCCCTCCTGCGGTACCAGCAACGGTCCCAGGACCTGCAGGAGCGACGCTGCCCGGTCCGGCGGGAGGGACAGTCCTGCTGCGGTGGCCGCTTCAGCACCGTCCGGAACGCCTTGACGCAGCGCCGCCAGGAAAGCGACGTCGGCGTCCTGGAGGTTGCGCAGCAGCAGGGACCCTGAGCCGATCCCCAGTTGCCGGGCGCCCGGTGAAACTTCCAGCACATGAATTCCAGGATTGATCCGCATGGCCTGCTCCCGTAGTCCGGTTCTTCCTGCGTGTTGCCAGCCTTGCCCGCCCTTGCCCGCCCTTGCCCGCCGGGCTGCCGGCACTGCCCGAACAGCCGGGCTGCTGACCATGCTGGCACGGCGTTCGCAGCCGTTCCGGGTTATCCACAGGCTGCAGGGCCCCCGGCGACGGCGGCTAGGCTTGGAATATGCCTTCCCCGCACCGGACCGCCGACGTTTCCATTCCGGCCACCACCAGCACCGGAATACCGATCCAGGTCCGCCGGTCCGCCCGGCGGAAGCGGACGGTCAACGCCGTCTTCCGTGACGGGGTGGCGCTGATTTCCATCCCCGCGCATTTTTCCACAGCGCAGGAGGCGGAATGGGTACGGCGGATGGTGGCGCGGCTGGAAGAGCGCTCGGCCGGTGTGCCGGACCCGGAAACCAGTGAGAGCGAGCTGATGCTGCGCGCCGGGGAACTATCCCGGACCTACCTCTCCGGCCGTGCCCGCCCGCAGTCTGTCCGCTGGGTAAGCAACCAGAACTCGCGCTGGGGATCGGCCACGCCCGGCAGGGGAACCATCCGGCTTTCCGACAAGCTGCAGGGCATGCCCGAATGGGTCATCGACTACGTACTGCTTCATGAACTCGCCCACTTGCTGGTGCCCTCGCACGGCCCGGCGTTCTGGCGCCTGCTGGAAAGCTATCCGCAGACGGAGACCGCCAAGGCCTTTCTCTCCGGAGCAGCGTTCGCCAGCGCCCGCGGCCTGAAGGGCGAGATGGGGGAGGACTAACCGGTCCTTAAACGCAGCTGCTCCAGAGGCTGTTGCCTCTGGAGCAGTCGCGGGGTGCTGCCGGTGAGCTAGCTGGCGCCGGGTTTTCCGTCGTCGCCCTCGGTCTTGTCCGGGCCGCCGTCGTCGGCCTTATCCGAACCGCCGTCCGAATCGCCGCCCAAACCCTCGTCGGTGTTTTCGGCCGCCGGCGTATCCGTCGCAGTCTCCCCGGAACCCTCTTCTTCAGAGCCCGGTTCGTCGGCCGGCGTGTCGAATCCGCCGTCGAGGAGGCGCTTCAGGGCGGCATCAACGTCGGAGTCGGCCGCTTCGAGAAGTTCACGCCGCCGGCTGAAGCCCTGGGGATCGTCGAGGTCCTCGGAGGTCGGCAGGAGATCCGGGTGCTGCCAGATGGCATCGCGGCCCTCAATGCCGCGTTCCTCCGTGAGATGCGCCCAGAGTGCAGCGGCATCGCGCAGCCGCCGCGGCCGCAGCTCCAGGCCCACCAGGGAAGCGAACGTGTGCTCAGCGGGACCACCGCTGGCACGGCGCCGGCGGATCATTTCCCGAAGGGCCCCCGCCGAGGGCAGGTTCGCCGTGGCAGCGGCCGTGACCTCGTCCACCCAGCCCTCCACCAGGGCCAGGGCGGTCTCCAGCCGTTCAAGGGCGGCATCCTGGGCCGGTGTGCGCTGGGGCTGGAACACTCCGCCGGACAGGGCGGCCTGGATGGACTCGGGATTGGCGGGGTCGATCTCCCGGGCGGCTTCCTCGATCTTGGACATATCGATGTGGATGCCGCGGGCGTAGCTTTCGATGGTGCCGAAGAGGTGGGACGCCAGCCACGGAGCCTGTGCGAAGAGACGGGCATGAGCTGCTTCCCGAACGGCAAGGTACAGGCGGATTTCCGCTTCAGGGATATCCAGGCCTTCGCCGAAGGCTGCAACGTTGGCGGGCAGCAGTGCCATGGTTCCGGCCGCGAGGGGCAGGCCGATGTCGGTGGAGCTCACCACTTCCTTGGACAGTGCCCCCACGGCCTGGCCGAGCTGGATGCCGAACATTGCTCCGCCCATGTTGGCGAGCATGGAGGATGCCCCGCCCATCATGGACTTCATCTCTTCGGGCATCTGCGTGGTGATGGCATTGGACAGGGCTTCCGAAATGCTCACCGCCACCGGTTCCGTCAGGCGGCGCCAGGAATCCATCGTGGCTTCAACCCACTCCGCCCGCGACCAGGCGCGGCCCAGGCTGCCGGTGGACGCGAAATCGGTGGCCGGATCCAGCCAGAGTTCAGCCAGGTGCAGCGCCTCGTCAACCTCGCGGGCCGCCGTCGGGCCCGTGGAAGGGTCGCTGCCGGTTGCCGCCACCCGCCGGGCGTTGTCCTTGGCCAGCTGCCAGTTCACCGGACCGTCCGAAGAAGCGCTGAACATGGCCTGGACCTGCTGGAAAATCATGGCCATGGCGTTGGGGTCCGAGGGCAGCCCGGCCGCCTTTGCCAGCTCGGTAGGATCCATGCCGCCCGCGCCGCCGGCGCCGAACAGGCGCGCGAGCATTTCGGACAGCGGATCCTGCGGGTTGTCCCCGCGGTCGGATGGATTGGAACTCATGGGATACCACCGGTCCTGTGAAAGAAGATAAAGCGGAAAGATACTGCGGAAGATTAATACTGCGGAAGATAGTGTGCGATGCCCGGCACCTGCCGACCATATTCCCCTTACGCTACCCGCAGGGTCCAAGCCCTGTCCCGCACAGGCCGTTTTCGTTCGCTGTAGGCAAAGCCTGCCCTGCACGCCACGGCCGGGGGCCGGGCGTAGGCTTGCAGGGTTGGCAGCCTGACCGCGGGCGCCGGATCTGAACACGAGCACAGCAAAACGAGCACAGCAAAACGAGCACAACAAAACAAGCACAGCACACGAGCGCAGGAAAAGGTTGGTCAGTTGCGCCCCTCTCATGACGACAGCAGGACCGCGGCGCAGGGCCGGCCAGGTAATCCCGTGCCCGGGGAGCCTCCGGTCCCGGCCCCGCAGCCGGACGGCAGCTACTCCGTCTATCCGTACCAGGGCCTGGGTGCGGGCCGCCCCGCGCCCGCGAAACGCTCCGCCCGTTCCCGGGCGATGATTGCTTCCGGTGCGCTTGCCGCCGTCCTCGGTGCCGCCGGACTGCTGCTGCCCGCCCAGTACGTGGTGGAGTCCCCGGGACCTACGTTCAATACGCTGGGCAGCGCCGGCGATGCGGAAATCATCGAGATCGAGGGGCGCCCGAGCTATCCCACGGAGGGCGAGCTGGACCTGACCACCGTCTACGTTTCCGGCGGTCCGAGCACGAACATCAGCATCTTCCAGGCCGTGGGCGGCTGGGCGAACAATAACGACGTCGTCTATCCCACCGAATTCCTCTACGCCCCGGGAACCACCAGCGACGAGGTGGATGAGGAAAACGCCGCCGCCATGACGTCGTCCCAGGAATCCGCCGTCGCCGCAGCCCTGAACCAGCTGGATATCGGCTATACGCAGGAACTTACCGTGGCAGCCGTGGTTGAGGGGTCACCGGCCGAAGGCGTGCTGGAGGCCGGAGACACCGTGGTTGCAGTGGGGGACACCCGAATCGACGGCATCGAGAGCCTGCGCGCCGTCCTGAACGACGGCGGCGGCTCGCCTGCGGAAATCACGGTACGCCGCGACGGGGACGAAGTAACCGAATCCGTGACCCCGCGGCAATCCGATACCGGTACCTATCAGCTCGGCATCGAACTGGCGACCTCCTTCGAGTTCCCTTTCGATGTCAACATCGGGGCAGGAATGGAACGCGTAGGCGGTCCGTCCGCGGGGATGATGTTCGCCCTGGGGATCGTGGACCGGCTCACCCCGGAACCGTTGACCGGCGGCAGGCATTTCGCCGGAACCGGGACCATCGATGCGGCTGGGAACGTGGGCCCTATCGGCGGGATCCGGCAGAAACTGATCGGTGCGTCCGACGCCGGGGCCGAGTATTTCCTGGCCCCCGCGGACAACTGCGGCGAGGTCGTCGGCCATATTCCGGCAGGCCTGGACGTGGTGCGGGTTTCCACCCTGGACGAGGCCATCCAGGCGGTCGAAAAGCTCGCCGCCGGCGGGAGTGCGGCGGATCTGCCGCAGTGCACCCCCTAGTAGTAGGCGGCCCGCCCTAGTTACGATCGGGACAAGGTTGTTTGCGGCACCGGATCTAAGTGGCAGCCACAGAGCAATCCAAGGCAGAATGATTTACGGACGGCTTCCGGGGTAACCGGTGGGGAAACAGGGCTGGAAACACGACCCGAAAGCATTCCCGCCGGTGCATCCCGGCCAGGCCGCGAGCCGACGCACCGAACGATGAGGTAACTGTGACTTCCGGACCAAACGGCCCATTTTCCCGACCCGGTACGGCCACGGCCGTCGGCAGGCGACGGCGGCGCAGCCCGCTGATCGCAACGCTGATCGTCGTTGCCATCCTGGTCATTGGCTTCGTGTACTTTTCCCAGGTCTACGCGAATGTCCTGTGGTACAACCAGCTGGGGTATCTGGAAGTCTTCGTCAAGGAGAACCTGACCCGCATCTCCATGTTCCTTGCGGCCTTCCTCGTGATGGCCGCCGGAGTGTTCACCAGTATCCGGGTGGCCTACACGTCGCGGCCGATCTATGCGCCGGACAGTGCACTCCAGGACAACCTCAACCGGTACCAGGCCCAGCTTGAGCCCATCCGCAAGCTGCTGATGATTGGTATTCCGATCGTTGTCGGCGGCTTCGCCGGCACGGCCGCCATGTCCATGTGGCAGCAGGCCCTGCTCTTCTTCAACCGGCGCGATTTCGGAAAGACAGATCCGCAGTTCAACATGGACTACAGCTTCTATCTGAACACGCTGCCCTTCATCGGGTTCCTGGTGGGCTTCCTGATCAGCGTCGTCGTTATTGCCGGTATTGCCGGCCTGATGACCCACTACCTTTACGGCGGCATCCGGCTGGAGGAAAAGGGTGTGTTCGTCAGCCGCCCGGCCCGTCTGCACCTGGCCATCATCGCGGCAGCCTTCCTCATCCTGCAGGGCATCAACTTCTGGCTCGACCGCTACGACACCCTGCTGAGCACCTCGGGAACCTGGACCGGCGCCCTCTACACCGACGTCGAGGCCGTCATCCCGACCAAGGCCATCCTGGCCGTTGCCTCGGTCATCGTTGCCGTCCTGTTCATCCTCTCCGCCGTCATCGGCCGCTGGCGCCTGCCGATTATCGGCACCGCCATGCTGATCATCACGGCCATCGTGGCCGGCGGCGTCTACCCGTGGATTGTCCAGCGCTATCAGGTGCAGCCTTCGGAGCTGAGCCTTGAGCGCGAATACATCCAGCGCAACATCGACCTCACGCGGGAGGCCTACGGCCTGAGCGACACCGAGGTCATCCCGTACGACGCCACGGTGAACGCCAACGCCGGAGCCCTTGAACAGGACGCCGGCACCACGGCCAACATCCGCCTCCTGGACCCGAATGTCGTCTCCGACGCGTTCGGCCAGCTGCAGCAGTTCCGCCAGTACTACCAGTTCCCCCAGACCCTGAACGTGGACCGCTACGAGATCGACGGCGAGGTCCAGGACACGGTCATCGCCGTCCGCGAACTGAACGTCGGCGGCGTGCCCGCAGGCTGGGTCAACGAACACATCCTCTACACCCACGGCTACGGCGTGGTGGCAGCGCGCGGTTCAACGGTCGGGGCGGACGGCAAGCCCAGCTTCATGGAGTCCGGCATTCCCTCCACCGGCGTGCTCACCGACGGCGGCGAGTACGAGCCGCGGATCTACTTCGGCGAAAACTCTCCGCAGTATTCGGTGGTCGGCGCCCCGGAGGGCACCCCGCCGGTGGAAATCGACCGCCCGCAGACGGGTAACTCGGAAGAGGAATCGCAGACCACCTTCAGCGGCGAGGGCGGCCCGAGCGTCGGGAACTTCTTCAACCAGCTGGTCTACGCGATCAAGTTCCAGTCCACCGAGCTGCTGCTCGCGGACGCCATCAACGAGGAATCCCAGATCCTGTATGACCGCGACCCCCGCGACCGGGTGGAAAAGGTTGCCCCGTACCTGACCGTGGACAGCAACGCGTACCCCGCTGTCATTGACGGCCGGGTGAAGTGGATCGTGGACGGCTACACCACGAGCAAGTACTTCCCCTACTCCACGCAGCAGGAGCTGCAGGATGCCACCACGGACTCGTTGACTCCGGGAGCTGCGGCACTGCCGCAGGAACAGGTGAACTACATCCGGAACGCGGTGAAGGCCACGGTTGATGCCTACGACGGTTCCGTCGAGTTGTACGCCTGGGACGATGAGGATCCGCTGCTGAAGTCCTGGCAGAGCGTCTTCCCCTCCACCCTGAAAAAGTACAGCGACATGTCCGCTGACCTGATGGCGCACGTGCGTTACCCGGAAGACCAGTTCAAGGTCCAGCGTGAACTGCTGGGCAAGTACCACGTCACCGATCCGGATTCGTTCTACAAGAACGACGACGCCTGGAGCGTTCCGGCCGATCCCACGGGCGGCAACGGCAGCGTCAAGCAGCCTCCGTACTACCTGTCGCTGCAGATGCCGGGACAGGATGAAGCGACCTTCTCGCTGACCACGCCGTTCATTCCGTTCGTGAGCGAAGGCGGCGACCCCCGCAACGTGCTTTACGGTTTCCTCTCCGCCGAGGCAGACGCCGGCACCGGGGAAGCGGGTGTCAGGAGCGAGGACTACGGCAAGCTTCGCCTGCTCGCCCTGCCTACGGATACGGCTGTTCCCGGGCCGGGCCAGGCGCAGAATACGTTCAACTCCGATCCGACCGTCTCCAACGCGTTGAACCTCCTGCGCCAGGGTGCTTCGGAAGTCATCAACGGCAACCTGCTGACCTTGCCGGTAGGCGACGGCATCCTGTACGTGCAGCCCGTGTACGTACAGTCCTCGGGTGAGGCCTCGTATCCGACCCTGCAGCGGGTGCTGGTGAACTTCGGCGAGAAGGTGGGCTTCGCACCCACCCTGGAAGAAGCCCTGGACCAGATCTTCGGCGGAGACTCCGGAGCGTCCACGGGAGATGCCGGCAACGTCGGGGCTACGCCTCCGACAGCGGAAGGCGGCGGCGACGTGACCGCCCAGTCCGAACTGGCTACGGCGCTTTCCGATGCCGGGCAGGCCATCCAGGACGGCCAGGCTGCCCTTGGCCGCGGCGACTTTGCCGCCTACGGCGAGTCCCAGGCCCGGCTCCAGGACGCCATTACCCGGGCTACCGCAGCCCAGGAGCGGATGGAGGGTGCTGCCGGTGACGCCACCGAGGCGCCTGCCGACGGCGCCACTGCTCCGGCGGAAGACAGCGACGGCGGCAACTAGCGACGGCGGCAACTAGCGGACGGCGGCGGGGCACCCGGGGTGCCCCGCCGCCGTCTCGCGGGCCGGGGCCCCGGCCCTGCAGCGATGGGCCGGGGTTCCGGTTTGCGTCAGTGTCCTGCGGCGGGTAGAGTTAGATATCACGCCGCGGGGTGGAGCAGTTCGGTAGCTCGCTGGGCTCATAACCCAGAGGTCGCAAGTTCAAATCTTGCCCCCGCAACAAAAGAAAGTCCCTCGAGGATCCGCAAGGAACCTCGGGGGACTTTTGTTTTGCCCGCCGATGGACCCACTAAACTTCCCACATGGGCGATACCCCGGCGGAACGGGACCCGGACCGCGGTGAGACCCCGCTGCAGAAGCAGGACCGGAACTGGACGGACCTGCTGCAGGAGCTGCGGGTGCTCCAGACCGGCATCCAGATCCTGACCGGCTTCCTGCTGACGCTGCCGTTCCAGCAGCGCTTCACCGAACTGAACCCGGTCCAGGTGGGCATCTACCTGTGCCTGGTGGTGCTTTCGGTGCTCGTCACCGCGCTCCTGCTGTCCACGGTGGTGCTGCACCGCGCCTTCTTCCAGCGGCGGATCAAGGGGAACCTGGTGGACAGTGCGGACCTGCTGCTGCGCCTTACCCTGGTACTGGTGGGCCTGATCCTGGTCGGGACCATTGGCCTGGTGTTCGACCTCGTACTCTCCGGTTCAGCCGGTGCCATAGCCGCGGCATCGGTGGCGGTTGTCGTGGCCCTGCTGTGGCTGCTCCTGCCTCTTCTCCTGAGGCGGCAGGCCCTGCGCCGGCGCACGGCCCGGCAACACCGGCCCCGGCGGGAACGCACCAGACGGACGAAGGGCGGGCGCCGGTAGCGGCACCCGCCCTTCGGCAGTACTGGAAGCAGCTGTGGCTAGTCCTCGATGGCGGACTGCGTTGTGCCGGACGACTTCAGGGCCGCCAGGCGGGCTTCGACCTCGGTCTGCTCGCCGAGATCCTCCAGCGACTCGAACTGCGAATCAAGGCTGGAGGACGCCAGCTCGTTGGCGCCGCGGACGCGGGCTTCCTCGCGGCGGATCTTTTCCTCGAAGCGGCCCACCTCGGAGGTCGAGTCCATGACATCGATGCTCTTCATGGCCTCATGCATCTGCGTCTGAGCGGAGGCGTTGCGGGCGCGGGCAATCAGTTCGTCGCGCTTGCTGGTGAGCTGGTCCAGCTTGCCCTTCATCTGGTTCAGGCCGGTCTTGAGGCGTTCAACGATCTCTTCCTGGGAAGCAATGGTCGGCTGTGCGCCCTTGGCTTCGTTTTCGGAGGCGATCTGGCGCTGAAGGGCCACCTTGGCAAGGTTGTCGAACTTCTCGGCGTCGGCGGTGTTCCCGGCCGCGCGGAACTCATCGGCCTTGCGGGAGGCAGCCAGCGCCTTGTTGCCCCAGTTCTGGGCGTTCTGGATGTCCTCGTTGTAGTCGTCCTGGAGCATCCGAAGGTTCCCGATGGTCTGCGCGACGGCGCTCTCGGCCTCAGCGATGTTGTTGCTGTAATCCCGCACCATCTGGTCGAGCATCTTCTGCGGATCCTCGGCCTGGTCGAGGATGGCATTGATGTTGGCCTTGGCCAATTGAGTGATACGTCCGAAAATCGACTGCTTAACCACGGTGTCTGCCTTTCAATCTGCTGTGTTCGGAAAAAGCCCGCCTCCGCCATGGAGCGTTACGGGTACATCTTGGTGCACTTTTGCGTCTTTGGTCCGTGTGGGCTAGAAGTTTCCGCCGGATGAGCCGAACCCGCCGCCTCCGCCGAACCCGCCGCCCCCGCCGAAACCACCGCCTCCGAAACCACCGAACCCGCCGCCGCCCCATCCGCCGCCGTGCGAGCCGCCGCGCAGGATGGAATCAATGAGGATACCTCCGAGGATGGCGCCGCCCAGCCCGTTTCCGCCGCCTCCTCCGCCGCCGAATCCGCCGCCGCCGAAACCTCCGCCGAAACCGTCCACGTCCTGCTGCGCCATTTCCGCGGCCTGGGCCGCCAGCGCATTGGCTTGCTGGGCGTAGGCGAGGGCGCTCACCGGATCCGAGGACTGCATTGCCACGGCCTGCTGCAGATTGCGCTCAGCCTCGGCCAACCGGGTCCGGGCCTCGCTGCCGACGCCGCCGCGGCGTGCCCGGATGTAGTCCGAGGTGCCCGAAATCTGCGCCTGCGCGGCCATCATGGCATGCTGCAGGGAATCCCGTGCCCGGCGCTCCTGCTCCTGGCGGTCACGGATGCCTTCCAACGCCGCATCGAGCTGGTTGTTGGCCGTTTCCAGCCGGCGCAGCAGGTCCACCGGGTCAATGGGACCGGCCTGCGTGGCCTGGTTCACGGCATCGAGGGCGGCACGGACTCCGGCTGCCGGACCGGCGAGACCGGGAGTGGTACCGCCGGCGGCAATAGCGCCGGCCTGTGCCAGGTCCTGGTTGGCGTCGGCAACTGCGCGCTGGAGCTCCTGGCGTGCGGCGTCAAGTTCCTGGCTCCGCTTGTCGATCGCGTCCAGCAGCACGTCGGCCTGGTGGACGGATTCTTCGGCCGCTCGGACGGAAACCACTGCCGAAGAGGTATCCCCTTCAGCCAGCTTTTCATTCGCCGTCGCGGCGGCATTGGACACGAATGCCAGGCGTTCATGGGCCTGGTCGATGTTGTCGCTGATCTGGCTGACGGCGGAGGCGGCGTAGCGGGACCGCAGCGAATCGAGTGTCGCCGCCGAGGTGCTTAGGCGCGAGGCGGTCTGGTCCGCAGCTGCCTGTGCCGCAGCCAAGGCGGCGGGGGCGTTCTTCTCCAGTTCCCGGAGGGAATCGAACTCTTCCTTGTGTGCCTGCAGCGACTCGTTCACTGCCTCGCACCGGCGGATGATTTCCTTCAGCCAGGTACGTTGCTGCTGCTCGGTATCCGGAATGTGGTCGTCGAGCTGCTGCTGCAGCTTGAAGGACTCGCCCATGTGGGCGCGTGCTGCGGCCAGGTCCTCGGAGAAGGTCGTGACCGCGCCCTCGCCGTAGGCGGCCATGGCGAATCCAAGTTCCTGCTCGCTGGACTTGATCGCGTCGTCGGCAGCCACGAGCAGGCTGCCGGCGCGCTTGCGCAGGTCCGGCACGCTCATGGTGTCCAGCGGATCCACCGGGGCAGCGGGGCCCTGCTGCTGCACGGGCGCAGCAGCGGCGGACTTGCGGCGGCGGCTGCGGATCAGCAGGGCGGTCCCCAGTCCGCCGGCGACGACGACGCCGCCCACCAGCAGGGGCGCCACGTCGGCGCCGCCGGATTCCTCCGCGGCGGCAACCTCTCCGTCTCCGCCGCGGGCAATGTCTTCCAGTGACTCCGCAGCGTTCACTGCGCTGTTGGCCCACTGGGCGGAGGAAATGTCCTGGGAGCCCAGCAGGGGGTCGGTCGCCGCAGCAAGAATGGCGTTGCGGCGCGCCTGGTTCAGGACGCTCTGGTCCCCGGTGGAGACCTGGATCTTGCGGTCCTCGGTGGCAATGCTCAGGAGTGCTTCCTTAGCGCCCATGCCCTTGCCCCGCACCACCTGCTCCGACCAGGCGACCGGGTCCGAGGGGCTGGTAAAGGAATCCACGTAAACCACGTAAAGGGTGTACCCGCTGTTCCGCTGCACTTCCGAAATGGCTTCCTCCACCTCGGAAGCATCACTGCCCAGCACATCGGCCGGGTCCACGACGAATTCGCCCGGCGGTATCCGCACGGGGGATTCCGCCGGCACCAGGACCACCGGACCGGCAGCCGCCGGGACCGGCTCCGCGGGCCCCGCAAAAGCAGCGGCCGGGACCAGGACCGTAACTGCGCTCAGGCCTAGTACGGCCGCCAACCTGTTCCGTGACCGCATACAACGTCCTTTGGTTTTCGTCTCGCTCGGTTCCAGCTGCCGTAGGGGGCAGCGCATGCGGCCCCGGACCTTGGTACCGATTCTAGGGGCCGCCCTATGCCGCGTCCACCGCGGCCGGAGCGGGAGAGCCGGCACCGCGGCCGGGGAACGCCGTCCTGACCTGCACCTTTACCCCCTTTCTCGAGTAGCCTGCCAATAGGAAGGCGTTCGGGTTGTTCACAGCGGATGTCCAGCAATCGTCCCCGTACATCCCAGCTAGCACTGCGATAGTGGATAAAAAGAACGATGTGGCTACACCATGGGTAAACGAACTTTGAAAGGACAACCCACATGACTGAGCAACACGGCGGTCCCGAGGGCACCGAACGCCCGTTGCCGCCCCGGCCGCCGGCGCCGCCGTCGTATTCGGGAACCGCTTCGGGGGAAACTTACAGAGAAACACAGGGGGAAACGCCGGGCAACCCGCAGACCGAACCCCTGGCGAATGCCGTCCCTGCGCAGGGACAGCCGGGCCACGGAAACGGCCCGTCCGCCTACGGGTCCACCGCTTACGGGTCCACGGCCTCGGGCAGCGCCTTCCACGCACCGGCCGGAACGACGCCGGCCCCTGAATCCCGGGCAAAGAAGTTCGGGGCGGGAACACTGGTTGCGGGCATGCTGCTTGCAGGTCTGTTAGGCGGCGGCGTAGCCGTCGGGGCCAACACGCTCATGGATGACGGCAATGCCGCCGGCCAGGCCAGCCAGCCGCAGACAGTCGTGGTGAACGACGAAGACAGCGTCAACTCGGTCACGGCGGCGGCAGTGAAGGCCTCACCAAGTGTGGTCACCATTGAAGTTGCCGCCTCCGGCAGCACGGGCACCGGTTCCGGGATCATCCTGGACGAGGACGGCCACATCCTGACCAACACCCACGTAGTGACCCTCGGAGGCACTGCCGCCGATCCCGTCGTCGAAGTCCAGACGTCGGACGGACGGGTCCTGACCGCGACCATCGTAGGGACGGACCCCCTGTCCGACCTCGCGGTCATCAAGGTGGACGCCGCGGACCTGACACCCGCTGCCCTGGGCGATTCCGGGAACCTGAATGTGGGGGACACCGTGATTGCCATCGGCGCCCCGCTCGGCCTGTCCGGGACAGTGACTGACGGCATCGTCTCCACCCTCAACCGCACCATCAGCGTCCAGTCCTCGGCTGCGCCGGAAGAGTCGGAAAGCTCGGACGAGCCCGAAGACAACGGTTTCGGCTTCCGGTTCGCTCCGCCGGACGGATCGTCACAGGACCAGAGCACCGCGGAGAGCTCGATCTTCCTCAACGTGGTGCAGACCGACGCCGCCATCAACCACGGCAACTCCGGCGGCGCACTGGTGAACACCGACGGTGAAGTCATCGGCGTGAACGTCGCGATTGCCTCGGCCGCCTCCGGTGCCGCCGGCGAGGACAGCGGCAACATCGGTGTCGGGTTCGCCGTTCCCATCACCTATGCCGAGCGGGTAGCGGAAGAGATCATCGACAACGGGTCCGCGACCCACGGTTACCTGGGCGTCTCGGTGACGCCGGCAACCGCGTCCGATTCGTCGTCGACGTTCACCGTGGGTGCCGAGGTCGCCGAAGTCGTATCCGGGTCGCCGGGCGAAAAGGCCGGCCTGCGCAAGGGCGATGTGGTCACGTCCGTCAACGGCATCCCGGTCACGGATGCCCAGTCGCTGACTGCAGCCATCAGGATGCAGCCCGCCGGCGGCAAGGCCACCATCGACTTCACGCGGGACGGTAAAACGGACAGCGTCGACGTCACCCTCGGGGATTCGGCAAAGCAGTAACACCGCCATAGCCGGACCGCATAGGTCGAGCAGGCAACGAAGGGCCGCGCCGGGTGCATCCGGGCGCGGCCCTTCCGTTTGCACCCGCCCGGCATTTGCGCGGACGCGAAAGCCCGCCCAGTGTGTGATTAGCTTTAAACGCGCCGCTCCTTGGCGGCGCGCGTCGGCGGGAGGATCTCCAGGCCGCCGGGAAACGATTTTCCTACCGGAAAGGCCGGAATGCAGGAGTCAGCCACCCATCCGCTGAACATTGTTGTCTTGGTAAAGCATGTCCCCGACGCGCAGTTTGACCGGCACCTCACGGGCCCCGGGCATACCTTGAACCGTGCCGAGAGCATCCTCTCCGAACTGGACGAGTACGCCCTTGAGGCAGCACTGCAGCTGGCCGAGGCCCGCGGCGGCGAGAGCGCCGGGAACCGGGTGACTGCCCTGGCCATGGGCCCGGCGGCAGCAGTGAACGCGGTGAAGAAGTCCCTGCAGATCGGCGCCTATGCAGGCGTCCACCTGGCCGACGACGCCCTGGCCGGTTCCGATGCAGCCGGCACCTCGCTGGCCCTTGCCGCTGCGGTGCGCACCATCGCTGAGTCCCAGGGCCCGGTCGACCTGGTCATCACGGGCATGGCCTCCACGGACGGCGAAACCTCCCTGGTTCCCGCGCAGCTCGCCGAAAGGCTGCAGCTGGCACAGATGACCTTTGCTTCCGAACTCGACGTAGTGGACGTCGACGGCGCCCCGGTTGTGAAGGCGCGCCGCGACGGCGACTCCTTCACCGAAACCGTTGAGGCACCGCTGCCGGCCCTGGTATCGGTTACGGACCAGGCCAACAGCCCCCGCTATCCGAACTTCAAGGGCATCATGGCCGCGAAGAAGAAACCCGTTACGGTGCTGACACTCGCCGAGATCGGAGTGGACCCGGCCCAGGTGGGGCACGACGGCGCCTGGACGGCAGTAGCCGCCTCCGCTCCGCGGCCGCCGCGCTCGCAGGGAACCATCATCACCGACGACGGCACCGCCGGCGTGCAGCTGGTGGACTACCTTGCCGCCCAGAAACTGATCTAAGACTTCTCCTGCTTGAAACCGGCGCTTCGCAGGCGCCGCCGCCTACGTCCTAAGGAGCGCACCATGGCGTCCGTCCTGGTTTTTCTCGATGTCCCAGCCCTGCCCCTGCCGCGGGCTGCCCGCGAACTGCTAACCCTTGCCGGCACGGTGGGCGAACCCGCGGTAGCTGCCGCCCACAGGGTGGATCCGGCCATGCTCGACGCACTTGCCTCCCACGGCGCCGTGAAGGTCTATGAGCCGGCCGGGGAACTGGACACCGTCCTAGTGGCCGCGAAGGCTGCCTTCCTGGCGGACGCCGCCAAGAGCGAGCAGCCCGCCGCGATCCTGCTGGGCAACTCCTTCGAGGACCGCGAGATTGCAGCCCGCGCCGGAATCAAGCTCGGCTCCGGAGTCATCACTGACGCCGTTGCGGTGGCGCCGGACCTCGCCGTCACCAAGTCGGTGCTCGCCGGGTCCTACACCTCGACCTGCCGGGTACGCACCGGCACGCCCATCATCACCGTGAAGGCCAACAGCGTCGAGCCCGCACCGGCCGCTCCGTCAGCCCCGGCTCCGCAGCGGGTCGAGGTTCCGCTCTCGGAAACCGGCCCTGCCGCACGGGTCACCGGCCGCTCCGGCAAGCGCGTGAGCGGACGTCCCGAACTGGCCGAGGCACGGGTGATCGTTGCGGGCGGACGCGGCATGGACGGGAACTTCGGTCCCGTGGAGGAACTCGCTGACCTCCTCGGCGGAGCGGTGGGCGCGTCCCGTGCGGCCACGGACGCAGGCTGGATTGAACATTCCGCCCAGGTGGGACAGACCGGCAAGACCGTCTCCCCGCAGTTGTACATTTCCGCCGGCATCTCCGGCGCCATCCAGCAAAAGGCCGGTATGCAGACCGCCAAGGTGATCGTCGCGGTCAACAAGGACGCCGATGCACCGGTGTTCGAGATCGCGGACTTCGGCATTGTCGGCGATGTGTTCTCAGTGCTGCCCCAGGCCGCCGAAGAGATCCGGAAGCGCAGGGCCTGATATGTTCCCGACGTCGGCTCCCGCACGGGCCCTGGCCTTCGCAGCCCATCCGGACGACATCGATTTCGGCGCCGCCGGCACGCTGGCCCGCTGGGCACGCGAGGGCACGGAAATCACCTACTGCATCATGACCTCCGGTGATGCCGGCGGCTTCGACCCAACAGACCGCTCCGGCGTCAGCGCCCTGCGGAGCGGTGAACAGCGGGAAGCGGCCCGGCAGGTGGGAGTGCAGGACATTGTGTTCCTGGGGGAGCGGGACGGCTACTTGGAAGCCAACCACTCGGTGATCGCCCGCGCGGTGGAGCAGATCCGGCGCGTGCGTCCCGACGTCGTGCTGTCCATGCACCCCGAACGGAACTGGGACCGCCTCCAGGCCAGCCATCCCGACCACCTGGCCTGCGGCGAAATAGTGACTCGCGCCGTGTACCCGGCCGCCGAGAATCCCTTCGCCTATCCGGAGCTCGCGGAGCAGGGGCTGGAAGCGTACAAGGTGCCGTGGCTGTGGTTTTACGGGGCGCCGCGGGAGCGGGAGAACACTGCCGTGGATGTCAGTTCCACGGTAGACGTCAAGCTTGCCGCCATCCGGGTCCATGCGAGCCAGCATCCGGACATCGAGGGCATGGACGCCTCGGTCCGGCGGTTCCTGCAGGACAACGCCCGCCGGCACGGCCTGGCCGAGGGCGTCAGCGCGGAAACCTTCCACGCCGTAGGCGTGAACACCCCGGAGACCATCGCCGGATTCTAGCTGCCGCAGCTATCGCCTGCTGTGCTGCCCGCCGTCCCTGCCGTTGGCCGGCTACGGGCGGACAGCCGTGGCGATCAGGGTGTCGGTATTCAGTGCGAAGTCGTCACCGAGTTCGGCCAGGAACGCGGTCCGGACCCGGTCCACGGCCGCCGGATCTTCGGGCAGCAGCATCCGGTAACCGCCGCCGAGCACCAGCGACCAGGCGAGGGACGGGCTGAGCTGGACCTGTCCCGGCGTGGGGGCCACGGTGATTTCGGTCAGGCCCAGGGACTCGAGCCAAGACGTGAGCTGCTCCGGCGTCTGGAGCCGCTGGACGTTTTCGGCTCCCGACTGGGGGAGGGCGTCAAGGTCGGGCCGTTCCTGCAGGCAGGCTTTCCACAGCAGCTCCCTGAAGGGCTCCCAGGAACCTTCGGCCCACGTGCTGAGGGCGAAGCGCCCGCCGCTGCGAAGCAGCGACACGAGGTGGGCGGCGCCGGCGTCCATTTCCGGAACGAAGAACAGGGAGTAGGCGCAGACCACCGCGTCGTAGGGTTCCTCCGCCTGCCACGAGGTGAGGTCGGCCTGTGCAAGGTGGACGTTGTTGAGCGAGAGCGTGTCTGCCTTGGCCTGGGTCAGGGCCAGCATCCCTGCACTGAGGTCCACCCCGTCGACGACGCCGTCGGGACCGGCGAACTGCGCGGCCGGGATAGTGGATGCACCGGTGCCGCAGCCTGCGTCCAGGACCCGGTTGCCGAGCGTGATGTCCGCCGCGGCCACGAGCGCATTTCCCATGGGATTCCAGAGCGACGGCGCGAGCCGCTCGAAGTCGGCGGCGCCGTCGTCGAACGCGTTGCCGATGTGGAGTTCAGGCATGGGAAGAATCCTTCGCTAGAGCTGGGCGCCGGCGAAGCCGTGCTGGCGCCAGGCTTCGTAAACGGCTATGGAGGCGGAGTTCGCCAGGTTCAGGGAGCGCAGGGTGGGCAGCATGGGCAGCCGTACCCGGGCGGTGACATGCGGGTCCTTCTTTACCTCGTCCGAAAGCCCGACCGACTCGCGGCCGAACATCAGGACGTCTCCGGCACGATACTCGATATCTGTGTAGGAAGTGTCACCGTCCGAGGTGAAGGCATATACGCGCTCGGGTTTCAGGGCGTCCCAGGCGTCCTGCAGGCTCGCATGGACATGCAGGACGGCGAGGTCGTGGTAATCCAGGCCTGCGCGCCGAAGTTTGGAATCCTCCAGGCTGAAGCCGAGGGGCTCAACCAGGTGGAGCTCGGCCCCCGTGATGGCGGCAAGGCGAATGGCATTTCCGGTGTTGCCGGGGATTTCAGGGGAATGGAAGAGGATACGGAACACGAATACATCCTATGCCCGTCACCGGGGCCCCAACGCATCAGTCAACGGGTGGTCGCGTCGATCAACGGCGCCAGCACCGGCAGCTGGACGGTGTTCGGCTGGGGGCCTTCGGCAAAGAACCTCCGCAGCTCCCGCAGCAGGCCGCCGGGATTGGCGACATGCAGGGTCGCGGGCGCTGAGCGGCTCAGCCTCGGCGGGTAATCGACGATGGGCTCGAAGGGATTCCCGTTAGGGCTGTGGAGGACAAGCCAGCCCGTGGCATTGCACTCCGGAAAGCGGGACTGGAGGGTGCGCACCGCATCGGCCAGCCGCAGGGTGGACACCTCCCGGCCGCGGTGCAGCAGATGCTGTCCGTCCCACCGGTAGTTGCCGGGCGAGGCCATCAGCGAACCCAGGACTGCCATGCGGTAGCCGCCCAGCAGCACGTGGCTGACATCGAGGTTGCCGCCGCGCGGTCCCGTGTCCGGAATATGGAGGCCGTTGATTAGGCGCGCGGCCGGGTAGTCCTCCAGCAATTCGCGTTCCAGCAGGTGGATGGTCCGGTTTTCGGCCTCGAAGCGTCCCGCGGCGTTGGAGCCGATCCGCGAGAAGAAACCCGGACGGCGCGGTGCGCCGTGGACCTGCTGTCCGGCCAGGACCAGGGGGATGAGGGGAGGATTCTTCGGGGAGAAATCCGGGACAAACACCGGCGGCCGGTCCAGGTCTGCCGTGGTCCGTTCGGGGGCGGACCCGGTTCCCGCGGCCCGGCTGGACGGGCTGCCGGAGCTGCTGCCGGCAGCGGCGCCGGTGCTGCCGGCGTCCGTGCCCTGGCCGAACCGGCGATCGTACGCGGCCTTTCGCCGCGGATCGGAGAGCACCCGGTATGCTTCCGTGACCCGGTGGAAGCTCTCGCTCGTGCCGCCCTGGTCCGGATGGGCGTTCCGGGCTGCCTTCCGGTAGGCGGTCTTGATTTCGACCGCCGATGCCGCGCGGGTCAGGCCTAAAACCTCATAGAGCGTCGGGTCTGACGGGCTCAAAGCGGTTCCTCTCGGGCGGCTGGTCCGGCTGCGTGAGGCAAGTCTACCGGTCGTCCCTGCACCGCAGCCTGGGCGGGGGAAGGGGTATCCGGGACGATGAATTTTCCGCGCCGGGGCAGAGGAGGACAGGGTGTGTCCTGCGGGATCCGTATCGTCGGCGTACATCGGGGATCTGTCCCCGACCTACGACCGGCGGAGGAACCCGTGAATGAGCAGATCCAGCCCTTCAGCATCCCGATCGACCCGGCTCTGGTAGGCCGGCTCAGCCACAGGCTCCGGGGAACACGGTTCGCGCCCGCACTGCCAGGGGAAGAATGGGCAACGGGTGTCCCGTCCGGCTACCTCGAACGCGTGGTTGCGTACTGGGCCGATGAATACGACTGGGCGTTGCATGCAGCTGCCCTGAACGGGCTGCCCCAGTTCACCACTGTCATCGACGGCCAGCAGATCCACTTCCTCCACATCCGCTCGAAGGCCGAGGGCGCGTTGCCGCTCCTCCTCACCCACGGCTGGCCCGGTTCCTTTGTCGAGTTCCTGGATCTGATCGGCCCGCTCACCGATCCGGCCGCGCACGGACGGGACACTGTGGATGCTTTCGACCTGGTGATCCCCTCACTCCCGGGGTTCGGGTTCTCTACCCCCGTGACCGAGGCAGGTTGGGACACGGCGCGCATCGGCCGCGCCTGGGCAACGCTCATGGGCCGGCTGGGCTACCGCCGGTACGGGGCACACGGGGGAGATATCGGCGCGGCGGTCTCGCCCGACGTCGGACGTGCCGCTCCACGCAACGTGGTGGGTGTCCACGTCAACGGGTCGATAGGCATGCCGCTGCAGACACCCACCAGCGATGATCTCGCCGCTTTTACCCCGCTGGAGCTTGATCGGCTAAGCCGGGTGCAGCGTTTCCTGCAGGACGAATACGGGTATATCGCGATCCAGTCGACGAGACCGCAGACGATAGCCGCAGCCCTGGTCGATTCCCCGGCCGGCCTGCTCGCCTGGATCCTGGACAAGTTCCAGAAGTGGACTTTCCCGGACAAAGCCCTCCCGGAGACGGTCATTGACCTCGAGCGCATCCTGACGAACGTCATGCTGTACTGGATCACCGGTTCCGCAGGAACGGCTGCGTTTATCGGCTACGCCCAGCAACCGGCATGGGGAGCCCGCAGGGAGCCGTCGGGTGTGCCTACCGGCGTCATCATGTTTGCCCACGACGTCGGTATCCGCCGCTATGCCGAGCAGGAGAATACGATCACGCGGTGGACCGACATCACCGACCGTGGCGGACACTTCGCCGCCCTCGAAGAGCCCGCCCTGCTTATGGACGATCTCTCCGACTTCTTCCGTCCGCTTCGGTAAAGGGCAAACCGCGGTTCCCGCTCACTCCGTGGCCGAGCGGGCGGCGCGGGCGGCTACGCGTCCGAATGCTTCGCGCAGCTCCGCAGGCTCGATGACGTCGATGTCCGCCTGCACCAGGAGGAGCCAGCGGGCGATCGCGTCGTAGCTGTCCGCTCCTGCCCGCACAATAACGGACCCCGCGCCGTCGTCTTCGACGGTTCCCCACGCCGGCGCCACCCACCGGCTCACGGCCTCCAGCGGGGCGTGGACCCGTACAGTGGCCGTGACCTGCTGCCAGCCGGTGCGGAGCTGCTGAGTCACCCATGCCTCGACACCTGTGCCGGGGAAGACGCGCTCGCGGACCGGCGCTCCGGTCACCGTCACGGTGGAGATCCGGTCGACCCGGTAGGTGCGCCATTCGTCCCGGTTCAGGTCGAAGGCCACGAAATACCAGCGGCGGACCGTGTTGACCAAGGCGAATGAATCCGCTGTGCGCATCTCCTCCTTCCCGTTGCGCTGCGTGTGCAGGAACTCCGCGCGGCGGTGCAGGACACAGGCCCGGGCTAATTCCCCGAGCACGCCGACGTCGACCGGGGCCGGCTCCGGTTCCCTGAGGCCGTCAATTTCGAGATCGACTGCTGCCTGGTCGAGGGCCGTCATGATCCACTGCACGCGTTTGGGCATCGAGGCGAGGACCTTCTGCAGCGCGCCGGCCGCCAAGTGCGGTTCAGCCGCCTCGTTCCACCGGCGCAGTGCGAGGGCGCAGGCCAACGCTTCATCCATGCTGAGGAAAATCGGCGGGAGCACCGTGCCCGGTTCCAGCGAGTAGCCGCCGTCGATACCCAGGCGCGTGTCGATCGGGTACCCCAGGTCGCGCAGCCGTGCCACGTCGCGGCGGATGGTGCGGGTTGTCACCCCGAAGTCGAAAGCCAGGGTCTCGCCCGCAACGAAACCCCTCCGCTGCAGTTTTCGAAGGACCTCGAATGAGCGCGATGCTGTATCCCACATGACGTAATAGTGGTCCCTATTGAGGACAGCCCGCGTCCTCAATAGCACCGGGTGCTGCGACGGACCGGTGCCGGTCAGGAAACTGTTGCGGAGCGGGACCGGACACGCCGCGGGAAACGTCAGGAAAGTCCCAGCCGCCCGAATCGGCAGGAGCCGCCATGACCGCTAGAATTGGTTGGTGCCCGTGTATCTAGATCACGCGGCGACCACGCCGATTTCGGCTTCGGCCCTCGCCGCACTCACCGCAGAACTCAGCCGCAGCGGCAACCCTTCGTCCCTGCACGGTTCGGGCCGACGTGCCCGGATGGTCGTAGAGGACTCCAGGGAAGTCCTGGCCGCCGCCGCAGGCTGCCATCCCTCGGAGATCATTTTCACCTCCGGCGGTACCGAAGCGGACAACCTGGCCGTCAAGGGTCTTTTCTGGGCCCGGCGCGATGCCGACCCGGTACGCAACCGCATCCTGGTCTCCGGCATCGAACACCATGCCGTGCTGGACGCCGTCGAATGGCTGGAGAAACATGAAGGCGCGGTGCCGGTGTGGATCCCGGTGGATCACGAGGGCGTCATTTCCCTCGACGCCATCCGACGCGAACTCGAAGCCAACGCAGACAGCACAGCGCTGCTCACCGCTATGTGGGCAAACAATGAGGTCGGGACCGTCCAGGACATCCGGGCCATCGCTTCCCTGGCCCACGAATACGGCGTCCCGGTCCATTCGGATGCGGTCCAGGCTTTCGGCGCGCTGCCGATCGGCTTCCGGTCCGCCGGCCTGGACACGATGGCCCTCAGCGCCCACAAGATCGGTGGCCCGGTGGGAGTGGGTGCACTGGTTGTTGGCCGTGCCGTCAAGCTCACGCCCGTCCAGCACGGCGGCGGACAGGAACGGGACATCCGCTCCGGCACCTTGGACACCGCGGGAATAGCAGCGTTCGCCGCGGCAGCGCAGGACGCCGCCGAGCACCTGACGGACGAGGCCGAACGCCTGCGCACGCTCCGCGACTACCTCATCACCGGCGTCGAGCGGGCCATTCCGGAGGCAGTCCTGCGGGGCGCGCGGGACGACGACGGCGGCGGACGCCGGCTGCCGGGCAACGCCCACTTCACCTTCCCCGGCTGCGAAGGCGATTCACTGCTTTTCCTGCTGGATCTGGCCGGAGTGGAGTCCTCGACCGGGTCTGCCTGCACAGCCGGCGTCCCGCGGCCTTCGCACGTACTCCTGGCGATGGGACTGACCGAAACCGAGGCCCGCGGTGCCCAACGGTTCAGCCTCGGGCATACAACCACCGCCGAAGACGTTGACACTTTGTTGCAGGCACTTCCCGAAGCATATGAGCGGGCCAAGAAGGCCGGCATGGCCGGACACGTAAGCAGCATCCAAACAGCAGGAACAGGTTTTACTTCATGAAGGTTTTGGCAGCAATGAGTGGCGGAGTCGATTCCGCCGTGGCCGCGGCACGGGCAGTGGAGGCCGGGCACGACGTCGTCGGCGTCCACCTTGCGCTGTCCCGGATGCCGGGCACCCTGCGCACCGGCAGCCGCGGCTGCTGCACCATCGAAGACTCCCGCGACGCCTGGCGCGCCTGCGACATCCTCGGCATTCCGTACTACGTCTGGGACTTCTCCGAGCGGTTCAAGGAAGACGTCGTGGACGACTTCGTGGCCGAATACGCCGCCGGACGCACACCCAATCCCTGCATGCGCTGCAACGAACGGATCAAGTTCGCCGCCCTGCTGGAAAAGGCGCTCGCGCTGGGCTTCGACGCCGTCTGCACAGGCCACTACGCCAAGGTGATCACGAACGCCGAAGGCAACCCGGAGCTGCACCGTGCCGCCGACTGGGCCAAGGACCAGTCCTACGTGCTGGGCGTGCTCACGGAGGAGCAGCTGCGCCACTGCATGTTCCCGCTGGCCGAAACCCCGTCCAAGGCCGAAGTGCGGGCCGAAGCCGAACGCCGCGGCCTGTCCGTGGCGAACAAGCCCGACAGCCACGACATCTGCTTCATTCCCGACGGTGATACCCGCGGCTGGCTCGAAGAGCGCATCAACATGACCGAGGGCGACATCGTGGACGAGACGGGGGAGAAGCTCGGCACCCACCCCGGCGCGAACGCGTTCACCGTGGGCCAGCGGCGCGGACTGAAGCTCGGCACGCCCGCCGCGGACGGCAAGCCCCGCTTCGTCCTGGAAATCCGGCCGAAGGAAAACAAGGTCGTGGTCGGACCCGAGCAGCTGCTGAACATTGACCAGATGCGCGGCATCAAGATTTCCTGGGCCGGACTGCCGATCCCCGAGATCGCCGCCCGGACCACCTTCGACTGCAAGGTCCAGGTCCGCGCCCACGGCGACCCCGTGGCAGCCACCGGCTGGATGGAGGACGTAGCCGACGAGGCCACCGGTGCAACACGCGAAGAGCTTGTGGTCCGGCTGGTCGAACCCATGCGCGGGGTTGCCCCCGGCCAGTCCATGGTGCTTTACCAGGGAACCCGAGTGCTGGGACAGGCGACCATCGACTCGGCACGTTCCCTTGAATGGGACCCCGCAGCGGTTTCCTAAAGCCCTGGTTTTACGGCCGTTTCCCGGTACCGGCGCAGCGCCTCGCCGAAGCCGGGCGTAATCTGCTCCGGGCCGGGAGCCGCTCCACCTAAACTGGTCCAATGAGCCAGACAGGACCAATGAGCGAATCACCGGACCATGAGTTCGATCCGCGGGCAAGTTCCCTCTCCGGGAAGGTCGCCGAGGATGTCATGGAAGAGCTGCTTGCCATGCGCAGCAGCATCGACAACATCGACGCCACTCTCGTGTACCTTCTTGCCGAACGCTTCAAGGCGACCCAGCGGGTGGGCCATCTGAAGGCGGAGCACCACTTGCCGCCGGCGGACCCGGGACGGGAAGTGGCCCAGATTGCACGCCTGCGCCGCCTGGCCGCAGACGCCCATCTGGACCCCGCCTTCGCGGAGAAATTCCTGAACTTCATCATCAGCGAAGTGATCCGCCACCATCAGGCAATCTCCCAGACCCGCAACGGCGGAACAGATGTCCCGGAGGCCTGAGGACCGGCGCGGGGAAGCAGTTCCTCCGGAGCAGCCCGCCCGACCCGAAGCACGAAACGGCATGGTTACGGCGACGGCGCTCGGCAGCTGGCCGGGGACCGATCCGGTCGAATCGAGCCGGGTAGTCCGAGGTGAGCTGGGCGACCCGCACCTGCCCTTCCTGGTTGAACTGCCGCAGCGCGGGCCGGGGGCCGACGCGCTCGGACGGAGCGCCGCCCTGCTTGTGGACCTTTTCGTGGATGTCCAGCCGCACGGCTGGCGCCTGGTGGAGCGCCCGGGCAAGGACCACCGCCGCGCGGTGTCCCTGCTGACCCAGGACCTGAACGCACTTGCCGACGTCGTCGGAGCCGAAGAACGCACAGGCGAGGCGTTGAAGATCTCCGTCCGCGGACCGCTCTCGCTTGCCGCGAATCTTTATCTGCACAACGGCGAGCGGGCGTTGTCCGACGCCGGTGCCCGCCGGGACATTCTCCAGTCCTTCACTGCCGGAGTGGGCGACTATGTGGCCCGCGCGTCGTCGTCGGCACCGGGCGCACGGATCACGGTGCAGGTCGACGAGCCTGACGCCGCCGCAGTCCTTGCCGGCGGGATCCCCACCGCCAGCGGCTACCGCACACTGCGTTCCGTACCGTCTTCGGAGGTATCCAGCGCCTGGCAGCAGGTCCGCGAGGCAATCGAAGCCGTCGGCGCGGACACTGTCTTCACCCTGCCCCGTGCGGAGGCATTCGGACCGCTGCGGCCCGGCGCCCGGTCACCGTTCGAGCTCGCCGTCGGCGCCGGAGCGCAGGGCGCGGCCCTCGCAGCCGACGGGCTGGACGCCCGCGACTGGGAAGGCATCGCCGAAGCCGTTGAAGGCGGACGCCGGATCTGGCTGGGCATCCTTCCGGTTCCCGCGGACGGAGCCGCACTGCCCCAGGTCACCGACCTGGTGGAACGGGTGCTGCGGCCCTGGCGGAAACTGGGGCTCCCGCAACAGGACCTGCCGGCGCTTCGCCTGGCACCTGCCGCCGGGCTGGCCGATATTTCACCGGAGGCGGCGCGGAAAGTCCTGGCCCGCCTCACGCAGACTGCGTCGGCATTGAACCAGGTGGTAGCCGAGGGGTAAACCTGCCGGGGACGGGTCCGCGCGGACCTAGGTCCGGCGCTCCCAGCGTGCCGGTTCGACGTCGGCAGGCAGGCCGCCGTCGAAATCGCGGCTGGCGTAGCTGAACGCGCCGTCGTACTCGAATACCGTGCCGACCTGCCGCTGGATGACCCGGGTGCGGATCCGGAACCGGTCCTGCTGTTCGTCCCACCACTGTTCCACCTGCGCGTCGGCACCGGCGAAGTCCGGCAGGGGCAGCCGCAGCGGACCGAGGAACAGCCGGCTTCCCGGGGAATTCATGTGCAGGTGGCCGTCGTCCGAGACCCGCAGCAGCAGGTTCGTGGCCAGGTTGCGGCGGCGGCCCAGATAGTCCGTCAGGACCCCGGGCCCGGTCAGCACCGTGGTGTCCTCGAAGGTCCGCTGCCGGCCCGGGAAGTCAAAGCGGCGGACCGCAGTCAGCGCCGGCCGGCCCCACGGGTCGCGATGCGGATAGTTGCGGATGGAGAAGGGGACGGAGGTCCCGTACTCCGGGAAAAAGGCGTTGGACACCGGAACCAGCGGCAGCAGCGGACGCAGCCAGGGCCGCGGGCAACCGGCGCGGAGAAAGACGCCGGTTCCTTCACCGAACCGGGCGGCGTCCGGGCCGAGGCTGAAATACGCCTGCAGCTGGGGCTGCAGGCGAAGGAACCCTGCTCCGAGGACCTGCTGGTACACCGAGTCCACGGCTACAGCCTTCCGGTGGCCTTGAGGCGGAGATACATATCAGCAAGTTTCGGAGCCAGCTCGTGCGGCGGCTCATCCACCACTTCCGCTCCCATCGACCGCAGCTGCGCGCTGACCGCAGCCCGGTCGAGGAGGGCCCGCTCGGCTGCCGCGGCACGGAAGACTGCCGGCGTTGTGCCTCCGCCGGAACGCAGCTCGTCCAGGCCGGGATCCCGCACGGAGGCAACCACCACCACATGCTTTTCCAGCAGCCGGGGCAGGACCTGCACCAGCCCCTCCTCGACAGCTCCGGAATCCAGTGCGGTGATCAGGACGACCAGGGAACGGCGGGCGGACACGGCGTGCACGGCTCCGGGCAGCAGGGAGAAGTCCGCTTCGATGAGTTCCGGTTCCAGCGGTGCCGCGGCAGTGACGAGCCGGCTCAGCAGGTTTTCCTTGCCGCCGGAGTCCACGCGCGCCCGGATCCGCCGGTCGAAGGCCAGGAAGTCCACCCGGTCGCCGCCGCTGCGGGCAAGCACGGCCAGGAGCAGGGTAGCTTCAATGCCGGTGTCCAGGCGGGGTTCGTCTTCGATCCGGGCGGCGGACGTCCGGGAGGTGTCCAGGGCAATGACCACCCGGCGGTCGCGTTCGGGCCGCCAGGTCCGCACCACGGTGTCCTGGCGCCGGGCGGTGGCACGCCAGTCGATGGAGCGGACGTCGTCGCCCCGCACATATTCGCGCAGCGAGTCGAATTCGGTCCCGGCCCCGCGCAGCTGTACCGAGGCGTTCCCGTCCAGCTCCCTCAGCCTGCGCAGTTTCGAGGGCAGGTGCCGCTTGGCATGGAAGGGAGGAAGCACCCGGATTTCTCCGGGCACAGGCAGCGTCCGCTGGCGGGCCGCGAGTCCGAAAGGCCCGAAACTGCGGACCGCCACATGTCCGCTTTTCAGGATCCCGCGGCGGGCAGGTTCCAGCACCACGTCCATGGCCCGGGCTTCACCGGCCGGAACGGCCAGGCGCTGCTGCGGGTTGCGGGCACCGGCGGAAGGCTGCCAACCGTCCCGGACCACGGCCCGCAGCCGGGCCTTGGCGTCATTGCGGACCACCAGGGTTCCCGCCGTCGTTTCGCTCAGCCGCACGCTGTCCGGCAGGCGCCGCTCCACGCGGAGCCGCCGCACGGGGGCAGCCAGCAGCAGGTCCAATCCGGCAGCGGCAGCCAGGAAAGCCAGCCAGAGCAGGATCGAGGCGGCACCGGGATAAAGCACCACGGGTACGGAGCCCAGGAGTGCCAGCAGGACAAAGCGGCCCGAAACAGCCATCGGGGCTACCGGGGAACCGGCACTGTGGCGAGGATGCTTCCCAGCACATCGTCCACATTGACCCCGTCCATCTGGGCCTCGGGCCGAAGCGCCACACGGTGCCGCAGGGCGGGAAGGGTGAGCGCCTTGACGTCGTCGGGAGTCACGAAGGCCCGCCCCGAGAGCCAGGCCCAGGCCCGGGCAGTATTCAGGAGGGCCGTGGCTCCGCGGGGGGACACCCCGAGCTGGAACGACGGCGCCGACCGCGTCGCCCGGACGAGGTCCACGATGTAGGCGAGGACCTCGGGCGCAACGGTCACCCTGGCCACTGCCTCGCGTGCCAGTTCCAGGTCCCGGGCCGAGGCGACCGGCCGGACACCGGCCGCGGCGAGGTTCCGCGGATCGAAGCCGCCGCTGTGCCGGCGGATCACTTCGATCTCGTCCTCGCGGCCGGGCAGGTCAAGGGTCATCTTGAGCAGGAACCGGTCGAGCTGGGCTTCGGGGAGCGGGTACGTTCCCTCGTACTCCACCGGATTCTGCGTTGCCGCAACAATGAACGGTTCGGGCAGGGGACGGGTGACACCGTCCACGGTTACCTGGCGTTCTTCCATGGCTTCCAGCAGGGACGCCTGGGTCTTGGGCGGCGTGCGGTTGATTTCGTCCGCGAGCAGGATGTTGGTGAACACCGGTCCCTCCCGGAAGGAGAACCCGGAGGAACGGTTGTCGTAGATCAGCGAGCCGGTGACATCGCCGGGCATGAGGTCGGGGGTGAACTGGACGCGCTTGGTGTCCAGGTCCAGTGCCGCGGAAAGGCTTCGTACCAGCAGCGTCTTGGCTACGCCGGGCACCCCCTCCAGGAGCACATGCCCCTTGGCCAGCAGGGCAATGATCAAGCCCGTCACGGCTGCGTCCTGCCCCACCACCGCCTTGGCAACCTCACGCCGGACCTGCGCCAGGGCTTCCCGCACAGGGTCCTCTCCCGGGGACGGGGGAGGCGCCGGCGCGGTGCCGTTGGCGGCTCCGGAGGCTGCGGGGGCGTAGGGCTCGTACTGCTGGCTCATGATGAAGTGGCCTCTTCCTCTAGGTTTTTCAGGTCCCGGGCCCAGCGCACGAGTTCCGCGCCGGTTCCGGGCAGTCGCTGGTTGAGCAGATGGTCGGTCTCGGAATAGCTGCGGCCGGATGCGTTCGCCGTCGCACGCGTGACCGTGTCAACGCCGGCTCCCGGTCCCACCCGCAGGTGTGCCGCCAGGCGCGTCAAGGCCGCCGCACGCAGGGTGGCGGCCGCATGGGCCACAGCCTGGCTGTCCTGGTACAGGCGGGCCCGGCCCTCAGCGGTCTCGGCCGCATGGACGATAACGGGCAGGGGTTCCTCCATCAGCGGGCCGAGCCTGCGGCCCCGCCAGAACGCAGCCGCGCAGGCGACCAGCAGGAGCCAGAACAGGAGCGGATTCACCCATGCGGGCAGTAGGGAGAAGGGATCGGCGGGCGCTTCCGAAGGGGGAACGTCGAAGGGGCCGGCCTGGTACCAGACCAGTGTGTCGTCCGCGCCGAGCGTTCGAAAGGCCAGTGCGGCGTTGCCCTCGCGTGCGACGCTTTCGTTGGCGATCAGGTCGGCGCTGCCAAGCACCACGGCGGATCCGCTCGTGGTGGCCGCGTAGGAACCCGCGGCGTCGGTGCCCTGGCTGCCGGGAGCCGGGAAACAGGTGACCGGACCGCGGTAGGTTTTCCCGCCGGCTTCAACGGCACCGGCGGCCTCCGCATCCCGGTTGCCGCAGCCGGCGTCGAGCCGGTGACGGTCGGGATCCTCGGGAAGGAGCCCGGCGGAACGGATCTCGGGGGCGAAATCCGCCAGTTGCTCAAAGGACGGTTCCACGAGCACTACCCGGCCGGCAGCATCGGCGAGGTCCTGGCGTTGTTCACCGGTGAGGAAGCCCGAGGGGTCAAGGAACAGCAAAGTCGCCCCGGGATTATCCTCAAGGGCGGCCAGCGCTTCCGCCATCGTCTGGTGGTGCTGTACGTCCACTCCCCGGTCCGCCAGGATTTCGGCGGCAGCCATGGCTCCGTCCGGGGCAGGGTTGGCGGGGGAGAGCGCAGCGGTGTCGTGGTCAGCGCGTCCCCAGACGGAAGCAACCACAACTGCGCAGAGCAGCAGCAGAAGCAGAAGCGGGACCCGGTGCCGGCGCAGCCAGGCCGTGAACCTGCCGCGGCTCCGGGGCTGCCCGGGCTCCTCATTGCCGCCGCTGGCTTCAAGGCCGCCGGCGGGCGCCGCTTCACTGGCGGCCCGGCTCACTTCGGCACCGCCAGCGACGGCGGTTCAGCCGATGCCGGAGTTGCCGGCCGGGCTGCTTCCAAAGCCGTATCAAGGGCGGCTGCGCGTCCGTAATCCGGTTCCGCGGCAACCGCCTTCCCGTAGAGCACCTCATCGAACCGCTGCTGGATCCAGGTGATCCCGGGGCGGTGGTCCGGGAAGGCGGCGGCCAGCCGGGTACCGGCTTCGGCAGCCGTTCGGGCCGGCCGGGCATCGAAGATGACCCGTTCCTCCGCCGAGCGGACCATCGCGCGGAAAGACTCGGCAAGGGCATCATTCCAGCGGTGCTCCGCGGCGGCCTGCTCCGCGCGGATACGGTGGTCGGTTGCCCGTTCCACGACGTCGTGGGCGAAGACCCCGGTCCGCTTTTTCACGGACGCATTCAACCGGGGGCGAATCACGAGAATGGCGACGGCCACCAGCACGACGGCGGCCAGGACCAGTATCAGGACTCCGGGACCCGCGCCGAGCCCGTCCGCATCCTCGAACAACTCGTTCAGCCACTTGCCGACCCGTGCCCAGAACCGGTCGAGCAGGCCGGGTTGGGCTTCTTCGTACACGCGCTTGGACAACTCTTCGCGCGCCCAGTCCCGCGCCTGGTCTGCATCGGGCTCGATCGGGGCTTCCCCGGCGGCGCCGAACCATGGGCGTGCTGTGGACGGCATGTCTACTTCATGCCCGCAGGGGGACCATGCGGCGTGTTCCGGGCCATGGGCACGGCATTCCGGCCGGGCAGGAAGTCGGAATCCTGTGCCTGCGGATTCTCCTGATCCTTCATCAAGGCAAGGTCGAAGCCTTCCCGGCGGATGCGGAGGTCGACATACAGCAGGGCTGTGACGGCACTTTGGAAGCCGCAGGCCACCGCGGTCAGGAGCAGGGAGAAGGCGAAGATCAGGACAACGCTGACGCCGATGAGGACGGTGCTGTCCGTCAGGGTGAGCATGCTCGCGGCGAAGGAGAGCGGGACCGTAAGGACCTGGGACAGGACATTGACGATCAGGCTCGTCAGGGCCATGATCCCGAAGGTGCGCCACCAGTTGCGCCCGGTGAGGCGCCAGGACCGCCGAATCGCAGGAAAGACACCGATACCTTCCAATACCAGTGCTGCCGGTGCGAGGGAGAGTTTCACCGAGACCCACACCACCGCGGCAACCACCGCGAACAGGGCCGGTATCACCACGAGCAGCCCGGCTGCACCGAGAGTATCGATGATCAGGTAAACCAGCACGGCGAGGACCGTGACGCCCACGGCGGCACCGGCCAGCATCAGTAAGGCGAGGCCGGCAAGCGGACCGAGCGATCCGCGGGCCAGCCGCCAGACCTGGCCGAAGCCGGTCCGCAGGTTAAGGATGGACCGCACCACCGGAAGGACCAGGAGGCCCTGGACAATCAGTACCCCGGCCAGGGAGAGGCCGCCGAGGGTCGAAACCGCCCCGACGACCGTCCCCAGGACCGGCCCTGTGACTTCTCCGCTCGCCGATCCGCTCTGCAGCCACCCGTCTACGGAGACGAAGAAGCCCGCACCCAATCCGACAACCAGCAGCGTTATGACGGCCTGGACTACAAACGCGTTGCCGAAGGCGGCCAACGCGTTGCGGCGGCACGCCTGGAACGCGCCGTCCAGGATTTCACCCAGCCCCAGGGGACGCAGGGGAATGATGCCCGGTTTGGGCGGCGGCGTGTAGCCGGGCTGGGGGAGGGGGCCGCCCCGGTAGGGATTGGGCTGCTCCCAGGCGGATGCCGGGGGCGCGTACCCCGGTGCGGCGGGTGGCTGTGTCCACGCATTACCCTGCTGCTGCGCCCACGGGTTTACCGGCGGCTGAGGTATTCCGGGTGGCGGAGGAGCCTGCTGCGCCCACGGGTTTACGGGCGGTTGCGGCATTCCGGGCACGGGCCCCCGGGCGCCGTCGTTCTGCGCCGTGGTTTGCTGTCCGCTGTCCGGGCCGCTGTTGTTCCGGTTGTTGTGTTCTTGCTCGCTCATCCTCAGCCGTTCCCCCGCAGGCACTAGCGTCTGTTTACCTCGACTATAGTGACGCTCCGCCCAAACAGCACCCGGCGAGCCGTGGCGGGAAATGTGTCCCTTAGGATGATAGGGATTAACCTAGTCGGCTTTAACGCCGGGGGAGCGGCAGTCGATGCTGCTCCGGGCGCGCAGCGGCGCGTGAGTCAAGCAGCGGAAACAGGGAGCTATGAAGGCACGCATACTGGTCGTAGACGACGACGAAGCACTCGCCGAAATGATCGGTATCGTGCTGCGCAACGACGGGTTTGAACCGGTGTTCTGTGCCGACGGTTCCTCCGCACTTGAAGTGTTCCGCAACAGCAAGCCGGACCTGGTGCTGCTGGACCTGATGCTTCCCGGCATCGACGGCATCGAAGTGTGCCGGCAGATCCGCAGCGAGTCCGACACCCCCATCGTGATGCTCACCGCCAAGTCCGACACGTCCGACGTCGTGCGCGGCCTCGAATCCGGCGCCGACGATTATGTGCCCAAGCCCTTCAAACCCGCCGAACTGGTGGCGCGCGTGCGTGCCCGGCTGCGCCCGGGCGACCAGAAATCGCCGGAGACCCTGCGGATCGGCGAAGTCTCCATTGATGTTGCGGGCCATTCCGTGACCCGGGGCAGCGACAGTGTTTCCCTCACGCCGCTGGAATTCGACCTGCTCGTGGCACTGGCACGCAAGCCCTGGCAGGTTTTCACCCGCGAGATGCTGCTCGAACAGGTCTGGGGGTACCGCCACGCCGCCGACACGCGGCTGGTGAATGTGCATGTGCAGAGGCTCCGCTCAAAGATTGAACGCGACCCCGAAGCACCCGAGATTGTATTGACGGTGCGCGGTGTCGGATACAAAGCGGGTCAGAGCTAAGTTGCCGGGGTTCCTGGCCGGGATGGCCGGGAAATCCCCTAAATTGGACATGGCCCTGCAGGGCCTGGCGCACCTGCGCGATTCCTTCCGGCGCGCCACTTTCCATCGGATCGCCCGCCAGTGGCGGAGGTCCCTGCAGTTCAAGACAGTCGTTTCCACGCTCCTCCTGGTGGCGCTCGCCGGCGCGGGGATCGGTGCTTTCCTCTCCCATCAGATTGCCGATTCCCTCTATGAAGAGCGGCTGACCCAGTTCCGGACCGAAGCGACGGCCGGTCTGTCCAAGGTGAAGGACAACTTCCGGGATACCGCCGCGAGCGACCGGGAGGGTACCGACCGGCTGGTCATGGACACCCTTCCGCTGCTGGAAGGGCAGGGTGCAGACGCTCAGCGGACCTATCTGCTCACCCCGTTGCCGACCCAGGACCCCCTGTATGTCACGTCCTCGGTGAACAGCGGAACCATCACCGCCAGCGGCATTCCCGTGGCACTCAGCGACGCCGTTATTGCCAGCGACGCCACAGCGTCCGAGACGGATTACGTGTTCTGGTCTCCGCTTGAGCTCGCCAACGGAGAGCCCGGCATTGCGTTCGGCACCAAGGTCACACTGCCCCCGGACAGCTCCGAATATGCCCTCTACCTGATCTATGACCTGCATTCGATGCAGGAGACGCTCGACGACATCCACCGGATTCTCTGGATTGCCGGATTCCTGCTGCTTGCCATCAGCGGCACGATCGCATGGATCGTAGCCAAGGCCGGACTGGGTGCGGTCAGCGATGCGGCAGAGGTGTCGGAGAAGCTGGCAGCGGGGGAGCTGCAGGAGCGCATGGAGGTCAAGGGCGAGGATGAAGTTGCACGCCTGGCGGCGTCGTTCAACCGCATGGCCGGCACGCTCCAGGACCAGATCACCCAGCTGGCTACACTGTCGCGTATGCAGCAGGTGTTTGTTTCCGACGTGTCCCACGAGCTGCGGACTCCGCTCACCACGGTGCGCATGGCCGCGGAGGTGCTCTACGAAGCACGCGACAGCTTTGATCCGATGTACCGGCGCTCCACCGAACTGCTGTATCACCAAGTGGAACGGTTCCAGGCGCTGCTGGCGGACCTGCTGGAGATTTCCCGGTTCGACGCCGGGGCGGCCGCGCTCGATTTGGAACCTACCGATGTCTTCCATATTGTCCGTGACGTGATTGACGCCACCGAGCCGCTCGCGAACAACTGCGGCTCCGAGGTGGTTGTGGTCTCCAAGGAGGCGAGCTGCGTTGTGGACGCCGACCCGCGCCGGATCGAACGCATCCTGCGCAACCTGCTGGTGAACGCATTGGAGCACGGCGAAGGAGAACCCATCGAGATTGCGATAGCAGCTTCCGAGGATGCCGTGGGCATAGCGGTCCGCGACCATGGCATCGGGATGACCGAAGAGGACGCCGACCATGTCTTCGACCGCTTCTGGAGGGCGGATCCGGCACGTGCACGCACCACGGGCGGCAGCGGGCTGGGCTTGTCCATTGCCACCGAAGACACACGGCTTCACAACGGCTGGCTCGAGGCCTGGGGCGAACCGGGAAACGGATCCTGCTTCCGCCTGACGCTTCCCCGCCGTCACGGTGCAGGCTTTGAATCATCCCCGGTGCCGTTGTCTCCCCGCGAGGTCGTTGCCGGACCCCTGGCGCTCACTGCTGCGGCTCCGGCCCGGGAAGAGGAAATTGATGCCTACTAAGCGGAAGGTGCTGCCCCAGGCACGGCGGGGACGGGCCGGACGGATGCTGGTCCTGTGGCTCAGCATCGTCCTTGTCCTGGTCGGCTGCTCCTCGATACCCACCGTCGGACCGGTAGGCACGGCATCGGCGGAGAACAGCGGGGAAACGGGCGAGGATGCGGTTTTCTCACCCGAGGGCCCGGCCGAGGATGCCTCGCCGCAGGACATCATCCGCGGCTTTATGGACGCAGGTAAGGGCGCTGCCGACGATTACAGCGTGGCCCGGCAATTCCTGGCACCGGAAGTGGCGACTACATGGTCCCCCACGGAACGGGTGACCATTTACCGGTCCTCACGCATCGTGGCCATGCCGGAACCGGACCTGTTCCAGATCCAGCTGGAAGTGCAGGGGAGCGTGGATTCCCGGGGCATCCGGACGGACGCCCCGGAGGGCAGCACCGAAGCATTCCCCGTCCGGCTCGAAAAGGTGCAGGGACAGTGGAGGCTCAGCGCCGTCCCCGACGGGATCATCGTGTCCCTCGCCAGTTTCCCTGCGATCTTCATCGCCCATAACCTCTACTTCTATTCGAGTGACTACCAGTACTGGGTCCCGGATACGCGGTGGTTCATCCAGCGGGCCGGCATTGCCGCCAACATCGTCAAGGAACTCCTGGTAGGCCCGGCTCCGTACCTCCAGGGCGCAGTCCTCAGCGCCTTCCCTGCCGGCACCGCATTGGCACGCGATGCCGTTCCGGTGGCCTCGGGAGAGGCTGTCGTGGACTTCGCACCCGAATCGCTGCGGGACTCCAGCGACCGGAACCGCCAGCAGATGGTGAAGCAGCTTGAGCAGAACCTGCGCGGCCTCAACAACGTCACCTCCGTGAGCATGACAGTGGACCAGCGGGACGTTGACCTGGGCAAAGGTAGCGGCGAGCTGCAGTCCGCCGTGGCCGATCCGTCCGCCGGAGCCACCCAGATTGTGGTCTATCAGGACGAACTTGCCTACTACGCCGACGGTCCCGAGCCGATCGGGGATATTCCCTCAGTGGCGGAATACGGCCCCCGGCATCCGGCCATGTCGGTGGACGGATCGGTCATCGCCTTCCTGAACAGCCAGGAAAACACGCTGCTGGTGACGGGAACCGGACAGGACGTTTCCGTGGTGGCCGAGGCCGAAAGATTTACGGCCCCCAGCGTGGATCCACGCCGATGGGTCTGGACCTCCCAACCCACGGGCACCGGATCCCGGGTTCTCGCGATACCGCCCGGGGGAAACAGCAGTTCCGCGGCCGTGCTTTCCGCGCCGTGGCTGGAAGGTCAAACCGTGACTGAACTGCGGATATCCCGCGATGGTACGCGGGCATTGGTGGCGGCGAACCGGGACGGACGCAGCGAGGTCATGATTGCCGGCGTCGTGAGGTCACCCGAAGGTGTTCCCGTCTCCCTCACGGTTCCGACAATTCTTCAGGTGCCCCCGGAAGCGGGGGCCGTGGACCGGGTCAAATGGGCCTCGGAAGACACAGTGGTTGCGGTGCAGTCCGGTGCCGAGGAAGCCGCGCCGGTAATCCTCAGCACAGCACGCGTTCCGGATCCGCTTTCCGTGAAGGAAGGAATTACGGGACTGAGCGCAGGAAACGGCGCTGAAGACATTTTCATCCAGACCTCAGAGGGCATCTTCAACAAGGTCGGCAGTAGCTGGACGCTCCGGACGGAAGGAATCCGGGACCCGGCTTTCCCGGGGTGATGCAGCGCTCCTGATTTCCTCCACAGCGGCCTGATCGAGCCAATCGCCCGGTTGGATGTCCCCGGGCGGGCGGCACCGCCGCGCGTTGGGTCCGCGCCGGCCCCATCGTGGACGGATGGATATGCCGAACCGGCAGCTGGACCGGCTGCTTTACTCCCCGGCGGGACAGGGAATCGCCGCGGCGGTGTCCGGCTTGGCCGCCGGGCTTGCGCCTGTATCATGCGTGGCCTGCGGAGCGCCGGATCATTCTTTGTGCAGGATCTGTGCGGCGGGGATCCGGCGCGGCACGCTGCATCCGTATTCCGCGCAGGAAGGTGCCGGCGCCCTTCCAGCCGCAGAACCGGGAGCTCCGGTCCCCGGCACTGGTCCGGGTCTCTTTGTCCCGCTGCCGGTCCTGGCTGCAGGTGTGTATGCAGGCGGGCTCGCGCGGACCCTCCTGGCTTTTAAGAACCGGGGGCACACCGACCTGGCCGGGTTCCTGGCCCCGGCCCTGGCCGGAGTCCTGCAGGCCGCGGTAACGGATGCACGCAGAAGGGCGGGGGATATTCCACTGCTGCTGGTTCCGGTTCCCGGCACGGGCGGCTCGCTTCGCAGACGCGGCTATTTTCCGCTGGCACTGTTGCTGGCGCGGCTCCGGCGCCGGCGGTTGCTGCCGGCCGGCTGTGCCGTGGCTTCCCTTGTGTCCATACCAGCCGGGTACGGCCCTGCGGGCACACGGCTGCGGAGCCGCGGGGGAGGACCGGCCGGCGCGTCCGGCCCGCAAAAGGGACTCGGCCGCAACGCGCGGCGGCGCAACGTCCGGAACACCATGACCGCCGGTCGGTCCGGAGGACTAACCGGAGTCAACTGCCTGGTGGTTGATGACGTGCTGACCACGGGAGCCACTATTGCGGAGACGGTACGGGCACTGCGCCGGGCGGGCGCCCGGGTAGAGGGTGCCGCCGTCCTGGCAGCCACACCGGCCCCGGCACGTAACACAAGTCCCGCAGACCCTACCGTTCCGGGGCCACGTTCCATGGACGTCGGAAACGGAAACGAGGGACGTGAATAAAGCTCCACGGTGATCTAACGTGTTGAGTATGGATAGCTTCAAGTAGCGGGGCTATCCTGCGGCAACGGTCGCGAAGGCAATCTGGCAGCGGCCGTTGTTGTGTCACCGAAATCTATTGGAGGGCACCATGGAATTCATGATCAGCGGACGTAACGTTGCAGTCTCAGACCGGTTCCGCGAGTACGCCGAAGAGAAAATCGGCAAAGTGGAGGCGCTCGGCGACAAGGTCCAGCGGGTGGAGGCCAGGGTCACGAAGCAGGGCAACGTCCGGGACGCAGACAGCGCCCTCACCGTGGAAATCACGGTCACCGGCCGCGGTCCGATTGTCCGTGCCGAAGCAACATCCGGAGACAAGTTCGCGGCGTTCGACCTCGCGTACGGAAAGCTGCTGGAACGGCTGCGTCGGGCAAGCGACAGGCGCAAGGTGCACCACGGGCGCCACGCTCCGGTGCCCGTCCGGGTTGCCACCGCTGATCTTGGTCCCGTGAGCACCTCGGAGCCGCTCTACGCGCAGGTCGCGGCGGCCGCCGAGGAACGGGCCAACGATGAGAACGCCCAGAACACAGCAGAGGAAGACGCCACCGGCGACTGCCCCGTATTGATCCGGCGCAAGGTTTTCCCGGGTGCCCCCATGAGCCTTGACGACGCCGTGGACAATATGGAGATGGTCGGCCACGACTTCTACCTGTTTGTGGATTCCGCAACCGGCGCGCCTTCGGTGGTGTACCGCCGGCGGGGCTGGACCTACGGGGTCATCACCCTGGACTCCAAGTGCGCAGACGGTGCGGAAGAGCCGCGGGAAGAGACCCGCGGCTACCGCGTAGCGGAAACCCCCGTGGACGACCGCGCCACCGCCTGACCACCCACCGACTAGACCGTCCAGCCGGACGGCTCCCCTAGGATGAGGGGATGAAAACCCGGCTCTCGCTCCGACAGGCCCGCCGTACGGCGCTGGCGGCGCAGGGACTGGCTCGGGAACGGCCCGCCGGCCTTGTCACCGCAAGGCAGGTGGGCCGTACCTTTGAGCGGCTTGCCCTGCTGCAGATCGACTCCGTGAATGTGCTTGCCCGCAGCCACTACCTCCCGATCTTTTCCCGGCTCGGCCCCTACGACCAGGCAATCCTGGACCGGCTGGGGACCCGGCGGCCGCGGCGCATGGTCGAATACTGGGCCCACGAGGCAAGCTTTGTCCGACCCGAGCTCTTTGCGGACCTCCGCGCGGTCCAACGGCGGACCTGGATGACCGCCCATTCCCTGCCTTCCCCGGTTGCCGAAGACCTTCGTGAACGTATCCTCACGCTTCTGCAGACCGAGGGCAGGCCGTTGACCTCCCGCCAGGTCATGGACCTCCTCGGCCACAGCGCCGTGCGGGAGACTACCGGCTGGGGGTGGAACTGGAATGCCGCCAAGCGCGTGCTTGAGGATCTGTTCGCCGCCGGACAGATCGGATCCGCCGGGCGGACCCCGCAGTTCGAACGGTTGTATGCCCCGACTGCGCTGGTCCATCCTGCAGGCGCAGCGGCGCTGGAACAATCCGATCCCGAGCAGGCAGTGCTGCGCCTGACCGAGGTCGCAGCCCGGGCCCACGGCGTCGCGACGGTTCGGGGGCTTGCCGATTATTTCCGTCTGCAGCAGCGTGAGACGGCCATCGCTGCGGAGGTCCTTGCAAGGAAAGGCATCCTCGAGCGGGTGGAGGTGGCGGGCTGGCAACGGCCGGCCTACCTGCACGCGGAGGCGGTGGTTCCGAGGTCCGTGTCCGGCCAGGCGCTGCTGAGTCCGTTCGATTCCCTCATCTTCGAGCGGCGGCGGCTCGAAGAACTGTTCGGCTTCCACTACCGGATCGAAATCTATACGCCGCCCCAGGACCGCCGGTTCGGCTACTATGTGCTGCCGTTCCTGCTGGGCGAGGAAATGGTGGCCAGAGTGGACCTCAAAGCGGACCGCGCCGCGGGTATGCTGCTTGTTCAGGCAGCCTTTTCGGAACCGGGAGCACCGCCGCAGACGGCGCGTCAACTCGCTGCAGAGCTGCGGCTCATGGCACAGTGGCTGGGGCTCGGGCAGATAATGGTGAAACCCGTGGGAGACCTGGCTCCCGCCCTGAAGCTGGCAGTATGCAGGGAATAAAGGTCTTTAGGGAACAACGGACCTTCACGGTACGTCTCTCACGTAGACTGAGGACGCCAGATTTCGGCAACTAGATTGGGAGCAAATCAGTGGCATCACTACTCGAACGAGTTCTTCGTACCGGCGACAAGAAGACGCTGAAGACACTGCGTAACTACGCCGACGCGATCAACGTGCTCGAGGATGAGTTCAAGGGCATGACCGATGCCGAGCTCAGGGGTGAAACGGATCGCCTCAAGGAGCGCTACAACGGCGGTGAGTCCCTCGACGACCTCCTTCCCGAAGCGTTTGCCGCTGTCCGTGAGGCTGCCGGGCGTACGCTCGGCATGCGGCACTTCGACGTCCAGCTGATGGGCGGCGCCGCCCTGCACCTGGGCAACATTGCCGAAATGAAAACCGGTGAAGGCAAGACCCTGGTGGCAACGGCCCCGGCCTACCTCAATGCGCTGACCGGACGCGGCGTCCATATCGTCACGGTGAATGACTATCTCGCGGAGTACCAGTCGGACCTGATGGGGCGCGTTTTCCGCTTCCTCGGCATGACCAGCGGCTGCATCCTCTCCAACCAGGACCCCGCGACCCGGCGCGAACAGTATGCCGCCGACATCACGTACGGAACCAACAACGAGTTCGGGTTCGATTACCTGCGAGACAACATGGCCTGGAGCGCTGCCGAGCTGGTCCAGCGCGGCCACCACTTTGCCATTGTCGACGAAGTCGACTCCATCCTGATTGACGAAGCCCGTACGCCGCTGATCATCTCCGGTGCGGCCAGCGGCGACGTGAACCGGTGGTACACCGAGTTCTCCAAGGTCGTCCAGCGGCTGAAGCAGGACACCGACTATGAAGTGGACGAGAAGAAGCGCACCGTCGGCATCCTCGAACCGGGCATCGAGAAGGTCGAGGACTACCTCGGTATCTCCAACCTGTATGAAGCGGCCAACACGCCGCTGATCGGCTTCCTGAACAACGCCATCAAGGCCAAGGAACTCTTCAAGCGGGATAAGGACTACGTGGTCCTCAACGGCGAGGTCATGATCGTCGACGAGCACACCGGCCGCATTCTGGCCGGACGCCGGTACAACGAGGGCATGCACCAGGCCATCGAGGCGAAGGAAGGGGTGGTCATCAAGGCCGAGAACCAGACGCTCGCCACGGTCACCCTGCAGAACTACTTCCGCCTCTACGAAAAGCTGGCCGGCATGACCGGTACGGCCGAAACCGAAGCCGCCGAGTTCATGAGCACGTACAAGCTTGGCGTGGTGCCCATTCCCACCAACAAGCCCATGGCCCGCATTGACCAGGCGGACCTGATCTACAAGAACGAAGTGGCAAAGTTCGACGCCGTCGTGAAGGACATTGCCGAGCGCCACGCCTCAGGCCAGCCCGTGCTGGTCGGCACCACCAGCGTGGAGAAGAGCGAGTACCTTTCCAAGCAGCTGGCCAAGGCCGGCATCCGCCACGAAGTGCTGAACGCAAAGAACCATGCACGTGAAGCCGCCATCGTCGCCCAGGCGGGCCGCAAGGGAGCGGTCACGGTGGCTACCAACATGGCCGGCCGCGGCACCGACATCATGCTGGGCGGCAACGCCGAGTTCAACGCGATTGCCGAACTGGAACGCCGCGGACTGGACCCGAACGAAAACCCCGAGGACTACGAGGCCGCCTGGCCGGATGCCCTGGAAAAGGCACGGACCGCCGTCGCCGCCGAGCAGCAGGAAGTAGTCGAACTCGGCGGACTTTACGTCCTCGGCACCGAACGCCACGAATCCCGCCGTATCGACAACCAGCTCCGCGGGCGGTCCGGACGCCAGGGCGATCCGGGCGAATCCCGGTTCTACCTCTCGCTCACCGACGACCTGATGCGGCTGTTCAACTCCGGTGCAGCCGAACGGATCATGAACAGCTCGTCCATGCCCGACGACGTGGCGCTGGAGTCCAAGCTGGTCTCCAAGGCGATCCAGAACGCGCAGGGACAGGTTGAGGGCCGCAACGCCGAGCAGCGCAAGAACGTCCTGAAGTACGACGACGTCCTGAACCGCCAGCGTGAAGCGATCTACGGTGACCGCCGTCGGATCCTGGAAGGCGACGACCTGCAGGAAAAGATCAGTTTCTTCCTGGAGGACGTGGTCACGGCGATGGTCAACGAGGCAACCGCGGAGGGCCACGGAGATGACTGGGACCTCGAGCAGCTGTGGACCAACCTCAAGACGCTTTACCCGATCAGCCTGACCATCGACGAAGTGGTTGAAGAAGCCGGCGGCCGGTCCCGGCTGTCCCGCGACTTCCTGCACAACGAGATCCTTTCCGACGCGAAACTGGCCTACCAGGCACGCGAGGAAGCCCTCGGCTCGGCCACCATGCGTGAACTGGAGCGCCGCGTGGTGCTCTCCGTCATCGGCCGTAAGTGGCAGGAACACCTCTACGAGATGGACTACCTCAAGGAGGGCATCGGGCTGCGGGCCATGGCACAGCGCGATCCGCTGGTGGAATACCAGCGCGAAGGATTCGTGATGTTCCAGACCATGATGGAGGCCATCCGCGAGGAAAGCGTGGGCTACCTCTTCAACGCCGACGTGCAGGTCAGCGAACCTATCGCCCCGGCAGCGAACGGGTTGCCGGGAGTCAAGGACGCCCGCGGCGTCGTCGGTACCCCGGTCATCAAGGCGGCGGGACTCGAAGCTCCGCAGCAGCCGGCCAGCCTGCAGTTCACCGCGCCGAACAGCCAGGGCGGGGTGGAGACCAGGGTGGAACGGACGTCCCGCGACAAGCAGGACACCAAGACCGCTCCGGCGGCCGGCAGCAAGTCCGCCGCGAAGAAGGCCAAGCGCCGCAAGTAAACCCGCGTTACCGGGGGCCGGTTATCCGATCTCCAGGGCAGTAACCTTCCAGAGCCCGCGCCGCAGCTGAACCCTCAGCGCAACGGCGCGGGCTCTTTCGTGTTCCAGTGCCACTACCGTGGCCTCGTAGATTCCTTCCGACACCGGGCAGAGGCGGCAGGAGCGGATGCGTATGCTGCGGTGCAGCAGCTGCGGATCGGGTGCCGTCCTGGACCGCCCCTGGGGATTGTGCTGCAGCCCGCGGACGAGGTTGGAGCGCAGCTGCAGCCGTTCGTAGTTTTCGGGGTCGAGCCAGCGGGCCATCTGCTGCAGCGGACGGACACCGCCCAGGACCTCCAGTGCGGCAAGTGCCACGGATTGGCAGATGGCTTTCACCCGGGCATCGTCCGCGGGGTTCGATGCCCAGTTGGCGGCTCCGGCGGCGGGACGGGGCAGCGGATCCGCTTCGCCGGGGACCCCGTAACGTTCGCGCGGCCTGGCGGGAACGGGAGCTGGAAGCAGCTCCTGTGAAGGGGCCAGATAGACAGCGATGGGCCCCGCATCGCCTTCGGCGCCCGGTCGGCCCGGTTGCGCCGGTCCGGCCGGGGCATCGGGAGCGGGAAGGAATATCACGCTGGTCATGGTGCGTCCTTTCCTTGCGCGGGAGCGGTGCGGTTGGTGGATTCCGCCGGCGGACTGGTGCGCTGGAACAGCACCGGACCGCGGACAGCGGGGGAGAAGTTCAAGGAGGGGGGACGGCCAGAACCTGGCCGGGATGGATCAGGCCGGGATCCGGCCCAATGACCTCGCGGTTCAGTTCGTACCAGCGGGGCCAGAGGGCGGCAGTCTCCGCGTCCGTGGCCTGGGGGCCCAGTTGCGAAGCGGCCAGGGACCACAGGGTGTCTCCCGCTGCAACCACGACTTCGCGCTCGTCCGGCCGAGGAACCCCCGTGAGTAGGCCGCCGGCCGCAGGCTGCGGGGGCGAGGGACGCCAAAGTGGAGAAACGGCTTCCGCAGGATCAGGCTCCGGAGGAGTGGATTGCGCGGCATCCGGTCCAACCGGGATGCCCGTGGGGGCGAACGCCGGTGCAGGTGTCCCGGATACCGCTGCCGCGGTTGCGACGGCCACCGGCACCGTTCCCAACGTGCCGCCGGCGGCCAGCGAGATTCCCAGCGCGGCTGATGCCAGCCGGCGCAGCGGTGCCGGGGCCAGGGAGAGGGTCCGCGTGCCGGCCGTCCGGAACCCGAAGCGGTGCAGGAGGCACCCGGCCAGGGCGCAGGCAAACCCCAGGATCCACCAGAGCGTGAGCAGCAGGCCTGCGGCGGCGGCGCAGAACCCGGCCAGCCGGGTCAGCGAGGCCCGGGAAAGCGGAGCTTCGGAGAGCGGACCGGGGGAGGACAAGACTGAACCTGCGACGGCGGCGTCCGGCAGCATTCGGGTTCCGCACCACAAGAGCAGCAGGCCAAGCGCTGCTGCGGCTGCGGTTGCCAGTGCATCCGCAGCCAGCCCGGGGCGGGAGGTGGAACCGGTCATTGCATTCTCCGATCTGGAGAGGAGAGCTGAGGGGCTCGGGAAATCTAGCCGTTTAGGCCTAGTTGGTTCATTTCGTTTCGATTGGCGAACTTTGATGGCGCTAGAGGTTTTTTAGTGCTGTCTGGCCTGTGTGATGCCCGTGTCTACACTTCGGTTCGACCGGTGTCCAGAGTGGTTGACACGCGTCGTGGACGCTAGCCTTGGGCGATGCGATGGGACGCCCTTTTCAGGGACATGGAGGCGCAGCTGGCCGCAGCCGCCGGGTTGGCAGCCGAAAGCGAGATTTCAGACCGTGTGCGGATGGAACTGCGCGAAGTCAGTTTGCAGGACAGGCTGCGCAGCCAATGCGGGAAGCAACTGGTCTTCGATCTCGGAACAGCAGGGATGCTGCGGGGGATCCTGAGGCATGTGGGGGAAGGCTGGGTGTCGCTCGAGCGGGAACGCGGTGCAGCTTTGGCGGTGTTGTCCCAGGTGGTTGCCGTCAGGGGCCTGGACCGATTTGCGAGTCCGACGGCCGGGAACGTGCGGCTGGGGGTGACGTCAGCACTGCGCAGCATCGCCCGGGACCGCAGCACCGTCGTCGTCCGTTCCGCCGGGGCACCGGCTGACAGCGCCCTGCACGGGACAATCGACAGGGTGGGCAGCGACTTCCTGGAGCTGGCGGCGATACCGTCCGACCAGCCGCGGCGCAGCGCAAACGTCACGGGTGTCCATGTCCTGCCAACGGCCACGGTGGCCGCGGTGCTGTCACAACAGCACAACGGGTGGGAGTGACCGGGTCCCGGAGCGGGCGAAGCAGCCTGCGCCTGTTCAGTTCCCCGCGTTCTCCTCCACCGGGATACCCTGCCGCACGGCCGCAGCGGACTTCCGGTAGGCCCGGGAAATATAGTCTTCGAGCTGCTGCGACTCGACCCGCCACTGGCCCCTTCCGCCGATCTGAATGGCGGGAAGTTCTCCGCTGCGGACCAGGGCGTACGTCTGCGAGGAGGATATGTTCAGCACCTCGGCGACATCTGCCAGCGTCAGGAATCTCTTATCGCCCACGGCACTCACCTTTCGCACCGCACCACTGCGGCTTGCACCCGTTGTATACCAGCACCACCAGTGTGGCACCAGCAGGATGCAGCGGATGGGTTATCCACAGATCCGACTTTCCTGACAACCACCGTTTCTTTCCCGCTGCGCTTCCTCCACAATGACCCGAATGAGGCCCCCGGCGCGGGGCGAGGGGAGCCTGGAGACAAGCCAAGGCGGAACGCAATGGGGATTGCAGTGGAAAACGGGGGAGCATGAGTCTGACTGACCACCGCACACCGGGGGCGGAACCGGCGGCCGCACGGCTGCGCAAGCCGTCATGGCGGGACCCGCGGCTCCTGCTCGGGATCCTGTTGGTGCTCGGGTCCATCGCCGGCGTCGTGACGCTGGTGGACAGCGCCGATCGGACTACGGACGTCTATGCCGTGAAGCAGGATATTCCTCCGGGGGCGCCTATCAGTGCCGAAGACCTGGTTGCGGTGCCGGTCCGGCTGGGGAACGCCGAAGAGCTTTACCTTCCCATTGCCGCGGGCCTGCCGGAGAACGCCGTAGCGGGTGCAGCGCTTCGGCAGGGGGAACTGGTGGCACGGTCCGCACTGGTCGAACGGGACGCGCTGGACCGCAAGCCCGTCGGCCTGCGGGTCGAGGACCCGCTGCCCGCCAGCACCGAGGCAGGATCACGCGTGGACATCTGGGCGGCCACGCCCAATGCCCGCAACGGATTCGACGAGCCGAAGCAGCTGATCGAAGCGGCCGAAATATCGGAGCTGGCCGTCACCGAGTCCGCCCTGGGCGCCAACCGCAGTACGGAGCTCCTGGTCCTGGTTGACGATTCGGACCTCCCGCTGCTGCTGAGCGCGTTGTCCAACCAGGCCAAGATCACCGTGGTCCACAACCCCGCATCAGGCTCGTGAACATCCCTGTCGCTACGGTGGGGGCCGCTACCGCCGGTGTCCTTGACGGGCTGGAACGCCTGCAGGGACCTGTCACGGTGGTGCGGCGGTGCACCGAGCTGACGGAGCTCGTGGCCGTGTCGCAGAGCGGGATCGTGCGTGCCGCCGTCGTCGTCGACGAGGCCGGGGACCTCACGGCGGCACTGGCGGAACGGCTGGCGGCTGCCGGGGTGGCCCTCGTGGCGCTCACCGACGATCCTGTGCTTCAACCGCGGCTGGACGCCCTGCGGATAGTCAATGCCCCCAGCGGAGTTGACCCGGGTGCGCTCGCCGAACTGATTGCCGCTGCCGTCCGGGCGTTGGACCAGGACGTGGAAGGCGGGGCTCCGGCGGGCCGCAACGCGCTCGCCGACCCTGCCGCGGCATTTGGGGCCGGCAGCACGGGACCGGGACCGGCAGGCGCCGCGGAACCGGACGGCTGCAGGGGCACCGTCACCGCTGTCTGGGGTCCGGCAGGAGCACCGGGCAGGACCACGCTGGCCGTCAACCTGGCGGCCGAAGCGGCTGCTGCCGGCGCGGAGGTGCTCCTTATCGACGCAGACACCTACGGCTCCAGCGTGGCGGTGAGCCTCGGCCTCCTCGACGAATCCGCCGGAGTGGCGCAGGCCTGCCGCCTTGCCGACCAGGGGCTGCTCGACGACGCCGCGCTGCGCAGGCTTTCGGCCAGCGTCTCCCTGCGGGGGCAGCGGCTGGCAGTGCTTACCGGTATCACCCGCTCTGACCGCTGGGTGGAACTGCGCCCCGCGGCGCTCGCGGGCGTCCTCGATACGGCACGCCGGGTTGCCGACCTGACCGTCGTGGACTGCGGATTCTCCCTGGAAACAGATGAGGAACTGAGCTTCGACACCATGGCCCCGCGCCGCAACGCCTCCACCCTGCTGGTACTCGACGCTGCGGACACCGTCTACGCCGTAGGTGCCGCCGACTCCGTGGGAGTTCCCCGCCTGGTCCGGGCCCTGTCGGATCTCACCGCGGCGGTTCCGGCCGTCGAGCCGCGGGTCGTGTTGAACAAGGTCCGGGCCTCCTCCGTTGGACGGCAGCCCGAAAGCCAGCTGCGCGGAGCATGGGAAAGATTCGGGCCGGGAGGGGAAATCGCCGCTTTCCTTCCGGCCGACTACGCCGCCGCCGATGCTTCCCTGCTCTCCGGGACCGCGCTGCTGGAAACCGCGCCGGCGTCGGTCCTCCGCGCGGCCATAGCGGAGCTGGCAGGCGTGCAGGTTCCCCGGCGCCGCCGCGGCGCACGCAGGACGGGGGCAAAGTGACCTTTGGCGCATTCGCGGCTAGGCTCGATAAGAAGAGGCTGCAACGGGGCAGCCGGACGTAAGTACTATCGGAGGCGTATTACATGTCGTCAGGATCCCGCATCGCGGATCTTTTCAGTTCGGACACTTCCCTGGATGAATTCATCGGGAACTACTACGAGCATCTGGCGCGTGAAGATGCGCAGGCCTACGCGCCGTCGGTTCTGAGGGAGCGGGCGCAAAAGCACATGGAACTGGCGCTGACCCGCGCCGAAGGCACCGCCGCCGTCGACATGGTGGATCAAGGCGATACCAGCGTCATCCTTATTGTCACGGATGACATGCCCTTCCTTGTCGACTCCGTGACGGCAGAGCTGGTGCGCCGCAACGCCGCTATCCGGCTGGTGGTGCACCCCATTTTCCTGGCTACCCGGGATCCCCGGACCGGGGAGCTGCAGCAGGTGCAGCGGGTTCCCGCTGCCGCCGGCGTCTCCAGCGGCGACACCGCCGCCCTGCCGAACCTGGCCGACCTGTTGGGCGGCGGCGACGGCGGCACCACCAAGGTGGAATCCTGGATCGCCATCGATGTTGCCCGGATTACCGACGAGGAGAAGCGCTCCGAACTCGTCGAAGGCCTGCAGAAGGTGCTGGGCGACGTGCGGATCGCGGTCTCGGACTGGCCGGCCATGCGCTCGAAGGTGCACGAGATCGCGCGTTCGCTCGAAGCGGTGCCCGGGGCACGGGACATCCCCGACCTGCAGCAGGCACGCGAACTGCTGACATGGCTGGACAACGGTAACTTCACCTTCCTGGGCTACCGGGAATACGACCTCATCACCGAAGACGGCGAAGACGCCCTCCGTCCCACTGAAGGCAGCGGACTGGGGCTGCTGCGCCTGCACTCCACCCGGCGGGTCCAGCGACTGACCGGTGCAGGCCGCGCAAAGGCACGCGAAAAGCGCGCCCTGGTCATTACCAAGGCCAACTCACGTTCCACCGTGCACCGGCCTGCCTACCTCGATTACCTCGGGGTCAAGCGGTTCGACGAGCAGGGCAACGTCAACGGCGAACGCCGTTTTATCGGGCTCTTCGCCACCGGCGCCTATACCGGCTCCGTGCGCAGCATCCCGATCGTCCGGGACAAGGTCCGCGATGTGATGCGTACCTGCGGGTTCCCGGCCGATTCGCATTCCGGCAAGGACCTGCTCTCCATCCTGGAAACCTACCCCCGCGACGAACTCTTCCAGATCGACCCCTCGACGCTGTTGGATACGTCCCTGGCCATCCTTCGCCTGCAGGAACGGCGGCGCACCCGGTTGTTCCTCCGGCCGGACATCTACGGCCGGTTCATGTCCGCCATCGTCTTCCTGCCCCGTGACCGCTACACGACGCCGGTCCGGCTGCGCATCCAGGACGAACTGCGCTCCACCTTCAACGCAGAGTCCATCGATTTCGAAGCGCGGATGACGGAATCCGCGCTCGCCCGCCTCTTCTTCCGGATCAGGCTTCCCCGCGGCCAGGAAATCACCGACGTTGATGCCGCTGAACTCCAGGCCCGGCTCGTGCAGGCGACACGCTCATGGAGCGAGGGCATCGAAGAGGTAGTCCGCACCCAGTTCTCCCGCGAGGAGGCAGAAAAGCTCTCCGCACTCTGGGCTGACGCCTTCCCGGCCGCCTACCGCGTGGCCTACGAAGTCGAAGATGCCCTGGAGGACATTGCCCGGTTCGAAGCACGGCTCGCCCGCCCGGAAACCGCGCCGGAACTGTTCGTCTACATTCCGTCCGGCACCCACGGCGAAGGCACCGACGGCGAACGCACCGACGTCGAAGGCCCGGAGGACGCCCGACTGAAGCTCTACCTGACCGAGCCGAAATCACTGACCCAGATCCTGCCGTTCCTGCACAACCTCGGGTTGGAAGTGCTCGACGAACGTCCCTTCGAGATCCGGCGGGGCGACGGTACGACCTTCTACCTTTACGACCTGGGCCTCGTCTACCCCGCCGGCATCGATCCGATGGAGACCGGATCCCTGCTGGCCGAAGCCTTCCGTGCCGGTTTGTCCGGGACTGCCGAGTCCGACGCTTTTGACCGGCTGATCCTGCGGCAGGGACTGCGCTGGCGCCAGGTGGTCATCCTTCGGGCGTACGCAAAGTACATGCGCCAGGTCGGCACGGCGAACTCCTACGGTTTCGTGGCAGGCACACTGCTGGCCAACCCCGACGTCGCCCATGCACTGATCGCGCTCTTCGAAGGACGCTTTGATCCGGACCTGACCGAGGACGAGCGGCGGGCCGCCGTCGAGCAGGCCGGCGCCGCCCTGGAGACCGGCCTCGAGCAGGTGCCGACGCTCGACGCCGACCGCGTGCTGCGCACCTTTGCCACCCTGATCAACGCCACGCTGCGCACCAATTTCTACCAGGACAAGGCGTACGTCAGTTTCAAGCTGAACACCGGTGCCATCGACGGTGCTCCGTTCCCCCGCCCGAAGTACGAAATCTGGGTCTACTCGCCACGGGTGGAAGGCGTGCACCTGCGCTTCGGCGAGGTAGCCCGCGGCGGGCTGCGCTGGTCCGACCGGCGCGAAGACTTCCGCACCGAAGTCCTGGGGCTGGTCAAGGCCCAGACGGTCAAGAACGCAGTGATCGTTCCCACCGGCGCCAAGGGCGGTTTCTACGCCAAGAAGCTGCCCGATCCCGCCGTGGACCGCGGTGCCTGGATGGAAGAGGGCAAGAACAGCTACCGCACCTTCATCCGGGGCATGCTGGACCTGACCGACAACCTCGTGGTCAAGGAGTCCGGCGAGGAAGTAGTGCCGCCGGAGCGCGTGGTCCGCCACGACGGTGACGACAGCTACCTGGTGGTGGCTGCGGACAAGGGCACGGCGTCGTTCTCCGACATTGCCAACTCCATCTCCGCCGACTACAACTTCTGGCTTGGTGACGCCTTCGCCTCGGGCGGCTCCGTGGGTTACGACCACAAGGCCATGGGCATCACCGCCCGCGGCGCCTGGGAATCCGTCAAGCGGCACTTCAGCGAACTCGGGATCGACACCCAGAACCAGGACTTCACCGTGGTCGGTGTCGGCGACATGAGCGGCGACGTGTTCGGCAACGGCATGCTTTTGTCCGAACACATCAAGCTGGTGGCTGCCTTCGACCACCGGCACATCTTCCTGGATCCGAACCCCGACGCAGCCCGGTCGCATGCCGAACGGAAGCGCCTCTTCGAGCTTCCCCGCTCGTCGTGGGCGGACTATGACGAGTCCTTGATCAGCGCCGGCGGCGGCATTTTCCCGCGCCAGTCCAAGAGCATTCCGCTGTCGGCGGAGGTTCGCAAGGTTCTGGGCCTGCCCGACACGGCAACCAAGATGAGCCCGCCCGAACTGTTGAAAGCCATCCTTACGGCACCGGTGGACCTGCTCTACAACGGCGGTATCGGCACCTACGTGAAGTCCTCGGCCGAGACCTCCGCCGATGTCGGAGACAAGGCAAATGACGCCATCCGCGTGGACGGCCGTGACCTCCGGGTCAAGGTTATCGGCGAAGGCGGAAACCTGGGAATGACGCAGCGCGGACGCATCGAGGCGGCCCGCGCCGGGGTCATCCTCAATACCGACGCGATCGACAACTCCGCAGGCGTGGACTGCTCGGACCACGAAGTGAACATCAAGATCTTCGTGGACCGGATGGTCGCCGCCGGCCGGCTGGATCCGCAGGAGCGTGCGGAGTTCCTTCACTCGATGACCGACGAAGTCGGGCAGCTCGTCCTGCAGGACAACATCGACCAGAACATGCTGCTGCTCAACGACCGGCAGCGGGTCGTGGAAGCCAGCCCGAGTTTCGAGCGCCTGATGGACTGGCTCGAGGAACATGCCGACCTTGACCGTGAACTCGAGGCCCTGCCCGGCAACCAGGAACTGCACGCGCGCATTGCCGCAGGTGAGGGCGGCCTGACGTCGCCCGAACTGGCCGTGCTTGCGGCGTATGCAAAGATCGAGCTGACGAAGGCGCTGACGCGCTCGAACCTGGCCGACGATCCCTACTTTGCCGGTACCCTGCGCCGGTATTTCCCGAAGCAGATCGTCGAGCGTTTCGGGGACCAGCTGGACACCCATCCGCTGCGCCGCGAAATCATCTCCACCGTGGTAGCCAACGACATGATCAACATCGGCGGCATCACTTTCGCCTTCCGGGTGATCGAGGAAACCTCGGCGACCGAAGCGGAGACGGCCCGTGCCTTCACCGCGCTGCGGGAGATCTACGGCATTGACAAGGTCCTGGCGGAACTTGGCGGCCTACCCGCCGGCTTCCCGACGGAGACCTGGTCAATGATGCATTTGGACCTGCGGCGGCTGCTGGACCGCGCGGTGCGCTGGTTCGTCAACCACGTTGGCCGGGGAACAACGATCGCCGAGGACATCGAAGCATTCCGGCCCGTCGTCCAGCCGTTGATCTCGGACCTGACGCGTTTCCTGCGCGGTTCCGATGCCGAGCGGGTGGAAGGCATGCTGCAGAAGGCGCGCGAGCTGGACATCCCGAAGGAACTGGGGACGTACTGGGCCGAGCAGTTCGAGTCGTTCGGCCTGCTCGATGTTGCCCTGTCCAGCAAGGCAACCGGAGTTCCGGCGGATGAAGTCGCTGGCGTGTACTACGCCGTCTACGACCAGTACGGGATTGACGACCTGCTGAACCGGATCACGAAGCTGCCCCGTGAAGACAGGTGGCAGTCCCTGGCGCGAGCAGCCCTGCGTGATGACCTGTACTCGACGGTTGCCGATATGACGGTGGCTGTGCTGGAGGCTACTCCTGACCGGTCCGGCACGGATCCGTCGGAGCGCCTGCAGGCATGGGAGCAGGAGAATGCCGACCACCTGCAGCGCGCCTCCAAGATGTTCAGCGAAGTAAACCGCCTGGAGGAGGACGACATGGCATCGCTTTCCGTCGCCCTTCGCCTGCTTCGTTCCATCGTCCGCCGCTAGTCCGGGGTACCAGTGGCAATCTTTACCGACCCGATCAAGGACCACGCGGATTTCGGCCCCGGCGACGCCGAATGGCTGCACCTGCTGGTGGGGGACTGGCAGCTTGTTGCCGATCTCGCATTCGCCGACCTGGCGCTGTGGTTCCCCGTGCCCGACGGCGGCTACGTGGCGCTGGCGCATGCCCGCCCGTCGACGTCGCACACGGTGTTCCACAGCGACTTTGTCGGCGAACGCATCCGCGCGGACCTGCACCCGCTGGTGGACGCTGCGTGGCGAAGCCAGCACATAGAGCGGTCCAGTGAAACCAGCTGGACCGCGGAAACAGCCATGCGGGTGGAAGCGATTCCGTTCGTCCGCAACGGCCGGACCCTGGCCGTGGTGACCTCGCACATGGACCTGTCCAGCTCGCGGATGCCCTCGCGCCTGGAACTGACCTACCGGCAATGTGCCTACGACCTGCTGCGGATGGGAACGCTGGGCCTCTGGCCCGACTTCGCCACGCCTACCGGGTCCCGCCGGGGTGCTCCCCGCGTGGGAGACGGGTTGATCAGGCTCGATGCCGAAGGGATTGTGCAGTACGCCAGTCCTAACGGCGTTTCTGCATTCCGCCGGCTGGGCGACATGGAGACTCTCGAGGGGCGTTCCCTCGCGGAGATCACCACGGCGCTGCTCAAGGACCGGCGCATGGTTGATGAAACGCTGCCGCTGGTGGTCACCGGGCGGATGCCGTGGCGGACGGAGATAGAGTCCCGCGGCGTAAGCCTTTCCCTGCGCGCCATCCCGCTGCGGGACGAAAAGGAACGTTTCGGTGCCCTGGTGCTCTGCCGCGATGTCTCCGAACTGCGCCGCCGTGAGATGGAACTGGTGTCAAAGGACGCCACCATCCGCGAAATCCACCACCGGGTGAAGAACAACCTCCAGACCGTTGCGGCGTTGCTGCGGATGCAGTCACGGCGGATGGAGAGCGATGAAGGCAAACTGGGCCTTGCCCAGGCCATGCGCCGAGTGTCCACCATTGCACTGGTGCACGAGACCCTGTCCCAGGGCCTGACGCAGAACGTGGACTTCGACGAGCTGATCGACCGCCAGTTCCGGCTGTCCGCCGAAGTTGCCTCGCCGACGCAGGAAGTCCGGACCCGCCGCGAAGGATCCTTCGGCGAACTTCCGAGCGACCTTGCCACTCCACTGGCCCTGGTCATCAATGAACTGGTGACCAACGCGGTCGAACACGGACTGGCGGGCCGGCGCGGCACAGTCGGACTGGCTGCGCAGCGGCACGGCGAAGCCGGCCGTGAGGAACGGCTCACCGTGACGGTGAGCGACGACGGCGTGGGCCTGCCGCCCGGACCGCGGCGGGAGGGCCTGGGCCTGCAGATTGTCCGGACCCTGGTCCAGAGCGAACTGGACGGCACCATCGAGTGGTCCGCAGGCGAAAGCGGCGGCACGGAAGTCCGGATCGACATGGGCCTGGATACCGAGTACCGGCGTACCTGATCCCGCGGGAATACTCCCGGTACAACAAAGGGCCGCTGCCAATGGCAGCGGCCCTTTGTTGTACCGGCATCATTTCCGCCGGGGAAGTCCTGCTTACGAGGCGCGGCGGGCGCGCGCTGCGCGGCGCTTCAACGCGCGGCGTTCGTCTTCGCTCATGCCGCCCCATACGCCGGCGTCCTGGCCGGTTTCGATTGCCCACTGGAGGCAGGTATCGATCACCGGGCAGCGGCGACAGACGCTCTTGGCTTCTTCGATCTGAAGAAGAGCCGGGCCGGTATTGCCCACGGGAAAGAAAAGCTCCGGATCTTTATCCAGGCAAGCTGCGCGGCTCCGCCAATCCATGTTGATCACTATCTCCTCTGAAAAGTTGACTCCTACGTGTTTGTGAAAACATTCACGAGCAACTACAAACTAAAGGGGCCGGTTTCGGCCCCTGTTTTCCCTTGTTCTAGCGTGGCACGTCAGGCCAAAGCAAACAAGGGGTATCGGGCGGAAAATATGGCAGCAGGGCTGAGGGATGCATCACATTACCTGCGTGCGCCGAACCGGGAATTGCTAATTCGTTCCAGTTCCGGAAGTCACACAGCCGGACATTGTTGTGTCTCACCCGCCCCTTACCCCGGTGTCTGTCGGGTGGTTAATGTGACGCCGGGACCGGGCCGAACCGGGGCCTTTGCCGGGCGCCGTGAAGAGCTGTCTGCTGGGCCGCCGAGTTCCTTCGGGGCTCCAGGGGAGACGATGTCCGGTATTCTGCCAGTGTGTCAACACCCCAGAAACCTCCCTCGGTGCAGCGTGCCCCCGCTGTGCTTGCCATCGCCGCCGTGCTCGTACTCGAAGCCCTTTGCCTGCTTGGTTTCGCGGCGTGGTACGGCTACCAATTGGCGACTTCGACACCGCTGTCCATGGGCGGCGCCGTCTTCACGCTGGTCTTTGCCGTGGCCCTCGCAGTGTGGCTGCTGGCAGTGGGGCACTTCTTTTTCCGCGGATACCGCTGGACCCGCTCCGCAGCCCTGGTCTGGCAGCTCTTTGTAGTGATCCTGGCCGTTCCGACCCTGCAGGCAGGCCTGGTCCTGGCCGGCCTCGGGTTGCTGCTGCCCGCTGCGGCGGTCCTGCTGCTCCTGTTCACAAAGCCGGTCCTGGCACACACCAGCAGGCTCACGGACAGCAACAAAACCTTCTAGGCGGCATCCCGGTCCCGCCGGGCCCCGGAAAACCGAGCCGTCCGGAGCCTGTCGCTAAGCGGGAAGAGCATAGGCAGCCTGCGCTTCGATGACCTCCGTCCCGTCGACGAGGTAGCACCGGCCCGGCGGACGGCGGGCGGCCGGATCAACCCGAACGCCGAACACATCCCCGTCCGCCTGCGTCACGGGCCGCAGCAGTGCCCCGAGCGGTGCCGATCGGATGTGCAGGGCCAGCGGGACCCGCGCAGTCAACTGGTGCCCGGACACTGCCGCAACGACAATCCTGGCGCCCCGGGCCTGGACCCCGGCGAGTCTCTGATGGGCCGGTACCGGCAGGGAATCCGAGTCATCTACCAGGATCAGGAAGCGGCGCAGATCCTCCTGCCGCCGTTCCAGGGCGGAAAACACCGGTTCCAGTTCTTCCTGTGTCGACACCAAGCAGCACTCCAGGGAGGAGTCGGCGGAGCGCTGGAGCTGGCGGAGGAACGTAGTCCGGCCCGAACCCCGCGGTCCGGCCACCAGGAAAACCGATCCGGGCGGGATCCGGACTGAAGCGGTGTCGAGTTCGTCGCCGTACACCCCCACGGGCAGATGGTCCGTGGTCGGGGCCGGCCCCAGAGCTGAGGGCCGGACGGACACAGGCAGGTTTTCGATCCGGTGCGGCCGCGGGCGGCCCGGCGGCAACGGGATCAGCTGCTCCGGATCCACCCGTGGGTCGTGGGCGAGCAGCTGGGCGGACAGGCCTTCTGCGGTTCCGCATCGTCCTTGAACCAAGGCGCGTCCCCTAACCCGGTCCATGGGCGGAAGCCGTGGCCAGATCAGCAGTGTTTCGGCGCTGGCATCCGCGGGGAAGAACATGCGGTTGGGGATGAGGGGAAAGAAACGGGCGTTGAGGACCTCCCGGTCCCCGGCCAGAACGACGCAGATGCCCGCCCGTTCCCCGTCTCGGACCAGGTCCGCCAGATCCTCTTCTCCGGACAGCCCGCGGCCGGACCGAAACGCCGTACACCAGCGGGCCCAGCCGGTAATGATCAGCGTGGTCCCTCCAGCGGCTCCGCCGTCAGCGGCCATGCCAATGCCGGAGTGCTGCGGGTCGACGCTTCCGGCGTGACTATGGCCGCCCGGTGCCCGGAACGGCGCCGTGGCCTGCAGGATCAGGGATGCCAGATAAGCCAGGACACGGGCGGCGCGGGCCGTGTCATGGGAGCCCACGTAGGCGCCGGTCTGCTCTGCCGCCGCCAGCCACGCGAGGCTGCCGTCTGCGTCCAGAATGTACAGATGCCGGCCGGGCAATTCGGCGAGGTGCTGCCCGGCGATGAGCGCCAGGGCGTCCGGAGCCCCGGACCTCGGAGCACCCAGGACCGCCAGATGGGAGTCTGCCTCCGGATGCCAGGACAGGGTGCGCTGCCGTTGTTTTCCCGGTTCATCCAGCAGTCCGAGCACTAGCCCGCCCGGCAGCTGCTCCCGGATGTCGTCGGCGCAGCGGGTGAGCTGGCCAGCGGTCAGGGAAGAGGGGAGGGGCGGCCGTACTGGGCTGAATGGAACAGGAAAGCCCCCGATAGCGGCTGCCGCCCGAACTGCGGAAACCACCCGATTCAGCGCCTTCGGGTCCCCCACGGCGTCGGCACCCGGGGAATGGTAATACTCCGCCAGTTCCTTGAGGGGACTCTCGCCCGTACCGCTGCGCAGGGACGTGGACAGGCTTTGAAACAAGTGCGGGGGCAGGCCGCCTTTGCTGACGTATGCCCGTCCCGGGATGTCCGGAGGGATGGCGGCCGCCGCGTCCGTGGTGATGACATCGCGGGACTCGACGCCGGACTGAACGCGCAGTGCGATGCTCGTGGCAATGTTCGCCCGGATATCGGTGGTGATGGCTCCCTGGGGACGCTGCGTTGCCAGGAGGAGATGCAGCCCAAGGGAACGTCCGATGGCCGCAATCCGCAGCAGCTCGGGAAGGGCAGCGGGCACCTCGTCAGCGAGCATCCGGAATTCGTCAACCACAACCAGTAACCGGGGGAGCCCCTCCGCCGGACGGTGTCCTGCGTTGTAGGCGGAAAGGTTGTCCGCCCCGACGCCGGCGAGGAGAACCTCCCGGCGGCGGACCTCGGCACGCAGGGAGACAAGCGCCCGCGCAACGGTCTCTGCGGAGAAATCCGTCAGGAGCCCCACGGAATGCGGCAACGGTGCGAGGGGGCCAAGTCCGGACCCACCCTTGAAATCGATCAGCAGGACGGTGAACAGCGTCGGGGGATGCGAAGCAGCCAGGGAGCCCACGAAAGTGCGCAGGAATTCGGATTTTCCGGACCCGGTGGTTCCCGCCACCAGGAAATGCGGGCCGTCCTTATCCAGGTCCAGGGTGACCGGCCCGGATGGTGAGACACCGACGACGGCCGCGGCGCCGTCGGCCCGGGCATCTGCCTGCCAACCGCCCAGGATCTGATCCGGGGCCGGCGGATGGAATTCGTCGAAAGCGGCTGCCGATGGGAGCCGGCCCGGTACGTCGGCGGGCCGCGGTAGCCGACGGGCCGCCAGCCGCCGGCTGAGCCGCTCGAAGGTCCCCGGCTGGATCAAGTCGGGAACAAAGTCGAACGTGGCGGCCCCCGACGCAAAGGTGCCGCGGCCTCCCAGCAGCGTTACCGTCACCGGCGCAGGCGGTCCCCCCATCCTGATGATGCCCGCGTGTGCGGAGTGGGGTTCGGGCAGGGACTGGAGCAGCTGCCCGGCGTGCTCCGCCCAGGAACGGTGGACGAACAGGACGAACGGGACGCCTCCGGAGGGGACGGGAAGATCGCTGAGAAGGGCGCGTAAGCGGGCGGAAGCGGAACCGACGGCCGCAGGCGAAGCCGCCGGCAGTGCCGCAAGGGCGACGCGGGGCAGGAACCTGGCGGATGTTTCCAGTTCTGCGGCGGTCCCGACGCAGACAATCAGCGGGCCGTCCGCGGCGGACGCCTGGAGGAGCAGTGTTCTGCCCAGGGCAGCAGTATCACGCGCGGACCCCTGCAGGCAGATCTCCCGGTCCTTGCCCAGGAAAAGGACCACCGGTGCCTCCTGCAGCTGCGGCGGTTTGAAATGCGGCTGCGGCGGAACCGCCTCCAGATTCGCCGGCTGCGTGCCCGCTCCGATCCGCACCGGACACACCGGGGTGCTGTGCACCCGGCCGTTCCGCTGCGGCACCGATTCCATGGCCAAGGCGGTCGCTCCGGGATCCGGTGCAGCCAGTTTGCGCCGTCGGCCGTCCTCTTCCGCAGCCCGGGCAATGGCAGCGGCCTGTTCGCGCCGCCGGCGGCGGGCACCCGCAGCGGTGATCAGGGCGGTAACTGCGGAGACGGCGCTGAAGGCCAGGAACATCCACATGCCGGTTGCCAATGCGAGCACGATGCCGAGGACCAACGGAAGCAGCGCCCCCACCAGGAGAAGCCCGGTTTTTGCTCCGTGCTCCGGAAACCGGACGGTCAGCGGCTGGAAGGGGTCTTCCGGAGGACCCGGTGCCTCCTGCCATGCGGCGGGAAGGAACAGCCGGCAACTGCTGTAACCGAATTTCAACAGAGATCCTGTGTCCACGACGGCCCTCCGGACACGGCGGCCGTCGACCCAGGTGCCGTTGGCGGAACCCGAATCACGAAGCAGCACTGTTTCGGCTCCCACCACGAGCTCCGCGTGCTGCCGGGACAAGGCCGGGTCGGCAATGCCGACCTTCGGCGGGGGTCCGCCGTCCGCAGGGCCCGCCCTGCCGATGGCATGCGTGCCCCGTTGCAGGGCAATGATGTTCCCGGCATCAGGTCCGGTGCACACGGCCAGCCGCAGGGGAGGGGCGGCGGCATGAGCCGCATCTGCACCGGGGACGCCGCCGTCGGGTGAGTCCGTGGAATGGAGGATCACGGCCCCGGTGATGAACGGGGCGTCGCCCGGCGTCAGCTGCTCCAGCGGGGAACCATGGATCGTATACCGTCCCGGACCGTAGCGTTGCTCAAGGAGCACGGCGACAGCGTTTCCGGAAAGCGCTGCAGTCATCTTGATCACCACCTCGCGCCGGGTCATGCCCGCCGGCGGAACCGTGCCCGGCGCCGAGGCAACGGTCATATGAAGCAGCAAATTTCCTCCAACCCGTGCGGTGGTCTCGCCGATCCTGCTGTTGAGGAATTCAGCCTAAGGGCCGCCCGGCGGCATCCGCCGCGGCGGCCCGGACCCTGGGGATGACGGGTCCGACGGCACCGCCTGTGCAGGAAAGGTGAGGTGCCGGCGTTACACTCCACATGGGGAATGTCGCTTCAGAAAGGCCAGTGTGACCCGCCAGATTTCGTCTTTACCGCAGTCAGCGGATCGGCTTTCGCCGACGCCCGCCAACCCCGGATACCGACCTGAGGTGCAGGGCCTTCGGGCGCTTGCTGTCCTCATGGTGGCCAGCTACCACATCTGGTTCGGCCGGGTGTCCGGGGGCGTGGATGTCTTCCTCCTGGTCTCTGCTTTCCTGCTCTCGCTCTCCTTCATCCGGAAAGGCGAGACCGGCCGGAGGCTGCAGCTGCGGCAGTACTGGACGCGTGTTTTCCAACGCCTGCTGCCCGCCGCGGCAGTCGTGATCCTGGGGACGCTCGTCGCTACGGCGCTGTTCGTGCCCCGGAGCCGGTGGATGGAGATCTTTGCGCAGGCCTGGACATCGCTGCTGTACGTACAGAACTGGGCCCTGGCAGCGAACTCCGTGGACTACTACGCGGAAGACCAGAGCGTGGCGAGCCCGTTCCAGCACTTCTGGTCACTGTCGGTACAGGGCCAGGTCTTCATCCTCTGGCCGTTGCTGTTTGCGCTCTGTGCCCTGATTGCCAGGGCGTGGCGGAAGCGGTTCCGCAGCGTTGTCCTCGCGGTTTTCGGGGTGGTCTTTGCAGCGTCGTTGACCTTCTCTGTCATTGAGACCTACACAAACCAGGCCCACGCCTACTTCGATACCCGTACGCGGTTGTGGGAATTTGCCTTCGGTACCTTGCTCGCCCTTGCCCTTCCCTACCTGCATCCGGGCAGGGGACTGAGGATAGCCGCCGGATGGATCGGCCTGGCCGCGATCCTCAGCGGCGGGTTCATCCTCGATGTGCAGGGGCAGTTCCCCGGGTTTGTGGCGCTTTGGCCCCTGGCGGCAGCGGCGCTGGTCATCCTGGCCGGACAGACCGGCAGCCGTTTCGGCGTGGACCGGTTCCTGTCCTGGGGCCCCCTGGTCCGGATGGGTGATATGTCCTATGCCCTTTATCTGTGGCACTGGCCCGTGCTGGTCATTTACCTTGCCTGGCGGGACCGGCAGGAAGTGGGGCTCGTCGGGGGTTCGTTCATCATTGCGCTTTCACTGGCACTGGCGTATCTGACGACCCGCTTTGTAGACAATCCCCTCCGTGCGGTGCAGGGACCGGCCCCCGGGAAGCGCGCCGTCACTGTGATCGTTGCCTGTTTGGCCGCGGTGGCGGTGCCGTTGGCGGGCTTGCAGTATTCGCTCAAGGTGCAGGATGACAAGCGGCAGGCGGAAGCCGAGATCAATTACCCCGGCGCCCGGGTCCTCCTTCCGGGATACGACGGCGCGCCGACGGGAGTGCCGGTCCGTCCGGCGTCGGCCGCCGATCCGCAGAGCTGGGGAGACCTCCCGCTGAAATGCTCGCAGATCCCGGACGGCCCGTCGGACCCGATTCTCGAAGACGGCTGTTTCAGTACCTCGAACACGGGTTCGGCGGAGCGGACGATCCTTATCATCGGCAGCTCGCATGCACAGCAGTGGATCGAAGCGATCGAACCGATGGTCGAAACGCACAACTATCGGATCGTAGCGTTGCTGCGGGGCGGCTGCCCCTACGGTGATTTTTCGGATAACGAGCCGGAGGGCTGCAGCGGGTTCAACGAGGCGGCAACTGAATACGCCCTGGAGATGAAGCCCGATGCCGTCGTCACCGTTGTCACCGCGGCGAGGGCCGACCAAGGTGACGACGCCATGATGGACGGTTTCCCGGCTGCGGCCGAACGGCTCAGTGACGCCGGAATCGAAGTCGTCGGTCTCCGCGACAATCCCCGCTTCTCCTTCGACATGCAGGTCTGTGCCGAGGTGAACGGTCCCGAGGACTGCACCGTTCCGCTCCAGCTGTCCCCGGACTTTCCGCCCGCCGAATACGCCGGCGGCACTTCATTCATCGATTTTTCGGATCTGATCTGTCCCGAAGGGCTCTGCAGGCCGGTGATCGGGAACAGCTACGTCTACCTCGACGACAACCACCTGACCGCCGGCTTTACGTCCTCCATGGCCTCGGAATTCGAGCGAAGGTTCCACCAGGCGGTCAGCTGGTAGCGGCACCCTGCAAGTGGCCGCCAGGGCCTCCGACGGCGGTCCGCAGGGTGCGCTGAAAGTGCCTGCGCGGCAATAGTCGGATACCCTTGACCCGGGTATACGCCGGTTCGGCCATACCGTACCAAACAGGAGAAACAAGTGAACGTTGACCTCGTCGTCGTTGGGTCGGGCTTTTTCGGCCTGACCGTAGCCGAGCGCGCTGCAAAGGAACTGGGCCTGAAGGTCGCCGTCCTGGACCGCCGCCATCACATTGGCGGCAACGCCTATAGCGAGAACGAAGCCCAGACGGGAATCGAGGTGCACCGGTACGGTGCCCACCTGTTCCACACCTCCAACGAGCGCGTCTGGGAATACGTCAACCGGTTCACCGAATTCACCAATTACGTGCACAAGGTCTACACCAGCCACAAGGGCGAGGTGTACTCCATGCCCATCAACCTGGGCACGATCAACCAGTTCTTCCGCGCTTCCATGGGCCCGGCCGAGGCAAAGGCCCTGATCCTGGAACAGGCCGGAGAGCTCGCCGGCACCGACCCGGCAAACCTTAACGACAAGGGGATCCAGCTCATCGGGCGCCCGCTGTACGAGGCTTTCATCAAGTACTACACGGGCAAGCAGTGGCAGACGGATCCCAAGGACCTGCCGGCTGAAATCATCAGCCGCCTTCCCGTCCGGTACAACTATGACAACCGGTACTTCAACGACAAGTACGAGGGCCTGCCTGTCGACGGTTACACGGCGTGGATCGAACGCATGGCCGATCACCCGAACATCCAGGTGCACCTGAAGACCGACTTCTTCGATGAGGGCCACGAGTTCTCCCGCAACAGCACCCTGGGCCAGGTTCCGGTCATCTACACCGGCGCCGTGGACCGATACTTCGACTACGCCGAAGGGGACCTGTCCTGGCGCACGATCGACCTCGAAGAAGAGGTGCTGCCGATGGAGGATTTCCAAGGCACGTCGGTCATGAACTACCCGGACGAGGATGTTCCCTACACCCGGATCCACGAGTTCCGGCACTTCCACCCCGAGCGGAACTACACCAAGGACGCCACCGTCATCATGCGTGAGTACTCACGCTTCGCGGAGAAGGGCGACGAGCCGTACTACCCCGTGAACACGGCCGAGGACCGCGCCAAGCTCCTGGCTTACCGCGACCTGGCCAAGGGCGAAAAGTCCGTTCTCTTCGGCGGACGCCTGGGTACCTACAAGTACCTGGACATGCACATGGCGATCGGCTCTGCCTTGTCGATGTATGACAATAAGATCAAGCCCCACTTCACCGGTGGCGCAAAGCTGGAAAGCGGAGGAGTGGACGCGTGAGCAGCGAGACAATAGACGAGACGGGCTACCTTCCCGGTATCACGACGGCGCGTCCGGGTCGCGACGACTCCGGGCTGCGGATCCTGCAGCGGGTCGTATTGCCCAATGACAAGGACCTCGACACCTTGCCGCTCTACATCGACAGCGACACGGGCAAGGGCGGCCTGGACGAAAACTCCACCCGGAAGCGCAGCGTCGCTCCTTCCGGCCGCCAGCTGCATCCCGAGGACATCCTCGGCCGTTCGTCGGTCCGCGTCCGTCCCGGAGAGCGCCTTTCCTTCGGCTCCTACTTCAACGCGTTCCCGGCCAGCTACTGGCGCCGCTGGACAACCGTGGAGAGCGTCATCCTGCGCGTATCCACAGTCGGTGAAGGCACGGTAGTCGTCTACAAGTCCAACGCCCGTGGCGCGGCCCAGCGGGTGGAATCCCGCCAGGTAACCGGCTCCGGCACGTGCGATTTCGAGCTCACGCTTGCACCGTTCGGCGACGGCGGCTGGTACTGGTTCGACCTCATCGCCGATTCCGAGGGAATGGAGCTGGAGTCCGCGGACTGGAGCGCCGTCTCCGACAAGCCCGCCGGCAGCATCACGCTTGGTGTTACCACGTTCAACCGCCCGGACTACTGCCTCAACACCATCAAGGCGATCCAGGGCGACGACGGCGTCCTGGCGATCCTGGACGAACTGATCATTGTGGACCAGGGCAACCAGAAGGTTGCAGACGAGGCCGGGTTCAGCGACGTTGCGGCTGCGATGGGCAGCCAGCTGCGCATCATCAACCAGGGCAACCTGGGCGGGTCCGGCGGGTTCGCCCGGAACATGAGCGAGACCGTGAAGGCCGGACGCTCCGACTACGTGATGCTGCTCGACGACGACATTGTCCTCGAGACCGAAGGCATCCTGCGGGCCGCCGCCTTCGCGGACATGTGCCGGAAGCCCACCATCGTGGGCGGGCACATGTTCGACATGTACAACAAGTCGGTGCTCAACGCCTACGCCGAGGTAGTCAACCAGTACCGCTTCCGGTGGGGTCCGGTGGACGGCCTGGCCAACCACGACTTCGCACTCGAAGGCCTGCGGTCCTCCTCCATCCTGCACCGCCGCTGGGATGCCGACTACAACGGCTGGTGGATGTGCCTCATTCCGACCCAGATCATCAGGGAAATCGGATTGTCGCTGCCGGTCTTCATCAAGTGGGACGACGCCGAGTACTCCCTGCGTGCACGGTCAATGGGCTACGCCACGGTTTCCCTTCCCGGTGCTGCGGTCTGGCACGTTTCCTGGGCCGACAAGGATGACTCCGTCGACTGGCAGGCGTATTTCCACGAACGCAACCGACTGATTGCAACGCTGCTGCACTCTCCGTACGCCAAGGGCGGCCGGATCCTGCGCGAAAGCATGAACACGGACGTCAAGCACCTGTTCTCGATGCAGTACTACCCGCAGAAGGCCCGTCTCATGGCCCTGCGGGACGTACTCCAAGGCCCTGAGAAGCTGCACGAATCCCTGCCTGCCATGATGCCCCAGCTTCGTGCCATGCGGTCCGAATACACGGACAGCGTTGTCAAGCAGGAGCCCTCGGCCTTCCCCGAGCCGCACATGCGCAAGCCGCCGAAGAAGCCCATCAGCACCAAGTCGCCTTCCCTGGCCGGCCTGATTCCGTGGGCAGCCAAAACGGTCCTGAAGCAGGCGGTCATTCCGCCCGCCGCCGAATCGCGGGAAAAGCCGCAGCTCGTCGTCGCCAATCAGGACAGCAAATGGTGGGTTCTCTCCAAGCTGGACAGCGCAATCGTGTCCAATGCCGACGGTACGGGTGCCTCCTGGTATCAGCGTGACCCGAAAAAGGTCCGCAGCATGCTTTCCGAGGCTGCGATGCTGAAGGCGAAGCTCTTCGCAGACTGGGAAGAGCTCAGTGCACGGTACCGCGACGCCCTCCCGGACATTACGTCCATGGAAGCGTGGCAGAAGACCTTCGATGAGAACCCCGGTGACTAGTATCCGCGCCACACAGTCAGGGGCAACCCCCATGAATGACGAGCTCACCGTACCGGGGCGGAGCGGAAGCCTCGGGGATATCCTGAGGCACCGTTTCCTGCTCAAGCTCCTGGTATCCAAGGAACTCAAGGTCAGGTACCGGGGATCGGTGCTGGGGCTTCTCTGGTCCTACGTCAAACCGGGCGTCCAGTTCGTTGTCTTCTACGTCGCCCTTGGTGTTTTCATGGGCTTGGAAGAGAGCCCCCGCAACCCCGACGGGCTCGCGAACTACGCCATCTACCTCTTCTCCGGCATCGTGCTGATCAACTTCTTCACCGAAGCCCTGGGGAATGCGTCGCGGTCCATCGTGGGGAACGGCGGATTGATCAAGAAGATCTACCTGCCGCGGCAGCTGTTCCCCGTGGCATCAGTGTGGGTCTCGGGCGTCCATTTCGTTCCGCAGATCCTGATCCTCCTCGTGGCGTGCCTTTTCAACGGCTGGAGGCCCTCCCTGCTGCAGTTGGCGGCCGCCGGTGCGGGGTTCATCATCGTGGGAATGCTCGCCACCGGACTGGGGCTGCTCTTCGGTGCGGTGAACGTCTACTTCCGCGACGCGGAGAACCTGGTGGACATGTTGCTCATGATCGCAACATGGGCCTCGCCGGTGCTGTATTCGTGGAACATGGTCCAGAGAGAGCTGGGGGAGACGTTCTTCAATGTCTACCAGCTGAACCCGATCACCGTGGCCGTGGAAACCTTCCACTTCGCCTTCTGGCTTCCCACCACCGACGGTGCGGAGGCGATTCCGCCGCACCTGTTGTCCGTGTGGATACCTATCGCCCTGGTTGTATCGGCAGCTCTACTGCTGATCGGCCAGCTCGTCTTCCGTCGCCTTGAAGGCCGTTTCGCGCAGGAGCTGTGACCGTGGCAAACGCCATCGAAGTACATAACGTAAGCAAGCAGTTTGTTTTGCGGCACACCCGCTCCATGAAGGAAGCCTTCGTCTGGCTGGTCAAGGGCCGCAAAGGCGACCTTTCCGAAAAGTTCCATGCGCTCAAGGGTGTTTCCCTCGACATCGAGCAGGGCGAGACGGTGGCATTGCTGGGCCTGAACGGCTCCGGCAAGTCCACCCTGCTGAAGCACATATCGGGTGTTATGCGCCCGGACAGCGGAACCGTGGGAACCCGCGGCCGCGTGGCCGGCCTGATCGAGGTGGGGGCAGGCTTCCACCACGACCTCAGCGGCAGGGACAACGTCTACCTGAACGGCGCGATTCTCGGGATGACCGAGGACGAGATCAATTCGAAGTTCGATTCCATCGTGGAGTTCTCGGAAATCGGCCAGTTCATCGATACCGAGGTGAAGTTCTATTCCTCCGGCATGTATCTCAGGCTGGCGTTTTCCGTCGCGGTCCACACGGATCCCGAGGTGTTCCTCGTGGACGAGATCCTCGCCGTGGGCGACGAACCGTTCCAGCGGAAATGCATCGACAAGATCAAGCAGCTGGCGGGGGAGGGCAAGACCCTCGTAGTGGTCAGCCATGACCTCGACCTGGTGTCCCGGATCTGTGAGCGCGGCGTGCTGCTTGAACACGGCGAAGTGATCATGGACGGGCCGGTACGCGACGTCGTCGACCGCCTGCGCGGTATTGACGGGTGAGGTTCGCGGCGGGCCGCCGCAGCCGGCGGCAGGCCCTGTACTACGCTGGTCTAGTCTTTTAGCAAACTGAAGGTAGGTAAGAGTGTCCTGGTGGTCCGAAGTCCCACTGTTTTTGGCGACCGCGGGATTGTTCCTCATTCCTGGGCTGCTGGTTGCGTGGCTGAGCGGCGTCCGCGGCTTTCCCCTCTTCGCGTTTGCGCCGGCGCTGACCGTCACGCTGGTCTCGGTGGGGGCGGTGCTGGCACCCCTGGCCGGACTCAACTGGATAGTGGGCGTTGGTCTCTTGACGGTGGTCACCGCAGGGATTGCGTTTGCCGTTCAACGGTGGCGTGGAGACGCTGTCGGCCGCCCGGCCCGGGACTGGGCCAATACAGCTGCCCTGGTCTTTGCCGTAGCCGTGGCATTCTTCCTGATCGGCCGCAGGCTGCTTTTCGTCTACGGGGAGCCGGACGCTTTCTCCCAGACCTTCGATAATGTCTTCCACCTCAACGCGATCCGCTACATCATGGAAACCGGCGCGGCGTCGACCTTCGATGTCGGACGGATGGCCGGGAACTCCTATTACCCAGCCGCATGGCACGACATGGTGGCGCTTTTGGTTGAGTTCACCTCTGCCGGGATCCCCGTAGCGGTCAATGCCGTCAATTTCTTCTCTGCCGCCGTTGTATGGCCGCTGGGATGCATCTATCTAGTCCGGCAGCTCTTCGGCCGCAGCATCGTACTGACGCTGCTTACCGGCGTATTGTCCGCAGCCTTCGGCAATTTCCCGCTGCTGATGCTTGACCACGGCGTCCTGAACCCCAACGTCCTGGCAATTGCGTTGCTCCCGGTGGTCTTCGGCGCAGCGATCAACGCGCTGGGCCTGTCCAGCGAAGTGCACTACAGCTCGACGATCCGGTGGCTGCTGCTGCTGGCCATGATCCCTGGCATGACCCTCTCCCATCCAAGTACCACAATGGCCTTGCTGGCGATGCTGGTCCCTGCTGCTTTTGCTTTGGCCTTCCGGCGGACGGTGACGGTACCTGCCGATGTACCTGCCGAAGGGCAGGGCAGCCGGACGCGGGCCGCCAAGCTCTGGCCCTGGGTCGGGGTGGCAGCCTACATCGGTGCCGTCGCTTACCTCTGGACCGTGGCGCGTCCACTGGAAGCCGCGTCGACCTGGGTTCCCATCCAGTCCACCGGCCAGGCCATAGGCGAGGCAGTCTCGGGCACGGCCCTGGGCCGGCCGGTTACCTGGACCGTGTTTATCCTTACCGCGGCCGGACTGGCATTCCTGTTTGCGCAGCGGGGAACCCGCTGGATTGGCGCCGTGTACGTCGTCATTGCCGGCTTTTACGTTGTGGTCTCATCCTTCCCGCAGGAGGACCTGCGGATGTACCTGACCGGTGTCTGGTACAACGATTCTCCCCGCCTCGCAGCGCTGATCCCGGTGGTGGCGGTTCCCGTGGCCGCCTACGGCGGCTGGAAGCTGCTGGCGTGGCTGGCCGGACTTCCCCTCGTTGCTGCCGGCGTGGACCGGATCCGGCATGCGACGTTCGGCAAGCCCGCTTACGGGGCCGTGGCCGTTGTTGCTGCAGTTGCCCTTGTCGGGGCCAGCACCTACCTCACGCAGAAGGACAACATCCGCGACGCAGCGGAGTCGGCTCAGCGCAGCTACCTCCTAACCCCGGAGTCCGGCCTCATTACAACGGACGAACTCGAACTCCTCAATCGGTTGGATGAAGAGGTGCCGGAAGATGCAGTCCTGACCGGCAATCCCTGGACCGGAACTTCGCTGGCTTACGCCCTTGCGGACCGCAGGACCCTCCAGCTGCACCTCCTCGCGACATATGGAGACGACGTCGACATCATCTACAACCACCTGCGCGATGCCTCGACGGATCCGGAGGTATGCCCGGCAATCGAATCCACGAGTGTGGACTACGTCCTGGACTTCGGCAGGCAGGAAGTCCACGGCTACGACCACGGCTTCGTCGGGCTCCAGAACCTGGAAGAGACCGGCACAGTTCGGCTGGTCGACCAGGCCGGAGACGCGAAGCTGTATGAAATAACGGCCTGCAAATAGAGTCCCGGGACACAGGTCCCCGCGTATACAAAACCGGAAAAGGTAACAGCATGAGTTTCGTAATCACGGGCGGCAACGGCTTTCTCGGCTGGCACACCCGCGTCTTGGCCCACAGCCTGGGCGAGTCCTGCGTCAGCATCGGCCTGGGCGACAGGTTCAATCGGGAAGAGGCCGTTTCCGCTCTTGCCGGGGCGGACACCCTGGTTCACATCGCCGGTGTAAACCGGGGTACGGACGAAGAAGTAGCCGAGGGAAATCTCCTGTTTGCTACTCAGCTCGAGGACGTCCTCGCGGCCGCCGGCCCGTCGCTGAAAACGGTTGTGTATGCCAACTCGGTGCAGCAGGGAAACGGCACTGTCTACGGGCAGGCCAAGGCCGACGCCGGCCGGACCCTCGCCGCAGCGGCGGCCCGGGCGGGGGCCGAGTTCAAGGACATCGTGCTGCCCAATCTGTTCGGCGAGCACGGGGTGCCCTTCTACAACTCAGTCGTGGCGACCTTCTGCCACCTGACCGCAGCAGGTGAAACGCCCACTGTGCAGGATGACAAAGTGCTGACGCTCCTGCACGCACAGGACGCTGCGGAGCTTCTCCTGGGCGTACGGCCGCAGGCGGAGCAGCAGCAGGTGGAAGTGCAGTGTTCCGTGAGCGGCTTGCTGGAACGTATCCAGGCCATGGCTGCGGCATACGAGACAGGGACCATCCCCCGGCTGGACTCGGATTTCGAGCGCAACCTCTTTAATACCTACCGTTCCTTCCTTACCGGCGACGGCCTGCCGCGCGTGCTGGAACTCAAGACGGACCCGCGCGGGTCCTTTGTCGAACTGATCCGCTCGGAAGGCGGAGAAGGACAGAGTTCCTTCTCCACCACCAAACCGGGGATTACCCGCGGGCAGCACTACCACCGGCACAAGATTGAGCGGTTTGTGGTCATGTCGGGCACCGGCGAGATCGCCATGCGCCGAATGTTCTCGGATGAGGTCGTTCGATATTCTGTAAACGGAGAACAGCCTGTTGCCATAGACATGCCGACAATGTGGTCGCACAACATTACGAACGTCGGACCCAACGAGCTCTACACAGCATTCTGGGTCAACGAAATCTTTGATCCCGCATCACCCGATACCTTCCCGGAGGAAGTATGAATACCCCGTCACGCAAGCTCAAGGTCCTCACCGTAGTTGGAACGCGGCCTGAGATCATCCGTCTCGCCGCAACCATCCGGCGTCTTGACCGGTCTACGGAACACGTGCTTGTGCACACCGGGCAGAACTACGACTACGAACTCAACGAGGTCTTCTTCGAGGACCTGGGCCTTCGCCGCCCGGACCACTTCCTTGCCGCTGACACGAGCTCACTCGGAGCGGTCCTCGGCAGCATCCTTGCCAAGCTTGAGACAGTGCTGCTGCAGGAAAAGCCGGACGCCATGGTGGTGCTGGGCGACACCAACAGCTGCATCTCAGCGCTTATCGCGCGCCGCCTGAAGGTTCCCGTGTACCACATGGAAGCAGGCAACCGCTGCTTCGATGAGAACGTCCCGGAGGAAGTCAACCGCCGGCTGGTGGACCACGTTGCGGACTACAACCTCGTCTACACCGAACACGCCCGCCGTAACCTGCTGGCCGAGGGTATCCACCCGTCCCGCATCCTGCTCACCGGGTCGCCGATGCGCGAGGTGCTGGAAGCCAATGCCAAGCAGATCGCCGAGAGCAATATCCTCGCAGACCAGGGACTGACTGCCGGGGAGTACTTTCTGGTCAGCCTGCACCGTGAAGAAAACGTGGACAACCCCAAGCGCCTCAAGGAGGTGCTGGGTGCCCTGCAGCATCTCGCGCAGAACTATGGACTGCCGGTGCTGGTTTCCACCCACCCGCGCACGCGTAAGCGGCTTGAGGACCAGCCGGAGGAGCTGAAGCAGGGTCTGCGGTTCCACGCACCCTTCGGCTTCAACGACTACGTCCAGCTGCAGATGTCCGCAAAGCTGGTGCTCTCCGACAGCGGAACGATCAGCGAAGAGTCCTCCATCCTCGGCTTCCCGGCCGTGACCCTGCGTGACTGGATCGAGCGTCCCGAGTCGCTGGACTCCGGCGTCATCATCACCACGGGCGTCGAGACGGACTCGATCGTTGACGCGATCGAAATCGTTCTGGACCAGGCCGGTACCGACGGGCTGGCCGATGCGCCTGCGGAGTACCAGATCACGGATACCTCGCGCCGTACGGTCAACTTCATCCGGTCCACGGCACACAGCCACCACCGCCGGGCCGGCCTGAACATGGACAAGGCCTAGGCTCCCCACTAAAAAGCTCCCCCCGCTGCCTGGCAGCGGGGGGAGCTTTTTTGCGTTGGACGCGGCGGGCCTAGTGGCCAGGCGCTTGCTGCACCCCGCCCTGCGGGGACGTATCGCTGCGCAGCAGCTGTCCGGCGTCGGAAGGGGTGCCGGAGGCCTGCTCCTCCAGGGCCAGGACCGAGGACCGGAGGATAGCGACTTCCTCTGCCAGAACGCGGATTTCCTCTTCGCTGACGGACTGTTCCCAGGACAGGTGCAGGCAGACACCGATCAGGAGCAGGAAGGACATGCCGAACAGGAAGTTTGAACCTACCTGTACCCCGATTGCGGAACTGACGATGTTCAGCAGGTTGGGCCAGCCGGCCAGGACCAGCGACGCAACGCCGACCACCAGCCAGAGGGCAGCGTATTTCTCCTTGAAGTGCTTGCGCCGGACCAGCTCAAGCACGAGCGCGACGACAACGAATGCGAATATAAACGCGGCAATATTGATCATTTTGAGGCAACCTCCGCCTGGTGCGGCTTGCTCCCGCTGCGGCTCAACGCAAAGAGGAGGGCGAATACGGAACGCAGCAGGTAGATCGCTGCCTTGGCCGGGTTGTGGCTGGGCTGTCCGCCCTGCCGGGCACGCATGGCGACCGGGACCTGAGTCACTGTGCAGCCGGACTTGATAGCCACCACCAGGGAATCGATGGTATCCCCGAGGTACTCGGCTGGATAATGCGCAATGTACTGGTTTATTGCCTTGACATTTCCCGCCCTGAAACCGGAAGTGACATCAGTCAGCTTGGTCTTGGCAAGCCGGGAAATAACGGCTGCGAGAAATACCATGGCCCATTTCCGGGGGCCGGAAACCGTATAGTTTCCCTTCTCCGCGAAACGTGCGCCAATGGAAATATCCGCATGCTGCAGTCCGGCCAGGACGGTTTCAATTTCAGCGGGATCATGCTGCCCGTCGGCGTCGACCTGGATTACCGTCTCGTAGCCAAGCCGCTGGGCGTATTTGAAACCGGCGCGCATCGCGCCGCCGACGCCCATGTTGAAGGGGAGTTTCAGGACGGTGGCCCCGGCGGCTTCGGCAACGACGCCGGTACCGTCGGTGGAACCGTCATCCACAACCAAGACGTCGTAGCCGCGGTCGGTGTCCTGGATCTCCTGAACGGTCCGGCCTACCGTTTCGGACTCATTCCAGGCAGGCATGATGACCAGCACACGAGGGGAAGTTTCAGATGACATGCCTAGAGTTTACTCGGCGAATGCGGCCAGCCATTAATCGACGGGCGCCCGGCGGGGCATTCCAGTCTTGTGGCGCGCGTCCCGTCAGGCGGATCCAAGGCATAACCGCTGATATCATCTAGGGGGTTCCGGGGTCCGGCATTGGATCAACCCGCGACATTTTCTATCCCTGAGGAGACCAGTTGTTCAGGAACAAGACTCTGCTAATCACCGGAGGTACCGGCTCGTTCGGCAATGCTGTGCTGAAGCACTTCCTCCACACAGATATCGCTGAAATCCGGATCTTCTCCCGTGATGAGAAGAAGCAGGACGACATGCGCCGGGAATTCAACAGCCCCAAGCTCAAGTTCTACATCGGGGACGTGCGGGACATCAACAGCGTGCGGGAAGCCGTACGCGGCGTGGACTACATCTTCCACGCAGCTGCACTGAAGCAGGTACCCTCGTGCGAGTTCTTCCCCATGGAAGCAGTGCGTACCAACGTCATCGGGACCGACAATGTCCTGACGGCAGCCATTGACGCCGGCGTGAAGAAGGTTGTCTGCCTGTCCACGGACAAGGCTGCCTACCCGATCAACGCCATGGGCACCTCCAAGGCGATGATGGAAAAGGTTGTCATCGCCAAGTCCCGGAACGTGGATCCCAAGGACACCCTGATTTCCTGCACCCGCTACGGAAACGTGATGGCTTCGCGCGGTTCGGTAATTCCGCTCTTTGTCGAGCAGATCAAGGCCGGCAAGGACCTGACGGTGACCGACCCGGATATGACCCGTTTCCTCATGAACCTCGACGAGGCAGTGGACCTGGTCCTCTTCGCTTTCGAACACGCGAACCAGGGCGACCTGTTCGTGCAGAAGGCTCCGGCGTCCACGGTGGGGGACCTCGCCGCAGCCATGAAGCAGATCATGCGCGCCGACGTCGAAATCCGCACCATCGGCACCCGGCACGGCGAGAAGGCGCACGAGACCCTGCTGACCCGCGAAGAGCGGGCCAAGTCCGAGGACCTCGGCGGCTACTTCCGCGTTCCGGCCGACACCCGGGACCTGAACTACGGAAAGTTCTTCGACGACGGCCAGGACATGGCGCAGGTTCCTGAGGAATACACATCGGAAAACACGGAGCGCCTCACGATTGACGAGGTCGTCTCCAAGGTGATGACCACTCAGTACATGCGTGACCTGCTTGCCGGGGAACCTGCGGTCAGCTAAGTCCGGTTGCCCGCCGGCAACGGCGTCCAGCAGTAAACATCAGGTGAGGAGCCTTGAACGTGCCCAACGAGAGAATCCTGGTTGTCTGCCAGCACTTTTGGCCTGAAGGATTCAGGCTCAACGATATTGCGGCGTATTTCGTGGAGAACGGCCTCGAGGTCGAGGTGCTGTGCGGGCTGCCGAACTACCCCAAGGGCGAACTGTTCCCGGGGTACACGTTCAAGGGTCCTTACCGGGAGAACCACAACGGGATCGACGTCCACCGGACGCTTGAGATTCCCCGGCGCGGCAACACCAGCGCCAGGATCTTCCTGAACTACGTTTCGTTCCCCTTCTTCAGCCTGTTCCACATCCCCAGGATGCTGTTCGGGAAGTATGACCGGATCTTCCTGTACCAGCTTTCCCCGGTCATGATGTCGCTGGCAGGCATCATCGTGGGCAAGATCCGCAGGATTGAAACCACGATGTACGTCCTGGACCTTTGGCCGGAGAACCTTTACTCGGTCATCAACGTGAAGAACAGGTTCCTCCGCGGGATGCTCGAGAAGGTTTCCCACTGGCACTACCGCAACGTGGATAAAATCGTGGTTCTTTCGGACCTGATGAAGGAACGGCTGTCGGGAGTGTCCGGCCTTCCCGCCGAGAAGATCACGGTCATCCCGCAGGCCTGCGAGAAACTCTACGAAGAGCAGATTGTCGACGAGGATCTTGCCCGCCGGTTCGAGGGCGGCTTCAAGGTGGTCTTCGCCGGCAACATCAGCCCTGCCCAGTCCTTCGACACCATGATCGAGGCTGCCCGGCTGATCCGTGACGAAGGCATCGACGACGTCCAATGGGTGATTGTCGGTGACGGAATGAGCAGGGCCGAGGTGGAAGCCACGGTGCAGGAGAAGGGCCTCTCCGACAGCTTCCACTTCGAAGGCCAGCGGCCGGTCGGGGACATTCCCCGCTACACGGGCATCGCTGACGCGCTGGTGGGATGCCTGGTGACCAGCGACCTTCTCGAAGCGACCATCCCCGCGAAGGTGCTTTCCTATATCGCCTCCGGCAAGCCGCTGGTCCTGGCGATGGACGGCGAGGTCCGCCGCCTCGTGATGGACGAAGCCGGCTGCGGTCTCGTGGGACCCACGGAAGACGCCCGTGCGCTGGCGGACAACGTGGTCAAGCTCTACCGGATGAGCAATGCCGAACGTGAATCCCTGGGGGAGTCAGGCCGGGCCTACCACTTCGAGAACCTGGAACGGAACATCGTGCTGGGTAAGCTGAAGGACTTCATCCTCGAGGCGTAAAGCCGCCCTGTCACTGCCTGCTTCGGCGGCGCTGCCTATGAGGCGGCGCCGCCTTTTACGTGGCGGCGCTACTTAGCGGTGCTGCCGGAGGGCAGCCGGAGCAGGGCAATGACGTGGACGGCTATCCCGGCCAGCGGTCCAACCGTCAGGCTCAGGACGCACCGCAGGTCCAGCGGGACCGGAAGCAGCAGCAGCAGGACGGACACGACGGTACCGAGAATCCACCCGATCGAGTAGACCCGGTGATGGCCCAGGGCGATGGCCGCCGTACCGGTCAGGGTGATCAGGGCGATCAGGCTCGCGGCGAATGTCAGCCCGGCCAGGACCCAGCCGGAAATACGGTAGTCAGGCCCGAAAATGCCCATCAGGGACGGTCCGACCAGGGCGGCCAACCCGGCGCCCACCAGTCCGACAAGCAGGATGGCCCCTACCGGCTTCACGAAGGCGGAGAGGCTCCCGCGTGCCTGCATAATCAGGTTCATCGCCACGCCCTGGAAGGCCTGCAGCGGAATCATGATCGGCGCGCGGGTCATGGAGACGGCCAGCAGCAGCGGCGCTGAAAGCGCGTACTCCTCCGGCGTTGCGGTCATCTTGACCAGGATGGGGAAACCGACCACCAGGGTGGCCGAGGACGCCGCTGACAGCAAGGCGTAGCCGGTTTGGCGCAGCGTGCCGCCCAGGCCTACGTCCGAGCGTGCCCACGCCGCCGAACGCGCTGCGGGGGAGAAAATGATCAGCGAAAGCCATGCCGCCAGGGAGGCGATGCAGGCCAGCTCGACGCCGATCAGCGGAGCGGCCAGGAGCGCCGCCGCGCCGATGGCGGCAAACCGGATCAACGATTCCAGGGTCACCAGGTTCGCGAAGGTTCCCCAGCGGTCGGTTCCCTGAAGGCTGCCGGCGAGGGCTGCGTGCCCGGAATACAGGACGGCGAAGACGGCAAGCGCCGTCATCACCAGTCCGGTGTTTCCGGGGAAGAGATGCCGGCCGAGCGGCCAGAGGGCCAGTATCACGGCGGCCGCACCCACTCCGATGAGCGCCCCGGAAAGGATCGGGCGGGAGAACCATCCGCCGTGTGCAGGGGCACCCAGAACCACCGCATGCGTGGATCGTGTGGACTCTGCCTGAATGCCGCCCAGCGTTCCCTGGACGAAAAACAGGGCCGCCCAGAACGCCAGGAAGTCCGCGTTCTCCTCAATGGAAAGCGTCCTGCTGGTCACGAGGAGGATGAGGACGCCGGCGAGGGCGGAGATGATGGACGAAATCCCTACCCTGGAGGCGCTTTTCCCGGTGAAGCCACCGCCGCCCGGTCCTGAGACTGCCTTGGTGGGGTTGGTTTCACGTCGCGTCAAAATCAGTGCCTCTTGTCCTGTCGGTGCCCCAGCCAGTCTACTTTACCCGCAGTGCCCTAGGCCCGGCGCGGGGTTACCCGGACACCGCCTGACTGTGTCCACGTAACGGTTGTCCGCTCGAAGTTCTGCGTGCAGGAGGTGCTGCCGGAGCAGGTCTGGTTTCCCGTCGACATTCCCCAGGTGCCGTGGATTCCGCCGGAGGCGGTCCACGCGGTGCCGATCTGGCCGGGCAGGTAGATGCTGCTCACTCCGTTGGCCTGGGTCCAGTACGCGGTGGTCCGTTCAAAGTCCTGCGTGCAGTAGGTCGGGTAGCACACCTGGTTTTCCGTCGGCATGCCCCACGTTCCGTGGATCCTGCCGGACGCGGTCCAGGCCTTGCCGATCGGATCCGCAAGGACAACAGTCTTGACGCCCTTGGCCGCAGTCCAGTACGCGACGGTCCGTTCAAAGACCTGCGTGCAGTAGGTGGGCTCACAGGTCTCGGGAGACTGGGGCAGGCCCCAGGAGGAGGAACCGAAGATGGTTCCCGAGGCGGTCCAGGCCTTGCCGATGGGGCCGGTGGTCTGGACCGTGGTTACGGCTCCGTTTTTCGGCCAGTAGGCCGTGTGGCGTTCGAATACCTGCGTGCAGTAGGTCGGGTAGCACGCCTGGTTGGTCAGGGGGATGCCCCAGGACGCGGCGCCGCCGAGCCCGCCGGAGGCTTTCCAGGCCTTGCCGACGCTCTCATTCAGTGCCACGGAGGTGACGCCGGTGGCCTGCATCGAATAGACGGAACGGCTCTCGAACTCCTGCGTGCAGTAGGTCGGGTAGCAGGCCTCGTTGCCGGTGGGCCTGCCCCAGCCGGAGGTTTTGCCAGCACCGGTCCAGGCGCCGCCGATGAGGGAGGACGTCCTGACGGTGTGGACTCCCGAAGCCTGGGTCCAGAACGCGGTGTCCCGTTCGAAGGTCTGGGTGCAGACGTTGCCGGTGCAGGTTTCCCCGCTGGTGGGCATACCCCAGGAAGCGGCGCCGTAGATGGTTCCGGCAGCCCGCCAGGCGCTGCCGATGGCGCCGGGCAGGTAAATGGTGCGCACGGCGCCGTCGTTGCCGCGGTAAGCGGCGGTACGTTCAAAGGACTGTGTGCAGTACGTGGGCTCACAGATGTGGTTGCTGCTGGGGATGCCCCAGGACGCAGAACCGTAGATTGTGCCTGCAGCGGTCCATGCCCGGCCGATCTCCGTGTTGAGGAGGACCGTGCTGACGCCCGAGGACGGCCGGAAGTAGGCCACCGCCCGTTCGTAGCTCTGCGTGCAGTAAACGCTGCCGTAACAGACTTCTGCGCCCGTGGGCAGGCCCCAGGACGAGGCGCCGTAAATGGTGCCGGCGGCCTTCCAGGCATTGCCGATGGCTCCGGCGGTGTAAACGGTCCTGACTTCTCCTGTGGAGGTAATCAAATAGGCCGTCGTCCGGTCGAAAGCCTGGGTGCAGTAGGTCGGATAGCAGCTTTCGTTGCCTGTCGGCAGCCCCCAGGAGCCGTCAACGCCGTTGGCTGCCTGCCAGGCCGCACCGATCGGCCTGCGGGTATCCACGTTGTAGCTGTCGGCGCGGCGGCTGAATTCGTGGAGCTCGGTGGAGCTGCCGTTGAAGACGTTGGAGTCCCCGGCGAACGGTCCGCTGCTGCTGTACTGCCAGACGTTGTAGCTTGACCAGCCGGCGGGCAGGGCGCCTGCACCTACCTGGTTGTAGTTGGCGATGTGCAGCGGGTGGTCGGCAAACGCCGTGCTGCTGCCCGTGCACCGGTTCCACCAGTCCGTCGTGGAATAGATCATGGGCAGCCGGCCGGTCCGTGCCTTCACCGTATTGGAGAAGTCCCGGATCCAGGACACCATCTGCGCCGCGGAAAGGTTGTAGCAGGTGTTGCCCAGCTCGGCGTAGGGGTTGTACTCGATGTCCAGCAGCGGGGGCAGCGTGCGGCCGTCGGCGGACCACCCGCCGCCGTTGTTGACGAAGTAGTTTGCCTGATCCGCGCCCGAAGAGACACCGGGAATGGCAAAGTGGTAGGCCCCGCGGTACATGCCTACGTCCACCGAGCCGTTGTACTGCTGGTTGTAGTAAGGGTTTTTGTACGACGTCGCTTCGGTCGCCTTCACGTACGCGAACCGGGAACCCTGGTTCCAGGCGTAGCGCCAGTCGACGTCGAGCTGGTGGCTGCTGACATCCATGCCCTGGATGCCCGGCGGACGCCAGTCCGCTGCGAGCTGGATGTTGGCTGCCAGCGAGATGGAGGCGGCCGGGGCAGCCTGCGGTGTTTTCGTTGCCGGAGCGTCCGGCAGCACGCCGTCCCCTGCCAGCCGCTCGACCTTTGCTTCCAGCGCTGTTTCCTCAGCGGTGGGCACCTGGGCATTTCCCGTTTCTTCCAGCCGTTCCAGGCCCTGCCCCATTTTCGCTCCGAGCGGTCCGATGAGTTCGGCCAGCCAGTCTTCCTCGACGGCGCCGCTTTCGGGCTCCACCGGCGGGGTCGCCTCGGGCGTGCCCTCAGCGGGCGCGGACGGTGTGGCGGGCACCGGAGCCGCTGTCGGCCGGGGTGCCGGCGCGGCGCTCTCGGCGGGCTCCGCGGGTTCAGCCGTGGGTGCCGGGCTGGTTGCGGGTGTTTCGACCGGTGCCGGCTGCTGGACGGCGCCAGGTTGTTCCGCGGCTACGGCGGGAAGTGTGCCGGAGGTCAAGGCAACGGCGAGGGCGACCCCGGAAAGCCATTTAAGGGAAAGGGTGCGTGTCATGGGAGCTCCGGTGGGGCAAATGTTAAAGAAGGGGCGGGTGAGAAGAGAATACCGGAAGAACCGGGACGTTTCGGGATATCGGCAATAAGCCGGAGAAGCGCCTGTCGGAGAACGAATTGACCGCGTAACACTCGTTTTTAAAGCAGTGATCTTCTAGTGTCGGGCTTCAAGTCATCACAGGAAGTAAGGACCAATACCCCGTGCGGCTCACCTTGATCCACCCTGAACAATGACCGGTTTTCCGGTAATCGCCGGTGCGGTCGTAGTGCTGGCGGCGATTACTGTCCTGCTTCGCCGGCGGAAGCTGCGGGAGAAATACACGTTTCTCTGGTTGATCGTCGGGACGGTGACCCTGGTACTCGCCCTGTTCCCCGGAATCCTGCGGTGGGCGAGTGAACTTCTGGGCGTTCAGGTGCCCTCCAATCTGCTTTTCGCCGTGGCAATTGTTTTTCTGGCCGGGGTGTGCCTCCACCTTTCACTCGAGGTGACAGCAGTGGAAGATGAAAGCCGCATATTGGCAGAGGAACTTTCGATTCTGCGCGCACAGTTCGAGCAGGCACGGCAGCGCGGCGAACCGGGCAAGCGCGGCGAACCGGGCAGGGGACTGCCGGGCGACGGCGGGCAGGAATCCGGAGGCAGGGCCGGCGGGAACGGGGAAGACCCGCCGGGCTAGGTCAGTGCGTGGCGGCCCAGGACCTGGATCCCGGTGGACGTGGGCCGCGGCAGGGAACGCATCAGCAGCGACACGGCGTGCAGCCGGGATGTCCAGTGCAGCCGGGCGGCGCGGGCCGCCCGGTTCCAGCCGAGCCCGGTGAAGCGCAGCGCCTGGTCCTGGAAGAACCGGCGTTCCTCATCAAAGCGGCGGCCGTCCATCGCCCGGACCGAGGAATCCGAGGCGTCGTGGCGGCGGTAGTGGAAAACGACGTCGCCCGTGGACACCACAATGGAGCCGCCCGAGGCGGCAATGTCCATCAGCAGCGCAAGGTCCTGCACGACGTCGTACTCCGGCCGGAAACCGAATCCCTGGATCACCTCCCGGCGCCAGGCCAGCGAGGGAAAGTAATGCCAGCCGGCGTGCAGGAGGCTGGCTGCCATTTCTTCTCCCGCGAGGGACACCGTTCCCCCGGAACCCGGCGTCAGCACGGATTTGATCCGGTCCACCAGGGTCGAGACGGCCAGCCCGTCACCGTCGATGACGCTGACCCCCGGCTGTACGACGGCGGCCCCGGGGTAGGCGTCCAGCAAACCCAGGACGGCGTCCAGGTAACCGGGGAGCATCACGTCGTCGGCGCCCATCATGACCACTACCGGAGCCTCGGCAAGGCCGAGTGCCTTCTGGAAATTCCTGTTGGCACCGAGGTTCTCTTCGTTGCGTTCGTAGTGGATCCGCGGATCCTGCAGCGAGGTGAACCACCCGCGCGGATCGCCGCCGGGATACGCATCATCCAGCACCAGCAGCCGCCAGTCCGGACTGTCCTGGTCCTGGACGCTGCGGACGGACTGCCGCATCAGGTCTTCGTCGCCGTAATAGGGGAGCAGAATGTCGACCGCAGCCATGGCGCCGCCCTTGAATCGCGCCTTTGGCGCCGGGAAAGCAGAGAAACCCGGCTGCCTTGAATACGGCCAGTTTAGGATCCGGGTACCTAGCCAACAATAGAAAATCACCTAGGTGGTACCTGCTTCCGGTGATTCTCCTGCGGAGTTTCGCGGGCCGCATCCACCGGGGCGGTCTTTATCCACAGCTGCCGGGCACTACCCTCGCCTTCGCCCGGCGCAGCCTTTATCGTGTGGCCCGTTGGCCGGAGCGGACCAACGCCAGTCTCGTGCCGGTGCCTTCGGGCAGCGGCCATGCCGGGGGTAGCGATGGATGCAGCGCGGATAGTCGAAGACGAGGTACGCGAGCTCATCCGCGTGCGCGGGCTGGATCCGCAGGAACAGTCCGCGGAGGTTCGCCGGCTCGTGGATGCTGCCGTCTCCGATTACGACGACCGCTCCCTGCTGGGGACCCTGCCGCCGCTGGGGCGGCCGGAATCCGTTCGCCGGCAGGTCTTCGACGCCGTGGCGGGCTTCGGTGCGCTCCAGCCGCTGCTGGATGATCCCACGGTCGAAGAAGTGTGGATCAACTCGCCCTCCGAGGTTTATGTCGCACGGGACGGCCGGTCCGAGCTGACTTCCCTGACGCTGACGGCCGAGCAGGTCCGGCTGCTGGTGGAACGGATGCTGAAGTCCTCCGGCCGGCGGCTTGATCTTTCCTCCCCGTTCGTAGACGCGGCGCTACCGGACGGGTCCCGCCTGCACGTGGCCATCCCGGACGTGACCAGGCGGCACTGGGCCGTGAATATCCGCAAGTTCGTCGCCCGGGCCCGCCGCCTCGACCACCTTGTGGAACTGGGCACGCTGACCCCTGATGCTGCCCGCTTCCTCGGAGCCGCCGTGGCTGCCGGGTTGAACATCCTCGTCTCCGGCGCCACGCAGGCGGGGAAAACCACCATGCTCAACTGTCTTGCTGCGGCCATCGGACCAAGGGAACGGGTGGTTACGGTCGAGGAGATCTTTGAACTGCAGCTCCCCCTTCGGGACGTGGTGGGGCTGCAGTGCCGTCAGCCGAACCTGGAGGGACAGGGTGAAATCCCGCTCCGCAGGCTCGTGAAGGAAGCATTGCGCATGCGCCCGGACCGGCTGATCGTGGGGGAGGTCCGTGAAGCCGAGAGCCTCGACATGCTGATTGCGCTGAACGCGGGTTTGCCCGGCATGTGCACCATCCACGCGAACAGCGCCCGGGACGCGGTAACCAAGCTGTGCACACTGCCCCTGCTGGCGGGGAACAATATTTCCAGTGCCTTCGTGGTTCCGACCGTGGCGTCCTGCATCGACCTGGTGGTCCACTGCTCCAGAACCGGCACGGGACGACGCGAGGTCACCGAAATCCTGGCCTTGGGACGGCGGGTGGAAGGCGGAATCATCGAGTCGTCCCCGGTATTCGGCCCGGTGGACGGCAAGCTGGCCGTGACGGCTTCCTCCATGCCGTCGGCTGACAAATTCGCTCTGGCCGGCGTGAACGTCGCTGCCCTGCTCGGGGCGGCAGCATGAGCGCTGCAGCGGGGTTGACCCTGGGCATGGGATTGCTGCTGCTGTGGCAGTCCTGCTGGAGCACGACAGCCCGTACCCCTTCCCGGCGGCGTCGAACCGGATACCTGGACGATCTGCTGCGGCAGGCCGGCATCGAACGGGTCAGGGCCGCCGGACTCCTCGCCGCGTGCGCCGTCACGGGTGTTTTCGTCCTTCTCCTGTTCTTCATCCTGACGCTGTCATTACCCATCGCGGCCTGCTTCGCGCTTTTCGGGGCGGGACTGCCTTACGCGTTAGTGCGTATGCAGGCCCGACGCAGGAGGGCCTCGCTGGCGGAACTGTGGCCCGACGTCGTCGACCACCTGCGCTCTGCAATCCGGGCAGGCCTGTCGCTTCCGGAGGCCCTCATCCAATTGGCCGGGAACGGCCCGGAGGAGCTGCGGGGATACTTCCGGGCCTTTGCCGCCGACTACCGGTCCGGAGGCAACTTCGAGGATTCGCTGACCCGGCTCAAGGACAACCTCGCGGACCCGGTGGCGGACCGCATCATCGAAGCCCTGCGGATCACCCGCCAGGTAGGCGGCACCGATCTGGGCAGGCTCCTCGGCACACTGGCCGGTTTTCTCCGTGAAAACGCGCGGACCCGGAGCGAGCTGCTGGCACGGCAGTCCTGGACCGTCAACGCAGCGAGGCTGGCCGTGGCGGCGCCCTGGGCGGTGCTGCTGCTGCTGGCGGCGCGCCCGGAAACCGCCGCAGCCTACAACTCCGCTGCGGGCGCGACGGTCCTGGTCGCCGGAATCGGCATCTCCGTCCTTTGCTACCGCCTGATGCTCCGGATAGGCGCGTTGCCCGAAGACGTGCGGGTGCTGCGGTGACGCCCGGGATGGCGGCAGCGGTGCTGGCTGGAGCCCTGATGGGCACCGGGCTGTTGCTGGTCCTCCACCGGCTGCCGCCGCTGCGGCAGAGGACCTTCACTGCGCGCGTGGAACCGCAGCTGCGTTCCGTGCGGCCCGCGTCGGGGCTCCTGCTGTCCGCCTCCGACATCACGCCTTTCGGCCCGCTGGAGCGGATCCTGCGTCCGTTGCTCCACGACGCCGTCCGCCGGCTGGCCCGCTGGTCTCCGGCCAACCGGACCCTCGCGCAGCGGCTGCAGCAGGCAGGCGGGAACAAATCCGTGTCGGACTACCGTGCAGAGCAGGTCTTATGTGCCGGTTCGGGGTTCCTGGCCGGGGGAGCCGCAGGCGCGCTTCTCGCCGGGAGCGGTCGCATAGGACTTGTATCGGTGGCCTTTGGTATATGTGCCTGCGCCGTTGCCGGATTCCTGCTGCGGGACTACCTGCTGACCCGGCAGATCGAACGGCGCAACAGCCGCATCCTCGCCGAATTCCCCAGCCTTGCCGAAATGATGGCGCTCGCCGTCAGCGCAGGGGAAAGCGCCGTCGGTGCGCTGGAACGCGTTTCCGTCGCTGCGCAGGGGGAACTGGCAGACGAGTTCAGTCGTGTCCTTGCCCAGACCCGCTCAGGACACCCGCTCACCAAAGCCCTGCAGGACTTCTCCGACCGGATCCGTCTGGCGCCGTTAACCCGTTTCGTCGACGGAGTCACCGTTGCCGTCGACCGCGGAACACCATTGGCAGATGTTATGCGTGCACAGGCCCAGGACGTCAGGGACAGCGCCAAGCGTGAACTGATGGAGACCGCAGGCAAGAAGGAAATAGCCATGATGGTGCCCGTGGTTTTCGGAATCCTGCCGTTGACCGTGCTGTTTGCGGTGTTTCCGGGCCTGGCGCTGCTGAGGCTGGGGCTATGAGGCGGCAGGTGAAGGCAAGGCCAAGCATGTCGAGGGATGGAGACAGGATGAGCAGCAATAATGCGAGCAGGCACCGGAACAGCGCACATGCGCCAGGTGAAGGATGGAGAGCGGCCGTCGCACTGGCAGCGGGATGGTGGTACCGGCTGGTGCGGCAGTGCCAGGCAGCTCTGCACCCGAAGGACCCGGAGCGCGGAGATGTGCCCGGGTGGGTGATGATCACCCTCATGTCCGCCATCCTCGTGGCTGGACTGCTGCTCCTGGTGCAGCCGGCCCTTGAGCGGTTGTTCGAATCCGCAATAGAACAGGTGCAGCCATAAAGCGCTGGCAGGGTCGCCGGGCGGACCGGTTTGCCGGCTGCGGTCCGGAGCGGGAACGGGGATCCGCCGTCGTCGACTTCGTTATGGTGGGCGCGCTGGTGAGCCTGGTGTTTATGGCTGTGGTGCAGTTGGCGCTGGTGCTGCACGTTCGCAACACCCTGATCGACGCCGCAGCCACGGGCGCGCGCTACGGCACGCTGGCGGACCGCACCCCGGCGGACGGCGCGGCGCGTACGGCCGCCCTGATCGGCAGCTCACTCGGCGAGGAGTATGCCGGGGACGTTAGCTACGCAGAGCAGACCGTGGACGGCGCACGCCTGCTGGAGATCACGGTGCGGGCACCGCTGCCGGTCATCGGTTTCATCGGACCCGGTGACGGAATCGAGGTGAAGGGGCATGCGGCCAGACGGTGAGGGAGAGACGGGACAGGCACCAAACGACGCCGGCAGTGCCGTCGTCGAGTTCATTTTCCTGGGCCTGATCCTCCTGGTGCCCGTGGTGTATCTCGTGATCACCGTCGGCCGGATCCAGGCGGCGTCCTTCGCAGTGGTCGGTGCGGCCGACGCTGCGGCCAAGGTCTATGCGGCAGCACCCGACGCTGTGGTTGGCGAACAGCAGGCGGCAGATGCGGCCGAGCTCGCGCTGAGCGACTTCGGGCTGCAGGCGGACGGCATGCTGATGGACATCAGCTGCTCCGAAACCTGTCTGGCACCCGGCTCGACCGTCACTGTCAGCGTCCGGTATGAGGTGCCGCTTCCCGGGCTTCCGCGGGCTGACGGGTCGCCGGTAGCGGTGGATTCCGAGTCCACGCAGGTTGTGGAGCGCAACGGATGAGCCGGGGGTTTGGGAAACGGCCGCCGGCCGGGCAGCGGGAGGACGGGGAGCGCGGGCAGGTCGGGGTGCTGATCATCGGGTACACCGTGCTGGCACTGCTGACCGTCACAGTGGTGATGGCGGCGTCGTCCGTCTATCTCGGGCAGAAAAAGCTGCTTTCGGCTGCCGACGGTGCGGCCGTGGCTGCGGCGGACACGTTCTCGCTGGGGGAGGCCGCCGCAGGAACGGGGCCGGCGGCCGTGCTGGAGGCCGACGCCGTCCGCAGCGCCGCCCGCCGCTATCTCGCCGAAACGGGTGCGGAGGAACGGTTCACGGAGCTTGCGGTAACCGAAGAGACCGGCACGGCGGACGGCCGGACCGCGCGCGTGGTTCTGGCGGCGCGGGTCCATCCGCCCATCGTCAATTTCCTGGTGCCGGACGGAATCTCCATCACCGCGGTCAGTGAAGCCCGGGCCCGGCTGCTGCAGTGAAAAGTTACGAAGCCTTCCGCTGTGCCTGCGCCTGCGCCTGTGCCTCGCGCACCGGGCCGTGGCCCCAGCCGCCGTGGTCCACGTCCAGGATCCGGCCGTCCTCGCCGTAGCAAATGGTCACCGGCTCACCGAACTGTTCGCAGTCGCTGTCAGGGCACTTGTCCTTCATATTGCCCACATACTCGTTGGAAAAGTGTTGCTCCCACTCGTCCACTTTGCCCATGGCCCAGGGATCGCCCTGCTCGGCAAGGTCGTTGAGTTCGTCCAGGGTGTACATGCGTCCGCGCTCGGGATGGGTCAAGAGAGGCTCCTTCGAAAGGGCGTACATTCCATATCCGTCCCCATTAATCTAACGCCGCCCACGGACACCGCCGCGCGCATCGGCCCCGGCGCGTCCCGGTGTCGGCATTGCCCGGCACGACGACGGCGGGCAGCGGCGCAGGGACATGGCGTAGTCTGTAAGCACCATGGCAGAAATAGATTTTCCCGCAGAAATCCGCGCCCTCCGCTCCACTTTCGCCTCCATTGAAGAGGTCTCGGACGTGGCAAAGATCAAAGAGGACATCGAAGAGCTGAGCGAGATGGCCGGCGTCCCCGATCTTTGGGACGACCCCTCCGAGGCGCAGAAGATCACTTCCAAGCTCTCGCACCGCCAGTCGGAGCTGGAGCGCCTGCAGACCATCGAATCCCGCATCGACGACCTTGAGGTCCTGGTGGAACTGGCCCAGGACGAGGCCGACGCGGATTCCAAGGCCGAGGCCGTGACGGAACTGGAGTCCCTGCGCCGGTCCCTGTCCCAGCTGGAAGTCGTCACCCTGCTTTCCGGTGAATACGACGAACGCGAAGCCGTGGTGACCATCCGTTCCGGTGCCGGGGGAGTGGACGCCGCAGACTTCGCCGAGATGCTGCTGCGCATGTACCTGCGCTGGGCCGAACGGCACGGATACCCCACCACCGTCCTGGATACCTCCTACGCCGAAGAGGCCGGCCTCAAGTCCGCCACCTTCGAGGTCAAGGCTCCCTACGCCTACGGCACCCTGGTGGTGGAGGCCGGCACGCACCGCCTGGTCCGCATCAGCCCGTTCGACAACCAGGGCCGCCGGCAGACGTCCTTTGCCGCCGTCGAGGTCATTCCGCTGATCGCACCCACGGACCACATCGACATCCCGGACAACGAAATCCGCGTCGACGTCTTCCGCTCCTCCGGTCCGGGCGGCCAGTCCGTGAACACCACCGACTCCGCCGTCCGGCTCACCCACCTTCCCACCGGCACGGTGGTCTCCATGCAGAACGAAAAGTCTCAGCTGCAAAACCGTGCCGCCGCCATGCGCGTGCTCCAGTCCCGCCTGCTGCTGTTGAAGAAGGAGCAGGAGGACGCCGAGAAGAAGGCCTTTGCCGGCGACGTCAAGGCTTCCTGGGGCGACCAGATGCGCTCCTACGTGCTCAACCCGTACCAGATGGTCAAGGACCTCCGCACCGAACACGAGGTGGGCAACACCTCCGCAGTGTTCGACGGCGAGATTGACGACTTCATCGATGCCGGCATCCGCTGGCGTGCGCACGGCAGCGTCTCCGCCCGCAAATAGGCCGCGGCGGCTGCGGTCGGGGACTGGACCCCGTCCGCGGGCAGGTTCCCGGCCCCCTGGTGCCGGTGTGCAGTCCGACACGCGCTATCGGGTTGTGGCTCACTGCGTCGGAAGCTGGCTATAGTCGAGAGGCCGGTGCCCATACCCCGAACCAAGGCCCGTGTCTCCGGCCGCTTCATGGGCACTAAGTAGTGATGATCACTTTCGACAATGTCACCAAGCTCTATGACCGGAACTCCCGGCCTGCGCTCAACTCGGTCAGCCTTGACGTGGACCGCGGCGAGTTCGTGTTTCTCGTAGGCGCTTCCGGCTCCGGTAAATCGACGTTTATCCGGCTGATCATGAAAGAGGAGCACGCCACCAAGGGCACCGTCTACGTAGCCGGCGCCAACGTGGCGAAGATTCCGAGCTGGCGGGTGCCGCGGCTCCGCCGGGGGATCGGCGTCGTATTCCAGGACTTCCGCCTGCTTCCCAACAAGACGGTTTTTGCGAACGTTGCCTTCGCCATGCAGGTGATCGGCCGCAGCCGTGCCGTTATCCGCGACTCGGTGCCCGAAGTCCTCAAGACGGTCGGGCTCGAGGGGAAGGGTAACCGCATGCCGCACGAACTTTCCGGCGGTGAACAGCAGCGCGTGGCAATCGCAAGGGCGATTGTGAATAAGCCCGGCATCCTGCTCGCCGATGAGCCGACCGGAAACCTGGACCCCACCACGTCTTTGGGCATCATGAAGGTGCTGGACCGGGTGAACCAGAACGGCACCACGGTGGTGATGGCTACGCACGACGACGATATCGTCAACGCCATGCGCAAGCGCGTGGTGGAACTGCGCAACGGCAAGATCATCCGTGACGAGCATGAGGGCATCTACCTGGGCGAACCGGAGCCGGAGCGGGACGGATCAGACGTGCCGGATGGGTCCAGCCGTACGGAGAGCGGGGTAGCCGAATGAGGCTCGCATTTGTCCTGGGCGAGATCGGTTCCGGGCTCCGCCGGAACCTGTCCATGGTTGTCTCCGTAATCCTCGTGACCTTCGTGTCGCTGACGTTTGTGGGGGCGGCAGGGCTGCTGCAGCTGCAGATCGGCCAGATGAAGGGCTATTGGTATGACCGCGTGCAGGTTGCGGTCTACCTGTGCACAGAGAACGACACCTCCGCGTCCTGCGCTTCCGGTGCCGTCACCGACGAGCAGCGCTCTGCCATCGAGGCGGACCTGCAGGCGGACCGTTACGTGGAAACCGTTGAGTATGAAGACCAGGAAACCGCGCTGACCCACTTCCGCGAGCAGTTCGCGAACTCTCCGATCGTGGACAGCATCACCGCCGACATGCTGCCGGAGTCCTTCCGGGTGTCCCTGGTGGACCCCGAAAAGTATGAGGTCATCAACGAGGCGTTCTCCTCCAAGCCTGGCGTCGAGTCCGTCAGCGACCAGCGTGAACTCTTCGAAAAGATGTTTACGTACCTGAACCTTGCCTCCGTTGCCGCGCTGTCCATCGCCGGCGTTATGCTGGTCTGCGCCATCCTGCTGATTGCCACCACCATCCGGCTTTCGGCGTTCAGCCGACGGCGGGAAACGGGCATCATGCGCCTGGTGGGCGCCTCCAAGGCCGTCATCCAGCTGCCGTTCGTGCTGGAAGGTGTGATCGCCGCCGTCATCGGTGCAGTGCTGGCCTCAGCGGCACTATGGAGCACCGCGCACTTCTTTATCGGAAACCTGGCGCGGCAATACCCCACCACGGCCTTTATCTCGTCGGAACAGGTCCTGTACCTGACACCCGTTCTACTTGTTCTCGGAGCGCTGTTGGCGGGAGTATCCTCGCTCTTGACACTCCGCCGGTACCTGAAGGTCTAGAGTCATGAGCACTGGGAATGGAATCTGCAAGATCATGGAGAGTCTCATCAATGGATAATGCTGTGCCTAAACGAATCGGACGTGCGCCGGCGTCCCGGGCCCTGGCGGCGGTTGTCGCCCTCCTGACGCTGACGCTCTCCGTTGCGTTCAGCAGCGCGGCAAGTGCAGACGACCTCGAGGACCGCAAGGCTGCCATCGAAGCCGAGAAGCAGAAGGTCCAGGAAGACTACGAGTACCTCGGCGAAGATATTGCCGAGACGGTAGCCAAGCTCAACATCTACAAGGGCCAGCTCCCGGCCGCACAGCAGCAGCTCGCCGATGCCGAGGGACGTGTCGACAGTGCCGCCGGCAAGGTGAGCGCCTTGAATGAACGCGTTGCCCTCGCCCAGAACACCCACGAAACCATTACGGCGCAGATCGAGAAGGACCGTGAGAACATTGCGGCCACCGAAAAGGCGATCGGACAGATTGCCTCCCAGGCCTATAAAAACGGCGGTGTTCCCTCCACCCTCTCGCTGATGTTCGGCGCCAAGGGTGCGGACAGCCTCACCGATTCGCTCGGCATGGCGGAACAAGCGCTTAAGGGCCAGAACGCCGCCGTGGAAAAGCTGTCCCAGCAGAACGCCAATAACGTGAATTCCGAGGCGCGGCTGTCAGCTGTGGCCGACGAGATCAGCAAGCTCAAGGCCCAGGCGGAAGAAGCACTCAAGGCCGAACAGTCCGCGCGTGACGCGGCAGCCGCGGAGAAGCAGAAGGTGGACGACCTGGTTGCCCAGACCACGGCGATGAACCAGGAGCTGGAGGCGCAGAAGCCGAAGCTCCAGTCCCAGATGGCCAGCTTGGAAAAGGAAAGTGCCCAGGTCACTGCGGATATCGCGGAGCGGCAGCGGGTCCTGCTCGAGGAACACCGCAAACGCGAACAGGCCCGCATTGACGAAGCCAACCGCGCAGCGGCCGAAGAAGCAGCGCGGAACAACCGTCCCGCACCGCCGGCCCAGAACATTCCGCAGCCGGGCAGTCCGTCCTCCTTCGGGCTTCGCCCTCCGGTAGTCGGCGCTCCTATTTCCTCCGGCTTCGGCTGGCGCGCAACCCCGGCCGGATCCATCGACTTCTTCGGCAACGGCGGTTACCTGCACTCCGGCATCGACTATGCGCCGTCCTGCAACACGCCGGTCTATGCGCCTGCCGCAGGCGAGGTCTGGCGGGCCGACCAGGGCGGCGGGGAAATGATCGGAACGGGCAACCGGATTGTCCTCAATCACGGTGTGGTGAAGGGCAACGTCCTGGCCACCAACTATTACCACCTCAACGGCTTCGCGGTGGGCGCCGGACAGTGGGTGGAGCAGGGCCAGCTGATCGGATATGTGGGGAGCACCGGAAATTCCACCGGCTGCCACCTGCATTTCGAGACAGTGCTCAATGGTGCCCTGGTGGACCCGAGGACGTTGCTCTAGGCCTACAATAGAGCTTTCGCTAGAACCTACTAAGGAGTTGCCCCGTGCCTAAGGAAAGTGGCCGTAAGGTAGTGGCCACCAATCGCAAGGCCCGGCACGACTACGAAATCCTCGATACCTACGAGGCCGGGATGGTTTTGATGGGGACCGAGGTGAAGTCGCTGCGTGAGGGCCGCGCCTCATTGGTGGACGGGTTCGCCACGTTCTACAACAACGAGCTCTGGCTCGAAGCCGCCTACATTCCCGAGTACCTCAACGGCAGCTGGACCAACCACTCCGCCCGCCGCCGCCGCAAGCTGCTGCTGCACCGCGAGCAGCTGGAAAAGATCATGCGCAAAACCAGCGAATCGGGTTTTACCATCGTGCCGCTGCAGCTGTATTTCCTGGACGGACGGGCCAAGGTGGAGATCGCCGTCGCCCGCGGTAAGCGGGAGTACGACAAGCGCAATACCCTGCGGGAGAAGCAGGACAACCGTGAAGCACTTCGCGCGATGCGCGAGAAGAACCGCGGCGCATGAGTGGAACGTTCTGGGAGCCGCAGGCAGAAGTGGACGAGGAAGCCGCCGCCCGCAAGCCGGCCTGGACGTGGATCGTTACGGCCGTCGACCTCCTGATAGTCCTCGCAGTGTTGCCGGTGGTCATCCTGGTAGTGGTTCCGTTCTTTGCCGCGTACTACCTGTTCCTTGCACACGTGCTGGTATGGCTCGCGCCGGTGCTGGTCCTGGCGAACATCGCCTTGTTCGCCTGGGCCTTCCGCAGCAAGGCGCCGGGCATGACCGCGCTGAGCATCCTCTCGGTCCTCTTCGTGCTCGTCTCGTGGATTCTGCTGGTGGTTTGGGGCTCACCCGTAGTGGTCTTCGGCATCCGGCTCTGAAGCGCTCTGTGAATCATGCGGTACAATGAGTGTTCCGGCTTCGGCCGGATTGGTAACTCAATAAGGGGATGACCGGTTTCGACGATGTTTTGTTGAGACAGGGGAAGCGGGCCGAGGATACAGGGTTATCTCGTTAACGATCTCTGTAAACCAATAAGTGCCGAATCAAAGCGCACTGACTTCGCTCTTGCTGCCTAAGCAGTAAGGCATAGTCCGTCAGCCCGGGGATGCTCTCGCCCCGGTGCCTGGCGTCATTTAGAGGGCCACTGCTGAACACCTTCGCCGTTGGGGTGTTCGGGACTTTTAGACGGCTGGGTCCGGATCAGCCACTTGTCTGCGTGATGGCTGGGACCGAGAAAATCCGCTGCAGACTGCGCCCGGAGAAGCCCTGACAAAGCGACATCGGACGGGGGTTCGATTCCCCCCATCTCCACTGAGAAATCTCCAGCCAAAGCGGGAAGCGCCTTAGGGCGTTCCCCGCTTTGCTGGTTTAAGCCGGGTTGCACGGGAGAGTTGTTTCTCACACCCGTGCGGTTTACCCCGTTGCGGGGCCTCTTCCCGTCCGGCAGGGCAAGGTGCGTTGGTAAACTTTGTCGTAGGCAGTACCCGCGCCGGCAGGACCCGGAGCGGGCGATATAACCGGTCGGAAGACCTTGTAGGAGACGCACCACTTTATGCAAAGCCCGGCACTCGAATCCCAGCATGACGACCTTTGGAACCGACGCTATGAGCCCAATGTCGCTGAGGTGAACCAGCTTTGCGACTCCCTGGCTGAAATGAAGCCGGGAAGCCAGGTGCCCTACGTCGATCCCATGCACGATATCGGGGAATGCCGGATCGTGAGCCTGTTTTCCAACATCGGCACCGCCCACGAGTCCGGGTTCATCACGGCAGGTGACAATGAGGCCGTGGCACGGCTGCTCGGCGTGCACTGGCAGGCAGGACTGCGGCCGGAGTTCGTTATGCCGTGGAACGCCTACCCGTGGCATGTGCCGGGTGAGCCCAATGGCAAGCTGAGCAAGGAACAGGTCCAGGAGGGGCTGCGGCCGCTGCTGCGCTTCCTGGCCCTGGTGCCCCGCGCTTCCGTCATCGTGGCCCACGGCACCGAGGCGCAGCGCCTCGCCGCGCTGTTCCTCAAGACCGAGAACCGGATGATCTACCGTCGCAGCATCAAGGTCTACAAGGCCCGCTCGCTTTCCGGGCGGTCCTTCGGCGCCACCGCGGAACGTCAGCAGGAGGCGCTGGACGATATGCGCGCTGCCTATACCGACGCTATGGCCCGCACCGGGCTGACTGCCGCACGCTAGGCATGTGACCGGCCGGCGCCGGTCAGGTTCCGGCCCGGCCGTTCCGGCCCGCACCGGGCTGACTGCCGCACGCTAGGCATGTGACCGGCCGGCGCCGGTCAGGTTCCGGCCCGGCCGTTCCGGCCCGGACAGGCCCCGGCCGGAACGGTCCGGCGGGGCAGCGAGCGGGTCAGGCCTCGGCCGGCTCAGCCGGGGCGTCCACTACCCCGATGAAGCGGGAGCCCACTCCCGGGTACTCGGTGCGGACTGATCCGGCGGCCAGCTCGGGAAGTTCCCGTACCCGGTGGTCTTCGCACGCTATGAAGGTGAACTCGGGCCACCACTTCTTGGGTCGGGCAGCCTCCGTGTAGCCGCAGACTGTGCAGGAAAGCTGTACCCACACGGGACGTTTTCCGGTGCGGTTGGCCCTGGACTGGACCAGCCATCCGGGCGGGTCGGCCTGCATCCGTGCCAGCTCGGCGTCATCCACGTGCGCGGGAATACCGTGGCGGATGGCCATTTCAAGCGGAATATCAAGGATCAGGGCGGCCTGGCGTCGAGTAGTCATCAGTTAAACGATACGCGTTGAAGCATCGCCGCACGCACCGCGGGGCGGCGGCCGCCCGGCCGCCGCCCCGCCGTCGTGCAGGGGAAATATCCGCCCTAGGCCGGCGTTGACTCGAAGAAGGCATCCCGCAGGTTGGCTTCCTCATCCTTGGAGAGGTTCGTGTAGATCAGCTTTACCCCCGAGAAGTCCTTGAAGGCCTCGGCTACCCGGTCCTCCACCGCATCGGAGGACAGGACGAACAACGCCGAGGTGCCGGGAGTGACCTCCTGGCGTACCCGCGAGATGAAATCGTCGTTGATCCCCACGTCCACCATGGAGCCGGACATCGCGCCGATGGCGGCGCCCACCGCCGCACCGATGAGCGGAACAAAGAAGATGAGCCCAAAAAGAAGTCCCCAGAAGCCGCCGCCCAAGGCACCGGCCCCCACCATGTTGTGTTCCTGGATGGTCTTGGGCTTCTTGCGCCCTTCAGGCCAGGTCACGATGGCTTCGTCCTGGACAGCGATGAGGCCCTGGGACTGGAGGCTGGCGAGGGTCTGCGTGGCGCGTTCCGCAGCGTCCGCATCCGAAAATTTCCAAACGGTCAGTGTTGCCATGTCAGTTACTCCAAACGCTAGAGTTCGGGGCAGGTCCGCATACGGAACCTGTCGGCAGCGCCAACGTTAGTGCCGCGCCCGGGCACGTACAAGGAAAACTGCCGTCCCGGGCAGAGCCTGCACTGTAACTCCCGGCAGCCCTGTGCGGGCTGACGGCTCGGACGTATTATGCACAGGACACGCTGAAAGGACGGCCGTCCATGGTGCCTCCCAACGATCCCGCCTGGTGGACGAACGCCGTCGTCTACCAGATCTATCCCCGCAGCTTTGCAGACTCGACCGGTGACGGCATCGGCGACCTCGGCGGCATCATCGAACACCTGGACTACTTGGCCGAACTGGGGGTGGACGTGGTGTGGCTGTCGCCGATCCAGCAGTCGCCCCAGTTCGATAATGGCTATGACATCAGCGATTACCGCCGGATCGACGAAATGTTCGGCACGGAGGAACAGTTCGACCTCCTGTTGGAAGGCCTGCACGAACGCGGCATCCGCCTGATCATGGACCTGGTGGTCAACCACACCTCCATCGAATACCCGGGCTTCCAGTCCTCCAGGAACAAGACGTCGCCGAAGCGGGACCGCTATTGGTGGCGGGACGCCCGCCCGGGCTTCGAACCAGGGGAACCGGGGGCGGAGCCGAACAACTGGCGCTCGTTTTTCGGCGGTTCGGCGTGGACCTTCGATCCACTCACCAGCCAGTACTACCTGCACCTGTTCACCCCGCAGCAGCCGGACCTGAACTGGGAGAACCCCCGGGTCCGGGCAAAGGTGTACGCGATGATGAACTGGTGGCTGGACCGGGGCGTGGACGGATTCCGGATGGACGTCATCAACTTCATTTCGAAGGACCCGGCATTGCCGGACGGAGTGGTGGAAACCGGCGGGATCTGGGGCGACGGATCGCCGTACTTCGTATCGGGGCCGCGTATCCATGAATTCCTGCAGGAAATGCACCGGGAGGTCTTCGACGGCCGCAGCGGCCAGTACCTGACGGTGGGGGAGACGCCCGGAGTCACGGTCGAACAGGCGCTGCTGTTCACCGATGCGCAGCGGCGGGAGCTGGACATGGTGTTCCAGTTCGAACACGTCAGCCTGGACCAGGGCACCGGCAAGTTCGACCACCGGCCGCTGTCCCTGCCGGAGCTGAAAACGAGCTGGAACCGCTGGCAGCGCGGGCTCGCCGACAGGGGATGGAACAGCCTGTACTTGAACAACCATGACCAGCCGCGCGTCGTCTCCCGCTTCGGGGATGACCAGCGGTACCGGTACGAATCAGCCACCATGTGGGCCACCCTGCTGCACCTGCAGCGGGGCACCCCCTACATCTACCAGGGCGAGGAGATCGGCATGACGAACGCCGGGTTCACCTCGATAGACCAATACCGGGACGTGGAATCACTGAACTACTATGCGGAGGCGCTCGAACAGGGGATGGACCGGGAACGGGTCCTGGAAGCGCTGCGCCGGATGAGCAGGGACAACGCACGCACCCCCATGCAGTGGACCGCGGGCGAGAATGCCGGTTTTTCCGAAGTGGAACCCTGGATTCCGGTGGCTGCGAACTACCCCTCGGTCAACGTGGAAACGGACCGGGCCGCCGAGCAGTCCGTCTTCGGCTACTACCGGGAGCTGGTTCGGCTCCGGCACGAATCGGACCTGGTGTCGCTCGGGGACTTCCACCTGCTGGACCCGGGGCATCCGACACTGTTTGCCTATAAGCGCACCCGCGGGGATCGGGCGCTGCTGGTCCTGGGCAACGTGTCCGGCGAGGAGCTGGGGGTGCCGTCCAACCTGGAGGCCGGAAGCCTCGTCCTGGGCAACTACCCCGACCCCGGCGACCATCACCTGCTGCGCCCCTGGGAAGCCCGGATCCTGGACATTTCCACCTATGCGGGGGGCTAAGGCGGGGGCCAAGCCGGCTATTCGGCGCTGAGGCTGCGGGTGTAAAGGTCCGCGAGACCCGCGTAACCGCCGGACCGGAAGGCGGTGCGCTGCCGTTCCGCGCCGGTACCGCCGGCAAGGACGCGGGCGACGCCGGCAACCGCGTATTCCCGGTCGCCGGCTTCCTCCAGCGCCGGTGCAACATACTCCAACAGCGCAGAGAGGTGATCGGCCGCGGGCAGGCTGCCGCCGGGATGCGAAACCAGGTTACCGCTCATGCCGAAGCGGGCAGCCTGCCACAGGCCGACGTCGAGCAGTTCCGGATCCGGGACGGCTGCCGGAACCGCGGGGACGGCAGACGCCAGGGTGGCCACCAGCGCCCGCACGAGGGTTGCCAGCAGCAGGGAGTCCCGGGCCTGGAGCTGGGCATCCGCAATGCGGACCTCGACCGTGGGAAAGGTATCGGAGAGCCGTGCCGCCCAGCCCACATGGCCGGCGTCGAGCACCACGTCGGTGGCGAGCAGGCTTTCCAGCCGTCGGGTGTAGTCCTGCGCATCGGCGAACAGGGGAGGGCAGCCCTGTACTGACCAGCGCCGGTAGTGTACCATGCGCCAGCTGGCGAAACTGCTGTCCTGTCCCCGCCAATAGGGGGAATTCGCGGCAACGGCACCGAGCAGCGCGAGCCAGGGGCGGAGCCCGTTCAGTACGCGTACCCCTGTGTCGCGGGAGGGGATGCCGACGTGGATGTGGGTGCCGTTGACGTACTGTTCGTGCGCGACGGCTCCCGTCAGGATTCCCATCCGCTGGTACCGGTCGGAGGAATTGAGCACCGGCGGTCCCTCCTGGATCCGCGGTGCCGCTCCGGTGGGGGCAACCCGTACGCCCGCCGACGCTGCCGCTTCGGCCAGCCGGGAGCGGAACCCCAACAGGGCGTCCAGGGCCTCCTCCCGGGTGGTGCAGACCCGGGTGGAGCTCTCCACCTGTGCGTCCAATAGCTCGGCGGAACTGGAGAAGACGCCGTGCTCCGGGGAGATCAGGGCGCGTGTCAGTTCCTGGGCTCCGGTGGGGAACCCGGTGGAGGCATCCATGAGGAGGAACTCTTCTTCGATGCCGAAGGTGAAGACCATACGCATTTCTCCTAAACACCCGCCATGCCGGACTTGGACAATTGTAGGTAGGCGGGGAAGGCGGCGCACCAGGGGTCAGACGGACAACCCCGCCCGTACTGCCCGCCACGTCAGCGTGAGGTAGGGCAGGTCCAGGACGTCCCCCGGTGCGTGTCCGAGGTGCTCGTAAAGGTACCAGGACAGGTTCGAGTGCAGTTTTTCCCGCGCGGCAGCGCCGGCCGACAGATAGAACGCACGTGACCGGGCCAGCTCAAACAGGTCTTCCGGGGTCATCGGCTGCGTCCAGGCTACGGTGGAGGACTCTTCCAGCGTGAACTCCGGTCCGAGCTCGGGCCGGAAGCCAGGGCGCAGGACATCTCCGGCATGGATGATGCGCGAATAGCGGTGGACCCAGGGGATGCTCACGTCGAGCTGGTTCCAGACCAGGCCGAGGATCCCGTGCGGCCGCAGGATGCGGGCGAACTCCCGGCTCGCCGCGGCAGGATCGCACCAGTGCCAGGCCTGGGCCACGGTCACGGCGTCCAGCGAAGCGGCGGGCAGGCCCGTCTGCTCCGCCGTGCCGACCCGCACCGGAACGTCGGGCAGCAGCCGGGAGAGCTGGTCGAGCATGTCGCGGGACGGGTCGACGGCGCAGACATCCAGTCCGGCGGCGTGCAGCTCCCGGGTGTACTTGCCGGTGCCGGCGCCGACGTCGGCCACGTCCCGGACCGCGGGGCCGTCGGGGATGCCGGGACGGGCGAACAACCACTTCACGGCCTCGGCCGGATAGCCGGGGCGGATGCGGTCGTAGTGTTCCCCGCCCGCCTGGTAGCTGTCCGCCAGCTGCCGGCGGCGCAGCGCCTCGAGCCGTGGTCCGGAGGTGCCCACAGTTACAGGAGGTCGTCCAGATCGGGATTCAGGCGCTGCAGCACTTCGCTGTGCAGCGTCCCGTTGGTCGCCAGCGCGTTTCCGCCGAAGGGGCCGTCCTCGCCGTCGAGTGAGGAAAAGCGGCCGCCGGCCTCGGTCACGATCGGAACGAGGGCCGCCATGTCATAAAGGTTCAGTTCGGGTTCGCAGGCAATGTCCACGGCACCCTCGGCCACCATGCAGTAGGACCAGAAATCGCCGTAGGCGCGGGTACGCCAAACGGACTCGGTCAGGTCCAGGAATTCTTCGAGGTTGCCGCGGTCCTTCCAGCCGCCGAGGCTGGAGTAGGACATCGAGGCGTCGGACAGCCGGGAAACGTTGGAGACGTGCAGGCGGGTGGCCGCAGCCAGGGACCGGCCCATGTAGGCCCCCGTGCCGGTGGCTGCCCACCAGCGCTTGCCCAGCGCGGGCGCGCTGACCAGGCCGACCACCGGGACGCCGTCGTCCACCAGTGCAATCAGGGTGGCCCACACGGGGACGCCGCGGATGAAGTTCTTGGTGCCGTCGATCGGATCGATGATCCAGCGCCGCGGGCCGGAGCCGCTGGAACCGAATTCCTCGCCCAGTACGGCATCGCGGGGCCGGGCGCGCGAGAGCTGCCCGCGGATGGCATCTTCAGCGGCCTTGTCGGCGTCGGTTACCGGTGTGAAGTCCGGCTTGGTCTCGATCTTCAGATCCAGGGCCCGGAAGCGCGACATGGTCTGGTCATCCACGGAATCAGCCATCACATGGGCCAAGCGCAGGTCATCGTTGTAGTTCTGAACGAAGGGCATACTCTTCAACTTATCCTTATTCGGCGGGCACAGCCCCGCATTAGGCCCGTTAGCGGGCGGTGTCCTCATGATTCCCGGGTGGATTCTTCGGCGGCGGGAACTCCGCCGTCCGTGGGGCTATTGCTCGCCGAGCTCCTTCGCGGACGACTTGTTCTCCGTGCGGGTTCCGGTGCCCAGCAGCCGCCGCAGCGACGCGAGCCGCGCGGGGCCCGCCGGGCCCGCATGGCCGCCTTCCACCCACGGGTCCAGCCCGCAGCCGACGGCGACGGAATCGTGCCGGCAGCCGCGCTCACAGTCGGCCGTTCCCGGCTCAAGGTCGGGGAAGGCCTGCAGGATCCGGTCCGGGTCCACGTGGGCCAGGCCGAAGGAACGGATGCCCGGGGTGTCGATGATCCAGCTGCCTGCGGGGGAGTCGCTCAGCCGCAGGGCCAGTGCCGAGGAGGACGTGTGCCGGCCGCGGCCGGTGACGGCATTGACGCCGCCGGTGGCCCGGGCCGAACCCGTCAGGGCGTTGACCAGGGTGGATTTGCCGACTCCGGAGGGCCCCACCAGGACGCTGACGTTGCCCTTCAGCACCTCGTGGAGGGCCTCGACGGCGGTGCCCTGGAGGCGTGCGGAAAGGCCGTCGTCGGAGCGCGCATCGATGCCCGAGGCATCAGCTGCCGCGGTGCGGCTGATAATGACGTCCATGTCCAGGTGTTCGTAGTTGGCCAGCAGGTCGGCGGGGTCCTTGATGTCCGCCTTGGTGATGCAGAGGACGGGGGAGATCCCGGCGTCGTACGCAGCGACGAGGGCGCGGTCGATGAAGCCGGTTCGGGGTTCGGGGTTGGCGGCAGCAACCACGATCACCAGCTGGTCGGCGTTGGCCACCACCACGCGTTCCACGGGATCTGTGTCGTCGGCGCTGCGCCGCAGCAGGGTGCGGCGTTCCTCGACACGGACAAGCCGGGCGAGGGTGTCCGGAGCGCCGCTTACGTCACCGACCAGCGCCACCAGGTCCCCGGCGACTACCGGCGTGCGCCGCAGCTCCCTGGCGCGGGCGGCAATGACGGTGCGCTCGTTGGCGGTGTCTTCATCAACCACGGCGGTATACCGGCCGCGGTCCACGGTGATGATCCGCCCGATGACGGCGTCGTCGTGGGCGGGGCGGTCCTTGGTGCGGGGCCGGGAGCCTTTTTTGTTCGGACGGACCCGGACATCGGACTCGTCCCAGCCGCTGGTACTGCGTGTCATGCTTCCGCCGATCGGGTCAGCTGCTGCCAGAGTTCGGGGAACTGCGGCAGGGTCTTGGCTGTTGTGGAGATGTCGCGTATGACGACGCCGGGCACGGCCAGGCCGATCAGGGCGCCGGCAGTGGCCATCCGGTGGTCCGCGTAGGTTTCCCAGGTGCCGCCGTGCATTGTCGACGGCCGGATGACCAGGCCGTCGGATGTTTCTTCCGCGTCGCCGCCGAGCCGGTTAATTTCGGTGACGAGTGCGGCCAGCCGGTCCGTCTCGTGGCCGCGGAGGTGCGCTATCCCGGTGAGGCGGGACGGCGTATCTGCAAGGGCGCAGAGTGCGGCAACTGTCGGGGCCAGCTCGCTGGTGTCTGCCAGGTCGGCGCCGCGGATGCGGCCGGTGCCGGTGACGGTGAGGGTGCCGTCGGCCAGGTCCACGGACGCGCCCAGGGCCGGGAGGATGCTCTGCCACTTATCGCCCACTTGGGTGGTTGAGGCGGGCCAGCCGGTCACGCGCACGGTCCCGCCGGCCACCAGCGCCGCGGCGAGGAAAGGCCCGGCATTGGACAGGTCCGGTTCAATCACGGTGTCGAAGGCGGCAATGGGGCCGGGGGTCACCCGCCATTCGTTGGGAACGGAATCATCAACGTCTACGCCGACGCCGCGCAGTACGGAGACCGTCATGGCAATGTGGTCCGGGCTGGGCAGCGTACTGCCGCGGTGGACCAGGTGCAGGCCGTTGTCGAAACGGGGTGCTGCCAGCAGCAGGGCCGAGACGAACTGGGAGGAGGCGCCGGCATCGATTTCCAGGCGGCCGCCTGCAACGCTGCCGGAGCCGGTGACGGTGAAGGGCAGGGAACCGGCGCCGCCGTCGTCCACCTGCACCCCGAGCGAGCGCAGGGCGTCGATGATGGCGGACATGGGCCGGGTGCGGGCGTGGGGATCGCCGTCGAACCCGGTGGTTCCGGTGACGAGTCCTGCCAGGGGCGGGACAAAGCGCATGACCGTCCCGGCCAGGCCGCAGTCAATCTGCCGGGTGCCCGGGGCTGCTGCCGGGACCGGATCTATGACCAGGTCCGGGCCGAAGCTGCCGTCGCCGGGGATTTCCGTAACGGTGGCTCCGAGGGAGCGCAGGGCGGAGACCATAAGCTCCGAATCCCGCGAATGCAGGGGTGCCCGCAGCCGGGACCTGCCGTCTGCAAGGGCGGCGAGGACCAGGTATCGGTTGGTCAGCGACTTCGAACCCGGCACCGCGACTGTTGCGTCGACGGGCGAGGTGGCGAAGGGTGCCGGCCAGGTAGCCGGCACCCCGGCATTCGGAGCACTCATTGCTGCTAGGAACCGACGATGTCCGAAGCGGCGTTGGACACTGCCTTGAGCTGCTTGCGCGTGCTCTTCGAAACCGACTTGGAGACGGCGCGGGTCTTGCGGCTGGTGCCCGAGGCAAGGTGCCCGGCGCGCCAGGCAAGTCCCGGACGGCCGTTGGTGTCAACGGCAGCGAGCAGGACGCCGCCGATCAGGGAGAGGTTCTTGAGCAGCTGGTTGCGGCGTTCCTTGCGCTCGGCCGCGGTGGAAGCCTCGGCATTGCGGTATTCCACCACGGAGTTCAGTGCGGCGGTGCCGGCGAGCAGGAGGGACGCCAGGCGGGCGAACTTGCCCGTGCCGAGCATCGAGGCTGCGCCGACCTGCGTGTAGCCGACAACCTTGGCTACGAGTGCCGGATTGGACGTGAATGCTGCGGCGGCCGGAACGGTGCTGCCGATCTTCTTCAGCGTGGGGGCGAGCTGTTCGGCGGTCTGGTCAGCGTTGCGAAGGCGCTCCACGCCTACAGCCACGAAGCCGGTTGCGAGCAAAGGTCGGGCAATCAAACGGACTATCGACATAGTGCCTCCTGGGAAATCCCTCAGTTACGCGAAAAAAACAACATTTGGTGCTGCTTCCACCTTAGTCTGGCATTTTGCGGCCTGCGGCACACGTTTCGTCCCGCGGCCCCTCGGCTGGCCGTTCCCGCCGCCTGCCGGGGAGGGAACGGGAATAGCGGGCCCGGCGTCGTCGTTGGCACCAGTATCAGGATGTGCTTTGTCGACAGTCAGGAGAAAAGCATCGTGCCAGCCGCCACGCTGAACTCAGCGCCGACTGCCCGCGGGCCGAAGCTACGCGTACGGGTTCCCGCCCGCACCGTAGACTGGGAGGTGATGAGAACTGACGCGCCGGAAGGCAGCCCCCACGTGGAAAACTTCGAACTCGACGTTGCCACCGAATCGGATGAGGCACGCAAGCTTCGTTTTGAGCAGGACGCCATGCAGTATGTGGACCAGCTCTATTCCGCCGCCATGCGCATGGCTCGCAATCCCTCGGACGCGGAGGACCTCGTGCAGGAGGCCTACACCAAGGCTTTCTCCGCTTTCCACCAGTACCGGCCGGGGACCAACCTCAAGGCCTGGCTGTACCGCATCCTGACCAACACGTACATCAACCTTTATCGGAAGCGGCAGCGGGAACCCCTGCAGGCCAACTCCGACGGCGTTGAGGACTGGCAGCTGGCCCGTGCGGCTGAGCACAGCTCAACCGGGCTTCGGTCCGCTGAAGCAGTTGCTTTGGACCACCTGCCGGATTCCGATGTCAAGGATGCCCTGCAGTCCATTCCGGAGGAGTTCCGGCTTGCCGTGTATTTCTCCGATGTGGAGGGCTTCGCGTACAAGGAAATTTCAGAAATCATGAATACGCCGATCGGCACTGTGATGTCCCGGCTGCACCGTGGACGCAAGATGCTCCGCGAGCTTTTGGCGGAGTACGCACACGAGCGCGGTATCAAGGGCAAAGTGCCCGCAGCCGAAGCCGCCGGCGCATCAACCAAGAAACAGGGGAATGAGCTATGAGCGATTGCCAGAGCCTGGGCGATTGCGACGACGCCCGCATCGAACGGCTGTACGAGTACCTGGACGGCGCCCTGTCCCACGAGGACCTGGTGGAAATCAAGGAACACCTCGACGGCTGTCCCGAATGCGCCCAGGAACATGACCTTGAGTGCGTCATCCGTTCGGTCGTCAAACGGTCCTGCACTGAGGCAGCACCCGAGACGCTGAAGGCCAGCATCCTTAGCCGCATCAGCCAGATCCAGACGGCGGACCACTAGTCCCGTCGTCGGGCCTCACCACAGGCACAAAGAACCCCCGGTACCAAAAGGTTCCGGGGGTTCTTTGTGCCTGGCCGTCCGGCCACGCGGCTACCTAAGCTCTGCTTAGGCGTTGGGACGCTTACCGTGGTTAGCGCCGCCGCGCTTACGGTCACGACGCTTGCGTGCACGCTTGCTCATAGCTGCCTCCTTTGATTCGAAAAGTTCTGCCCTCCAGTGTCCCACATGCCTTACGCGCACGCCTAACGCGGATCCGGCTGCCTAGACGAAGGCCGATTTCCCGGTCACGGCCCGCGCCACGATCAGGGAATTGATCTCGTAGCTGCCCTCGTAGGTGTAGAGGATTTCGGCATCGCCGAAAAGCTTGCCCATCTCATAGTCCGTGCTGATCCCGTTGCCGCCCAGCAGGGACCGCCCCATGGCCACCGAGGCCCGGGCCAGCCGGGTAGTGGTGGACTTGGCCATCGCCGCCTGCACCATTTCGAGCTTGCCGTCCTGCTGGATGCGGGCGAGCTGTGCCATCAGTGCGAGCGAGACGGAGGCGTTGCCCAGGATTTCGGCCAGCTGCTGCTGGATCAGCTGGAACCGGGCGAGCTCTTTGCCGAACTGCTTCCGGCTCAAGGCGTAGGAACGTGCGACGTCGAACGCGGCCAGTTGTATGCCCGCGGCCTGCCAGCCCACCCAGGCACGCGAATCGCGCAGCAGCTCATTGGCTTTGGAAAAATCGGTGGCACCCGGCAGGAGGTTCGCCGCCGGGATGCGGACGTCGTCGAGGACGATGTCCGCGTTCTGCATAATGCGCAGGCCGATCTTGTTTGCGATCTTTGCGGCGGTGTAGCCGGGACGGTCCGTTTCGACGAGGAAGCACTTTATCTGCTGGTCGGCGGCGTCCCGCGCCCAGACCAGGGCAAAGTCGGCGATGGTGCCGGCGCCGATCCACCGCTTGGCGCCGTTGATCACCCACTCGTCCCCCTCGCGGCGCGCGGTGGTGGCCAGCCCGCCGGCTATGTCCGAGCCGTGATCGGGTTCGGTCAGGGCGAAGGCGCCGATCTGCGTGAGGGCGGTGAGGCCCGGCAGCCAGCGCGCCTTCTGCTCCTCCGAGCCGAGCTGGTGAACCATGCCGACGATCAGCTCGTTGTGGATCCCCACCAGGGCGGAGAGGGAAACATCGGCCCGCGCCACTTCCGCGTACATAAGTCCCTTGAACAGCTTCGAGGTGCCGTCTGTCTGCAGGGCGCCGAGGCCGTACTTGCCCAGCTCCGCGACCAGCTCGAAGGGGAATTCCTCCCTGTTCCAGTAATCGATCGAAGCGCCCCGGATCCGGGACTGGAGGAAGCTGCGGACCTCGAGATAGCGGGACTGTTCCTCCGGCGGAAGCAGGTCAACGACGTACATGAGGTCAACGTCCGGGAAAGGCGGGACGAACGCGTTGTCCGCCTCCGTGCGGTTCTGTCCGGTGGCACGTCTCTGTGTCTGCACGGGGGAGCATCCCTTCGTAGTGATCCGGTATGAAATGAACCGGCTCCGCCTAACCCTTGGACGTCCTACTATATTGCAGCGTGATGTAGATCACCATCCCGCCGGTGGCCGGGCAGGGCCCGGAACGCGGAGCTCGTCGGCAGGCCCCGAGCCGCCGAAGCCGACTTTCCGACGCTGAAAAGCTAGGCTGGGCCTATGAAATCCATAACGGGAAGCCGGGGGTGCCGTGGCAACGCCGCTGCCGCGTGATCCCATTGCGGATGCCAGGGGAAATTGGGAACGGCACGGTTGGTCCGACGTCGCCGCACCGATGGCTGCCATCACTGCCATCATGCGGACCCAGCAGATTCTGCTGGCCCGGATTGAGGGGGTCCTGAAGCCGTTCGGGCTGACGTTTGCCCGCTATGAACTCCTCACCCTGCTCAGCTTTGCCCGCAGCGGCGCGCTGCCCATGAACAAGGCCAGTGCGCTTCTCCAGGTGCACCCCACTTCGGTGACGAACGCCGTCGACCGTCTGCAGGACGCGGAACTGGTGATCCGCTCACCGCATCCCACAGACGGGCGTACCACCCTGATTGAGCTCACTCCGGAGGGGCGGACGCTGGCCAAGCAGGCCACCCTGGCCCTGAACTCCGCGGTGTTCGCACAGTCCGGATTCGGCGAGCAGGATGTGGACCAGCTGATCCAGATCCTCGGCAGCTTCCGCAGGAACGCCGGCGACTTCAGCGACTGACCGGCACGGCCGGACGCGCCGCCTCAGCGGTGGGTGAAGTCCGGCTTGCGCTTCTCGACGAAGGCGGCCATGCCTTCCTTCTGGTCCTCGGTGGCGAACAGCGAGTGGAAGACACGCCGTTCGAAGAGCACTCCCTGGGCCAGCCCTGTCTCGAACGCTGCGTTGACGGCTTCCTTGGCAACCATGGCTACCGGCTTGGACTTGGAGGCAATGGCCTCGGCGGCTTCCATCGCTTCCTCGACCACGTCAGCCGCCGGGACTACCCGGGAAACGAGGCCGGCGCGTTCGGCTTCCTCGGCGCCCATGAAGCGCCCGGTCAGGATCATGTCCATCGCCTTGGACTTTCCCACGGCGCGGGTGAGCCGCTGGGAGCCGCCCATCCCGGGGAGCACTCCGAGATTGATTTCGGGCTGGCCGAATTTGGCATTGTCACCGGCAATAATGAAATCGCACATCATCGCGAGCTCGCAGCCGCCGCCGAGGGCGAATCCGGACACTGCAGCTATCACCGGGATGCGCAGGCGGGTGAAGTCTTCCCAGCCGCGGAACCAGTCCGCGGCATACATGTCCATGTAGCCCTTGGACTGCATTTCCTTGATATCCGCCCCGGCCGCGAAGGCCTTGCCGGACCCGGTCACCACGACCGCCCCGATTGCGGGATCGGCATCCATGGCGGACACGGCCCTCACGAGTTCGTCCATGGTTGCCTTGTTCAGCGCGTTCAGCGCCTCGGGCCGGTTGAGCGTTACGAGCCCCACCCGCCCGCGCTGTTCTACGAGAATGCTGGTGTACTGCTCCGTCATGTCTGGCCCTTCAGCTGCTGTTTCAAATCGTGTCGTTTGTCCGGTGCGCAAAAAGCTAGGGCGCGGACTTGTCCCGGATATCGGTGATGATCCCGGAGAAATCCCGGCCCGCGCCGCCTTCCGCAGCAAAGTCATCGTAAATTGCAGAAGCGAGCGGTCCTAACTGCGCGGCGACACCCGTGCTTTCGAGTGCGTTGAGGGCGAGCTTCAGGTCCTTCGCCATCAGGGCTCCGGCGAAACCCGGCTGGTAGTCGCGGTTGGCGGGGCTGGCGGGCACCGGACCCGGCACGGGACAGTTGGTGGTCAGCGCCCAGCACTGGCCGGAGGCTGCCGAGGCAACATCGAAGAGGGCCTGGTGGGTCAGGCCCAGCTTTTCGCCCAGCACGAAGGCTTCGCTGACCGCGATCATCGAGATTCCGAGGATCATGTTGTTGCAGATCTTGGCGGCCTGGCCTGCGCCGTGATCTCCGCAGTGCACTACGCGCCGGCCCATCACTTCGAGCATCGGGCTGACTGCCTTGAAGTCCGCCGGCAACGCGCCCACCATAAACGTCAAAGTGCCTGCCTCGGCACCCACGACGCCGCCGGAGACCGGTGCGTCTACGGCACGGTGGCCGGCGGCAACCGCGAGCTCTGCCGCTTCCCGGGCTTCCTCCACGTTGATGGTGGAGCAATCCAGGAAAAGGGTATTCGGTGCGGCAGCGGCGAGCAGGCCCGGCTGGCCTCCGGTGCCCCGATACGCATCCAGCAGATGTTTGCCGCTGGGCAGCATGGTGAGGACGACGCCGGCGCCGGCCACCGCCGCGGCGGCGCTGCCGGCCGTGGCGATGCCGTTTGCCTCAGCCGTTTCGAGGGCGGCGGGCACCACATCGAAGCCGGTTACGGAGTATCCGGCGTTCACGAGTCGAACGGCCATCGGCCCGCCCATGTGGCCCAGCCCGAGGAAGGCGACCGGAGCGGCCTGCTCCTCGGCGTTCAGTGCCGAAGCGAATGGTTCAGACATTGTTGTGCTCCTTGGAAAGTATCAGTTCACGGTTCCCCAGCGGCGCGAAATAGGATTCGACGTCCTCGCCGCTGACCTCGGCCAGCGTGGCAGGCCGCCAGTGCGGGGAATAGTCCTTATCCACCACCTGGGCACGGATGCCCTCCCGGAAATCGGGCCCGGCGAGGAACCTCAGGCCCACCCGGTACTCCTGTTCCAGGGCTTCCTCCAGGCCCAGCCCCTTCACCCGGCGCAGCGATTCCAGCGCCACTTTCACCGCGGTGGGTGACTTCGCTGCTATTGCCTCGGCAGCCTTGGCCGCTTCCTCCCGGGCCTGCCCGTCGAAAGCCCGCAGCCGCCGCAGAATCTCCTCGGCATCGTTCCCCGCATAGCAGGTGTCTATCCAGTCCTGCCCTGCGAGTCCGGACGGCGGGGCCTCCTCTGCGAAGCGTGCGACGGCGGAGTCCACGGGTTCGCTTTCGAGCGACTGGGCGAGGTCCGCCAGCTTCGCCGACGGAACGAAGCGGTCCGCGAACCCCAGGTACACCGCATCGGCGGCGTTCAGATGGGCGCCGGTCAGTGCTGCATGGGTGCCGGCCTCCCCGGGCGCGCGGGAGAGCAGCAGGGTTCCGCCGACGTCGGGCACGAAGCCGATGGTGGTTTCCGGCATGCCCAGCCGGGTCCGCTCCGTGACGATCCGGATGGAGCCGTGGGCGGAAATACCCACTCCGCCCCCGAGCACCAGCCCGTCCATAAAGGCCACATAAGGCTTGGGGTAGTTCGAAATAAGCGAGTTGAGCGTGTATTCCTCCGCCCAGAAGGCGGCCGTGGCAGTGCCGCCGTCGAGCATGTCGCGGTAGATGGCCACTATGTCGCCGCCCGCGCACAACCCCCGTTCGCCGGAGCCCCGTACCAGCACGGCCGCGACGGCGTCGTCGCCGGCCCAAAGCCTGAGCTGCTCCAGCATGGCCGATGCCATGCCGGCCGTCAGCGCATTGACCGCTCGGGGGCGGTTAAGCGTGATCACGCCCAGCCGGCCGCGGCATTCGAACAGCACCTCGTCCGTGACAGGCGTCCCGGGGCCCATCAGCTGCCTTCCGGCATAACGAAGCTGGCACCGGTGCGGATCCCCGACGGCCAGCGCGTGGTGACCGTCTTGGTCTTGGTATAGAAGCGGAAGGCGTCCGCGCCGTGCTGGTTGAGGTCGCCGAATCCGGAAGCCTTCCAGCCGCCGAAGGTGTAGTAGGCGATGGGGACCGGGATGGGGACGTTGATGCCCACCATGCCGACCTGGACGCGGCTTGCGAAATCACGGGCGGAGTCGCCGTCCCTGGTGAAGATGGCCACTCCGTTGCCGAACTCGTGCTCGCTGCACAGGCGGAGGGCCTCGTCGTAGTCCTCTGCCCGGAGCACGCTGAGCACGGGACCGAAGATCTCTTCCTTGTAGATGGTCATGTCCTTGGTGACGTGGTCGAAGAGGGTGGGCCCCACCCAGAAGCCGCCCTCGTAGCCCTCTACCGCGAGGCCGCGCCCGTCGGCCAGCAGGGTGGCGCCCTCATCCACGCCGGCCTGGATGTACCCTTCGATCCGTTCCTTCGCGGAAGCCGCGACCACCGGGCCGAAATCCGAATCATCTGCGAGGCTGTGGCCAACCTTCAGACCTGCGATCCGCTCCTCAAGCTTCGCAACGAGCGCGTCGCCGGTGGCCTTGCCGACCGGCACGGCCACGGAGATCGCCATGCAGCGTTCACCGGCGGAACCGAAGCCGGCCCCGATCAGGGCATCTGCTGCCATATCCAGGTCGGCATCCGGCATGATCACCATGTGGTTTTTCGCGCCGCCGAAGCACTGGGCGCGCTTTCCGTGTGCAGCGGCAGTGGCATAGATGTACTGCGCAATGGGGGTGGAGCCGACAAAGCCGATGGCAGAGACCCTCGGATCCTCCAGCAGGGCATCAACCGCTTCCTTGTCACCGTTGACCACATTGAAGACACCGGCCGGAAGGCCTGCCTCCGTAAAGAGCTCGGCGAGGCGCAGCGGCACCGAAGGGTCCCGCTCGGAGGGCTTGAGGATGAAGGAATTGCCTGCAGCCAGTGCCGGACCGGATTTCCACAGCGGGATCATGGCCGGAAAGTTGAACGGCGTGATTCCGGCTACGACGCCGAGCGGCTGGCGCAGCGAGTGGACATCGATGCCGGCCCCCGCGTTGTCCGAGAATTCACCTTTGAGCAGGTGCGGGGCGCCGGCGGCGAATTCCACCACCTCGATGCCCCGTTGGATGTCGCCCTTCGCATCGAGGAGGGTCTTGCCGTGCTCCGAGGACAGCAAGGTGGCCAGTTCATCCATGTTCCGGTTCACCAGGTCAACGAACCGAAGCAGGATCCGTCCGCGCCGCTGCGGATTCATGGCCGCCCATTCCAGCTGGCCCTTCTCCGCGTTGGAAACAACGTTGCGGACTTCCTCGGTGCTGGCCAGGGGCACCCTTGCCTGGACCTCGCCGGTGCAGGGATCGTAGACATCGCTGAAGCGCCCGGAAGTGCCTCCGACATGCTGTCCGTCAACGTAATGCGATAGCTCGCGAACCATCATGGAATGCTCCTTTGCACCGTGGAATTTCGAAGCTGCATCCCGGCCGCGTGTGAGCCGTGACACTATCTTCCCACCCCAACATAGTCCAACTTAGTTCCAGACCGGCAACGGAACCCTGACAACGACGACGGCGGCGCCGTGGGGAAGATGGTCTTCCTCCACTGACGCCGCCGCGGTTTCGTCCTGCTGTGTTTACCGTCCTGCTGTGTGCCCTATTCGGTGTTGCCGGCCGCGAGGAGCGCGTAGCGCTGCTCTCGGCGGTAGGCCTGCTCGGCCGGGTCCGGCACCGGTGCCGCTGCCAGCAGGCGCCGCGTGTACGGATCCTGCGGGTACTTCAGGACCTGCTCGGTGGAACCCTGCTCCACCATCCTGCCCTTGTTCAGCACGGCGATATGGCTGGCCAGGATTTCGACCACCGCCAGGTCATGGCTGACGAACAGGCAGGCGAAGCCGTACTCCTTCTGCAGGTCCTGCAGCAGCGCCAGCACCCGTGCCTGCACTGACACATCCAGCGCCGACGTCGGCTCGTCCGCCACGAGCAGGGACGGCCGCAGCGAGAGCGCCCGGGCAATCCCCACCCGCTGGCGCTGGCCGCCGGAGAGTTCGTGCGGGTACCGGTTACGGAAGCTCTTGGGCAGCTGGACGTCATCGAGCAGGTTCGCCACCCGGTTATCCAGTTCGGCCTTGGACAGCTTCTCATGCAGGAACAGCGGCTCGCCGATGCTCTCGCCGATGGACATCCGCGGATTCAGCGATGCTGCCGGGTCCTGGAAGACGATGGCGAACTTCCGCCGGAGCGGCCGCATTTTTTTCGGTGACAGCCCCGCGATGTCTGTTCCGTTGATCCGGACGCTACCGTCGGCCACCGGCAGCAGGCCGGTGACAGCGCGCCCGATGGTGGACTTTCCCGAGCCGGATTCGCCCACGAGGCCCATGACTTCGCCGGGCATGATCGTGAAGGAAACGTCGGAAACGGCGCGGAAGGCAGGGGTGCGGAACCGCCCGGGATACTCGATGGCCACGTTCTCGAGCTGCAGGGCGGGCGTCTGCGACGACGTCGGTTCGGCCACTTCCTCGGAGGCCTTCATGACCGACAGGGGTGCGTCGGTGATCTGCAGGGATCCGTCGTCCTCCACCTCGACGGCTGCCAGCACGCCGCCCACCTTGGAACCGAGGTGCGGCACGGCGTCGAGCAGGGCCTTGGTGTAGTCCTGCTGCGGTGCAGCGAAGAGATCCACTACGGCGGAGGCTTCCACGATCCGCCCGTTTTGCATCACCACCACGTTGTCCGCAAGGTCGGCCACTACGCCCATGTCATGGGTGATGAGCAGGATGGCACTGTTCAGGCGTTTGTTGAGCTTGCGCAGCAGTTCGAGTACTTCCGCCTGGACCGTGACGTCCAGGGCGGTCGTGGGTTCATCGGCGATCAGCAGGATCGGATCATTGGCAATGGCAATGGCAATCATGGCCCGCTGGCGCTGCCCGCCGGAGAACTGGTGCGGGTAGCTGTCGTAACGGGTCTCCGGATCCGGAATCTCCACCATGCGCAGCAGCTCAATGGCGCGTGCCTTGGCATCGGCGGGGGACGCATCGGTGTGCTGCTCGATGATCTCCTTCACCTGTTCACCCACCGTGAGGACCGGGTTCAAGGCCGTCATTGGCTCCTGGAAAATCATGGCAATGTCATTGCCGCGGATCTTCCGCAGCGCCGACTGCGGTGCGCCGATGAGTTCCTTGCCGTGCAGTTTCGCACTGCCGGTGGACCGCCCGTTGCCGGGCAGCAGGCCGAGCAGTGCCATGGAGGACATGCTCTTTCCCGAGCCGGATTCGCCGACGATCGCCAGGATCTCCCCGGGATAAACCTTGTAGTTCACGTCTTCGGCGGCCATGACCCATTCGTTGTCAACGTTGAAATCGACGCCGAGTCCGGTGACCTCAAGGATGGGGGAACCGGTTCCCGTTGCCGGGGTGTCGCTGTATACCGGTGTGGAGGTCATTGCTTGTTCCTTGTCTGTCGGGGATCAAACGCATCCCGGAGCCCGTCGCCGATGAAGTTGACGGCGAGGGCAATGGCCACGATAAACACGCCGGGCCAAAGGAAGACCCACGGGCGCACGGTCATGGCTGACCGGTTTTCATTGATCAGCTTGCCCAGCGAGGTGTCCGGCTCCTGCACGCCCAGGCCCAGGAAGCCGAGCGCGGTTTCCAGCAGGATGGCGCCGGAGATGGCGAGCGTGGCCGAGACGATGATGACGCCAACGGTGTTGGGCAGGATGTGCTTGAAGATGATCCGGGCCGAGCTGGCGCCTACGGACTTCGCCGCCTCCACGAACTCCTTTTCCCGGAGGGAAAGGAACTCGCCGCGCACAATCCGGGCGAGGTTGGTCCAAGTGAGCATGCCCAGGAAGACCGCGAAGACGACGATTCCGAAGTCGGCCACGATGGTGGCCAGCACTGCGGCGACCACCAGGAGCGGGATGGTGATGATGACGTCGGTGAAGCGCATCAGGACGGCTTCGACCCGGCCGCGGTAATAGCCGGCCAGCGCACCGACGACGGTGCCGATGACGGTGCCGACAATACCCACGATGAAGGCAATGATCAGGGAGATCTGTGCCCCGCGCATGGTCATCGCGAAGTAGTCCCGGCCCAGGGCGTCCTGGCCGAACGGGTGGTCGCCCAGCCCGGTCCAGGACAGGGTGGGCTTCCCGCCGTCGGCGGTTTCCTGCACCTCGTAGAAGGTGTGCTGCCACCAGCCCGGAATATGCAGCGGGCCGACGTTGAAGCCGATTGAGGAGAATGCCAGCAGCACGATAAAGAGCAGGCCGATCATTCCGCCCATGGCGCCCTTATGCCGCAGGAAGCGTTCGCGGACCAGCTTGGACTGGCTTTTGGCCTCGGTGATTCTAGGTTCAGCTACGACGCCCCTGGTTGCGGGGGAGTCCGCCGTGACGGTCCGCTGGCTCTCCAGCGTCATGGCCGTCAGCTCCGGGCTGCTTTCCTTTGGCCCGTCCGCGGGAATCTTGTTATCAGTCATTGCTCTACCAATCAGTTCAGGCTGATGCGCGGATCGAGGAACGCGTACGCGATGTCAGCCAGCATGTTGAAGGTCACCGCGGCCACGCCCGTGACGAGGAAGAACGCCATGATGACATTGGGGTCCACGTTGGTGAGTCCGTCGGTGAACATCTTGCCCATGCCGTTCCAGCCGAACACCGATTCCGTGACCACGGCGCCGCCGAGCACGCCGGCGAAGTCGAAGGCCATCAGGGTGGTGATCGGGATCATCGCGTTGCGGAACGCATGCTTGACCACGACGGTCCGCTCGCTGAGGCCCTTGGCCCGAGCTGTACGGATGTAGTCCTGGGTCATGACGTCCAGCTGGCTGGCGCGGGTGTAGCGGGTGTACATGGCAAACGAAATCAGCATGATCGCAATGGTCGGCAGCACCAGGTACAGCGCATAATCCAGGTTCACTTCCCAGAAGGTTCCCTCGAGGTTGGGCGTGGAGGAACCGGTAGTGGGAATGGGCCGGCCGCCGGTCTTGCGGGACAGCGTCGGGTAGGCGTGCAGGAGCGAATCCAGGAACACGATGAAACCGATCAGCAGGCCGACGACGGCGGTAATCTGCCGGGTCTGCTTGGCGTACGGTCCGCCCACGAAATGCCCGATGGCAGCGGAAACGGCAACGGTCACCAGTGCCAGGCCGGCAATGGTCAGCCAGTCCGGGTCTTTCATGATGCCCATCGTGACCAGATAGCCGACAAAACCGGCTGCGGCCGTAGCAAGGGCTGCGTAGACAATCCGGTGACGCCGGAACCCGGCGAACAATGCCGTGACTCCGAGGGCGATGGCGAAGGCGCTCACCAGGATGCCGACGGGACCGAAGCCGGGGGTTTTGAACCAACCGGACATCAGCAGCACGAGCATGGTCCCCGAAGTTGCCACGGCCGATACCGCGAATACCTGGATGCGGCGTCGGCGGTCGCCGCCGACGACAACCATCCAGATCACCCCGGCCACCAACCCCAGCAGCACTATGCCCAGATAGGACATGGTTGGATTCTCCAGCCAGGTGTTGAGACCGATGGCGAGGTACTGCTTGAGGAGTGTGGAAAGCCAGAAGAGCGGCATGGAGAACAGGAGGAAGGCAACGAACGTGATCGAGTAGTCGAACACGCTGTACTGCCGCAGGGCGGTAACAACACCGATAAGCACACCCAGGATGATCGCGAGCACCGTTGCTACGACCACCAGGCGGAAGGTTGAACCGGCGGCGGATTGCAGCTGCTCGATGACGGGGTTGCCCACGCGGTCCAGGCCCAGCGTGCACTGTGCGCCGCCGGGCATGATGCAGCGGCCGATTTCCTGCAGCCAGAGCAGATAGCGGATGTGGATCGGCTGATCCAGGTGCATGGCTTCGGTACGGGCGGCTATGCGGGATTCCCGGTCATCGTTGCGCAGTTCGGCGAGGTCATGGAGGGGATCGCCGGAGTTGACGGCCAGGACAAACATCAGTGCCGTGGCGGCCAGGAGGATAAAGAACGAAGTGACCGCTCTTTTAAGAATGAAGTAGAACACCGTGGGGCTCCTTGGGGTGGGACTAAAGAACGCCGCGGACATAAGCAGGGGGATGGGCAGACTTTGAGTCTGCCCATCCCCGCTTATGCTGCGGCTAGCGTGGTGCTGCGGCTAGACCTGCTTTGTCCACTTGTAGGCGTTCCAGGTGATGCCGTTCTGGCTCGGGTTCAGTTCCACGTTCTCCAGCTTGGAGGAGTGTGCAACCACACCGGAGTTCGCGTACAGGACCACGTTGTAGACCTCGGCGGCGAGGATTTCCTCTGCCTTGGTCTTCAGTTCCTTGACCTCTTCTTCGTCAGTGGAGGTAGCGATCTGGTCCCAGAGCTTGTCGAGTTCAGCGTTGGCGAACTTGCCGTAGTTCTGCTCGCCGTCGGAGACGTAGATCGACTGTGCGCTGGCGGCCAGGCCGGAACCGGCCCAGGCGAACAGGATGGCGTCCCAGGCTCCGGGCTCGGCGAGCTTGGCGCTCCACTTGGGGTCCGGGGTGGGAACAATGTTGAAGCCGGCCTGGTCGCAGGAGGTCTTGATCAGGGTGACGATGTCAGCGCGCAGCTGGCTCGTGGAGGAGAACATCAGGCGGACCGACACGGGTTCGGTCTTGCCGGCATCGGCGAGCAGCTTCTTGGCGCCCTCGAGGTCGACTTCGTCGTACTCGCTGGCGGACGGAGCGCCTTCGAGGACCTCTTCGTAGTCTTCCTGGCCCGGCTGGTATTCGCGCAGGTTGTCCACCGTGGCGTTTTCATCGATGGGCTTGGCGAACTTCTCGACAATGTCCTCGCGCGGTACGCACTTGGAGAAGGCCTGGCGTACGGCCAGGTCCTTGAACACGCCGTTCTCCGACTGGTCCAGGTCAATGTGGCTGAAGGTCAGTTCCGGGCCGGTGAGCATGGTGACCGTTTCGCCGATGTTCTCGATGGCGGTCTTGGTGTCAACGGTGGGTCCGGACGGTTCGATGATATCGACCTCGCCGTTCTCCAGGGCCTGGACTGCTTCGGTGTCTGCGATGGTCTTGAAGACGATGGTCTCCGTCTTGCCCTTGCGCTCTTCGCCCCAGTAGTTCTCGTTGCGCTTGAGGGTCAGGGTGCCGTCGGTGGCGTTGTCCAGCATGTACGGGCCGGAGGACGGGATCATTTCGGCGTCCGGAAGCTTGGTGAGGTCGGCTTCGTAGTTCCAGCCGGTGTTCCAGAATTCGGCCAGCGGGGTCAGCGCCGCGATGTCCTTGTCCTGGATGGCCTTGATCAGCGCTTCGCCGTTGTTGTCGGTGGCGAGGCCGCCCTTTTCCGCTGCGATATGTGCGGGCATGATGGGGCCGATCATCAGGGCTTCCCAGTCCGCGTACGGGGTCTCGAAGACCATGTCGAACTCTTTGTCGCCGGCCTCGCCCTCGATCATCTTGGTCTGGGAGAAACCGTTGGTGGAGGACGGCTGGAAGATGTTCTCGCCCTCGGCGGGACCGACCTGTCCGGAGAAGGCCGCCCAGTTCAGCAGTACGTCATCGAAGTCAATGGGGGTGCCGTCGGACCACTTGGCGTCCTCATTGATCTTGTAGTGCACCGTCAGCGGATCGTCGCTGGTCTTTTCGAAGGTGCCGAACTCTTCGTCGTGGATGACGCCGTTGGGGCTGTATTCGACAAAGTTGCTGTGCACCAGGTTGTCGACGTAGCTGTTGTACGTGCTGTTGGTGTTGGCGGTGCTCGAGTTGTAGGCGTCAGGTGCCTGGCTGATGGCGATATTGATGGTGGAAGCGATGTTCTCGGTTGTTGCCTCCGAGCTGCTTTCACTTTCGGTTCCGCCCCCGGCGGAGCCGCAGGCGCCCAGGAACAGGGCCCCCACGGAGAGTGCGGCAAGAGCTGCCGTGCGCTTAGTACGCATAAGTAGTCCTAACTGGTGATGAGGAGTCAGGAACCACCGATGATGGCCCCCCAAAGCGGCCGTGAAGACCGCTGCATGTGGAGCAACACTAGCCACATATTGTTTCCACTGTGAGACAAGTTACACGTTGTTAACTGATCGTTACGCCGGACACGGTGGTTTTTCTACCCGAAACAGCCCCCGCATGCGCAAAAAACCCTTCCGGCTATTGCCGGAAGGGTTTTTTGACGTCCGTTTATGACGGAGGTTTCAGTTCATGTCGGGGAGGTCGAGCCACTGGTACCAGCCTCGGTGAAGCACCAGCCACGCCATGAGGCCGTAGCCGGCCTGGCCCGGCGTTCCGCCGTTGGCGGCCAGGTCCGTGCGCCACTGCTCATGGTTCAGCAGCGGGTTGAGGGTGTCCACGTACACGTGCTTCCGCCGTGTGGTCACGTCGCCGAACGCTGCGGAGAGATCCGCGAGCTTCCGGTTCCGTTCCGGGTCGAGGCCCGGAGGAGGGCCCACCACGAACACCTTGATGCTCATCTGTGCGGCGCCGTCGAGGATGTTCGCCAGGTTCAGGCGGCTTCGCGCCGTCGTCAGCTGAAGGTCCAGGTCCCGGTCCGACAATCCGATCACGAGGCGGTTCTCGCACCCGTCCTCGAACCGCCTGCCGGCTTCCGCGAGCCATCTGTTGGCCAGCGCCTCGGTGCCCTCGTTGGGTGCAGCCAGGCTGTATGCCTGGAGGTTGACGTTCTCGGGCGATGTTCGGGCCAGGACACGTCCCAGCCAGCCGAGTGCGCGCGGATCCCCGTGTCCGGCCAGCAGCTCATCACCTACAGCAGCAAGCCGAATTCTGCGTTGTTCCACTAGTCACCTTCTCGAATCAAAAAAACAGGGTGGGACGCCGAAGCGCCCCACCCTAAATCTAGCCTACTGACGTTCGAAGGCCTTTTTCACCAGGATGTCCTGCTCCACTGCGTGGCGCTTGGCAGAGCCCGTAGCGGTGGAGGCCGACGCCGGGCGTGAGACCAGGCGCAGGCGGCTGTCCAGGTGCTGGGGCAGGTTGAGGCCGATGAAGGGCCACGGACCCTGGTTCGCCGGTTCGTCCTGCGCCCAGACGATGTCCGCGTTGGGGTACTTGCCCACAGCGGCCCGGATCTCGTCGACGGGGAGCGGGTAGAGCTGCTCCACGCGGACGATCGCCGTCTTGTCATCGCCGGTCTTCTGGCGGTTTGCCAGCAGATCGTAGTACAGGCGGCCGGACACCAGCAGCACGCGGTCAACGGCGTTGGCATCCAGTTCGGCATGCTCGGCGATGACCGGCTGGAACTCGCCGTGCGTGAACTCCTCCACCGACGTTGCGGCCGCCTTCAGGCGCAGCAGCTGCTTGGGGGTGAAGACCACCAGCGGCTTGCGCGGCCGGCTGTACGCCTGCCGGCGCAGCAGGTGGAAGTGCGAGGCACCCGTGGTGGGGTTGGCAACAATCATGTTGTCCTCGGCACACATCTGCAGGAAACGCTCGATCCGTGCGGACGAGTGGTCCGGTCCCTGTCCCTCGTAGCCGTGCGGAAGCATCAGCACCAGCGAGGACCGCTGGCCCCACTTCTGCTCAGCCGACGAGATGAACTCGTCAATGATGGTCTGGGCGCCGTTGACGAAGTCACCGAACTGGGCTTCCCAGAGCACGAGGGCATCCGGACGCTCCACCGAGTAGCCGTACTCGAAGCCCATGGCGGCGAATTCGGAAAGCAGGGAGTCGTAGATCCACAGCTTGGCCTGGTTCGGGTCAAGCTCAGCCAGCGGCATCCACTCTGCACCCGTGGCGCGGTCGTGGAAGACCGCGTGGCGCTGGGTGAAGGTTCCGCGGCGTGAATCCTGCCCGGCGAGGCGTACGGGGACGCCTTCCATCAGCAGCGAACCGAAGGCCGCGATTTCGGCAAAGCCCCAGTCGATGTTGCCCTCACGGGACATCTGGTCACGCTTTTCCAGCAGGGACTTCAGCTTCGGGTGGACCGTGAAGCCCTCGGGGACGGCCACGTGGGCCTTGCCGATGTGCGCCAGGACCTCGGCGGAGACCGCAGTGCTTGCCGGCTTGATGATCGTGGTGCCTTCCTGCTGGGCAGCAGGACGTTCCAGATCGGAAACCGCTTCGGAATCCTTGGTGATCACCGGGATGGGCGAGGTCTGGGCAGCGTGCGTTTCCGCGAAGACGCGCTCGAGGCGGCCCTGGTAGTCACGCAGCGCCTGCTCGGCCTCGTCCTGGCTGATATCGCCTCGTCCGATCAGGGACTCGGTGTACAGCTTGCGCACGGAGCGCTTGGCCTCGATCAGGCTGTACATCATCGGCTGGGTCATCGAAGGGTCATCGCCTTCGTTGTGGCCGCGGCGGCGGTAGCAGACCATGTCGATGACGACGTCCTTGTGGAAGCGCTGACGGTACTCGTAGGCCAGCTGGCCAACCCGTACAACTGCTTCGGGATCATCTCCGTTGACATGGAAGATCGGTGCCTGGACCATCTTCGCGACGTCGGTGGAATAGACCGAGGAGCGCGAGGACGTGGGCGACGTCGTGAAGCCCACCTGGTTGTTGACCACCACGTGGATGGTGCCGCCGGTGCGGTAGCCGCGCAGCTGGGAGAGGTTGAGCGTTTCCGCCACCACGCCCTGGCCCGCGAAGGCGGCATCGCCGTGCACGAGGATCGGCAGCACGGGGAACTCGTCGCCCTTGTCCAGCCGGTCCTGCTTGGCGCGGACAATGCCCTCCAGCACGGAATCGCCGGCTTCGAGGTGGGACGGGTTGGCCGCGAGGTAGACCTTGGTCTGCTTCCCGTTGTCCGAAGTGAAGGTGCCCTCGGTGCCGAGGTGGTACTTCACGTCGCCGGAACCCTGCACGCTGCGCGGGTCCTGGGTGCCTTCGAATTCGCGGAAGACCTGTGCGTAGGTCTTGCCTGCGATGTTCGTCAGGACGTTGAGGCGGCCGCGGTGGGCCATGCCGATGCCGACTTCCTCGAGGCCGTCGTCGGCGGCACCTGAAATCACGGCGTCCAGCAGCGGAATCAGGGATTCGCCGCCCTCAAGGGAGAAGCGCTTCTGCCCAACGAACTTCGTCTGGAGGAACGTTTCGAAAGCCTCGGCAGCGTTGAGCTTGCTGAGGATGCGCAGCTGCTCTTCGCGGGTGGGCTTCGTGTACTTGGTCTCCAGGCGGTCCTGGAACCAGAGGCGCTCCTCGGGATCCTGGATGTGCATGTATTCGATACCTGCCGTGCGGCAGTACGCGTCCCGCAGCACACCGAGGATCTTGCGGAGCTTGAGCATCGGCTTGCCGCCGAAGCCGCCCGTGGGCCACTCCCGGTCCAGGTCCCAGAGCGTCAGGCCGTGGTTCAGGATGTCCAGGTCGGCATGCCGGCGCTGGACGTATTCCAGCGGGTTCGTGTCCGCCATGAGGTGGCCGCGGACCCGGTAGGCGTGGATCAGCTGCTGGATGCGGGCAACCTTGTTGATCTGCTCGTCCGGGTTGACCTGGATGTCCGGGCTCCAGCGGACCGGCTCGTACGGGATCCGCAGGGATTCGAAGATCTCGTCGTAGAAGTTCTGCTCACCCAGCAGCAGCTGGTGGATGATGCGCAGGAACTCGCCGCTGCCGGCACCCTGGATGACGCGGTGGTCATAGGTGGAGGTCAGGGTGATGATCTTGCTGATGGCGTTGCGGGCCAGGATCTTCTCGTTGGCACCCTGGAATTCAGCCGGGTACTCAAGGGCGCCGGCGCCGATGATGGCGGCCTGTCCCTTGGAGAGGCGGGGCACCGAGTGCACGGTGCCGATGCCGCCCGGGTTGGTCAGGGAGATGGTGGTGCCGCGGTAGTCGTCCGCGCCGAGCTTGCCGTTGCGGGCCCGCTTGACCAGCTCTTCATAGGCGTGCCAGAACTCCGAGAAGTTCAGCGTTTCTGCCTTCTTGATGTTCGGCACCACCAGCAGGCGGGTTCCGTCCGGCTTGGGCATGTCGATGGCCAGGCCGAAGTTGACGTGTGCGGGCTGGACGGCAACGGGCTTGCCGTCCACTTCGTCGTAGTGCACGTTCATCGACGGGAACTGGGCGGCAGCGCGGATGATGGCGTAGCCCAGCAGGTGGGTGAAGGAGATCTTGCCGCCGCGGGCACGTTCCAGGTGGCTGTTGATGACAATGCGGTTATCAATCAGCAGCTTGGCCGGAATGGCCCGCACGGTGGTTGCCGTGGGGACGCTCAGGCTGAGGTCCATGTTCGTGGCGATGGCCTTGGCCGGACCGCGCAGCACGGTGACCTTGTCCTCTTCCGCAGCGGCATCGCTGGGCTGGGTCTTGGGCAGCTGCGCAGGAATCGGCGCCGCCTTGGGCTCGGCCTTCGGCTCGCTCTTCGCAGCGGGTTCGGCCTTCGCCTGTTCCTTGGCTACCGGCGGCTTGCCCGACTGCTGCGTTGCAGCGGGCGATTCGCCTGATGCCTTCGGTGCGTTGGGTGCCGTACTTTCGGCTTTCACTACCGGAAGCTGGCGGGTGGCGGGCCGGGAACCGTCCGGGGATCCGGCGCCGTTTCCGTTGGATCCGTTGCCGGACTGGGAGTCTTCAGCCTTGAAGGATTCGAAGATGCTCCACCACTTTTTGTCAACGGAGTCCTTGTTCGACAAATACTGCTCGTACAGTTCATCGACAAGCCACTCGTTGCCGCCGAATTCCTCCGGCAGGCGGTGGTTGGATTGGTCTGGCACTAGATATACGCCTCTTCCATGAGTTGCCGTTTGCCCTGATGGCACCATGTTCTGACGCTTCCGCCTCAAGTACTGGTGCGGCCCGGTGCGCAGTGACCGAGACTTCATGCCAGTCTAGTGACATAGTCGAACATGTGGCCAATCCCGCACCAGTTGATGAAGGCGCCTGCTGGCCGCAGACCGGCGGGAACCGCCCAGGGAAGCCGCTGTGGCGGGCCCGGAACAAACCTGTAAACTGGGGATTCTATGGACAGTTTCTCTAGGCGCCGGCCTGCGTCACGGACTGCGGTTGCCGCAGTCGGTGCGCCACGAGCCGGCAACGCCCGCACACCCACGGCCCAGCATTCACCTGCCTCGTCATCGGAGCCTTCCAGTCCGGCCGCAGCCGACCACCCTCCGTCTGAACGTTTCCGTGCAGCAAATCATCCCTTTCTTTTAAGCCGGTCTGCCCCGACGGCGGGGGAGTGCTGACATGGAGTGGCTATACCTCCTCTTCGGCCTCCTGCTCATTCTCGGCACCGGATTCTTCGTCGCCGTGGAATTCGCCCTCGTGGCACTGGACCAGCCGGCCGTCCGCCGCGCAGTGGACGAGGGTGACAAAGCGGCTGAACCGCTGCTGCGCTGCCTGACCACCCTCTCCACCCAGCTCTCCAGCTGCCAGCTGGGCATCACCATGACCACCCTGCTGACCGGGTTTGTTATGGAACCCTCCGTTGGGCGCCTGCTGGAGGGTCCGTTGGCCTCCTTCGGCCTGCCGCCCGTGGCCGTGGACTCGGTGTCCGTCACCGTTGCGATGGTCCTGGCGACCTTCCTTTCGATGCTGCTGGGCGAACTGATCCCCAAGAACATGTCCATCGCCATGCCGTTCCGTGTCGGTAAGGCACTGGCACGGCCGCAGCTGGCTTTCACCGTGGTCTTCAAGCCCGCGGTGCTCCTGCTGAACGGTTTCGCCAACAAGATCCTCCATCTCTTTGGCCTCGAGGCCAAAGAAGAGGTCAGCGGAGCGCGGACGCCGGCCGAGCTGTCCTCCATGGCGCGGCGCTCCGCGGAGATGGGCACCCTGGACAAGGGCACTGCCGACTTCCTCTCCCGGACCTTCTCCTTTGCGGGACGAACCGCTGCCGATGTCATGACTCCGCGCATCCGGCTCGAAACGATCGACGCCGAGCAGCCCGTGGCCGATGTCATCGAGGCGGCGCGGCGCACCGGGTACTCCCGCTTCCCGGTCCTCGGGGATTCACCGGACGACATCCGCGGCGTTGTCCACGTCAAGAAAGCCGTGGCCGTGCCGCGCAGCAGGCGGGCCACCCTGCCGGCGGCCGCGATCATGAGCGAGATCCTCCGGGTGCCGGAAACGGTCCACCTGGACTCACTGCTTTCCGAACTCCGCAGCGCCAACCTGCAGCTCGCCGTCGTCCTCGACGAATACGGCGGAACCGCCGGCGTCGCCACCCTGGAGGACCTGGTCGAAGAGATCGTCGGCGAAGTATCCGACGAGCACGACAAGGCCAAGCCCGGCGTGCTGCAAAGCGCGTCCGGTGCCTGGTACTTCCCGGGCATCATGCGGCCAGACGAAGTCACCGCCCTGGTTCCGCTGCTGCGGATGCCGGACGAAGCCGGATACGAAACCGTGGGCGGCTACATCATGGCCGAGCTCGGCCGCATCGCCGAGGCAGGGGACCGCGTAGAGGTGCCCGGCGGCGTGCTCGAGGTGGAACGGATGGACGGTCGGCGCATTGACCGCGTCAGCTTCATCCCCGCCGCCGAGGGGGCCGAATCCGGCCAGGCCGAACACATTGAAGACGAAGACAACACCGGCCGAAGCGCGGAGCGCCCGGCACGCAGGGAAGGCATCCGATGAGCGGCGACCTGGCGGGAATCTTCTGGCTGGTGGTCCTGCTCCTGGGCAACGCCTTCTTCGTCGGCAGCGAATTCGCGGTGATGTCCGCGCGGCGCAGCCAGATCGAGCCGCATGCCGAAGCCGGATCGAAGCGGGCCAAGACCACCTTGTGGGCCATGGAGCACGTGTCCCTGATGCTCGCGTGTGCGCAGCTGGGTATCACCGTCTGCTCCCTGCTGATCCTCTCGGTGGCCGAACCTGCTATCCACCACCTGCTTTCGGTGCCGCTGAAGGCCGTGGGCCTGCCGATCGAAATAGCTGACGGTGCCGGGTTCCTGGTGGCGCTGCTCCTCGTGACCTTCCTGCACGTCACCATCGGCGAGATGGTTCCGAAGAACATCTCGGTGTCCGTTGCCGACCGCGCAGTGCTGCTGCTCGCCCCGCCGCTGGTCTTCATTTCCCGCCTGGTGCGCCCGATCATCGGCACGCTCAACTGGATGGCCAACCACGCGCTGCGCCTCATGGGGATCACCCCGAGGGACGAAGTCGCCTCGGCCTTCACCCTGGAGGAGATGCAGTCCATCGTGGAGGAATCCACGAAACACGGGACCGTCGCCGACGATTCCGGCCTGATCTCGGGTGCACTCGAGTTCTCCGGACAGACCGCGGGGACGGTGATGGTGCCGCTGGACGAACTCGTGAGCCTGGGCACGGACTCCACCCCGGCGGAATTCGAGCGTGCCGTGGGCCGGACCGGCTTCTCCCGCTTCGTCCTCGTGGACGACGCCGGGAACCTCACCGGGTACATGCACCTGAAGGACGTGATGTCCATCCCGCTGGAGGCCTATGAACGGCCGATCACGGAGAACAAGGTCCGTACCCTGGCCAACCTGCGCCTGGACGATGAAATCGAGGATGCCCTGGCCGTGATGCAGCGGACCGGCTCCCATCTGGCCCGCGTGCTGGGCCCGGATGGAACCACGCGCGGCGTGCTGTTCCTGGAAGACATCATTGAACAGCTGGTCGGCGAGATCAGGGACGCGACCCAGGCGCAGGGCATCCGCCGGACCGGAGAAAGCCTCTAGCGCCTAGATGCGAATGATTCGCGTTTAGGTTATGCTGAAAAAGCTTCGGCGGTGCCGGGGCCCGTCTTCGCCGCCATGAACCGCCTACCCAGGGATACCAAACCTTATGCGCCGCTTTCCCGTCCGCCTGGCCGGAACCGTCCTTGCAGCAGCCGCACTCGCCCTGACCGGCTGCAGCGGCGGCAGCGGGGACGACGGTGGTGAAGCCGAGGGCAGTGACGGCGTCGTTCGCGTGGTGGCGTCCACCGATGTCTACGGCAGCATCCTCGCCGGGATCGGCGGGGACAACGTCGAAGTGACCTCCCTGATTGACCGGCCCAGCCAGGATCCGCACTCCTACGAGGCCTCGGCGCGGGACCGGCTCGCCGTATCCAAGGCGGACCTGGTGGTGCTCAACGGCGGCGGGTACGACACCTTCCTGGAGAAGCTCGCGGCAGACGAAGGCATCCCCGCCGAGAACATCCTCAACGCCGTGGAGATCTCCGGCCTCGAGGACTCCGACTCAGCGGAAGCCGAAGAGAGCCACGACGCGGGCGAAGACCACCACGGCCATAACCACGGCTCCTTCAACGAACACGTCTGGTACAGCCCCGAGGCCATGGGGCGGCTTGCCGACGCCGCCGCCGAACGCCTCGGCGAACTGGATGCCGATGCCGCCGGCACGTTCCGCAGCAACGCGGCGGACTTCACTGCGGGCATTGCGGACATCGACGCTACCCTTGCCGCGCTTCGGGAAACGGCGGGCGGACGCGACGTCGCCCTGACCGAACCGGTGCCGGACTACCTCGTGGAAGCCGCGGGGCTGCACAACGCCACCCCGTCGGACTTCACGGAGGCCGTCGAGGAAGGCTCGGATGTTCCGCCGCATGTGCTGAAGGAAATGCAGGACCTGGTGACGGGCGGCTCCATTGCCTTCCTGGGCTACAACGAACAGACCTCTACCTCGCAGACGGAGGCGGTGCGCAAGGCCGCGCTGGATGCCGGTGTGCCCGTGATCGACTTCTCCGAAACCCTTCCCGAGGGCCAGGACTACCTGCAGTGGATGGCCGATAACACCGCCGACATGGAAAGCGTGCTGCAGTGAATGCTTCCGGTCAGCCCGCCCCGGTGGTGCGCCTGCGGGACGCAGGGCTGTCCTACGGTAACCGCACCCTGTGGAAGAACCTTGACCTGGACATCAATGCCGGTGAATTCCTCGCCGTCCTCGGCCCCAACGGGTCAGGCAAAACGAGTTTCCTGAAGGTCCTGCTGGGACTGCAGCCGCTCACCGGTGGCACTGTCACCGTCAACGGCCGCAACGTGCAGCGGGGCAGCAAGGACATCGGCTACATCCCGCAGCAGAAGTCCTTCAGCCCCGGCACCCCGCTGCGTGGCCGGGACCTGGTGGGGCTCGGCGTCGACGGCGACCGCTGGGGCCTGCGGCTCCGCGGAAAGCCGGTGCGCCGCCGCGTGGACCGGCTGCTCGAGCAGGTGGGGGCCACGTCCTACGCGGATGAACCCGTGGGACGGCTCTCCGGCGGCGAGCTGCAGCGCCTGCGCGCGGCCCAGGCGCTGGCCACCAACCCGGATCTGCTGCTCTGCGACGAGCCGCTGCTCTCGCTGGACCTGCACCACCAGCAGGCCATCAGCTCCCTGATCGAACGGCGCTGCCATGACGACGGCGCCGCCGTCGTCTTCGTGACCCACGAAATCAATCCCGTCATCGAGTACGTGGACCGTGTGCTGTACCTGGCCGGCGGACAGTTCCGCACCGGCACCCCCGCCGAAGTCCTGCGCAGCGACGTGCTTTCGGAAATGTACGGCAGCCGCGTCGAAGTCCTGCGCAGCCACGGCCGGATTGTGGTCCTGGGCATCCCGGACGCCACCACCCACCACCACGGAGAAAGCGAGGGCGACCTTGGACCTGCGTAGTTTCTTCGATGCGGTTTTTGATTTCAGCGATTACGGCGAGCTGCTTCCGCTGGTGAGCAATTCCATCTGGGCCGCCGCGATCCTCGGCCTGGTCGGCGGGCTGATCGGCACCTTCGTCCTGATGCGTGACCTGGCCTTCGCCGTGCACGGCATTGCCGAGCTCTCTTTCGCCGGGGCGTCCTTTGCCCTGCTGATCGGCGTGAACGTGGTGGTCGGTTCGCTGGTCGGATCAGTGGCGGCGGCCGTCCTGCTGGCCGTCATGGGCCTGCGGGCCCGGGACCGGAACTCGATCATCGGCGTCATCATGCCCTTCGGGCTGGGCCTGGGCATCCTGTTCCTTGGCCTCTACGAGGGCCGTTCCGCCAACAAGTTCGGGCTGCTGACCGGCCAGATCGTCTCGGTGGATACCGTGCAGCTGAACCTGCTGGCAGGGGTTGCCGCCGTCGTGGTGGCTGCCCTGCTCTTCATCTGGCGCCCCCTGACCTTCGCCAGTGCGGACCCGGACCTCGCAGAGGCCCGCGGCGTGCCCGTGCGGGTGCTGTCGATTGTCTTTATGTTCCTGCTGGGCCTGGCCGTGGCCCTGTCCATCCAGGTGGTGGGGGCCCTGCTGGTGCTCTCCCTGCTGATTACTCCGGCGGCGGCAGCCCTGCTCGTGACGTCCTCGCCGCGCCTGGTGGTGTTCCTGAGCGTGCTCTTCGCGCTGGCTTCCTCGGTCGGCGGCATCCTGCTGGCGCTGGGCGGCCGGATTCCGATCAGCCCCTACGTCACCACGGTGTCCTTCGCGATCTACCTGGCCTGCCGGATCATCCGGCGCATGCGCGGCGGGCACCGGCGCCGGGAGCTCAGCGCAAACACGGCTACAGCCGCAGCCTAGCCCTTACGCGCGCTGCACTCGGGGCACAGGCCGAAGACCTCGACGGTGTGCGCCACTTCGGTGAAGCCGTACTTGGCGCCCAGGCCCGCGGCCCAGCTCTCCACCGCAGGTGCTTCCACCTCCACGGCCTTGCCGCAGTTCCGGCAGACCAGGTGATGGTGGTGGTGTTCGACGGCGCACCGCCGGTACAGCGCCTCGCCGTCGCCGCCCCGGAGCACGTCCACGAGGTTCTCGTCCGCCATGGACTGCAGGACCCGGTAGGTAGTAGCCAGGGAAACCCTTTCGCCGCGCTCCTGCAGCAGCCGGAAGAGGTCCTGGGTGCTGACGAAGTCGTCGAGTTCGTCCAGGGTGCGGCCCACGGCCAGCCGCTGGCGGGTTACACGCTGCTCCGGTGCGCGTTTGGATGTCCGGGATGTCTCGGGTGACACGGAGGTTCCTCCAGCGGGTGGGACGGCAGGCGGGCGGCACCGTGGCCGCAGGGATGTAGACCCCTAAGATTATCAGCAGTACCGCAGCGCCCGTCCTGCGCGGCCGATCACCTCCGGAGTAGGGTGGCGCTATGAAAATGACGAAGTTCACGCATTCCTGTGTCCGGTTCGAGCAGGGAGGGCACGTCCTGGTGCTGGATCCCGGCACCTTTTCCGAAGTTGAAACGGCGCTGAAGGAGGCGGATGCCATCCTGGTGACGCACGAGCACGCGGACCACCTGGACCGCCCGCGGGTGCTTGCCGCAATGCAGGAGCAACCGTCGCTGGAACTCCATGCCCCGGCGGGTCTTGCTGCACTCCTTCGCAGCGAATCCCCGGAGGAGGTGGGCGGCCGCATCCACGATGTTGAGCCCAACACCAGCTTCACCGTTGCCGGTTTCGGCATCCAGTCCTTCGGCGGCCAGCATGCCCTGATCCATCCGTTGATTCCCGTCGTGGCCAACATCGGCTACCTGGTGGAAGGCCGGATCTACCACCCGGGGGATTCGTTCGTGGTTCCCAACGGCCTGCGGCCGCGGACCGTGCTGGTGCCGATGCATGCACCCTGGTCCAAGGCGGGGGAGGTCATCGACTTCGTCATCGCCACCGGTGCGGAGCGGGCCTATCCCATCCATGACGCGCTTTTGAACGAGCGGGGGCTGGGGATGGTCGAGGGGCATGTGACCCGGTTCGGCAAGGTTTACGGCACCGAGTTCCGGCATCTGGACGCCGGGGAAACCGTGGACCTGTAATGGATGTCCTGATCTCCCCGCAGCAGCTGCACGAACGCCTCGGCACGGCGCGCCGGCCTGTGCTGCTGGATGTGCGGTGGGTCCTTGGCGCCGCCGACGGCGAGGAAAAGTACCTGCACGAACATCTGCCCGGTGCGGTGTACGTGGACATGGACACCGAGCTTTCGGCCCCTGCCGTTCCCGGGGAGGGGCGGCATCCCCTGCCGGATCCCGCTGCCTTCGCCGCGGCCGCCCGCAGCTGGGGCCTGAATGACGGGGACACAGTGGTGGTGTACGACGACGCCGGGGGCACGGCCGCCGCACGCGCCTGGTGGCTGCTGCGGCACGCCGGCTGTCAGGACGTGTTCCTGCTCGACGGCGGCCTCGCGGCCTGGCGCAGGGCAGGACTGCCGCTGGAAAGCGGTCCGGTGGAGCCGTTGCCCGGGACGGCGCACCTGTCCTGGGGGCACATGCCCGTGGCATCCCTCCGGGACGTCAGCCGGGTGGCGGCCGAGGGGATACTCATCGACGCCCGTGCGCCGGAACGATACCGCGGAGAAACCGAACCGGTGGATCCACGGGCCGGGCATATCCCGGGCGCGGTCAACCGGCCCTCCACCGACAACCTCACCCCGGACGGCAGCTTCCGGTCACCGGCGGAACTGGGCCGCGCCTTCGTGGACCTCGGTGTGCGGCCGGACCGGCCCGTTGCGGCGTACTGCGGTTCGGGGATCTTCGCCTCCCACGAGGTGGCCGCACTGGCGCAGGCAGGCATCACCGCGGCGCTTTACCCGGGCTCCTGGTCGCAGTGGTCCAACACGCCCGGCACCCCCGCGGCCGTTGGCCCGGATCCGGGCAGGGCCGAAAACCCGCCGCAAAAGGGGTAGCGTCGAATCATGTTTACCGGCCGACCCGTTCCTCCGCCGCTGCGGGCACCCCTGTCCGCCGCCGCGTCAAAGGGACAACCTGAAGGAGCACCCATGCCTACACTCTTTACCCGGATCATCAACGGCGAAATTCCCGGACATTTCGTCTGGAAGGACGACGACGTCGTCGCGTTCCTCAGCATCGGTCCGCTCAGCGACGGCCACACCCTGGTGGTGCCGCGCGCGGAGATCAACAAGTGGACGGATGCGCCCGCGGACCTCCTGCAGAAGCTCACCACAGTGGCCCAGGCCATCGGCCAGGCGCAGGTGTCCGTCTTCGGCTCGGAGCGGGCCGGCCTCAGCATTGCCGGCTTCGAGGTGGATCACCTGCACCTGCACGTCTGGCCGGCCAATTCGCTGCAGGACTTCGACTTCAGCCGGGCCGAGTCCAACCCGGACCCCGAGCGGATGGCGGCCAACGCGGAAAAGCTGCGCCAGGGCCTGCGCGATGCCGGGCACGGGGAATCCGTTCCCGCAGCCTAGGCAGCCGGGCCGGCTCCGGCCTAAGCCGGAGCCAGCGCCGAGTTCAGGGCGGTCCGGATCCGTTTCTCCGAAACGGTCCGGGCCGTTCCCAGTTCCTGCGCAAAGAAGCTGATCCGCAGCTCCTCGATCATCCAGCGGACCTCCGCGAGTTCCGGGGGAGTGCCGCGGCCGGGCGCCAGCGCCGCCACGGCGTCGTCGTACTCGTCCTCGAGGCGGTGGATCACGGCCATGGACAGGCCGTCCCGCTGTACGTTGCCCGGAAGTTTTTCCAGCCGCCGTTCAATACCGGCCAGGTAGCGGGGCAGGTGCATCAGCTGCGCATAGCCGGTGCGGGCCACGAAACCGGGGTACACCAGGGCATCCAGCTGCGCCCTGATGTCATTCAGGGCGCTGATCAGCGCCAGCGAGGTGGTGCCCTTGAGCGCCTTCGTGATCCGCCGGGTGCTGGCCAGGATCTTCTCCACGATGGCCGTGACGGTGAAGACGGTGTCGATCAGTTCGGCACGCACTGTCTCATACAGGGCGTCGAACTCGGCCCGCGTCCACGGGAGCTTCTCCGGTGTGAGCTTGTCCACCGCGGCCAGGGTGCAGTCTTCGATGAGCGCGGCCACACTCCCGTGCGGGTTCTGGCTGAAGGTCAGCTTTTCGGTGTTGCTCAGGTGCTCCAGCACGTACTTGGCCGGGCTGGGAACGCGGAGCACCAGCAGCCGGATGACGCCGGCACGCATGGCGGCCTGCTGCTCGCCGGCACTCTGGAAGATCCGGACCCCGGCGGTGCTGCCCTCGTCCACCAGCGCCGGGTAGCCGGTCACGGTGTGGCCGGCGACGAGCCGCTGGACCTGCTTCTCCAGGGTGCCGATGCTCCACTCGGTCAGGCCGGTCTGCTCCGCCACGGAGGAACCGGTGTCGGAACCGATGCCCGTGCCGTTGGCTGAACTGTTTCCGGTGCCGGCTTTGCCCTTGCCGTTGGGTCCCTTGGGGCCGCGCGGCTGGACGGTGGATGGCGTGGCGCCGAGGGATTCGGCAATGGCGCGGCGGGTGGCCGGGGCCAGGGACTCCTGCAGTGCGGCCAGGTCCTTGCCCTCGTCCAGCACCCGTCCGGCGGAATCCACGACGGTGAACGTCATCCGCAGGTGGTCCGGCACGGCGTCCCAGTTCCAGGACCCCGGCGGAATGATGGATCCCTTCAACCGGCGCAGCACCAGTTCCAGGGACGGTTCCAGCTCGTCTGAAGCGGGGTCGAAATCCGCAGCCAAGGCAGCGGCAGCCGAGCGGGCGACGTCGGGCGCCGGGACGAAATTCTTCCGCACCGCCTTGGGCAGGGACTTGATCAGCGCCGTAATGAGCTCGGCGCGAAGTCCCGGGATCTGCCAGGCAAACGGCCCCGGGGTGAGCTGGTTCAGGAACAATACGGGCACCTCGACGGTCACGCCGTCGTTGGCCGAGGGCACGCCGGGGGTGAATTCGTAGGTGAGCGGGAGTTCGAAGGACCCGTAGAAGAAGGACTTCGGGAAGTCGTTCTCGTCCAGGCCCTCGGCATCGTCCGTGCGTAGGGCGTCCGGGTCGAAGTCCAGCAGGGACGGGTTTTCGTGCCGGGCGTGCTTCCACCACTTGTCGAAGTGCCGCTCGGAGACAACGTCGGCACCCACCCGCTCGTCGTAGAACTCGAAGAGGGTTTCATCGTCCACGCGCAGCCCGCGGCGCCGGACCCGGTTCTCCAGCTCCTCCACCTCGGCCAGCAGCGCCTGGTTGCGGTGGAAGAACTTGTGGTGCGTGCGCCAGTCGCCCTCGACCAGGGCATGGCGGATGAACATCTCCCGGGAGAGCACCGGGTCGATGCGGCCGTAGTTGATGCTCCGCTGCGGAACCACCGGTACGCCGTAGAGGGTGACCTTCTCATAGGCCATCACGGCTCCGCGGCTCTTGGACCAGTGCGGTTCGCTGTAGCTGCGTTTGACCAGGTGCGGGGCCACTTCCTCGGCCCACAGCGGATCGAACTTCGCCGCCACCCGCGCCCACAGTCGCGAGGTCTCCACGAGTTCGGCGGCCATCACCCAGTCCGGGGACTTCTTGAACAACGCAGAGCCGGGGAAGACCGCGAACCGGGTGCCGCGTGCACCGGCGTATTCGCGCTTGCGCTGGTCGTAGAGGCCGATGTGGCTGAGCAGGCCGGCCAGCAGGGACATGTGGATCTCCCGGTACTTGCCGACCGGGTCCACCGGCTCCGGGGCGAGGGTGATCCCCAGCGGCTTGGCCAGCTGGCGCAGCTGGGCAAAGAGGTCCTGCCATTCGCGGATGCGCAGGAAGTTCAGGAACTCGTTCTTGCACAGGCGGCGGAAGGCCGAGGAGGAAAGCTCCTTCTGCTTTTCCTCCACATAGCGCCACAGGTTCAGGAAACCGGTGAAGTCGGAGTTCTCGTCCACGAAGCGCTTGTGCATTTCGGCGGCCTTCTGGGCCCGGGCGGGGTCATCCTTGGATGGACGCTCGCGGGGATCCTGGATGGTCAGGGCGGCAGTGAGCACCATGACCTCCTTGGTGCAGCCGCGGTTGCCCGCTTCGACAATCATCCGGCCCAGCCGGGGGTCCACCGGAAGCTGGGACAGCTTGCGGCCCACCTCGGTGATGCCGCCCTGGGGGTGCAGCGCTCCGAGTTCGCGCAGCAGCACCGCACCGTCGTTGATTGCCTTGGAATCCGGGGGCTGGACGAACGGGAAGTCGGCAACATCCTTGGGTCCCTTGGCCACGCCCATGGCGGCCATCTGCAGGATCACGGCGGCGAGGTTGGTGCGCAGGATTTCGGGATCGGTGAATTCGGGCCGGGACTCGAAGTCCTCCTGCGAGTACAGCCGGATGGCGATGCCGTCGGAAACGCGGCCGCAGCGGCCTGACCGCTGGTTGGCGGAGGCCTGGGAGATCCGCTCGATCGGAAGCCGCTGGACCTTGGTGCGGTGCGAATAGCGCGAGATGCGGGCCGTGCCGGTGTCGATCACGTATTTGATGCCCGGGACCGTCAGCGAGGTCTCGGCGACGTTGGTGGCCAGGACAATCCGGCGGTTCCGGCCCGGGGAAAAGACCTTGTGCTGCTCGGCAAGGGAAAGCCGGGCGAAGAGCGGCAGGATTTCGGTATTGGCCAGCCGGGGATTGCGGGCAACGGAGGAACGCAGGGCGTCTGCGGCATCGCGGATTTCCCGCTCGCCCGAGAAGAACACCAGGACGTCGCCGGGTGCTTCGCGGGAGAGCTCGTCGACGGCGTCGCAGACGGCGTCCACCGGGTCCCGGTCCTCTTCCAGCTCGTCGTCGATGCAGTCTTCGTCGCTGCCCCCGTCCGACGGCTGGTTCAGCGGGCGGTAGCGGATCTCCACCGGGAAGGTACGGCCGGACACCTCGATGATGGGTGCAGGGGTGCCGTTGAGGGCGAAGTGTTCGGCGAACCGCTGCGGATCGATGGTGGCCGAGGTAATGATGACCTTCAGGTCCGGGCGCGTCGGCAGCAGCCGGCGCAGGTACCCGAGAATGAAGTCGATGTTCAGGCTGCGCTCGTGGGCCTCATCGATGATGATGGTGCTGTACTTCTTCAGCTTCGGATCATGCCGGATCTCCGCCAGCAGGATGCCGTCGGTCATCAGCTTGACCTTGGTTTTCCGGCCGGTCTCACCGGTGAAGCGGACCTGGAAGCCCACTTCCTCGCCGAGCTCGACGTCGAGCTCGGAAGCGATCCGCTCGGCGACGGTGCGCGCGGCAAGGCGCCGGGGCTGGGTGTGCCCGATCAGGCCGTTCTCGGCCAGGCCCAGTTCCAGGCACATCTTCGGAATCTGCGTGGTTTTTCCGGACCCGGTTTCGCCCGCGATGACGGTGACCTGGTTGGCGGCAATCGCTGCCATGATGTCTTCGCGGCGTTCGGAAACGGGCAGCTGTTCGGGATAGGAAATTGTCAGTGCCATGATTGCCACCAGTCTAGTGGCTTGGCCGGACGGACTTTCCGGATTCCGCCGTGGGCGGGATTTCGATGGCGCGCTGCAGCAGGGAGACCACGCTGCGGGCCCGCTCGCGCATCTCCGGCGGGTCGAGGATTTCGAAGGGCACGCCCCAGGCTGTCAGGTTGATCAGGGGCAGGTCTAGGGAGTCCCAGCCGCCGCGCACGATGGTGTGCCCGGGGCCGTCCGCTTCAATGCTGGCCACATCCGGGGGCACCCGCTCGGCAACCGCCGCCAGCGGTGCAGCCAACCGCACCACCACGGAATAGCGGTAGGGGTTGCGGGTAATCGATTCCTGGACGTAGGCGGCGAGGTCCCGGGCCGGGAGGGGCCGGGGCGCGAACCGCTCGCGCGGGGCGGGGGTGCTGGTGCAGCGGTCCACCCGGAAGGTCCGCCAGTCAGCGCGGTCCAGGTCCCAGGCGACGGCGTACCAGCGCCTGCCGGTGCCGACCAGCCGGTAGGGCTCCACGATCCGGCGCCCGGAGCCGCCGTCGGCCGCGGTGTAACGGAAGCTCAGGACCCGGTGCTCGGTGATGCCGGCGGAAAAGGCGGTGAGGATTCCCGGGTCGACGCCGCCCGGCGGCCCGGCCAGTGTGGAGACGGATTGGCGCAGGGCGGAGAACTTGGGACGGAGCCGCCCGGGCAGGACCTGTTCCAGCTTTGCCAGTGCCCGAACCGACGCTTCCCCGATTCCGGTCACCGGTCCCGTTGCCACGGCGGCAAGCCCGAGTGCGACGGCGAGGGCTTCGTCGTCGTCGAGCAGCAGCGGCGGCAGCTGCGCGCCGGCGCCTAGCTGGTAACCGCCGGCAATGCCCGGGGATGCTGAGATGGGATACCCGAGGGTGCGCAGCTTGCCGATGTCGCGGCGTACCGTGCGTTCGGTGATGGACAACCGTTCCGCGAGCGCTGCCCCGGTCCACTCGCGCCGCAGCTGCAGCAGCGAAAGCAGCTGCAGGAGCCGGGCGGATGTCTCCAACATGGAATCAAAACTACGCGTCAATGCGGTCGAAAGCTGACCTGTTCCGGAACTAATTCCGGCGGGAAGCCGCCTTGCCGGCGGGGCGCAGGCGGGTCAGTAGACGGTCCCGTCCCGGGAACGGTGGGACGGGAGGCCGGGGAGCCGGCCGTGACCGTGGCCCGGCGGCCTCCCGTTGCGCCCGTACCGTCCGGTCGGTACCCTCGCAAAAGAGACGCAGCACACACCCGGTGCGCTGCCGCCACCGGCAGGAGAGACATGACTGAGGCACCAGCACAATTGGACCAGCGCACCGCCGTCGTCACCGGAGCAGGACGCGGGATCGGCGCAGCGGTTGCGATGCGGCTCGCAGCGGACGGGCACCGCGTCGCCGTCCTTGACCTGCGGGAGGAGGACACGGCCGCCACGGTGGAGGCCATCAACAACTCCGGCGGCAAAGCCGTGGGCGTAGGCGCCGACGTCGCCGATGCCGCCGCCGTCGGGCAGGCAGTGGGCCGCATCGCCGAGGAGCTGGGGGCGCCCACCATCCTGGTCAACAACGCGGGCATCCTCCGGGACAACCTGCTGTTCAAGATGACGGACACGGACTGGGATGCCGTCATGGGCGTGCACCTGCGCGGAGCGTTCCTCATGAGCCGTGCGGTGCAGGCGCACCAGGTGCAGCAGAAATGGGGGCGCATCATCAACCTCTCCAGCACCTCCGCGCTCGGCAACCGCGGCCAGGCGAACTACGCCGCCGCCAAGGCCGGCATCCAGGGCTTCACCAAGACACTGGCCATCGAACTGGGCCGCTACAACGTCACGGTCAACGCGATTGCCCCCGGCTTCATCCAGACGGACATGACACGGGCGACGGCGGAACGCGTGGGAGTGCCGTTCGAAGACTTCGTGGCGCATGCGGCGAAGGAGATTCCCGTGGGACGGGCCGGAAACCCGGCGGACATCGCTGCGGCGGCGTCCTTCTTTGCCCGCGAGGAGGCCTCGTTCGTTTCCGGACAGGTGCTCTACGTCGCCGGCGGACCGAAGGCCTAGCGGTGGCGCATTTCGGTTCCGTGCAGGAACTCCAGGAAGCAGTGGGGAGCCAGGAAACCAGCGAGTGGGTCCTCATTGACCAGGAACGCGTGAACCTGTTCGCCGAGGCCACTGATGACCACCAGTGGATCCATGTGGATCCCGAACGGGCCGCCAAGGGCCCCTTCGGCGGCACCATTGCGCACGGCTATCTGAGCCTGGCCCTGCTGCCGGCGCTCGCCTCCGGCCGGTTCCGGGTGGACGGCATGGTGATGGGGGTGAACTACGGCCTGGACCGGGTGCGTTTCCCGCACCCGGTGCCGGTGGGCAGCCGGGTGCGTGCCCGGTCGGAGATCGCCTCGGTGGAGACCGTGGCGCAGGGGGTGCGGGTCAAACTCCTGGTCACCATCGAGATCGAGGGTGGGCACAAGCCGGCCTGCGTCGCGGAGTCGATTTCGCTGTACGTGCTGGGGTAGCTGGCCCTGCACCGCTGCAACAAACACTGAGGGCCCGTCCAATCGGACGGGCCCTCAGTGTTTGTTGCAGCTGCTGGTTTGATGGGCTGCCTTGCGTGCCGGTTGGCCGGCGCTGCCCCTACTCGGGCAGGCCGTCTGCCGGCATGGCAGGCCGTTCTTCGGTGTACTCCTCCACCTCGTCACCTGTTACCACGAACGGGGTGCCGAAGTAGGACTGCACGCCGTTGTCCACCCGGGTCAGCATTGCTCCGGTGTATCCCTGGTGGCTGTCTTCGCCGAAGCCCAGCGGCGCGTGGCCGTTGCCGGTGACGTTGCCGGATTCGAGTGCTTCGAGCAGGGATTCCCGGGTCGGGTTCTCCCCGGCTTCCTTCAGCGCCTCAACGAAGAGGTAGCCGATGGACATTCCGAAGATGGTGTTGCCGTCAAACGGAGCCCCGGCGTTGTATTCCTCGTTGATCTCGGAGAATTTTGCCGTCCATTCGTCCTCGGTGTCCGAGTAGGAAGGAAGGTAGTTGGCACTGACGAAGCCCTGCAGCAGCTTGTTCGTGTTCTCGCCGAGGTATCCGGACAGGGTGTTCAGATCTCCGCCCGCCGAGGACGCCATCCACTGCGGGAAGTAGCCGAGTTTCGCGGCCGTCCCCACTGCCTGGGCGCTGAAGCCGTTGATGGTGGCCAGGAAGTTCACCTCGCACCCGGCTTCCTTCATCGCACTGATCTGCGCCGCGATATCGGTATTAGCCGTGGAATAGACCTGGGTGTCGGCCAGTCCGTCCTCTCCGAGCACCGCTTCAAGCCCTGCCTGGAATTCCTCGCCGAAGTCATCATCCTGGCCGAAGAAGCAGTAGGTCTTGTCCGGGAACTCCTCCTGCGCGTAAGTGGCCAGGATCCGTGATTCGGTGGGGTAGTCCACCATGAAGCCGTAGGTGTACGGGTAGTCGTCGGGCTGGTTCCAGGTGGGGCTGCCGGAAGCCACGAAGAGATCCGGCACTTCGTTATCGTTCACGAAGTCCAGGACGGCGCTGTGCGGCGGCGTGCCGAGACCGCCCACCAGGGCGAAGACCTCGTCCTGGAGCACCATCTCGCGTACCGCGGTCTGGGTGTTGGCCGGGTTGTAGCCGTCATCCTTCACGATGTACTCAATAGTGCGGCCGTTGACTCCGCCGTTGTCGTTCACGTAATCGAAGTACGCCTTCGTGGCCGGTGAAATCGTAGAGTAGCCGGCCGCTGCCGGTCCGGTGAGCGGCTGGTGCGTACCGACGGTGACGGTGGTGTCGGTGATTCCGGGAACGTCTTCGGCAGCCGGCTCGCCTCCCTCGTCCGGTGAAGCACATGAGGCCAGGCCGAGGGCAGCGGCTGCAAGGACGGCGGTACCCAGTCGGAGCTTGGAACGGATCATCATTGACCTTTCGGGGTTGCCGGTAGCTGCTCGGGCTCGTGCCGGGCGGATAACCGGGTTGGTGTACTGGATGCTGGTGATGGTGCGGTTTTGGGGGACTGCGGCGGAACGGAAGCGGAACGGGCCTGACCCAGCCGGCGGCCGGCCCGGACCAGCAGGCCCTGGATGCCCTGCGGGGCCAGCAGCACCACGAGGACCAGGACCAGTCCGAAGATGGCCACCGCAAGGTTGCCGTCCAGCCGCTGGGCCAGGTCCGTGGACAGTTCGAGCCGGGAAGTGGCCGTACTGATCAGATGCGGCAGGGCAACCAGGAGCGCGGCGCCCCAGACTGCTCCCGTCAGGGAACCGATGCCGCCGACCACGGCGGCCATGAGCAGGAAGAGGGAGAACACCAGTGAATAGGCGCCTGGACTGGCACTCTGCGTGGTGTACGCCAGCAGGCCGCCGCCCATGCCTGCCGCGGCCGAGCTGATGACGAAGGCGGTGACTTTGGTGCGGGCCGGGTTGATGCCGGCGAGCGCCGCCGCCACCGGGTTATCCCGTACCGCCCTCAGGTGCCGGCCGAAGCGTCCGTGCAGCAGGTTCGCCAGCAGGGTCAGGACCAGGACGGAACAGACGACGGCGAGCCACGCCTGCCACGCTTCATTGGACACCATGCCGCGCAGCGAGGACGGGCGTTTCTCCACGGAGATCCACAACCCCTGGTCGCCGCCGAGCACTGAGGAAAAGGTGCTGGTGACCGCGGGAAGGGCCACCACCAGCGCCATGGTGAAGCCGGCCAGATAGGGGCCGTGAAGCCGCCCGGCAGCGAGTCCGATCACCAGGCCGAGGACGGCTGCACCGATGACAGCTGCAACCAGCGGCACCAGGAGCAGCAGCGGGCCCTCCGTGCCGGCGTCGGCCATCGTGTTGGCGGTCAACGCGTAGCTGTACGCTCCGGCGGCCATGAGGGCCGCCTGCCCAAGGGACAGCTGGCCGCCGGCGCCCGTCAGCAGGGTGAGCCCGGCGATGCCGCACAGATAGGCGCAGGCAGTGGCGAGCTGATACGAGGAGAACGACGGAATGACGAACGTGAGGCCAATCAGCAGGACCATCGCTGCCCCGGCAAAGCCGTACCGCTTGCTGACGCTCATACCGTTCGCTCCTTGGTCATTGAGAAGATTCCGCCGGGGCGGACCAGCAGCACGGCCAGCAGCAGGACCAGGATGGCGATGGGAGCCAGGGTGGCGCCCCCGTAGCCGCTGACCCAGCTCAGCAGCACGCCCACGGCCAATCCGCCCAGGACGGCACCGGCGGGGGAATCCAGTCCGCCGATGACGGCAACGGTGAACGCATAGACGAAGACCGTGTCCGCGGCGTGCGGATTGAGCCCCAGTTCGGTGGGGATGACCAGCAGGGCGGCGAGTGCGCCCAGGGCGGAGGACATGGCCCAGCCAAGGGTGAGCATCCGTGAGGTCCGCACGCCGAGGAGCCTGGCCAGATCGGGGGCGAAGGCGGAGGCCCGCAGCCGCAGTCCCAGGGGCGTCTTCGTGAACAGCAGGACCAGGCCGCCGACCAAAAGGGCTATGCAGGCAAACACGAAGAGGTCATAGGAGGAGAAGACGGTGATGCCGAAGATCTCCACCGGGTTTGAGCTGAACGGCGTCACCATGGTCCGGTAGCTGTTTCCGAACACCATGCCCAGGATGGCTTGGATCAGCATCAGCAGGCCCAGCCCGGCAATGACCGGGTTCAAGGCGGAGCCGTTGCCCACGAAGCGCATGACGCCGCGTTCCACCAGGGCTCCGATCAGGAAACCCGCCAGGAGCGCTGCGGCGAGTCCCGCCCAGTAGCTCCCTGTGAGGGCGGTGACCGTGAAGGCGATGTAGGTTGCCGCCACCGCCATGGCGCCCTGCGCAAAGTTCACGATCCGCGCAGCACGCCAGATCAGCACCAGGGAGAGCGCGAAGGCAGCGAGTACTGCACCGCGGGCGAGGCCGTCAAAGGTGAGGAAGAGAAATCTGTCCATTAGAACCCCAGGTAGGTGTGGCGGAGGTCGGTGTCTTCGGCCAGCTCGGCCGCCGGCCGCGAGGCGACAATCCGGCCCAGGTTGAGTACGACGCCGTGGTCCGCGACCGCGAGCGCGCTCCGGACGTTCTGCTCGATCAGCAGTACGGTCAGGCCGGTGTCGTCGCGGAGGCGGCGCAGCATGCCCAGGATCTGTGCGGTCACCTTGGGGGCCAGCCCCAGGGACGGCTCGTCCAGCAGGAGGAGCGACGGTGCGGCCATCAGGGCCCGCCCCAGCGCAAGCATCTGGCGCTCGCCGCCGGAGAGCTGGTGTCCGGCAGCCTTCCGGCGCCGTGCAAGGGGCTCGAACAGTTCGTACATCGCGGTGAGCACCTCATCCGCTGCCTTACGGTCCTTCCGCCACAGCCCGCCCAGGCGCAGGTTTTCATCCACCGTCAGTTCGGTGATGACGCCGCGGCCTTCGGGAACCAGTGCGACGCCGTGGCGCACCATGTCCTCGACCGGCACCCGGGTCAGGTCCTTGCCGTCCTTGATGCGGATACTGCCGGCCGAAGGCCGCAGCTGGCCGGTGATGGTCCGCAGGAGGGTGGTCTTTCCGGCGCCGTTGGCTCCGACGACGGTGGTGATGGAGCCCTCCGGAACGGAAAGGTCGATCCCGTGCAGTACGCGGACGGCGCCGTAGCCTGCGCTGACGCCTTCCAATACCAGCGCGCCGGTCATGCCACCTCAACTCCCAGGTAGGCATCTGCGACGGCGGGATCGGCGCCGATTTCGGCCGGTGTGCCTTCGGCGATCAGACGGCCGAAATCCAGCACGGCGATGCGGTCGCAGACCTCCATGACCAGGTCCACGTGGTGTTCCACGAGAACCACCGAACACCCGTCGCCGGGCACGGTGCGGATGATGGAAGCCAGTTCCTCAATATCGTCATGGCTGAGTCCGCCGGCAGGTTCATCCAGCAGCAGCAACCTCGGTTCGCTGACCAGTGCCCGGGCCAGGGCCACCTTCTTGCGGATTCCGTAGGGGAGGGTGTCGGGCAGGGAAGCCGCGTACCCGGCGATGCCGAGGGCTTCCAGTGCTTGCATCGACCGCTCTGCGAGCCGGACTTCGCGCCGGACGGAGCCTGGCAGGGCCAGGAGGTCGAGTCCTCCGCGTGAGCCGGCTGCCAAGCCCGTCGTGACGTTCTGCAGCACGGTCAGCCCGGGGAACAGGCCGAGCCCCTGCAGGGTGCGTGCTACTCCGGAGCGGGTCAGGCGGTGCGGACGAGGGACAAACCCCTGTCCATCCAGCTCCAGGCTGCCTTCCGTGGGCGGGAACACCCCGCAGATCACGTTGAACAGGGTGGTCTTTCCGGCTCCGTTGGGGCCCATAACCCCCACGATCCTGCCGGCGGGGATGTCCAGGGACACCGAATCCAGCGCGGTGAGTCCGCCGAACCGGACGGTGATCCCGTCCAAGCGGAGACGCGGCGGTTCCGACCGGTCGGTATGTTGCTCCTGCATGAGTACTCCATCGTCTCTGCTCTTACCTTGCATGGTGCTGTCTCGAAGGTGGTGCGGGAGGTGCGGTGGTGCGGTATTGATGCGGTGCGATGGTGCGGTAAGCCGGTTACTTTGCCTGCAGTCCGGCCAGGTAAAGATCGGTCAGTTGCGCGGCTGCCTGCTCGCGGCTGATGGACCCGCCGGGGGAGTACCAGTACGAGAGGTAGTGCGGGTCGGAGAAGAAGTTGGCAGCCAGCACAGGTATCGGAATGTCGGTGCGGAAGACGCCGTCGGACTGGCCGCGGACCAGGATGGCGGTGAACGCCTCGTTGTATTCGCGTCGCCTCCGCTTCACTTCCTCCTGGCGGTCCTCGCTGAGCATGTGCTGGGAGCGGAAGAACACGGATCCTTCACGGATCCAGTCGATGGACGTCATGATCACGTCCTCGCAGACCAGTCTCATGGTTTCAGCCGCCGGCAGGCCCCGCCCGATGATCTCGGTCAGGTGCTCGCGCTGGAGCGTCAGGATGCGGTCGTAGATGTCAAAGAGCAGATCGTCCTTGGAGTTGAAGTAGTGATAGAGAGCGCCTTTCGTCACCCCGGCCGCGTCAACGATCTGCTGCACGCTCGTCTTTGCGTAGCCGTGCCGCGCGAAAAGCTCCACGGAGGTCCGTGCGAGCTCTTCCTTGATGTTCAGGGTTTTCATGCGGGGTGGTGTCCGGGTTTCTCGTGAAGCGGACCGGCGGTAGGAACCGACCGGTTGGTATGTGCGAACACCATAACCCCGAAGGGGGCGGGCTGCGCAAGGGTTTGGCCGAAAGAATTCCGGCGGGCGGTCCATGCCGCCTTGGCGATTCCCCTAAAGTCATGCGCATGACTCCTTCCACGCACCCGCCTATTCCGTTCGAGCCTGCTGCCCGGGACTTCCCCGGCTGGACCATGCCGCCGTCCGTGCCGGAGGGCATGCGGATGGAGTTGAGCCGGGCACGGCTACTGGATTCCCGCGAGTCTTCGTTCGATGACTGGATGACAATGCTCCACGAGCGCTACGACGAATGCCTGGCTACGCTGGGCCGGGAACTCATGGCACTGGAAGCCACGTTCCTGAACCAGGAAGCGGACGGGTCCTGGTGGATGTACCACTTCCAGCTGATGGGAAATGCCAGCCCCGGGTTAGTACCCGACAATCCCTTGGACCAGGCACACCTGGAGTACGGGAAAAAGACCAAGCATCCGGGGTGGGAAGAGCTCCAGCCGCGGTTCTTCCTTTGCCCGCCGGCGGTGCGTGCCGCCGTCGAGGGTGCCGGGGGTGCCGGGGGCTAGGCGCACGCTGGGACATCGCCGTAAAACAAGAAGAACCCCGCAGCCGGAGGCTGCGGGGTTCTTCTCTTATGTCTCAATGTGCCCTCGATAGGATTCGAACCTACGGCCTGTTGCTCCGGAGGCAACCGCTCTATCCCCTGAGCTACGAGGGCAAGGACTGCAGGTAAACCGGCAGGTCCTGTGGGACTCAAGAAGCTTAGCAGGTTTCAGGCGGGCGGGGAAAACCTGGCGCTACCGCGGATGGGCTGGGTGCCGGACTCGTTTCCTGTGCCGTTTCCGAGCGTTTTAACTGCGTCGCCTGAAACCGGTGGTTCAGGTTCGTTTGTGCGGGTAGGTAGTGGTTTCAAAAAGACGCGTATTTTCGGTTTCCGGGAGCCCCCTTTTGGGCCTGTTTTCGGCCTGGAAATGTCAGTGCCGGATGAAATCCTGAGGTATGGATCAGCTCGGGAATACAAAACCGACAACTGAAGAGCAGGGCGGTGAGAACCAGCAGGCGGCAGGGCAGGCCGGCGACACAGAGCCGCCCTGCTCTCCCGTCACCCTGGCGGTGTTTCGCGCGGCGCTGGCAGTGACTGTCGGTGACGGCGGGAAGCCCGACGCCGGCACGACCGGACCTGCCTCCACTTCCACGGCTACCCCTTCTGGTTTCCCCGCCGAAACCGACCCGGTGGAAACGGTTTTTCCGAATGGAGCCGCGGAAACCCGCGCCGCCGGGGACACTGCTGATGCTTACCCGGACGGTTTCACCGGGACCCTTGCGTTGCAGAACCTTGAAGCCTTCGACGAAGCCGCGGTTGGTGAGGCCTTGGTCCGGGTGGAGCATCTGATTTCCTGGGGGCAGGCGCAGCGGGCCCGCCTGTTGAACCGCATGGAGGAAATCTTCCGGGACAAGTTCTTCGACCCGTCGGAGCGGGATAAACCCGGGATCGCTTTCAGCCTCGCGGCTGCCGAATGTGCCGCCATCCTGAATGTTCCGCAGGTGACCGGTCAGCGGCTGCTGAGCGAGGCCGGGCAGCTGTGCGGCACCCATACGGCGACCCTGACCGGGCTGGAGGAGGGGCGGTTCTCGTACCAGCATGCCCAGGTGGTCCTGGAGCAGTGCCAGAACGTTCCTGCGGAGAAACTCCCCGGGTTCGAGGCCGACCTGCTGAAGGCTGCGGAGGGTCAGACGCGGGCGCAGTTCTCGGCCAAGGCCCGGCGGCTGCGCGAAAAGATGTTCCCGGAGACGGTCAGCAAAAGGCACCTGACCGCTTTCGAGCAGCGCAAGGTCACCCTGGACCGTGAAGAAGACGGCATGTCCTGTCTGTCGGCTCATCTGCGTGCGGCGGAAGCGCAGCAGATCTATACCGCTCTCAGTGCTGCGGCGCGGGGTGAGCAGGCGGGAGGGGATTCCCGGACCATGGACCAGCTGCGTGCCGATATTTTGGCGCAGCTGCTGATGGGCGGCACAGGTTCCACCGGTAATGGCGGGGTGGGCGGCGCAGTCGGTGAGAGCGGAACCGGCGGCGGCGCGACAACAGGTGCGCGCGGAACCGGTAATGATGGCGCCGGACCGGACGAGGCAATCATTCCGAGGGCGGAAATCATGGTCCTGATCAGCGCCGAAACCCTCTTCGGAGCCGACGAGCAGCCCGCCGAGCTGCATGGCTACGGCCCCATCAGCGCTGAAGAAGCCCGCCGACTGGCCCGCAACGCCGCAGGCTGGACCGGACTGGCCCAAAATCCGCACACCGGAGAGATCCTGGGCGTAGGAAGGCGCAGGAAAGTCCCGGCCGGGCTCCGACGCTGGCTCCGCGCAAGGGACGGAACCTGCAGGTTCCCCGGCTGTCGGGTCAGCACCGCAAACGCGGACATCGACCACACCATCGACTGGGCTCACGGCGGCCCCACAGACCACGGGAACCTGGAACACCTCTGCCGCCGGCACCACCGGTTCAAGACCTTGGGTTTCTGGAAGGCCTGCCAGCCAACACCCGGGGTGATCGAGTGGACCTCGCCGACCGGCCGGATTTATCGGACCGAGCCGTTTCTGGAACTCGGACCCCCGGACACGGCATCTTCGCGGAAAGACCCGCGACAGGAACATGGCCAGGCCGATCACAGGCAGACGGAGCATATGCAGAAGGATCACGCGCGAACGAACCCCGAGCAGAAGGAACCGGAACAGGCGCCTCCGTTCTGAGCGGCCCGCTCAGGAGAATCGCGGAACCCCGGGCAGCAGGGGTGCAAGCCCGGACTTGCGTCTGGAGGAGCCTGCTTCCAGCGGGCCTGCCGTCTTCCCGGGTCCGCTTTAGGGAGTCTCAGAGCTTTAGGGAGTCCCGGAACTGGAACGGATCCTTAGTAGCCGAGGAACGGGTCGGTATGGATCCGCCTGCCGCCGGCACCGCGGACGGCCTTGCGGGCAGCAGCCACCGCCTGCGGCGAACCCGAAACATAGATCATCCGAGCAGCCAGGTCGGGAACCTCCCCACGCAGGACCGCAGCATCGGGAAGCCTCGGACCCAACCAGGTCCAGCCCGGGATCGCCGGATCCGACGGCGTGCAGACCAGCACCCGAACCCCCAGTTCCTGCAGCTCCCCGGCATAGGCAAGCTCGTCAACAGAGGATGCCGCGTAGACCAGCACAATGTCCCGGTCCTCGCCGCGGACCTGCCGCAGCTGGCTGATGAAAGGAGTGATGCCGATACCCGAAGCGATCATCAGCACCGGTGTCCGTGCGTCCCGCGGCAAGAGGAAGTCACCGGCAACGGTTGTGGCGGTCAGCTCCGCTCCGGGGCGCATCTTCAACAGAGCGGTCTTAAAAGTGCTGCCCGGTTCGGCCACGCGCAGCCCCACCGCCACCGTGCCGGGTTCCGACGGGGCAGTAGTGATGCTGAAAATACGCCGTGACCCCCGCGAGTCCGGCTCAAAATGCGGCACGGCAAGCTCCACGTACTGGCCGGCACGGAAGCGGACAGGACGTGCCGGCTCGAACACCAGCTCACGGGACGTAGGGGTCAGCTCCCGGGTTTCACGCAGCCGCAGCCGGACAGCTCCGCGCTGGCCCATCACGAACGCAAGGACGTTCCCGACCAGGAGCGCCAGCTCCGGGGACATCATCACCGGACCAAAGGACAGCGGCACGGCGAAGAGAACCCCAACGACGACGGCCTCCGCCAGGCGCTGGGCGCGCAGCGGCGGCAGGGTCAGCGGTTCGGTGAGCATAAAGCCGGCCAGGAACACCAGCGGATAGCTTCCGACGATGGTGGCCAGGGCGTAGGGGACGGACTCACCGCCGGCGAGGAAGCGGGCCAGGACAACAACCCCGGCAGTAAGGGCGAAAACCCCGGCCATTGGCAGCAGACGGTTCCGGTACAGGACCAGGACGGCGGCCGGAAGGACAGCGATCAGCATGCCCGGAGTCGCCACCCACCAGACAGCACCGCCCAGCCCGGTCACCGCCACCGCAAACGCCCCCGCCGCAGCCGGGTTGAAGATGTGCCGCCGCCGGAACACCAGGAGATATTTGGAAGCCGTCGCCACTGCTCCGGCAAGGGCCACGCAACCCAGCTGCGCGCCGTCGGTGCTGGGCCAGAAGAGGAAAAACAGGAGCAGGCCGGTGATCAGCGAGGAGTCGGTCTGCGGACGGGTGCGAAGCAGCAGCCCGGCCACACGGCTGGTGACCAGGGTGGAGGCCACCGCCGTCACCGCCGTCGCCCCCAGCTCTGCCGGCGTGTAGAAAAGCACCCCGGCGAAGGAAAGGACAAAGGACCAGGCAGCAATTGCCAGCAGCACCCAGACGGTGAACCGGTACATGGTCCAGCGCCCGAGGAAGGTGTTCAGGGTGCGGGGAGCGGCGGGGGCGGAAACGCTCATGGGAATAGGACTCCAGCCATTGCAGGGGAATAGTCGGCCCGGCCGTCGGTGAACATCCGGACATAGTCAAAGGTGAACGCACCGGCCAGCTCCTGCGGCTCGGCGAAGAACAGGGCGGTGGCCAGGCCGTCCGCCGTCATGGCGTCCGCGGCCAGCACCCAGGTGGCCGCCACGGTATCCACCGGGAAACCGGTGCGGGCGTCGAGCACGTGGTGCAGACCGTCTCCCCACTGCCGGCGGTTGACGGCCGAGGCGCACAATGCACGGTCCGAGAGGGTCAGCACCCCGATGGCCCGCTTCGCGTCATACGGATGCTCCAACGCAATCCGCAGGGGAGCGGCGCCGGCATGGCGAAGGTCCGAACCGGCGTCCACCACGTATTCCCGGTGACCTGCGGTTTCCAGGACCCCGCTGACCAGGTCCACCAGCTGGCCCTTTCCGGCGGCACCGATATCGAAGGTCACCGGCACGGCAGTGGTCATCAGGGTTCCCCGGCCGTCGGTGGTCCAGGACACGGTCTCCGTCCAAGCCGCTGCGGGAGCGGGTGGTCCGGAAGGCAGGAAGCTGTATCCGGCGTCGTACCCCAACACCTCCAGCGAGCGCCCCACCAGCGGGTTAACCGCGCCACGGGTGATCTGCTGCAGCGAATCGAAGAGCCGCAGCAGCGGTGCGGCCGAAGCGGGCAGGGCAAAGCTGCCCGCAGCCTCGGCCATCCGCGCAACCGTGGAATCGGAGCGGAAGCGCGAATAGGTGCGGTCATAACGGTCGACCACGTCCGCGACAGCAGCCCGGGTGGCGGAATCCAAAGGCGCGGCAGTGGAGAGGGACCACTGCGTGCCGATCGCCTCGAACCCCAGGGTATGCACGGGTGCTGTCCTAGGAGGCAGCTTCGGACCGGATGGCGTCCAGGGCGCGGTTGAAGCCCTCGCTGGTCAGCGAGGATCCGGCCACCTTGTCCACGTCCAGCTCGTCGAGGTTCCTGCCGACTACCTGCTCCTTCACATTGGAAGTGAATTCACGCTGGTACTGCTTGGACGTCGGGTTCTTCTGCGAGGTCTCCACCTCCAGCTCCGTCACCACGCTGCCCTCGAGCCGCAGCGTCACGTCCACGTCCTCGGAAGTGCCCGACGGCGGGATGTAGCTTCCGGTGCCGGAGTACTCGCCGTCGGCGTAGCTGCCCGAACCGGCTGCAGCGTCGGGGGAGGATGCTGCGGAAGACTCGGGGGAGGAAGCAGGGGAGGAAGCAGGGGAAGATGCGGGGGACTTCGCCGGGGCCTCGCCGGCGTCGACGGTTTCCTCGCCCGCGGCACAGCCGGCGGCAGACAGCAGGGACAGGCCGGCGGCGGCACACAGCAGGGACTTGCTCGCTCGGTTCACGGTTCTCCTTGGAATGGGGCGCTTTGATCCCGGACGGCACACACGACAGGCACACGCGTGGAAACCGGCCCGGGGCTCAACGGTTCCCTTTCATTACATCGCATCATTGGTGCCGGTGCCGGATCCGCACAGCGTAAGGCCTGTCATACAAAACGGGACCCGTGCTGCACCCGGCTATGCTTAACCGGTGACTCCTGAAGAACTTTCCTCCGCCGTAACTGCCTGCCTCCAAGACGCCATCGATGCCGGTGACTTCAGCGTCGAGCTGCCGGGGGAGGTGCGCGTGGAGCGTCCGAAGAACCGGGACCACGGTGACTGGGCCACCAACATCGCCCTGCAGCTCTCCAAGCAGGCCGGTATGAACCCCCGCCAGTTCGCCGAGATCCTCAAGGGCCGGCTGGAAAAGATTGCCGGTGTTGCGAAGGTCGACATTGCCGGTCCAGGCTTCCTGAATATCACCCTCGACGCCGGTGCCGCCGGAGAACTCGTCAAGACAATCGTTGACGCCGGACCGGCCTACGGCACCTCGGAAATCCTCAAGGGCACCCGGATCAACCTGGAGTTCGTCTCCGCCAACCCCACCGGCCCCATCCACCTGGGCGGCACCCGCTGGGCCGCCGTCGGCGATGCCCTGGCCCGGGTCTTCCAGTCCCAGGGCGCGGAGGTCACCCGCGAGTACTACTTCAATGACCACGGCGCGCAGATTGACCGCTTCGCCCGCTCCCTGCTCGCCTCCGCCAAGGGCGAACCCGCGCCGGAGGACGGTTACGCCGGCGAATACATCGTGGACATTGCCAACCGCGTGCTGGCCGCAGAGCCGAACATCACCGAGCTGCCCGACGCCGAGGCGCAGGAACGTTTCCGCGCCGTGGGCGTGGACTTCATGTTCGGCGACATCAAGGAATCCCTGCACAACTTCGGCGTGGACTTCGATGTGTTCTTCCACGAGGATTCGCTGCACGAAAACGGCCAGGTTGCCAAGCTGCTGGAGCAGCTCAAGGGCTCCGAGAACCTGTACGAGAAGGACGGCGCCTGGTGGCTGAACTCCACCGCGTTCGGCGACGACAAGGACCGCGTGGTCATCAAGTCGGACGGCAACGCCGCCTACATTGCCGGTGACATTGCCTACATCCACAACAAGCGCGAGCGCGGCTTCGACCTGAACGTCTACATGCTGGGTGCGGACCACCACGGCTACGTAGCGCGACTGAAGGCTGCCGCAGCCGCCCTGGGCCACGACCCGGAGTGCGTCGAGGTACTCATCGGCCAGATGGTGAACCTCGTCAAGGACGGCAAGCCCGTGCGCATGTCCAAGCGCGCCGGCACCGTGGTCACCCTTGAGGACCTGGTCGACGCCGTAGGCGTGGATGCCGCCCGCTACACGCTGGCCCGCTTCTCCGCCGATTCCAACATCGACGTTGACCTGGACCTGCTGACCAAGCGCAGCAACGAGAACCCCGTGTTCTACGTCCAGTACGCCCACGCCCGCACCCATGCCCTGGCACGCAACGCCGAGGCTGCCGGCGTCGACGATTCCGCATTTGACGCGTCGCTGCTGACCCACCCCACCGAGAGCGCACTGCTGGCCGCGCTGGGGCAGTACCCCGGCGTCGTCGCGCAGGCCAGTGCCTTCCGCGAACCGCACCGCGTGGCCCGCCACCTCGAGGTCATTGCCGGCACCTACCACCGCTGGTACGACGCCTGCCGCATTGCACCGCAGGGCGACGAGGAAATCACCGACACCAACCGCACCCGCCTGTGGCTGAACCTTGCCGCACGCCAGGTCCTGGCCAACGGCCTGGGCCTGTTGGGAGTCTCCGCACCCGAACGGATGTAATTCATGACTGCTTCACCCCTGGCTCCCGCATGGCTGAGCCACCCGGAAGACAACAACGCCCTCCGCCCGCAGATGTGGGCGCAGGACGTGGTGCGCGGCGACAGCGGTGAGCTGGAGATCTCCGGCATCCCCGTCTCCCGGATCGCCGAGGAATTCGGCACCCCCGTGTTCGTGATGTCGGAAGCGGATTTCCGTGCCCGTGCCCGGGACTTCAAGGACTCCTTCGACGCTGCGTTCGCGGGGCTCTGCGGGGGAGTGGATGTCTACTACGCCGGCAAATCCTTCCTCTGCACCGAGGTGGCCCGCTGGGTCTCCTCCGAGGGGCTGCGCCTGGACACCTGCTCCGGCGGTGAGCTGGCCGTGGCCCGGCGTGCGGGGCTCCACGGCAGCCAGCTCGGACTGCACGGCAACAACAAGTCCCTGGCCGAGCTGACCCGTGCCCTGGACATGGAGCTGGGCCGGATTGTGGTGGACAGCCTGGGCGAGCTGGAAATGCTCGGGAACCTGGCCGCCTCCCGCGGTGAACGCGCCAACGTCATGCTGCGCCTGACCCCCGGCGTGCATGCCTCCACGCACGAGTTCATTGCCACCGCCCACGAGGACCAGAAGTTCGGCCTGTCCATGGTGGCGGACCCGGAGCTGGACGGGATGTCCCCGGCCATGGCCGGCGTGGAAACCGCGCTCAAGCACGACGGCGTGAACCTGGTGGGCGTGCACTGCCACATTGGTTCGCAGATCTTTGAATCCGCCGGGTTTGAACTCGCCGCCCGCCGGCTGCTCGGTTTCCTCGCCGAGGTGAAGCAGGGCTACGGCGTCGAACTGGCCGAACTGGATCTGGGCGGCGGCTACGGCATCGCCTACACGGAGGCAGACGCCCCGCGTCCGCCGGCCGAGATCGCCAACGCGATGGCCGCCGTCGTCGGCAGCACCTGCACCGAGCTGGGACTGGCGGTTCCCCGGATCTCCATCGAGCCCGGACGCGCCATCGTGGGCCCGACCACCTTCACGCTCTACCGGGCAGGCACCACCAAGACGGTCCGGGTGGACACGCCCGACGGCGGCACCTCGCCGCGGCGGTATGTTTCCGTGGACGGCGGGATGAGCGACAACGCCCGGCCCGTGCTCTACGGGGCGGACTACTCCGCCGTGCTGGCTTCGCGGACCTCCGAAGATGACGCGGTTATTTCGCGCGTGGTTGGCAAACACTGCGAAAGCGGCGACATAGTGGTGAGGGACGCCTACCTGCCCGGCGACGTCACAGCGTCGGACCTGCTTGCCGTTCCGGGCACCGGCGCCTACTGCTGGGTCCTGTCCAGCAACTACAACTACCTGACCCGGCCGCCCGTGGTGGCCGTGCGGGACGGCGCCGCGCGGCTGATAGTCCGCGGCGAAACCGAAGACGACCTGCTGGCCCGGGACGTTTCCTAATTCTTAGAGGAGTTGGCACAACATATGAAGACCCTGAAAGTAGCCCTGCTGGGGTGCGGAAACGTGGGTTCGCAGGTTGCCCGGATCCTCATTGACGACGCCGCGGACCTCACCTCACGCCTCGGCGCGCGGCTGGAGCTCTCCGGCATTGCAGTGCGCAACGTCGATGCTCCCCGCGACGTGGATCTGCCTGCGGAACTGTTCACCACTGATGCCGGGACCCTGGTCCGCGGCGCGGACATTGTCATTGAGCTGATGGGCGGCATCGAGCCGGCCCGCACCCTGATCCTGCAGGCGCTGGAGTCCGGCGCCGCCGTCGTGACCGGCAACAAGGCCCTGCTCGCCGCAGACGGCGCCGCCCTCTACGAGAAGGCCGACGCCGCCGGTGTCCAGCTCTCCTATGAGGCCGCCGTAGCCGGGGCCATCCCGATCCTCCGCCCCATCCGGGACAGCCTCTCCGGAGACCGGATCACCAAGGTCATGGGCATCGTCAACGGCACCACCAACTACATCCTCGATGCCATGGATTCCACCGGAGCCCAGTTCGCAGATGCCCTGGGCGAGGCCCAGCGGCTTGGCTACGCCGAGGCGGATCCCACCGCAGATGTGGAGGGGCACGACGCCGCCGCGAAGGGCGCCATCCTCGCCTCGCTGGCCTTCCACACCGGTTTCGACCTCTCCGCCGTTTCCTGCGAAGGCATCAGCTCGGTGACGGCTGAGGACATCAGCGCCGCCAAGGAAGCCGGGTTCGTCATCAAGCTGCTCGCCATCGCCGAGAAGTTTACGGACACGGACGGCACCGAAGGCGTCAGCGTACGCGTGCACCCCACCCTGCTGCCCCGCCTGCATCCGCTGGCCGCCGTGCACGGCGCGTTCAACGCCGTGTTCGTCGAAGCGGAAAACGCCGGTGAACTGATGTTCTACGGCCAGGGCGCCGGCGGTGCGCCCACCGCGTCCGCCGTGATGGGCGACGTCGTCACCGCCGCCCGCAGGCTCGTCCTGGGCGGTCCCGTTCCCGCCGGCCGTCCGAGCGGCTCGCTGCCGGCGCTGCCGCTGGCAAAGGTCACCACCAGCTACTCGATCGGCTTGGAAGTGGCCGATCAGCCCGGCGTCCTGGCCGCCGTCGCCCGGGTGTTCTCCGAGCACGGTGTCTCCATCGAAACCATGCGCCAGACCATCCACGGTGAAGGGGCCAGCGCCGAGCTGCGCTTCGTCACGCACCGTGCTTCCGAGGCCGCCCTCGCGGCCACCGTCGAGGCCATCAAGGGCCTGGACGTCATCAAGAACGTCAAATCCGTCCTGCGGGTAGAAGGAGTCTGAGCCGTGGCTCACCAATGGCGCGGCGTTATCCGCGAATACGCCGACCGTCTTCCGGTCACCGAGAGCACCGAGGTCATTACCCTCGGCGAGGGCGGTACGCCGCTGGTCCGCGCGAAGGCGCTGTCCGAACTGACCGGCTCGGAGGTGTACCTCAAGGTCGAAGGCATGAACCCCACCGGGTCCTTCAAGGACCGCGGAATGACCATGGCCATGACCGCAGCCGTGGAATCCGGCGCCAAGGCAGTGGTGTGCGCGTCGACCGGCAACACCAGCGCATCGGCCGCCGCCTATGCGACGCAGGCGGGCATTACCTGCGCCGTGCTGGTGCCGGACGGCAAGATCTCCATGGGCAAGCTCAGCCAGGCCATTGCGCACGGCGCCCAGCTGCTCCAGGTCCGCGGCAATTTCGACAACTGCCTGGAGGTGGCCCGCAAGCTTGCCGAGGCCTACCCGGTGTTCCTGGTGAACTCCGTGAATCCGGCGCGCATTGAGGGCCAGAAAACCGCGTCCTTCGAAGTGGTGGACTACCTCGGCGATGCCCCCGACTACCACCTGCTGCCCGTCGGCAATGCCGGAAACATCACCGCCTACTGGAAGGGCTACTCCGAATACGCGAAGCCCTGGACCAACGTGGCCGGCGAGGAACTGGCGCCGGTGGCCACCAAGACGCCGCACATGTGGGGCTTCCAGGCCGAAGGCGCCTCGCCCCTGGTGAAGGGACATCCGATCACCGATCCGGACACCATTGCCACCGCCATCCGGATCGGCAACCCGGCCTCCTGGGACCAGGCGATTGCCGCCCGCGACGAATCCGGCGGCCTGATCGAAGCCGTTACGGACACCGAAATCCTCGACGCGCACCGCTGGCTGTCTTCCCGCGAAGGCGTGTTCGTGGAACCGGCCTCCGCCGCCGGTGTGGCCGGGCTGCTCAAGAAGCATGCCGCAGGGGAAGTTCCCGCCGGCAAGACCATCGTCATTACGGTCACCGGACACGGCTTGAAGGACCCGCAGTGGGCACTGCGCACCGCCGACGGATCCGACGTCGAACCCACCAAGGTGGACTTCGACGTTGTGAGCGTGGCGGCAGCGCTGGGCCTGGAAGCGGCACAGCCCGCCGGATCCGGCAAGTAGGGCTGAAGCATGCAGGTGGATCTGCCCGGCGGGCCGCGCTCCGTTTCCCGCACCGGTTCCCGAACCCTGGCGCCGGGGCAGGACGTGACCGTGACCGTGCCCGCAACGAGCGCCAACCTGGGCCCGGGGTTCGACTCCCTGGGGCTGGCGCTCACGCTGTATGACACGGTGCGGGTGCGCACCTCCGCGGAGGAAGGCGTTTTCGTCGAGGTTGCGGGGGAGGGTGCCGGAAACGTTCCCCTGGACTCCTCCCACCTGGTGGTCCGCACCCTGCTGTCCACCCTGGCTGCCGCCGGATACAGCGCCCGGGGGCTTCATTTGAGCGCAGAGAACGCTATTCCGCACGGCCGCGGACTGGGCTCTTCGGCGTCGGCTATTGTGTCCGGCGTCCTGGCCGCGAATTCCCTGCTGCCGGCCGAATCCCGGCTCGATGCCGCAGGCCTGCTGCACAGTTGCTCGGCGCTGGAGGGCCACCCGGACAATGTTGCTCCCGCACTCGTCGGCGACCTCGCGATTTCCTGGGAGGACGACGGTGTTTTCCGCTCCGTTCGGGCCTCGGTCCATCCCGATGTGGTTCCCGTAGTCGCCGTACCGGCCGTGGAACTCTCCACCGAGAGTGCCCGCGGCCTGCTGCCGGCCACCGTGGCCCACCGGACCGCAGCGGCCAACGCGGGCCGTGCCGCGCTGTTGATCCACGCCCTGACCGTGGATCCGTCGCTGCTGCTCGAGGGAACGCAGGACGCGCTGCACCAGGAGTTCCGGGCTCCCGCGATGCTGCCCAGTGCCCGGCTGCTGCAGTCACTGCGCTCAGCGGGATTCGCCGCCGTGATTTCCGGTGCCGGTCCCACAGTGATGTGCCTTGCCGACGGCGAGGAGGCCGCCCTGGAAGCGGAGCAGGCAATGACCAAACATTTGCAGGCAGCGGAATACGGCGAAAATTGGCGTGTTCTGCGGCTTGGTGTCGAGCGAGATGGTGCTAGAGTGGAAGGGCACCAGCGGTAATTTTTCCGTCCTGTGCTCCCGCAGGTAGCCGTCCATTTCGGGCCGCCCCGGGCTTTAGTTGAAAACACTTTGCCGCCGTCAGGTGTGATTGCACCCGTCCTGCGGTGATTTCCGTTGATTCAAATGCCCACCCGCGGAGGCACAGTCTCCGGTGCAGCCTTCAAAGGAACCGCCAAGAAGCGGCGTGTCCCGCTTGAATGCCGCGTGTTCGGCAGCGAAGCTGACCAGACTCTGCGTGGATTCTTCTTTACAAAAGGCACCCAGCAGATTCGCCTTTCTCCGGCCATCGGGCCGGTAGTAGGCGAACCCTGACCCAATGTCTGATTTTGGGACCAGGGCCAATCACCGCGGCCGGCATTGCGCCGGACCGCCCGACGAGGGGGAAGGATCCTTCGTGACAGATACCACTAGCCTGACTGCAGGCGTGGATTCAGCATCCGCCGGTTCAACCGGCGAGAACGCATCAAAGAGCGCCGGCCTTGCAGGCCTTAAGCTCGCGCAGCTCCAGGCGCTTGCCGGCCAGCTCGGCATCACCGGGGGTTCCCGCATGCGTAAGGGAGATCTGGTTACGGCCATCTCCAACCACCAGCGCGGCGGCGCAGTAGCCGACCGGCCGGTCCGCGGTTCCCGCGGCGAGGCCGGCGACGACGCAGCCAAGGGTGCTTCGGCGCCCGAGAAGGCGGCAGCAGCACCCGCGGAGCAGTCCGCAGAGGCCGAGACGACCCGCCCGACGCGTACCCGTAACCGCAACCGGCGTGCAGCCAGTGACGGCGTCGTCACTTCCGCCCCCGCGGAAACTGCACCGGCCGAGGCACCGGCACCCGCCGCCTCGCCGGAAGCAGAAGCGGCTCCGGCACGGAACCGCGAGGCACGCGAAGACAACGGACGCGAAGAGGGCCAGCGCGAGCGCGGCAACCGCCGCAGCCGCAACCGCCGCAGCGATTCCAACGAGTCCAACGGAACCGTCAGCAACGCTTCCGCCGAGGCACCTGCAGAGGACGCTTCCAGCAACGGCGCTTCCAGCAACGGCGCTGCCAACAAGGATGCTGCCAACAGCAACGGCGCTGCCAACAACAACGGCGCTGAGGCCCGGACCCAGGGCGACGACGAGCGCGGCGAACGCCGTGAGCGCCGTGACCGCAACCGTTCGGACCGCGACAACAACCGTGACAACGGTGGCAACCGCGAGGGCAACCGCGACCGCGACAACAACCGTGACCGCGACAATAACCGCGACAACGGTGGCAACCGCGAGAACAACCGCGACCGCGACAACAACCGCGACAACGGTGGCAACCGCGAGAACAACCGCGACCGCGACAACAACCGCGACGACAGTGACGAGAACGGGCGCGGGCGTAACCGCCGCAACCGGAACCGCAACGAGCGCAATGACCGCAATGACCGCGGCGACCGGAACGATCGTTTCCGCGACCGCAACGAGCGCCGCCGCAACCGCAACCAGAACCCTGAGGTCGACGACGTCGAGGTCACTGAAGACGACGTCCTGCTGCCCGTGGCCGGCATCCTCGACGTCCTGGAGAACTACGCATTCGTACGGACCTCCGGTTACCTGCCGGGCCCGAACGATGTCTACGTTTCCCTCGCCCAGGTGAAGAAGTACAACCTGCGCAAGGGCGACGCCGTCGTCGGCGCCATCCGCGCCCCGCGTGAAGGCGAAAACCAGGGCGGAAACCAGCGCCAGAAGTTCAACGCACTGGTCCGCCTCACGTCCGTCAACGGCAAGCAGGCCGAGGACAACAAGGACCGCGTGGAGTTCTCCAAGCTGGTCCCGCTGTACCCCTCCGAGCGTCTGCGCCTGGAAACCAATGCCAAGGTGATCGGCCCGCGTGTCATCGACCTCGTGGCTCCGATCGGCAAGGGCCAGCGCGGCCTCATCGTTTCCCCGCCGAAGGCCGGAAAGACGCTGATCCTGCAGGCAATTGCCAACGCAATCACGATCAACAATCCTGAGGTCCACCTCATGATGGTCCTCGTGGACGAGCGTCCCGAAGAAGTCACGGACATGCAGCGCACGGTCAAGGGCGAGGTCATTGCCTCCACCTTCGACCGCCCCGCCGATGACCACACCACTGTTGCCGAACTCGCCATCGAGCGCGCCAAGCGCCTGGTGGAAATGGGCAACGACGTCGTGGTGCTGCTTGACTCCATGACCCGCCTGGGACGTGCCTACAACCTGGCCGCTCCGGCGTCGGGCCGTATCCTCTCCGGCGGTGTGGATTCGTCCGCACTGTACCCGCCCAAGCGTTTCTTCGGTGCTGCCCGCAACATCGAAAACGGCGGCTCGCTGACCATCCTGGCCACGGCCCTGGTGGAGACCGGGTCCAAGATGGACGAGGTCATCTTCGAGGAATTCAAGGGCACCGGCAACATGGAGCTGCGCCTGTCCCGCAACCTTGCGGACAAGCGCATCTTCCCGGCCGTGGATGTCAACGCGTCGGGTACCCGCCGCGAAGAGAACCTGCTCTCCCCGGATGAAGTCAAGATCATGTGGAAGCTGCGCCGGGTCCTGTCCGGACTGGACACCCAGCAGGCGCTGGAACTGCTCACCGGCAAGATCCGGGAGACGCAGTCCAACGTCGAGTTCCTGATGCAGGTCCAGCAGACCACCCTGGGCACCAAGGACAACTAGCTGCCTTACGAGCCGCTCATGCCCCCTCCCGCTGCACGCGGGCAGGGGGCCTGGGCGGCTCGTTCGTTAACGCCCGGGGACCGACGGGCGCGCGAACCGATAAACTTCCATGTGGGAAACCCAGCTGAAAGAGGAATCTAGAACATGTTTGAGTCCATACAGGGCCTGTTGGATGAGCACGCTGAACTCCAGCTGCGCCTGTCCGACCCGGCAGTGCACGCGGACCAGGGCCTGGCCCGCCGGCTGGGACGGCGCTACGCCGAACTCAGCCGGATTGTGGATGCCTACAACCGTTGGCACGGACTTGAGGATGACCTGGCCGCCGCCGCCGAAATGGCGGATGAGGACCCGGAATTCGCCGCCGAGGTACCCGTGCTTAAGGAGCAGCTGGAGGACGCGCAGGAGAAGCTGCGCCGCCTGCTGATTCCGAGGGACCCCAATGACGGACGCGACGTCATCATCGAGGTCAAGGGCGGCGAAGGCGGCGACGAAGCCGCCCTGTTCGCCGGCGACCTGCTGCGCATGTACACCCGCTACGCCGAGCACCGCGGCTGGCGTACGGAAATCATCTCGGCCACCGAGTCGGACCTGGGCGGCTACAAGGACGTTGCCATGGCCATCAAGGGCAACTCCAACGATCCGGCCGAAGGCGTTTACGCACGCCTGAAGTATGAAGGCGGCGTGCACCGCGTGCAGCGCGTTCCCGTCACGGAGTCCCAGGGCCGGATCCACACTTCGGCTGCCGGCGTCCTGGTGCTGCCCGAAGTGGACGAGCCGGAAGAAGTCGCGATCAGCCAGAACGACCTGAAGATCGACGTCTACCGCTCCTCCGGTCCCGGCGGACAGTCGGTGAACACCACCGACTCGGCCGTGCGCATCACCCACCTGCCCACCGGCATTGTGGTGGCCATGCAGAACGAAAAGTCGCAGCTGCAGAACCGCGAAGCAGCCATGCGCGTGCTGCGCTCACGTATCCTCGCGCACGAGCAGGAAAAGATCGACGCCGCGAACTCGGACATCCGGAAGTCGCAGATCCGGACCATGGACCGCTCGGAGCGGATCCGGACGTACAACTACCCGGAAAACCGGATCGTGGACCACCGCACCGGCTACAAGGCCTACAACCTGGACACCGTGCTGAACGGCGAGCTTGAGGCAGTGGTGCAGGCAGCCATTGAAATGGATGAGCAGGCACGGCTGGACGCCATCGGTGACGAAAGCTAATAGCCCCACCGGTTCCGCGACCGGTGCCGGCGGCACCCTGGCCGACGCGCTGCGCCGTGCGACGGCGGAACTCGCCGCCGCCGGAGTACCGTCACCGCGGGTGGACGCCGAGCTGCTCGCCGCGCACCTGCTGGGCGAAAGCCCCGGACGGATCCGGGCGCTGGCCTTCACCGACGTGCCGGCACCCCGGGGATACGCCGCACTGGTGTCCGAACGGGCCGCCCGGGTGCCGTTGCAGCACCTGACGGGAAAGGCCCATTTCCGGTACCTGGAACTGGCCGTCGGCCCCGGAGTCTTCGTGCCGCGGCCGGAAACCGAAACGGTGGCGCAGCTGGCGATCGATGCTGCGCGCCGGGCCGGCTCGGCCAAGGTCGTGGACCTCGGCACCGGCTCCGGCGCCATCGCGGCTGCGGTGGCCTCGGAGGTTCCCGCAGCCGAAGTGCATGCCGTGGAGCTGAGCCCCCTCGCCTTCGCCTGGGCGGAACGGAACCTGGCTCCGCTGGGCGTCCACCTGGTCCTGGAAGACCTGCGGACCGCCCTGGCCGGCCACGAAGCCAGCTTCGACGTGGTGGTGTCCAACCCTCCGTACATCCCTGCCGAAGCCGTCCCGAACGAGCCGGAAGCCGCCGAGCATGATCCGGCCATGGCGCTGTACGGCGGGGGAGCGGACGGCCTGGAACTGCCGATGGCCGCAGCACGGACCGCGGCGCGGCTGCTTGCCGGAGGCGGCTACTTCGTGATGGAACATGCCGAAGTGCAGGCGCCGGCCATCGCCCGGCTGCTGGCCGGCGATCCGGCCTGGACCGATGTCCAATCCCACCGGGACCTCAATGACCGCCCGCGGGCGACGTCGGCTGTCCGACGCTCCGCATCGGTGGCATCCACTAGTGAAAGAATATTGCCGTGAGCACCAGTTATGACTGCAGTAACCCCGAAGAACTCAGTGAGGGCCTGGCGGCAGCCCAGCGCGCCATAGCCGCCAAATCCTGCGTGGTGCTTCCCACCGACACCGTGTACGGAATCGGTGCCGACGCTTTCTCCCCGCAGGGAGTGGCTACGCTGCTCGCGGCCAAGGGACGCGGCCGGAGCATGCCCCCGCCCGTGCTGATCCCGCGCCTGGAGACCATGGACGGCCTGGCCACGGACATTTCCGAAGACGCCCGCAGCCTGGCACGTACGTTCTGGCCGGGCGGGTTGACACTGATCTTCCACGCCCAGCCGTCCCTGAGCTGGGACCTGGGCGACACCATGGGAACCGTGGCGCTGCGGATGCCCGACGACAGCGTGGCCTTGGACCTGCTGGCCGCCACCGGGCCGCTGGCTGTGTCCTCGGCCAACCGCACGGGATCCCCGGCCGGACAGACCGCGGCGCAGGCACGCGAACAACTGGGCGAATCCGTGGAGGTCTATCTGGAAGCCGGACACCGTCCGGTGGCCGGCAGCGACGGAGTGCCGTCCACCATTGTGGACGCCACCAGCGAGCCGATGCGGGTGGTGCGCAGCGGTGCGATCAGCACCGCCGCCCTGCGCGAAGTGGTTCCGGGAATCCTGGATCTGGGTGAAGAACCCGCAGCGGGCGGCACTGCGCCCTCCCTGGCCAAAGACCAGAAACCGGTTTAGTTCCGGGAGGCTGCCAGGACCTCGCGGACGCGGGGTTCCGGGACGTTGCCCGTGGCCTCGGCCCAGCCGGGCTCCTGGCGCTGCCCGAACCACATCATCTCCACGCGGCGCAGTGCTCCGTGCAGCCGCTCCCCGGCCAGCGAGGAGACCGCATAGCCGGACCGCAGCGCGAGACGGCAGGCCCAGACCGGCAGATGCGCCGGCCGCCGGCCGCCTGCTGCTTCAAGCACGGAGGACACCGATGCCTGTTCCCAGGGCTGCAGCACCACTGCAGGAACCGGGCCCGTGTGGGAGCCTACCCGCAGGACGAAGTCGACCAGGGAATCTACTGAACTTACCGGGCTGGGTGCGGTTCCGGGCCCGGCAACGGATGCCAGTGGCGAGGCCGCGAGCCGGCTTAGCTTAGCTGTGGTCGCCCGGCCCGGTCCCTGGACCGAGGTGGCGCGGACCGTGGCAACGCTGCAGGACCCGCCGTGCCGGGCGGAAAGGACCTGTTCGCCGAGTGCCTTGGAACGGGAGTAGGCCGAAAACGGTTCCACATGCGGGCTTTCGTCCAGGAACGGACGGTGCCCCTGCACCGCGGCGCTGCTCAGGTGTACGAACCGGCGGACACCGGCGGCGTCAGCGGCATCGGCGACCAACGCAGGCAGCAGCGAGTTCGCACCCCGGAGCTCGGGGGAGTCCGCGGCTCCCGGCGTCGCCAGTCCGGCAGCATTCACCACGACGTCGACCCCCGCGAAGGCGTCGGCCAGCCGGCGGCGTTCCGTGTCCAGCACTGCGGCCTCCGCAAGCAAACCCGCTACGTCCGAAGCATCGGTACGCAGCCGGGGAGCGGAAACGGCCCGGACCTCGACCCCGCGTGCAGCCAGTGCGGAGCGGACGGCCGAACCGATGAAGCCGGTGCCGCCGAGGACCGCCCACACCGAGGGTGTGCCGGAGGAAGGGACGGGTTCGGGAGAAGGAGTGCTCAAACCTGCTGCTTTCGTGTTTCCGGTGATGGCTGCCCGGGCGCGGACAGCGGGGCCATCGGGGACCAGGACCGGTCCCGGAGGATGCGTCGGGCACCGCGCCAGCCGGCCCAGAGGCGCCCGGCGCCCCGCAGCGAATGCTCCACGGCAACCAGCCTGAGCAGTTCCTTCCCTGCGGTCAGGAAGGTCCCCAGGGCGAATCCGAACCGGTGATACCGGCCGTGGACCTGGAGGTACCGGGCGGTATGGCCGCGGTTGCGCATGGCAGTGAAGCGGCCAAGGTCGCTGGAATCGTTGAGGTGGCGGATGCCGAGGTCGATCTGTCTCTGCACCCGGACCTTGCGGAGCACGAAATCGTTGACGTAGGCCACCGGCCGGTCCAGGGAGGCGAGCCAGCCGTAAACCACATCGTCGCCGTTGATGAAGTAGCGGGCATCCGGCAGGCCTATCCGGCGCACCTGGCCGGCGCTGATCAGCATTCCCTCGAAGCAGCCCACATTGGTGTCGAAGACGGGGGAGTCGCGGAAAACGTTGCCCGGCACCGGCAGGTGCACGCCCAGGAACGGGACGAATCGGTGCTGCCAGAAGAACGGTTCCCCGCCGGCGTCGAACCGCCGGCCGTGGATGCAGTCGTAGGTCCCGGTCCACTTGCTCAGCGCAGCCACGGCACCCGGGAGGACCTCGACGTCGTCGTCCATCAGCCACAGCCACTGCGCGCCGGAGTCCAGGGCGGCCTCGACACCGGCTGCGAACCCGCCGGCCCCGCCGGTGTTGGTCTCCAGCCGCAGGACGGACAGCGGGACGGGGAAGCCGGCACGGGCTGCTTCCAGGACCCGGGGCGTCTCATCGGTGCTGGCATTGTCCACCACGACAACCGCCGCAGGTGCGGGGTCGAGCCTTTTGATGCTCTCCAGCAGGCCGGTGAGGTAGCCGGAGCGGTTGAACGTCGTGATGACGATCGTCAGCGGGGCCGGTTCCTGGACGACGTCCACGTTAGAACCCGAAGTCCGACGGCGGCCCGAAGCGGCGACCGCCCATGCCGGCCGCGTAGGCGCGCAGCCAGTTGGCGAAACCGCGGGGATCCCGGGTCCTGGCGAAGTGGATGGGGTAGCCCACGGCATCGGCCACGAAGGACTTCACCCTTGTGTAGCGGCGGGTAAGGTAGCCCCGGTTGCGGTAGAAGTAGAACTGCTTGAACGGCGTCTCGGGGACCAGGACGTGCATCCGGTCGCCCAGGACGGGCTGCACTTCGGCCCAGGCCGCCGGGTGCGTCAGGGCCACCGTGGTGACGGTGCCGAAGTCGATGCCCGCCCGACGCAGCCGGATCATGAAGTCCGTCTCGTCGCCGCGGATAAACAGGCGAAGGTCCGGCAGTCCCACCCGGTAGAAGACGTCGGCGCGGATCAGGGCGCCGTTGAAGAAGTGCCCCACATTGGGCAGGAACCCGCGGGCGGCAACTTCGGCCCGGTCATGGGTCAGCTTCCCGTCGAGGCGGAAATGGAAGGACAGCGTGTCCGGCGCCCCCGGGGCAACCACGAGCGGCAGGACGACGTCGAGGCCGCGTTCCTTCGCTGCAGCCAACAGGGTGGCGACGCATTCGGGATCTTCGGGATGGGCGTCGTCGTCCATGATCCAGATCCATTCGGCGCCGGAGGCCATGGCTGAAAGGATGGCGAGCGAAAAACCGCCGGCTCCGCCCAGGTTGGTGTTTGACCGGATGTAATTAACCGGCGCCGCTGAAGCTTCGGCGATCTCCGAAACCGGGGTCTTGCCGGAGTCCACGAGGGCCACGGACGTGATGTTGCCGCTCTGCGCGGCCAGTGCCTCCAGGAGGATCTTCACATCGTCCGGACGGTCGAAGGTCACTGCTGCTACGGCCACGGAGTCCGGCAAGATGGTCCTTTCAGGCAACCCGGGGGATCGGCCAAGACCGAAACCGGAGAGGGTGTGCAGTTAGTATGCTGAATAGATTCCAGTCTATTACACCGGATTCTTCCGCCAGCTCTTCGCATCACCGAGAAGAAAGCCGGGTACCTACCCGTTGAGGACCATGAGGCAAAAACCTACGGACAACAGTCACCTTCCCAGGGAGGAAAAGCCCGTCCTGTGGCTCTGGTCGCAGTATGTGCTGGACTCCCTGGCCTGGATCGTGTCCATCGGCCTCGCGCTGGTGCTCCGCTACGAACTCACTGTCGAGCAGATCAACCCGGGCGGACTGGCCGTCTTCTGCGGCGTCGCCGTCCTGACCCAGCTGATAGTCGGCTATTCGTTTGCCCTCTACCGCGGCCGCTACAGCTTCGGCAGTTTCCACGAGATGCGGCTGCTGGCGGTGGTGACGCTCATTGTCTCCGCCATCCTGGTCCTCGCAAGCGCCTTGTTCGGCCTCGTGATCGATATCCCGCGCAGCACCGGAATGATCGCCTTCCCCTTTGCCTGCCTGTTCATGGCGGCAATCAGGTACGTCAAGCGGATGTACGTGGAGAGCAAGGCCCGGCCGGGGGAAGAAGCCCAGCGTGCCCTTGTGTACGGCGCGGGATTCCTGGGCGGTTCCCTGGTGTCACGGATGATGAAGGACCCGGAGTCGCCGTACTACCCGGTTGGCCTGGTCGACGACGACCCGTCCAAGAAGCACCTGAGGCTGGCCACTGTTCCGGTGCTCGGCAAACTCGTAGACCTTCCCGAACTGGTGCAGCGGACCCGCGCCACGGTGCTGGTGGTGGCCATCGCCGATGTGGAAGCGAAGCAGGTCCGTGAGATTTCCGATCTCGCCGAAGGCCTGGACCTGCGCGTCCTGGTGCTTCCGCCGCTCAAGGACATGCTCTCGAAGGGCGACGGCGCCGGCCTGGGCGACTTCCGCGACGTGGCGGTCGAAGACCTCATCGGGCGCCGGCCGGTCGACATCCATGTGGACGAAGTTGCCGGCTACCTGTCCGGGAAGAAGGTCCTCGTTACGGGAGCCGGCGGTTCCATCGGCTCCGAACTCTGCCGCCAGATCACCGCCTTCAATCCCGGCGAACTGATCATGGTGGACCGGGACGAGACCGGCCTGCAGCTGACCCAGCTCTCCATCACCGGCCGCGGCCTGCTGGACGGCCCGGATACGGTCCTGGCGGACATCCGCGACCCCGAAGCGCTGGAGCGCATCTTCCGCGAACGCCGCCCCGACGTCGTTTTCCACGCCGCCGCCCTGAAGCATGTCTCCCTCCTGGAGCAGTACCCGCAGGAAGCCTGGAAGACCAATATCATCGGCACCGCCAACGTGCTGGCTGCGGCCCGCAAAGCGAACGTGCGCCATTTCGTGAACATCTCCACCGACAAGGCGGCGAACCCCACCACGGTCCTCGGCCATTCCAAGCGCGTAGCCGAAAAACTGACGGCCTGGATGGCGCGCGCCACCGGGGAGCGGTACGTCTCCGTGCGGTTCGGCAACGTGATCGGCAGCCGGGGCTCCATGTTGCCGCTGTTCAGCGAACAGATCCGGCAGGGCGGACCCGTCACCGTGACCGACCCGGAGGTGACCCGCTTCTTCATGACGATCCCAGAGGCCTGCCAGCTGGTGATCCAGGCCGGCGCGATCGGCCGCGGGGGAGAGGTGATGATCCTGGACATGGGCGAGCCCGTGAAGATCCTGGACGTCGCCCGCCGCATGATCGCGATGTCCGGCAAGGACATCGAAATTGTCTTCACCGGGCTGCGCCAGGGCGAAAAGCTGCACGAGATCCTCGTCGGCACCGGGGAAGAGGATTCCCGTCCCCTGCATCCGAAGATCTCCCACGCTGCGGTTGCCGTGCTGGATCCCGATGAGCTGGACCTGGCTGACTGGCTGCGGCGCTGCGGGATCGAACCCGGGAGCGTGCCGACGGACGGGGCAGCAACCGATGCCGGCGAGATAGTGCGCATTCCGGGTGCCCGCCATCCCGGCGCCCCGGGTGACGCCGCAAATGAGCCCGGAGAACCCTACAGCGAACGGCGGACCGGCTGATGCTGCTGGTGCTGTGCGCCGCTGCGGCTTTCCTGGCGAGCCTGCTGCTGCCCTTCCTTTTTATCCCCCTGCTGCGCCGGCTGGGTGTCCTCGACGTCCCCAATGAGCGGTCCTCGCACACCAAGGCAGTCATCCGCGGGGTGGGTGCAACCACTGCCGCCGGCGTCCTGGCCGGCCTCCTGCTGGCGCTGCTGACAGGGCTGGTGGCCGTTGACCGTTCGGTGCTTGCCATTCTGATCGCCGTGATCGGCGCGGCATCGCTGCTGGGCTGGATCGAGGACTGGCGCGGCGTCTCCGTCCGGACCCGGGCGGCCACCCAGCTCGCCATCGGCCTGCTTGGAACGGCCGGACTGGCATGGACCATGGAGCAAAGCTGGTGGTGGGTTCCCGTGGGCGGCCTTGCAATAGCGGCCTACATCAACGTCGCCAACTTCATGGACGGCATCAACGGAATCTCCGGGCTGCATGGACTGGTGGTGGGTACCCTGTACTCCATCAGCGGCGTGCTGTCGGACCACGTCTGGCTGACTGTTACGGGAGCAGTGGTGGCCGCGGCTTTTGCCGCCTTCCTGCCCTGGAACCTCGGCAGGGGGCAGGTTTTCCTGGGCGACGTCGGCAGTTACCTGCTCGGGTCATCCATCGCCGGTGTTGCAGTAGCTGCCTTCCTCGCAGGCGTGTATGTGGAATACCTGCTGTTTCCGATCCTCGTCTATTTGGCCGACACCTTCTCCACGCTGCTGCGCCGCATGGGCCGGGGGGAGCGGTGGTACACGGCACACCGCCAGCACGCCTACCAGCGGCTGACCGACGCAGGACTGAGCCACGTACAAGTGTCGCTGATCGTCACCGGCTGTACCGTAGCCGTCGGCGTCACCGGGCTGCTCACTGCGGGTGCGGGTGCCGGCGCGACGGCTGCCGGGGTCCTCTTCGCCGTCGCAGTGCTGGCTTTCTACCTGGCCTCGCCGCGCCTGTTCGCCCGGCGCATGGTGGCCTGATCCGCGGCTGCGCGGGCCCTGCCAGAGGCGTCTTCTATGTACTGTAGAATTCAAGGGTCGCGGTAGCCCGGCACCCACGAAGCGTCCGGCTCCAAAAAACCAGCAAGGAAGACTGCCTCCACCATGAGATCCGCAGATGGTTCCCGCCCCGGCGGGTTCCTGACCCCCTCGGGGCCAACGAAGGCCCCCTGGTTGGCGATTCTCGGGAAGGCCCTTGCCGTGACCGGCGCCGCCGCCGTCCTGGCCGCAGTCGTGGCTGCTCTCACGGCGGATCTGTCTGCAGCGGCGAGCTCCCTTCTGGGGTGGTTCGTTATTGCCGCATTCTTCGGAATCAGCCTCCTGGTCGGCCACGTCGTCGGACGCAGCAATCCCTCCGGAGCCATCGGAATGTTTGTCGTTACCTATGCCATAAAGGTTGTCGGTTTCGCCGTCATTCTTTTCGGACTGGGAACTCCTGATTGGCTGCACCGTGAATGGTTTGCCCTGACCGCAGTCGGCGCAGTGGTCCTCTGGCAGGCGGCGGAAATCCGCGCCTTTTCGACGACCCGTCACCTGATTTACAACGATGCTGACGATTCCAGTCCCCAAGGAGGCGCAAATGCCTAAAAAACAGCCCTCCACCGGCCCGGGTGCTTTCGAGCCGCCTGCCGCCGGCCGCCGCGCAACCGTGCAGTATCTGCTTGCGGGAATCATCGCCCTGGGTTTGATAGGGTGGAGCCTGGATAGTCTCCTGGGAACTCGCTGGATTTTACCGGCCGGTATCGTCCTGGGTGCGGTCTGCGGCTACTATGTCGCCTTCGCACACAGGCGCACCTTGGGTGCGGACCGACCCGTCACGGGCGGAAAACAGCCGGATACGGATAAATCGAATTGATTTCACAAAACCGAACTAATGGGCGCACATCATGCGTGCCCACCAATGATATGCCCAACGATGGACACAGCAGAGAGGAAACGCGTTGATCGCGCTTGCGCTTCCCGCCTCCAATGACGAGGGATTCGTCGCACCTACCCTCGAAGACATGCACCTCCCTGAGATCCTTCCCTGGGGCGCCGAAAGCGGTGAAGGATTCGGAAAGCAGATGCTGCTTATCCTTATCTCCGTCATCCTTATCGGGTGGTTCTTCGTAGCCGCAGCCCGCAAGGGCCAGATGGTCCCGGGCCGGCTGCAGTTCCTGGGCGAATGGAGCTATAACTTCGTCCGCAACTCGATCGGCCGGGACATCATCGGTGAAAAGGACTTCCGGTCCTTCACTCCGCTGCTGTTCGCGCTGTTCTTCTTCATCCTGATCAACAACCTGTGGGGCACCATCCCGCTGGCCCAGCTGCCGACCACGTCGCACGTGGGCACGGCCTATGCACTGGCCGCGATTGTCTACTTCACGTGGATCATTGTCGGCATCCGGAAGCACGGCCTGGGTTACTTCAAGTTCGCCACCGTCCCGTCCGGCGTGCCGATGGCCATCCTGCCCCTCGTGGTGCTGATCGAAATCATCTCCACCTTCCTGGTCCGTCCGATCACGCACAGCCTGCGACTCTTCGCAACCATGCTGTCGGGCCACCTCATCATCATGCTTGCCGGCAGCGGAACCGCGTTCCTGCTGCTCGAGGCTGAAGGACTGTTGAAGCCGCTGGGTGCGCTCACCCTGGTAGGCGGCGTCGCCATGTTCCTGTTCGAAGTTTTGATCCAGGTCCTGCAGGCCTACGTCTTTACCCTGCTGACCGCGATCTACATCCAAGGCTCCCTGGCCGAGGAACACTAAACCTCCCCTCACCGGGGAACCCCCTGAACCATGCAACCTGCCCAACGGGCATCTTGAAAGGAACAAAACCAAATGACTGGTGTTTTGGATATCGAAGGCAACATCAACCTCGTCGGCTACGGCCTGTCCGCTATCGGCGGCGCCATCGGCGTGGGCCTGGTCTTCGCGGCCTACATCAACGGCGTTGCCCGCCAGCCGGAAGCCCAGCGCGTCCTGCAGCCCATCGCCTTCCTGGGCCTGGCTCTGACCGAAGCACTGGCTATCCTTGGTCTGGTTTTCGCGTTCGTTCTCTAACGTCAGCGCGTATTTCCAACCAAGTAGATAGGACGGATTGAAATGAACGAGGCACTAATCCTCGCCGCCGAAGAAGGCGCGAATCCTCTGATCCCAAACATCTGGGAGATCCTCGTAACACTGCTTGGCTTCGCCGTGCTGATGTACATCGTCGTCAAGTTCGTCGTCCCGATGTTCGAGAAGACGTATGCAGAGCGTACCGAGGCCATCGAAGGCGGACTCAAGAAGGCCGAAGCCGCACAGGCTGAAGCCAGCGCGGCCCTGGATGAATACAAGCAGCAGCTCATCGACGCCCGTACCGAGGCCAACCGGATCCGCGAAGAAGCACGCGCCGAAGGCGCCCAGATCCTCGCTGACCTGAAGGCCAAGGCAGGCGCCGAATCCGCCCGCATCATGGAACAGTCCCACGTCGCCATCGAAGCGGAACGCCAGGCAGCTGTCGTTTCCCTCCGCAGCGAAGTGGGCACGCTCGCCACCGAGCTGGCCGGCAAGATTGTCGGCGAGTCCCTCGCAGACGATGCGCGTGCCGCCCGTGTGGTTGACCGCTTCCTTGACGACCTGGAAACCCAGAACGCAGGTGCGGTTAAGTAATGGCAGGTATATCGAGCGAGTCACTGGCCGCGGCGCAGGAGAAGCTGGAAGCCAAGCTTCCCGGCGCAACCCTGTCCCTGGCCGAGGAACTCTTTGGAATTCTGGGCCTGCTGGACAGCGATGCTGGCCTGCTGCGTGCCCTGACGGATCCGGCTCGTGAAGCCTCGGCCAAGGCAGCCCTGGTCTCCAAGCTGGTCGGCGGCAAGGTTTCGGCCGACGCCGAGCAGCTGGCTGCTTCTCTGGTGGAGTCCCGGTGGCGCACAGCGCGTGACCTGGGCGATGCCCTGGAAACCCTGGGTGCAACCGTTGTTTCAGCTGTAGCGGAAAACAAGGGTCCCGGCCTGGCCGGCCTTGAAGCCCTGGAAAACGATTTGTTCCGCTTCAACCAGGCCGTTGCAGCCAACCACGAGGTGCAGCGTGCGCTGCAGGAACCGCAGGCATCGGCCTCGGCCAAGGCCACGCTGGCACAGAAGCTCGTGCCGGGCATGGGAGCCGAAGCCAAGGTGCTGGTCACGCAGGCAGTAACCGCCCCGCGCGGACTGCGTCCGGCAGCACTGGTAGCGCGCTTCGCGGAACTGGTAGCCGGCCGCCAGCAGCGGTGGATTGCAGAAGTGCAGTCCAGCCGTCCGCTGACGCAGGAACAGCAAAAGCGTCTGCAGTCCTCTCTCAACGGACTGTATGGCCGCGAGCTGAAGATCAACGTCAATGTGGACCCGGCGATTCTCGGCGGCATTCGTGTCACAGTGGGGGATGAAGTAGTTGATTCCACCGTTACGACGCGCCTGACTGAACTTCGCCGAAAGCTCGCTGTCTAGTCACCTTGACGGCCCTAAACGGCCTTCAGAACATTTGAGAACCAATCACGGTCATCGGCTGTTAAGCGATGATCACAACATAGGAGAGCAGGGACTGCAGATGGCCGAATTGACCATCAACGCCGACGACGTCCGTAATGCGTTGAATGAATTCGCGGCGTCCTACGAACCCGGAAACGCAGAGCGCGTTGAAGTTGGCCGCGTAACAACCGCCAGCGACGGCATTGCCCGTGTGGAGGGCCTGCCCTCCGTTATGGCGAATGAGCTGCTTCGGTTTGAGGACGGCACGCTGGGCCTCGCCCAGAACCTTGACACCCGTGAAATCGGTGTCGTTGTACTTGGCGATTTCGCCGGTATCGAAGAAGGCCAGGAAGTCCACCGCACCGGTGAAGTCCTGTCCGTACCCGTAGGCGACGCCTTCCTGGGCCGCGTTGTCGACCCGCTGGGCGAGCCGATGGATGACATGGGCCCGATCGCCGCTGAGGCACGCCGTGCACTGGAACTCCAGGCGCCGGGCGTTACCCAGCGCAAGTCGGTCCACGAGCCGCTTCAGACCGGCCTCAAGGCAATCGACGCCATGATCCCGATCGGCCGCGGCCAGCGCCAGCTGATCATCGGTGACCGCAAGACGGGTAAGACCGCCATTGCCGTTGACACCATCCTGAACCAGAAGGCCAACTGGGATTCCGGTGACGTCCAGAAGCAGGTTCGCTGCATCTACGTAGCCATCGGCCAGAAGGCTTCCACGATCGCTGAAATCAAGCGGACGCTGGAAGACAAGGGCGCCATGGAGTACACCACGATCGTGGCCTCCCCGGCATCCGACCCCGCCGGCTTCAAATACCTGGCACCGTACGCCGGCTCGGCCATCGGCCAGCACTGGATGTACGGCGGCAAGCACGTCCTGATCATCTTTGATGATCTGTCGAAGCAGGCTGAAGCCTACCGCGCCGTGTCGCTGCTGCTGCGCCGTCCGCCGGGACGCGAAGCCTACCCCGGCGACGTCTTCTACTTGCACTCCCGCCTGCTGGAGCGTTGCGCCAAGCTCTCCGACGAGCTCGGTGCCGGCTCGATGACCGGCCTGCCGATCATCGAAACCAAGGCAAATGACGTCTCGGCCTACATCCCGACCAACGTTATTTCCATCACCGACGGACAGATCTTCCTCCAGTCGGACCTCTTCAACGCCAACCAGCGCCCCGCCGTCGACGTCGGTATCTCCGTCTCGCGCGTCGGTGGTGCTGCACAGCAGAAGGCCATGAAGAAGGTCTCCGGTACGTTGAAGCTGGAACTGGCCCAGTACCGCGACATGCAGGCATTCGCCATGTTTGCCTCGGACCTGGATGCGGCTTCCCGCCAGCAGCTGACCCGCGGTGCACGCCTGATGGAACTGCTCAAGCAGGGCCAGTACGCCCCGTACCCGGTGGAAGACCAGGTTGTCTCCATCTGGATGGGCACCAACGGCTACCTGGATGACGTCCCCGTTGAGGACGTCCGCCGCTTCGAGTCCGAGTTCCTGGAACACGTACGCCACTCCTCGTCCGTCATGACCGTCCTGGCCGAGACGAACAAGCTCGAGGATTCCACGGTTGATGAGATGAAGAGCCTCATCACCAAGTTCAAGCAGGGTTTCTTCGGCGAAGGTGACGACCGCATGGTCGCCGCCGGCAACGAAGCTACCTCGGCCTTGGACGAGGATGCCGTAGACCAGGAAAAGATCGTCAAGCAGAAGCGCTAGCGGTTTTGGAGTTCCGCTGCCGGGCCGTGTGCCCGGCAGCGGAACCCATGGCCATTGCCTTAGCCCCTGGCTTCAACGCCAGGAACTGAAAGGAAGAGTATGGGAGCCCAAATTCGGGTCTACCGCCAGAAGATCGCGTCGACAACGTCGATGCAGAAGATCTTCAAGGCGATGGAGCTGATTGCTGCCTCTCGCATTGGAAAGGCGCGCACCCGTGTGGCTGCGTCACTGCCTTACTCCAATGCGATCACCCGTGCCGTTTCTGCTGTGGCATCCCAGTCGGAGATCGATCATCCGCTGACCACCGAACCGGAGCAGATCCGGCGCGCAGCCGTGGTCATCATGACCTCCGACCGCGGTCTTGCCGGATCGTACTCCGCCGGTGTCCTCAAGCAGGGCGAAGCACTCAATGAATTGCTCCGTGACGAGGGCAAGGAAGTTAAGACCTACCTTGTTGGACGCAAGGCGCAGGCGTACTACGAATTCCGGAACCGTTCAGTGGAACGGGTCTGGACCGGCGGTACCGACGCACCCGAGTTCGAAACAGCCCGAGAAATCGGCAAGGCACTCCTCGATGACTTCAACACGGCCTACGAAGACGGCGGCGTGGACGAAATCCACATCGTCTACACGCGCTTCAAGTCCATGGTTATTCAGGAACCTGCGGTCATCCGACTGCTGCCGCTGGAGGTAGTGGAGGAAGAAGCCCAGTCTGACGCTGAGTTCCTGCCTCTCTACGAATACGAGCCCGAGCCGGAAAAGGTCCTGGACGCACTGCTGCCGCGCTACATCGAGTCGCGCATCTTCGCAGCCATGCTCCAGGCCGCCGCTTCCGAGCTTGCTGCCCGCCAGCGCGCCATGAAGGCCGCAGGGGACAACGCCACGGACCTGATCAAGAAGTACACGCGACTTCGCAACAACGCCCGTCAGGCCGAAATCACCCAGGAACTTTCCGAGATCGTAGCCGGTGCGGACGCGCTCAGCGCCTCTTAGCCTGCCCCGCTCGAAGATAAGTTCCAACGCATAAAAAACTTAGTCCACACGCCATCTAACTGAGTGAAGTGAGAGAGATGACTGCCCAAACTGTCGAGCACGGATCTGATTCCGTAGCCTCGGGTGCCACCGGCCGTATCGCCCGTGTCATCGGCCCGGTTGTCGACGTCGAATTCCCGGCTGACGCAATCCCCACCATCTACAACGCACTGACCACCGAGCTGACGCTCGACGGCCAGACCCGCACCATCACGTTCGAGACCTCCCAGCACCTGGGTGACAACCTCGTCCGTGCCATCTCCCTGCAGGCCACCGACGGCCTGGTCCGCGGAGCTGCCGTTTACGACACGGGTGCTCCCATCTCCGTGCCGGTAGGCGACGGCGTCAAGGGCCACATCTTCAACGTCCTGGGCGAGCCCCTCGACGTCACCGAAGACCAGCTGGAGATCACCGAGCGCTGGCCGATCCACCGTTCGGCTCCGAACTTCGCTGACCTTGAGGGCTCCACCGAGATGCTGGAAACCGGCATCAAGGTGATCGACCTTCTCACCCCGTACATCAAGGGCGGCAAGATCGGCCTGTTCGGCGGTGCCGGTGTCGGCAAGACCGTGCTGATCCAGGAAATGATCACCCGTGTTGCCCGCAACTTCGGCGGTACCTCGGTATTCGCCGGCGTCGGCGAGCGTACCCGTGAAGGCAACGACCTCTGGGTTGAAATGGAAGAGGCGAACGTCCTGAAGGACACCGCCCTTGTATTCGGCCAGATGGATGAGCCGCCGGGAACGCGCCTCCGCGTGGCACTGTCGGCTCTGACCATGGCGGAATACTTCCGCGATGTGCAGAACCAGGACGTGCTGCTCTTCATCGACAACATCTTCCGCTTCACGCAGGCAGGCTCCGAGGTTTCCACCCTTCTCGGCCGCATGCCTTCCGCTGTGGGCTACCAGCCGAACCTGGCTGACGAGATGGGTCTGCTGCAGGAGCGCATCACGTCCACCAAGGGCCACTCGATCACGTCCATGCAGGCCATTTACGTGCCTGCAGATGACTACACCGACCCGGCCCCGGCAACCACGTTCGCCCACCTGGACGCGACCACGGAACTTTCCCGTGAAATCGCTTCCCGTGGCCTGTACCCGGCCGTGGATCCGCTGACCTCGACGTCGCGTATCCTCGACCCGCAGTACGTGGGCCAGGAGCACTACGACACGGCCATCCGCGTCAAGCAGATCCTCCAGAAGAACAAGGAACTGCAGGACATCATCGCCATCCTCGGCATCGACGAGCTCGGCGAAGAGGACAAGATTGTCGTGTCGCGTGCACGCCGCATCCAGCAGTTCCTCTCCCAGAACACCTACACCGCCAAGCAGTTCACCGGCGTTGAGGGTTCGACGGTTTCCATCAAGGACACCATCGAAGGCTTCCGGGCCATCTGCGACGGCGACGTTGACCACATTGCCGAGCAGGCGTTCTTCAACGTCGGCGGCATGGATGACGTTGAGCGTCAGTGGGCGAAGATCCAAGAGCAGACCGGGAAGTGAGCCCCATGGCGGACGCTGCTGAACTCGAAGTTGAGATTGTTGCTGCCGACCACTTCGTGTGGTCGGGAGCGGCAAAGATGGTCAAGGCCCGCACCAGCGACGGCGAGATCGGGATCCTTCCCGGGCACTCACCGGTGCTGGCCATCCTGGCAGAGGGCGGACTGGCCATCGAACCGGTGTCCGGTTCCCGCATTGAGGTAAGCGTTGACGGAGGATTCTTCTCCGTGGACAACAACCGGGTGGTCATCGTGGCCGACAATGCCAAGGTGACCAACGAAGCAACCGCCGGGACCCGCTGACTCCTTCCGATGGACAGCTCCTATGTGTTCATTGCGTTGGCCGCCCTCTTTGGGCTGCTTGTCCTTGCAGTAGTGCTCTTCGGGGTGCGCCGCAGCCAGCTGCGGCGCGCCCTGGGGACCTTCGATGCCTCCATCTGCCTTCCCCCTGCGGGGTGGCGGATGGGGGTTTGCCGTTATACGGACACCCATCTGGAATGGCTGCGCCTGGTCTCGCTGAGTCCGCGTCCGCCGTACCGTTTCCTGCGCAGTTCACTGGAAATGGCCGGCTGGCGGGAGCCCACTGAAGCCGAGCGTGCCCGTATCCAGCCCGGCGCCGTCGTCGTCAGCTTGAACTACCAGGGCAGTACCATCCTGGTGGCCATGAAGTACGAGGCCTATACGGGCCTGTCTTCATGGGTGGAAGCCGGCCCCGTGGTCGGCATCGGTACCTGGCGCTAGGCGCCGGGCCGGACAGTAAACAAGCTCTGCTTAGAAGGCACAGGGAATTCCCCCTGTGCCTTTTTTGCTGCCCTTTGGAGCCTGCCCCGGCCCCTACTATGGAGTAATGGAAGACGTCATTGTTGTTACCGGCCCGTCCACCCTTCGCGGAGCCGTTACTGTCCCGGGTGCCAAGAACAGCGTCCTGAAGCTGATGGCGGCAACGCTGCTTGCGCAGGGCCGGTCCGTTATCACGAATGTCCCCAACATCCAGGATGTCTGGATCATGGCGGAGCTGCTGCGCCGGCTGGGATGTTCGGTGGATTACGACGTCGACGCCGCCTCGGTGGCCGTGGACGTCCCGCAGGAGCTGGGCCACCAGGCGGACTATGACCTCGTCCGCGCCATGCGGGCCTCCATCTCCGTGCTGGGACCGCTGGTGGCCCGTTGCCGGCGGGCAGAGGTGGCGCTGCCGGGCGGAGACGCCATCGGCTCCCGCGGCCTGGACATGCACCGCGCCGGACTGGAACTTATGGGCGCCGAGATCGGCATCGATCACGGGTACCTGGTTGCCTCCGTCCCGGAAGGCCTGCACGGAGCGGACCATATCCTGGACTTTCCCTCCGTGGGCGCCACCGAAAACCTCATGATGGCCGCCACTCTGGCCCGCGGACGCACGGTGATCGATAACGCCGCACGGGAGCCGGAAATCACCGACATTGCCCGCATGCTCAACAGCATGGGGGCCCAGATCAGCGGCGTGGGCACCAACACGCTCATCATCGACGGGGTCCGGGAACTGCACCCGGTGGAACACCGTGTGGTGCCGGACCGGATTGTCGCCGGCACCTGGGCCTTCGCGGCAGCGATCACCGGCGGCGAGATCGAGGTGCGCTCGGCGGATGCATCAGCCCTGGCAGTGGTACTGGACAAACTCACCCAGGCGGGCTGCGAAGTCAGCACGGGGGAGGACGGCTTCACGGTGAAGGGACCGGCCCGCCCGGAGCCCATCAACGTGTCCACCCTGCCGTATCCCGGATTCCCCACCGATCTGCAGCCCTTCGTGGTGGCCCTCAACGCCGTCGCGAACGGTTCGGGCATGGTCACCGAGAATGTTTTCGAGGCCCGCTGGGGCTTCACGTCCGAACTGGCGCGGCTCGGAGCCGTGGTCCGGCTCGACGGACACCACGCCCTGATCCAGGGTGTCGAGCTGCTGTCCGGCGCACCGGTGGTGGCCAATGACATCCGGGCCGGCGCTGCCCTTGTCATAGCAGGCCTGGCTGCCGACGGAACCACGGAAGTGCGGGGCGTGGACCATATTGACCGCGGGTATGAAAGATTCATGGAGAATCTGCGGAGCCTTGGTGCGAACGTAGTCCGCCGCCGCGGGTAAGTAAGCGGTGGGTAAATAAACCAATGGAAAACAAGGAAAGCCCCCGGCATGTGCCGGGGGCTTTCCTTGTTTCCCTGCGGAAAAGTGTTAAACCCTAGAGGGCGGTAACGCCGGTGGCCTGGGGGCCCTTGGCGCCCTGGCCGATCTCGAAGGAAACACGCTGGTTTTCGTCGAGGGTCTTGAATCCGTTGGTCTGGATTTCGGAGTAGTGGACGAAGACATCGCCGTCTGAGTCGTCCGGAGTGATGAAGCCGAAGCCCTTTTCGGCGTTAAACCATTTGACGGTACCCTGAGCCATTTGTTTCTCCTCATAATGTGGAACTTACCTGCACGGTCCGTGCCGGATATGTTACTGAAGCAAGAAAGCCCAAGTTCTTGCCGTTCAGCAGTTCCTTGAGGAGCTTCTCACTCGCAACGGTCTTGCGAGCATGAAAAAACACCTACACAAAGACTTGGTAACAGCGTGGCATAACCGAAATGCCTGGTCAATGCTCAAAACGAAATATTTAGAACTTTTTTCGGGTGCTTTTTTACCGCGGCAGCCACGTTCCGCAGCGCAGGACCGCGTGCAGCTCCAGGTCCGCTGAAACCACCAGGGCATCGGCCCGCAGGCCGCGGCGCAGGGCACCGACTTCATCGGCGAGCCGAAGCACGTCCGCGGGCACCGCAGTGGCCGCGCCCACCGCGTCCGCGAGCGGCACACCGGCAGCGACAGCCGTGCGTACGCACTGGAGCAGGGTGGCCGTGCCGCCGGCCAGCGTGCCGCCGGGCAGGCGGGCCGTCCCGTTCTCCACCACGACGTCGGCAGGCCCCAACCGGTAGGTACCGTCGCCCAGGCCGGTGGCCGCCATGGAGTCACTGACGAGGGCTACGTTGGCGCCTCCTGCGAGCTCGAAGACGGTGCGTACCAGCGCGGGGTCCAGATGCGCCCCGTCGGCGATCAGCTCCACCACAGCCGCTCCGCTGCGTGCGGCCCGCAGGCTCGCGGCAACGGCGCCGGGGGAGCGGTGGTGCAGCGGGTCCATGCCGTTGAACAGGTGAGTCACTGTGGGCCGGGGAGCATAGCCTCCGAAGCCGGCCTCTTCCATTTCGTCCCGGGCGGACTCCAGCGACTCGGCAGCAACGGGGTCCGCAGCGGCGGTATGCCCCAGCGACGGCGTCACGCCGTGCAGGACCAGACGGTCCACCAGGTCATCCGCTCCGGGCAGTTCAGGCGCATAGGTCATGGTGACCAGTTCGCTGTCCGCGGCTGCAAGCAGCTCATCCACGAAGCCGGGGTCCGGCGGGACCAGGAACTTCGGGTCCTGCGCACCGCAGCGCTCCCGTGCCAGGAACGGCCCTTCGGCATGGATTCCGGCAATGAGCCCTTCCCTCGCAAGGGCGGCGAGCCGGGCGGCGGCAGCGAGCATGTCCTGGCGGGACGCGGAAGCCGTGCTGGCGAGCAGCGTGGTGGTTCCCGCCGAATGCAGGAAGGCGGCTGCCCGCCGGATTCCCTCGGCGTCGGAGGTGGTGAAATCGCTTCCCGCAGCGCCATGGCAGTGCAGGTCCACGAGTCCGGGAAGGATGAGCGAACCGGCCGGCAGGTGCGCGGGCTCCGGCCACCCGGCGTCGTCAAAACCGCCGGCCGGGCCGGCGTAGGTGATCCGGTCCCCGACAAACGCGAGTGCGCCGTCGGGAACCAGCTCGTCCGGAGTCAGCAGGCTGCCTCGGAGGTAGCCGCGGTCCCGGCTGCGCGCTGTGGGGTTCATGCACCGATTCTAGGCATGTTGCCCGGCGGCCGGGAGCGGGGCGGGGGACTCAGAAGAGGCGGGAATCCCTGTCATCCACGCCGCGCATCGCGTCGTAGTCGAGCGTCAGGCAGGTGATCCCGCGGTCCTCGGCCAGCACGCGGGCCTGGGGCTTGATCTGCTGCGCGGCGAAAATGCCGCGGACCGGAGCCAGCAGCGGGTCCCGGTTGAGCAGTTCCAGGTAGCGGGTCAGCTGCTCCACGCCGTCGATGTCTCCGCGGCGCTTCAACTCCACGGCCACGGTGGCGCCCGTGGCGTCGCGCGCCAGGATGTCCACGGGGCCGATGGCCGTCATGTATTCGCGGCGGATCAGCGTGTGGCCTTCGCCCAACCGGTTGATCTGTTCGGCCAGCAGGCGCTGCAGGTCCGCTTCCACGCCGTCCTTGATGAGGCCGGGGTCGGTCCCGAGGTCATGGGAGACATCGGAGAACCGCTCGTGGATGCTGATGATCAGGCGGTCGTCGGTCTTCGCGCTTTGGACGTTCCAGACTTCGGTGACGCCGGCTTCGGCGTCCGTCTCGTCCGGTTCCACGCTGCGCATGGTGGCCGGAGGGCTCATCCAGTTCAGCGGTTTGTAGGATCCGCCGTCGGAATGGATCAGGACGGAACCGTCGGCCTTCACCATGAGCAGCCTTACGGCCAGGGGCAGATGGGCACGGAGGCGGCCGACGTAGTCAACGGAGCAGCGGGCTATTACTAAACGCACAGTTGCACTTTACCGGCTCATCTGCGGCAAAATGACTTCTATGCCCCGTTCGAACCATCCCCGCCGCACGCCTGCCGCCGGCAGCGCAGCCGGCCGGAACGCCCGCCGCAAGTGGGCGTCCACCCCGCCGGAGGGGGATTTGGAACGCACGCGTGCCGGTATTCCACGCCGTGAAAGCGGTCCCGACGGCGAATGGTCGGTGCGGCAGATCACGGCCGGCAACGCCGCAAAGGACTACCGGTGCCCCGGCTGCGGGCAGGTCATCCCGCCCGGAACCGCGCACCTGGTGGTGTGGCAGGAAGACTCGCTGCTGGGCCGCCAGACCGCCGTCGAGGGCCGCCGGCACTGGCACAACCACTGCTGGCGGATCCGCCGCAGGTACTGACGGGCTATTGCCGGTCCTGCCGGGCGATGAAGACTTCCTTGAGCAGCAGCAGGGTGGCGGCCGCCGTCGGGATGGCTATCAGTGCCCCCAGCACGCCGAGCAGGCTGCCGCCGGCAATCACGGCGATGACGGCGACGGCGCCGGGCACTGCCACGGCCCGCTGCATCACGCGCGGGGAGACAAAATACGCCTCGAACTGCAGGTAGGCCATGTAGAGGATGGCGAAGACCACAGCCGTCTGCCAGCCCTCGGTCAGGGCCACCAGGGAGACCAGCACCAGCGCTATGGGCGGGCCCACCAGCGGGATGAAGGCCAGCAGCGCCACCAGGAAGGCCAGCAGCACCGAGAACGGCACGCCGGTGATGGTCATCACGATGAAGGCGTAGGTGGCGTCCAGCAATGCGACCAGGCCCTGGCCGATCACGTAGTTGCCGACGCTGCCGGTGATTTCCTCTGAGAGGGCCTCCACCCGGCGGCGGCGGCTGCGCGGGGCAAGCCGGTAGGCCCACTTCTTCATCGACGGCAGCGAAGCCAGGAAGTAGAGGGTCAGGACCAGGATGATCAGGGCACCGAACAGGCCATTGGCAATTACCGTGCCCACGCTGAGGACCCCGCCGAAAATGCCGCCCACGGCGGAGCTGTTGGAGAAGAAGCTGCCGACTTCCTGCTCGATGCGGTCACGGATCTGGAACTGCTTGTCGATGTTGACGAAGAAATCCGAGGCAAGGAAGTTGTTGATGTAGCCCGGAGCCTTGGCGATGATTTCCGTCGACTGGCTGACGATGGTGGGGATCAGCGTCGCAAAGAAGGCCGTGACGACGCCGGCGAGCACCAGCACGGTGAGGGCGATGCCTGCGGGGCGGGGGATCCGCCGCGCGGCCAGCCAGCGGACCACCGGATCCAGTCCCAGGGCAATGAACAGGGCAGCGCCGATCCAGACCAGCAGCTCGCCGACATTGGTGATGACGAAGAACAGCAGCAGGGCCAGGCCAACGCCGACCGTGAGCATAAAACCAAAGTAGATGGGGTGGGCGCGCAGGCTCCCGCCCTCCGGGTCATGCCCCTGTCCGCCGCCGCTGACGCTGAGCCGTTCATCGGGAAGCCGCACGTCGTCGTCGACCGTAATCTCCGGACCGGCTGCGTCCTCGGGCGGGAATTCGAAGCGCGGCCGCGGCCGGGCACCGGGAACGCCGTGGCGCAGGCTGTAGCGCACTCGGTCCGCAGCCGTGGAAAGGAATCCGGGCAGAGGGGTGCGGGGCGTATTTCCGCCGGAGGCATTCCCGCCCGCCGGTTTTTTGTCCGCAGGGCCGGGGAGCGGCGCGTGGACGGGCACGTCCTCGTTTTCGCTCATTTCGCGCGTTTCTCCTCTGCCTGGTCGGGCTGCTGATACGAACCGAAACCTTACCAGCCGACGCGCCGCCGAAACCGCTTTTCCCCTTAGGCACATGCGGCGGTTACCGCTCCGGGCCATCGCCCGAATGGGTGCTCTGATGGGATTTCGTTACCATTGGGTTATCAAGTGCCAGGACATCAATGACCAGCTGCGAATTAGCCGCCGCATTCCGGAGCCCGCGTTGGGGCCTGCCGGCCCGGAAAATCCGCCGCCCTGCCATGTCATTTGCCCAGACTGAAGATAGGTAAGTTGTGCGAAACAAATTTGCAGTTCCGCTGATCGTCCTTGGGGTGCTGCTGATGCTGATAGGCATTGGCCAGCGCACGTTCTGGGCGCCCCCCGAGACCCAGTCGGTTTCCATGGACGCCGAGGGCGCCGAGGATGCCGTGGTCACCTTGCTGGAACCGGAACTGCTGGCCGAATACTCCGACGGCGTGGACATCACCGTCCGTTCGGATGCTCCCTTCACACTGGCGGTCGGCCGGGCCAACGATGTCCAGGCATGGGTGGCAGACGCCGCCGCCGCCCGGCTCAGCCCGGGAGAGGACAGCTCGTCCCTGGCCGTCGGCACCGACAAGACCGGGAAGACCGCCCCGAATCCTGCCGGTTCCGATCTCTGGGTCATTGAAGAGTCCGGCGAAGGCGAACTGTCCCACGACTGGAAAGCGCCGGGCGAAGGCGACTGGCGGATCCTGCTCGCCACGGACGGCACCGCTCCCGCACCCACCGACGTGACCCTGACCTGGGAGAACGACGCCACCCGCCCGTTCGCCGTGCCGTTGATCGTCATCGGTGCCCTGCTCGCCGTCCTGGGCCTGGCCCTTGCCTTCCTGCGCAGCGGCTCCGACGGTCCGCGGCGCAGCGGCCGCCGCAGCGCCGGTCCGGACAGCGCCGGTCGGGACAGCGGGGCAGCTGACAAGCAGCCCAGCGTCTCGGGTACGACGTCGGCCTTCACCGCCGCCGCCCCCCGCCCCCGCCGCCGCCGTCGTCCGGCCTACCTGGCCGCTGCTGCCGCCGCCGTACTGGCAGCGGGCTCTGCCCCCGCAGCGGCACTGGCCGGCGAATCCGCCGCCGGAAGCCAGCCGGTAATCGTGGACTCCCAGCTGACCCGCATCCTGGATTCCGTGGCCGGCACGGTTGAGGCGGGCGACGCGGCCAAGGATGCGTCGATGCTGACGCCGCGCGTCGGCGGGGCTGCCTACGCCATGCGTGCAGCGAACTACGCCGTGGCTGCGAAGTCCGCCGACCATGAAGCCCCGGTGCCGGTGGCCGCCGAAACGCTGCGGACCCAGTCAATCGGCACCGCCGCAGACTGGCCGCGCACCGTCGTCGCCGTGACCCAGGGCGAGGGGAACCCGGTGCCCCAGGCGCTGCTCCTGGTCCAGGACTCGGCCAGGGACAATTACAAGCTGGTTTCCGCTGTCCAGATGCTGCCCGCCAGCACCTTCCCGCAGCCGCCCGCCGCCACCGACGGCTCGGCCCAGATTCCCGCCGACTCGGACAACGGGCTGGCCATGTCGCCGCAGGGCGCCGTCGCTGCGCTGGCCGACTCCCTGACTAATCCCGAGGGCGAGAAGAAGGAAACCTTCGGCGCCAACCGCTTCAGCGAGGACGTGGTCAAGTTCCAGCAGCAGGTGCAGAGCGACCCGAAGAATGAGTTCGCCACCAACACGTTCCTGCATGCCGCGGATCCGAAGGAAACCTACGCACTGCGGACCGCCGACGGCGGGGCCATCGTGTTCGGCTACCTGTCCAACACGTTCTCCAGCACGCCCAAGGAAGCCGGCGACTCGGTCAACCTTGAAGGTACCGTCTACCAGGCACTGACCGGCGAGACGAACACCGACAAGGGCATCGACGTCACCCACGGCGAAGCCGTAATGCTCTACGTTCCGGCTTCCGGCGGCACCGGCCAGGCCCTGGTAGTGGGTGCAGCGCAGGAACTGCTGTCCGCCAACCTCAAGTAGGCGGAAGCGCGGGGCTTGCCGGTGGACGGGCACGGCGTAATAAGGTGAAGAAATGAGCACACCGAACCATCGCCCGTCCCCGGCTGCCCCCTCCTCCATGAACCTGCGGGGTGCAGTTGACCTCTCCGCACTCAAGGCACGTTCCACGGCCCCGGCGGCACCCGCGGCCCCGGCAGCCCCGGGTGGAGCCGCTCCGGGTGGCGCCGCCCCCGGAACCGCTCCGGCGCCGTCACCGTTCGTGGTGCAGGTCTCGGAACAGACCTTCCCCCAGATTGTCCAGCTTTCCGCCGAAGTTCCGGTGGTCATTGACCTGTATTCGGATGCGAGCCCCGACTCGCAGCAGGTGTCCGCAATCCTGGCGTCCATCGCCGTGGAACAGAACGGGCGGATGCTGCTGGCCCGGGTGGACGCGGCAGCCTACCCGCAGATTGCGCAGGCCTTCTCCGCCGTCGCCGTTCCCACCGTGGCCGCGGTGATCAAGGGCCAGCCGGTGCCGCTCCTGGACCGGCTGATGCCGGAGGACCAGATCCGCGCCCTGGTCGGCGAGCTGATGCAGGTGGCCGCCGCCAACGGCGTCAACGGGACCCTCGAAGGCGGTACCCAGGAAGAGGCGCCGGAAGCGCCGCTGTCTCCGCTCCACCAGGAAGCCTTTGACGCCATCAATGCCGAGGACTACGACGCCGCGGCTGCCGCCTACCGCCGTGCCCTTGCCGAGCAGCCGGCCGACGCGGATGCGAAAGCGGGCCTTGCCCAGGTGGAACTCATGGCCCGGCTGCGTGATGCCGATGCGGAGGCCGTCCGCCGGGCAGGCGCCGAAGAGCCCGACAACGTCCAGGCGCAGCTGGCCGTCGCGGACCTGGACATTGCCGGCGGGCACGTCGAGGACGCCTTCCGCCGGATTACCGGCCTGATCGGCAGGGTGCGCGGCGAAGACCGCGAAACCGCCAGGCTGCGGCTGCTGGACCTGTTCGAAGTGGTCGGCATCGCCGATCCCCGGGTCACCAAGGCCCGTTCTGCCCTCGCCCGGGCACTGTTCTAGGCGGCGCGGCTTTTCCATGGAGACGTCATCCCTATTTGACCCCGTCACCCTGCGCGGATTGGAGCTGGCCCACCGCGGATGGGTAGCCGCAATGTGCCAGTACTCCGCGGACTCCGTAGATCCCGCGGATCCCGCCAACGCGCCCGGCGTACCCAATGACTGGCACCTGATGCATCTGGGGTCCTTCGCCGCCGGCGGCGCGGCCCTGATCATCACCGAGGCCGCGGCAGTCCAGCCGGAAGGACGGATCAGCCCGCAGGACGCCGGGATCTGGAACGAGGAGCAGGCCGCCGGCTGGCAGCGCATCACGGATTTTGTCCACCGGCACGGCGCCGTCCAGGCGCGTATCGGCATCCAGCTGGCCCATGCCGGACGCAAGGCCTCCACCTATGCTCCGTTCGCCCCCGGGACCGGCAGTGTGCCGCTGTCCGACGGCGGCTGGCAGACCGTCGGCCCGACGGCGGACCCGTTCGGCAGCTACGCAGCTCCTGCCGCGCTGGATGAAGCGGGTATCCGGCAGGTCATCCGGGACTTCGCCGACGCGGCTGTCCGCTCGGTTGACGCGGGCTTCGACACCATCGAGATCCACGGCGCACACGGCTACCTGCTGCACCAGTTCCTCAGCCCGCTGGTCAATACCCGCACCGATGCGTGGGGCGGGGACGAGGCGGGACGGAACCGGCTGACCCTTGAGGTCATCGACGCGGTACGCGCTGTCATCCCCGATTCCATGCCGCTCCTGCTGCGGATCTCCGCCACGGACTGGATGCCCGGGGGAGTGGACGCCCGGTCCTCGGTGGTCCTGGCACGAGCTGCGCGGGAACGCGGAGTGGACCTGGTGGACGTTTCCACCGGCGGAGCCGTTCCCGGGGCCGTGATCCCCGTGGCACCGAATTACCAGGTGGAGTACGCCGAAGCGGTCCGGCACGGCGCAGGCGTGCCTACCGCCGCCGTCGGGCTCATCGATTCCGGTGCGCAGGCGGAGGAAATCCTGCAGGCCGGTGCCGCGGACGCGGTCCTCATAGCCCGTGCCGCCCTGCGGGATCCGCACTGGTGGATGCGCGCAGCGGCCGAACTGGACGCCAAGCTGCCCTGGGTGCCGCAGTACGAGCGCGCCGCACGCCGCGGGATGTTCTAGCGACGGGGTAGTCCCCGCGACGGATGCCCCGGCCCCAAGGGTCGCTGAATTGGTCCTTTGGGCCGAGGACGTCCCGGCGCCGGGTGGATAGGCTGGGCCCATGACATCACTACCGGATTCCGTCCCGGCGCTGTCCATGCGGGGACTCGCCAAGCGCTTCGGTTCCAAGACGGCCGTCAACGGCATCACCTTGGATGTGCCGCAGGGCTCGTTCTACGGGCTGGTGGGGCCCAACGGGGCCGGCAAGACCACCCTGCTGTCCCTGGCCACCGGGCTGCTGCGTCCGGACGCGGGCTCCGCCTGGGTGCACGGCACCGATGTGTGGGCCCGCCCCCTCGAGGCCAAGCGGCTGATGGGGATCCTGCCGGACGGCGTCCGCCTTTTCGACCGGCTGACCGGTGAGCAGCTGGTGACGTACGCGGGACTGCTGCGCGGTATGGACCGGGAGACGGTCCGGGTGCGCACCAAGGACCTCCTGGCCGCCATGGACCTCAGTGCTGACGCAGGCAAGCTCGTGGTGGATTACTCCGCGGGTATGACGAAGAAAGTAGCCCTGGCGTCCGCCTTGATCCATGCCCCGCGCCTGCTGGTCCTCGACGAACCGTTCGAGGCGGTGGACCCGGTCTCTGCGGCCAATATCCGCGACATTCTCGCCGGGTATGTTTCCTCCGGGGGAACCGTGATTGTCTCCAGCCATGTGATGGACCTCGTCCAGCGGATGTGTGACCACGTCGCAGTGGTTGCCGGCGGCAACCTGCTGGCCGCAGGAACGGTGGACGAGGTCCGCGGCGGCGCGACGCTGGAGGACCGCTTTGTGTCGCTGGTCGGCGGCCGGACCCACTCGGAGGGGCTGGAATGGTTGCGCACCTTCTGAGGCTGAAGCTGCTGCTGCTGCGCAACTCTTTGAAGCGCAGTCCCTGGCAGCTGGTCGGGATCATACTCGGTGCGCTCTATGCGCTGGGTTTCCTGGCCGTGCTGATCGCGGCTCTGTTTATCGTGGGGGATGATCCGGCGGCGGCCCGAACAGCGGTCATCCTCGCCGGAGCCGCAGCGGTTGCGGGCTGGGCCCTGATCCCGGTGGTGTTTTCCGGCCTGGACCTGACCCTGGATCCGGCCCGGTTCACCACCTACGCCGTTCCCACCCCGCAGCTGCTGACCGGCCTGGCCGCGGGCGGGCTGATCGGTATTCCCGGGGCCACCATGCTGCTTGCCGTACTCGCGCAGGCGGCGAGCTGGTACCGCTTTCCGGGGGCGCTGGCCGCAGCACTGGTGCTTTCCGTGGTGGCGGTCTTCACCTGCCTGATCGCCGCACGCGTTACCGTGGCCGCAGCAGTCTCCCTGACCGGATCCCGCAGGTTCCGCGACTTTACGGGGCTGCTGCTGGTCATCCCGTTGGTGCTGCTGGGGCCCATCATTGCCGGTGCAGCCGAAGGGATCCGGGCCGGCGCAGAGTTCCTTCCGGGCCTGGCCGACGTGCTCGCGTGGACGCCGTTGGGCGCCGTCTGGTCGGTACCCGGCGACATTGCCCTCGGCCATTACGGTGCGGCGGGTGCCAAGGCCCTTATCGCTGTGGCTTTCCTGGCGGTATTGGTCCTGGCCTGGAAAGCCCTGCTGCTGCGGGCGCTGGTCAGCCCGCCGCAGTCTGCAGCCGGCCGGAAGAGCGCCGGGCTCGGGCTCTTCTCGCGTTTCCCGGCCACTCCCACCGGAGCGGTGGCAGCGCGGGCATTGATCTACTGGCTGCGCGACCCCCGCTACAGCGCTTCACTGCTGATTGTCCCGCTGCTGGTTGTGGTCCTGCTGTTCGCGGGAAACAACGCCGGCGCGGAGGCGGGGCTGATGGTACCGCTGACGCTGGGGCCGCTGGTGGCTTTTATGCTGGGCTTCTCCATCAGCGCGGACGTCTCCTATGACAACACGGCGTTCGCCCTGCATCTGGCCACCGGTGTGTCCGGGCGGGCGGACCGCGCCGGCCGGGCACTGGCCTGCGCAGTGGTAAGCGTGCCGGCCGTGCTCGCCGCAGCCGTCCTGCCGGCGGCCCTGACCGGGCACGCGGACCTCATAGCCCCCGTACTGGGGGTTTCCCTGGCGGCGCTGATGGTCGGGCTGGGAGTCTCCAGCGCGGTGTCCGCGCGCTACACCTACAACGTGCCGCTGCCCGGGGAAAACGCATTCAAGACCCCGCCCGGTTCCACCGGCCGGGCCCTGCTGGTCCAGGGCGCCTTCAGCCTCGTGACCTTCGCGCTGCTGGTGCCCGTGCTCGTTCCGGGCGTGCTCGCCGTCGTGCTCGAAAGCACTCTCTGGGGCGTTGTGACCCTGCTCGCGGGGCTGCTGCTGGGTGCGGCGGTCCTGATTCTCGGGATCCGGCTGGGCGGACGGTGGCTGGACGCGCGCGGGCCGGAACTGCTGCAGCAGGTCTCCGTCAACAAATAGTCGGCGGGTACTAAGATGGAACGCATGAGCCTGCCTCCCGATCCTTTCGAAAACGATCCCCGCCGCCTGGATGACAACGGTACGTCCACGGCCACCATCGAGCGCGAAGAACTGCGCGAAGAGCTGGAACCCGGCGACAGCGAGCGCTTTGCCCACTATGTGCGCAAGGAAAAGATCATGGAATCGGCGCTTTCGGGCGAGCCGGTGATTGCTCTCTGCGGCAAGGTGTGGACGCCCGGCCGGGATCCCCAGAAGTTCCCCGTCTGCCCCACCTGCAAGGAAATCTACGAGGGCCTGCGTCCCGAAGGTGACAACCCCAAGGGCAAGAAGTAGTTCGTCCTCTCCGGCCGGTTTTCTGCTCGCTCCGTTTCCCAGCCTTCCTCCGCGAAGGCAGTTAGTCCTGATGTCTGCATGACCTATGTGTTTACGCCTGCGCCCGCGCGCAGTCGCTCAGCGCTGCGCCCGTCCGGTGCCCGCACGGCAACAACCAATCGAGCAATGAGAAAGGTTGCGTTTCCCGCGTGAGTTCCGAAACCCTGTTCGGCGCCGGTGCGTCCCTGCCACCCGCCTACCCCGGGCGCGCCGCCTGGGGCACCGCCCCGAAGCTGCGTCAGTGGCAGGCAGAGGCCCTCGAGAAGTACTTCGCATCCAATGCCAGCGATTTCCTGGCCGTTGCCACCCCGGGCGCCGGTAAAACCACCTTCGCCCTGCGTGTGGCCAACGAACTGGTGGAGCGTGGGATCGTCAACCGCATCACCGTTGTCGCCCCGACGGACCACCTGAAACGGCAGTGGGCCGACGCCGCCGCGAAGGTGGGCCTGGCCATCGACCCGAACTTCAAGAACGCCGACGGGCGGCACGGGCACGGGTTCATCGGCGTGGCCGTCACCTACGCGCAGGTGGCATCCAAGCCGATGCTGCACCGTGCCAAGACCGAGGCCGCCCGCACCCTGGTGATCCTGGACGAGATCCACCACGGCGGTGACGCCCTCTCCTGGGGCGACGGCATCCGCGAAGCGTTTGAGCCGGCCGTCAAGCGGCTTTCCCTGACGGGTACGCCGTTCCGCTCGGATACCGCCGCCATCCCGTTCGTGGAGTACGTCGAGGACCGGGACGGCATCCGCCGGTCCAAGGCGGACTACACCTACGGCTACGGACAGGCGCTGAAGGACCATGTGGTCCGCCCGGTGATGTTCATGGCCTATTCGGGGCAGATGCGCTGGCGGACCAGTGCCGGCGACGAGATGGCGGCGTCGCTTGGCGAAGCCGCGGTGACCAAGGACATCACGGCGCAGGCCTGGCGCACCGCCCTGAATCCCACCGGCGAGTGGATTCCCGCCGTGCTGGCCGCAGCGGACCGCCGCCTCACGGAGGTCCGCCGGTCCGTGCCCGATGCCGGCGGGCTGGTGATCGCCACCGACCACGACGACGCCCGTGCGTACGCCGGCTGGCTGAAGAAGATCATGGGCGAATCACCTACGGTCATCCTGTCCGACGATGCCAAGGCATCGGAGAAGATCGAGGAATTCTCCGCCGGCACCCAGCGCTGGATGGTAGCCGTGCGGATGGTGTCTGAAGGCGTGGACGTGCCGCGCCTCGCCGTCGGCGTCTACGCCACCTCCACCGCAACCCCGCTGTTCTTCGCGCAGGCCGTGGGGCGTTTCGTGCGTGCCCGCAAGCGCGGCGAGACGGCGTCGGTGTTCCTGCCCTCCGTGCCGAACCTGATGGCACTGGCCAACCAGATGGAAGTCGAACGCGACCACGCGCTGGACCGTCCGGACAACCATCTGGAGGAGGAGGGCTTCGGCCTCGAGGACAGCCTGATGGAGGCGGCAAACCGCGAGGAAAAGGCCTCCGGCGAGCTGACCAAGCAGAAGTTCGAGGCCCTCGAATCGCAGGCGTCCTTTGACCGGGTCCTGTTCGACGGCGGCGAGTTCGGAACCGGCGGTGCGCTGGGCAGCGAGGAGGAACAGGATTTCCTCGGCATTCCGGGCCTCCTGGACGCGGACCAGATGAGCACGTTGCTGCGCCAGCGCCAGCACGAGCAGCTTTCCCGCAGGGGCCGCCGTTCCGGTGCCGCAGCCGAGGAAGTGCCGGCTGAAGCCCCCGAAGTGGTGGATCACCGCCGGCTGACCGAACTGCGGGGCGAGCTGGCGAAGAACGTTTCTGCCTGGTCCGCCCGCTCCGGCATGCCCCACGGCGTGGTGCACAGCGAGCTGCGCCGGATCTGCGGCGGACCGCCCGTGGCCCAGGCCAACGAGGAACAGCTCAACAAGCGGCTGAAGAAGCTGCAGGACTGGTTCATCGGCCGCAAGTAGCGGCCCCAGGGAAATGACCCCAGGGAACGGCAGAGGGCCGGTCGCAGCAGCGGCCGGCCCTCTGTCCTGCGCCCTTGCTAGAGGTCGATGATCTCCACGCCGGCGTCTTCGAGTTCGGCCCAGGCCGCGAGCGTGGTCTCGCGCTTGATGCCGCGGCACAGTTCCGGGATCACCGCGGTGGTGTAGCCGGCAGCGATGGCGTCCAGGGCAGTGGCGCGTACGCAGTAGTCAGCGGCAAGGCCGAGCACCACCACCTCGTCCACGTCGTTGTCCCGCAGCCAGTCGTCGAGGCTCAGCGTCTCGGCGGCTGTCTCCGGCTCGGCTTCCGGCTCCCCGAGGGGAACTTCAACGTCCGGCGCCAGGACGCCCTCAAAACCGGAATACGCCGCTTCGTACTGGCCCTTGCGGAAGAAGGCATCCACCAGTTCGGTGTCCAGGTCCGGGTGCGGCTGGGCGCCGGGGGTGCCGGCGACGCAGTGCGGAGGCCAGGAGTCCGCGAAGTCCGGGGTATCCGAGAAATGCGCACCGGGATCGATGTGCCAGTCCTGGGTGGCGGCGACCAGATCGTACCGGCCGGCGGAGGTTTCCACGTAGTCGGTGATTTCCCCCGCGAGGTCGGCCCCGCCGGCCACAGCCAGCGAGCCGCCTTCACAGAAGTCGTTCTGCACGTCGACGATTATCAGGGCGCGGGCCATTTGCTTACTCCTCGTATTCGGTGGGGATAACCGGCTCGCCGCGCTGCAGGCGGTTCACCGAGGTTGGCAGTTCGGCAAGGGACGCAGCGTGCTGCTTGGCAGCACGCGTCACCGCCTCCGGTCCGGTCCAGCCGGGCTGGACAACGCCGTCGGCCACGAACTGGTGCAGCAGCGTACGGTCGTTGCCGTCGTCCGCCGGTGCGTGGCCGATGCCGATCACCTCGGCGGTTGCCGTGCCGTGTTCGTCGAGCCGGCGCAGTGCGTACTTGCGCCCGCCGAGCGAGACCTTGTTTTTCGCGGCCTTGGCAACGGAGACGAACTCGTGGTCGTCTCCCTCGCGGCTGACCAGCTTGTAGACCATGCCGGCAGTGGGAGCCCCGGAGCCGGTGACCAGGGAGGTGCCGACGCCGTAGGCATCCACGGGAGCCGAGGCCAGGGCTGCAATCGCAAACTCGTCCAGGTCGGACGTGACCATGATGCGCGTCTTGGTGTTGCCCAGCTCGTTGAGCAGGTCCCGGACCCAGCGCGCCTGCGCCACGAGGTCGCCGGAATCCAGCCGCACGCCGCCCAGCGACGGTCCGGCAACTTCCACCGCGGTGCGGACCCCCCGCTCGACGTCGTACGTGTCCACCAGGAGGGAGGTGCCCATACCCAGCGATGCTGTCTGCGCGGTGAAGGCTTCCTTTTCGGAATCGTGCAGCAGGGTGAAGGAATGCGCGGCGGTGCCCACGGTTTTCAGGCCGTAGCGCAGGCCGGCCTCGAGGTTGGAAGTGCTGTCGAAGCCGGCGATCACTGCCGCGCGGGCCGCGGCAACGGCCGCTTCCTCATGGGTGCGGCGCGAACCCATTTCGATGCACGGGCGTCCGTCGGCAGCGGAGGTCATGCGGGAAGCCGCGGAGGCAATGGCACTGTCGTGGTTGAGCATGGACAGGATCATCGTTTCGAGGATGCAGGCTTCGCCGAAGGTGGATTCAACGATCAGCAGGGGGGACTGCGGGAAGTACGCCTCGCCCTCGGCGTAGCCGTAGATGTTGCCGGAGAACCGGAAGTCCGCGAGCCACGCCAGCGTGCGTTCGTCCACCACGTTGGTCCTGGCCAGGAAGTCCAGCTGCGGTTGGTCGAAGCGGAAGTTTTCCAGGGCTTCGAGAATGCGGCCCGTTCCCGCCGCGATGCCGTAGCGGCGGCCTTCCGGCAGCCGCCGGGCAAAGACTTCGAACACGGACCGGCGGGAAGCCGTACCCGAGTGGAGGGCGGCCTGGAGCATGGTGAGCTCGTAGTGGTCCGTATAGAGGGCTGAATTCGGGGTGTGCCGGACGGCGGGACTGTTCACAGGCAAAACTCTAACCCGCGGATCCCCATTGAGCAGAAGGCTGCACTGCGGAGGTTCGCAGCCGATTCCTCACTACAATTGGACCTATGGCTACCAGCACCGCGACCGGAACGGACACCCTGACACGTGAAGAGACGGATACCCTCACGTCTTCGGATGTTCCCTGGGTCGTGATTGTCTGGAACGACCCGGTTAACCTGATGAGTTATGTCAGTTACGTCTTCCAGAGCTATTTCGGCTATTCGGAGGCCAAGTCCCACCGCCTCATGCTGGAGGTCCACCAGGCCGGGAAGTCCGTAGTGGCCACCGGATCCCGGGAATCCGCAGAACGCGATACCCTCGCCATGCATTCCTACGGGCTGTGGGCCACCTTCCAGAAGGCGGACGCGGCCTAGCACCGTCTGGCACCGCCTACACCGCCTACACCGCAGAACCCAGTACGCCGAACAGAAACGGATATTCGTGGCCACCGGCTTCAAGCTCACCCGTAAGGGCATTACCGCAAACCTGGAACCGGGGGAGCGGGACCTGCTGCGCAAGCTCTTCTCCGATGTGCAGGCCTTGCTGGAACCTGACACTGCCGCGGACGCCGATCCGCTCGCGGCCATGGTCGGCATCGACCCGTCGGCGGCCGTTCCGGATGACTCGGCCCTGCTGCGGCTCCTCCCCGCCGGCACCACGGGGAACGACGACGACGCCCTCGAGTTCCGGCGGTTTACGGAACGGTCGCTGCGCGAATCAAAACAAAGCGCCCTGCGCGCCGCCGCGCTGCAGCTGGAGGCGGCTCCGCTGCGCCTGGACACCGAGCAGGCGCAGCTCTTTGCTCGCGCCTTGAACGATGTCCGGCTGGTGCTTGCCGACCGCCTGGGCCTGGAAGATGACGAAGACGCCGAGCGGCTGCATGACATCACCGATCCGTCCAAGGCCGAGGATCTGGACGGCTACCTTGCGCTGGTGTACAACTTCGTCACATGGCTGCAGGAGACACTCATGCAGGCGCTGCTCGACTCCCTGCGCTGACACGAAATCGGCTGTGTCCGCAGCCGGTTTTGTGAGCAACGGCACGGTCCGGTGAATGTGCCCGTGCGCGGGGGAGGACTATGGTCGTTACATTATGAGTTCGAACCCGGCCAGCTCCTCCACCCATCCACTGGGCACGTCCGTGCACGAAGCAATCCGGGTCAAGGACCCGGACGCCCCGATCGGCATCTTTGACTCCGGTGTCGGCGGCCTGACAGTGGCGCGCGCCGTCCTGGACCAGCTGCCCAACGAAGCCGTTATGTACGTGGGGGATACCGCCAACGGACCCTACGGACCCCTGCCGATCGCCGAAGTCCGGGCCAAAGCGCTGGGCGTAATGGACGAACTGGTGGATTCCGGCGTCAAGCTCCTGGTGATTGCCTGCAACTCCGCCTCCGCCGCCGTCCTGCGTGACGCCCGCGAGCGTTACACGCACCGGTACGGCATCCCCGTCATCGAGGTCATCCAGCCGGCGGTCCGCCGCGCAGTGGCTGCTACCCGGACCGGACGGATCGGCGTCATCGGCACGGCTGCCACTGTTGGTTCGCGGGCCTACGACGACACCTTTGCCGCGGCCCCGCACCTGCAGGTGTCTTCGGTGGCCTGCCCGGCGTTCGTGGAGTTCGTCGAAGCCGGCATCACGTCAGGCCCCGATGTGCTGGCCACGGCGGAGGAATACCTGGCTCCGCTGAAGGCCCGGGACGTGGACACCCTGGTCCTTGGCTGTACCCACTACCCACTGCTCACCGGCGTGATTTCCTATGTGATGGGCGACGGCGTCACGCTCGTTTCCAGTGCCGAGGAGACCGCGAAGGATGTCTACCGCGCCCTGATCTCGCACGGGATCGAACGGCGCTCGCAGACCCCGCCGCAGCACACCTTCGTTGCCACCGGAGACTCTGCCTCCTTCGAGCTGCTTGCCCGGCGTTTCCTCGGCCCCGAGGTGCTCAGCGTGCAGCAGGTGGAACATGTGGCCGCGCATTACCCCACCGGCAGCATGGCGCGGGTCACCCCGCAGATGATTGCCGCAGCCCGGGCTGACGCCCCTGAACGCACGGAGGCGCACAGCGGCGGCTCCAGGAACGGCACGGTATGAAACTGACCATTGTGGGCTGCAGCGGATCCTTCCCCGGCCCGGCCTCGCCGGCGTCGTGCTACCTCGTGACCGCCAACGACGGCGTCCGCGACTGGCGGATCCTGCTGGACCTCGGCAACGGATCGCTGGGTGCGCTGCAGCGCTACATGGACCTGCGGGACATTGACGCCGTCCTGCTGACCCACCTGCATCCGGACCACTGCATGGATCTGTGCGGCCTCCACGTCGCCGTGCACTGGGACCCCTCCGGCTGGAACCGGGACCGGATCAAGGTCTGGGGGCCGGCGGCAACGGCGGACCGGATGGCCACGGCCTACGGGCTGGAGCTGGACCCGGGCATGCACGAGGATTTCGAGTTCTCCAACTGGACCGCCGGCAGCGCAGTGCAGATCGGGCCGTTCACCGTGACCCCGTACCCGGTGCGGCACCCGGCCGAAGAGGCCTACGCCCTGCGCGTGGAAGCCCGCACCCTGGACGCCGACGGCGAGCCCGCGCTCCGGACCCTGGCGTATTCCGGGGATACCGATTCCTGCCCCGGGCTGGAAGATGCCGCCCGGGACACCGATGTCTTCCTCTGTGAAGCTGCGTTCCACGAGGGCCGGGATGACGCCATCGAAGGGGTGCATCTGACCGGGCGCCGCGCCGGAGCAGCGGCCACCGCAGCGCAGGCCCGGCGCCTGCTCCTCACGCACCTGCCGGTCTGGAACGACGCCAGCGTCAGCGTCTCGGAAGCACGCGAAACCTACAGCGGGGACCTCGCCGTCGCCGTGGCCGGTGTCTCCTACGACGTCGGCAGCCCGTTCAGTGCACCCCTCGCTGTGCAGGGCGGGGTCCATCCGGCGGGGTAGGCCCGCCGTCAGCGGCCCCTTCCATGCCCGTGTCCATGCCCGTGCCCGTGTCCGTGACCGGAGCCCGGGTCCTGCGGGTAGTCCCGGTCGTTGACAAACTCTTCGGGACGGTACCTGATGAAGTCCGCTTCCCCCAGTCCCAGTGATTCGGCTGCCCGGTCAAGCTGCCGGGGCTCGGCCAGGTTCCCCCAGCGGCCAGTGTCAAGGCGCTCGTCCATCGCCAGCACCGCGCCGACCCGCTCCGCGTCCGTGAAGGTGCAGTGCCCGGTCCGTTCGACGTAGGACTGGCGCAGCAGCGCACCGGTGCCGGCTTCCCGAACCGTCTGCGCGTACTCCTCCATGTACTCCACCGGTGCCAGGATGTCGGCCAGGGTATGCATGGTCAGCACCGGCATGAGGAGGTCCCCGTGCGGGGTCGAGGTGCGGTCCATCCACTCCAGGGCTTCCGGATCCGGTGCGGTGTCCGCGGTGGAGGTGAGGGTATGCAGGTCCCGGCGCAGGTCCAGGCCGGCACTGCGGTACAGCGCCTTGACCTGCTGCCGCTGCGCCGAGTCACGCAGCAGGGAGCCGTAATCCACTCCTTGGTTCCAGCCGCTGTCACCGTCCGCGGCGTTGACTATCGAGGCACGCGAGCCGACCACAAACGGGATTGTCTGCAGCAGCCAGTTGTACTGCGCTTCCTGCTGTGCGGCGTAATCCTTCCGGTCCGGTTCCGTGTCCCCGCTGAACCAGGTTGGTGTGTTCATCAGGGCCGCCGCCAATGCCAGCCGGGCCCGGCCCTCCGGCGTCGCCTGTGCCTGCTGCAGCGCACCCATCAGGGCATTGATGGTGACATCGGCTTCCTCGGCGGTGCGGAATCCGGTCAACTGCAGGTCCGCTCCGGGCAGGAGCAGTTCGGCGAGTGCGTGGAGGCCGTCCAACTGGTAATTGTTCAGGTTGATTCCGCCGCCGAGCAGTCCGCAGGTGCTCACCGCTCCGTCCACGCCGCTGTCCGGGGTTTCGGCGATGAGGCTGCTGACCAGGCCGCCCATCGAGGTGCCGAAGGCGATGGTCCGGACAGGTTCGCCCGCCGCAGCGGAGAAGGCGGCCAGGGTGCCCAGCTGGTCCTCGACCGCTGTTCCAAGGGCCCAGCCGGTGGCTGCATAGGACGAGGAAGCGACCGCGAATCCCCGGGCGGTCAGTGCCTGGGCGGTGGATTCGAAACCCGGGTCCCGGGCCGGGTTGTCGGGTCCGGGGCGGAAGCCGTGACTGTAGAGCACCAGCTTGCCGTTCCAGTCCTGCGGCAGCTGTGCCGCCCACGTTGCTCCGCCGGGAAGCGTCCCCCCGAGCTCCGTGACGGCGGGTTCTGCCGCGGTTGCCGTTGCCGGGGCGGTTGCCAGGGCCAGCGAAACGGCAACCCCCAAAGATGAAAGTCTGCGCATGTGCGTGCCGATCCTTTCTGCGTCATTGCAGGGGTCGTTCCCCCAGACCCTCCCGGTGTGCGGGACGGGCGGGAAGGGGGCCGACGGTACGGCGCCACCCTAGGAGCGGGGCAGCGCGAGAGAAAGGGTAGGGACGCATACTGCCCGGCCCGTCTGCCCGGCCCGTCCGCCCGGCACGCGACGGCCCGGCCGATAGACTGGGCCTATGACAACCGCCGCAAACAGCCCTGTTTCCACCTCTTCCTCCACCGTCGTCCGCTCCGATGGCCGCACTCCCGACCAGCTGCGGAGCATCACCATTACGCGCGGCTGGTCGAAGCAGGCCGAAGGTTCGGCGCTGATCGAGTTCGGCAATACCCGGGTGCTGTGCACGGCGTCGCTGACCCCCGGCGTTCCGCGCTGGCTCAAGGGCGAGGGCAAGGGCTGGGTCACCGCCGAATACGCGATGCTCCCGCGGGCCACCAACACCCGCAACGACCGCGAATCGGTCAAGGGGAAGCTGGGCGGGCGCACGCACGAGATCTCCCGGCTGATCGGCCGCTCGCTGCGGTCCATCATCGACACCAAGGCCCTGGGCGAGAACACGATTGTCCTGGACTGCGACGTCCTGCAGGCCGACGGCGGCACCCGCACCGCCGCCATCACGGGCGCCTATGTGGCCCTCGCCGACGCCGTGGCCTGGGCCAAGGAAAACAAGCTCATTGCCCGCAACGCTTCACCGCTGCTGGACACCGTGGCGGCCATCAGCGTGGGCATCATCGACGGGGTCCCGATGCTGGACCTGCCGTACGTCGAAGATGTCCGGGCCGAAACCGACATGAACGTGGTGGTCACCGGCTCGGGCAAGTTCGTCGAGGTGCAGGGCACCGCGGAAGGTGCTCCGTTCGACCGCGCCGAACTTGACGCCCTCCTCGACCTGGCCCTGGCAGGTACCGCAGAACTGGCCGTCATCCAGCGGCAGACCCTGGGCCTGGCCTAAATGCCGCAGCCGACAGCGCGCCTGGTCCTGGCCACCCGCAACCCGGGCAAGCTGCGTGAGCTGCGGGAACTGCTCCGCGGGCAGGTGCCCGGCCTCGACGTCGACACGCAGGTGATCGATGCCGCCGCGGCCGGAGTGCCCGATGTCGCCGAAACCGGTGTGACCTTTGAACAGAACGCGCTGCTCAAGGCCCATGCGGTAGCGGCAGCCACCGGCCTGCCGGCCGTCGCGGACGATTCCGGGCTGGCCGTAGACGTCCTGGGCGGGGCGCCCGGGATTTTTTCGGCGCGCTGGTCCGGCCGGCACGGCGACGACGCGGCGAACCTCGAACTGCTCCTGGCCCAGCTGGGTGACATTTCCGCCGAGCACCGCGGGGCTGCGTTCGTCTGCGCTGCTGCCCTGGCACTGCCCAACGGCGGCGAGACCGTGGAACGCGGCGAACTGCGCGGAACACTGCAGGACTCGCCGCGGGGAGCGGGCGGGTTCGGCTACGACCCGATCCTGCAGCCGGCCGGACTGGACCGCACCTGCGCCGAACTGAGCAGTGCGGAAAAGAACGCCATCAGCCACCGCGGCCAGGCCTTCCGCGCCCTGCTGCCGGCCCTGGTTGCCGCCTTGGACGAGGGGTCCCCGGGGATTTCCTGATCTGCTTCCCGGGTGTGCGATGTGTCCCAAACACGCCCGGGAATGCGACCCGGATTCTTCCCTGTCAGGGGGCCTAGGGCAGAATTGAGCCCGAGATGACTATTACACAAGCCGTTACCCCAGCCACCTCCGTCCCCGCCGAAGCCTCCGGCGACCCCTCCGCCCTCGGGGGTGTGGCGGACTGGGCGGTCGGCATGATGGAAACCATCGGCGCTCCCGGCGCCGGGCTGGCCATCGCCCTGGAAAACCTCTTCCCCCCGCTGCCGAGCGAAATCATCCTGCCGCTGGCCGGCTTCACCGCCAGCCAGGGCAACTTCTCCATCGCCGCCGCATTGTTCTGGACCACGCTGGGGTCCGTCGTCGGCGCCCTGGCACTCTATGGCCTCGGCGCGTGGCTGGGCCGGAACCGGATGCGCAGGCTGGTCGCGAAGGTGCCGCTGGTGGACCTGGAGGACGTGGACAAAGTCGAGGCCTGGTTCGGGCGGCACGGGAACAAGGCCGTGTTCTTCGGCCGGATGATCCCGCTGTTCCGCAGCCTCATCTCGATCCCTGCCGGCATCGAACGGATGCACCTGCTGACCTTCACGGCCCTGACCACTGCAGGCAGCCTGATCTGGAACGCAATCTTCATCGCGGCCGGTTACTACTTGGGTGAAAGCTGGCACATCGTCGAAGAGTACGCCGGCGTTTTCCAGAAGATCGTCATCGTGGCGGTAATTGCCGCGGCGGTTTGGTTCGTGGTTTCCAAGGTGCGTAGCTCCCGGCGGAAGCAGGCGGCCCGCGGCAATGCCTGAGGCAGGGCTCAGTTTTACCGCAATAGATTTTGAAACAGCCAACGGCTTCCGCGGCTCGCCATGTTCCGTGGGCCTGGTCCGGGTCCGCGGGGGACAGGTTGTCGAGGAAGCGTCCTGGCTGATGCGGCCTCCGGAGGGGCACGACTACTTTGATCCGCGCAACGTGCGGATCCACGGCATTGAACCCGGGATGGTGGCAGGAGCTCCCCGGTTCGGTGAACTCTTTCCGGAGATCGGCGCCTTCATCGGCGATGACCTGCTGGTGGCGCACAATGCCGCCTTTGACCTGGGCGTGATCCGTTCCGCACTGGAGGTCTCCGAGCTGGCGGGGCCGGCGTATGACTACACCTGCACAGTGGTCCATTCGCGGCGCACCTACCAGCTGCCGTCGCATTCGCTGCCCTTTGCCGCGGAAGCTGCCGGAGTGCCCCTGCTGAACCACCACGACGCCACCGAGGACGCACGCGCCTGCGCCGGGATCATGGTGGATATTGCCCGCCGCAGCGGCGCCCGGTCGATGACGGAGTTTTTCCTGCGCGACGGCCGGCCTGCGTCCCATCTACCGGCCTACGTGCCGGGGCAGCACCCGCTCTCCAAGGCCACGAGGGATGCCCTGGCCCGTGGGACCGGCACTCCGGCTGCGGCAGCCAGCGGGTGGCAGGGCTGGCCGTCAGAGGGTGACAATCCGCCGCCTAATCCGCTGGCGGACCCGGCGCATCCCCTGTTCGGCCAGACTGTTGTGTTCACCGGCAACCTGGGCATGGCCCGGCAGACCGCGAAGGACCGGGCCGCAGAGGTCGGCGCCCGTACGGCCAGCAACGTCACCCGCGCCACCAGTGTGCTGGTGGTCGGGGACGGTTTTGAGCCCGGGGACCTGCGCAGCGGGCGCCTGACCGGCAAGGCACGGCGGGTGCTGGACCTGCACGAGCGGGGCCAGCGCATCGAAGTCCTGTCGGAAGCCGAATTCCTGCAGACCCTCGGCGGCATTTGGCCGCGGGCATCGCAGTAGCGGGACCAGCGGCCGGCAGATTCTCCTAGGGTGCGACCGTGGCCGCGATGAACCCCGAGGCCAGTTTCTCAATAACCCCGCGTTCCTTCAGCGCTTCCAAGCCGGTTTCCGGAAGGGTGCCGTACCGGGTCCCCAGCAGGCTTCCCGTCACGACGGCGGCCGGCGCGCCGCCTGCCGTTGCCGCGTCCCGGATGGCAGCTGCTGTTGCCGCACTGAGGTCCCCGTCTTCCACGGCAGCGTCCGCTGCGTCTTCCACGGCCTGCGCGGCGTGCAGTCCGATCGCCAGGGCTTCTTCCGCCGTGGGCGTCCCGCCCGGGGCGCCGGTGCCTGCTGCACCCGCCCCGCCGTCGTCGGCAAGTACCGCCTGCAGCCGGTCCGCGAGCTCCGGAACTCCGTTGGCCCGGGCTTGGGCCAGCGACTCCATTGCCGCGCTGCGGAGCGTTGCCCCCGGCGCCAGCAGACCGTGCACCATCGACGCGAAGACTGCTGCGCTGTGCCGGGCCGAAGGATGTCCGTGCGTCAGCGAGGCAGCGTCAAGGGCCAGCTTGTAGACCGTTTCGGTCCCGACGTAGGGGAGCAGCCCGAACGGGGCAGAGCGCACCAGCGCGGCAGGAGTGTCGACGCCGGTGTTGAGCGGGCGCTGCCGGGTACCCATTTCCCCGGTGGAGAGCGCCTGCAGGACGTCGGGGTCCAGGTCTGCGGCCTGCTCGGTTCCGGCCGGCTGCAGCAGCGGCTCCGCGTCGATGGGGCGGGGCAGCGGCGACGGACCGTTTTCGGGAAGCGGCAGCCCCCGGCCGCGCATCCAGCGGAGATAGGCCAGCCAGATGCACGCCGTCTCGTCCGCTCCCACTCCCTGATTTGCCCATTCAATGGCCTCCAGCAGCCCGTCGAGGGAATACAGGGCCAGCTGTGTGTCCGCCGTGATCGAGGTGCCGGAGGAATCCCCGGCGGCATGGCCGGCGGCATCGCCCAGTGCGCCGCCGAGCAGGCAGCCCCGGATCTTCGGCGACAGGGCAGCGGAGGAAAGGAAGGCAGGAGCGGAAGCGGGTTCGGGGATCACTCCTCCAGCATAATGCCGGGTTCGGCGGGGATCCGGGCCCGGGCCGGGCCGCACAGCATCCCACTGTGTGGGGCGGGAGCGCCCTGGTGTGACCTCACCGGCAACACCGGCAACACCGGCACCATCGGGTGGGACCCTGTGGCGCCGGGAGTGCAGGGCCCGGTGCCGCCGGAACCACGCCCGGTTGGCGTACAGGGCAAATTCAGGAAGTTAACAGGCTGCGCTGACACGGTGGGGTAGTTTGTAGTGAGTCCGCGCATGTCCCCGCCGTACCGTTCGGTGCAGGCCATGCCGAGTACCGCTTCTGTTTTGTACCGGCAGCCGTGAATCCGGTGCCGCCACCCACACGTTAGGAATCCTTCTTCCATGTCATCTGAGTCCTTACCACTCAGCGGAGCCCGGGCCGCAGCGCCCGCCCGCACTGCGGCGCCTGCAAACGGTGGCTACAACTACGGGTTTGTCGGACGGACGGTAGCCGAGGCCATCGGTTCGTTCCTGCTTCTCTTCGTCGGCATCGGGATTGCCATCTTCGGCAACACCGCCGGCGGCGGCATTGGCTCGCCGCTGGCCTTCGGCCTGGCCCTTGCCGGTGCAATGGTGGCTTTCGGCTACATTTCCGGCGGCCACTTCAACCCCGCAATCACGCTCGGCAGCGCAGTGGCCGGCCGCACGGCCTGGAAGTTCGTCCTGCCGTACATCGTGGCCCAGCTGGTCGGCGCCATACTCGGTGTTGCGATCCTGTGGGTGGTCATCACCGGCCACGACCAGATCGGTGAGCAGGCCCGTCAGTTCCTGACCGGCACGGCCAACGGTTACGACGAGCACTCGACGAACCTCTTCCCGCTTCCCAGCGCGCTGCTGATGGAGGTTGTTGCCGGTGCCCTGCTGACCGCCGTCTTCCTCGGCGCAGCGTCCCGCAAGGCAGGCACGGGCTCCCGCAAGTCCCTCGCCGTGTCAGGTGCCTTCGCCGTCGGCGTGACCTATGCCGTCCTGCTGACCGTCCTTGTTCCCGTCACCAACGGCGGCATCAACCCGGCCCGTTCCACCGCCGTCGCAATCTTCTCCGAAGGCTGGGCACTGGAGCAGGTGTGGCTCTTCTGGGCTGCACCCTTGCTCGGCGCAGTGATTGCCGGCCTGATTTTCCGCAGCGTGGACATGACCATCGACGCCCACCGCAGCCCGGCGGACTCCTTCCTGGAGGAGGACACGCTTGCTGGGGATGACACCGAAACCGTCAAGCCGGCCACGCTGGCCAAGCCGGCAGCAGCCAAGCCGGCAGCCGGCAGCACGAAGCCGGTTGTTGACGAGGAAGCCCGCGGCTTCTTCGACAAGCCGGCCGACGGCACCTCCCGTCCGGAGGACGGCACGCCGGGCAACCGCGCCTAGGACCTAAGGCACTAAAAAGCAGGACCCCCCGGGGGCAGCGGCACACGCCGCTGCCCCCGATCCGTTAACTGTCGGAGCCGGGCTGTAGTTTTTAAGACATGCGTTTACTGCACACTTCAGACTGGCACCTGGGCCGATCCTTCCACGGCGTGGGAATGCTCGATGCCCAGGCGGACTTCATCGACCGCCTCGTGGACACTGTCCGGGAACAGCGGGTGGATGCCGTGCTGATCGCGGGAGACGTATATGACCGGGCGCTTCCGGCGGTGGACACCGTGCGCCTGCTGGATTCGGCGCTGGAGCGCATCACGGGTGCCGGCGCGGTGGTGGTGCTGTCCAGCGGCAACCACGATTCCGCCGCCCGGCTGGGTTTTGGCAGCGCACTCTTCGAGCGGGCCGGCGTGCACCTGCGTACGCGGTATGAAGACATTGCCCGCCCCGTGCTGCTGCCCGCCGAGGGCAGGCCGGTGGCCGTCTACGGCATCCCGTACCTGGAGCCCCGCCTCGCCGCCGGGGAGCTGGGCGTTGAGGTCCCGAACCACTTCTCCGTCACCGAGGCGGCCGTACGGCGCATCCGCGAGGACATCCTTGCCCGCGAACAGGCCGGGGCGCCCGTCGCATCCGTGGTGATGGCCCATACGTTCGCCAGCGGCGGCATCAGCAGCGACAGCGAACGCGACCTGGCGGTGGGCGGGCTTGGTGCCGTCCCACTGGATCTCTTCGGCGAGTTCTCCTACACGGCCCTGGGACACCTGCACGGCCGGCAGCAGCTGAGCCCCGCGGTCCGTTACAGCGGCTCACCGCTCCCGTATTCCTTCTCCGAGGCACGGCAGGCCAAGGGCGGATGGCTGCTGGAGTTCGACGGCGACGGCCTCGCTTCCGTAGAGGCCGTCACCTGGCCGGCCCGGCGCCGGCTGGCGGTGCTGCGCGGCAAGCTCGACGATCTCCTGGCGGATCCGGATCTTGCCGAGGCCCAGGATGCCTACTGCCAGGTCACCCTGACAGACAGCCAGCGGCCCGCCAGGGCCATGGAACTGCTCCGCACCCGCTTCCCGGACACCCTCGTCCTGGCTTTCGATCCGGAGGGCGGCGCCCGGGGACCGGACCAGACGTACAGCCAGCGGCTGGCGAAGGCGACTGACGATCTCGACATCTGCTGCGGCTTCCTTGAGCACGTCCGCTCGCGCAGCGCAGCCGATGAGGAAAAGGACCTCTTCATCGAAATCCTGGGCAAGGTCCGCGAAGCAGAGGCAGCACAGTGAGAATCCACCGCTTGGAAATGCAGGCCTTCGGCCCCTTCGCAGACCGGCAGGTTATCGACTTCGACGAGCTGGGCGCCCACGGGCTCTTCCTGTTGAACGGACCTACGGGTGCGGGGAAAACCAGCGTGCTCGACGCGATCTGCTTCGCCCTCTACGGCACCGTCCCAGGTGCCCGCCAGCAGGGACGCCGGCTGCGCAGCGACCACGCTGCCCAGGACACGGCCCCCGAAGTGGTCTGCGAGTTCAGTTCCGGTGTCCGCCGCTTCGAAGTTGTCCGGAGCCCGCAGTGGGAGCGTCCGGCCAAGCGGGCGGGCGGGAAGAGCACCGTCACCGAGCAGGCCAAGACACTGCTGAGCGAATTCGTTGACGGTGCGTGGGTCCAGAAGTCGTCCCGCAACGACGAAGCTTCAGCGGAAATCACCGAGCTGCTCGGGATGAACCGGGAGCAGTTCACCCGCGTGGTAATGCTGCCCCAGGGGGATTTTGCGGCCTTCCTGCGCGCCGATGCGGCCTCGCGCGAGCAGCTGCTGCAGCAGCTCTTCGGCACCTCCCGGTTTGAAGACATAGAACGCCGGCTCAAGGCCGAGCTTGTCGAAGCCACCGACCGCTTTGACAAGGCGCAGGAGCAGTCCGAACACGTGCTGCGTCGTGCACGTGACGAAATCCGGCGCTACCGCGGCGAACTGGCAGAAGGCAGCGGAGCGGATGACGACGGTGTCGAGGCCGAGGGCGGGGAAACGGAGCTCGAACAGTTCCAGGCGGAGCTCGACTCCCGAAGCGCCGCGGCCCGCAAGGAACTCGCGGAGCTGATGACGGCACGGGAAAGCGCCGAGAAGCACCTGCAGGAATTCGAGCACCGCCGTGCCCGCGGCATTGCCCTGCAGCAGCTGATCCGGGACGAAGCGGAACATGCCCGGTCCGAAGCGGAGATTGAGCCGCAGCGGGCCGCGCTTGCGACCCACGCGGCCGCCTCCCTGCTGGCAGGCAGCGTACGGGCCGCGGAAGCCGCTGCCCGGCGTGCAGAAAACCGCCGCACCGAAGCGGCCGGCGCCCTGCAGGCGCTGGCCGAGCATGTGCTGGCCCCTGGCTACGGTGTGTCGGCGGCCGCCGGGACCACGCTGCCGGACGGTGTGGAGGCACGCGTCGGTGCGGACCTCGCAGCCGTACGCGCGGCGTTGGAAGACGAAGAACGCAACGTGGCCCTGCTCGCCCGTGCCGGAGCGGAGCAGGACGCTGCAGAAGCCCACCGGGCGCAGGCCGTCGACGCCGACGCCTCGCTGGACTCCCTGCGGGCGGAAGAGACGGAACTGGCCGCTGAAGCCGCGGCGCTGGGACGGCTGGCGGAAGGGGAACCGCGGGCAGAAACCGCCCTGGCCGCCGCCGAAGAACTGGTCGCGACCATCAGCGGCTATGCCGCCGCCAACGAGCGCGCAGCAGCGACCGCGACGGCGGCTGCCGACGCCCGGCAGGAGTATCAGGATCTGCGGCAGCAGTGGCAGGATCTGCTGCAGGCACGCCTGGACCAGGCAGCGGCGGAGCTGGCACAGGAACTCGCAGACGGCGCGCCGTGCCCGGTATGCGGGGGACTCGAGCACCCGCGCCCGGCGGCGCTGCCCGACGGCGAGGCTCCGGTCACCCGCGAAGCCGAGCAGGCAGCCAAGGCACGCGCGGGCAAGGCCGAAGCGGCCTACGAAGAAGCCCGGCGCTTGGCCGGTACCGCTGCCGAGGAAACCGCAGCCCTTCGCGCCCGCGGCGGTGCGGGGGATGCCGCCGCCGCACAGGAACAGCTCGATGCGGCCCGCGCAGAGTTGGAGAAAGCCCGCGGCGCCGTCCGGTCGCTGGCCGAAGCAGACCGGCGCCTGACGGCAATCGCTGCGGAACTGGCGACCGCCGAGGCTGCCCGTTCCGAGGCCCTTATTGCTGCTGCACAGGCGGATTCGCGTGCCGCCGCAGCCCGTGAACAGGCAGCGGAACTGTCCGCGCGCATCCGCGAGGCCCGCCAGGGCTTCCCGAGCATCAGCGAACGCGTCCAGTCCCTGACGCTGTTCGCGGAGCTTGCCGCCGCCGCCCGCGAGGCGGCAGGCGCGGCTGCCGCGGCCGAAGACGAGTCGGGCCGGGTCAGCGCTGAACTGGATGCCGCCCTGGCCGGAACAGCCTTTGCCTCGGCGGCCGAGGTTGAGGCTGCCTTGCTCGACGCCGCCATCGCAGACGCCTACGCCTTGGCAGTTTCGAACTGGGAAGAGCAGGGCCGCAGGCTGCTGCTGCGGCGGGAATCCCAGGCAGCGGCCGGACCGGACGACGCCGCGGGGGAGCCGCTGGCCGTACCGGACGAGGAAGACGTGGCAGAGGCGGCAGAGGCGGCCGCGGCTGCACGGAAGGAACAGGAAGAGGCCGCCCTGCTCGTCCGCCTGCTGGAAGGCTCCGCCGGGCGGCTCGCTGAATACTCCACTGAGCTGGAGGCATCGCTTAAACGCACCGCGCCCCTTCGCGCCCGGCGGGACCTGCTGCAGTCGGTGGCGGATACTGCCCGGGGCGGCGGCGAAAACCAGTACAAGATGACCCTGAGTACCTACGTCCTGGCCGCCCGGCTGGAGCAGGTGGCAGCGGCCGCCACGGAACGGCTGGCTGCCATGACCGGAGGCCGGTACGCGCTGGTACACAGCGATTCCAAGTCCGGCAACCGCAAGGCCGGCCTCGGCCTGCACGTCACCGACGAGTGGACCGGCCAGCACCGGGATACTTCCACCCTTTCCGGCGGCGAAAGCTTCATGGCCTCCCTGGCCCTTGCCCTGGGGCTGGCCGACGTGGTCCAGCAGGAAGCAGGGGGCGTGAACATTGAAACCCTGTTCGTGGATGAAGGGTTCGGCAGCCTCGACGAGCAGTCCCTGGAGCAGGTCATGGACGCGCTGGAAGGGCTGCGCGACGGCGGCCGGGTGGTCGGGCTTGTCAGCCACGTGGCGGAAATGAAACAACGGATCCCGGCGCAGCTCCAGATCCTCAAGGGCCGCAACGGTTCCTCGGTCCGTTACAGCGCCGGCGAGGCCCTGATCCACTGACGTTCCCGTCGATTTGGGGGTCTTTGGTTAGGTCCACCGGCTCGGCATGGGTAAAATTGGACCCGTTACACGGGTTGTGCGCACCGGGAGGGGGGACGGTGCGCGGTTCGACGTATCTGGATACCGCACCATGACCCAAGACACCTCCACCCCCACTCAGGCACCAAGCCCTGACTCCAACCCTGACTCTGCCCCTGCCGACCCGGTGAAAACCCCGTCCGCAGGCGGCCGCTACCAAGTCATCTTCGCCCTGGCGGGCAAGTCGTTCTTCCCCATCGCCTTCCTCGCACGGCTTCCCCTGGCCATGCTCACCGTCGGCGCACTCACCCTGATCACAGAGGTTTCCGGCTCCTACGCACTCGGCGGCCTCGCCGCTGGCGGCGTCGGCGTCGGGTCCGCAGTGGGTGCTCCGCTGCTGGGGTATCTGGCGGACCGGATCGGACAGCGGCCGGTCCTCCTCGGCACCGCCGTCCTGAACCCCGTGGCCATCGGCTTGTTCCTGCTGTCCGCTGCGCTCCTGGATCCGGCCGACGCGCCGTTCTGGATGCTTGCGGCAGCATTGTTCATGGGTGCTTCCTGCCCGCAGGTCGGGCCCATGGCACGCGTCCGCTGGATGGCCATGACCGCCCGCCGTCCGCAGGGCCGCGAGATGGACACCGCCCTTGCCTACGAAGGAACCGCGGATGAACTGACCTTCGTGCTCGGCCCGGCCCTCGTCGGCCTGCTCGCCGCCGCCGTCGCCCCTTGGCTGCCGCTTGTGCTGGCAGCAGTGCTGACGGCCACGATGGTGACCGCCTTTGCCGTGCACCACACGGTGGAGCACGTTGTCCCCACCTCGCGCCGCCCGAAGATTTCCCGCAAGGGAGCGACGCCGGCAGGAAGCCGACCGGATCCGGAAACACCGGCCCCGCGGGAACGTCCGCAGTGGCTGCTCATCATGGTTCCGGTGCTCGGCATGGTCGCCATGGGATCGTTCTTCGGTTCCACCCAGACCAGCCTCACGGCGTTCGCCGGCAGCTTCGACATGGCCACTTCCGCCGGCCTCATCTACGCGGCCATGGCTTTGAGTTCCGCCGTTGCCGCCCTGTCCGTGGCCTTCTGGCCCGAGCGCTTCGGCACCGCGGGCCGCTGGGTCCTGTGCGCCGCGGCGATGCTGGTGTTTACCCTGCTGCTGTTCCTGCCCTCGAGCATCGGCATGATGCTGGTTGTGCTGCTGATTCTGGGTCTTCCCGTGGGACCGACCATGGTCAGCATTTTCGGCATCGGCGCCATCGTGGCCCCGCGCGAACTGATGGGTACCGTAATGACCCTGCTGGCCAGCGGCGTCGTCACCGGCCAGGCGCTGGGTTCATCCGTGGCCGGAGGGCTGGCGGATTCCTTCGGTTACAGCCACGCCTTCATTGTTCCGACCGCTTCGGCCGCAGCGCTCCTGCTGCTGAGCCTGGTCGCTGTCCGCGCAGCCAGCAAACGCTCGGCCGCCTGACCAGGGCAGCCGCCCGATCCGTCCGCAGGTGTTGGCCGGGCCACAGTTGGCCTAGTATCGAATAAGTAGGCCAGCGAGCACCACAAAGGAGAAACACCATGGGAAATACCGAAAAGGAAGCCGGCCAGGGGGATCAGTCGAAGACGGGTTCGCAGGGCGGACCCGAAGGCACCATCCCCCAGAGCGAGGACGGTATTTCGGCTGCGAGCACCGAGGAAGCCTCGAACTTCGAGCCCGAAGAGGATGAAGCGGCCGGCGACGGCAAGTAGCCTCTTCCGCCCCTCGACGAAAAACGGATCGGTCCAGCAGGACCGATCCGTTTTTTATGTCTTCTCCGGCCCGTCCGGCCTAGCCCAGACTGGGGGCGTGCTGCGGCGGCGCCGGAATATAGATGTTGCCCGTGGTGACGCCGCCCGTTGCGGATTCACCGGTGTCCGGATCGCTGAGCGCGGAGTCCGGCGAAGGAACGGTCGACGGTCCATCCAGCACCATGGCTTCAGAGGCCAGGGAACGAAGCGCCACTGCCACTTCGTGGGCCTCGGGGCGTGCGTCCACCAGGCGGGACGTCATGGCCCGCAGGATGCCCGTCCAATCCGGCCCCACCCACTCGGGGATCTCGGGGTCACGGAGCAGGCGTGCCACGGCTGCTTCCACAATCGGTCCGGGGAAGGCCTTTTCCCCGGTCAGGCACTCCAGGAGCACCAGGCCCAGCGAGTAGACATCTGTCCGCGGGTCCACGGCAGCCCCCTGCGCCTGTTCCGGGCTCAGGTAGTTCGCAGTTCCGATGGTTGCGCCGTTGGCGGTGGCAACGGTGGCTTCGACCATCCGGGCAATGCCGAAGTCAGTGAGCCTCGGGTAGAGGCGGGTGTCCATGTCTTCCTGGGGGAAAAGCAGGATGTTCGCAGGCTTTACGTCGCGGTGGATCACTCCGTTGCTGTGCACGTAGTTCAGCGCATCGGCCAGATCGGCACCCAGCGCCGCCGTTGCGGAGGAGGAGAGGGGACCTTCCTTGAGCAGGCCCCGCAGGTCCGGTCCGTCCACCAGCTCCATCACGAGGAAGCTGGAGCTGCGGCCCTCGTCGTCAACGTTGACGCCGGCGTCCAGCAGGGTGACCAAGCCGGGGTGGTTCAGGGTTGCCAGCAGCTGCATTTCGATCTGCTGGCGGCGGGTTTCGTCATCCTCGCGGAACCCGGCGTTGAAAAGCTTGACGGCCACTTCCCGGCCAAGGTTTTCGTCGACCCCGCGGTAGACAGCGGCAGCGCCGCCGGACCCGATGAGTTCGGTGGTGCGGTAACGGTGCCCCAGGAGTACATCCACGGGTGTCCTCCCTTGAGGGTCAAAGATGAAAGCAGGGAATCTCGCCTGGCATTAATCAGTAGGCTGATCAATGTCAGGCGAGTCCACTAGCCTTTTCATCTTAGCGTGCACCCGGAAATGTTGGCGGATAACGAGCCGTCGTGACCAAGCTGTTATTAGCCCGCCAGGAATTCCACCGCAGCATTCTTGAATGCCCGCGAAGTCACGGCGTTGGTGTGGGTGCGGGCGGGAAGCGAGAGCATCCCGGCCTGCCCGCTCAGGGCGGCCAGTTCGGGCGCCGTCGCCGCGAGGTCATCGCGTTCCCCGGCGACAAGGAGCAGCGGCATGGACGGAACCGCCGCTGCGGGGGAGAAGGGTTCCTCCTTGATGGCCTCGATCATCCGGAACAGCGCGGCCAGGCGGTTCTGCGGAACCAGCTGGGCCATGCGCAGCAGTTCGGCGGTGCGGGGATCCGCCACGGGCGCCCCGCCCGCCGCTGCTTCGCGGGCGGCATCGAGGTCGAAGTCCGCCAGCGGGTCACCGCTTCCCGGCCCTCCGAGCACCATGCGGTGCACGAGTTCGGGCTGGGTGGCTCCGAATTCCCAGGCGAGGCGGGAACCGAGGGAGTACCCCACCACGTCCAGGCCGCTGGCCGGGTCGCCGTCGGCCAGCGGGGAAACGCCTGCGTCCTGGAGTACCTGCAGCAGGTCCGCGCGGATGCGGCTGGGGCGGTAGGAATCCAGGTCCTCCGGTGCGGCGCTGCCGCCGTGGCCGGGCAGGTCCACGGTAATGATCCGGCGTCCCGCGGCGGTCAGCGCGGTGATCCATCCGGAGTCATGCCAGTTCAGCTGCGCGCTGGAGGCAAAGCCGTGCAGCAGGAGTACGGGACGCAGCGCCGTCGTGCCCCCGGCATCTTCGGCAGGGTCGATACTCTCCACCGAAAGGCGGGGGTCGGTGCCTTCCACCAGGGAGCCGTAATCCGCCACTGCCTAGTCCTCGTCCAGCGCGGCGGTCAGTCGGACCCGGCGGCGCGCCGGAGCTTCCTGCGGCACCGTACCCACGATGCCGGCGGTGTTGTCCGGAACCTCGAAGACAATAAGCGGTTCGCCGACGTTGATCGTTTCACCCGGCTCGCCGTAGGTGCGCGCAACGCGTCCGGCCTGCGGGGAGGGCAGCTCCACCGCCGATTTGGTGGTTTCCACCTCGACCAGCGGCTGGTTGCGTTCCACCTGGTCGCCCACGGACACCAGCCACTCCAGCACGGTGGCCTCGATCAGGCCTTCGCCGAGGTCGGGAAGGGGGAAGGGGATTTCAGCCACGCCGGTACTCCAATACTCGCTGGATCCCGAACAGGATGCGGTCGATGTTCGGGATGTATTCGTCTTCAAGGTCGCCTGAGGGATACGGTACGTCGAATCCCGTGACCCGCCCAACCGGAGCGCGCAGGGTATCGAAGCAGCGCTCGGTGATCAGGGCGGCCACTTCGGCGCCGAGGCCCGAGGTCAGCGGCGCTTCATGGACGACGACGGCGCGCCGGGTCCGGGCGACGGAGGCGGCCAGCCCCTCGGCGTCGATCGGCTTCAGCCACCGCAGGTCCAGGACCTCCACCTCGATGCCGTCCTCGGCTGCCAGCTCGGCCACGGAGAGGCAGCGGGCCACCATGGCGCCCCACGCCACCAGCGTGACGTGCTTGCCCGGACGGACCACCTTGGCGCCCTCCAGGGGGCCGGCGTCGTCCAGGAATACGTCGCCCTTCTGCCAGTAGCGGGACTTCGGTTCCATGAAGATCACCGGGTCCGGTACGGCTACGGCGTGCTTCAGCAGGTGGTAGGCCTCGTGCGGGCTGGAAGGGGAAACCACCTTCAATCCCGGAACGTGGGCGAAGAGCGCCTCCAGCGACTCGCCGTGGTGTTCGGGGGCGCGGATGCCGCCGAAACTGGGGACCCGCAGGGTCACCGGCATGGGCATCGTGCCCCGGCTGCGGTAGTTCATCCGGGCCAGCTGGGTGACGATCTGGTTTACCGCCGGATACGCGAAGCCGTCGAACTGCACCTCGGGGATTGGGTGGAACCCGGCCATGGCCAGCCCCACGGACATGCCCAGGATGCCCGATTCCGCCAGCGGAGTATCGAAAACGCGGTCCTGACCGAAGCGCTTCTGCAGGCCGTCGGTGATGCGGAAGACTCCGCCGAGCCGTCCCACGTCCTCGCCCAGGACCACGGCTTTGGGATCCTCGGCCAGGGTTTCCGCCAGGGCCCGGTTCAGGGCCGCCTGCATCGAGAGGTTTTCCACCCGGCCGTCGCCGTCCTCCGGGGACGGGGCCAGGGGAGACTGCTCCTGCGCGGCGGTCTGCTCCGTGTTCCGGGCAGCGGCTTCCAGGTCGGAGGACGCCACGGCGTCGCTGAGCTGCTCAGACATGTTCGGATTCCTCCCGCCAGGCGCGGGCCTGGGCTTTGAGTGCTTCGGTGGGCTCGGCAAAAACGAAGTCGAACATTTCCCGTCCGGGACGGGGGCCGAGCGCCATGACTCCCTCGCGGACGGTGTCCGCATGGGTCTTGGCGTCCTGCAGCGCGGCGTCCAGGAAGTCGGCGTCCGCCAGGCCTTCCGCCAGGAGCCGGTCCGCCAGCAGCTGGACCGGATCCACGCCTTCGTCGCGCCGTTCCTCGGCCAGGCTCCGGTACCTGCCGGGATCGTCGCTGGTGGAGTGCGGGCCGCGGCGGTAGGTCATGGCCTCGATCAGTACCGGACCGTGTCCGGCCCTGGCGTGAGCGGCGGCCTCGCGGGTGGCGAGGACGACGGCGGCGGCGTCGTTGCCGTCCACGGTGATGGCCTTCATTCCGTATCCGGCGGCACGGGCGGCGACGGTTCCGCCGGCCACCTGGGCCTCGGTGGGCAGCGAAATGGCCCAGCCGTTGTTCTGGACGAAGAAAATGACCGGAGCCTTCAGGACCCCTGCGAAGTTCATTGCTTCATGGATGTCGCCCTGGGAGCTGGCGCCGTCGCCGAAGTAGGTCAGTGCCACGCCGGGGTCGCCGGCGAGGGTCTGGCCGTGTGCCCAGCCCACGGCGTGCAGCACGGATCCGCCGACCACTGCCTGGATCGGCGCAAGCCGGGTCTGCACCGGGTTGTAGAGGCCGCCGTGCCAGCTGGCCTTGTGGGTGGACATATAGGCGGTCATATCCACGCCCATGGTGAGCGCCACGCCCATTTCCCGGTACGTGGGGAAAACGAAGTCATGCTTGGGATCCATGGCGAAGGCGCTGCCCACCTGGGCGGCTTCCTGGCCCAGTTCCGGGGCGTATCCGGGGATGATGCCCTGGCGCTGCCAGGCGATCGCGGCGAGGTCCAGCTGCCGGACGGCGGTGACCAGGCGGTACAGCTCCCGGAGTTCCTCCGCCGGCAGGGCCGCAGGTTGCAGATTATTGTCCATGGTCCGCAATTTAGTGCTTCACGCCACAGTGAGCAAACAGCGCCCCGAACATGACGCAGTCTGTACAAATGTAGCGTTCAGCCGCCGGATGTGCTTGGCAGTTTGCCTATCAGGCCTGGTCGGCTCGGTCCCCGGGTGCGGTGCGGGCCTTGGCAGCGCTGCGCCGTTCGAAGGACCAGGCCAGCAGGACCAGCACGGTGCTGAGGGCCGCCGTCGCCAGCAGCTGGATCCGCACATCGGGGTCGAAGAAGCCCAGGACCACGATTCCCGCGAGCAGTGCCAGCGCAAAGTAGGAGAGCCAGGGGAAGGCCCACATCTTGAACGTGAGTTCGACGCCGGCCGCTTCCGCCCGACGCCGCAGGATGATCTGGGAAACGATGGAGATGCCCCAGACCACCAGGCAGGTGGAACCGACGGTGTTGAGCAGGATCATCAGCACGGTGTCGGGGTAGAGGTAGTTCAGCACCACGGCAACGAAGCCGAAGACCACGGACGCCAGCACCGCCCGGCGGGGCACTCCGCCGGAGCCGAGGCGGCCCAGGGCGGCCGGAGCCCGGCCGCGCTCGCCCAGGGAGTAGATCATCCGGGATGCGCCGTACAGGTTCGCATTCATGGCGGACAGCAGTGCGATGACGATGACGACCGCCATGACCGTGTCCGCACCGGGGACCTTCGCTGCATGCAGGACGGCCACGAACGGACCGGTGCTCAGCGCTTCACTGTCCCAGGGCAGTACGGTGACCATCACCAGCACCGAACCGATGTAGAAGACCAGGATCCGCCAGATCACCGAGTTGATCGCTCCGGCAATATTCTTGGACGGTTCCTCTGTGTCCGCTGCGGCGATGGTGATGATCTCGGTGCCGCCGAAAGCGAAGACCACCAGCAGCAGTCCCGAGGCCACCCCGGTCAGGCCGTTGGGCATGAAGCCGCCGTTGTCGAAGAGGTTGGAGGTGCCCGGCGACGGGACGCCGGGAAGCAGTCCGGCCACGAAGGCGACGCCGACCGCCAGGAAGATGATGATTGCGGCAACCTTCAGGATGGCAAACCAGTACTCGAATTCGCCCAGGCTGGCAGCTCCGGCCAGATTGACGGCGGTAAACACGATGATGAAGGCCAGGGCCAGCATCCACTGCTCGATGCCGGGGACCATGGAGGCGACGATGGCCGCAGCGGCCGTTGCCTCCGCGGCTATGACGATCACGATCTGGAACCACCACATCCACCCGACCGTGGTGCCCGCCGTGCGCCCCAGGGCTTTCTCGGCATATACGGAAAACGCACCGCTGCTGGGGTCGGCCGCCGCCATCTCGCCCATCATGCGCATGATCAGAATCACCATGGTTCCGGCGATCAGGAAGGAGATCAGCACTGCCGGGCCGGCCGCTGCGATGCCTTCGCCGGACCCTACGAAAAGGCCGGTGCCGATGGCACTGCCGAGGCTCATCAGGACAAGGTGCCTCGGCTGCATCTTCCGCGCGGAGGATGGTTCCCCGGCCGGAAGCGCAGTGTCAGTGCTGGACGGGCGGGCGGAACTGGGCATAACGGGAGAGGCCTTAGAACGAACGGATTGGCTGCCGGTGCGTGCCGTCCGCGGGCAGGGATGCCGCTGCAGGACTGTACACCGGATTCCATCTTAAGGCCGGTTTGTGTGTCGTCGGTTCCGGCAGTCGACCGTGCTGCCTTTACAATTTGTACACTGCCTGTGCTTAGTCCCGGAAAGGACCCCATGCCCACCGACGCGCTGGACGCCCGTATCGTCACCCTGTTTACCGACAACCCGCGGATGTCGGTACTGGAGGCCTCGCGCCGGCTCGCCGTTGCCCGGGCCACGGTCCAGGCCCGCCTGGACCGGATGCAGGAGACCGGTGTGATCGCCGGCTGGGGTCCGCGGATCGACGCTGAGGCCCTGGGGTACGACGTCGTCGCCTACTGCTCGCTCACCATCCGCCAGGACACCGGCCATGACGCAGTGGTTGCGGCGCTGTCCCGGATTCCGGAAATCCAGGAGGTGCATACCGTCTCGGGGGAGAGCGACCTGCTGGCCCGGGTGGCGGCGCGGTCCAATTCTGATCTGCAGCGGGTGATCGACGCGATCGTTGCCACCAACACGGTCCTGCGGACCTCCTCCGTGATTGTGCTGAACACGCATTTCGAAGGGCGGATGCTGCCCCTGTTGCATGCGGCAGCAACTCCGGAGGCCTGAGACTCACCGCGTGGTTACCGCCTGGTAACTTAATCTTCCGCGCACTGGACTGTGATGCATGCCACAGCCGCTACACTCGCTCCCATGCCCAGCTCTCCCACGGCGCTATCCGCCGTTGCACTAGGCCGCGCGGCCGCTCCGAAGCTCGCCCGGCTCCTCACGTACCGCACCGTTTCCTCCCGGGTGCCCGGGGAAATGGAGCCGGACCAGTTCGAGGCCTTTATCGCAGCACTGCCGGAACTCTTTCCCCTTGTTTCCGCCGGCCTGCAGTTGGAACGGGTCAACGGGTTCGGGCTCCTGTACCGCTGGCCCGGGACGGCCTCGCCCGACGGCGCGTCCGGAGACGGCGCGGCGGTTGATGGCGCGGACGGCAGGGGTCCCGCGGTGCTGATGGCCCACTACGACGTGGTCCCGGTGGAGGACCCGTCGCGGTGGGATTACCCGCCGTTTGCCGGCACGGTCACGGAAACCTCCATCGAAGGCCGCGGGGCCCTCGATGACAAGGGGGCGCTGGCAGCCGTGCTGGAAGCGGCTGAACAGCTGCTCGCCGAGGGGTTCGCGCCCGCAGGGGACATCTACTTCTCCTTCGGCAACAACGAGGAAACCGCCGGCGATACGGCCGCTGCTGCCGCTGCCCTGCTCGCGGAACGCGGTATCCGTCCCTGGCTGGTGCTGGATGAAGGGGGAGCGGTGGCCTCGGGTGCGTTCCCGTTCGTGTCTGCGCCGCTCGCCGTCGTCGGCGTCTCCGAAAAGGGCATCCTCGACGTCGAATTGGCGGTGGAGGACACCGGCGGGCATGCGTCCACGCCGAACCGGATGGGTGCAACGGCGCGCCTGGCCCGCGCCGTCGTCCGCCTGGACCGCCGTCCTTTCCCGGCGTCCCTTCCGGATGTCAGCGTGGAAATGGTCCAGCGGCTCTCCGGCTCGGCGCCGCTGCCGCTCCGTCCGGTGCTGGGCAATGCCAGGCACCTGCGCGGTGCGCTCACCCGGGTGTTCGGGCTGCTCGGCGGGGAGCCCAACGCCATGACCCGCACCACCGTGGCCGTGACCCAGCTGCGGGGAAGCAAGGGATCCAATGTCCTGGCCACGCGCGCCACGGCCAATGCCAATGTCCGGGTGGCCGTGGGCGAGACGGTGGCGTCCACTGTGTCGCGGCTGCGGTCGATCATCCGGGACCCCAAGGTGAGCCTGCGCGTGGTGGAGGGCAATGAGCCCTCGCCGGTCTCCGCGACGGACAACGCCCAGTTCGCCCTGCTGGAGGAAACCATCCGGACCTGCTTCCCGGACGCCGTTCCGGTGCCGTACATCATGCTTGGCGGGACCGATTCGCGGCGTTTCACCTCCATCTGTGATGCGGTGTACCGCTTTGCCCCGTTCCGGATGAGCGCCGCGGACCGGGCCAGCATCCACGCCTACAACGAACGGCTGGGCATCGAGACGTTCGGCGAGGGCATTACGTTCTACAAGGCCCTGATGGGTGCGCTCTGATGTCCGCGCCGTCCCTGCCCGGGCTGCGCATGATCGGCCCCCTCGTCGGGTTCCTGGTGCTGGTGGAAATCACCAGCGGCATCCTGCAGGGCTACTACACGCCGCTGCTCACCGACATTGCCCGCCACCTGGGGATCGACGACGGCGACGTCAACTGGTTTGAATCCGCCCAGCTGATGCTTAGTGCCCTGGCCGTGCCGATCCTGGCCAAACTGGGGGACATCTACGGGCACAAACGCATCCTGCTGGTCTCCACGGTCCTGACGGCGGCGGCCTCCTGGGGAGTCGCCGTGGCCCCGGATTTCTGGACGTTCCTGGCCGCGTGGTCGCTCCAGGGCTTCTACGTGGTCTGGCTGCCGATGGAGATCGCCCTGATTTTCAGCCGGGTGCGCCACACCCCCAACCGGGCCGTGCTCACCCGCAAGGCGGCAGGCCTGCTGGTCGGCGCACTGGAGCTGGGGGTGATCGGCGGAGCCCTGCTGGGCGGGGTGCTGGTGGAGCACCTCCCGCTCTGGCTCACGCTGTGCGCGCCCGCCGCCGCGGTGACGCTGTGTATCTTTGCCGTGCATTTCGGGGTGCCGGAATCCAGCTCCCTGGACGGCGGCACGGTGGACCGCACGGGCTTCGTACTGCTGGCGGTCGGGCTGCTCCTGCTTACCTCCGGGCTGACCTTCCTGCGGATCAACGGTCCGGAGACCTGGTGGGTGTGGGCCGTCCTGGCTGCCGGTGTCGCCGCGTTCATTCCTTTTGTCCGGTACGAGCTCGGGCAGAAGGATCCGCTGGTGGATTTCCGGATGCTGCGCAGCCCGTCCATGTGGCCGGTCCAGCTGACCGCGGGGTTGTTCGGCATTTCGGTGCTCGGCGCCCAGGCGCCCATGTCCACGTTCGCCCGCACCGATCCCGCGCTGTACGGCTACGGCCTGGGGCTGGCGGCCTCGCAGGTGTCCATCATCATCGGGACCTACGTCTTCGCCCTGCTCGCCGGTGCGCTGCTCTTCCCTTTGGCGGCCCGGCGGACCACGCCGAGGAACACCTTGGTGGGTGCCTCGCTCCTGGTCGGTGTCGGGTACGGGCTCTTCCTGCCTTTCCATGACACCCTGCCGCAGGCCCTGATGAACATGGTGGTCGCCGGGCTGGGTTCCGGGGCGTTGGTGGCCGCGCTTCCCTCGGCTGCTGCCGCGGCGGCGCCGTTGAACCGAACCGGCATGGCAACCGGGCTGACCAACACCACCAAGACCATCGGCGGGTCCTTCGCCTCGGCGGTCTTCGGAATTGCACTGGCCGGCGCAGCCGCGGACGCCCTTTCGAGCGGAGCGGCCGACGCCGGGACGGTGGCACCGCTGCAGGGCTACCTGACGGTCTGGGCGGTGTGTTCGGTGACTGCGTTTATCGCGGCAGCACTCCTGCTGATGGTGCCCCGACTGGCGTTCGCCGATCCGCCGCTGACTGAGGCGGCCGCCTAGTCCTCCAGGCTCGCCAGGACCTTGTCCGTCAGTTCCTTCAGGCGTGCCAGCTCAGTGTTGTCCAGGGCCGGCGTCAGGAGTTCATGGATTCCACGTACATGGATGCGGCCCAGGCGCCGTTGGACTGCCCACCCCTCCTCGGTCAGCGAGAGCTCGACGCCGCGCTGGTCCTGTTTTGCCGACCGGCGCTGCACCAGGCCCCGGGCTTCAAGCCGGTCCACCATCCGGCTCAGGCTGGGCTGGCTGATGAGCAGGTGCTCGTTGAGCTCGTTGAGCCGTATCCAGCCGCCGGGGCAACGCGTCAGGTTGAACAGGACGTCGTACTCCCGCATGGTGAGCTCCCGGAATTCCGGATCCCGCTGCAGGCGCCGCATAACGCCGACCTGGACACGGAACAATGATTCCCACGCTTCGGCTGCCTGTTTCGCCGTGACGTCGTTTGTTGAATGCATTGTCCCAGCCTACTGAACCGCAGGGGACGTCGATGCAGATGACGGGGCGGGCTCCGCGTCCGCCTTCCGGGCGGCAACCCGTGCGGCGTGGGTGGGTCCTTCGGGGACGTCGTCCGGGCGGCGGGAATCGAATTCCCTTCGCAGTTCCGGCAGCACGTATTCGCCGAAGAGGTCCAGCTGCTCCAGCACCGTCTTAAGCGGCAGTCCTGCATGGTCGATCAGGAACAGCTGGCGCTGGTAATCGCCGAAGTACTCCTGGAAGCTCAACGTCTTCTCCAGCACCTCCTGCGGGCTGCCCACCGTCAGCGGGGTCTGGGCGGTGAAGTCCTCCATGGACGGCCCGTGGCCGTAGACCGGGGCGTTGTCAAAGTACGGGCGGAACTCGTTGACGGCGTCCTGGGAGTTCTTCCGCATGAAGAACTGTCCGCCCAGTCCCACAATGGCCTGGTCGGCGCGGCCGTGGCCGTAGTGTTCGTAGCGCTCGCGGTACAGGCCGATCAGCTGCATGTAGTGCTCCTTCGGCCAGAAGATGTTGTTGGCGAAGAAACCGTCTCCGAAGTACGCGGCAATTTCGGCGACCTGCGGCGTGCGGATGGAGCCGTGCCAGACGAAGGGGGCGACGCCGTCGAGCGGGCGGGGCGTGGCTGTGAAGTTGTGCAGCGGAGTACGGAACTTGCCCTGCCAGTTCACGGTGTCGTTATCCCACAGCTGGCGCAGCAGGTTGTAGTTCTCAACGGTCAGTTCCACCGAGTCCTGGGGATCCTTGCCGAACCACGGATAGACAGGCGCGGTGTTGCCGCGGCCAAGGACCAGGTCCACTCTGCCGTCGGCGAGGTGCTGGAGCATGGCGAAGTCTTCCGCGATCTTCACCGGGTCATTGGTGGTGATCAGCGTGGTGGTGGTGGAGAGGATGATCCGCTCGGTCTGTGCGGCAATGTAGCCCAGCAGAGTGGTGGGGGAGCTGGCATAGAACGGCGGATTGTGGTGCTCGCCGGTGGCGTAGACATCCATGCCGATCTCTTCGACCTTGCGGGCAATGGCCACGGCGGCCTTGATCCGCTCCGCTTCGGTCGGGATGCGCCCGGTGACGGGGTCCCGGGTGATGTCGCTGACGCTGAAGACGCCGATCTGCATGGTTGCCTCCGGAAGTTCGAGTGTTCCTAAAAGTATATGCATATGCATACATCTTCCCTAACCGTTACCTGCTCCGGTTCATTCCCGGGTTCGGTGGGTGGGTGCTGAGGTGGGGTGGGGTGCCGGGAGGTGGTGCCGGGGGGCGCCGGGGTCCCGTGCAGGTTCGATTGGTGCCGTGGGGACTCGACAATCGTGCTTGGCCACCTCCTCGGCGGACCCGGATTTCGGGTAGGTAGTCGAGGCGAAAAGACGGGTAATCCAGTTTCCTGAAGGGGCTGTTTCAGGCCTCTTTTCGACCCTGGAATGTCAGTGCCGGATGAAATCCTGAGGTATGGATCAGCTCGGAAATACCGAACCGACAACTGAAGAGCCAGGCATGGAGCAGCCGCCGACAAGGCCGGCTGGTGACGCGGAGGCACCCTGCTCTCCCGTAACTCTGGCGGTGTTTCGCGCGGCGCTGGCAGTGACTGTCGGTGACGGCGGGGGCGGAGGTGGTGCCACGCCTGTCGAAAGTCCTGCTGATGCTTACCCGGACGGTTTCACCGGGACGCTTGCGTTGCAGAATCTTGAAGCCTTTGACGAAGCCACGGTCGGTGAGGCCTTGGTCCGGGTGGAGCATCTGATTTCCTGGGGGCAGGCGCAGCGGGCCCACCTGTTGAACCGCATGGAGGAGATCTTCCGGGACAAGTTCTTCGACCCGTCGGAGCGGGATAAACCCGGGATCGCTTTCAGCCTCGCAGCGGCCGAATGCGCCGCCATCCTGAATGTTCCGCAGGTGACCGGTCAACGGCTGCTGAGCGAGGCCGGGCAGCTGTGCGACACCCATACGGCGACCCTGGCCGGGCTGGAAGAGGGACGGTTCTCGTACCAGCATGCGCAGGTGGTCCTGGAGCAGTGCCAGAACATTCCCGCCTCGAAACTGCCAAGGTTCGAGGCCGACCTACTGGCAGCAGCTCCGGGTCAGACGCGGGCGCAGTTCTCCGCCAAGGCCCGGCGGCTGCGCGAAAAGACGTTCCCGGAGACCGTAAGCAAGCGGCACCTGACCGCTTTCGAACAGCGCAAGGTCACCCTGGACCGGGAAGAAGACGGCATGTCCTGCCTCTCGGCTCATCTGCGTGCGGCGGAAGCGCAGCAGATCTATACCGCTCTCAGCACTGCGGCGCGGGGTGAGCAGGCGGGAGGAGATTCCCGGACCACGGACCAGCTGCGTGCCGACATCCTGGCGCAGCTGCTGATGGGCGGCAGCCGGAGACATTTGCCCGGCACCCCGGAAGAGGCCGCAACCCGAGACGCGTCCGGAAACAACGGCAGGGCCGGGCATACCGGCGACGACACTCACAGAACCAGACAGAACGGGGGAAGCATTGGTGTTGACGGCGTCCAGGAGAACACCGGCGGCCTGGAAGACAGCCCCGATGCGAAGGCCAGACCGGACGTGGGGTCCGGGTCGGATGAGGGAATCGTCCCTCGGGCGGAAATCATGGTCCTGATCAACGCAGAGACCCTCTTCGGAGCCGACGACCAGCCGGCAGAACTGCTCGGCTACGGGCCCATCAGCGCCGAAGAAGCCCGCCGACTGGCCCGCAACGCCGCAGGCTGGACCGGGCTGGCCCAAAATCCGCACACCGGAGAGATCCTGGGCGTGGGTCGGCGCAGGAAAGTCCCTGCCGGGCTTCGCCGCTGGCTCCGGGCACGGGACGGAACCTGCCGGTTTCCCGGCTGCCGGGTCAGCACCGCAAACGCGGACATCGACCACACCATCGACTGGGCTCGAGGCGGTCCCACGGACCACGGGAACCTTGAACACCTCTGCCGCCGGCACCACCGGTTCAAGACCTTGGGTTACTGGAAAGCGTGCCAGCCCGTGCCCGGGGTGATCGAGTGGACCTCGCCGACGGGGCGCGTCTATCGCACAGAGCCGTTCCTGGAACTCGGACCCCCGCATCCGGCCTCAAATCGGGCTGAGGATCCTGTGCAGGAATCGGGTCCAGTGCTGGAATCATCCAATCCAGTACAGGAATCGGAGACAGCGCCGCCGTTCTGAGCTTGACCGCCAGATCGCCAGACCGCCAGAAACCGTCAGATCGCCAGACCACCAGACCGCCGACGCGCCTGCTCGCCTAGGCGCGAGCCCCGGCCTCGCTCACCGGCTTCTGTTCCTTCCGCTCCTGCCGCTTCTCCCGGGATCCTTCCACCAGACGGTAGAGCACAGGCACCAGGATCAGGGTCAGTGCAGTTGAGGAAATCAGTCCGCCGATCACCACAATGGCCAGCGGGCGGGAGATGAAGCCTCCCTCACCCGTAACACCCAGGGCCATCGGCGTCAGCGCAAAGACGGTGGCCAGAGCGGTCATGAGGATCGGGCGCAGGCGCTGGCGGGCGCCGCGGAAGATGGCATCCTCCACGTTCATGCCCGGTTCATTGCCCCGAGGCTGCCGGTACTGGTTAATCAGGTCCATCAGCACAATCGCGTTGGTAACCACAATGCCCACCAGCATCAACATGCCCACCAAGGACGGAAGTCCCAGCGGAACCCCGGTCAGGAGCAGCAGCAGAACGGCACCGGTGGCCGCGAACGGAATGGAGACCAGCAGGATCAGCGGCTGCAGCAGGGATTTGAAGGTCGCCACCATGATCACGTAGACGATGGCAATGGCTGCAAGCAGGGCCAGGCCCAGCTGCGTAAAGGATTCGTTCTGCTGGGTGGCAGCACCGCTGAGCTCGGCCGTGACGCTGGTCGGAAGGTCGACTTCCGCCAGCCGTGACTGGACTTCGGTGATGGTGGCACCAAGGTTGTCGCCGTCGGGAGAGACGGAGACGACGGCGGTGCGTTCGCCGCCGGAGGAGGAGACCGACGTCGGCACCTCCACCTCTTCGACCGTGGCCAGCGCGCTCAACGGCACGGAGCCGGAACCGGCCGGCACGGAAATGCCGTTCAACTGCTCCAAGGACGTGATGGGGGTGCCTTCACCGATGAGCACCGGCAGGTCATCGGTGCCCAAACGGACCGTCCCGGCCGGCAGCGGGCTGATCGTGGAGGCGACCAGCCCGGCGATCTGCTGCTCGTTCAGGCCGGCAGCAACAGCCTTGCCCCGGTCGATGCTGACCTGCACCACCGGCTGGGACGATGAGAGGTTGCTGCTCGCCTCGGCGACGCCGGGCAGGTCGGACATCGCCTCAACGATGGCGTCGCTGGCCGGCTGCAGCTCCGACGGGTCACCGGCGGACAGGGAAATATCCACTGTGTTGGACGTGCCGAAACCGCCGCCGGTACTTCCGAGGGTGACCTCTCCGGCGTCGTCGGCGTCCTCAAGGGCGGACCGAACGGTATCCCGCAGGGCCACCTGGTCCACCCCTTCCTCGGTGATGACGGTGAAGTTCGCAACCGAGGAGCCCCCGCCGGTAAACGCCGCCAGCCCGGAGGTGGAAGTGCCCATGGTGACCTGGACATCCTTGACGCCCTCGATGTCACCCAGGATCTGTTCCACCTCTCCGGCAGCCTCGGACGTGCGTTCCAAGGAGGTGCCCGCCGGCAGCTCCTGCCGCACGCTGAAGGTGTTCTGCCCCGTATCGCCCAGGAGGTTGGTGGGCAGCAGCGGGGTCAAAGCGGCCGTCGCCACCAGGATGATCAGCCCGGCGGTAACCGTGTAGACCGGATGGCGCTGGGTGGTGCGCAGGATCGGCAGGTAACCGCGCTGCAGGAAGGTCCGGGACTCCCGTTCTTCCGCTTCGGCACGGTACGCGGCCGGATCGGCCACCGGAGGGGTGGACTTGAGGAACCAGTACGCGAGCACCGGCACAATCGTCAGGGAGACCAGCAGCGAAGCCAGCAGCGCCAGGGACGTGGTGACAGCGAAGGGGCGGAACAGTTCGCCGGCGAGCCCGCCGACAAAGGCGATGGGCGCAAATACCGCCACGGTGGTGAGGGTCGACGCCGTGACGGCACCGGCAACCTCGCGGACGGCAGTGAGGATGGCAGAACGTTTATCCTCGCCGTAGCCCAGATGGCGCTTGATGTTTTCGATCACCACGATGGAGTCATCCACCACCCGGCCGATCGCGATGGTCAGCGCACCGAGGGTGAGGATGTTCAGGGAGTAGCCGAAGGCCAGCAGCCCGATGAAGGTCACCAGCAGGGAGAGCGGAATGGAAACCGCGGTGACCAGCGTGGAGCGAATGGATAGCAGGAAGACCAGGATCACCAGCACGGCAAAGCCAAGGCCGAGCAGCCCCTCGGTGGTGAGATCGGAGATGGATGTTTCGATGAACGGTGCCTGGTCGAAGATCACCGTAAAGACGGCGCCGTTGCCCAGTTCATCCTGAAGGGAAGGCAACAGGTCCATGACCTCGTGGGAGATGCCCACTGTGTCACCGGCCGGCGTCTTGGTGATGGATACGGCCAGGGTGGCCTCGCCGTTGGTGCGCGTGATCGAGCTGGCCTCGTCCTCGGTGACGTCCACCGAGGCCACGTCGCCGATGGTGACCGGAGTGCTGCCGGGCGACGATTCCGTGGACTCGACCGGCAATGCGGAAATCTTCTCGAGGCTGTCCAGCGGGGCGCCGACCTGGATGGACAAGGTCCGGCCGTCTTCCTGGACCGTTCCGGCCGGCAGGAGGGCACCGCTGTTTTCCAGTGCCTCCACGATGGCTGCCGGGGTGACCCCGGAGGCGGCAAGCGCGGCGTTGTCAGGCAGGATGGCTACGTGGCGGGTGGCACCGCCGGTGACCTCCGCGGTACGCACGCCCTCGATCTTCTGCAGGCGGGGAACGGTCAGGCGCTGCAGGTCGGCGTTGAGCTCCGCGAGCGGCTCGTCGGAGGACACGGCAAGGTAGACAATCGGGAAGTCGCTGATGCTTCCGGCCAGCGACTGCGGATTCACGTCTTCGGGAAGCAGCTGCCGGGAGTTCGAAATGGCCCGGTCCACCTGGCCGCGTGCGCGGTCCAGATCGGTGCCGTAGGCAAAGGTAAGGCTGATGGTGGAGATGCCGGAGCGGGAAGTGGCCGTGGACGACTCGAGCCCTTCCACTGCAGTGAGCGCACCTTCCAGCGGCTCGCTGACCTGGGCATCAACCACATCGGGGGAGGCCCCCGGCAAAGCGGTGATCACGCTGATCTGCGGGAACTCCAGTGACGGGATCAGTTCCTGTTTCAGGGAGGTCATGGAAATGACTCCGAAAACAGCCACGAAAACCGTTATCAGGGCAATAAGCGCCCGGTTGGAGAGGGACAGCTTGGCCAAACGGTCCATGATCCTGCCTTAGGAAGGGCGAACTGGAGTTGGGCGACGCGGCTGTGCCGGCGTCGTAAATCGCTGTGCGGCGCAGGTCCTCCCGGAAGGGGAACCTGCGCCGCGGATAAAACTGGTGCTAGGAAAGTCCCAGGACCTTGTTGGTGTCGGCTTCAATCTCTGCCGCCAACTGCTCGTTCTCATTGAGCTTTACGCCGTAGCCCGGGATCATTTCCTTGATCTTCGGCTCCCAGCCGTCGAACTGGCGGGGGAAGGCGCGCTTGAGCAGGTTGATCATGATGGGCGGTGCCGTGGAAGCGCCGGGTGAAGCACCCAGCAGGGCTCCGATGGAGCCGTCGGCAGCAGTGATGAGTTCGGTGCCGAACTGCAGCACACCGCCCTTCTTCGGATCCTTCTTGATCACCTGCACGCGCTGGCCTGCCGTGATGAGGTCCCAGCCCTCGGTCTTCGCCGAAGGCATGAATTCCTGGAGTGCCTGCGTCTTGCCTTCGCGGGTCTTCATCACCTCGGTGACGAGGTACTTGACCAGGCTCATGTTGTCCTTGGCTACACCCAGCATGGGCACCAGGTTGGACGGCCGGACCGAAAGGGGCAGGTCCAGGTAGGAACCGGTCTTCAGGAACTTGGGGGAGAAGCCGCCGTACGGGCCGAACAGCAGCGAACGCTTCCCGTTCACGAAGCGGGTGTCCAGGTGGGGCACGGACATGGGCGGGGCGCCGACCGAGGCCTGGCCGTACACCTTGGCGTTGTGCCGGGAAATGATCGAATCGTCCGTGGAGCGCAGGAACTGGCCGGAGACCGGGAAGCCGCCGAAGCCCTTGCCCTCGGGGATGCCGGATGCCTGGAGCAGGTGCAGGGCCCCGCCGCCGCCGCCGATGAAGACGAAGCGGGCGGAGACGGTGCGGGTGGTGCCGCTGGCACGGTCCTTGACCTTCACATCCCAGCCGCCGGTGGAAGAGCGGGACACGTTGCCGACCTCGTGGCCGAAGTGCAGGTTCACGCCGTTGGCGCCGAGGTAGTTGGTCAGTTCGCGGGTCAGTGCACCGAAGTCGACGTCGGTGCCTCCGGCGACGCGCGAGGCAGCGACGCGCTGTGACGGGTCGCGGCCTTCCATGATCAGGGGTGCCCATTCAGCCAGTTTGGCCGGGTCCTCGGAGAACTCCATGGTCTTGAACAGGGGCTGTGCGCTCAGCGACTCGTAGCGGCGGCGCAGGTACTCGGAATGCGCGTCACCCCAGACGAAGCTCATGTGCGGCAGCGGGTTGATGAAGTTGTTGGAGATGTGGCCTGCAGACACCAGATGCGACCAGAACTGCCGGGAAACCTGGAACTGCTCGTTGATGCCCACCGCCTTCGCCGGGTCAACGGAGCCGTCGGCAGCGGCCGGGCTGTAGTTCAGTTCGCAGAGCGCGGCGTGGCCGGTTCCCGCGTTGTTCCAGGGATCGGAGCTTTCCAGCCCCGCCCGGTCAAGGCGCTCGTAGAGGGAAATGTCCCAATCGGGCTGGAGTTGCTTCAGGAACGCACCAAGGGTGGCGCTCATGATGCCGCCGCCGATCAGCAGTACATCAGTTTTCGTTGCGGAATTATCCGCCGGGCTATTAGCAGTCAACTTGTTCTCCAGTCGCGTGGGCGCTAGCCCTAGAAGCGTATCCCCGACCACATGCCTTCCTAAAATTATCGCTGCACGTAGCCCTTCCGCGGGAGGGGCCGGACTCAGCGATCGGCGAGCGTTATCCGGTTGAACACTTCGTGGAGGACGGGGCTGGTGGGATAGCCGGCCACGCGGGGAGACAGCGCGAGGGCGGAAATCGGGAAGGCGAGGGGAACCGCCGGCACGCGTTCGGCAATCCGGTCGGTAATGGCCCGGTAGGCGTCGGTCTGTTCCTGGCCTTCCACGAGGCTCCGCGCTTTTGCGATGCCGCTGAAAACCTCGGGATCGTTATAGGAAAATTCGTCGGTATACCGGCCAAACAGGGTTCCGACAAAGTTGTCCCCGGCCTCGTAGGTCCCGGCAAGCCCCAGCAGGTGGAAGGCCCGGTCCTCCTTGCCCTGGACCTTCTCCAGATAGCCCTCGGACCAGTCCACGGGGACCGGACGGATGTTGAAGCCGGCTGCGGTGAGCTGGCTGCTGAGCCTGGCATAGACGCGTTCCGGGGCGGGCAGGTAGCTGCGGGTGACGCGGCGGGGGTAGTAGAAGGGCAGCTCGCGCCCGTCGTAGCCGGCTTCCGTGAGCAGCTCACGGGCCTTGTCGACGTCGTACCCATAGCCGGCAACGGTGTCGGAGGTCAGGCCCAGCTTCTGCGGAAGGAACTGGTTGGCGGTCTTGGTGCCGTTGAGGAACAGGCCGTCCAACACTGCGGGCTTGTCGATGGCATGGGCGACCGCCCGGCGGATCAGTACGTTGTCCATCCCGGGGAAATTAGAGTTGATACCCAGATAGAGGATGGAATACGGATCCCGCTGCTGGATCTGCAGGCCGTTGCGGGCCAGGTCGCCGACGTCGTTGACGGTCACCAGGTCATAGCCGTCCACCTCGCCCTTTTTCAGCGCCCGCAGCCGGCCCTCGGGGCTGGAAAGAGTCTTGAACACAACCGTGCCGATCTGTCCGGCTTCGCCCCAGTAGTCCGGGTACGCTGCCAGCTCTACGGTGTCCTCGTTCCAGCTGACGAACCGGAACGGCCCGGTGCCCACCGGATGTGCGCCGTAGGCCGAGATGTTCCGGCCATTGCGTTCCTGGGTGAGGGCATCGGCCGTGGCGTCAGCCAGGGCCTTCGGGGAAGACATGGCGAACGCCGGAGCGGCCAGGGCGGGAATGAAGCTGTCGAGCGGCTCGGTAAGCTCCACCCGCACCGTGAACTCGTCCTCCACTACGCATTCGCGGTAGACCGCGGTCTTCGGGGAGTCCGAGAACCCCCGGAAGACGGATCTGTACATGAGGGAGTCGTTGCGCACGGATTCCGGCAGCGTGTACCAGCGTTCGAAGTTCCTGCGCACGGCTTCTGCGTTGAAGGGCTCGCCGTCGTGGAACGTGACGTCGCGCCGCAGGTCAAACGTGTACGTCCTGCGGTCCTCGGACTTGGTCCAGCTCTTTGCCAGCAGGGGAATCGGTGCCGAGGTCAGGGCGTCAACTCCTACCAGGCCTTCCAAGACCTGCCGGGTCACCCGGTAGGACTCGGTATCCGCAGCAAGCGCGGGATCCAACGTGACCGGGCGGGCCGCCGTCGCAAAGGTGAACCGCTCATTGGGGCCCGCCGGACCGGTTGCCGTGGGTGTGGGAGTGGGGGAGGGAGAATCAGCTTCGGCAGTGCAGCCGGCGAGCATAAACGCCGCAGCCACCGCGCCGGCACGGATGACGGAGCGTCGGGAAAGGGCGGGAGCGCCGGATCCGGTGCCTGGATCTTTGGCAGGGCCGGATTTAGCGGTGCCGGATTTGGTCACGGTAATACTCCTCCGGGACGCTCCATCCCTCATTTTTCAGTGATTCTTCATTCTAAATGATTAAAAACCGGTAAACCGCTGTGAGACACGCGTCACAAGGGGCGCGAGTGGGGCAGGATGGGGAAATGACTGATTTGAGCACTGATTCGCCCCTGCTCGAGGTGAGCAACCTCGCGGTTAATTTCCGGACCATGGACGGAGAAGTTCCCGCTGTGCGCAACGCCGGTTTCTCCCTCCCGGCAGGCAAGACGCTGGCCATCGTGGGGGAGTCCGGGTCCGGGAAATCCACTACCGCAATGGCCGTCATCGGGCTGCTGCCCGGTAACGGCACCGTGGCTTCGGGCAGCATCCGCTTCGACGGCCAGGAACTGGTGGGCCTTCCGGAATCCAAGATGCGGGCAATCCGCGGGCGTTCCATCGGCCTGGTGCCGCAGGACCCGATGTCCAACCTCAATCCGGTCACCAAGATCGGCACCCAGGTTGCCGAAACCCTGCTGGTGCACGGGATGGCCACGTCCAAGGACGTGGACCGGAAGGTAGTGGAGGTCCTGACCGCGGCCGGGCTGCCCAACGCCGCGGAGCGCGCTAAGCAGTACCCCCATGAATTCTCGGGAGGCATGCGCCAGCGTGCCCTGATTGCCATTGGCCTGGCCTGCCGTCCCCGGCTGCTGATTGCCGACGAACCCACCAGCGCCCTGGACGTCACCGTCCAGCGGACCATCCTGGACCAGATCGATCGGATGACGGAGGAACTGGGTTCTTCCGTCCTGCTGATTACCCATGACCTGGGACTGGCAGCCGAGCGTGCCTCCGAACTGGTGGTTATGCACCGCGGCGAGGTCGTGGAAACGGGTCCCGCCCGCCAGCTCCTGGAGGACCCGCAGCACCCGTACACCCAGGCCCTGGTCCGTGCAGCTCCCAGTGTGGCAGCCGTGCGGCTGAGCCCGGGTGCCTTTGCCGGACATATCGGTTCCAAGAGCGGGGCCGCTGCCGCGACGTCGGCGGCCGGTGAACTGGCTGCGGAACCCGCGGGCGCCGGCACCGCACCGGACAACATTGTGGAATTCCGTGACCTGACCAAGGTGTTCAAGATCCGCGGCCGCTCCGATGATTTCTATGCCGCCAAGAACGTCACCCTGGACATTCCCCGCGGCCGCACCGTAGCCATTGTGGGGGAGTCCGGTTCGGGCAAAACCACCACGGCGCGGATGCTCTTGAAACTGATTGAACCCACCAGCGGAACCATGACCTTCGACGGCATGGACGTTGCCACCCTGGACAAGGTCCAGCTGCGTGAATTCCGGCAGCGCGTGCAGCCGATCTTCCAGGACCCGTACTCCTCCCTGGACCCGATGTACACCATTGAGCGGATCCTGGAAGAGCCGCTGAAAACCTACCGGCGCGGCGACAAGGCAGAGCGTCAGCGCCGCGTGCGGGAACTGATGGAGCAGGTGGCGCTGCCTCTTGAGATGCTGCACCGCTACCCTGCCGAGCTCTCGGGCGGGCAGCGGCAGCGCGTGGCCATTGCGCGTGCGCTGGCGCTCAAGCCCGAACTGATTGTCTGCGACGAGCCGGTCTCGGCACTGGACGTCCTGGTACAGGCGCAGATCCTCCAGCTGCTGGGGGACCTGCAGCGCGAGTTCGGCCTCAGCTACCTCTTCATTTCCCACGACCTGGCGGTTGTCCGGTTGATCTCCGACTATGTGTGCGTGATGAAGGACGGGGAGCTGGTGGAGGCCGCCACCTCCGAGGAGGTCTTCTCCAATCCCCGCCACCCCTACACGCGAAAACTCCTGGCCTCGATTCCCGGCAATGAGCTCAACATCGACGGCGAGCTGGCTTCCTGACCATGGCTGAAACGCCGGCGGGTTCCGCAGCGGACCTGGAAGCAGAGCTGCGGCAGCTGTTCGCAGCCCGGAACCGGGAGGACATGGCCCCCACCATCGCGGCGCTGCTGGATGTCCGGGACCGCTATCCGGACAATGCCCGCGTCCGCTATGAAGTGGGCGGCGCCTATGACACGGCAGGGGAAGAGGCAACGGCTGCCGGATACTACGAACAGGCGCTGGCGCTGGGCCTGGAAGGCGATGTGCTGCGGCGCTGCTATCTGCAGTACGGCAGCACCCTGCGGCTGCTCGGGCGCTCGGAGGAATCGCTGGCGGTCTTCGCCCGCGCCCGGCAGAGCTTTCCCGGATCAGTGTCGCTGGGGGTCTTCGAGGCCCTGACCCTGCATGCCGCGGGCAAGGCGAACGCGGCGCTCGCCGGTCTCCTGGTCCTGCTCGCGGAGAATGTTTCCTCGGAAGACCTGGAACGGTATCTCCCGGCGCTGCACGGCAACGCGGCTTACCTCGCTTCGCTCGACGGCGGGGCCGGCCACCGCGCCTGAACCCGTACCCGGCCAACCAAGCCGGACAACGAAGCCGAACAACCAAGCCGGCCAACGAAGCCGGTCAACGAAGAAGGGCCCTCCAAACGGAGGGCCCTTCTTCGTTGACCGGAGGCATTGCCGTCCGCGCTGGTTACTTTCGCCGTGTCTTGGGGTCCAAGGCCTCACGGAGGGACTCGCCCAGCAGGGTGAAGCCAAGCGCGGTGATGGCAATGCAGATACCGGGGAGGAAGGCCAGCTGCGGTGCCACGGCCAGTTCGGCCTGTGCGTAGGTAAGCATCCGGCCCCACTCGGCGGTCTGCGGCAGGCCGCCGCCGAGGCCCAGGAAGGCCAGCGCGGCGGCGTCGATGACCGCTGTCGCCAGGGTGAGGGTGGCCTGCACGATCAGCGGACCCATGCTGTTGGGCAGCAGGTGGCTCATGGTGATGGTCCGCCGGCTTAGCCCCAGGGTCTGCGCAGACAGGATGTAGTCGGCGCTGCGCTGGGAGATCATTGACGACCGCAGGAGCCGGGCGAAGATAGGTACCTGTGAGACACCGATGGCAATCATGATTGCCAGGGAACTTTGGCCCAGGAGGGCGGCAATGCTCACGGCGAGCAGCAGGTTCGGTACGGAGAGCAGGATGTCGACAAAGCGCATGATCACGCTGTCCACCCAGCCGCCCAGGCCGCCGGCGATGACCCCGAGCAGCACTCCGCCGGCCAGGCCCAGCGCCGTGGACACTACGCCGATGATCAGCGACGCGCGGGCACCCCAGATCAGCTTGGAGAGGACATCGCCGCCGAAACGGTCCAGGCCCAGGGGATAACCGTCAATGTCTCCCGGTCCGGGGATGTTCGTGGGGGTGATCTCCGTACGGCCGGGGAGGTCGTCGCCGCCAAAGGGGGCAAGCAGCGGGGCGAGGATGGCCACCAATATGAACAGCCCCACGATGACGGCGCCGGCGACGGCGGCAGGGTTGCGGCGCAGGCGGCGGAAAGCGTCTTTCCACATCCCGCTTCCGGTGGCGGGCTTGGCGGTGGGAGCACCGTCGGGAAGGATGGACCCGCCGGCTGCGGGGGGCAGAGTAGTACTCACTGGACACGCACCCTTGGATCGATGAAGCCGTAGGACACGTCAACCAGCAGGTTGATCAGCGAATACGCCACGGCAATGAAGACAATGAATCCCTGCAGGACGGGATAGTCGAGGGCGAAGATCGCGTCCCTCAGGAACCTGCCGATACCGCTGAACGCGAAGACGGTCTCGGTCAGCACTGCGCCGGAGATCAGCAGGCCGGTCTGCAGGCCGATGGTGGTGGTTACCGGCAGCATGGCGTTGCGCAGCACAAAACGGCCGCGGATGGTCTTCTCCATCAATCCTTTGGCGCGGGCCGTGCGGACATAGTCGGCGCCCTGGACCTCCAGGACCGATGCCCTGGTAATGCGCACGATGATCGCCAGCGGAATGGTCCCGAGGGCGATGGCGGGAAGCACCAGATGCATGACGGCGTCCCAGGACGCGTCCCATTCCCGGGTGAGCAGACCGTCCAAAACGTAGAAGTCGGTAACATGCGTGGCATCGATGCGCGGATCCTGGCGCCCGTCGGTGGGGAACCAGCCCAGTTGGATGGCCAGCACCCATTTGAGGATGAAGGCGAGGAAGAACACCGGGACGGTGATGCCGATCAGGGACAGGACCACCGAGGAGTGGTCCCAGAAACGTCCGTAGTGGCGGGCGGCCAGATAACCCAGCGGGATGCCGATGCCGATCGCGAAGATAAGCGCCACGACCGCCAGCTCCACGGTGGCGGGAAAGCGGGTGGCGAATTCCTCCAGCACCGGGCGCCCGGTGACGATTGAGGTACCGAAGTCGCCCTTAAGCAGCTTTCCGACATAGGTGAAGTACTGCTCGATCAGCGGGCGGTCAAAGCCGTAGGCCTTGTTGATGTTGGCGATGGCTTCGGGGGAGGCCTTGTCACCGAGCAGGGCGGTGGCCGGACCGCCGGGCAGGTTGCGGACCCACAGGAACAGCAGGATCGAAAGGCCGATCAGGGTGGGGATCAGCATAAGAAGGCGTTTGCCGATGACTCGTAGCACGAGTGTCCTTTCCCAGCCGTGGGGCTGGAGGATCTGGGGAGGAAAAGTCGAGGCGCGTAGGAGGCCGGGGACCCCGCGGGGTCCCCGGCCTCCGCTTAGGTGTTACTTGGAGAGCTTGATTTCGCTGAAGACTTCGTCGTTCACCGGGCTGGCCGGGTAGGACTCGACCCGCTCGGAGAAGGCGAGCGACGGCGCCGGGTGTGCCAGCGGGATGGCCGGCACGAACTGGGCGATGTCCTCATTGATCTGCTCGTAGAGCGGAGTCTGCTCCTCGAGGGTGGAAACCTGGCGTGCCTCTTCCAGCGCGCTGAAGATCTCCGGGTTGTTGAAGCCGAACTCGGGCTTCTCCTGGCCGAAGAACACGCCTACGAAGTTGTCCGTGTCGTTGTAGTCGCCGGTCCAGCCCAGCAGGTGCAGGCCGTGATCGGAGCCTGCCTGCACGCGGTCGAGGTAGTCCGGGGACCACTTGTCCGACTGGGGGGTGACCGTGATGCCGACTTCGGCCAGCTGCGCGCTCAGGTTGGTGAAGACCTGCTCAGGCGTCGGCATGTACGGCCGGGAGACGCCGGTGGGGTAGTTGAACTGCACGGTGAAACCGTCCGGGTAGCCGGCTTCGGCCAGCAGGGACTTGGCCTTTGCCGGGTCGTATTCGTACGTGGTGACGTCTTCGTTGTAGCCGTTGACGACGTCGGGGATGAACTGGGTGGCCACCTTGGTGCCCTCGGGCAGGGTCTGGCTGACCAGTGCTTCCTTGTCGATGGCGTGCGCAATGGCCTGGCGGACCTTGGGGTCGGCCAGCTCGGGCACCTGCTGGTTGATGCCCAGGTACAGGATGGTGAACGGATCGCGCGGGATCACCTTGAAGCCGGCGTCGGCCAGTGCCTCGGTGTCGGCGGGGGCCACGAGGTCGTAGCCGTCAATGTCGCCGGACTCCAGCGACTGGCGGCGGGCCTGCGGATCGTCGATGACGCGGAAGATGATGTCGGTGACCTGGGCGTCGTCGCCGCCCCAGTAATCCTCGTTCAGGGACAGTGTGAGCTGGTTGCCCACGTCCCAGCCGTCGAACTTGTAGGGACCGGTGCCGGTGGGGTGTTCCTTGGCGTATTCGGTCAGCTCGGGGGCTTCGGCCGTGCCCGAGGAGTTGTTGGCGCCGAATTCCTCCAGGGCGGCCGGGCTCTGCATGCTGAAGGCAGGCAGCGAGAGCGCGGCAACAAAGCCGGCGAAGGGCTTGTTCAGCGTAATCACGGCTTCGGCATCCGAGGTCGCTTCGCAGGACTTGTAGGTTGCCTCTTCGGGTGTGTCCGAGAAGCCCTTGAACAGCATGCCGTAGTAGTAGGCCTGGCTTTCGGCCTGCTGGATGCCGGTGAAGTTGTACCAGCGGTCAAAGTTGGCGCAGACCGCTTCGGCATTGAAATCGGTGCCGTCGTGGAACTTGACGCCCTCTTCGAGGTCGAACGTGTAGGTCATGCCGTCTTCCGAAGCCTCCCACGACTTCGCCAGCAGCGGGGCCGGGTCCGCGGTGCCGGGTTCGACGCCGACAAGGCCTTCGAAGATCTGGCGGCTGACGCGGAAGGACTCGCCGTCGGACGCGAAGGCGGGGTCCAGGGATTTGGGATCGGATGAAGCGGCGAAAACGAAGGTGCCGTCGACGTCACTGGAGCCGCCGTCGGCCCCTTCCTCGCGGTTGCTTTGGGCGCAGCCCGAAAGCACAAGCGCGCTCAGGGCGAGGCCGGCGGTAAGGGCGGACGCGCGCTTCTTCGCGGACCGGCCTTTCCGGACACTGTCTGCTGAAAACATGTTTTGGGTACTCCTCAAGGGCGGATGAACGCTATGCGAGTGCTGCCTGCGGCCGGAAAGCCGGCCCGGATGCGTCTGTTGGACGCACACGTATGGACAGAGCCTAATGCGGAAGTGTTTCTGTTACGTGACATTCGTCACCGTCGGCGTGGTCACGATTCGGCAACGCCAAGGCCGCGGGCGATGAGCCCGGGCATGAAAAAAGCCCCGGTCCGAAGACCGGGGCTTTGATATCCGGTGCGCGAGGAGGGACTTGAACCCACACGTCCGAAGACACTGGAACCTAAATCCAGCGCGTCTACCAATTCCGCCACTCGCGCCGATTTCCCCTGCCTGCTGTATTGCGCAGCCGGGAAACCGGTCTTAGTCTACCCGAGGTTAGTCGAGCCCCAGGTCACGCCGGAGCTTGGCAACATGCCCGGTCGCCTTCACGTTGTACTGGGCGAGGGCAACCTTGCCTTCAGGGTTCACCACCACGGTGGACCTGATCAGCCCTTCGTAGGTGCGGCCGTAGTTCTTCTTCTCGCCCCATGCTCCGTAGGCTTCGGCCACGGCGTGGTCGGCGTCGGAGAGCAGCGGAAAGTTCAGGTTTTCGGATGCCGCGAACTTCTCCAGCTTCTCCACCGGATCGGGGGAGACACCCAGGACGGTGTAGCCGGCGCCCTTGAGGCTGTTCAGGTTGTCGCGGAAGTCGCAGGCCTCCTTCGTGCAGCCGGGCGTGGCCGCGGCCGGATAGAAGTAGACGATGGTGCTGCTGCCGTGCAGGTCCGCCAATGACACGGTTGTCCCATCGGCGGCGGGAAGCGCGAATTCCGGTGCGGTTTCATCCGGGCTCAGACGGGGCATTAGGTCTCTCCTTGGTGTCGATTTCGCCGTTGGTGCGTCATAACGCGACATTTCCAACGTGCGGTGGCTATCCTAGACTGTGGATCGGGGCGTAATCAGCAAACTGACTGTTTGCGGACGGATCCGTCGCCGAGAGGAAGAGTTTTATTTTATGCCGGATATGGAGCGCTGGCCCACCGGGCGCCTGCTATCTACAGCTGCACGCCTAGTAGAGCATGCCTGGAACGAGCGGTTGGTCAGCATCGGCCTGACCCACGCAGGCGTTATCGCGTTGGGTGTTCTTGACTCCCAGGGGCCAATGACGCAGGCACGCCTGGCACAGCTTGTGCGGGTTCAGGCCCAGACGATGGGCAAGACCCTCGCCCGCCTGGAGACCCACGGACACGTTAGCCGTGTGCGCAATGACCTCGACAAGCGCAGCCACATGGTGACGATCACCGAGCAGGGCAAGGAAGCACTCCACGAAGCGCAGAACATCGAGCGCACGCTCCTCGACGGCGGAGAGCTGCTGTCAGAGGCACTGCGCACCCAGCTGCGGAAGGTCATCAGCGAGTTGGGAAGCCCGCGGTGGCAGGTCGCCGTCGACGTCCCCGGACTTCCGGTCCCGCCCGAAAGCGGTTTGGTGATCCTGCCGGAAAGTGCGGACGCCACGGAGGCTGCGGAAGCCCCGGCGGACCGCCGCTGACCGCCGGAGCGGGACCGAAAACGTACGAAGAGGCACATCCGCTGGATGTGCCTCTTCTTTCGTTTGGCCGTTAGCCTCAGTGGTAAGCACGCTGACGAAAGGGCTGCCCGTGGAGCATAAGGTCAACGCGAAGTACACCAACTTCGCGAGCGTCATTGATGACGCCACCCTGGAGCAAAACACCAGGACGGCCCGGATGCCGTTCATCTATCCGCACCTGGCCTCCATGCCGGACGCGCACCTGGGGAAGGGTGCAGCTGTCGGATCCGTGATCCCCACCCTGGGGGCAATCATCCCTGCGGCGGTGGGCGTCGATATCGGCTGCGGAATGATTGCCGTCCGCACCCGGCTCTTTGCCGCGGACATTGCGGGCCTGAACCGCCGGGTTCTCCGCGAAGCGATAGAACATGCCATTCCGCTCTCAGCCGGCAACAACAACCGCAGCCTCACCGATTCGGCGCGTCTCCGGGTCGAGGAACTGGCCGACGACGCCGCTGCCGCCGGCTTTGACCCCGCGTCCTACCTCAGCGGCTGGCGGCTCCAGCTGGGCACCCTGGGCTCGGGGAACCACTTCATCGAAGTGTCCCTGGATGAAGAGGACGCGATCTGGCTGTTCCTGCATTCGGGCTCGCGCGGTGTCGGGAACAAGATCGCGCAGCAGCACATCTGGTCGGCACAGAACTACTGCGGCAAGCGCTCCATCGACCTGCCGGACCGGGACCTGGCGTACCTGGAGGAGGGGACCGAGGAGTTCGACCGGTACATTGCGGAACTGATGTGGGCCCAGAAGTTCGCCCTGCTGAGCCGTGAGGAAATGATGGACCGGGTCGTGGGATGCTTCAGTGCCTGGACGGGGGAGGCCGTGCAGGAACGGCAGCGGATCAACTGCCACCACAACTACACCGAGGTTGAGCACCACTACGGCAGGGACGTCTGGCTCTCGCGGAAGGGCGCCATCGACGCTTCGCCGGGACGTCCGGGGCTGATCCCGGGATCCATGGGCACGGCGTCGTACGTGGTGGAAGGCAAGGGCTACGCGCCGTCGCTGAACTCCGCACCGCACGGCGCAGGCAGGGAGTATTCCCGGACGAAAGCGCGCAGGACCTTCAGCCAGGAGCAGCTGCGGAAGGCAATGAAGGGGATCGAGTTCCGCGACACCCCCGTTTTCATTGACGAGATCCCGGCGGCGTACAAGGACATCGACGCCGTGATGGCGGACGCGAAGGATCTGGTCACGGTGAAGCACGTGCTGCGGCAGATCGTGAACGTCAAGGGAAACTAAGCCCCGAATCCAGTGCAACGGGCCCGCAACGGTAGGGTATGGACCCATGACCAGACCCGCAGAGCTCCTTGCCGCCTATGACCGCCAGTTGCGCACCGATGCGGAAACTCCCGGCGCAGTCGCCGTGGAACGGCTGGGACCCCTGCGCCTGGTGACGTTCGACGGCGGCCGGGGCTTCATCACCTACGCCGACCTGGACGGGGCGGATGCCGAGACCATTGCCGGCTGGGTAGCCGGTGCCCTCGCGTATTACCGGAGCGATCCGCAGATCCGGAAGGTGGAGTGGAAGACCCGGAGCCATGACCGGGCACCCGGACTCCACGAATCACTGCTGCGCAACGGGTTCGAACCGGACGAACCCGAATCCATCATGATCGGGCGCGCGGCGGACCTGGCGGTGGATGTCCCGGTTCCCGAAGGGGTTGCCCTCCGCCGCGTCACGGAAGAGCAGGATATCCGCGCCATGAGTGCCATGGCGGACGGTGTATTCGGTGATCCGGTCTCCATTGCAACGGCGGACTCCCTCCTGCGCCGGTTGTCCCGCGGCGACGGGATGGAACTCTGGGTGGCGGAAAGCGGCGGCACGATCGTCAGCGCCGGCCGCCTGGAACCGGTTGCCGGCACGGAGTTCGCAGGCATCTGGGGCGGTGCAACGCTGGCGCCCTGGCGCGGCCGGGGTATCTACCGCGCACTTACCGCAGCCCGTGCCCGGTCCGCGCTGGCAGCGGGCAAGACCCTGATCCACAGCGATTCCACGGAGTACTCCCGCCCGATCCTGGAGCGCTCCGGCTTCCTGAAGGTGTCCGCCACAACGCCGTATCTCTGGCGTGCGGAGGCGTAGCTGCAGGAGCCGGAGCGCTGGCCGCTGGCGCCGGCGGCCGCGGAGCTGTTCGCGGATGAGTTCCCGGCGGCAAAACGAAAAAACCCCGTCCGACAGGCGCAATGCCTGGTCAGACGGGGTTTTCACTGGTGCACCCCCCGGGACTTGAACCCGGAACCCATTGATTAAGAGTCAATTGCTCTGCCAATTGAGCTAGAGGTGCGCACTTTGTTGGAAGGAAGACCTTCGCCGTGAGGCGCGGTTCGTTCTCCGCAACGACATGAAACATTACCACGTGTCGGCAGGCTCCACGAAATCCGGCCTGCATGCCCGGAGCCGCTGCCCGCCAGGGCAACAAAAAACCCCGCCCGGCCAGGCGAAGAGCCTGATCGGACGGGGTAATTGGTGCACCCCCCGGGACTTGAACCCGGAACCCATTGATTAAGAGTCAATTGCTCTGCCAATTGAGCTAGAGGTGCGTATTCGAGGTGATGGAAACCAGCGGATTTTCTCCGTGGTCGGCATCAGCAACGACATGAAACACTACCAGCAGTTCCGCCGGAGAACGAAATTCCGGCAGCTTTTGTGTCCCGTCTCACGTTGCATTCCGTTCCGGCGTACCGCCTGGATGGGGGAGGACCACCAATTCGCCCGGATTACCGTCCCAGTCGCCGCTGCTGTCCACCACCCAGGTCCGTGCGGGGAGGTTCGACGCCGGGTCCCCGGTGGTCACTGTCGTAACGGCGTCGCCGGGGACCGGGGTAACCGGAAGGTCAGGGTCCGGCACACCGGAAGTGTCGATCCCCGCAGCGGTCCGCACGGCACCGTGGGCCAGCATCCGCTCAGCTGTCCGGGCTGCCCAGACAACCGCAACGGACCCAACCCCCAGGGCTGTGAAGAGAAAGGATTTCCGGGCCACGGCGGCCTCCTTCGATCGGCGGAAGGCACGTTTTTCACGTTACGGCCGGCGCCTGCCGCTGTCCATAGTCGAGGACCCGGTTACGCTGGCTGGCATGGCCGACACTGAATCCCGCAATGTTCCGGTGCGCACCCTAACCGTGCCCACGCCCGAACTTCTGGAAGCCCTGCAGCCCCTGCCCGACGGCATGAAGGCAGCCGTCTGGGACCTGGCCGGTGAGCCCGAGGGGGTGGCGTATCCGGACATCGATGCAGTGGTGCTTCCCTACGCTAACGGATCAGACTACGGAGATGCGCTGGACCGGGTGCCGAACCTGCTGCTCCTGCAGGCGCAGTCGACGGGCTATGACGGGCTGCCCGAGCTGGTCGGTGAGGGGACGGGCATCGCCAGTGCCGCCGGCGTCCATGCGGCCGCCACGGCCGAGATGGCCCTTACCCTGATCCTGTCCGCGCAGCGGGGAATCGACAACGCGCTGAGCGCCCAGCATGAGGGCCGGTGGGAATCGATCCGGTATCCGGGGCTGGCGGACCGCCGCGTGCTCCTCGTGGGGGTCGGCGGAATCGGCCGGGAGATTGCCGCGCGGCTGCACCCGTTCGACGTCGAGCTGACCCGGGTGGGCAGCACGGCGCGGACGGATGACGACGGCGCCGTGCACGGTACGGACGAACTCACCGATCTGGCGGCCCGGGCCGAGATCCTGGTGGTCATCACACCCTTGAACGAGCAGACCCGCCACCTCATCGACGCCAACGTACTCGCCGCCCTGCCGGACGGGGCGCTGGTGGTCAACGTTGCCCGCGGCGCCGTGGTGGACAGCGAAGCCCTCACCAAGGAAGTGGTGTCCGGACGGCTGCGCGCGGCTCTGGACGTCTTCGATCCGGAGCCCCTGCCGGCAGAGCATCCGCTGCGGCAGGCATCCGGGGCGATTATTACCCCGCACTGGGGCGGAAACACCGCAGCCTTCGAACCCCGGATCAAGGCCCTGCTGCGCGAACAGGTGCAGCGGCTGGCAGCAGGAAAAGAACCGCTGAACCTCGTCCGCCCCGGCCCGTGGGGGTAGGCGAACCGCCTGCGCCCTAGGCCAGTTCCAGGTAGGAGTCCACGAAGGAACGGAAATCTTCCCAGTCGGCGGACTGCTCCAGCAGCCGCTCGCCCGCTGAAGCCGTGGCCGGCAGGGTGGCCTGCGCTTCCACGGCAAACTGGAAGACGCGGCCGGTGCTTGTGCCCACCTCGTACGCGTCCGTGTCCAGCTCGTCGGTGTGGCTCAGATTGGTGGTGTTCACGGAAGTGGGTACTTCCAGCCCGGCGAGGGTATCGACGTCGAACGGAGCAAACACAACCTCGGCCGGACGCCACCGGTAGCCCAGCACGTAAAAACCGGTTTCACCGTCGAGGCCCGGCGTGGCCAGCACCAGGTTGTAGTCACCGTAATTGGGAATCTGGGATTCGAAGACGCGGCGCAGCACCCGCTTCAGCTGGTTGCTGGCGGGGTTTCCCAGGTCTGCAGTGTCCGTCTCCGCAGTATGTACGCCCGGATCCGTGGATCCTGTATCCGATGTCATACCCCCAGTCTATGAACACCGTCCCCCTATTCGGGAAGCCCGTGCCGTCCCTGCCTCTGATCTTCATCTGCTGTTCACAGGCCGTAACAACAGACGCGAATGTCCGTCACAGAGACCATCCCGGCAGGCTTAAGTCCTACGATCTACCCATGAGCGTGGACAACACACCGGACATCAAACCCCGCAGCCGAGTCGTTACGGACGGCATACACGCCGCCCCTGCCCGCGGCATGTTCCGTGCCGTAGGCATGGGCGACGACGACTTCGCGAAGCCGCAGATCGGCGTCGCCAGTTCCTGGAACGAGATCACTCCCTGCAACCTATCCCTGAACCGCCTCGCCACCGGCGCCAAAGAAGGCATCCACGCAGGCGGCGGCTTCCCCATGCAGTTCGGCACCATTTCTGTCTCGGACGGCATTTCCATGGGCCACGAGGGCATGCACTTTTCCCTGGTTTCCCGCGAAGTCATAGCGGACTCGGTGGAAACGGTGATGATGGCCGAGCGCCTGGACGGCTCCGTGCTGCTTGCCGGCTGCGACAAGTCCCTGCCCGGCATGCTGATGGCGGCAGCGCGCCTGGACCTCTCCAGCGTCTTCCTCTATGCCGGTTCGATCATGCCCGGCTTCGCCAAGATGGAGGACGGCAGCGAGCGGGAAGTCACCCTGATCGACGCCTTCGAAGCCGTGGGTGCCTGCGCCGCGGGCAAGATGAGCCTGAAGGACCTCGACTCGATTGAACGGGCCATCTGCCCGGGTGAAGGTGCCTGCGGCGGGATGTACACCGCCAACACCATGGCCTGCATCGGCGAGGCCCTGGGCATGTCCCTGCCCGGTTCGGCCGCGCCGCCCTCCGCGGACCGGCGCCGCGACGAGTTTGCCCGCAAATCCGGCGAGGCAGTGGTCAACCTGCTGCGCAAGGGCATCACCGCCCGCGACATCATGACCAAGAAGGCCTTCGAAAACGCCATCGCCGTCACCATGGCCTTCGGCGGCTCCACCAACGCCGTGCTGCACCTGCTGGCCATCGCCCGCGAGGCCGAAGTGGACCTCACCCTCGAGGATTTCAACCGCATCGGCGACACCATCCCGCACCTCGGCGACCTGAAGCCGTTCGGCCGGTACGTGATGTTCGACGTCGACAAGATCGGCGGCGTGCCCGTGATCATGAAGGCACTGCTCGACGCCGGCCTGATCCACGGCGACTGCCTCACGGTCACCGGCAAGACCGTGGCGGAGAACCTCGCGGCCATCAACCCGCCGGATCCGGACGGGAAGGTCCTGCGTGCCATGGACAACCCCATCCACAAGACCGGCGGCATCACCGTCCTGAAGGGGTCCATGGCTCCGGAAGGCGCTGTGGTGAAGAGCGCAGGGTTCGACGCCGACGTCTTCGAAGGCACCGCACGGGTCTTCGAGCGTGAACAGGGCGCCCTGGACGCCCTGGACGCCGGCGAGATCTCTGCCGGCGACGTTGTGGTCATCCGCTACGAGGGCCCCAAGGGCGGACCGGGCATGCGCGAAATGCTCGCCATTACCGGCGCCATCAAGGGTGCCGGCCTGGGCAAGGATGTCCTGCTGCTGACGGATGGCCGCTTTTCCGGCGGCACCACGGGCCTGTGTATCGGCCACGTTGCACCCGAAGCGGTCGACGGCGGTCCCATTGCTTTCGTGAAGGACGGCGACCGGATCCGGGTGGACATTGCCGCCCGCAGTTTTGACCTGCTGGTGGACCCGGACGAGCTCGAAGCCCGCAAGGTCGGCTGGCAGCCGCTGCCGCACAAGTTCACCAAGGGTGTACTGGCCAAGTACGCCAAGATGGTGAACTCCGCGTCCACCGGGGCGTACTGCGGGTGATAAGGCTTCCCCAAGGGCACCCGCTGGCGCGGATGCCCTTGGGGCCCCTCAGGCCTTTGCAGCCTTATTAAGCCCTGCCCGGCTGATAAGGCTTCCCCAAGGGCACCCGCTGGCGCGGATGCCCTTGGGGCCCCTCAGGCCTTTGCAGCCTTATTAAGCCCTGCCGCCTCCCGTGGGCAGGTCCCAAAAGCCGAGACGCACGTCCAGATAGTGAGACGGACGTCTCATAAGATTGACACCCCCGTAGGGGAACGCAAGACTGAACGGTATGCAGATCGTACCCGTCGTCCTTATCAAGCGCGTGGCGTAACAGCCCGACTTGTCTAAGACGTCACGCGCGAACCCCTACGGAGCCAACAGGCACGAGGGGTTTTTTTATTGGCATCGTCAGTTTTGGCTTCGCTGAACACAGAAGCCGTACCGGGCACAACCCGGGCCGGCCGTCGCATGACCGCATTGACCATGGATTAGCATCCGCAAAGGAAGTTCCGATGAGTAAGGGATCGCCAATCAGCCCTTCGCTGATGGCCTCGAAGGCAAATGCCGCTGCACGCGCGGCAGCAGCCAAGACCAAAGACGTAGCCAGTTCCGTGTCTGCGCATCCGGAAGCCGCGGATGAGCGCATCCAGGGGCCCAACAACACCGTTCCGCCCACCGAGATGACCGGCTCGCAGGCCATCGTCCGTTCGCTTGAGGAACTCGGCGTCGACGAAGTCTTCGGACTGCCCGGCGGCGCCATCCTGCCCACTTATGACCCGCTCATGGATTCCACCAAGATCCGGCACATCCTGGTCCGGCACGAGCAGGGCGCAGGCCATGCAGCCGAAGGCTACGCCATGGTGACCGGACGGGCCGGCGTCTGCATTGTGACCTCCGGACCCGGGGCCACCAACCTCGTCACCGCCATTGCCGACGCCCACATGGACTCCGTGCCGATGGTCGCCATCACCGGACAGGTCTCCAGCGCGTTCATCGGCTCCGATGCCTTCCAGGAAGCCGACATCGTGGGCATCACGATGCCCATCACCAAGCACTCCTATCTGGTGACCGATGCCGCCGACATCCCCCGGGTGCTGGCCGAGGCCTTCCATATTGCGACGTCGGGCCGTCCCGGTCCGGTCCTCGTCGACATTGCCAAGGACGCGCAGCAGGCGAAGACCACCTTCTCCTGGCCGCCGAAGATCGATCTGCAGGGCTACCGCACCGTGGTCCGCGGACATTCCAAGCAGGTGCGCGAGGCTGCCCGCCTGATTGCCGCCTCGCAGCGGCCCGTGTTCTACGTGGGCGGCGGCGTGCTCAAGGCCAACGCCTCGGCGGAGCTGCTCGAACTGGCCGAACTGGTGGGCGCCCCGGTGGTCACCACGCTGATGGCCCGCGGCGTTTTCCCCGACTCGCACGAACTGCATGTCGGCATGCCCGGGATGCACGGTGCGGTTTCCGCCGTGACCGCCCTGCAGCAGTCGGACCTGCTGATCACCCTCGGCGCCCGTTTCGATGACCGGGTCACCGGGGTGCTGAGCTCCTTCGCACCCGGCGCCAAAGTCATCCACGCGGACATCGACCCGGCGGAGATCTCCAAGAACCGTCCGGCGGATGTACCGATTGTGGGCTCGGTGAAGGAAATCATCCCCGAACTGGCCGACGCCGTGCGCGGACAATTCGAAACCGCGAAACCCGACATCTCGGCCTGGTGGGCCGTGCTGAACCGGCTGCGTGAAACCTACCCGATCGGTTACGCCACGCCCGAAGACGGACTGATTGCCCCGCAGAAGGTCATCGAACGCATCGGTGCGATGACCGGCCCCGAAGGCGTCTACGTGGCCGGCGTGGGCCAGCACCAGATGTGGTCCGCACAGTTCATCAAGTACGAGCGCCCCCGGGCCTGGCTGAACTCCGGCGGACTGGGCACCATGGGTTATTCGGTGCCTGCGGCCATGGGCGCGAAGGTGGGCGCACCGGACCGGGTGGTCTGGGCCATCGACGGCGACGGCTGCTTCCAGATGACCAACCAGGAACTGGCCACCTGCCTGATCAACAACATTCCGATCAAGGTCGCCATCATCAACAACTCCTCGCTGGGCATGGTCCGGCAGTGGCAGACGCTCTTCTACGAGTCCCGCTACTCCAACACGGACCTCAACACCGGGCATGACACCGTGCGGATCCCGGACTTCGTCAAGCTGGCCGAGGCGTACGGCTGCGTAGGCCTGCGCTGCGAACGCGACGAGGATATCGACGCGACCATCGCGCAGGCGCTGGAGATCAATGACCGCCCCGTGGTGATCGACTTCGTGGTCAGCCGCGACTCCATGGTGTGGCCGATGGTTCCCACCGGTGTCAGCAACGACCTGATCCAGATTGCCCGCAACATGACTCCCACCTGGGAAGAGGAGGACTAGGAAATGGCCCGCCACACCCTTTCCGTGCTGGTAGAAGACGTTCCCGGCGTGCTGACCCGGGTCGCCTCGCTGTTTGCCCGCCGGGCATTCAACATCAATTCCCTGGCTGTGGGCCCCTCGGAGGTGCCGGGCATGTCCCGCATCACCGTAGTGGTCGACGCCGAGGGTGACCTGCTCGAGCAGGTCACTAAACAGCTGAACAAGCTCATCAACGTCATCAAGATTGTCGAGCTGGTTCCGGATTCTTCCGTGCAGCGGGACCACATCCTGGTCAAGGTCCGCGCGGATGCCGCAACCCGGCTGCAGGTAACCCAGGCAGCCGAGCTGTTCCGCGCCTCGATAGTGGATGTCTCCACCGACTCGCTCATCGTCGAGGCAACAGGCACCGCCGACAAGCTCAACGCACTGCTCTCGGTGCTTGAGCCCTTCGGCATCCGCGAAATAGTCCAATCCGGAACCCTGGCCGTTGCCCGCGGCTCAAAATCCATGAGCGACCGCGCGCTGCGCAGCGCCTGAGTTCCCCCACAGACCCTTGTCCTTAGAAACCAGTAGGAGATAACCAAAGTGACTGACATGTATTACGACGACGACGCAGACCTGTCGATCATCCAGGGCCGTACCGTCGCCGTCATCGGCTACGGAAGCCAGGGCCACGCCCATGCCCTCAGCCTGCGCGACTCCGGCGTGGACGTCCGCGTGGGCCTCAAGGAAGGCTCCGCCTCGCGTGCCAAGGCAGAGGCCGAGGGCCTGCGCGTGCTGAACGTGGCGGACGCCGTCGCCGAAGCGGACCTGATCATGGTGCTTACCCCTGACCAGGTGCAGCGTTTCGTCTACGCCGAGGACATCGCCCCGAACCTGCAGGCCGGCGACGCCCTGTTCTTCGGCCACGGCTTCAACATCCGCTACGGTTACATCCAGCCGCCGGCCGACGTCGACGTCGCGCTCGTGGCTCCCAAGGGCCCGGGCCACATTGTGCGGCGCGAATTCGAAGCCGGCCGCGGCGTCCCGGACCTGATCGCCGTCGAGCAGAACCCCTCCGGTACCGCCAAGGAACTGGCCCTGTCCTACGCCAAGGCCATCGGCGGCACCCGCGCCGGCGTCATCGAAACCACCTTCACCGAAGAAACCGAAACCGATCTGTTCGGCGAGCAGGCGGTACTCTGCGGCGGCGCCTCGCAGCTGATCCAGTACGGCTTCGAAACCCTGACGGAGGCCGGCTACCAGCCGGAGGTCGCGTACTTCGAGGTGCTGCACGAGCTGAAGCTGATCGTGGACCTGATGGTCGAAGGCGGCATCGCCAAGCAGCGCTGGAGCGTCTCGGACACCGCCGAATACGGCGACTATGTCTCCGGACCGCGCGTCATTGACGAGAGCGTGAAGGAAAACATGAAGGCCGTCCTCGCGGACATCCAGAACGGTGCCTTCGCCAAGCGCTTCATCGATGACCAGGATGCCGGTGCCCCGGAGTTCAAGGAGCTGCGCAGGAAGGGCGAGGAGCACTCCATCGAAGCCACCGGCCGCGACCTGCGCAAGCTCTTCTCCTGGATCAAGAATGAAGACGATTACACCGAGGGTTCGGTAGCCCGCTAGCCGGACCGTAATCTCCGGCGCCGATTCGCCCTGCGCCCGCACCTGCGCGATAAGCTCGAAAGGCAAGCCGAATCGGCAAGGAGGCCGGACCCCTCGGGTCCGGCCTCCTGCACGAAATGCCCCAACACAATCTTCCAGTGCAAAGAAATCTTCCAAGTGTAAAGAGGTCATCGGTGTCTGCCACCAAACCAGTCGTACTCCTTGCGGAGGAACTCTCGCCCGCCACCGTCGAGGCCCTGGGCCCCGACTTCGACATCCGCACCACCGACGGCGCCGACCGCTCCCAGCTCCTGGCCGCGATTGCCGACGTCGACGCCATCCTCGTGCGGTCCGCCACGCAGGTGGACGCCGAAGCGATCGCCGCCGCCAGGAACCTCAAGGTTATTGCCCGGGCCGGCGTGGGCCTGGACAACGTGGATATCAAGGCCGCCACGCAGGCCGGCGTGATGGTGGTCAACGCGCCGACGTCGAACATCATCTCCGCGGCGGAACTGACGGTGGGGCACATCGTGTCCCTGGCCCGGAACATCCCGCAGGCCAGCGCCGCCCTGAAGAACGGCGAATGGAAGCGCTCCAAGTACAGCGGCACCGAACTGTTCGAAAAGAAGATCGGCATCATCGGCCTGGGCCGCATCGGCGCCCTGGTGGCCGCACGCATGCAGGGCTTCGGCACCGAGATCCTCGCCTATGACCCGTATGTCACCTCCGCCCGCGCCGCCCAGCTGAATGTCCGGCTGGTGTCCCTCGACGAGCTGCTCGCCGAGTCCGACTTCGTCACCATCCACATGCCCAAGACCCCGGAAACGGTGGGCATGCTCGGCGCCGAGGCGTTCGAGAAGATGAAGGACACCGCCTACGTAGTGAATGTGGCCCGCGGCGGACTCGTGGACGAAGCAGCCCTGTACGAGGCGCTGCAGGCCGGAAAGATCGCCGGCGCAGGCGTCGACGTGTTCGTCAAGGAACCCAGCACCGACCTGCCCTTCTTCGCCCTGGACAACGTGGTGGTCACCCCGCACCTGGGCGCCTCCACCGCCGAAGCCCAGGAAAAGGCCGGCATCTCGGTGGCGAAGTCCGTCCGCCTGGCGCTGGCCGGGGAACTGGTGCCCGACGCCGTGAACGTGGCCGGCGGCGTTATTGCCGAGGACGTCCGGCCGGGCATCCCGCTGATCGAAAAGCTGGGCCGGATCTTCACCGCCCTGGCCTCGGATTCCGTGACCGCCATCGACATTGAAGTAGCCGGAGAAATTGCCGCCCTCGATGTGAAGGCACTGGAACTGGCGGCGTTGAAGGGGATCTTCACGGACATCGTGTCCGAGCAGGTCTCCTATGTGAATGCTCCGGTCCTCGCCGAGCAGCGCGGCATCGAGGTCCGGCTGCTGACCACCCCGGACGTGGATGACTACCGCAACCTGCTGACCATCCGCGGCGCCCTGTCCGACGGGACGCGGCTTGAGGTCTCCGGCACCCTTACGGGTCCGAAGCAGATCCAGAAGCTCGTGGGCGTGAACGGGTACGACCTGGAAATCCCCATCAGCGAGCACCTCATTGTGCTGATCTACCAGGACCGTCCCGGCGTCATCGGCGCCCTGGGCCGGGTCCTGGGCGAAAAGGAAATCAATATTGCCGGCATGCAGGTGGCCCGCAACTCCGAGGGCGGCCAGGCACTGTCCCTGCTCACCGTGGATTCCTCCGTGCCGCAGGACGTGCTGGAGGCGCTGAAGCTCGAAATCGGTGCCACCGTGGCCCGCGAGGTGGACCTGCAGGACTAGCAGCACGCCCGCTGTCCGGAGGGCAGCGCCAGTATCGCCGGAAGGCCGGTCCCGAACAGGGCCGGCCTTCCCGCTATGCTGGGGCCATGTCACAGCCCCCGGCGGAGCAGGCCATGCCGGCGCACGAACGGCCCTGGACGGCGGGCGCCCTGCTGCTGGTGGGCATCGGCTCCTATGCCGCCGTCTTCCTTAACACGCAGGTCCTTTGGGGCTGGGACGATCAAGGCGCGGTTGTCCTGGTCAACCGGATGGTTTTCGCCCTGGCAGTGGTCCTGACCGGGCTGACGGTTTTTGCGCCGGCCCGGCCGCCCGCCGTCGGAATCCGGCTGGCGGTTTATCTGGCTCCGCTGAGCCTGCTGCTGTGGCTGGTCCCGGCGCAGTCCAGTTTTATGGAATTGCTGGTCGCGCTGCTGCCGCCCTGGGCTTTGTTGACCGCGCTCTACGGGGTCCGGGGTGGGCTTCCGACGGGATGGAGATTCGTCCTGGCCTATCTTGGAACAGGTGCGGCCGGCTGTTTGCTGATCGCCACGGTGTGGGTCAACGAATTGGTGTGGATTATGCCCGTACTGCCCCTGATGCTGCTGCTTCGGCCCAGCTACCGGCAACGCAGGCTCAGGGTGGCGGTGGAGATTTTCCTGGCGGTGCTGCTGGCGGCGTGTATCGGGGCCGAGTTCGTCCTCCTGCCGCAGGGGGACTCCTGGTTGCCTTACCGCAGCATCGTGGGAACGGCGTGCACCATCAGCCTTTTTTACACCGCCGTCCTGCTGGGCATCGCCCGCCGTACCGGCACCGAAGCGACAAGTCCCGCTAAAACAGGGTAATTTTCTTATGTGACTTCTTCCGATTCCAAGACCCCGTTCTACATCACCACGGCCATCTCCTACCCGAACGGCGAGCCCCACATCGGGCACGCCTACGAACACATCGCCACGGACGCCATGGCCCGCTTCAAGCGCCTCGACGGCTACGACGTGTTCTTTATGACGGGCACGGACGAGCACGGCCTGAAGATGCAGCAGTCCGCGGATAAGGAAGGCGTTACCGCCAAGGAACTCGCGGACCGCAACTCCGCCGCCTTCAAACAGATGGAAGCGGACATGGGCACCTCCTATGACCGCTTCATCCGCACCACCGACGCCGACCATTACGCCGCAGCGCAGGCCATCTGGAAGCGGATGGAGGAGAACGGCGACATCTACCTCTCCAAGTACTCCGGCTGGTACTCCGTCCGGGACGAGGCCTACTACACCGAGGACGAGACTGAAGTCCGCGAGGACGGTGTGCGCTACTCCAAGGAGACCGACACCGAGGTGACCTGGACGGAAGAAGAAAGTTACTTCTTCCGCCTCTCCGCCTACCAGGACCGGTTGCTGGCCCTGTACGAATCCCAGCCGGACTTCGCAGCCCCGCGCTCGCGGTTCAACGAAGTCATCAGCTTCGTCAAGGGCGGCCTGGAGGATCTTTCCATCTCCCGCACCACGTTCAACTGGGGCGTGCCCGTGCCGGGCAACCCGGACCACGTGATGTACGTGTGGGTGGACGCGTTGACCAACTACCTCACCGGCGTCGGCTTCCCGGATACGGAAAGCGAAGCGTTCAAGAAGTACTGGCCGGCCGATGTGCACGTGATCGGCAAGGACATCTCCCGCTTCCACGCCATCTTCTGGCCGGCGTTCCTGATGTCCGCCAAGCTGGAGCTGCCTCGGCGGATCATGATCCACGGCTTCCTGCACAACAAGGGCGTCAAGATGTCCAAGTCGCTGGGCAACGTGGTGGCTCCGAAGGCCTGGGCCGAGCAGTACGGCTTGGATTCCGTGCGGTTCTTCCTGCTGCGCGAGGTGCCCTTCGGTGCGGACGGCTCCTACAACCACGACGCCGTCGTCGGGCGGATGAATTCCGACCTCGCCAACAACCTTGGCAACCTTGCCCAGCGCTCACTGTCCATGGTGGCCAAGAACTGCGGCGCAGCGGTGCCGCAGCCCGGAGCGTTCACCCCCGAGGACACTGCGCTGCTGGAAGCGGCCGGGAACCTGCTGCAGATCTCCCGCGAGGCCTACGAGGTCCAGGATTTCCACGGGGCACTGGAAGCCACATGGAAGGTCCTCGGCGACACCAACGCCTACTTCGCCGACCAGGCACCGTGGGTGCTGCGGAAGACCGACGTCGAGCGCATGAACACCGTGCTCTACGTGACGCTGGAGGTGCTGCGCATTGTGGCCATCCTGATCCAGCCGGTGATGCCGGAAAGTGCGTCGAAGCTGCTCACTGTCCTGGGCCAGGACGACGACGCCGCCCGGCAGTTCAGTGCGATCGGCGCGCCGCTGGTGCCGGGTACCCAACTGCCGGCTCCGACCCCCATCTTCCCGAAGTACGAGGAACCGGCCGAACAGGCCTAAGACATAAAAACACCCCCGGCAGGTTGCCGGGGGTGTTTTTGGATCCTGGGCAGGTCAGATGGATTCGGCGGAGCCGAGGAACCGCTGCGCGGCGGTGCGTTCCATCACGCCGGCCACGTCTTCCTGCTGACGTCGGGCGGTTTCGGTGAGTTCCTGCAGCCGCGCCGTGTTGAACCGGTGATCCGTGGCGGAAAGCACCAGCAGGGTCCGCCACAGGGATTCCTTCATCCGCACCAGGGACTGCAGGGATTCCAGTTCCAGCTGCCCCGTGGCGCCGCCGCCGGTGCTGAGCGGATTCAGCGGACCCAGCTTGCCCGCTGCAGCCCCCACCATGGCCGCAGCCGCCTTCACCTTGCTGCGCGAATAGCCCAGCGCATGGATCAGGGATTCCAGCTCGTCGCGTTCATCGGCGATCTCTTCCGCGAGCCGGGCGAAGGTTTCCTCATAGGGGGATCCTTCCCAGGTGCGCTGCGCGGCTGTGAAAAGGCGGACGCCCGTTTCCGCCCCGACCAGATGGTCGTCCAGGTAGGCGGCCAGCGATTCGTGTTCCGTCTGTGACTGCTGCATGTGCTCTCCTCACGTCGTCCGGATGCATCTCGTCGTGCCGGCTGAAATCAGCCTGCTTAGTAATTCATCCTGTTCAGTATCCTTGCAGATCCGCGGCCGGACCGCGAGGAGCTAGTCCGCGGCCAGCCCGGCCACGGGGGAGAGCCGGGCCGCACGCCGGGCGGGAAGCACCGACGCAGCCAGTCCCGCCAGGAGCGCCACGGCCAGGACGGCGAGCAGCTGCAGCCAGGGCAGCGACAGAGCCACAGTGGTGAAGGAACCCAGCGCGGATTCCGCTCCCAACCAGCCGTACAGTGAGCCCAGGATGCTGCCCATCAGGGCAGCCACACCGGCAATCAGCACGGCCTCCAGGGCAAGCATGCCGCGCAGCTGTCCGCGGGTCAGGCCCAATGCGCGCAGCAGCGAGGACTCACGGGTGCGTTCCAGGACGGACAGGGAGAGGGTGTTTGCCACACCCACCAGGGCAATCACCACTGCCACTCCCAGCAGCCCGGTGACCACCATCAGCAGGACGTTGATGATCTGTTCAAAAGCCCCCCGCTCAATGGCCGAGCCCGAGACGGCGTAGTCCTCCACGTCCACCGCCGCGGCAAGGTCGGTGCGCAGGTCCATCAGCTCGTTGGTGTTCAGGCCGTCCGCCACGGTCAGCCACAGCTGCGGCTGCACAGGATAGGTATCCGCTTCCGCCGCCGGCAGACCGCCGAGGGTTTCGGCAGTCTCGCTGCTGATCAGCGGCTGCAGCTGGCTGCTGTCCGAGACCACCACCTTCAGTTCGACGCTCTTGGCCGCTCCTTGAACCGTAAGGGTTTTCTCCGTGGTTCCCTGCGGCATCAGGATGACGCCTGACTCCAGTACCAGGGTGGAATCCTGCAGCACCTTCGCGGCGTCGGCAGGGTCCAGGGCATAGACACCGTACGGTCCGTACTCCGTCTCGGTCATGCCGGCCGGAGGCACCAGTACCGCTTCCTGCACACCCTTCACGGCACGGGCCGCGTCCTCGTCGGTGGAGGTGAACGGCGAGTCGTCGATGGGACCGCTGATGCTGACATCAACCGGGTATTCCGCCGCCAGCACACCGTCCAGGGAGGTTCGGACGGTCGCAGCGCCGGTCATCATCATGGTCACCAGGGTGACGCCGATCAGCAGGGCGGAGGAAGTGGCGGAGGTGCGCTGGGGGTTGCGGACGGCGTTGAGGGCCGCCAGCTTGCCCGGCACACCCAACGGCGCCGCGATCCTGCCGACGGTGCGCACCAGGGACGGAACAAACAACGTGGCGCACATCAGCACGCCCACGAAGCTGAGCATCCCGCCGGGCAAGGCAATGAGCAGGTTCCCTTTTACCGCGCCGACGGCCAGCAGTGCGGCGCCGACCGCCAGCAGTACCAACCCGAGGCCCAGGCGGACACGTCCACGTCGAGTTCCTGCACGGACGTCGTCCGCCGGACGCAGGGCTGCCAGAGGTGCAACGGTCGTGGCGGCGCGTGCCGGAACCAGCGAGGCCAGGACTGTCAGCGCGATGCCGACACCCAGCCCGGCGACAACGGCCAGGGGGGAGACCGACAGCGTTGCGAAGCCGCTCTCCGGGATGTTCTTCAGGTAGGCGATAATGCCGCCAACGAGTGCAATGGCTGCGAGGACTCCGGCAACTGACGCCACGATGCCAACGATCAGTGCTTCCACGATGACGGAGCGGCGGATCTGCGAGCGGGCGGCGCCAATGCACCGGAGGAGGGCGAGTTCCCGCGTGCGCTGGGCCACCAGCACCGAGAAGGTATTGGAGACCACCAGGGCACAGACCAGCAGGGCCACGGCAGCGAAGGCCAGCAGGATGGTGGTGAGGATGTCCTCCCCTCCGGTGAAGGAGGCAACCACAGCGTCCGTCTGTTCCTGCGCGGTGCGGACGTACACACCCTCCAGGCCGCTGATGTCCTGCTGCAGTGCTGCACGGACGTCCTCCACTGAGGCGCCGTCGGCCAGTGCCACCTGGATGCTGGTGAAACCGGACCCGGGCTCACCGAACTCAGCCGCCGTGGCAGAGGTTGAATACAGCTGCGGGGTTCCCATGAGCTGCGGGTCCTTGGACGCGGACACCAGGGCAGTGACCGTGAGCTCGGCCGTTTGTTGCTCACCTGTGGGGTCATCGATAAAGGCGGTGAGGGGTAGCACCGACCCCTCGGTCAGCTCCTGGCGCTCGGCGGTGTCCTTGTCCACGGCTACTTCGTTGTCGGCGACCGGGAGCGTTCCCTGGAGTACGTCCACGGGGAAGAGGTCCGCGTGCTCCGAGGTGTTGCCCAGCTGGGCGACGTTCAGGTCCTTGCCGAAGGCGACGTAGGTCTGCCGGGCCGCGTAGATACCCTCCACGCCGGGGGTCTCCCGGACCAGGGCGGCGGTGTCTTCATCCAATACGGCCGCGTCCGCACTGTACATATCGCTGGTGACGAGCAGATCGGCGTTCCGGTACGCCTCGCCGACGCTCTGCGTCAGCGAGGCCTTGGACGAGGAATTGATGATGAGGGTGGCGGTGAGGAAGCCGACGGCAATCAGCACCGCCAGGGAAACGGCGATGAACCGCCGGGCATTCAGGCGCACCTGCGCCAGGGCTACCTGCAGCATGCTTATGCCCCCAGCTGGGTGAGGGCGGCGAGCACGGACTCGGGGGTCGGCTGCGCCAGTTCCCCGACCAGCTCGCCGTCGTTCATCAGGACCACGCGGTCAGCGTAGGAAGCGGCCACGGGGTCGTGCGTGACCATGATGATGCTCTGGCCGAACTCCTTGGTGGAGCGGCGAAGGAGCGAGAGTACTTCGGCACCGGACTTGGAATCCAGGTTGCCGGTGGGTTCGTCGCCGAAGAGTACATGCGGGCGGGTCAGGAGGGCCCGGGCCACGGCCACGCGCTGCTGCTGCCCGCCGGAAAGCTCGTGGGGGCGGTGCCGAAGCCGGTCCCGCAGGCCGAGGGTTTCGGTGATGAAGTCCAGCCATTCACGGTCCACGGTGCCGTTGGCCAGGGAGACCGGCAACGTGATGTTCTGCTCCGCGGTCAGTGTGGGCACCAGGTTGAAGGACTGGAACACGAATCCCACGCTGTCGCGGCGCAGGCGGGTGAGATCGGCGTCCTTCAGACCGGTGATTTCGGTGCCGCCTACCCAGATACGGCCCGAGTCTGAAGTGTCCAGGCCCGCGAGGCAGTGCATCAGTGTGGATTTGCCGGAGCCGGAGGGGCCCATGATGGCGGTGAACGTACCGGTTTCGAAACTGACGTCCACGTCCTTCAGGGCGTGGACGCGGGTGTCGCCGGTTCCGTAGGTCTTGTTCAGGAGCTGTGCGGCGGCGGCCAGACGCGGTTTTCCGGCGCCGGCCGCAGGGGAATGCTGTGCAAGTGATGTCATACCGCCACAGTATTGCCGAGGCGGATGCGGTTACATCGGAGGGCAGGAGGTCATTTTTCTCAGCGTCTCATACCGTGGGTGGAAGGGGGCCGGCCAGCCGGTAGGACTCGCGGAGCAGCTCGGACAGCTCATCCGGAGGCAGATGCTCCAGCCGGGCCAGGAGGAGCAAGGGGGACCGGTTGTGGTGCGGCGTCCAATAGAACAGGTCCGGCTGCAGCGCCGCCAGCGCCTCGCGTTCGGCGCTCTTCACGGTCAGGACACCGTCCTCCCACATCCGGGCCATCAGGGTACGGGCGAACCAGGCCGGCTGCTTCCAGCTAAGGCGCTCCGTCACGCCCGGGAGGGAGAGACAGATGGAGCGAACGTCGTCGACCGTGACCATCCCCCTAGGGTGCGACAATCCCCGTCTCGTAGGCAATGACCACGGCCTGTACCCGGTCCCGGGCCTCCAGCTTGGCCAGGATATGCCCCACGTGGGTCTTCACGGTCGCTTCGGACAGGTACAGCTTCGCGGCGATTTCCGGATTGGACAGGCCCTGCGCAATCAGGGTGAACACCTCGTGTTCGCGCGGGGTCAGGGAGGCGACGGCGTCGGCATGCCGGCTGCCCGGCGCACCGGCCGTGCGCAGCAGGGGAGCGACGTGGTTGAGGAGGCGGCGCGTAGTAGACGGTGCAATGACGGCGTCCCCGCGGTACACGGTCCGGATGGCCTCCAGGAGTTCCTCGGGCGGTGCGTCCTTCAGGAGGAATCCGCTGGCTCCGGCCTGGATGGCGGTGAGCGCGTATTCATCCAGGTCGAAGGTGGTCAGGACTACGACCTTGGGTTTGCTGCCGGTGTCGCCGTCCAGAATCCGGGAGGTGGCTTCGATGCCGTCCATCCCGGGCATACGGACGTCCATCAGTACGACGTCGGCGGACACGGCTGCCAGCGCGGCCAGCGCCTCCCGCCCGTTACCGGCTTCGGCAACAACCTTGAGGTCGGGCTGGGAATTGATCAGCATCCGGAACCCGCCGCGCACCAGCTGCTGGTCATCAACGAGGAGTACCCGGATGGGGGCTGCGGGCTCGGTGGACGGGTCGGACGCTGCAGTCCAGGGGGAATCCGGCACTGTGGCTAGGCCTCCGTGTAGGGAATGAATGCTTCAATGCGGAATCCTCCGCCGGCCGCAGGGGCGGCCTTCAACGTTCCATCGTAGAGGGACAGCCGCTCTGCCATGCCCTTGATGCCCTGCCCGGCGCCGTCGTCGTGCAGGGCCGACGCCGCGCCCAGCCCGTCGTCGTGGACATCCAGTTCCAGTCCGGCAGGGGTCCACCGCAGGGCCACGTCGGCACGCGCCCGCGGGCCGGCGTGCTTGAGCACGTTGGTGAGCGACTCCTGGATCACCCGATAAGCGGTAAGCTCCGCCCCCGGCGGCAAGGCGCGCCGCGGCGTACCGGTAACGCTGAAGGCGGCTTCCAGCCCGCCCCGTTGAACGGACTCCAGCAGTTCGTCGATGTCGGCGAGGGAAGGGAGGGGACGGGTAGAGGCGGCTTCGTCGCCGCGCAGTACGCCAAGCAGTCGGCGCATCTCCCGCAGGGAACTTCGGCCGGTCTCTGCAATGACGCCCAGCGTCTTCGGCGCGATGTCCGGGTCCTCGGCGCTCGCATACCGGGCGCCGTCGGCCTGGGTGATGATCACTGACAGTGAGTGCGCCACGATGTCGTGCATTTCGCGGGCGATGTGGCTGCGTTCATCGGCGGCGGCGAGTTCACGTTCCTGTTGGCGTTCCACTTCGAGCCGATGCGCGCGGTCCTGGAGGGCCTGCACGGCCAGGCGACGGGTGCGGGTCAGGTCGCCGAACGTCCATGCCACCAGGACCACCGCTTCGACGGCGACGAGGTCGATGACGGCGATGACGGAAATGCCCTCCCCGGCGATGTCGGGGAAGATATACCGGATCAGGAAGAGTGCCCCGCCGATGGCGGCCAGGGCCAGCCCGGCAATGCTCGCCCAGCGCGGGGCGAAGGCAGCCAGGGAATACACAGTGACCAGCACGAAGATGTCTGCCGGCAGGCCGGTGACCGGGACCAGGAAAAGCTGGAGGACACAGGCGGCGGCTTGGACGGCGGCTGCCGCTACCGGGCGGCTGCGGCGCCAGGCCAGGCTCATGCAAATGGCCGCGGACAGGACGAACTCGACGTTTTGTCCTCCTCCCGCCAGCAGGAAGGGGACGGCGAAGATGAGCGTGGCAGCGATTGCCTGCCAGAAGTTCACTTTCCCGGAGTTCGCCTGCAGCCAGGCATAGAGTCGTCGGTGCACGAGCATGGAAACCAACTTTAGGGGTGTTCGGGCGTCCGCGCGTCATACTGCGGGTTGAACTCCCGGAGGTGATGTCCCGGAGGTCCGTCCCGGGTGTCCACGATGCGGGACGGGTTGCCCGGTATCTGGACCGGTTTCCTAGGATGGGCAGCATGAGCGAAGACACACCCCGAACCATTTCCCTGGCCGTCATCCCCGGCGACGGGATTGGCCCCGAAGTCACCGCCGAAGCAGTGAAGGTGCTGCTGGCGGTAACCGGCGGCAGCCCCGTCCGGTTTGAGCTGACGGAATACCCGCTGGGAGCGGAGCACTGGCTGGAAACCGGCGAGACGCTTCCGGAGCACACGCTGGAAGCGCTCAAGGGGCACGATGCCATCCTGTTCGGTGCCGTGGGTGCCGCACCGGGGGACACGCTCGTCCCGTCGGGCCTGATAGAGCGCGAACTGCTGCTGAAGCTGCGGTTCAGCCTGGACCACTACGTCAACCTGCGGCCGTCCCGCCTGTACCCGGGTGTGCACAGCCCGCTTTCTGCTCCGGGCAACGTGGACTTCGTTGTGGTGCGCGAAGGTACCGAGGGACCGTACGCCGGCAACGGGGGAGTGCTGCGGGAGGGCACCCCGCAGGAAATCGCCACCGAGGTATCCCTGAACACCGCGTACGGCGTGGAACGGGTAGTGCGCGACGCCTTCCGCCGGGCCGCTGCCCGGCCGCGCCGCCACCTGACCCTGGTCCACAAGCACAACGTGCTGGTGAATGCGGGCAGGCTCTGGAAGCGCACCGTGGAGAAGGTAGCCGCCGAGTTCCCGGAGGTGACACATGACTACCTGCACGTGGATGCCGCAACGATCTTTATGGTGAGCGATCCGTCACGCTTCGACGTGATTGTCACCGACAACCTGTTCGGTGACATCATCACGGACCTCGCAGCGGCGATCACCGGCGGGATCGGCCTGGCGGCCTCCGGAAACATCAACATGGACCGGACCTTCCCCTCCATGTTCGAGCCGGTCCACGGCTCCGCTCCCGATATTGCCGGGCAGCAAAAGGCCGACCCCACCGCAGCCATTCTTTCTGCCGCGCTCCTGCTGCAGCATCTGGGCTTCCACGAAGAAGCGGCCAGAGTGGAACGGGCAGTGGAGAAAGACCTCGCCGGCAGGGACGGAACGCGGCGTTCCACCGCTGAGGTCGGCGATGCCATTGCCACCGCAGTGTCATAAGCTCGTGCATAGCCAATAAGCAGTCGTAGAACGGGCTTTTGCCGTTCACAGTGGAGGAATCATGACCGTCAGTGCACTGGAGTTTTCCCAGGAGCTTTCCAGCAATCCCAAGCTCGCCGCCGAGCGTGCAGCCATCCTGGCAAACCCCGGGTTCGGCGACTACTTCACGGATCACACCGCCGTCATTGACTGGAAGGCGGGGGAGTCCGGCGAGCAGGAGTGGCAGAACGCTCGGATTGAGCCCTACGGTCCCATCTCCATTGATCCTGCCGCCGGCGTGCTGCACTACGGCCAGGAGATTTTCGAGGGCCTGAAGGTCTACCGCCATGCCGACGGTTCAGTGGTGAGCTTCCGTCCGGAGGCCAATGCCGCCCGCCTGAACCTTTCCGCCCGCCGGCTTGCCCTGCCCGAACTGCCCGAGGAACTGTTCCTGGAGTCCATCCGCCAGCTGGTGGCACTGGACCAGGACTGGATCCCCGACGGAGACGGCGCCGCGCTGTACCTGCGTCCCTTCATGATCGCCACGGAGGCCTTCCTTGGCGTTCGCCCGGCCCGTGAAGTCTCCTACCGGGTCATCGCCTCCCCGGCCGGAAACTACTTCGGCGGGGAATTGAAGCCTGTATCCATCTGGCTCTCCTCCAAGTACGCCCGCGCAGGCCGCGGCGGCACCGGGGAAGCCAAGTGCGGCGGTAACTACGCGGCGTCGCTCATTGCCCAGATGGAAGGCGAAGCGAACGGCTGCAAGCAGGTGCTGTTCCTGGACGAATTCAATGACAACGCCGTTGAAGAACTGGGCGGCATGAACGTCTTCTTCGTCTTCAAGGACGGCCGTCTGGTCACGCCGGCCCTGTCCGGCACCATCCTGCACGGCATTACCCGCTCGTCCGTGCTGCAGCTGGGCCGCGACCGCGGCATGGACGTCCAGGAACGCAAGATCACCCTGGACGAATGGCGCGAGGGCATTGCCTCCGGCGAGATCACCGAGGTGTTCGCCTGCGGTACGGCTGCCGTCATTACCCCGATCGGCCAGCTGAAGTCCGAGGACGAGGTCATTGGCTCCGCCGACTCCAAGCCCGGCGAGGTCACCATGTCCATCCGCGAGCAGCTGCTCGGCATCCAGACCGGCACCGTGGAGGATACCCACGGCTGGCTGACCCGCCTGGCCTAGGACAAACATGCCAATGCTTCCGGAATCCGGAGTGGTCCGCAGCAGTGACCTGACCCGCGTAAGGCTGGCGCCGAACCCGGGTCCCATGTCGCTGGACGGCACCAACAGCTACATTGTGGCTGCCCCCGGATCCGGAAGCACGGTGGTGGTGGACCCGGGCCCCCGGGACGAGCAGCACCTGCAGGCCCTGGCGGATGCCGGAACCGTGGAGCTGGTGCTCATCACCCACCGGCATTCCGACCACACGGAGGCCAGCCGGCGGTTCGCCGAACTGACCGGCGCTCCGGTGCGGGCCTTCGATCCCGCTTTCTGTGTGTCGGGCAAACCACTGGCGGCTGATGAAGAGATCTCCGCTGCAGGTGTGGACATCCGGGTCCTTGCGGCTCCGGGCCACACGTCCGATTCGGTGTGCTTCTGGCTTCCCGACGACGGCGCCAACGGTTCCGTCCTGACGGGGGACACCATCCTGGGGCGGGGTACTACCGTGCTGGACTATCCGGACGGAAACCTCGGCGATTACCTGGACACACTGGATATGCTCTCCAACCTTGGACCGGCCATGGTCCTTCCCGGACACGGACCGGTCCAGGCGGACCTTAGTTCCCTGGTCCTGACCTACCGCGACCACCGAGAAGAGAGGTTGGAACAGATCCGGGCAGCCCTGGCACAAGCCGGGCCGGACGCCGGCGCGGGGGAGATCGCTGACTTGGTCTACTCCGATGTGCCGGCGAACGTCCGCCGGGCGGCGGAACTTTCGGTGGCCGCGCAGCTCGCCTATCTGCGGAACGGCAGCTGACGAAGGAGATTCCGGCCCGGAGCTGTCCGCGCGGGTGTGACGAGGAAAACCGGCTGCGGGCTTGCATGGGGGCAGCGGGACAGTCCTAAAATGGAAACATCGGTTGCAGGGCAGGGCAGGGCAGGGGACGGAAAACTGTTCCCGGGCCCAGTGCGACAGGTCACTTCGATCCGGTTTGCAAGGACCGGAAGCGATGTGTAGAGTTACATGAGTCGCCGCGGCCGGGACGCTGGAAAAGCGCCCGAGCATGGCGGCCAAACCCCAACAAAAAACAGAGTCCAACCAGTGCGCGCCCTTCGCGGGGCCGGTGGAAAAGACTCCGTTGGATGCTGGGTCCGGAACGGCGGAAAACGCCTTTCACGGGTTCCCGACAAGGGAAACCGCGAATTGCAAATAACGCCGGAATGGAATAAGATATAAAAACATTGCAGCGAAGGAGAAAAGGAAAACATTGTTTTCCCGAGTATTTTCGGATTGCGTCTGTTGTTTGAGAACTCAATAGTGTGCCAAGTTTATTGATACCAATTTATTTTGATTGGTTGAACAGGCCGTTTCC